>CAWBON010000014.1:0-598852 GCA_963790445.1 uncultured Alphaproteobacteria bacterium | reverse complement strand
GCGGCTTGCCACTGCTGCGCGCCGGCCTCCACGAGATCACCGAACCCAACGCCGGCCTCTGGTTCCTGACCGCCCTTGGTCAGATGGCAGAAGCCCTGGGCCATGCGGGGCGGTTCGCCGACGGGCTGGCAACGGTCGAGCGAGGCATCGACCGGTCCCAAAGAGGCTGGCTCGCACCCGAGCTACTGCGCATCAAAGGCGAGCTTCTTTTGTTGCAGGGCACTACCGGAACCACAGAAGCGGTGGAGGATGTCTTCCGGCAGGCGCTCGATGGGGCGCGCGAGCATGGAGACTTGTCTTGGGAGTTGCGCGCGGCGACGAGCCTCGCCCGCTTGCTGCGCGATCAAGGCCGCCCCGCCGACGCCATCGCCTGCCTCCAGCCGATCTACGATCGCTTCACCGAGGGTTTCGGGACCGCCGATCTTATCGCGGCGAAACAGCTATCTGGACGAGCTGGGCGACTCCCGATCGTGACTGAGCCGCAGGCAGCAACCGGCGGCGAACCTGCGATCTCGTTTGGCCCGTTCCGGCTCCTTGCGGCACAGCGGCTCCTGCTCGAGGGCGACAAGCCGGTGCGGCTCGGCAGCCGCGCCTTCGACATCCTGGCCGCTCTGGTCGAACGCGCCGGCGAGGTGGTCGGCAAGGAGGAGCTGATCGCCCGAGCCTGGCCGCAGACCTTCGTCGAAGAAGCGAATCTGAAGATCCAGGTCAGCGCTTTGCGTCGCGCCCTCGGCGACGGCCAAGGCGACAATCGCTACGTCGTCACCGTTGTCGGGACGGGGCTACAATTTCGTCGCGCCGATACGCAACGAGGAGCCGTCGCGGGCCTCGCCGCCCCCGACAATCGCGCCGGCGGCGCCGCACAATCTGCCGTTCGCGACAACTCGGATGATCGGCCGCGAGGAAATCGTGGCGGCGCTTGTCTCGCAGCTCTCGCGCCAGCGCCTGGTGACGATCGTCGGGCCTGGCGGCATCGGCAAGACCACGGTCGCCCTCGCCGTCGCCGAGCGGATGATCGCCGCTTATGAGCACGGCGTCTGGCTGGTCGATCTGGCGCCGCTCGGCGACCCTGCGCCTGGTGCCGAGCGCGGTTGCGACCGTGCTCGGCCTGGAAATCCGCACCGAAGATCCGCTTCCCGGCCTGGTCGCCGCCCTCAGAGACAACCGGATGCTGCTGCTGCTCGACAATTGCGAGCATGTCATTGACGCGGCGGCCGGTCTGGCGGCGGCGGTTCTCAGCGGAGCGCCGGGCGTCAACATCCTGGCGACCAGCCGGGAGCCGCTCGGGGTACGCGGGTGAACGCGTGCACCGCCTCGGACCGCTCAGCAGCCCGGAGCCGTCGTCCGGGCTGACGGCCGCCGAAGCGGCGGCTTTCCCCGCCGTGCAGCTGTTCGTCGAGCGAGTGACCGCGATCGTCGAAGACTTCGCGCTGACCGATGCCAACGCCCCGCTGGTCGTCGCGATTTGCCGGAGGCTCGACGGCTTGCCGTTGGCGATCGAGTTCGCCGCACCGCGCGTCGAGGTGCTCGGCGTCGAAGGCCTTGCCGCCCGCCTGGACGACAGCTTGCCGCTGTTGGGAACGCGGCGCCGAGCAGCCATGCCGCGGCACCGGACGATGCAGGCCGTCATCGACTGGAGCTACGGTCTGCTGAGCGAGGACGAGCAGCGGTTCTTCCGGGCTCTCGGCATATTCGCCGGCGGCTTTACGGTCGAGGCGGCCGCGGCCGTGGCCATGGATGCAGCAACAACAGGCGTCGATGCGATCGACCGCCTGGCCGATCTGGTGGCGAAATCGTTGGTCGTCGCGGATGTCAGCGGCGCCAAGCCGCGGTTCCGGCTGCTCGACACGACCCGCGCCTACGCGATCGAGAAGCTCGACGAGAGCGGCGAGCGCGAGCGGATCGCGCGCCGTCACGCCGAGTACTACCGCGATCTGTTCGAGCGCGCTGAAGGGGAAGCGCCGGCGCGGCCTGCGGGCGAATGGCTGGCCGATTACGCCCGGGAAATCGACAATTTGCGCGCGGCGCTCGACTGGGCCTTTTCGCCAGGCGGCGATGGATCGATCGGGGTGGCGCTGACCGCCGCCGCGGTCCCGCTCTGGATGCGACTGTCGCTGCTTGAGGAGTGCCGCAGTCGCGCCAAGCAGGCGCTTGGCGCGCTCGGAACTGCACGGAGCCGAGATCCGCGCGCAGCGAAATGAGGCTGCACGCCGCGCTGGGCGCATCGACCGCCGAGGCTACCGAGATGGGCGCCGCGTTCACGAAGGCGCTCGACATCGCGGAGAACCTTGGCGACCTGCGAGTACCAGCTGCGCGCTCTCGGCGGCCTGTATTTCTTTCACGCCGCGAGCAGTCGACATCGTGCTGCGCTGCCGTTTGCGCAAAGGTTCCATGATCTGGCAGCGAGCAGCTCGGACCTGAGCGCTCAGCTGTTCGGCGAACGCATGATGGGCATGGCCAAACATTTTCTTGGCGACCAGATCAGTGCGCGGCGCCATCTCGAGCAGGTGCTGACTCAGTATGCCTCGACCGATCATGGACAGGACGTCGTTCGCCTCCAGGATATCATTCGCTTCCAGATTGACGTGCGAGTGTCGGCGCGCGCGTTCCTTGCGCGGGTGCTGTGGTTGCAGGGGTTTTCGGATCAGGCGGTGCGCACTGCCGAAATGAGCATTGAACGAGGCGCAGGCGACCGGTCACGCACTGTCGCTGTGTTACGCCCTCGCCTTGGCGGCATGCCCGATCGCGCTGTGGGTGGGAAATCTCGCCGCCGCAGCGCATTATACAGGCATGCTGGTCGATCATTCGCAGAAAGCATGGCTTGCCGCTCTGGAGCGCGTTCGGCTGCCAGGTTTCAAAAGGCCGTCGTCCTCAAGCGGGGCGATATCGACGCGGGATCGCGAGCTGCTGCGATACCGGCCTCGACGAAGTCGCCCAGTCCAATCTCAGCTTTCGGTCCTTCACCGGCCTGAGTCAGCTGGCGGAAGCCTTGGCCAAGCCGGGCGGATCGCCGAAGGCGCTGGCGGTGCTCGAAGCAGGGATCGAGCAGTTCGAGGCAGGCTGGTTCACGCCCGAGTTGCTGCGCCTCAAGGGCGAACTCTCTCTGTTGCAGGGCACTCCTGCAGCCGCGGAAACGGCGGAAGACCTCTTCCGGCAGGCGCTCGATGGGGCGCGCGAGCATGGAGCCTTGTCATGGGAGTTGCGCGCGGCGACGAGCCTCGCCCGCTTGCTGCGCGATCAAGGCCGCCCCGCCGACGCCACCGCCTGCCTCCAGCCGATCTACGATCGCTTCACGGAGGGTTTCGGCACCG
Organism: uncultured Alphaproteobacteria bacterium; assembly: GCA_963790445.1. Classification (GTDB taxonomy): domain Bacteria; phylum Pseudomonadota; class Alphaproteobacteria; order Acetobacterales; family Acetobacteraceae; genus JAMXLO01. The sequence goes on along the minus strand of CAWBON010000014.1, from coordinate 595,541 downwards.
CCGATCTTATCGCGGCGAAACAGCTACTGGATGACCTCGGCGCTGCTGGACACCGCTGAGAGACGCCGGATCTCCCAGGGCCGCGATGAACTGCGATCATGGTCCTTGCCTTGACGGCTCCGCCACCATCCGCGACGGTCTTCAGGGCGGTTCGTGCTGGTATCGCGCTCACTCACTTGCCTGTTCCACGGTCCCGAATCGTCGATCTCGACCGTGGCGGTCATGCCGGCCGAAAGGACGACGCCAGGCGGCATCTCATCGATATGAATGCGAACCGGGATGCGCTGGGCCAGGCGCACCCACGTGAAGATCGGATTGACGTTGGCGACCCCTTGAGTGGCGGGTTGCGCGTTCGCAACGTTGATGGCGCGAGCGATGCTCTCGACGTGACCACGCAAGATCTCGCTGTGGCCCATCAGCTTGATGCGCGTCGGATCGCCCACGCGGATCGGAGCCAGGTTCGTCTCCTCGAAATAGCCGTCGACCCAAAATGAGTTTGCATCGACCACCGAGATGGTGTTCGCACCGGCATTGACGAAGTCGCCGAGCTGCGCCAGCAGGTTCGTTACGTAGCCATCGACGGGAGAGACAATGCGCGTGCGCTCGAGATTCACCTGCGCCTGGCTGAGCTGAGCTTTGGCCTGCGCAACATTCGCCTCGGCGCTCATCCGCTGCGCCTTCAGCGACTCGACTTGCCGCTGCGCCAGACTGAGGTTTGCGCGCGCGGTCTGGACCGCGGCTGCCTTGCTGATGCAGCTGCGACGTGAACTGCTGGGCATTCTGAACGGTGCCCCAGCCGTCTTGCGCCAGCGTCTGGAAGCGCGTGGCCTGTTGCTGTGCGAACACGAGCACTGCCTGCGCCTGATCCAGCTGTGCCTGGCTGGCACTGATCTGTGCCTGCTGAACAGCCATCTGCGCGTCGATATTTTGCACGCTCGCCTGGGCTTGCTGCACCGCTGCCTCGGCCTGACTAACGGCGATCGTGAAGTTGGTTGGATCGATCGCCATCAGGAGATCACCCTTACGAACGTAGCCGTTGTCGACAACCGGCAGTTCGACGATCCGCCCCGTGACCTCCGGAGCCATCGTGACGACATAAGCGCGCACGGTGGCGTCGCGCGTCCACGGCGCTCCCATATAGTTGTCCCACGCCGCCCAACCGAGCAGCCCGGCGAGCGCGACCGCCGCCAGTGTGACCAGGATTGGCATCACCCTTACGCGGCGCCCGGCGTGACCGCGGGGCTCAGGGGCGACTTTGCCGTGTTTCGATGCGACTTCGGTGACGCTCATGACGAGCTCAGCCTTGCAGACGATCAGGATCCAGGACGAGAGAACGATGATGTACACGGCAAATACGAACAGAGCCGGATGCCAGGCGTGTCGCAGCAGGCCGAAGCGGCCGGCGACGCGGCGCAGTGCAATCGTGACGAACCAGGCGCCGACGAGAATGAGCGAGAGCGGCGCAACGTAAACACCGAACAGGTCGATCTCGGCGAACCTCATGCGGGCGCTCTCGAGTCGAAATATGAGCCGTGCTCGGCAAGCACCTCGGAGATGGCGACGATACGACCGCGCACCCGAAGCGCATCGTCTGTCTCCGGTCCCGTACCGGGGTCGGAGGCCAGGCGGCTGTCGAGTTGATGCAGCCGCGCAATTGCGGCCGTACTGTTTCCCTCCGCGAAGGACGCGAGCGCGGCGTCGAGTTCCGTGGCCACCCCAAAGCGCGGAACCAGCTGGCGAAGGTGACTGATGTCGATGCCGACCGACAGCGCCGCCAGAAGCTGCGCGCGCTGCAACGGTTCGGCTTGGTCCGGCAATGCCGCGAGCCGGTCTGTACATCCGGCGCTCCCAATCCGCCGACCGCGGCGGCAGCGGGCTGATCGCCAGGCGCCGCAGGTCGCGCAAGGTGAGAGCGAGCAGTCGGCGCGCCCGCAGCGCGGGCGAGAGCGGCGGCAACAGACGAAATGCCAGCGGTCCGATGGCGCACCCTACAAAGATTGCCAGGGCGGTATTGTAGAATTGCGCCGTGTCGTAGATCATCGGGTTTGTGGGTGCGAGAAGACGGATGAAGGCGACGCCCATGCCGCCGAACACGGCCATCAGGGCAGGCGTCCGGCTCCGAGCCACGGCAAAGCCGACCGGTATGAGGAAAAGCCCGATGGCGGCGCAGAAGGCCGGAAACGTTTCGACAGCCGGCAGAACCGCGAATTCTACGATCGCCGCGACCACGATGCCGACGGCGGCGGTCAGCGAGAATGCAAGGGCGCCAAGGTAGGCCAGATCGCCTCTCGGCGACAGCAACAGGAGCACGATGGTGACGAACACGATCGCCGCGCCGCCGTTCGGCCAGGCGGTGGCGACCCAGAAAAGCTCAACCGCACCAATCGTGACGAACGCGCGGGCCCCATTGACAACAGCCGGCAGCCAATCGGCGACGCCCGGCGCGACATCGCGATATCCAGCAGGCGTCCCGGCCTGGGGCATCGACGAGCAACGCCAATCCGTCGAGCACGCGCGCTATGCCATTCAGAACTTTGGCCGTTTCATCGGCGAGCAGCCGCTGCGATGGCGTATCGGTCGTCAGGGCGAGCAACGTTCGCTCCCCCTCCTCGCAAGCGCGGCGCAGAGCCACCGGATCAGCCATCCAGCGTTCGCGCGAGCTTGGCTCCCACGCCGATCGCAGCTCGGCGGGGATGCCGGCCAGGATAGATTCCACCGCCGTCTGGGCCCCGTCGTCCGGCGAGCGTCTCAGATGTGCCGCAACGCCGCGCCAACCCACCAGCGCTGCGAACAGGCCGTGCACCGCGGCCTGCAACGTCGTCGACCGGTAGCGCAGGTGGCTGGACTCTCCGAGCGCCTGGTCGATCATCGGGTCGAGCTCGATGACGCGGCGCAGAAGTTCGCGTCGCTCGGCTTGCGTGTCCGGCAGCTGCGGCCCCGCCAGTGCCAGCATGCGGGTAAATCCGCCCGCGATATCGGCCGCCAGATCGGCCAATGACGCTGCGAGCCTCCTCTGGGCGCCGCCAAGATCGGTCCCGGCGAGGACGATGCCGGCACACACGATGCCGATGCAGATCTCGCTGGCACGGTAAGATCGCCAGCAGGAAGACCTCCGAACTCGCGCCGCCGGTCGCCCCGAGCGTGTCGGCAGCGACGATCGCGGCCGTGTAGCCGGCGAGGGACGCCGCGTAGGATGCGAAGTTGCGCAGCACCGTGGCGACGAACGCGCAGATTCCGCCCCACAGGGCCAGCAGCGCGAAAAAAGCCAATCCGATCCTGCGGAAAGCAGGCCGTGAGGACCACGATCACTACAGCGCCGATCACGGTGCCGATCATCCGGAACCAGCCCTTGCGCAGCGAAGCCCCGAGCTGCGGCTGGCACACGACCGCAGCGGAGGTACCGGCCCAAAACGGGCTGTCGAGCTGGAGCCAGAACGCGACGAACAGTGCGAGACAAACGGAGGCCCAGAGCCGAACACCGAAGAGCAGCGGTGCGCGAGCATCCGCGAGCGCGTTCGCCAGGCTCCTTCCAAGGCCCGACGACATCGCATCCGCATGCATCTGAGTGTGTTGCGTGATCATCGGCGTGTGCGGCTGTCTGGTTCTACGCACGTAATCAGCGCTGCATGTGCATGATTCATCAGCTCGGGCGAAGGCATCATGTTCTCGTTAAGGTTCGCCATGATGAAAATCGAACCGGCTGCCACGAGGATCACGATGAGAACGCCGAGCGCGAGCGCCAGGACGTTGTTGGTACTGTCCGGCCCCGTCGTGATGTGCAGGAAGAACACGAGATGCACGCCCATCTGGGCTATCGCGAGCACAGCAAGCCCCAGAAGCACGCCGGGCGCCCAGAGCAGTGACGTGTTGGCGACCCAGAACGATATCGCTGTGAGGACCACGGCAAGAACCAGTCCAATCGTGTGAATTGCCACGTCGGACAGCGTTCTGCCTTCCGTCCCGGCCGACTGCCGGGCTGTCTCCGGGCGCGCGATCAAACCTCGTGTCAGTCATGGGCGTACTCCCATCAGATAGACGACCGTGAACAGCCAGACCCAAACGATGTCGAGCGTGTGCCAGAACAGGGCAAAGCAAAGCAGCCGACGCCCGACGTTGGGGCGAAGGCCCTTGATCGCGACCTGCGCCATCATCACGGCCAGCCAGACCAGCCCGGCGGTGACATGCAACCCGTGGCAGCCCACGAGGGTGAAGAACGCGGAAAGGAACGCGCTGCGTTCCGGGGTCGCGCCGCGCGCGATCATGGCGGCGAACTCATGGATCTCCAGGTTGAGAAACGCTGCCCCGAGCACGAAGGTAACCGCCGCGAAAAAGTAGATGGCGCCGCGCCGCCGCGCATTGACCGCCAAGGACATCAGCCCGCAGGTGTAGCTGGAGGCCAGCAGGCAAGCGGTCTCGATCGCGACGCTGACCTGATTGAACAGCTCGTCGCCGGTCGGACCACCCGCCGTGGCGCGCACGAGCACCGCGTAGCTCGCAAACAGCGCCGAAAACATGACGACGTCGCTTAAGAGGAAGATCCAGAAGCCGTAGGCGACGACGATCCGTTTCGAGGCGGGACCGGCTACGCCGGCATCCGGTGTGACCTTCCTTGCCGCCCTCATCGGTCACGACAGCGTCGTTCATCACGCGACCTCCGTCCGGGCATGTCGTTCGAACCGAGCGATCTGCTCAGCGGATATTTCGATTTCCTCCGCATCGCGGAACGCGAAAGCCAGGAGTGTTACGAACACGCCGAACAGCCCCAGGACCGCCAACCACCAGATGTGCCAGATCAGCGCAAAGCCGATGACGACGGCAAAGAACGCGGTGACGAAACCCGATGGCGCTGTTCCTGGGCACTTCGATTGGCTGGTACGCGCGCGCCGGTGTCGACTGACTGCTTTCCGCGCGTGTTGTTTGCTGGCTCCACCATGCGTCGATCGCTCGGAGACTTCCGGCAGGACGGCGAAATTCCAGGCCGGTGGCGGCGACGCCGTCGACCATTCCAGCGTGCGGCCATTCCACGGATCGCCGGTCAGGTCGCGATGCTGCTCGCGTGTGCGGATCGACACGACGAGCTGGATTACCTGGCAGGCGATACCGGCCAGGATGATCACGGCGCCAACCGCCGCCGCCACCAGCCAGGGTTGCCAGGCGAGATTGTCGTAGTGCTGCATGCGCCGGGTCATGCCCATCAGGCCGAGCACGTAGAGCGGCATGAAGGCGACATAGAAGCCGACGAGCCAGCACCAGAACGATGCCCTGCCCCAACGTTCATCGAGCGTGAAACCGAACGCTTTTGGGAAACCAATAATTGATCCCGGCCATCACGCCGAACACGACGCCGCCGATGATGACGTTGTGGAAATGGGCGACCAGAAACAGGCTGTTGTGCAGTTGGAAATCCGCTGGCGGCACGGCCATCAGGACGCCCGTCATGCCGCCGATCACGAACGTCACCATGAACCCGATCGACCACAAAATCGGCACGGTGAAGCGAATGCGCCCGCCGTACATCGTGAACAGCCAGTTGAAGACTTTCACGCCGGTGGGAACCGCGATGATCATGGTCATGACGCCGAAGAAGCCGTTGACGTCTGCGCCGGCTCCCATGGTGAAGAAGTGGTGCAGCCACACCAGGAAGGACAGGATGCAGATCGCCATGGTGGCGGCGACCATCGAGCGATAGCCGAACAGCGGCTTGCCGGAGAACGTCGAGACCACCTCCGAAAACACGCCGAAGGCCGGCAAGATCAGGATGTAGACCTCCGGGTGCCCCCACACCCAGAACAGGTTCACATACATCATCGGATTGCCCTGGGCAGCGACCGAGAAGAAGTGAAAACCCAAATAGCGGTCGAGCAGCAGCATCGCGAACGTCGCGGTCAGCACGGGAAACGCCGCGACAATGAGCAGATTGGTTGCAAGCGCGGTCCAGCAAAACACCGGCATTTGCATCATATCCCATGCCCGGGGCGCGCGTTTTCAGGATCGTCGTGACGAAATTGATGCCGGTCATCAAAGTGCCGATGCCGGAGATCTGCAAAGCCCAAAGGTAGTAGTCGACGCCGACGCCGGGCGAGAATTGCAACTCACTCAGCGGTGGGTATGCGACCCAACCGGTCTTTGCGAACTCGCCGACTGCCAGCGAGATGTTGGTCAAAAGAATGCCGGACGCCGTCAACCCGAGCGCCACCGAGTTCAGCGTCGGAAAAGCCATGTCGCGGACGCCGAGTTGCAACGGCACCACGAAATTCATCAGGCCGATCACGAACGGCATCGCCATGAAGAAGATCATGATCGTGCCGTGGGCCGAGAATATCTGGTCGAAATGCTCCGGCGGCAGATATCCTTGCGCGCCGCCGGCGGCGATGGCCTGCTGAGCACGCATCATGATCGCGTCGGAGAAGCCGCGGAGCAGCATGATCATCGCCAGCACGCAATACATCACGCCGATCCGCTTATGGTCGACCGACGTGATCCACTCGCGCCACAGATACGGCCAGTATCCCTTGATGGTGACCCAGCCCAGGTACGAGTCCAACGGCGATGACCACCACGTGACGACGCGCCCATGATGATTGGCTGGTCGAACGGGATCGCGCTCCAGCTGAGCTTGCCAAGGAGATTCATCGCTCTGCCCTCTGTGACGGAGGAATGTATGCGCCAGCGATGGATCGCCGGAATGCATGACTGCGCCCAGAATGCTGTTGAAAAGGTCGGGGGCGACGGCACGATAAGTGAAAGGCGCGACCGCCGTGCTGGGTTTGGCCAGCTCGGCATAGGTCTGCGCGTCGAGCACCGGGCCGCCGCCTCGGGTGGCTCGCCACCCATTTATCGAAGTCCTGCGTTGCTACCGCGGCGACGGAAAAGTGCATGTCGGCAAAGCCGCCGCCGCTGAACTGCGCCGACAGCCCGCGGTAGGTCCCGGCGTGATCGGCCTGCACATTCAGGTGCGTCGTCATCCCGGCCATGGTGTAGATCTGGCTGCCGAGCTGCGGCACGAAGAAGCTGTTCATCACCCCGGAGGAGGTCAGCTCGAAGCTGACTGGGGTCGCGACCGGGATGGTCAGTTGGTTGACGCTCGCAATGCCGAGTTCGGGGTAGATGAACAGCCATTTCCAGTCGAGCGAAACGACCTGAATGCTGACTGGCCTCGCCTCAGAGGCGATCGGCTTGCGCGGATCGAGGTCATGCGACCCGATCCAGGCGACGCCGCCGACCAGCATCACTGTCATTGCGGGAATCGACCAAACGAGCAGCTCAAGGCGGCCGGAGTAGGAGAAGTCGGGCCTGTAGCGCGCTCGGGGGTTGGACGAGCGAAACCAGAAGGCAACACCCAACGTGGCGAGGATCGTCGGGATCACGATCGCCAGCATGATCCCGAGTGAGTCGAACAGGATCAGCCGTTCCGCGGCGGCAATTGGCCCCTTTGGATCGAGGACGCCCTCACTGAACCCGCTGAGCATTGCGGCGCCTACCAAGGTGCCGACGCGGAGATCGAGGCGCATGTCAGGCCTCCCCCACTACGAACCGAGTGGAACCGCAGATGGCGGGCACCGGGGAAGTCAGGCGTTCCGCGTATGCGGGGCCATGGTCAATCCGTGCGCCACACGCTGCGGCCGTCGTTGACCAGCGATCGATTTGGTGGTCGGCCAAGAGGGCCGCAAACAGACAAGAACAGATAGGAAATGGAGAAGACGAACAGGCGATGCGCAGCTCGTCGATCTGCCCCGCGGCTCCTGCTCAACAGGGCACTGAGCGCGATGAAGGCCGTTCCGCTGACAACGGCATTGACGCCCATAGATCGTCCCGGCAAACCCGAGGACGCAGCGGGAGCACGGACGTCGGGACCAAAACCATGCTGTAGGCGAGAATCTGCCACGCTGTTTTGGCGCGTCCCACTCACAACGGGCAGCATAGGCACGCCCGCACGGGCGTAGTCGTCGGTGCGAGTGAGCGACAGCGCCCAGAAGTGCGGTGGGGTCCACAGGAAGATGATCAGGAACAAAATGAGCGGCTCGAGCCCGATGGCTCCCGGTAGCCGCAGCCCAGCCAATCACCGGCGGAAGAGCGCCGGCGGCGCCACCGATGACAATGTTCTGCAGGCGTCCGTCGCTTCAGCCATATCGTGTAAACGACGATGTATACCAGAAGATCGCGAAGGCAAGCAGCGCCGCGGCGGTGACGTTCAGTGCCAGGGCGAGAACGGCGACTGCGCCGACGCCAGGGCGAAGCCCAGAATGCAAGCGCTTCGAGCCCGCGAAACTTTGCCGTCAGGGATCGGACGCGTGGCCGTGCGTGTCATCACGGCATCGATGTCCGCGTCGTACCACATGTTGAGCACACCGGCGGCGCCGGCGCCCGCTGGCGATGCCAATAAGCGAAACAGCTCCAAGCAACGGATCAAGGTTGCCTGGAGCAATGAACATGCCGACGGCGGCCGTGAAGACCGCCAGAGCCATCACGCGTGGCTTCGTCAGTGCGATGAAGTCCGGTACCCGCACGGTCAGTCCGAACCATGAAGGGAACTGCACGCGCGAGACAGGAATGCTGTCGTCTTCATGCTTTAATCCTCTTAGGGGCACGAGATGTGTCCTGTTTGCGAGCAGTCCGCAGCGCGAATTCCGCGATACCGACACCCGTCAGCGTCTTCTCTCGCTCTGATGTCGTGCCAATCGACTTCCTGCACGATCCCCCGGATGGGGGGCACACCGCGTTGAAAGGGGGGTGCGCGGGTACGCTGGAAATGCATTGCTCTCAGCGTACCGCACCAGGTTTGCTCATGATGTCACACGAATCGGGAACCACCGCCGGTGGCGGCGACGGGGCGCGCTCGCTCGCAAAAGGCATAGTCGACGGTGCAGCCCAGACGTTCAAGAAGCTGGAGCGTCGCAACTCCAACGTCCGGCTCGAAGGCATCCATGTAGCAAGGGATGAAGAGACCAACGTGATACACAATGCACGCTCCACACAGGCTGACGTCAGCGTCCGGCTCGTCTGCCTCTGCCCACGGTCGCGCGCCGGCGAGAGATGCGAGGGGCCGGTGACGTTGCTTGCCGGTCCGAACCGATCGTCCTGAATTTTGTGCGAGGGGCGCGGCGTCTCTATCCCCTCACTGGGGGGTGTGCGCTCTCGATTTGGGGGATGAGGGCACGCGCCCCTGATGGAGCCGGCACGATCATCGCGGACTGCCTGCCGCCGGAGCGGGTCAGGTCGTGGCTCCACGCGATGATGCCGATGGACAGTCTGCCGCGAATGCAGCGGTAGCAGGTCGGTGCGGCCGGCCCGAGATCGCCCCCCGATACGCCGGGCAATCCCCCAACAGGGGGATAAAGATGCCGTGCCACCGAGGCTAATTCCCGAAGGGTCAGGTCCCGAGATGAACCTTTTGGCAGCCCAGGAAACAAGGACACGCCACCATGCTCAAAGCATTTTCAGTTCCGATCACGCCTCAGGGAAAGTCCGCGCTCGCGACGCTGCCACCGTGGCACTACTCCAGCGACTGCATTGCCATCGAATACTGGGCCGATCCAGGCGCGATCGCGGCACTGCTCCCGCCCGGCCTCACGCCGGACGAGAAATCCGGCGGCCGCGCCTTCTTCTGGTTCCTCGACTGGCAGTTCACCGGCTCGAACGACGAGTTGACCGACCCCGCGCGATACCAGTACCGCGAGGCGTTCGCCATGGTCGAGGCGATCTTCGATGGCACTCCGGTGAATTACTGTCCTTACATCTTCGTCGACAACGATGCCGCAATCGCGCGCGGCTGGGCGCAGGGTTTTCCGAAGAAATTTGGCAGCGTCTACCAGACGCGGAGCTTCTCCGCGCCGAGCCTCGCCGCAGCACCACTCGCCAAGGGAAGCCGCTTCGGCGCAAGCCTCGCAGCCCACGGCGAGCGACTGACGACCGCCCGGATCCAGCTCGAGGAGAAGGTCGAGAATCCCGCGGCGGTATTCAATCGGCCCAGCACGATGCGCCGGTACTTTCCACAGCTGAGCGCGGGCCATCACGAGACGCCGGCGGTCGACGAACTGACGATGTCCCTCACTGACGATCTCGCGATTGTGGATGTATGGGCGGGGTCAGCCGAGTTGCGAATCCCCGAAGTGGCAGGCGAGGACATGCATATGATCGCGCCGCTGCGTGTCGGTCGCGGCTACCGGCTTGGGATGGCATACTCCGTTACGGACCTGCGCATCCTGAAGACCAATACCCGTTAGCCGCCGGTCGCCCGCGAGCCCCGACAACGTCGATTAACAGGAGTCTCAGGATGAGCAGGACCGCAGCAGACTACATGGCCGAGGCGCTCGCCCAGGCGGGTGTAAAGCGCATCTTCGGTGTTGTCGGGGACTCCCTGAACGGCTTCACCGACGCGCTAAGGCGCCTCAAGACGATCGAATGGATCCACGTTCGCCATGAGGAGGGCGCGGCCTTTGCGGCTGGCGCGGAGGCGCACCTTACCGGCAAGCTGGCGGTCTGCGCCGGCAGTTGCGGTCCCGGCAACCTCCACCTCATCAACGGCCTGTTCGATGCGCATCGCAACAACGTGCCGGTACTCGCGATCGCCGCCCACATCCCGAGCACCGAGATCGGCATCGACTACTTCCAGGCGACGCATCCCGAGAGCCTGTTCAAGGAGTGCAGCCACTACGTCGAACTCGTGTCGCATCCGGATCAGCTGCCGCAAATCCTGCTGCGCGCCATGCGCGTCGCTGTCGCCCAGCGGGGAGTAGCCGTCGTGGTGATCCCGGGCGATGTCGCCCTGCAGCCGCTCGCGAAGCAAGTCCCGAAGTGGCTCTTACCTGCAAAGCCGACCGTGCGCCCTGCGGACGAGGAGCTCAGGCATCTTTCGTGGTGGCTCAACCGCGGCGAGCGCGTGACGCTGTTTTGTGGCGCCGGCTGCGCCGGCGCCCATGACGAGGTCGTCGAGCTCGCCCGAAAGCTGAAGGCGCCGATCGTCCATACGATGCGGGGCAAGGAGCACCTCGAATACGACAACCCGTTCGATGTCGGAATGACCGGGCTGCTGGGCTTCGCATCCGGCTATTGGGCGATGAAGGACTGCGACACGCTGCTGCTGCTGGGCACCGATTTCCCGTACCGCCAGTTCTTCCCGGAGCAGGCGCGCATCGCTCAGATCGATATCCGCGCCGCGGCATTGGGCAATCGCTGTCCCCTCGACATCGGTCTCATCGGGACCGTGGGTGACACTCTGAGAGCGCTGCTTCCGCTCATCGACGAGAAGACGGACACTACCCATCTCGATGGTGCCCGTGCCAATTACCGCCGGGCGCGCGCCGATCTCGACGCGCTGGCGGAGAGCGGCCCCAACAGTAAGATTATCCATCCCCAGTACGTCGAGCCGGATTGTCAGCGCCTTGGCCGATGACGACGCGATCTTCTCGTGCGACGTCGGAACGCCAGTGGCCTGGGCGGCGCGCTACCTAAAGATGAACGGCCGTCCGACGGCTCGTCGGCTCGTTCAATCACGGATCGATGGCGAATGCCATGCTCCAGGCGATCGGCGCCCAGGCTGCCTTCCCGAACCGGCAGGTCATCTCATTTTCGGGCGATGGCGGCTTCACCATGATGATGGGCGAGTTCGTAACGCTGGTGCAGACCGGGTTCCCGGTGAAGATCATTGTGCTCAACAACGGCACCTTGGGTTTCGTGGAGCTCGAGATGAAGGCTTCCGGCTTTCTCGACACCGGTTGCGACCTGAAGAACCCGAACTTCGGCGAGATGGCCCAGGCAATGGGCATCAAGGGCGTCCACGTCGAGGCGCCGCAAGATCTTGAGGCCGCGGTTCGAGAGGTCCTTCAGCACAAAGGGCCCGCGCTGCTCGATGTCGTGACGGCTCGCCAGGAGCTGGTGATGCCGCCTAAGACAACGTTCAGCGAAGCCCAGAAGTTCGGCATGTTCATGCTGAAAGCGGTCCTCGACGGTCGCGCCGGTGAGCTTGTCGATTTGGCGAAGGTCAATCTGGCCCACTAGTTCCGCCACGACCGCATCGATGGCGGTGTCCGCCGACCTGTTGGCTGCGTCGATCGAAGCCGGCCATCGCTTCGGCCGCTCGTCCAGGAGCCTCCATTTACAGTGCTCGAGAGCATCATCGCGGGAGTAAGTCCGATGCCCCTCTATACCGTCACGACGCAGGCCAATGCGCTCACCGCCGAAGCCAAGGCCAAACTCGCCGGCGAACTGACGGCATTCCACGCGGAGTACTCGGGGGTTCCAAAGAACTGGGTGCACATCGTCTTCCAGGATTACGCACCGGGCAACGGCTTCACGGCAGGGGAGGTGGCGGCAACAGTAGCGCTGACGCTTCTCATGCGAACTGGCCGGTCACCGGACTACAAGCGCGGCATGCTGACGCGCCTTTGGGAACTGCTGCAGGCAGCGACCGGTGCACCGGACGACCAGATCGTCATCGGCATTCAGGAAGTGCCGGCGAGCCAGGCCATGGAGATGGGCAAGATCATGCCGGACGTTGCCCACCAGTGAGGCCAGGGCCGGGTCGCACGGCCAGGATTTCGCCGGCAATCTTGGCGAAGCCCGCAGCAGGGCTGGTCGTATCGAGGACGTAATGCAAGCCGCCAGGCGGCCGGTGGTCCAGATCACGCGCTGCCGCGCTGCTCGGCAGGACGGCTCAGTTCCTCGAGCAGGAAAACAAATGACTCATACGGCCGCCCGGTCGCGTGCCGAAGGCCCATCTCACAGGTTCGGTTCGCCGAGAGATAGGCGTCGCAGGGCGTAGCATCCAGCACCGCTCGAACCTCCCGCGTCGCTGAAACGACCAGCTCGGGATGCAATAGCCCTCGGTCGCCGGCAGTGCCGCAACAGGTTGTGCCAACCGGGACCTCGACTTCGTCAGCCAGGCAGTCCGCAATCTGTTTGAGCGCGCCCGCCAGCCCGAGGTGCGTCGTCGAGCACGTCGGATGCACCGCGACCCGCCGCAGCGTACGCGAGATTGTCAGGCTCGGCAGAAGATCACGACACCACGCTATCGAGTCGATGATCTTGAGGCTCTCGTACTGTTCTTTTCGCTCTCCTTCGAGCTGTGTCGCGACATCCTCTTTGAGACCGAGGGTGCACGAGGCGGCGTCGACGACGATGGGAAGAGCCCTCCATCGCTCCAGCGCCACAGCGCATCGGCAACGGCTTGCGCCATGTACTTGTGCCCCTGCCGATAGGCTTTCGATTTCCACGGCGTCGAGCAGCACAGGCCAGCGACATCCGGCGGAATCCACAGCGGCTTACCAGCGCGTCCGGACAAAGCGACAAAGGTTTCCGCAAGTGAGGGAGCGGCCGGCCGCGGCGGGATCGCGACCGAACATGCGGTTGATGCATGCGCAGAAATAGACTGCCGCGGCACCGTTCCTGTCAGTTTCGGGCAGGCCGGAAGCGGCACGCGGCATTGGCCCGGGCACCGCGGGCATGAGGTCCGGGCTGACAACACTTCGCGCGGCAGCGGTAAGAGCCGTGAGCGGCTTCACTCCAAACACGGAGGAAAACGCATGCGCTCCCCATAGGCTCACGCGCGACAAGCGTTCGACCGCTTTCCAGTGCTGCGCCAGGCGCAGCGCCACGGCCTCCGCGGCAGGGCTGTTCTCGCGCGCCCGGAACTCCTTGATCAACGCGCCGGTGTTGATTCCGATCGGACAGGGAATGGCGCACGTGCCGTCGCCCGCACAGGTCTCGATCCCGTCGTACTGATACTCCCGTTGCAGTTGTGCAAGCATGGCGGAGTCATTCTTCTGGCGCGCCATCTCGCGCCGCAGGGCGATCCGTTGACGCGGTGTCATGGTGACATTGCGGCTCGGACAGACAGGTTCGCAGAATCCGCATTCGATGCATTGTGAGGAACCCGTAACCCCCTCGATTTGCGGGAAGGACTTCAGATTCTCCAGGTGAACGCTGGGATTGCGCGTCAGAATCACGTCCGGCGCCAGAATCCCGTGAGGATCGGCGAGCTGTTTTATGCGCCACATCATGGCGGTGGCCTTCTCGCCCCATTCTGATGCGACGAACGGCGCCATGTTTCGGCCGGTTCCGTGCTCGGCCTTCAGAGAGCCGTCATGTTTCCTGACGACGAGATCCACGAGCTCGGTCATGAAAGCCGAGTACCGGGATCGTCCGTCGGCGCCACCGAGGTCCGCGACGAGAGTGAAATGAAGGTTCCCGTGAGCGGCGTGCCCCGCGACACCGGGAATGAACCCATGCTTGGCAAGTAGTTCCTGCACGTCGTGCGCACCCTCTGCCAAACGCTCCGGCGGAAAACAGACGTCCTCCGTGATGAGCGTCGAGCCTTCCGGGCGATTCTTGCCGACCAAACCCAGAAGTCCTTCTCGGACGTGCCAGGCGAGCTCGATGGCCTCGGCGACGCTCGTGAACTCGACCGGCTTGATCAGCCTGGCGGCACTCACGAGCTCGAGGACCTGGTGTTGTGTTGCTTCGAGCGAGTCCGAGTCCTCGGCGCCGATCTCGACGAGCAGGGCAGCGGCTTTGGGATCGAGGGTTCTCCAGTAGGAGGGCGTTTCCGCAAAGGCCTGACCGGCCGCGGTGAGCGCCGGAGCGACCATCAGCTCGACGGCGGAGGCACCGAGGCTGACGAGGCCAGGAACAAGGGCGACCGCTTCGTCGATCGTGGGGACTGGAATCCATGCCACGCTCGTCACGCGGGGCGCCGGAATCGTCTCCAGTACCGCTTCAGCGATGAACGCGAGTGTGCCCTCTGAGCCGACGAGGAGGCGTCGAAAAATCCCGAGCGGCGTTTCACCGTCGAGAAGCGCACAGAGCCGCAATCCGTGCGTGTTCCTGATCGCGTATTTGCGACGCGTACGATCCGCCAGCACCGGATCCGCCAGAAGCTCTCTTCGCAGCTCGAGCAAGCCTTCCGCAAGCTGCGGCTCTGCCAGCGCAAACTCTTTTTCCGCATCGGGTTTCGACGTGTCGATTACAGCGCCGGATGGCGTTACGAACGTGAGCGCGGAGACGGTATGATAGGCATCTTTCTGCACGGTGCATCGCATGCCACCGGCGTTGTTCGCAATCACGCCTCCGATCGTGCAAGCATGCGAGCTGGCGGGATCCGGTCCCAGCCGGCGACCGTGCCGCTCCAGCAGTGAGTTGATGTGGCCGAGGATCATTCCGGGGCGTGCCCGCACGCGTCGACCGTCATCCTCCACTTTGCCGCCATACCAGTGACGGCGCACATCGATCAGAATGTCGTCGGATTGCGATTGACCGTTGAGACTCGTGCCCGCCGCGCGAAACGTCGCGTGCCGCCCGGTCTCACGGCAATAGCGAAAGAGCTTGACGATGTCATCGGTCGTTCGAGGCAGCACCACAACCTGAGGCACGAGCCGATACGGGCTCGCATCGGAGGCATACCGTACGAGATCGATTGCTCTGTGGAGGACCTCTCTTTTCCCAGGAGGGCGATGAGATCGGCCTTCAGGTCACCCGGTGTCCCGTCGACCAGAGAGGCGGAGACTGCATCGCTCGTTGGTGGCCCGTCGAACCGTCCTATGCGCGCAGGGTTCGCGGAAAATAGCTTTCTAATCAACGCAGGGTCTCCGCATTTCACTCGTCCTGGCTGGGGTTGCTCACGACACCCATGCCCTTGATCTCCACTTCGAAGACATCGCGCGGCTGCATGAAAACAGGGGGCTTGTGCGGCGCCCCAATGCCACCGGGTGTCCCAGTGATCATCACATCACACGGCTCCTGACTCATCGCGACGCTGATGTTGCGCGAGCGGTCCGCAGCGCGAATTACCGCGATACCGACACCCGTCAGCGTCTTCTCGCACTCTGATGTTGTACAAACCCGCGTCTCGCGCGATCCCCCGGATGAGGGGCACACGCCATGGAAAGGGGGGATGCGCAGGCACGCTGCGAATGCACCCCCCCGCAGGTGGGCCCCGACGGGCTCAGAGGTCCCCGACCTGTCTCCGCCTCCGCTCCTGGTTCCACCGGTTCTTGCAGGCTTCCGAGCGGAAGTAGCTAACATCGAAGCCGCGGCCGTATGGCCTCCGTAGCGCCTGCGATACATTTTGCCTGTGCTTTGCGCGACATCCACGCGGGCATACGTTGTCGGTGTGCTCGCCGGCGTGCGCTGACCCAGCCATCAGCTCCGCAATGGATACCAGCTCGCCGAACATGCTCCTGGGCCATGGCAGTTGCTCCAGACTCTGCAGTTCGATTGTTCGTTGCAGGAATTTTGGCGCGCAGAACGGATCGCGAGCAGGAATCGCCTGGGCCCGGCGGCGCTGTCGAAAGTACCCGGCGTCATGCGTAGACATGAGTATGCCTCCTGTAACAACGATGTGGTCCCAGTGGGAATGTCTCCTGCCGACCTGCCAACCGCCGGAGAACTACACCGGCCTGGTAGTCACGGCGGAGTAAGTAATGGTTTGAGGCGGTAAATCGGCGTAAGTCGTTATCCGCGCTCGATCATGGTCCGCTGCTTATTGGCGATTGCGCGCTCGGGATTCAGACCTGTGTGTGACAGCTCTCGCACGGCGGCGCACGACACGTCGAAGGCCGCCTTCTCATCATCGGCTGCGGCGCTCATGAGCGCACAAAGGCACGTAAGTCCGCGTTGAAGGCCTCGGGATCGACCTGGGCAAGGCCGTGGCTGCCGCGCTTGTAAACCTTCAGCTGTGCGCCTTCGACGTCGTGCGAGCTTCAGAGATTACTCGCGACGTTGGCTCATCGGAACGGCGGCAGTTCATGGCCGTGGCGCGGTGTCAGCCGAAGGGGCAATTGCCACACGTCCACGCCGCCTTCCGCGTCCCATCATCCGAGCCATTGCCCGCCAATCCCCTGCGCCGAACACCACTGCCGCAACCGCGTACGCCACCAGCCCTACGCCTACCAGCACTGCCAACGCTTCTATCCGCGCGCCGCCATGCGGTGGCACTGCAAACAGTGCACGCTGCGTTACCCACAGCGCCAGGCCCATCGCACCGGACGCCAGCAGCATCCGCGGCGTCCGTCGTCGCAATTGCGCATCCGGTCGCAGCAGGCCTTGGCGTGCCAGCATCACGCCAAGTCCGCCACACGTTGAATATCGCCGCCAGGCTGGTCGCCAGAGCCGGGCCGATCTGTTGCAGCGGCACCATGAAGGCGACATTCAATGCCAGGTTCAGCGCCACCGCGGCAACGCCGACCTTCACAGGCGTCGCCGTGTCGCCGCGCGCGAAGAATCCGGGCGCCAGCACCTTTACCAGGACGAACGCCGGCAACCCCAACGCGTATGCGGCGAGCGCCTGCGCCGACAGCCGGGCGCTCTCGGGACTGAACGCGCCGCGGCCGAACAGCGTCCACATCACCGGATATGCACTGACGATCAACGCCACTGCCGCCGGCAACGTCAGGAAAAGCCCGTATTCGATCGCGCGGTTCAGCGTTCCCACGCGCCGCCTCGCCCTCACCGGCGCGCACCTGACGCGACAGCAGCGGCAACAATGCCGTGCCAACCGCGGTGCCGATCACGCCCAGGGGCAGTTGCTGCACCCGATCGGCATAGTACAGCAGCGACACGGTTCCCGCCGGCAGCAGACTGGCGATGATCACATCGACCGCCAGATTGAGCTGCGTCACGCCGGCGCCGAGCAGGCCGGGCAGCATGCGCCGCAACAGCACATGCATTCGCGGCGTGAGCCTTGGGCGTGGCAGCGCCAACGGCATGCCGGCGCGCCGCGCTGCCCACAGCAGCAGCGCCAGTTGCGCGACACCCGATGCGGTCACGCCCCACGACAACGCATGGCCCGCCGTAGCCACGTAAGGCGTCAGCCAAAGCATGAAGGCGATCGAGATCGCGTTGAACAGCACATACGACGCGGAGGCTGCGGTGAACCGTTCCATTCCGTTCAGCACACCCGACACCAGTGCGGCGAGACAGATCAGCAGCAGATAGGGGAAGGTGATTCGCGACAGCGCCACCGCGAGCGCGAATTTTTCCGGGGTCGCCGCGAAGCCGGGCGCCAGCACCGCCATCATCTGCGGCATGAAGACCTCGCCCGCGATGGTCAGCGCCCCGAGCCAGAACGTCATCACCGCGAATGCCTCGGTGGCGAACTGCCGCGCGGCCTGCGGTCCTTCGGCTGCCAGCATGCCGGAGAACTGCGGGACGAACGCGGCGTTGAACGCGCCCTCGCCGAACAGGCGGCGGAACAGATTCGGCAGTTTCAGCGCGACGAAGAACGCATCGGCCACCGGGCCGGCGCCCAGCATCGCCGCGATCAGCATGTCGCGCGCGAAGCCGAGCAGGCGGCTTGCCATGGTCCAGCCGCCAACTGTCAGGACGCCTCGGAGCATGGGACGGTCTAGCGCACTGCGCCGCGTCGCGTCATTCGTTCCGCCGCGGCCGCGCCAGCAGGCGGCCGATCGCGTCAGCCAATGTGGTGCGGCCAGCCAGCAGATCGGCAACGGCGGTGCAGATCGGCATGTCCACGCCGGCGGCGCGGGCCACCAGGGCAGGTGCCGTCGCGACGCCCTCTGTAACAGCGCTGCGGGCCGCCAGGACGTCGGCCAACGCTTCGCCGCGCCCCAGGGCGAGCCCGAGGCTGTAGTTGCGGCTGGCCGGCCCGGTGCAGGTGAGCAGCAGATCGCCGAGTCCGGACAGTCCCATGACGGTTTCCGCACGACCGCCCAGTGCGACCGCCAGCCGGGACAGTTCGGCCAGGCCTCGCGTGATCAGCGCCGCGCGGGCATTCTCGCCGAGACCGGCACCGATGACTGCCCCGGCCGCGATGGCGATCACGTTCTTCGCCGCGCCGCCGACCTGGGCGCCGACCGGATCGTCGTTGCCATACAGCCTGAATGACGGTGTGACGAGCAGGGCGGTGATCGTGTCGCGCAAACTGGCGTCTGCGGCGGCAAGCACCGCGGCGGCCGGCAGCCCGGCAGCGATCTCGTGCGCGAAGTTTGGCCCGGTCAGCACGGCAGCCGAGACACCGGCGCGCAGCTCCGTCACCACCTCCAGCGGCAGGCGCAATGTGCCGGTCTCCACCCCTTTGACGCACACCACGAGCGGCGCTGCGGAGGCAGGCATCCGTTCCAGCACGCTCCGCAGATACTGCATCGGCACAGCAAGCAGCACGGCATCGGCGGCAGCGGGCAGCACGTCGACAATCCGCACCGCATCCGGCACGCGGTGGCCGGCGAGTCGCGGGTTCTCGCGGCTCATGCCGATGGCCCGCGCCCGCGTCCGGATCGCGCGCCCACAGGGTCACGCTACTGCCCGCACGCGCCGCCTGTATGGCCAGGGCGGTGCCCCAGGCACCGGCGCCGACCACCGCGACGCTACTCATCGACCAGCCGCCTTACCGTCGCGCTCTCACCGGCTTCGCGACTGCCCAGACGATCCAGCAGCGCGGCGAGGATCGGCGGCACCTCCTCCTCGAAGCGGTGGGGCGGATTGATCACCAGCATGCCGCAGCCATTCAAGCGCGCGGGATCCACCGGCTCGCGCAGGCAGAGTTCGGCTGCGACGATGTCGCGGATGCCGCTCTCGCGGAGTTCGGTCAGGAACTTGCGGGATGGTGCGCGGTGCTTGATCGGATACCAGGCGGCGAACACTCCGGTGCTGAAGCGGGGCTGCCCGAGTGCCAGGCCAGTCGCAAGTTCGGTGAATTCCTGCGGGTCCTCGAAGGGTGGATCGATCAGAACAAGTCCCCGCCGATGCCGCGGCGGCAGCAGCGCTCCCAACGCCTCCCAGGCATCGCGATGATGCACCGCGACCTGCCGGTTATGCGCGAAGAGCCGACGTAACGCCGCAGCGTCGTCGGAATGCAGTTCGCAGCATGCCAGTCGGTCATCGGGTCGCAGCAGGCCGCGGATGATTGTGGGTGAGCCTGGATACAGGCCCAACGAACGGACCAGACCGACGTAGTCGGCCAGCGGCGGTGGCGGGTCGTCGAGCAGCTTGGCGATGCCATTCTGCCACTCGCCGGTGCGCGCGGCGGGACCGTTGTCCAGGTCGTAGCGCCCGACACCAGCGTGCGTATCCAGCACGAACAGTGGCGCCGGCTTGCGCATCAGCGCGCGCAGCAGCCACACCAGCGTCGCATGCTTCATGCAGTCGGCGAAGTTGCCGGCGTGGAAGGCGTGTCGGTAGTTCATACGGCTGCATCCGCGTCCATCGCATCCAGTGGCCATCGCGGCCGCGGCGCAAAATCCAGCCCATCGATCAACCCCAGCCGCAGGCGCTCGATGCCGGTCCACGCCACCATCACCGCGTTGTCCGTGCACAACCGCACCGGCGGCGCCACCAGCACAAATCGCGCTGCCTCCGCGACCTTCGCCAACGCCGCCCGAACCGCCCCATTCGCTGCCACACCACCAGCAACCACCAGCAGTCGGGCACTCGGCGCCCGCGCCCGCATCATCGCCATCGCATGGGCCGCACGATCAGCCAGCACCTCGGCCACCGCGCGCTGGAAGCTGGCCGCGATGTCCGCCGCCACGTCCGCGGACAACGCCCCGGCGCCGTGCCGGGAAACCTCCTGCGCCACCGCCGTCTTCAAGCCGGAGAAACTGAAGTCGCACCCAGCCCGCCCCAACAGCGGCCGCGGGAATGCGTACCGCTCCGGATCGCCGCCAACCGCCAGCTTCTCCAGCGCCGGCCCGCCCGGCCAGCCCAGCCCCAGCAGTTTTGCGACCTTGTCGAACGCCTCGCCGACTGCATCGTCCATCGTGCCGCCCAGCCGCACGTGGCGCCCGACCGCCCTCCACCGCGACGCACTGACAATGACCGCCCGAAACCAGCAGCAGCAGATAGGGAAACTCCGCCCCGCCCGGCACCAGCCCCGGCAGCCGGGCGGTCAGCGCGTGCGCCTCCAGATGGTTCACCGCCACGTAAGGCAGCCCGTGCGCAATCGCGATGCCCTTGGCGAACTGGCTGCCGACGATCAGCCCGCCGATCAGTCCCGGCCCACCGCTCGCCGCCACGCCACCGAGTTCGGCAAAGCCAACCCCAGCCTGCGTCCATCACGCGCTTCACCTGCTCCGGCAGAAACGCCAGATGCGCCCGCGCGGCAATCTCCGGCACCACCCCGCCATAGGGCGCATGCTCGCTCTCCTGGCTCAGCACGGCCTCGGCCAGCACGCGCCCGGACTCGTCCAGCACGGCTGCCGCGGTCTCGTCGCAGGAACTCTCGATGCCCAGCACGGGGCCCATCTGCACTGATCCCACCTTTTCATTCCCGCGCGAGAGTAATAGGACGCGCTCATGAACGCCGCCATGCCACCATCGCAGCCCGCCACCGGGATGCAGCACCCTCGGGTGAAGCCGCATACCCGCGCCCTGCCGCTGCGGGTCGGCACGCGCGGTTCGCCGCTCGCGCTGATCCAGACCCGCGGCTTCCTCGACGTGCTGATCCGGTTCTGCCCCGTCCTGCGCAATATGAACGTGTTCGAGGAGCATGCCATCCGCACCACCGGCGACGCGGTGCAGGACCGCCGCTTATCGGAAATCGGCGGCAAGGGGCTGTTCTCCAAGGAAATCCATGAAGCCCTGTCCGATCGCCGCATCGACTTCGCGGTGCATAGCCTGAAGGATCTGGAAACCGCTCTGCCGCCCGGCATCGTGCTCGCCTGCACGCTGCGGCGCGAAGATGCTCGCGACGCGCTGATCCTCGGCCCGGACTGCGACACCCCCGACCCAGCTGAGCCATTCGCCTGCCTGCCGACCGGCGCCGTCATCGGCACGTCGTCCGTCCGCCGCCAGGCGCAGTTGCTGCACGCCCGGCCGGACTTCGTGATCGCTACGCTGCGCGGCAACGTGCAGACCCGGCTCGACAAGCTGGCGGCTGGCGCCTGCAGCGCCTCGCTGCTCGCCTACGCCGGCCTGAAGCGGCTAGGCTTGGCCGAGCGCGCGTCGGTGGTGCTGGACCCCGATGCCATGGTGCCGGCCGCCGGCCAGGGCATCGTCGGCGTTACCGTCCGCGCCGACGACACCGAGCTGCTCGAATTGCTCGCCGCCATCGAGGACCCCGAAGCAAAGGCCGTGTCGACCGCCGAACGTGCCATGCTGCTCCAGCTCGACGGCTCGTGCCGTACGCCGATCGGCGGACATGCGCGGCTGCTGCCGAATGGCGAATTGCACCTGACAGGATTGGTGGCACGTAGCGACGGATCCTTCATGCTGAAACGCAGCCTGCATGGATCGTCCCGGGACGCCGAACGGATCGGCAGCGACCTGGGCGCCAGCCTGCGCGCCGACAGTCCACGCGACATCTTTGCCTGACGCCGGAGCCGGCGTTCTGATCACCCGCCCGGAACCGGGAGCGAGCGAAACCGCGGCGCGCGTCAAATCGCTCGGATTGCGCCCCATCGTTGCGCCGGTGCTGGACATCCGCACCCTGCCCGACCCGCATTCCGGCACCCATGCGACTGCAAGCCGTCCTGGTCACCAGCGGCAACGCCATTCCGGCACTGCCGGCGAGCCACCATGACCTGCCAGTGCTGGCAGTTGGCGAGACCACAGCGGCGCGCGCTCCGAGCCGCCGGCTTCGCGCACGTCAGCAGCGCCGATGGCGATGCGAACGCGCTTGCGACGCTGGTTGCGCAAAGCTGCGTCCGAGCAGGCAGCGCCGCTACTGCTCATCACCGGCCGGGGCCAGGGCAAGGTGCTCGCCGCCGACCTGCGGGCGCGCGGCTTCCGTGTCATCCACCGGGCAGTCTACGAGGTTGTGCCCGTGACGGCCCTGCCGCAGTCCGCGTACGACGCCCTGGCAGCCGGCGAGGTCTCCGCGGCGCTGTTCTTCTCCGCCGAGTCCGCGCGTCAGTGCGTGCGCCTGATGCAGACCGCGTGTCTGCAGGAGGCGGCTCGCACGGTGGACGCGCTGGCTATCGGCCGGCCCGCCGTCGTGGCATTACAGGATGCTCCCATGGCGTCGCATCCGCGTCGCCTCTCGGCCGACCCAGGATGCCATGCTGGCGCTGCTGCGATGACCGAATCTGCCGCCTTGCCACCGCCGGAAACGCCGGTTGAACCCGCGCCCGAAACGCCACCGTCCCAGCCACCGGACGCGGCGCCGCCGGCGACGCATGACTGTGCTGCCCTGGCTGTCCGCCGCCGGATTTCTGATCCTGGCAGTGGCACTGTTCTGGGTCTGGCGGCACCCCGTCAACCAGCAGGCTGCGACCGCGCAAGCCGATGCGCAGCAGATTGCCTCGCTTGAAGCGCGGGTTTCCCGCCTGGAACAGCAACCCCCGCCGCAAGCAATCGATCTGGCGCCACTGACGGCGCGGGTGACCGCCCTGGAACAGCGCCCGGCCGCCACACCCGAGCAAGCCGGGAAGCCGCCCGACCTGGCGCCGCTCGAAGCACGGATCGCCGCGCTGGAGGCGAAGCAGCCGGCCGACAGCCAATTGATGGCACGGATCGACGCGCTCTCCGCGAGGGCCGATGCGCAGGAGCAGCGCGCAACGCGGCATGCAGTCCGATCTGACGCGCAGGCTCGATGCGGACGAAGCACGCCTGGCAGCGATCGACCGCAACACGCGGCAGATCCAGGCACTCGCCGATCAGGCCAACCGCGCCGCCCTGGTCCAGTCGGCGCAACTGGCGCTGAACGCCGGTCGACGCTGGGCGACCTCCCCGGCGCGTCGCCGGCACTGAAGCGATTCGCCACGACAGCTCCGCCGACCGAGGCCGCGCTGCGACAGGCGTTCCCACAGGCCGCGCGCAACGCGCAAGCCGCTGCCCAACCATCCGAAGGCAAGCCGCTGTTGGCACGCGCATGGGCGGAGGCTCAGGACCTCGTCACCATCCGCCGAGGCGATCGCGTGCTGGTCGGCGATCCGGTCGCCGGCGTGCTGGAACGTGCCCGAGCGGCGCTTGATGCGGGCGATCTGGCTGGCGCGGTAGCGGCCGTCGCGTCGCTGACCGGTGCACCCGCGCAGGCGATGGCGGCCTGGCTGGCCGATGCGCGGGCGCTGCTCGATGCCAGGGCAGCGCTCGCCGACTGGGCTGCGCACGCCTGATGCGCCGGATTCTGCTCGTACTGGTCATCGGCGGAATCGTGCTTGCCCTCGGCTGGGCGTTGGCCGGCCTGCCCGGCCGGGTCAGCGGCGAGATCGGAGACATCACTTTCGAGGCCGCCACGCCCGCCGTCGTGGTCGGTTTGCTGGTGCTGTTTGGCGTGCTGTATGCGCTGTTCCGCCTGCTCGGCGCCGCCATCCGCCTGCCGCGCACGCTGCGTGGTCGGCAAGCGGTTCGTCGCCGGCGTTCGGGCGATGTCGCGGTGAGCCGCACCTGCTGGCGTTGGCTGCCGGGGAAAAAGGCGACGCGCGCCGGGAGGCCAGCCGAGCTCGGCGCCTGCTGGGCGACACGCCGCAGACCTTGCTGCTGGCGGCCGAGGCTGGCCGGATCGCTGGCCGGGCCGATGAGGCGGAAGCCGCGTTCCGCGCATTGGCCGCCCGCGACGATGCAGCCTTCCTGGGCCTGCGTGGCCTGCTGCGCCAGGCGATCGAACGGGAGGAGTGGCCCGAAGCGGCGGCACTGGCGCGTCAGGCCGAGGCGGTACAGCCGGGGGCAGCGTGGCTGCGGCGTGAGCGGGCGCGGTTGGCGGTGCGTGCCGGCGACTGGTCGGACGCGCTCGCGCTGGCGGACGCCGATGCGCCCAAGGCGGCGTTGGCCGCCGCCGCCGCAGACGCGGAGCCCGATGCGACGCGCGCCCTGCGTCTGGCGAACCAGGCCTGGAAGGACGACCCTTCCCTGTCGCCCGCAACGCTGGCCTATGCCAGCCGGCTGCGATCGGCGGGACGCGAGAAGCGGGCGTTGGCCGCGATCCGCCATAGCTGGAGCATCGCGCCGCAGCCGGATCTGGCGGAATTCGCCCTGGCGCCGATTACCGACAAGCTGGCGCGGATGTCGGCCGCCCAGCGACTGACGGAAGCCAATCCCGACCATGCGGAAAGCCGCTTGCTGCTTGCCCGCACTGCGCTGGACGCTGGACTGACCGGCGAGGCTCGTCGCCACGCCGAAGCCGCTCGCGCCACTGGGCTCAACCAACGCCGGCTATGGCTGCTGCTCGCCGAAATCGAGGAAGCCGAGGGCGGCGATACCGAGGCAGGTCGCCTCGCCCAGCGCGACGCGCTGCGTCATGCCGCGACGGCCGATCCCGATCCCCAGTGGCGATGCACCGCGTGCCACACGGCCCATGCCGACTGGCACCCAAGTTGTCCGGACTGCTTCACGGTCGGCAGCCTGCGCTGGAGCACCGGTCCGGTCGCAGCGCCGATTGTGCAGGCCATGCCCACCGAGATGCTGCTGCCCTGACGGCCAGCAACCGCCCTACCGGCCGCGTCGGCCGCCTTCCGGCGCGCGCGCTTCCTCCAGCGGCTCGGGCGATGACGGCGGGCACGGCGCGAGCGCCAGCCAGGGCTTTGGATCGACCGGATGGCCATCGATCCGCACCTCGAAATGCACGTGCGCGCCGTGGGCGTTCCCGGTCGTTCCAACCTGACCGATCACCGCTCCGGCTGCCACCGGCGCGCCGGGCGCAATGCCGGGCGCAAACGCCGACATGTGGGCGTACCGCGTAATCAGATCGTCGGTATGCCGGATATCGACGATCTTCCCGTAGGCAAAATACCATCCGGCATAGATCACGGTGCCGCCCGCCGCGGCGCGGATCGGCGAGCCGTAGGGCGCCATCAGGTCGATGCCGGTATGACCATGACCGAAGCCACGGGAGATTTCGTGGAGTTGCTGGGGCGGCATGAGCATCGCACCGCAGGCAGAGTCGTCCCTGGGAGATCCCTGGGCGGGAAGAGCAAGGCACACTCCGATGGCGAGGGTTGCCATACGCATCCGGCAAGGTAACAGGAAGTTGAACGATAAGTCGAATCCCTCAATCCAGGGCTGTGTCTGCGTCTCCGAACAGCCTTAATTTTAGCCAAATGCCAAAGAATACACCCACGATTTGATCACTCACCCGCGCACGCTGCCAGCCGCGTCGCCGTCAGCCCGTTGCCGTCAGCCGGTCAATCCGCGCTGCGGCCGACGCCTACTTCCACAGCAGCGATGCCGCCAGCGCCAAGCCAAGCAGTCCCGCCACCCCCTGCCAGAACCGCACCGGCGAGCGCTCATACAGTGTCGGCGGGCGGCGAACCGGCGGTGGCGCGTTCAACGGCCCAGCCTCAAATTCACTGGCGAACTCCGCCATGTCTGACAAACCTCTCCCCCGGATCAAGCGCGACCGCGCGGGCCAGCACCGCCTGCACCCAGGCCGGCAGATCGGGCCGCAGCGCGGCAATGTCCCGCGGCCGCTCCAAGGTCGGCATGCCGGTCGCGTCGGGATTGCCGTAGGGAAACGCGCCAGTGAAGGTGCGAAACATGGTCACGCCCAGGGCATAGATGTCGGTCGCCACATTGCCCACCTCTCCCTGGAACATCTCCGGCGCCATGTAGGCGGTCGTGCCGGGAATGTTTTCGGGTGGAAAATCCTCCAACCCAGGAAGCCGCACCACGCCCAGGTCGAGCAGCTTGAGCGACCCGCCCCCCTCCAGCATTACGTTATCCGGCTTGATGTCGCGGTGGATGATGTCGGCGCGGTGCAGCGCGGCCGCCGCATGGGCCAGCCGGATCGCGATGCTGCGCCCCTCCTCGAGGCCCACCGACGGCGCGCGGCCAAGCCGTGTTTCCAGCAGCTCCCCGACGTACAGCGGCATGACGGTGTAGAGGCAGGTCTGCCGCCCCGGCGGCAATTCGATCACATGCGCCACCCACGGGCTGGTTACCCGCGTGCCGACCCAGGCCTCGCGGACGAACGCGGCATGGTAGATCTCCACCGCGGCGACCTGCGGTTTGGGAAACTTCAGCACCACCGTGCCGCCGTCCACTTCGTCGATCGCACCGAACAGCCGGCTGTATCGACCGTCGGACACCAGGACATTCAGCACAAACCCATCGACCGTATCGCCGACCTGCGGCACCGGGATCAGCGGCAGTCGCATGATGGCGCCGCCGACATCCGCGGATCGCGCCGTTGGCAGCGCCACCACGTCCAGCACCAGGGCGGTGCAATTGTCGGTGCTGCCGGCCGCCAGCGCCGCCTCGACCAGCGCCCGGCTGGTATCCTCGGGCGCCGACCGCACGCGCAGGATATCGGCGATGGACTCGTCGACCAGCGCGCCGTGCACCCCGTCGGTGCACAACAGGAACCGGTCGTGCAGCGCCACCGGATGACTGATGTAATCCAGGCGCAGCTCCGGCTCGATGCCCAGCGCGCGATACAGCACGGGCGATTTCCCACGGTCGTCGCGAACATGGTCAGTCGTCAGGCGCAGCAGGCGATCGCCGCTCAGCCGGTAGGCCCGCGTGTCGCCGACATGCAGCAGATGCGCGAGGCGCCCGCGCAGCACCAGCGCGGTAAATGTGCAGCCCATGCCGACAAGGCGCGCATCCTGCTTCCCCTGCGAATAGATCCAGCCGTTGAGCGCGTTCAGGATGCGGGCCCCGGCGCGATGCACCTCCATGGTCTCGGGCACGTCCCAGAATCCGTCGAGGAAGCCGCGTACCGCGGTCTCCGCCGCCTCGCGTCCGCCTTTGGCGCTGCCGATGCCGTCGGCGATCGCCGCCGCCACGTCCCGCCGGTCCGCGGCCAAGCTGGAGCCAAGCACCGCGCCAGCGAAATCCTCGTTGCGTGGCCGCGGACCGGTTGCCGAATAGAAGCCTATGCCCACGCGCGGGGTGGATGGGTCTTCCGATGCCGGACCGGGACGCACGGCACGGTCGGGTTTCACGGCGGCAGCCGGCAATGATCGTGCAGGAAATATCCGCCGGTGCTGGATGCCACAATCACGGTCAGATTGCCGGATCTGCGGTCCAGCGTGTAGTTGCCGCCATCCTTCGCATCGTGCCAGGAAATTTCGCCATCGCTGATCTGGGCGGGATACGAATTTACCATGGCTGCGTCATAGTCGACGTTGATTTGCCACGCGGTGCCGCTGACCGGATTGGTGCAGGTGATCGCCGGCGCACGCGGCGGCGGCTGCGCATCAACCGGAGCCGCCGAAATACTCGCCGTCAGGACGGCAAGCGCCGCAGTACCAATGTCGATTCGGGAACATGCTCATATCAACCTGCCAATGCTGCCTCCCATAACCAGTCTCCAGGACCTTGCAAAGCATGTGTTCCGAATTGGCGGGTCGATCCGACAGGCGATATGCAATCGCAGCGCAGGCAGGACCGCACCTGAATATGCTCCGGACTGGGAAAGCAACGACCTTACCGTTGCTCAATCGTTATGCAGCACGCCGTTTCCATGATCTTCGGGTCGATCTGTCCTGTGCTGGGTTGAGACTGATCTGCGAGCCGCATCAAGCTGGCTCGCGTCGCGGTCATCGGGCGCGCCACAGCATCGCTAAATAGCCAAAGGCGCAAATGCCATCATTGCGAATACCGGGACATCGCGGATTGCACCGCGAGTTGCTGCGCCCTTGCAGGCGATCTAGCAACTAAAACGGGCAAAACAATCGTAATGGCTCAACTAAGACGGGAGTCACCACTGACCCTGCCCTGACAGCGGCGCAGCTTTCTGTGGCTTCGCCGCATCAGACGCGCGGCGATGAAACCTTTTGGCAATTAAATGGCATACCCCTTGCTTGAACGCACCGTTGATTGGCGTCCCTGTTTCAGGCGTGCAGCGGAGCGACTTGGGTGCTGCCCGTTGCGGCGGACGACGCGTCGGAGCATCGCAACAACGGAGGAATCCCCGTGCTCGTACCATCACCTAAATGGCTGGATACCGGCGACAATGCTTGGCAGTTGGCCGCCGCGACATTCGTCGCGCTGCAAAGCATTCCCGGCCTTACGGTCCTCTATGGCGGCGTGGTCAAGAAGAAGTGGGCAATCAACTCGGCCTTCATGTCGATCTACGCGTTCGCCTCGGTACTCGTCGTCTGGGTCCTGTTCGACTACAACATGGCGTTCGGACCGCAATGGTTTCCATTCCTCGGGACACCGATGCCCGCACTGTCCGCCGCCTTCAATATCGGCCAGGCCACCATACCCGCCGCCGCGGCAGGCATGCCGCCGATTCAGTTCCCGATGGCAACGCTGGTTTACTTCCAGTTCGTGTTCGCAGCCATCACGGTGATCATCCTGGCGGGCTCGGTGCTCGGGCGCATGAGCTTCATGGCGTGGGTGATCTTCTGCCCGCTGTGGATGACCCTGTCCTATACCGTTGGGGCGTTCAGCCTGTGGGGCGGCGGATGGCTCGCCGGCTTGGGGGTGGTCGATTTCTCCGGCGGCTACGTCATCCATCTTGCCGCCGCCACGTCGGGCTTCGTCGCCGCGGCCATGGTCGGGCCGCGCCTGCAACAGGACCGCGAGCATTTCCCGCCCAACAGCCTGTTGATCACGTTGGTCGGCGGCGGCATCCTTTGGCTCGGCTGGAATGGGTTCAATGGCGGTGACCCGTACTTCGCCAACGCCGACGCCGGCGCGGCGGTGCTGAACACCAACACCGCCACCGCGTGCGCGGTGCTGCTGTGGACCCTGTGCGACAAGATGGCCTACGGCAAGCCGTCGGTCATCGGCGCGGTCAACGGCATGATCGCGGGTCTGGTCGCGATCACGCCGGCCGCCGGCTACGTCAACGGGTGGGGCGCCATCATCATCGGCGTCTGCGCCGGCATCATCCCCTGGATGAGCATGAACTGGTTGCAGAAGACCAAGCTGATGATGCGAGTGGACGACACGTTGAGCGTTTTTTCGACGCACGGCATCGCCGCCATAACGGGCGGCCTGCTGACCGGCGTCCTGGCATGTCCGGACATGCTGGAATACATCGGCACCGACAAGGACGCGCCGGGCGTCAGCGTCACCGGCCTGATCTACGGCGACGGCGGCCATCAGCTTCTGCTGCAGATTTACGGTGCGGCCTTCATCATTGTGTTCAATGCCATCGTGACGTTCATCATCCTCAAGGTGATCTCGTTCATCACCCCGCTGCGGATGGACGAAGCGACGCTGCGGGTCGGCGACGATGCTGTCCACGGCGAGACCGCCTACGCGATCGGCGTCGAAGGCGAATAGCCGAGCCGGACGTTCTGAGGGGCTGCCGGGCGATCGGCAGTCCTGCGGCGGGGCGGGCGCGTTGCCCGCCCCGTTCGATTCTTGGGCTCCATTCGTGGGCCCGAATGGTCGCCGGCCCGAATGGCGACCCAAAGACGAAGCCAGTGCGCAGCCGGCTAATCCAGCAATGCGTAGTGACGTGTCGGCGGGATCTTGCCACCGGCATCGAGCGTATCGGCCGGCGTACAGATGAATGCCGCCATGGCACGCGGAGACGCCGAGGTAGGGCGCTGGATCCACGGGCTTTCCGTCAACCAGCATTTCGAAATACAGATGCGTCCCATAGGTGACACCGGTATCACCCACGACGCCGAGTTTCTCCCCAGCCACGATCGTCGTCTTACCTGCGGCAAGTATTGGACTGACCATTCCGAAATGGCTGTAGACGCCGACATAGCCATCGTGCTGCACCAGCACCTCGAGACCACCGGGACCCTTGTGCTGAATGCGGATCAACGTGCCGGATTCGGTGGCAAATACCGGCGCACCGTCCGGCACCGGCAGATCGATACCGTAGTGATAGGTGCCCGCCTGCGGCCGGTTCGGCAGAACGCGCGGGCCGAACGGCGACGAGATGCAGGGTGAACCGACCGGTGGCAGCAACGCAGTTTCGGTTCCTGCCAACGGCACCGCAATGCGCGGCCTGGACGGTAGCATTGCACCGGTCATTGCCACCTGCTTTGGCGTCGCTGATCGCCGCATCAGCAATAGTTCGGACTTTGTGAGCAGGGCTGCGTTGCCGGAAGCAGGCAGCAGCAACACGAGAACGAGAGCCGACAACCAGCGTGACAGCATTTTCCTCGACCCCCGGTGAAAGGCGGCCCGAATGCACATTCCGCAGCGGCTCGAGTTCGAGTCAAGATGCGCGTGTCGCCGAACACGAGCAGGTGTACTGCGGTAATCGCTGCACCATGGAACATTGCTGGCTGTGGTACCGATCGAAGCTGAACGTCAACCATCGCGATCAGGCGCGATCGGGCTACCTCCTGAGCATCACCGGCCCGACGTTCTGTCGACCGACCCGCACCGCCGCAACAGCGTCACTGCGCGCGCCTGCGAGGCCCTGAATTTTCCGTCAAGCGCGATGCACGGTGGGTTCGGCCAGCTGATAGCGCCGCATCACATCCATGTCCGGGTCGCGTCCGAGCCCTGGACCGTCAGGCACCGTGACCTTGCCGTCCGTTGCCACCACCAGTTCGTGGAACGGGCTCGCCGCCAGATCGAGGAACAGCCGCTCGAACGGCGCATCTGGCGCGATCGTGGCGTTGACATGGAGTGACGCGAGAAATCCCGGGCCGAAATACGCGTTGTGGGGCACCACGCGAACACCGTGCGCCTTCGCCAACGCCGCGATCTCCAACATCGCCGACGGCCCACCGATCTTGATGACACTGGGCTGCGCCACATCGATGGCACGCGCTTCGAACTGCGCGTGGAAATCGTGCAGACCCGCGGCATTCTCGCCGGCGGCGATAGGGATACCGCCCTCGCGCCGCACGCGCGCCAGGCCGGCGTGATCGCCCGGCGGAGAGACCGGTTCCTCCAGCCAGGTCAGATTGCAGTCGCGCAGACGGTGCGCCATGTCGATCGCCTGCCACACCGTCCAGGGGCAGTTGGTGTCGACCATCAAGCGAGCATCCGGACCGATCGCCTGCCGCGCGGCGCGCACCTCCGGCACGGTGATTTCATGCAGCTTGATGTTGCGATAGCCCCGTGCCATCGCGCGTTCGCAGTTCGCCGCGACCATGGCGGCCTCGCCGTAGCGCAACAGGCTGGCATAGGACGTGAGCTGCGGGACCGGCGTTGCGCCGAACAGCCGCCAAAGCGGCAGGCCGGCTGCCTTGCCGGCGATGTCCCACAGCGCGATGTCGAGCGCCGATAGTGCGAACATGTGCGCGCCGTTCCGGCCGAACCCGTGGAATGCCTTGGAAAGGCGTGTTCGCAGGCCGCTGATATCGCGCGCGTCCAGGCCGAGTACCATCGGGGCCAGTTGGGTATCCAGCACTGTCTTGGTGGTCGCGGCAGCGGCATGGCCGAACGCTTCGCCCCAACCCTCCAGCCCCTGGTCGGTGACGATACGCAGCCACACCGTGTTCATCGATTGCCAGTTCAGGCCACCCATCGTCGCGGGCTTGCCGCCCATGTCGAATGGAATGCGCGTCCAGTTTGTTTCGACGGCAATGATCTTCATGACACATCCTTCCCCGGTTCGGACCATCCTGCGTGGATCGGCATTGCGTGGCCAGATGCGTCTGTTCCAGGCCAGACACGTCTGCTCCAGGATCGCGCCCCGCCACTACGCTGCAGCTGTTCGCGACGCAGGCGCCGCGACCAGCGTAACGAAACTTGTCCGTCAACAGGAACGTTCCGTTCCACGCGGGCCGCGCTCTCTTCGCGCTAGACCCGTGTGTATGACGCCCGACGTTGTCGTTGGCCCGCGCGCGTGCTAACCGCCCCGTCCCATGGACACTGCGGTCATGCCTGTCGCGAGGAATGCGCTCCTCGATCTTAATGCCGATCCAGGTATCGTAACACGCAACCGTATGGCTGTATGGGACGTGCTGGATGGTGTGCACCTGCTTCCGCTCGCCTGGGCTCTCGGCTGGCTGGATATCCGACTGCGCTATCGCCGCTCTGTGCTGGGACCGTTTTGGTTGACACTGTCGACCGGCGTGATGGTGGCCTCGCTGGGCTATCTCTATGCTCATATTTTTCATACCGAGATCCATGATTATCTGCCGTACCTGGCGCTGTCGTTGGTATTGTGGGGCTTCCTCGGCACCGTGGTCGCTGAAGCATGCACTGCCTTCACTGATTCAGAGAGTGTGGTCCGCGCGGTTCGCATGCCGTTTTTTTTGTTCGCGGCGCGTGTCCTGATTCGCAACGTGATGGTACTCGCGCACAATGCCGTCGTTCTTGTGGTGGTCGATGCCGTCTTCCAGATGTGGCCCGGCTGGCACGCCTTGCTGGCAATTCCCGGCTTCTTGCTATGGGGCATCGATTCACTCGCGGTCGTTCTGTTGCTCGGGACATTCTGCGCGCGCTTTCGCGATATTCTGCCGATCGTCTCCAGTGTTATGCAAATCGCCTTCTTCATCACGCCTGTGTTGTGGCAACCGTCGCAACTTGGCAGAAATCAGGCATTGCTGCCGCTCAACCCTTTCTTCGATCTGCTGGACATCGTGCGTGCACCGTTGCTGGGCAGCGTACCAGGTGTGGAAGTCTGGCTCGGCGCCGGTTGTTACAGCTTGGCTCTGGGGGTTCTCGCGTGGGGTCTGTTTGTCCGCGCGCGCGGGCGCATCGCTTTCTGGATCTGAGCCCGGCGGCCACAGTGAGCAATCCACACATTCTTGTCGAAAACCTCTCGGTCTACTTTCCGCTGTACCACGGCAATTCACGAAGCCTGAAAAAAACCGTGCTGGCGGCTGCGTCCGGCCAACTCGGCCAGGATCGACAGCATCGCGTTGTGGTGCAGGCGCTGCTCGACATCAACTTCAGCTTGCGCGGCGGTGACCGGCTGGGCCTGATTGGCGCCAACGGCGCGGGGAAAACGACTCTGCTCCGCACACTGGCCGGGATTTATGAGCCAGTGGTCGGCCACGTGCGAGTGCAAGGCAGCCTGAACGCTCTGCTGGACTCCAGCCTGGGCATGAATTTGGAACTGACGGGACGCGAAAACATCATGCTGCGCGGCCTGTACAATGGCCTGCCTCGGCCCGCCCTGGAACGACTGGCGCAGGATGTCGCAGAGTTCGCCGAATTGGGGGACTTTCTGGACCTGCCGGTGCGCATCTACTCGGCTGGGATGGTGATCCGCTTGGGTTTTGCACTCGCCACAGCGATGCGGCCGCAGATCCTGCTGATGGACGAATGGATCCTGGCGGGCGACGCTGCATTCATGGAGCGAGCACAGCATCGCCTGGAAGCAATGGTGCGCAGCGCCGATATACTGGTGCTGTCCACCCATGATACCAGGATCGTAACAACGTGGTGCTCACGCGTGCTGTGGCTCGACCAGGGCCACCTACGTCTTGACGGTGATCCCGATTACGTCGTGGCCCAATATCTCGGCGGTGCGGCGGAAGCGGCTACGGTCACGGCCGGCGAGTGACGAATCGACGTCAAGGTCAAGCCAGCCAGATCAGGCAATGATCCGTTGGGCAATGACCCATTGGCGAATTGCTTGCTTTGCCAGGGTCGCCCACCGCGTAGGCTCATTCCGCAGCCGGACGTGCCGGAATCGGCACCGTATTCGGCCCGAACCGATCACGGTACGGCGTGGTGTCGATTTCCTCCAGTTCTATCTCGCGCGCCAGCACCTGACGTTTCCATTCCTGGTGAGCCGGCTCATCGTCATGGAACTCCGGCATCACTTCCCGCGCGAACAGCTCCAGGCTTTCGCAAATATGCGCGTGCGCATTCTTTCCAGCCTGATTCAGCAGGATAACCTGATCGATGTTGGACGTCCGGAACCGCCGCAGCTTCCGGCGGATGGTGTCCGGCGACCCGATCAGGCCGCCTGACAAGGCGCGCGCCGCGGCATCCGGATTCTCCCGCTTCCACTTGTTGTATTCGTCCCACATGTTGACCGTATACGGATCCGGCCGTTTCCGCCCTGAACTCGAACCATAGTACCGCAGAGCAAACTGGAAGAAGGTCGCGCCATCCGCACGGCGGCGGGCTTCGTCATCTGTCTCCGCACACATGAAGTAGCTGACGAGTGCGATGTTCGGATTGGTCTGGTAGTCAGCCAGCTTGTCCTGCTCGTTGACGAAGGCATTGTAATACGCGTGGACCCAGGCGTGCGCAGCATCCGCCGATAGGAACTGAAAACCCAGAGCGCCGAGTCCACGGCGCCCCGCCATCTCGATCGTTTCAAGCTGCGAGCACGCAACCCACAGCGGCGGATGTGGCTTCTGCACAGGCTTCGGCAGCACGTTGCGCATCGGCATCTTGTGCCACTTGGTGTCCAGCTCGACACCCTTATCCTGGAACATCGGGATGATGCAGCGGATCGCGTCTTCCCATACCTCGCGTTTGGTCTCCATGTCGCGACCGAAGCCGCCGAGTTCGGTGATCGAGGCAGACTCCCCGGTGCCCATCTCGACGCGCCCGTTCGACACCAGGTCGAGACAGGCGATGCGTTCGGCAATGCGCTGCGGCGGGTTGGTCGTGAGCTGAACGATGCCGTGTCCGAGCCGGATGTTCTTGGTTCGCTGGCTGGCCGCACCGAGAAAGACTTCCGGTGCGGGCGAATGAGAATACTCCTCCAGGAAGTGATGCTCGACTTCCCACGCGTAGTCGTAGCCGAGCTTGTCGGCCAGTTCCACCTGGGTGAGCGCGTTCTGATAGAGCTGGCGTTCGTCGTCCACGCCCCATGGGCGCGGCAATTGCAGTTCGTAGAAGATGCCGAATTTCATGGTCGTTCCCCTGACCTACTGGCGAGTAGTGCGCCGGACCCGGGGCGGAGTGTCAAGGCACCCGCAGACAGTGACCGGCATGACGCCAATTTCCTCACCCTTCAGCGCCGCGCTACGCTATCCTGCTTACCCGGACAGGTGGCATGCGAGGCACACAACGCAACACAAGCCGTACTATGGGACCATCAAACGGGATGACCCGCAACGGCGTCATCCTGACAGCCTCGCTGTGTTGCATCGCCCGTCTCACGCTCGCTGCTCCGCCGCCCGACGCGGACCCAACGCTGGCGCCCTGGTTCAACGATCTGCGCCAGCCATGGACGAATGCTCTGTGCTGCTCCATGGCGGATTGCCGGCCAGTCAATTCACGGATCAATGGCGACCACTACGAGGCGCTGATCGAGGGCCAATGGCGCGTTGTGCCCGACGACCGAATCCTCAGCCGTAGCGACAACCCCACCGGCCGAGCGGTGGCTTGCTGGACCCCCTACGCGGGCATCCTATGTTTTGTCCGCGCACCGGAGAGTTAGCGCCGGTACACGATGACCGGCAGCGATCGTTCATGTTGCGCGGCATCAAGCGCAGTCGGTCGAAATTGCACGCCGCAATACCATCGTGCTATCGAACCGACATGCATCAATAGCGACGATACTGACAACCGTGTCTTGGGTTGCAGCGCCGCCAGCGGGAACCAGTCACGGAGCACCAACCTGCCATGCAATACAAATGGGACGTCGAAGCCGATGTCGTTGTCGTCGGATTCGGCGCCGCGGGCATGGCCGCATCGGTCACCGCCCATGATCTGGGAGCCAAGGTCGTCATCCTGGAAAAAGCGCCGGAAGGTCAGGAAGGCGGCAACACGCGCGTCGCGGGCCAAGGCTATCTGAATACATCATCGGTCGACAAAGCCATCGCCTATCTCACTGCGCTGTGCGGACCCTACACCGTGCCGGAGACCATGGTGAAAGTCTGGGCGGAGGAGATGTGCCAAAACAATGCATGGCTCGAAAGCCTCGGCGGCGATCCGCAGGAGCATCAGCATCCGCCGGTCGGAATCGAATTTCCGGATCTTCCCGGCTCCGACTGTGTGCATAAATTCCACGATGGACCGACTTATGGCTATTCCTACACCTGGAAACTGTTCGAGCGCCTGGTCAAGCAACGCCCGATCCCCATTCTGTACGAAACGCCGGGCAGAGAATTGATCCAGCACGACATCACCAAGGAAATTCTCGGCGTGCGAGCCCAACGCGGGGAAATCAATCGATCACTGTCAAAGCCCGCAAGGCCGTGGTGCTGACCTGTGGCGGTTTCGAAAACAACCAGCAGATGATCCGCGATTACCTTCCTGGCGTCCCCTATTGCTACACCTCCGGCACGCCGTACAACGAAGGCGACGGCATCACGATGGCGATGTCGGTCGGCGCCGATCTCTGGCACATGAACAACTACGCCGGCCCCTCGATGGCGCTGAAAGTTCCGGAAGTCCGCACGACGTTTTCGATGCAGGCGCTGCACTACAGCAAGGAAACGCCGGGCGGCATGATCGTGGTGGGCCCGGACGCCAGACGTTTCACCGACGAAAAATTTAAGACCCGCCATGGGAAGATCCCGATGAATGGCCGCTGGCTTCCGCTTGTCCACACCGTGCCCGATGTTCTGATCTTCGATCACACGCTGTTCTCTTCCGGCCCGCTCTACGACAAGCACCCGAGCCACGGTTGGACGCAAATCATCGAACGCTATGACTGGAGCGATGACAACAGCGTCGAACTCGCGAAGGGCTGGATCAAGACCGCCGACAGCCTCGCGGCTCTCGCCTCGATGGTGGGGCTTGATCCCGACATGCTGGGGGACACCGTCAACCGATGGAACCGCGCCTGTGATGCGGGACACGATGCGGATTTCGGCAGAACCCTGATGCTGGCACCCATCGTTGCCAAGCCGTTTTACGCGGTTGAACTCTCGCCCTCGATGCTGAACACCCAAGGCGGCCCGAGACGCAATGAGAAGGGCCAGATTGTGCGGCCGGATGGCACACCCATCGCGAGGCTGTACAGCGCGGGAGAACTCGGTTCGATCTACAGCTATTTGTATCAAGGCACCGGAAATATCGGGGAATGCCTGGCATTCGGTCGTGTTTCAGGGCGCAATGCAGCAACCGAAACGTCTTGGGAGCAGGTATGACCCGGCCGCCCAACTCGGGCGAACGCGACGATATTTGCACGCCAGAAGGCGGCAAGGGAGGAGAAAGATGATGACCTCACGTGTGCCAATGGTATCGCTGGAGCGCGCCCGCGAACTCGGCGATGCGATGGGGATGCCCGCGCGGCGTACGCAAAGCGAGGCGTTTCGCGTGGTGGCCAACAATCCCGGCGTGGCCAGGGTGGCGTTCGGCCAATTGATGCAGTTGCTGGAGAACAACAAGTTCGATACGCGGCTGCGCGAACTGATGATCATGCGGATCGGCTGGGTCACCGGCTCGGCGTACGAGTGGACGCAGCACTGGCGGGTAGCGACCACGGCGGGCATCCCGCCCGAGGACATTCTGGCAGTGCGCGACTGGCGGAACTCCGAGCGGTTGACGGCGGCGGACAAGGCGATCCTGACCGCCACCGATGAGTGTCTCGCCGGCAAATCCATCTCGGATGCCGCCTGGGCCGAGGTGGCGAAGCATGTCACCGACCCGGGGCAGCAGGTGGAATTCATCATCGCCATGGGCAACTGGATGTCGTTCTCGATGCTGTTTCGCAACCTGCGCATTCCGCTGGCGGAGGGCCTCATGGTCTGGCCGCCCGATGGTCTGGCGTCACCCGGCGGCGGAAGCGCATAGACGCCATTCCGATGCGACACACGATCAAGCACGAAGGAAACATCGATGT
The DNA here is from genome assembly GCA_963790445.1 of uncultured Alphaproteobacteria bacterium. Lineage (GTDB taxonomy): Bacteria > Pseudomonadota > Alphaproteobacteria > Acetobacterales > Acetobacteraceae > JAMXLO01. The sequence goes on along the minus strand of CAWBON010000014.1, from coordinate 557,137 downwards.
CCGAGGAACCAAGCATCCCGCTGTTGGATCATGAACTGGCGGACGACGAACTGGCGTGGATGAAAGCCGTCTATGAGGATTTCGGCAAAATCCGCGCGGCGTTCTCCGGACGGGAAACACGAATTCGACCCGAAGGAAGCGCTGCGGGCAGGTCCTCGGCCGGGAAGAGTACAGGCTCACGCCCCAGGCGGACCTGTCGGGACCCGGCCCCTGGCGGCTCGGCCAAAATCGCCATGGCCGCGGGGTCGCCGCGGTCTTCTTGCCGAAAGTGGAGTTGCATCGACACGCGAAAAGCCGAACCGACCAGTTTCCCATGTATGTGGTTGGCGAGGCGGATGCATTTTCCATCGGCGAAGATGGGCAGCCCGTCCTGACCCCGGTGACCGGCGGCGACCATTTCCACAATTCGCCGGACGCGCCGCATGCGTTCCTGCCGAAAGTGGGAAAGCCGATCCCCGAGAACTGGGAAATCGCGTTCATCGCGATCACGCCGCGCAACCTGCGGGAAGATACGCAGGCGGTCTCCGACGACGTCAGGGCGGCCTATAAGCGCGTGGTTGGGATGGAGGCGCCACTGGGCGTGTAACGGCCGTGTAGCGGCGGGCACGTGACGCTGACGCGGCGCAAGACTGCCAGCGGGGAGGATAAGCAAGAATGGACAACCAGACTTTCGATTATATCGTGGTGGGCGCGGGATCGGCCGGATCGGTCCTCGCCAACCGGCTGAGCGCCAACCCCAAATACCGGTGCTGGTGCTGGAAGCCGGGCGCGAAAGCCATCCCTGGTCGCGCATCCCGGTCGGGTTTGCCAAGCTGATCGAAAACCCAGCCGCCAACTGGCTGTATTCGTCGGAGCCCGACGAGGGCACCGGCCAGCGCCGCATTCCCATCCCGCGCGGCAAGCTGCTGGGCGGCTCGTCCTCGATCAACGGCATGGTCTTCGTGCGCGGCCAATCGCAGGACTACGACACCTGGGCGCAACTCGGCAATCGCGGCTGGAGCTACCGCGAGGTGCTGCCGATCTTCCGCGACATGGAAAGCTACCAGGGCGACGCGGACGACGAATATCGCGGCCGCAACGGGCCGCTGAAGGTCACCGAAAGCAACGAGACCGGCCCGATCTACGACGCGCTGATCAAGGCGGCCGGCGAGGTCGGCATCGCCTATACCAAGGACTATAACGGCGCGAAGCAGGACGGCATCGGCATGACCCAGGCGACGATCCGCAACGGCCGCCGGATGAGCACCGCCTTCTGCTATCTCGACCCCGCGCGCGGGCGGCCGAACCTGACGATCCAGGCCAACGCGCTGACCGAATGCCTGCTGATCGAAGGCAAGCGCTGCGTCGGCGTGCGATACACCGTCAACGGCCAGCAACACGAAGCCCGCGCGAGCCGGGAAGTCGTCGTCAGCGCCGGTTCGATCAATTCGCCGCAGCTTCTGGAACTGTCCGGCATCGGCCAGCCGGAGCTGCTGCAAAGCCTCGGCATCGAGGTTCGCCACGAGCTGCAAGGGCGTCGGCGAGAACCTGCGCGACCATTACTCGCCGCGGATGAAATGGACGGTGCCGGCGTCGCTCGGCATGACCTACAACGACAAGGGGCGCGGCCTCGGCCTGGTCTGGCAGGCGCTGAAATACGCGCTGACCCACAAGGGGCTGCTCGGCCTGCCGGCGGCGCCGATCCGCGCCTATATTCGCACCCGCGCCGGGCTGGATGCGCCGGATGCGGCGATCTCCTGGGTGCCGTTCTTCTGGCCGAACGAATTTCCAGCTGGCGAAAAATTCCGGCGTCACCGCGATCATGAACATCCTGCGCTCGGAAAGCACCGGCAGCATTCATGTGACCTCGAAAGCGCCGAACAAGCCGCCGGCGATCCGCTTCAATTTCCTGACCGCCCAGTTGGACCGCGACGTGACGCTGGAGGCGATGCGCATCACCCGGCGCATCATGACCGCGCCCGCCATGCAGGACATCGCCACCGACGAAATCGCGCCCGGCGTGAATATCCAGGCCGACGACGAACTGCTCGATTGGGTCAAGAAGAACGCCGAAACCACCTACCATCCGGTCGGCACCTGCAAGATGGGCTCGGACCCGATGGCGGTGGTGGACGACCAGCTTCGCGTGCATGGCATGCAGGGGCTGCGGGTCGCCGATGCCTCGATCATGCCGACGCTGACCTCGGGCAACACCAATGCGCCGTCGATCATGATCGGCGAGAAGGCATCGCGGATGATGCTGGCAACAGCCTAATCGCCCTGCAGGAATACCTCTCCGTCACGCCCGCGGATGTGCCTTCCGCCATACGTCCATCAACCGCGTCTCGTCGACCGACGTATAACGTTGCGTCGTCGACAGGCTCGCATGGCCTAGCAAATCCTGGATCGAGCGCAGATCCGCTCCGTCCGCCAGCAAATGCGTCGCGAACGAGTGCCGCAACGCATGCGGAGTCGCGTGTTCCGGCAGACCATACAGCCGACGAAACTGACGCAGCGTGCGCTGCGCCACCGCGGCATCCAGCCGCTTGCCCCGCGCGCCCAGAAACAGTGGACTGTCCGCCCGTCGATCCGGATGCAGTGCCAGCCACGCACCGACTGCCTGGCGCACTGCCGGCAGCACCGGCACGATCCGCTCCTTGGAGCCCTTGCCGACCACCCGCAGCATACCGTCCGCCCCCGGCGCCGGCGCATCCCGCACATCCAACGCCAGCGCCTCGGCGATGCGCAGGCCGCAGCCGTACAGCAGCGTGAACAGCGCCGTATCGCGCGCCTGCATTGCGGCGACGTCCGACATCTCGGCGATGTCGCTCGGTCACGCCGCGCGCCTGTTCGGTTGCCAGCGCGCGCGGCACCGGCGGTTTGCTGCGTGGCGTCGCGATCAGCTTCAGCGCGGGATTGTCCACGCCATGCCGACGGGCCAGGAAGCGGAAGAAACTGCGCACCGCGGACAGGCGCCGCGCCCGCGTGGCATTGCCGGCACCGTCCGCCGCGCCCGCCGCCAGCCACGCCCGGAGGTCGGCCTGACGCAGCGCGGCCAATGCCGCCAGGTCCGGCTCGTCGCCCAGGTGCTGGGTGAGAAAGCCGAGGAAACCGGCGATGTCCGCGCCATAGGCCTCGACCGTCAGCGGCGAGGCGCGGCGCTCCTGGCCAGCCAGTCGAGGAAGGCGATCCGCGCTGCCTCGCCGGTCATGCGAACGCCACTCGGCCGTTCCCGCACACTGCGCCGTCATCCCCGGCGAAGGCTGGGATCCAGTCCAAGCGGCACCGCTATCAATCCGCCCGGGTCGCCGCCTTCGCGGGGATGACGACCTGATCGCAATCGGCGACACAAGCGCAACCGCCAGGGTAATCGGGAATTGCTCCGGCGACCGCTTGCGCGCACCGGCGACAACAGCCTCAACGCCCGAGCGCCGCGGCCACGGCGCGGCCGAGAAACGCCAGCGGCCCCGCCCCCTGCGCCGGATCCAGCGCGTGCCGGTCGCGCGCCAGCAGCGCCAGCAACGCCGCGGGGCCCTCGCCCGGCACCCGCACCAGCGCATCGTGCCGTGCCAGACCCGCCGCCTCCGCATGCAGCATCCGCACGTCGGACGGCGCATCGCGGAACACCACCTGCCGGCCTCCAGCAGCCGCGCCACCGCCCCGTCCGGGCAGCCGGCGCGTGCCCGGCATGCTCGCCTCCAGACACAGATGCGCGGCATCGACCGCCAGATGCCGGGCATCTCGCCGCTCACGCAGTCCGCCGGGTCGGCCGAGCGCAACAGCGCCAGCACCGCGTCCTGCACCCTGCCGGCCATACCGGCGGCGGCGCGCCCGGCCGCCAGCACGCCATCGGCGCGTTCGCGCTCGGCCCGCAGCATCGCCGCCATGTGGTCCGCCAGCCCCTCGCCGTGCACCCGCGCCGGCGGCGTCAGCACGCCATACAGCGCAGGGTGCTCCGCCAACCACGCGGGATTGGCGCGCAGGAACGCCTCGACCAGCGCCGCGTCCGCCCGTTCGCCCGGCTTCTTGACCCGGTGGTCATCTGCTTCCTCCGCCGGCAGACCCATCGGATCAGGCGATCTGCTGGCCGGTCTTGGCCCAATCGGCCAGGAACGCCGCCAGGCCCTTGTCGGTCAGCGGATGGTTGAACAACTGCCGCAGCATGGCCGGCGGCACCGTGGCGACATGGGCGCCCATCTTCGCCGCATCCACCACATGCATCGGATTGCGCACCGAGGCCACCAGGACCTCGGTCTTGAACGCTTCATAGTTGCGGAAGATCGTGACGATATCGGCGATCAGCGCCATGCCGTTCTCGCCGACATCGTCCAGCCGCCCGATGAACGGGCTGACGAACGTGGCGCCCGCCTTCGCCGCCAGCATCGCCTGCGCCGCCGAGAAGCACAGCGTCACATTCACCATCGCCCCGTCGCCGGTCAGATGGCGGCAAGCGCGCAGCCCGTCCGGCGTCAGCGGCACCTTCACTGTGATGTTCTTGGCGATCTTCGCGCAGCACCCGAGCCTCGCGCCATCATGCCGTCGTACTCGGTCGCCGCGACCTCGGCGCTGACCGGTCCCGGCACGGTGGCGCAGATCTCCGCGATCACATCCTGGAATTTGCGTCCGGACTTGGCCATCAACGACGGATTGGTGGTGACCCCATCGAGCAGGCCGCTCGCGGCGAGCGCCTTGATCTCCTTCGTATCGGCGGTATCGACGAAGAACTTCATGCCATCGCTCCGATTTGCGGCTACGCCTGGAAGCCAGGCGACACTCCGTGTGGATCATATAGGATGCAGGGCAGCCACCGATAGGATGCAGGCCGGCCACCGAAAGCAACCGCATCGCGAACGCGGCCTTCGGATTTGGCTTTGGTTGTGGTCCTGGTCTGGTCGGGGCCTGCTGCCGGGGTCGTGCCCCGGGTTGTGGTTGTGATTCTGCCCATCCCCTGCGGGAGGGGATAGAGGGAGGGGGCATCGCGGCATGATCCAAATCCTCGCCCCCGCAAGACCCGTCGCGCCAGCCCAAACCCGCACTCCCGAAGGATGGCGGGGATGGCGCTATCCGCCGGGCTCCGGGGACAAACCGAGCAATGAAGCGTGTGCCGGTCATGCTGCCGTACCCGTTTCCCGGCCCATTCGACTACCGGGTCCCGCCCGACCTGGACCCGAAACCCGGCGACGTCGTGCTGGTGCCGCTCAACCGCCGCGAGGAAATCGGCGTCGTCTGGGACTCCCCCGCCGACACGAGCGTGCCGGACCGCAAGCTGAAGCCGATCGCCGCCATCCTCGACACCCCGCCGATGCGCCCGGCGCTGCGCCAGTTCGTCGACTGGGTCGCCAGCTACACCCTGGCGCCGCCCGGCGAGGTCATGGCGATGGCCCTGCGCATCGTGACCCCCGCCATCGGCCCGCCCGCCGACCGGCTGGTACCGCGTCGACCCCCCGCCCACCGAAGTCCGCATCACCGAAGCCCGCCAGAAGATCCTCGACGCCCTGGCAGACCGCGAACCGCGCACCAGCCGCCGACCTGGCCCGCATCGCCGGGACCAGCGCCGGCGTGGTGCGCGGCATGGCCGACGCCGGCCTGCTGCTGCCCGCCCTGCTGCCAACGGCGCCGCCGTTCGCCAGCCCCGACCCGGACCACCCCGGCGAGCCTGTCCCCCGACCAGGCTAACCGCCGCCGCCGCCCTGCGCCAGGCCGTCGCTGCCCGCGACTTCTCGGTCACCCTGCTGGACGGCGTCACCGGCTCCGGCAAGACCGAGGTCTACCTGGAAGCCGTCGCCGAATGCCTGCGCCAGCACCGCCAGGCGCTGGTCCTGCTGCCGGAAATCGCGCTGTCCTCGCAATGGCTGGAACGCTTCGAGCGCCGCTTCGGCGTCGCGCCCGCCGTCTGGCACTCCGACCTGACCTCCCGCATCCGCCGCATCACCTGGCGCGCGGTGGCCGACGGCTACGCGCCGGTCGTGGTCGGCGCCCGGTCGGCGCTGTTCCTGCCGTTCCCCGACCTCGGCCTGGTGGTCGTCGACGAGGAGCATGAAACCGCGTTCAAGCAGGAGGAAGGCGTCGTCTATCACGCCCGCGACATGGCGGTGGTGCGCGCCCGTTTCGTCGACGCCCCCGCGGTGCTGGTCTCCGCCACGCCCAGCCTGGAGACGCTGGCCAACGTCGAGGCCGGCCGCTACCGCCGCCTGACCCTGCCCACACGACACGGCGGCGCCGCGCTGCCGTCGGTCGCCGCCATCGACCTGCGCGCGACGCCGCCGGAGCGCGGCCAATTCCTCGCCCCGCCGCTGATCGCCGCGATCCGCGACACGCTGGCGCGCGGCGAGCAGGCGATGCTGTTCCTCAACCGCCGCGGCTACGCGCCGCTGACGCTGTGCCGGCACTGCGGCCATCGCATGCAGTGCCCGAACTGCACCGCCTGGCTGGTCGAGCACCGCGTGCGCCGATCGCTGCAATGCCACCATTGCGGCCACACGGTGCCGATCCCCGACGAATGCCCGGCGTGCGGCGCCGCCAACAGCCTGACCCCGGTGGGGCCCGGCGTGGAGCGCATCACCGAGGAAGCCGCGTCACTGTTCCCCGACGCCCGCCGCCTGGTGATGGCGAGCGACACCATGACCGGCCCGCACGCCGCGGCCGCGGCGGCACATGCCATCGCGGCGCGCGAGGTCGACCTGATCATCGGCACCCAGATCGTCGCGAAAGGCTGGCACTTTCCGCACCTGACCCTGGTGGGCGTGGTGGACGCCGATCTCGGCCTGGCCGGCGGCGATCTGCGCGCCGCGGAACGCACCGTGCAGTTGCTGCATCAGGTCGCCGGCCGGGCCGGGCGCGCCGAGGCGCCGGGGCGGGTGTTGCTGCAGACTTTTTCCCCCGAGCATCCGGTGATGCAGGCGCTGGTGGAGGGCGACCTGGCGGCGTTCATGGCGCGCGAGGCGGCGCAGCGCCGGCCGGGCCATTGGCCGCCGTATGGACGGCTGGCCGCGCTGATCGTGTCGGCCGATGCCGCGCCGGCGGTGGATGCCCTGGCGCGCGATCTGGGGCGGGCGGCGCCGCATGGCGCGGGGGTGGAGGTGCTGGGTCCGGCGCCCGCTCCGCTGTCGGTATTGCGCGGGCGGCACCGTCGGCGGTTGTTGCTGAAGACGCGCCGCGATATGGCGGTGCAGCCGATATTGCGCGAGTGGCTGGCGAAGGTGGTGGTGCCTCGGGGTGCGCGGGTGGAGGTGGATGTGGACCCGGTGTCGTTTTTGTAGGGTGACTCGAAGGCCACGTGATGCCTTCGCAATAGGCGCTTCCCGCTTGGTCGGGTATCGGGTACGACTTTCTGAACCCTGGGCAGGGCAGGTGGGAGAGATTTGCATGCCGTTGGATAGCCTACGGGTCGTTGCGCAACCGGACACGTTCCTTCGGATTGCACGTGCGCGACCAATTAGTGCAATCGGTGAGCTCATTTGGAACAGCCTCGATGCTGAAGCAAGTGAAGTGAGCGTTTACTTCGACCAAGGCGTATTGGGTCTCGCTGGAATCTTAGTCGAAGATGATGGGCTTGGTTTTACGCCGATGGAAGCAACGGAGTATTTCGCAAAGTTAGGTGGGTCTTGGAAAAAGCCTGGAGCTCGGACGAAGAATGGCATTCGAATTTTGCATGGGAGTCAGGGGCAAGGCCGCTACAAAGCTCTCTCTCTTGGTCGGTCCGTGAGGTGGACTTACTTATACGATGGCAGTGATGGCATTTATGAATTTGCGCTAAGCATCCTGGGCGACAACCCTTCTGAAGTCAGGATTACCGACGCCGTCAAGTCAAAGCGCGCCAAAACCGGGTGCATAGTGGAAATTCGGGAGCCCCAAAAACAATTTAGAAGTCTTGACAGCGAAAATACCATCATCGAGTTGACTGAGCTATTTGCCACATATCTCTCTGACTACCCAGGAAATCAAGGTGGTTTACGCTGGACAGCTGATCGATCCAGGAAAGGCGATTACAAACCAGTTTGTTCTGCCGGTGCCGGCGGTGAAGCTGACCTCGGGTGAGGCCGCACCAGAGAGCGACCTCCGAGTGTTGGAATGGAGCCATCTTGATCGGCGGAGCCTGTACCTGTGTGACGCGAGGGGGTTTGCAATTCAGCAAGTGCCCGTGCGCTTTCAAATCAAAGGCCGCTCGTTCTCAGCTTATCTATCATCCTCGTACCTCGGCTTGGTTAATGACGAAGGCCGCTTTGAACTATCCGACCTTGACCCCCTTGCAGCCGCCGTAATCGCAGCCGCAAAAGATGTGCTTAAGGAGCACTACGAAATAGAAACGAGGAGAGAGGCTGCTCGGATAATCCAAGAATGGAAGACAAGTAAGATCTATCCGTATGAAGATGAACCTCAGAATAGCGTGGAAACGGCTGAGCGACAGGTGTTTGAGATAGTCGCCCTCAAGGTACAGTCTGCCAGCTCAGAATTAGCGGGCGCGCCCAAAATGGCGAAGAAACTACAGCTTGAACTACTGCGCCATGCCATCGAGACGGGCCCAAACCAGCTACGTGAGTTGCTATCAAAGGTTATCGATCTTCCGAAGCGGGAGCTGCATGACCTATCAAAGTTGCTCGATGAGACGACACTCTCTTCCATTATAAGTGCTACCAAGGTCGTTACCGATCGCCTTAAATTTTTGCGCGGTCTCTATCAGATTATCTATGAGTACCAAGGAGGATGGGCGGATAAAAGAACGGACGCAGCTTCATCGTATTCTCGCCTTGAGGTCATGGATTTTTGGCGAAGAGTTTGTCGTCTCGACGGACGACCGGGATTTGACCGCCGTACTCAAAGCGCACAAAAAATGGCTGGAAGATGACGTAATTATTGACGATCCGGTGAAGCATATAGACCAGCAAAGAGGTGTGGTTGACCTCATGCTTTCTCGATTGCTGCGAAGACACAGAGCGGATGAAGTCGAGCATCTTGTGGTTGAATTGAAACGACCGGGAATTGCTGTTGGCCAAAAAGAGATAAACCAGATTTCGAAATATGCCGCGTCGATAGAAAAGGACGGTCGCTTTGCAACGCGGCAAGGTGTGGTTTGGCGGTATTGGATCATCTCCGACAGTCTCGACGACATGGGAAAGTGGGAGGTCGAAAAGGATGCAACCGGACGCGGCATTATTCGCGACACGCCACAGTCAAAAATCTACGTGCGGACGTGGGATCAGCTCATTGAGGAAAGCAAATCGAGATATCAATTCATTCAAGAGCGTCTCAACTTCACGGCGAACAACGAACACGCGATGGCTTTTCTTCGCGAGGAGCACGCCGCTCTGCTTGAAGGCGTGACAGTGGTAAGTGATGTTGACGTGGCGTCATGACCGATAAGGTCCTGTGCCAGCCGGCGATCAACGCATTCGTCGAGGAAAATTCTCAAGCGACCAATTCAATCAGCCGATTTTTCGCCTCCTCGAGGAAAGCGATGACCTGCTCGCGAGTGACGGATGGAAATCCCTCAAGGAAATCGTCGATCGTCTCGCCGGCTTCCAAGTAGTCGAGCAGAGTCTGCACCGGCACCCGCGTTCCATAGAACACCGCAGTGCCACCCATCACGTCGCTGTTTCGCGTGATCACTGGCTGGTTCATGCCGGTAGACCACGCTGCTGGTACTCGGCCGATCGCATACGAAATATGTTCAGACGAATATCCTCTGCCTCCGGCGTCAGGACCACATGACGCGGCGATTCAAACTCGACCTCATAGGCCCGTCCATCGGCATAGGCGGCCATGACAAGACCAGTTGCGCCGCTCGGCATAACGAACCCCTGAGCCTCAACTGCGTGCGTGAGGCTGACGTCGGTCAGCTCTTCGAACGTTCGACGTTTATCCATGGCCAGCGCCATCCTGCCCAATGATCGCTAAGGTTCAGTTTGCAAGATAGGGTCGCCTGGCGGCCGGCGCCAGCCGCATCTCCCACATGGGCCAGGTCATCGGTCGCCTCGACCCGGCTGCAATGCGCACCATCACGCGGCAGATGGCTGTCGTCCTGGGGATTGGAACAGGCGTCGGCAGACCACGCCACGATTTACACTGGTAGCGCCCGACATTGCGCGTCATTGATGGGCTGCTTACCCAGGCGATGACCATCCGGCGCTATGTGCAACGCACAAGGCCAAAAACCTGGATGGTACACCACGAACACAGAGGGCGGCATGAGCGACTACGACAACGACATCCTGGTTTGGAGCGAGCGCCAAGGTGCACTGCTTCGCCGCCGCGCGGCAGGCGAGCTGGTCAACGACAGAGAGCTCGATTGGCCGAACATCGCCGACGAGATCGAGAGCGTGGGCCGCAGCCAACTGAGCGCGGTGCGCTGCTACATTGTTCAGGCGCTTTCCAATGACCTGAAGGCGGAAGCCTGGCCCAGGTCGCAGGCGACGCCGGGTTGGCGCGCCGAGGCGGTTCGCTTTCGCCAGGAGGCCGCGGAAGCCTTTGCGCCGTCGATGCGGCAACACATCGACATGGCCAAGCTCTATGCCGTTGCAGTGCGTCGGCTTCCCGAAACGATCGACGGCCAGCCGCCCTCATCCGTCCCCGAGAAATGCCCGGTCACCCTGGATGAACTGCTGACGTCAGAGACGCCCTGATCCGCGTCCCGCCATCGACGGTCAACGGACTTGCCGGGGTAAATCTGCAACCGACGGTTTCGACCACCCGGTCCTTCGCCTCGTCCGGGAAAGCGATGGCCTGCGCCCGCATCACCGACGTAAACCCCTGGAGAAACTCATCGATCGTCTCGCCAGCCGCCAGATAGTCGAGCAGCATCGGCACGGGCACGCGCGTGCTCGCCGCGACGCGCTGCAACGGGCGCTGGCCGGTGCGGCCAAGCAGCCGCGACAGGGCCTCGACCAGCGCCTTCTGATCCGCCGGCGCGGCGGCGAAACCGTAGGCCTGCATGGTTTGGCTCGCCTGCGCCATTGGCAGGTGCTCCCCCGACAGGATGCTTTCCGAGCCGAACACGGTCTCCACGTCGGCCAACCGACCAGCCAGGCGCGGCAGCACATTACAATCCGGCCAGAAATCCAGCCAGCCCCCGTGTTGCTACTCCCCGGACCCCATGCTAGACGCCGCCCGCCGGTCGATCCCGCCCCCGCGCAGGCGGGGGCGGCCGGTTTTGCATCCACGCCCGCGCCCGCGCGCGGCCCCAAGGCATAGGGAACGGAACGTGGCCCCCAGCGGCACGACAACTGGTGCAACGACCATCGCATCCGGCGGCGGCCTCACCGACCGCTATGCCGCCGCGCTCTACGCGCTACGCGGAGGAGCAGCACGCGCTCGATACCGTCGTGGCGGAGATGGAAGGGCTGGGCCAGCTTATCGACACCAGCGCCGACTTTCGCCGTTTGCTGGAATCGCCGCTGATCGACGTCAACCAGGCCACCAGGGCCGCCACGCGCGGTGCTGGAACAGCAGGGCTTCGGCAAGCCGGTGCGCGACTTCGTCGGCGTGATCACGGCCAACCGCAGGCTGCGCAACCTGCGCGCCATCGTCACCGCTTTCGCCGCCCTGGTCGCGCAACGCCGCGGCATCATCACCGCCCACGTCGCCACCGCGCATCCGCTGAACGACGTGCAGCGCCAGCAGCTTCGCGCCCGCCTGATCGAGGCCGGCTACGGCAACGTCAACATCCTCGAAGTCAGTGGAACCCGATCTACTCGGCGGTCTCGTCGTGCGCATCGGCGCCCGCCTCTACGACACATCCTTGAAATCCCGCCTGCAGCGCCTGCAGTACGCCATGAAGGGAGCCGCCTGATGGAGATCCGCCCAGCCGAGATCTCGGAGATCCTCAAGAAGCAGATCGCCGCGTTCGACACCGAGGCCAACGTCGCCGAAACCGGCCAGGTGCTGTCCGTCGGCGACGGCATCGCCCGCGTGTTCGGCCTGCAGAACTGCATGTCCGGCGAGATGGTCGAATTCCCCGGCGCCGGCCTGCGCGGCATGGCGCTGAACCTGGAAACCGACAACGTCGGCGTGGTGATCTTCGGCGACGACCGGCAGATCCGCGAAGGCGACACCGTCGCGCGCACCGGCTCGATCGTGGACGTGCCGGTCGGCAACGGGCTGCTCGGCCGCGTGGTGGACGGGCTCGGCACGCCGATCGACGGCAAGGGGCCGCTGACCGACGTGCACCGCATGCGCGTCGAGGTGAAGGCGCCGGGCATCATCCCGCGCAAGTCGGTGCACGAGCCGGTGCAGACCGGCATCAAGGCGATCGACGCGCTGATCCCGATCGGCCGCGGCCAGCGCGAACTGATCATCGGCGACCGCCAGACCGGCAAGACCGCGGTGATCATCGACACCATCATCAACCAGAAGACCAGTCAACGCCGGCAGCGACGAGATCGAAGAAGCTGTACTGCATCTACGTCGCGATCGGGCAGAAGCGCTCCACCGTCGCGCAGCTTGTGCAGACGCTGGAGGAATACGGCGCGATGGAGTACTCCATCGTGGTCGCCGCCACCGCATCCGATCCGGCGCCGATGCAGTTCCTGGCGCCATACACCGGCTGCACCATGGGCGAGTTCTTCCGCGACAACGGCCGCCACGCGGTGATCTTCTACGACGACCTGTCGAAGCAGGCGGTGGCGTATCGCCAGATGTCGCTGCTGCTGCGCCGTCCGCCGGGACGCGAGGCGTATCCGGGCGACGTGTTCTACCTGCACTCGCGCCTGCTGGAGCGCGCGGCGAAGATGAACGAGGCGAATGGCCTGGGTTCGCTGACCGCGCTGCCGGTGATCGAAACGCAGGCCGGCGACGTGTCGGCCTACATCCCGACCAACGTGATCTCGATCACCGACGGCCAGATCTTCCTGGAGACCGAACTGTTCTTCCGCGGCATCCGACCGGCGGTGAATGTCGGCATCTCGGTGTCGCGCGTGGGGTCCGCGGCGCAGGTGCGCGCGATGAAGCAGGTCGCCGGTCGCATCAAGCTGGAACTTGCGCAGTACCGCGAGATGGCGGCATTCGCGCAGTTCGCCTCGGACCTGGATGCGTCCACCCAGCAACTGCTGGCGCGCGGCTCGCGGCTGACCGAGCTGTTGAAGCAGCCGCAGTTCAAGCCGGTGCCGATCGAGGAGCAGGTGGTGGCGATCTTCGCCGGCGTGCGGGGCTATCTCGACAAGGTCGAAATCGGCCGCATCGGTGCATTCGAATCGCAGTTGCTGTCGGAGATGAAGTCGCGCGAGCCCGGCATTCTGGAATCGATCCGCACCGATCTGGAGATCAAGCCGGATACCGAGAAGGCGCTGGGGGCGTTCCTCGACAACTTCACCAAGAGCTTCAGTTGATCAATCGCGCAAGCTCCCCGTCCCCTTATGGCCCGTCCCCTTGTGGCCCGTCCCCTTGTGGGAGGAGTCAGCCATGCCCAGCCTGAAGGCACTCCGCACACGCATCAACAGCGTGAAATCGACGCAGAAGATCACCTCCGCCATGAAGATGGTGGCGGCGTCCAAGCTGCGTCGCGCGCAAGCGCAGGCGGAAGCCGCGCGGCCCTACGCCGAACGCATGGAGCGCATGCTGCGCGCACTGGCGGCATCGGTGTCCGACATGCCCAACGCGCCCGCGCTACTGGCCGGCACCGGCAAGGACCAGACCTACCTGCTGGTGCCCGTCACCGCCGACCGCGGCCTGGCCGGCGCGTTCAACTCCAGCATCGGCCGCGCCACGCGCACGCTCGCCCGTCGCCTGGAAGCGGAAGGCAAGACCGTCAAGATCCTGGCCGTCGGACGCAAAGGCCGCGATTACCTGCGTCGCGAACTCGCCAGCCGGATCACCGGCGACATCTCCTACGCTGGCAAGCGCCGCATCGAATTCGCCGATGCTGCCGAGATCGGCACGCGCATCACCGCCATGCTGGACGCCGGTGAAATCGACGCCTGCATTCTGATCTACAATCGCTTCCGGTCGGTCATTTCGCAGATCGTCACCGAGCAGCAGCTCATCCCCGCGCCGCCGCCGCCCGACGGCGAGGAAATTGACCTCGGCGGCGCGACCTACGAGTTCGAACCGGACGAAGAAACCATCCTCGCGCGGCTGCTGCCGCAGGCGCTGTCGATCCAGCTCTACCGCGCGCTGCTGGAAAGCTGCCGCCGGCGAGCATGGCGCGCGCATGACCGCGATGGACAACGCAACGCGCAATGCCGGCGACATGATCAAGCGCCTGACGCTGAACTACAACCGTGCGCGCCAGGCGAACATCACCAAGGAACTGATCGAGATCATCTCCGGCGCCGAAGCCGTTTGATACGCGAAGGATACAGCAAGATGGCAAGTAACATCGTCGGCCGCGTGACCCAGGTGATGGGCGCCGTCATCGACGTGCAGTTCGACGGCGAGCTGCCGTTCATCCAGAACGCGCTGCACACCAAACTCGGCGACCACACGCTGGTGCTGGAAGTGGCGCAGGAACTCGGCGAGCGCACCGTGCGCACCATCGCCATGGACAGCACCGACGGCATCGTGCGCGGCCAGGAGGTCGTCGATACCGGCGGCCCGATCACCGTCCCCGTCGGACCAGAGACGCTCGGCCGCATCCTCAACGTGATCGGCGAACCGATCGACGAGCGCGGACCGGTCAACACGACGAAGCGCTACCCGATCCATCGCGATGCGCCGACCTTCGAGGAACAGGCGACATCGGCCGAAATCCTGATCACCGGCATCAAGGTTGTCGATCTGCTGGCGCCATACCTGAAGGGCGGCAAGGTCGGCTTGTTTGGCGGCGCCGGCGTCGGCAAGACCGTCATCATCCAGGAGCTGATCAACAACATCGCCAAGGCGCACGGCGGCGTATCGGTGTTTGCCGGCGTCGGCGAGCGCACCCGCGAAGGCAACGACCTGTACCACGAGATGATCGATGCCGGCGTGATCAAGCTCGGCGAGAACGGTTCCACCGAAGGCTCCAAGGTGGCGCTGATGTACGGCCAGATGAACGAACCGCCGGGCGCGCGCGCGCGCGTCGGCCTGTCCGGGCTGTCATTGGCGGAATACTTCCGCGACGAAGAAGGCCAGGACGTGCTGTTCTTCGTGGACAACATCTTCCGCTTCACCCAGGCTGGCGCTGAAGTGTCCGCGCTGCTCGGCCGCATTCCGTCGGCGGTGGGTTATCAGCCGACGCTGGCCACCGACATGGGCGCGTTGCAGGAGCGCATCACCTCGACCAACAAGGGCTCGATCACGTCGGTGCAGGCGATCTACGTGCCGGCCGATGACCTGACCGATCCGGCGCCCGCCACGTCGTTCGCGCATTTGGACGCGACCACCGTGCTGTCGCGGCAGATCGCCGAACTCGGCATCTATCCGGCGGTGGACCCGTTGGACTCCACATCGCGCTCGCTCGATCCGCGCATCGTGGGCGACGAGCATTACCAGGTGGCGCGCGAGACGCAGCGCATCTTGCAGACCTACAAGTCGCTGCAGGACATCATCGCCATTCTGGGCATGGACGAGTTGTCGGAAGAGGACAAGCTGGTGGTGGCGCGTGCCCGCAAGATCCAGCGCTTCCTGTCGCAGCCGTTCCACGTGGCCGAAGTGTTCACCGGCTTCCCCGGCATCTTCGTGCCGGTCGCCGACACGATCCGCAGCTTCAAGGCGATCTGCGCCGGCGAATACGACCATCTGCCGGAGGCCGCGTTCTACATGGTCGGCACGATCGAGGATGCGGTGAAGAAGGGCGAAAGCCTGAAGGCCAACGCCTGACTGGTGTCGCGAAGGCGGCCACCCCGTCTTCCTTGTCGAGTGACAGTCGACCAACCCATGCCGGTGAATCTGGAAATCGTCAGCCCGAGAAGCTGCTGCTGTCCCGCCCGGTGGACATGGTGGTGATACCCGCCAGCGAAGGCGACATGGGCGTGCTGGAAGGCCACGCGCCGATGATCGTCATGCTGCGCGGCGGCGTGATCGCGCTGTACGACGGCGAGCAGATCACCGACCAGATGTACGTCGCCGGCGGCTTCGCCGAAGTCACGCCGGAACGCTGCACCGTGCTGGCGAATGAAGTGATGCCGGCCGGCGAACTGTCCCGGGAAGAAGGCGAACGCCGCCTGGCCGAAGCCGAAACGACGCTGGCGCAGATCGACGCGGCGGATATCGTCGCCGAGGAATTGGCGCTGGAACGTGCGCAGTCCGCGCGGGCGTTGATCGAAGCGGTGGATGGGCTGCTGACCGGGCGGTAGGCGCGCGCGATTACGGCAGCCCGACCATTTGTCGCAAAGGCGGATACAGTTCGGCGATGTCGATCGTGATCCCTGGCGGATCGAGCTCGATCGCGCCGACATTCACAACGCGGGCCACGATCGCATCGCCATCACGCCGATGATGAACGACCTCACGCCGGCGGGTGCTGACGACCAGATAGTGCTGGATGCTGGCTACGCGGAAGTAGTCGGCAAGCTTGTCGCCAGTATCGATTGACTGTGTGGCAGGCGACAGCACCTCCACGGCGACGACAGGATTGGTGGCAGCGATTGCGTCTGGCGACGCGGGCGGCCCGCAATTCACGACAGCATCCGGCTCGTAGTCGGTGTCGTCATCGATCTCGATCGTCACGCCGTCGCTGAGCGCCTCGCAGTCTGCACCCGCCGCGGATGGCGCGGTCCAGCGCCGCCCATACGCGCGCTTTGACGCGGACGTGCTGAATCCGCTCCGGTGACATGGCGACCGGCTCGCCGCCGACCTGTTCGTAGCGGACCCGCTGACTTTCGAGCCCAGCAGTGGAAATCTTCGCGGCGAGTCGCTGTGGCATCAAGCCCTCCCGGCGGCGGACGATACCATGACCGCCGCCTTCCGGCGAAAGTTCGTTGCTCGGTGCCGCTCACGCCCCTCTGAACCGGCCGCCCTTCCGGATCCCTCGATCGGTGGCACCGTCCCGCCGCTGCGTCGGGCAGTGCGGACCCAACAATGAAGCATTGGCAGATCGATGAAGTGGCCTGGGATCGGTTCGACCCCGCCAAGGCGGACGCCGAACTCATCCCGCTGGTAAAGGCCGCCGCCATGGTGGAGCGGAACGGCACCGACTACGCCATCTACCTCAACCGCGTGTTCGGCGACGACCCCGCATTCCAGCAGGCCGCCGACCACTGGGCCGAGGAAGAGGTGCAGCACGGCGACGCTCTCGGCCGATGGGCGATGCTCGCCGACCCCGCCTGGGACTACCAGGCTGCTTTCTCCCGCTACCGCGCCGGCTACACTCTGCCGCTGGACGCCGAAGCCTCGATCCGCGGCTCACGCACCGGCGAACTGATCGCGCGCTGCATGGTGGAAACCGGCACCTCCAGCTACTACACCGCCCTGGCCGAGGCGACCGACGAACCGGTGCTGCAGCAGATCTGCCGCCACATCGCCGCCGACGAATACCGCCACTTCAAGCTGTTCTACGACCACATGCGCCGCTATCTCGCGCGCGAGAACATCGGCCTGCTGCGTCGCCTGCGCATCGCCGCCGGCCGCATCACCGAAAGCGAGGACGACGAACTCGCCTACGCCTGGCACTGCGGCAACGAGCCGGAAGATCAGGCGTACGAGCACGCGCGCTGCACCGCCGCCTATATGGGTCGCGCGATGGCATTCTACCGTTTCCGCCACATCGAGCGCGGCATGGGCATGATCTTCAAGGCGTCGGACTGCCGCCGCGCGGCCGCCTGTCCGATATCTCCGCCAAGGCCGCCTGGCGCCTGATGCAATGGCGCCGCCAGCGCTTTCGCCGCGCGCCTGGCCGCGTAACGCGCCGCTAAAGCGGCTGACCGCAAACGCCACCGCACCCACCGCGATCGCAAACACGATCAGCGCCCGCACCGGATGCGCCATCTCGGGTTGCGCCAACCCATGCGGCAGTTGTTTCGTGCCGGTGATCATCGGCCAAAACAGGTCGTGCCGCTTCACCACGGCGTAGACGAAGATCGCAACGATATGCGCGGCGACCGCGATCTTGATGAGGCTGAAATTCACCGCGTGGATATGCGACAGCCAGTCGCTCCACTCCTTGCCGACATAGTTGAACAGCGGTCCCTCGGTGTCGCCATCGTCGTTGGCGCAAAGCCCCGTCGACACCTGCACGACCAACAGCGCCAGCATCAGCAGTACCATCCAGCCGCCCGCGGCATTATGGCCAACGCCCGTGTCCGGCGTACGCCTGTGCAAATGCGCCAGATAACGCAGCGCCTCCAGCGGGCCCTTCACGAAGGCCGAGAACCGCGCGGTGTCGCTGCCGACGAACCCCCAGGCCAGGCGGAACAGCAGCAGCGCGATGATGCTGTAGCCGGACAGGAAGTGCAGCTCCATCCAGCCGCGGCTTTCGGTCAGCCAGCTCGTGCACGAGCAGAACGACGATGGCCCAGTGGAACAGGCGTGTTGGCGCGTCCCATACTCGCACCGGCGTCGTCCGTTCACTCACTTGCCCGACCTCGCCTCGATGTTGGCAGACAGCAGCTTGACGCACATCCGGCGCTGCGTCACCCGGGCAAATGGCCCCAGCTTGAACGGTACAGCGGTGCATTGAATGGCATGGCCCAGGCTCCTTGATTGCCACCAGCCTTGCCCCACCAGGATGAAGCATCCATAAACCGCCATCCGCATGGCTCTTGTCGATGACATCGGCCACGTGCTCGCGCCGCCTCACCAGGCCGGGCGACCTTTCATTCTCGGTGGCCTGGTCGCGGTGATGCTTGGCCTCGCGCTGGGGCCGTGGCTCGCGTGGATGGGCGTGCTGTTCACCCTGTTCTGCCTGTTCTTCTTCCGCGATCCGGAGCGTGTGCCGCCCGGCCGGCCCGGCGTCCTGGTCGCCCCGGGGGATGGCCGCGTGGTCTCGATCGTCCCGGCCGTGCCGCCGGCGGAACTCGGCCTTGGCGCCATGCCACGCTGGCGGGTCAGCACGTTCCTGTCGGTGCTGAACGTCCACGTGAACCGCGTGCCGGCAGACGGCATCATCACCCGGATCGCCTACCGCCACGGCAGCTTCGTCAACGCCAGCATGGACAAGGCGAGCGAGGCGAACGAGCGCAACGCCATCGCCCTTCGCCTGTCGGACGGACGCGAGATCGCCGTGGTGCAGATCGCCGGCCTGATCGCCCGCCGCATCGTCTGCGGCCTGCGCGAGGGCGATGCCGTGCAGGCCGGCCAGCGATTCGGTATCATCCGCTTCGGCAGCCGGGCGGATCTTTACCTGCCGGAAGGCGTGCGCCCGCTGGTGGCCGTCGGCCAGACCATGATCGGCGGTGAGACCGTGATCGCGGAGTTGGCGGCATGAGCGGTTCGCAGCGTCCCGACTGGCCCGGCAATGGCAACCGGGTATCGCCGATCAACCGGTTCCGCCGTCTGCGCCCGCGCGATCGGCCGCGCTTCAAGGGGCAATCGTTCAACCGGATCATCCCCAACCTGATGACGCTTGATCGGCCTGTGCGCCGGCCTGACGTCGATGCGCTTCGCGCTGGAGGGCCGCTTCGGGTCCGCGGCCGTGGCCATCGTGGTCGCCGGCGCGATCGACGGGCTGGACGGCCGGCTGGCCCGCCTGCTGAAGGCCACATCGCGCTTCGGCGCGGAGTTCGACAGCCTGGCCGACTTCCTGTGCTTCGGCGTCGCGCCGGCGTTCACGCTGTACATCTGGTCGCTGCAACGCGCCGGCGGCTTCGGCTACACGCCGTGCCTGATGTTCGCCGTGTGCATGGCGCTGCGGCTGGCGCGGTTCAATGCGGCGATGGACGGCGCGCCGGGCCCTGCCTACGCCTATAATTTCTTCACCGGCGTACCCGCTCCGGCTGGCGCGGGGCTTGCCCTGTTTCCGCTGTTCCTTGGGTTGGAGGCGAAGTCTCTCGGCCTGAATTGGCTGCTGGCGGCCGCGCAGTACCCACTGTTCTGCGCGTTCGTGCTGATCGGCACGGCACTGCTGCTGGTGTCCACGCTGCCGGTCTGGAGTTTCAAGAACTTCAAGGTGCCGCATGAATACGTGCTGCCGTTGCTGCTTGGCACCGGCACATTCGTCGCGGTGCTGATCGCCGATCCCTGGGCTGCGCTTGCCGGCGGCGGCCTGATCTATCTTGGCATGCTGCCATTCAGCGTGCGCAGCTTCCGGCGATTGCGGCGCGAGGCCCTGGCCAGGCGAGAGGCCGTGGCGTCCGACCCATCGTAGCCTTGTTGCGATCGCCCCACGGCGACCCACGGCCTTAACCCATCGCCGCCGCAAAACTCGCGCGCAAACCTGCCGCCGACAGGCCCCGCGTGATCAGCACAATCCGTGTGGCGCCTTCCGGCTGCATCCGGCGTTCCAGAAAGACCGGCGGATGCAGCACGTGATGCACGCCCTGCAACACGACCGGACGCGTTTCTCCTTGCAGCCAGACCAGGCCTTTCAGCCGCAGCACGCCGTCACCGCGCAGCGACAGCACCGACTCCAGCCAACGTTGCAATGACCGCCACGCGACCGGCCGATCACGCCGCAGCACCACCGACCCAATCTCCTCGGCATGGCGGAACGGCAGATGATGATGGCCCTGGTGTCCGCCGGTTTCCAGCGGCCGCAGCCATTGTTCCATGCGCGCGTCGGGGGCGCCGGCATCGGGTCCAAGATCGAAGACATCCCCCGCATCGACATTGCCGGCGACGACAAGTCGCCGCGGCGCGCCGGCGTTCAATGCAGCAATACGCGCCTCGGATTCGGCAATCTGCGCGGCACTGGCTAGGTCGGTCTTGGTCAGCAGGATTCGATCCGCCATCGCCACTTGCCGGCGCGCCTCCGGCTGCCGGTCGAGTTGTAGCGTGCCATGCAGTGCGTCAACTGTCGTGACGATGCCGTCGAGCCGGCAGGCATAGCGCGCGCCAGGTTCCGCCAGCAGCGCGTGCGCCACCGGTGCGGGATCGGCCAGGCCGGTCGTCTCGATGGCTATGCGCCTGAATGGCGGCAATTCGCCGGCTTCGCGACGCTGCCACAGCGTGTCCAGCGTGTCGGCGATGTCGCCCCGCACCGTGCAGCAGATGCAGCCGTTCTTCAGCAGCACGGCGTCCTCGATCGCCTGCTCGATCAGCAGGTGGTCAAGCCCCACAGCGCCGAATTCGTTGACGATAACCACCGTGTCGGCGAGCGACGGCAGACGCAGCAGATGGTTCAGCACGGTGGTCTTGCCGCTGCCCAGGAACCCGGTGATGATCGTCACCGGCACAGTATTCGCTGCGTGGTCCATCAATGCGCAGCATCAGGGAGAAACCTCCATGGCGCAACCGGAAGCCCACAATTTCCGACTGATATCGCACGATACATTGAGTGGGTTCGGCAATGTCGGCGAGGGCATGAGCCTGCAATTGGCATCCGGCGGCCGGCGCATCATGTGGCTGGCGCACGAATGCGCACCCAAGAATTTCACCGCCGTCGATGTGACGGACCCGAAGAAGCCGCGCGTCATCGTGCAGACCGACCTGCCGCATCGCAACGTGCGATCGAACTCGCTGGAGGTGTGCGGCGACATCATGGCGGTGGCGTACCAGACCGGCACCCATGGCGCGACGCCGGCTGGAATCGAGCTGTTCGACATCTCCACACCCGAGCAGCCACGCAGCATCAGCTTCATTGACCGGTCGGGGCCACGGTCGCGCGGCGTGCATCAGTTGTGGTTCGTCGATGGCAAGACCATCCATTGTTCCAGCGGCGCCGCCGATTTCATGCCGCGCAACCTGAAGGACGATCAGGCCTACACCGCGTTCGACGTAAGCGATCCGACCAAGCCGCGCGAACTAGGGCGGTGGTGGTATCCGGGAACCGAGGAACGCGACGAAGCACCGCCGGTGCCGCGGCATCCGAAGTTCGACACGGGATGGCGCGCGCACAATACGAACGTATATCCAGAGCGGCCGGACCGGGCCTATGTCGGCTACATCGACGGCGGCGCCTGCGTGCTGGACATTTCCGACATCGGCCGGCCGAAGCTGGTGGGGCACTGGAATCCGCATCCGCCGTTTCCCGGTTTCACGCACACCGTGATGCCGCTGTTCGATCGCGACCTGCTGGTGGTCAGCGACGAATGCGTGCGCACGGAAGGCGCCGACTGGCCCAAGCTGGTGTGGCTGCTGGATGCACGGCGGGAAGACAATCTGGTGTCGGTGGCGACGCTGCCGTTGCCGCCAATGGAGGATTACGCGATCGGCGGGCGCTACGGCGCGCACAATCTGCACGAAAACCGCCCCGGTCCGTCGTTCCATTCAAGCACGCTGGTATTCGGCACGTATTTCGGTGGCGGTCTGCGCGTGCACGACATCACCGACCCCCTGCAGCCGAAGGAAGTCGCGTCGTTCATTCCGGATCCGCCCGAGGGTTCGCCGATGAAGGCCGCCATGATCAACGATGTGCACGTTGACGAAAACCGCCTGGTGTACGCGGTCGATCGGTTTTCCGGTGGGCTTTATGTGCTGGAATTGACGCTGTAGCGGGATGTGACGACGGCCTGACATCCAGGACGTCGCGTCACCTGTCGTCGCGAGAAACAAAGCGACGCAGCAATCTCGTGCCCAAATGGGCCGAGAGTTGCTTCGCCCCCTCGCAATGACCGGGATGGCACGCCGCACCATCGGTTTTGTCACAGATCAGTGTTGATAACACCGCGCGGCATCACGCGGCGGAACGGGCTGGACGGCAGCGTCTGGCCGTCCCAGAAATTTTGAAAACTCTCCGGTAGAATTTGACCCAACTGCATCGGGTCATTGCCGAGTACACTCGGTTCGATGCGGCACACCTTGACACCGGCCTGTCGCAGAGCCTTCTGCCGATCGGTCTCTCGCGCTGCGAGTTCAACCGCGACAGGCTGCGTCCCATCCCAAAACACCATGTCCGCGGACAGCAGTTGGCCCTGCACCGGCACCCACCCGCGTGGCAACGGGCGCAGTGCCGACCATAGCCAGTCTTCCGGCGCATAAAGCCCATCATACGGCCTCGCACGTTCGGCCAGTTCATCCCGATGCGCGTTCAAGTGGCCCGCGATAAACCCGAAGTAGCACTTGATGAATTGCTGCCGCAGCGGCGCGTAATCGCCGCACAGCCGCACCAGCCAATCGATCGCCGCCGCAACGCGGGCCGCGTGGTCGCCGATCGCCAACGGCATCGCATCCGGCGGCACCGGTTCGCTGTTGAACCGCAGCTCGTCGTCGCCCACCACCGCGCAAGGCAGCCTCGGGTCGTCCAACGCAATGGTTCGCGGCAGACGTTCAAGGCCAAATGGAATGCGCGGCAAACTCAGCCGTTGGCCCGGCGCATCAGCGCGGCCCAACTGTCGATCACCGGCAGCACCGTGTCGGCCTTTTCGGATTCCGCGTTGAACACCACGCGCGCAACGCCGAGGTCCTGATAGCGCTTCATCAGGTCGGCGTCCTGCTTCGGGAACCACACCGTGATCTCGATCGACGCCGGATCACGTCCCGCCTCTGTCGCCATCTTGCGGAATTCCGGGATCATGTCGGCGATCTCTGAATATGCGCCGCGCGAGGCCTGCGGAATCCAGCCGTCGCCATAGCGGATCGCGCGCCGTGCCGAATACGGGAACGCGCCGCCGACGATCACCGGCGGATGCGGCTTCTGTACCGGCTTGGGCCAGGTCATCATCGGATCGAAGTTCACGAACTCGCCGTGGTACTCTGCCTTCGATTTGGTCCAGATCGCCTTCATCGCCTCGACCTTCTCGCGCGCCATCTTGTGGCGTTCCTTGAAGGGAGTGCCGTGGTCCTCCATCTCGTCCTGGTTCCAGCCGTTGCCGATACCGAACAGGAAGCGCCCGCCCGACACTGTATCGATCGACGCCACCAGCTTCGCGGTCTGGATCGGATCGCGCTGCGCTACCAGGCAAACGCCAGTCCCAACCTTCAAAGTCCTGGTTGCCGCCGCCGCCATGGTCAATGTCACGAACGGATCCATCGCATCGTAGTATTTCTTCGGCAGGTCGCCGCCGGCGGGAAATGGTGTCTTGCGCGAAACCGGAATATGCGAATGCTCCGGCGCCCAGACAAACTCGAAGCCGCGCTCTTCCAAAGCCTTGCCGAGTTCGCCTGGCGTCATGGAATAGTCGGTGAAGAACATCGACGCGCCGAAATTCAGCATGGGGTTTCTCCTTTCGCTTCACTCGCCAGCGCTTTACTCGCCGGCGCTTTACTCGCCGGTACCACGAGGCAGTTGCCGCTCCACCAGTCGCGAATACAGCGCCGATCCGAACGGTATCGCCTCGTCATTGAAGTTATACAGATGATTATGCACCGACGCGCTTTCGCCATTGCCCAGATTGATGTACGCGCCAGGCACCTGTTCGAGCATGAAGCCGAAATCCTCTGATGCCATCGCCGGCGTCTGCGCGCGGTTGATGTTGCCGTCGCCGACCAGTTCCGCCGCGGCATCGGCAATCGCCTGAGTGTGCTCCGGATGATTGAGCAGCGGCGCAAAGATCAGCCGGAAATCCACTTCGGCCGTAGCCCCGAGGCCAGATGCGACACCAGCGGCGACGCGCTGGATGCCTGCTTCCAACATCGTCATCGTTTCGCGCTTCATTGTCCGCGCCGTGCCGGACAGAGTGGCGGTCTGCGGGATCACGTTGTAAGCCTCGCCAGCGACCACCCGCGTGACGCTGAGCACTGCCGTATCGGATGGCGGAACATTGCGGGCGACAATTGATTGCAGCGCGGTGCCGATATGGCACGCGGCCAGCACGGGATCGATGCTGGCTTCCGGCCGCGCACCATGCGCGCCACGGCCGGTGATGGTGATGTCGAAGAACGCGCCGCCCGCCATCGCGGTGCCTGGCGTGATGCCATACTTGCCGACCGGCATGCCCGGGCGATTGTGCATGCCGAATACCGCGTTGCAGGGGAACCGTTCGAACAGCCCATCCTTCAGCATGGCGAGCGCACCGCCTATGCCTTCCTCGCCCGGCTGGAAGATGAAATTCACCGTGCCGTTGAAGTTGCGCGTCTCCGCCAGGTAGCGCGCGGCGCCGAGCAGCATCGTGGTGTGGCCGTCGTGGCCGCAGGCGTGCATCTTGCCGGCATTGCGGCTGCGATAGGCGAAGTCGTTGGCTTCTTCGATCGGCAGCGCGTCCATGTCGGCGCGCAGCCCGATCGTCGCCTGACCATTGCCGGAGCGCAGCACGCCGACCACCCCGGTACCGCCGACGCCACGGTGTACCTCGATGCCCCACTCTTCCAGTTTCTGCGCAACCAGGTCGGCGGTGCGATGTTCCTCCAACCCAAGTTCCGGATTGGCATGGATGTCCTGCCTGATCGCGGTGAGTTCGGGATGGTAACGGCGAATCTGGTCGATGGGGGAGGTCGTGTCGGCCATGAAGCACTCCTGTCGGTCGTCGATGGACGCAGTCTAATCGCGTTCGACCAGAAGCGCATCCACCGCCACCACGCCCTTGCCGGCTTCGCGGACGATCAGCGGATTGATGTCGATTTCCGCGTAACGATCGGCGTGATCGACGATGAAGCGCGACAGCGCCGCGATGGCGCGCGCCACCGCATCGATGTCGGCTGGCTTGCGCCCGCGGGCGCCGCGCAGGATGTCCGCCGCCTTCAGCCGCAGCACCATGTCGCGTGCCTGCTGTTCCGTCACCGGCGCCGGTGCGAACTGTGCATCGCGCAGGATTTCCAGATAGATGCCGCCGAGTGCGACCATTACGGACGGGCCGAACGCGGGATCGAGGTACGCACCCAATGCCAGCTCGACCCCGCGTTCGAACGGTTGCAGCACAATGGACGCCGATGGGTCTGCGGCGCGTTCGCGCGCTGCGTCCAACTCGGCGAACGTGCGCGCGATCTCGGCGGAGGCAATCGGGCCGGACACCAGGCCGAATTCCGTCTTGTGCGCGATGTGTTCGCTCTCGACCTTCAGGATGACGCGATCCGCGCCCAGCGCCTGCATTGCGCGCTGCGCCGCCGCGGCATCGGCGATTGCAACGGTTGGCACATGCGGCAGGCCGGGTAGATCGGCAAGGACGTCACGTGCGCGCGCACCGGTCACGACGCGTCGGTGCGTCACAGCGGCCGCCTGCACGTCGCGCGCCGCTGACCGCGGGTGCCACGACGCCCAGCGCGCGAACCAGCCGTGTCGGTTCTTCGAACCAGAGTACGCCGAGTTCGCGCAAGCGCGCCTCGAAGTCCGGCGTGGTCAGGCCGCAGCCGAACACCGGCTTGTCGGTTTGCGCAACGAGATCGGCCAGAGCTTCGTAGACCCGTGGCTGCGGCCCAGGATTGTCAAGAATCGCAGCCTGCCACAGCAGAATCGCGTCGATGTTGGGTTGCGACGCCATCCAGTGCAGCGATGTCTCCAGCCCGCGCGGGCCGGACGATATGGTCGACGACATGTCGAAGGGGTTATCGAATGTGCCCAGCTTCACCTGGTCGCGCTGCTCCGATGTCGGGGCGATGACCGGCGGCGGGAATTCCATGCCGAACTGTTCCGCCGCATCGACCGCCAGGATCGCGTAGCCGCCCGATGGCGTCACCGCGCCAAGTCTGCGTCCCTTCGGCACGCGGTTGAAGCCGTGCAGCACGACGGCGTCCATCAGTTCCATTTCGTCGCGCACGACGCAGGCGCCGGCATCGCGCATCGCGGCGTCGAACAGTTCCGCCCGGCCGGCCAGCGCGCCGGTGTGCGAGGCCACCTGCTCCAGTGCGGCCGTCGATCGGCCGGTCTTCAGGAACACCACGTGTTTGCCGCGTGCCGTGGCGTGGCGAATTGCATCGGCCAGTCGTCGGCCGTCGCGCGCACCCTCGGCCAGCACAGAAATGCAGGTGGTACCTGGATCTTCTGCGACGTGGTCGATGCAGTCGGCGACGTCGACGTCGAACTCGTTGCCCGTATCGATGACGCAGCGCGGGCCCAGGCCGCGGCGGCGAAGCTGGGTCACACCGAGCACGCCACTCATGCCGCCGCTCTGTGCGATGGTGGCGATCGGGCCGGGCATCAGTTCGGATTCGGTCGCCGATGAGAACGTGACGTAGGCGCGACTTTCGCTGTGACGGATGCCGATGGTGTTGGGGCCGATCATGCGCAGTCCGGATTTCGCGCGTGCTTCAGCCAGTGCATCGCCCAACGCAGCACGCAATGCTTCGTCGCGGAAGCCGTCGGCAAACACCACGGCACCACGCACACCGGCCTGACCGCATTCGCGAATGATGTCCGGCACGCGGTCGGCGGGAACGCAGATCGCCACCAGGTCCACCGGTTCCGGGACGGCCAGGATGGACGGATGGCACGGCAGGTCGTTGATCCGCGTCTGGTTCGGGTTCACCGGGATGACGCGTCCCGGATAACCCGCCGTGGCCAGCGTCTGCAGCACGCGGCCGCCCGCGCGGCTGCGATCCGCACTCGCGCCGATCACTGCGACGCTGCGTGGTGCGAAGAAGGCGGCAAGGCCCTGCGGCGTGTTCGGTCATTCGGCGTTTCCTCGGAGAACGTGCAGCGCATCGACGACCTTCCGGTCCAGCACGATGCCCTCCACGCGACGCTGTTCGCGTTCGCGGAATGCGCGTTCGGACGGGATGCGGATTTCATCCACGCCTGGCTGACGAGGAGTCGCCTTGATGCGTGCGATGAGTTCGGAAAATTGCGCCTCGAAGTCGGGCAGCATGATCGCGGGATCGATTGCGATAAACAGGAAACCGTAGTCCTGCACGTCGCCGCGCGGCAGCGCCGCACCCGCGAGCAAGCCGAGTGCCTGGATGGTGAACGACAATCCATAGCCCTTGTGGCCGCCGAACGCCGTCACGCCGCCACCATCCGCAACCGCACGGGCATCGCGCGTTGGGTTGCCGTCGGCGTCGAAGCCGACACCGTCCGGCAGCGGCTCGCCGAGACGTGCCATCAGCAGTACTTCGCCCCACATCACCGACGCGGTGCCGATGTCGTAGATCACCGGACCGTTGGCGGAGGGGAAGCCGACGCTGAATGGATTGGTGCCGAGTGCCGGCTTGCGTCCGCCTGGCGGCAGGACGTGCGGCTGGGCACTGGACGTGTGGATCGCGACCAGACCGGCACGAACGATCAGTTCCACGAAATACGCGTTGCGGCCGCTGTAGTAGCTGTTGTGCACACCGACGATAGCGATGCCGATGGCTTTCGCCTTGGCGATGGCGATCTCCGCACCGCGATAGGCCGCGACATAGCCGACCTTGTTGCCGCCATCGACCAGCGCGGACACCGGCGTCTCTCGCACAACGCGTATCGGCGTGCGCGGCTTGCCGGTCTTTTCGTCGTCGGCGATCGCCAGGATGCGCGGCAGGCTGGCAAAGCGATAGCCGCACAACGCATTGTCGATAAGCTGGTCGGTGATGATCGCCGCTTCATCGGCCGGATAGCCGATGCGGCGCAGTGTCGCCTCGCCGAGTTCGCGCGCCTCGGCGACGCCTAGGCGGATCGTGTCCGGCCCGTCCTGATCAAGCAAGTTTCAACGTCCCTTGAATGGACCAGCCGGCCGCTTCTCCGCGAACGCGCGTGCCGATTCGCCGAAGTCCTCGGACAGATGCAGCTTGGCCAGGCTGACCTGCAGCAGCACATCGCGCGATAAAAGTTCCAGCGCGTGCCGCCGCGCGCGAACCGTGGACCGAACGCCGAGTGGCGGATTCTTCGCCACCTGCGCCGCCAACTCGCGCGCGACCTCCATGTAAGTGCCTCGCGGTGCAACGCGGTCGATGATGCCGGCGGTCAGCGCTTCCTCGGCGGTGAAGAAACGACCGGTCAGACTGACATCGGTAGCGAACGCACCGGCGCCGCGGAAATTCAGCAATGCCCAGTATTTCGCGCCGGACAGCCCGCGCGGGGTCTCGGTGACCTGGAATTTCGTGCCTTCCTCCGCGACGACCAGATCGGATTCCAGCACCAAGCCGAGTGCCAGGCCCAGTACGTAACCATGCGGGGCGGCCAGCACCGGTTTCCAGTTTACCGCGCGCAGGAACAGATCGTGGCTCGATGCATCCTGCGCCTGCGCGCCGCCGTGCCGTTCAAATTCCGCGCGACTGCGCAACTGCCGCTGATGTACGTCCGCGCCACTGGAAAATGCACGGCCGCGACCGCACAGGATCGCCACACGCGCGTCGTTGTCGCTGTCGAACCGCTGCAATGCCGCTGAGATCTGGCGGACCATGCCGTCGTTGACGGCGTTCAGCTTGTCCGGCCGGTTCAGCGTGATCGTCGCGATGTGTTCGCGGCACTCATATTCGACCAGGGACTTGTCGTCCGCATCCGCCATCGATCGCTCCTCCCCTCGGGCGACCGATTGTGCGCGGGAAGCGCCGCCGCG
Source organism: uncultured Alphaproteobacteria bacterium (assembly GCA_963790445.1). Lineage (GTDB taxonomy): Bacteria > Pseudomonadota > Alphaproteobacteria > Acetobacterales > Acetobacteraceae > JAMXLO01. The sequence goes on along the minus strand of CAWBON010000014.1, from coordinate 527,870 downwards.
GCAATTCTACCAGGCGCGCACGTCCAGCCATGTGCTCTGATAGGTGGCGCCCTCGCCCATGTCGGTGAATGCGTCCGAGCACAGCATGTTGACTGTACCGGACACCGCCTCCTGATCCGGGCGCTGCCCCGGCACCAGCACCACGCCGGGCTGTATCTCATCGCGCACGTGCAGGGTCAGCCCCACGGCGCCGCGATCGTTTACCAGCCGCACGTGTTCCCCCTCGCGCAGATTGCGCGCGGCCGCGTCGGTGGGGTGCAGCACGCAGTACGGCTTCCCCTCGCGGTCGCGCAGCATGGATACACCGGAAAACGCAGTGTGGCTCTGGAAATATCCCGGTCCGGTCAGCAGACGCAGCGGCCATTGCGCGCCTTGCGTCGCTTCTACCGGATCGGGTTGCCAATCCGGCATCGGCGGCAATCCCTGCGCGGCAAGCGTATCGGAATAGAACTCCAGCCTGCCCGACGGCGTGCGGAATTGCTGTTCACCCTTGGTTGCGATGGAGATCGGGCCGGCGTCACGCAGCGTGTCCGGATCGACCGCCGCGAGCGCACCTTTCGCACCGCGGAACAGCTCGCGCAGGATTTCCGTCTGCGACATGCGGAACACCGGATCGGTGACACCCATGCGCGCTGCCAGCGACTGGGCGAGCTTCAGGTTCGACCATGCCTCGCCCTGCGGCGGCACCGCGTGCGGCGAATACTGCATGTAATACGTGCCATAGGCGCGGAAGAAATCTTCGGTCTCCAGATAGGTCGTCGCCGGCAGCACGATATCGGCATACCGCGCGGTCATCGTCAGAAACGGGTCGTGCACCACGGTGAACAGATCGTCGCGTGCAAGGCCGCGTCGTGTCCTGGCAGTGTCGGGGCAGGTGACGGCGGGATTGTTGGCGGCAATGAACAGCGCGCGAATCGGTGGATCGTTCAGCGTAAGCAGCGCCTCGCCCATCCGGTTGTGGTTGATGGTACGCGCCGTCGCCGGGCCGGACGGCTTGCGCACCGCATTGTAGTTGAGTTCGAACGATGCGTTGGTGCCGTTCACCGCGCCACCGCCGTAGCAGCCATATGCGCCGGTGACGCCGGGCAGCAGCGCGACGCTGCGCAGCGCCTGGCCGCCGTACGTGAGGCGCGTCATGCCCCAACCTAGGCGGATCAGTGATTTTTTCGTCGCGCCATACATCGCGGCAAGCCGCTCCACGTCGGACGCCGCGACGCCGGTGATGGCGGCGACGCGGTCGGGTGTAAAACGCGGCAGCACCTCGCGTTCCACCTGATCGAAGCCGAGTGTGTGCTGCGCGATGTAGTCGCGGTCGCAGAGATTGTCGCGCGCCAGAACGTGCATGATGCCCAGAGCCAATGCGGCATCGGTCCCGATGCGGATCGGGATGTGCCAGTCGGCTGCCCGCGCGGATCGCGTGCGTCGCGGGTCGATCACCACGAGCTTCAGACCGCGCTTGCGTTCCTGTTCCAGCTTCGCCCAGAAATGCACGTTGGTGGCGAACAGGTCAGCGCCCCAGCAGATCACCAGATCGGCTTCGATCACCGATTCAGGGTCGGCACCGCCGATGGGCCCGACGGTCGCGTCCCACGCCGCCTCCATGCAACTGTCGCATACCGTACCGGCCCATAGCCGGCTGGTGCCCATCGCGTGAAACAGCCCGTTCGGCAGGCCACGATTTATCAATCCCTGATGGGAACTGTAGCAGTAGCCGAGAAGCGCAAGGGGGCCGGATTCGGCAATGATCGACTTCCAGCGCGCGGTGATCTCGTCCAGCGCTGCGTCCCAGGTGATTGGCGCGAACCTGCCTTCGCCCTTGGCACCGATACGGCGCAGCGGCGTGGCGATGCGTTCAGGCGAATGCACCAGTTCGGCGTCCCGATTCACCTTTGCGCAGGCGAATCCGGCAGTGAACGGCTGATCCGGATCGCCCTGGATACGAAGCACCCGGCCATTCTCCACATTTGCCAGCAAGGAGCACATGTCAGGACAGTCGTGTGCACAGACAACCCGGATGGTTTCCACCTATCGTCTCCAGAATGAGCCGAAGGGACCGTACGTCGGATGGCACCCGGGCGATAGGCCATCTGACGGCAAGATGGCAAGACCATTCCAAACCACCTTGCGGCATGGCTGCGATTCGCGAGACCATCCGATGCAACGCAATGAAAATGGGGGCGGATGTGACAACGCGAAGCTGGTTGTGTGCGATGGCGGCCTGCATGACGCTGTGCTGGGGGGCGTCGGCGGCGGAACTGAAGATCGGCGTTGCCTCAGAGGTGACGACACTCGATCCGCACTTCTTCCATCTGACGCCCAATACCGAGATCGACAAGTTGATCTACAGCGGCCTGGTGACCCAGGACGCCAATCTGAAGGTGATTCCCGATCTGGCGGTAAGCTGGCGCTCGCTGGATCCCACACACTGGGAGTTCAAGTTGCGCCAGGGCGTGAAGTGGCAAGACGGCTCGCCGTTCACCGCGGACGACGTCGTGTTCACCTACCAGCGCGCGCGCAACGTGCCGAACAGTCCGGGAAGTTTCCTGCAATTCCTCAAGCACGTGAAGACCACCACGGCGGTGGACGACCACACGGTGCTGATAGAGACCGATCAGCCGGACCCCATCCTGCTGAATGAAATCCTCAATGTATGGATCGTGTCGCGGAAGAACGGCGCCAATGCCACCACGGCCGACTACAACTCTGGCAAGGCGGCGATCGGCACCGGACCGTATCGTGAGGTAGAATGGGTGCCCGGTGACCACATCTTGCTGGAACGCTACGACGGCTATTTTGGCGCCAAACCCGATTGGCAGCGCGTCATCTACAAACCGATCACCAATGATGCGGCACGGGTCGCCGCGCTGCTCAGCGGCGACGTGGATTTGATCGCCAATGTGCCCGGCAATGACGTCGCGATGCTGAAGCGGAACCCGAAGATCACTCTCGGCACGATGGAGAGCAATCGCTGCTACTTCTGGACGCTGGACGTGGATCGCGACGCCTCGCCGCAACTTACCGATGACGACGGCAAGCCGCTGACCAAGAATCCGCTGAAGGATGTGCGGGTGCGGCGCGCGATGTCGATGGCGATCGACCGTGCGGCACTGGTCAGCAAGGTGATGCAGGGACAGGCGGTGCAGGCGGCGCAGTTCAACCCACAAGGCACGCCGGGGACCAGCGCGAAGCTGAAACCGGTGGCGTACGATCTGGCGGGCGCGAAGAAGCTGCTGGCCGAGGCTGGTTATCCGCACGGCTTCGGGCTGGTGGTGAATTCCAGCAATGACCGCTATCCGAACGACGCGGCAGTCAACCAGGCGGTCGCGCAGATGTGGACGCGGCTTGGCCTGAAGCCCACCGTGAGTGCAATGCCGAAGGCAATCTATTTTCCGCGCGCCACCAAACTGGATTTCAGCGTGCTGCTGAGTGGCAATTCCACAGATACCGGTGAGCCGTTGTCGCAGTTGCAATATCTGCTGGGCACCTATAACGCGGCAAAGGGGATTGGCGCCGGCAATCTCGGGCGCTATTCCAGCCCGAAGCTCGACGCGATCCTCGACCAGGCGGCGATGACGCTGGACGACGGCAAGCGCGATGCGTTGCTGGCGCAGGCCTATGAATATGCCATCGGTGAGCAGGTCGCTGTGATACCCATGCTGTTTCCCGTCACCACGTGGGCGATGCGCAAAGGCATCACCTATGGCGGCTTCCCGCAGGAGACGACCGTGGCATCTCTGGTTCACATGGCAAAGTGATGGACGATTCTCTCCTGAACGCGCAGTGCGCTTCGGTGGACGGCGCGGCGCTGATGCGCCACATCGGCGCATTTGCACAATGGATCAAACTGTCCGGCTCGGCGGGTGAGGCGGACAGCCTGCGTTATGTCCGTGCGCAGCTCGATGGGATCGGCTTCCGTACCCGAATGCTGTCGCACGATGCCTATATCAGCTTGCCCGGCACGTCACGCGTGCAGGTGGATAATCGGGTGCTGCGCCGGTATCACCCATTCGTTCTCGCGCGCTGCCGACGTGACCGGAGAACTGGTGCATGTCGGCGCCGGCAACGAGGCGGATTTCGCCGGACGCGATCTGGCTGGCTGTATCGTGCTGGTCGATGGCATCGCCACGCCCCCTGTCGCGCGCCGGGCTTCGCGCGCGGGCGCCGTGGGACAATTGCACATCAGTCCGCACGAGCATCTGCATGAGATGTGCATATCGCCCGTGTGGGGCAATCCATCGGCGGAGACGTTGCCCGAGCTTCCCGCAACCGTGGTGTGCAGCGTGTTATTGTCGGATGGCGCCGCGTTGCGCGACCGTCTTGCGCAGGGCGAACGGCCGTCCGTGGCGTTGCATGCCGAAGTTGACACGGGCTGGCGCAAGACGCCGATCCTGGAGGCGGAGCTGGATGCGCCCGGTGCAGGCGATGACGCGCCGTTCGTGCTGTTCTCCGGTCATCACGACACCTGGTATTACGGCGTGATGGACAACGGCAGTGCCAATGCCGCCATGCTGGAAGTCTCCCGCCTGTGCGCGGCGCGACGCGAACGCTGGAAGCGCGGGCTGCGGCTGTGCTTCTGGTCGGGTCATTCGCACGGCCGCTATTCCGGCTCCACCTGGTATGTCGATGAACACTGGGACGAACTCGATCGGCGCTGCGTCACGCACATCAACATCGATTCCCCTGGGGCGGAAGGAGCAGACATTCTGGCCAATGTCGGCTCCATGAGCGAACTGCGTGCTCTGGCCGGCGAGGCGATCACGGAACAGTCGGGGCAGACGCTGCTTGGCAAACGCATGAGCCGCGGCGCGGATCAGTCGTTCAACGGGGTCGGGTTGCCGGCGATATTCGGCGACATCAGCGAGCCGGTGCCGACACCGGTCGGCGCGCATTGCTGGTGGTGGCATACGCCGGACGATCTTGCCGACAAGATCAGCGAGAAGAACCTGGTGCGCGACACACGAATTTATATGCACGCCGTGTGGCGGCTGCTGACCGATACGGTGCTGCCGCTCGACTACGCCGCATACGCGCAGGACCTGCTGGCGGAATTGGACCGCCTTCGCACGGCGCTGGGGCAGCAGCTGTCGCTGGATGACCTGACGGCCGGCGCAGTGACGCTGCGCGACAACGCCGCGCGACTGGCCTCGCTTGCCGGGCAGGCGGATGACAGGCAAGCAACATGCATCAACCGCGCGCTGATGCGGATGTCGCGCGCGCTGGTGCCAATCGACTACACGTCGGGAGACCGGTTCGCGCACGATCCTGCGTTGGCGCAGCCGGCATGGCCGACGTTGCAGACGCTGCGCGAACTTGCAGCCGCGGCACCCGGTTCCGATGCGGCGAAATTCCTGACGGTCAGTGCGATCCGGGCGCGCAACCGCGTCGCACACGCGCTGGGGCAGGCCAACAAGGCGGCCGAAGCTGTGGTTCGATGCTGCTCCTCGCAATAACAGGTACCTCGCAGCGATTGTCTTGCCATGATTGCGTCGTCTCGCCATGACGGAAATAGTCCGGACCATCGGCTGATTGATCCGCCTTGCCATGCCGGCAGCCCCACGCGACCTTTGCGCCATGTCACTGCTGATTCGCGACAGCCTGCCGACCGACGTTCCGGAGATCGCCGCGATCTACGGCCACGCGGTACTGCATGGCAACGCAAGCTTCGAACTCGATCCGCCGGACGCCACAGAAATCGCCCGCCGCCGCGAAGTCCTGCTGCACGCGGGCTTCCCACATCTGGTCGCGGAAGACGCGGCGGGGCGGGTGGTCGGCTACAGTTCTGCCGGCACCTATCGTCCACGCCCCGGCTACCGCTTCACCGTGGAGAATTCCGTCTATGTCGCACCGGACTGCCAGGGCCAGGGCATCGGCCGCGCCTTGTTGCCGCGGCTGATCGACCGCTGCGAACAGGCCGGCTTCCGGCTGATGGTCGCAGTGATCGGCGACTCCGCCAACCACGCCTCGATCCGCTTGCACGCAGGCTGCGGCTTCCGCCATGCGGGCGTGCTGCCAAACATCGGCTGGAAAAACGATCGTTGGCTCGACTCTGTCCTGATGGTCCGCGCCCTTGGTCCAGGAGCCAGCGAACCACCGTCTTCGGTCTAGCGATGCCAGCCTCGGCCGTGCCACCACCAATGCCCGTCGAACAATGCCCGTCAAAAAGAGCGGCGCAGCGTGATGCTGCGGCCGCTCTTCCCAACTCAATCACCGCATCGGGCTTACGCCGCCTCGGCCAACTGCCCGTTGATCAGCAGGCCATCGCGGCTTGCGGTAACGTGCACCGTGTCGCCATCCTTCACCGCCCCTTCCAGGATCAGTGAAGCCAGCGGGTTCTGCAGACTGCGCTGGATCACCCGCTTCAACGGCCGCGCACCATACGTGCTGTCGTAGCCCTCGTTCGCCAGCCACTCCAACGCACTGCGATCCAGCTCGATGTTGATCTTGCGATCCACCAGCAGCTTGCGCAGATGCTCCAACTGGATCTGCACGATGCTCGCCATGTCGCTGCGTTGCAGGCGCCGGAACAGGATGATCTCGTCCAGCCGGTTCAAGAACTCCGGCCGGAAGTGCTGGCGCACCGCGCGCATCACCTCGCCCTGCACCATCGCAGTCGACTCGCCGTCCGGCTGCGCCGCCAGCACATCGCTGCCAAGGTTGGACGTCAGCACGATGATCGTGTTCTTGAAATCCACCGTGCGGCCCTGCCCATCGGTCAGACGACCATCGTCCAGCACCTGCAGCAGCACATTGAAGACGTCCTCGTGCGCCTTCTCCACCTCGTCGAACAGAATCACCTGGTACGGCCGACGACGAACCGCCTCGGTCAGCACGCCACCCTCGTCGTAGCCGACATACCCGGGAGGCGCGCCGATCAACCGCGCAACCGCATGGCGCTCCATGAACTCGCTCATGTCGATACGCACCATCGCGCGCTCGTCATCGAACAGGAATTCCGCCAACGCCTTGCACGTCTCGGTCTTGCCAACGCCGGTCGGACCCAGGAACAGGAAGCTGCCGATCGGCCGGTTGGGATCCTGCAACCCGGCGCGCGCGCGACGCACCGCATTGGCGACCGCCTTCAGCGGTTCCTCCTGGCCGATGACGCGTTTGCGCAACTGCTCTTCCATGTGCAGCAGCTTCTCGCGCTCGCCTTCCAGCATCTTGTCGACCGGAATGCCGGTCCAGCGCGACACCACACCGGCGATCTGTTCCTCGGTCACCGCCTCGTTCACCAGCGTGCCGTCGGCTGACGTGGCCAGCTTTTTCTCGATGTCCGGGATTACGCCATATAACAGTTCCGAAGCCCGCCCCAGATCGCCACGACGCTGCGCGATCTCCACCTCGCTGCGCGCCTGATCCAGCCGCTCCTTCAGCTTCTGGGTCTCCTGCACCTGCTCCTTTTCCGCCTGCCAGGCAGCGGTCAGCGCATTCGACTCCTCTTCCAGTTCGGCAAGCTCCTTCTCCAGCCGCACCAGCCGATCGCGTGACGCAGGATCGCTTTCCTTGCGCAGCGCCTCGCGTTCGATCTTGAGCTGGATCACCCGCCGATCGAGTTCATCGAGTTCCTCGGGCTTGGAATCCACCTCCATGCGCAGCCGGCTAGCCGCCTCGTCGATCAGGTCGATCGCCTTGTCGGGCAGGAACCGGTCGGTGATGTAGCGGTTGGAAAGCGTGGCAGCGGCAACCAGCGCGCTGTCGGTGATGCGCACGCCGTGATGCAGCTCGTACTTCTCCTTGATGCCGCGCAGGATCGAGATGGTATCCTCGACCGACGGCTCGCCCACGAACACCGCCTGGAAGCGCCGCGCCAACGCCGCATCCTTCTCGATATGCTTGCGGTATTCATCCAGCGTCGTCGCACCGATGCAGTGCAGCGTGCCACGCGCGAGTTCCGGCTTGATCAGGTTCGATGCATCCATCGACCCTTCCGCGCGACCAGCGCCCACCAGGTTATGCAGTTCGTCGATGAACAGAATGACCTGACCCTCGGCCGACTCGACCTCCTTCAGCACCGCCTTCAGACGTTCCTCGAACTCGCCGCGATACTTCGAACCGGCGACCATCGCACCAAGGTCGAGCGACAAAAGCTGCTTGCCCTTCAGCGCCTCCGGGACATCGCCGTTGACAATGCGCAGCGCCAGCCCTTCGACGATGGCGGTCTTGCCGACGCCAGGTTCGCCGATCAGCACCGGATTGTTCTTGGTGCGGCGCGCCAGCACCTGGATGGTACGGCGGATTTCCTCGTCGCGACCGATCACCGGATCCAGCTTGCCCTCGCGCGCCAGCGCAGTCACATCGCGAGTGTATTTCTTCAATGCGTCGAACGTTGACTCGGCGTTCGGGCTGGTGACCGTGCGGCCCTTGCGGATGTCGGTGATCGCCTTCTCCAGGGCCTGAGGCGTAGTCGCCGGCATTGCGCAGCGCGCGGGCGGCCGCCGTATCGGACGCGGCGATCGCCAGCAGCAGCCGGTCCTGCGCCACGTATTCGTCGCCGGCCTTGGTCGCCGCCTGCTGCGCCGCATCCAGCACGCGCACCATATCGGGCGTGATCTGCGGATCGCCGGCGCCGGCACCCTGCACCTTTGGCAGCCGCCCCAGCTCGGCCTGAACCGCGGTCAGCGCCGCTTTCGGGTCGCCGCCCGCCGCCTTGATCAGGCCGGCGGCCGCGCCTTCCTCATCGTCCAACAGCGCCTTCAGCAGATGTTCCGGCGTGATCCTCTGGTGGAACTCGCGGATCGCAATCGTCTGGGCGGCTTGCAGGAATCCACGCGCCCGTTCGGTGAATTTCTCAATATCCATGTTTGTGTCCCTGTATTGAGGCGACGGCCAGCCCCCGCCCCTGATCAGGCAACGGAGGCGTGGACCTTTGGCAATCCAGTTGGGTCCAGGCAGACTGCGTCTCAAGGGGGAGGGCACCAGATGCGCATCGAATATCTGTACCGCTATCCGGTGAAGGGATTGACGGCGGAGGCGCTGGAGGCCGCCGAGGTGGAGACAGGGCGACTGCATCCCGTGGGATCGCGCCTTTGCCCTGGCGCAGGGTGACGCCGGGTTCGATCCGAGCAGCCACAATGGCTGCAGAAGGCGAACTTCATGTGCCTGATGAAGAACGCCAAAATCGCGGCGCTGTTCTCATTCTTCGACCCGCGCAGCGGCATGCTGGCGATCCGTGCGCCCGACGGAACGGCCGTGGTGGAGAATGCGCTGACCGGCGCGGGGCGCGATCGGATCGGCAGCTTCCTGACCGACTATCTGGGCGAAGACGCGCGCGGCGTCCCGCGCTTCCACCACATCCCCGGACACAGCTTCTGCGACCAGCGGCGCAAGGTGATCAGCCTGATCAACCTGGCCAGCCTGCGCGACTTTGAAGCAAAGGTCGATGCGCGACGTCACCGCCGGCGCTTCCGCGCCAATGTCTGGTTCAGCGGCGCGCCGGCGTGGAGTGAGCGCGAGTTGGTCGGACGCCAGCTTCAGATCGGCGGCGCGGTCCTGCGCGTGACCAGGCCGATCACCCGCTGCCCCGCGACGGAAGTTAACCCTGTGACCGCGGAGCGCGATGCCAATCCGGTGCAGGAACTGCGCCGGCTATATGATCACATCGAGCTGGGTGTGCATGCCGAGGTGATCGAGCGCGGACGCTTCGCGGTGGGTGATGCGATCGAGGTACTGCCCGATTAGAACGCTGCCCGATTAGAAAGCTGCCCCGCTGACCAGCGAATACGACATCTGCTGCATCTGATCCCGGACCAGACCACAACGTTACGATCGTTTCATATTTCCTGAAACGAATCCGGCGCTTGACGCCGCGCATCCCGCAAGGATACGTCTGACCTTGCTAGGCAACTGGCATTTTTCGCCGACGACGAGCCGACCCGCCTCCGTATGACGCAGGCGACGACGTTGTGCCGGCAGATGCGAGGGCGCGAGGCAGTGGAGATCACTGCGTCCGGACCTACGCGCGCGGCATCTCCACTCCCCCGATCGGATACCGGTTCGCGTCTTCACAGGGAGTGCGCACCTATGAGTTACGGAACAATATTACTGCGGATCGTATGGGCGGATTGCGGTCGATCAGCCGCTATCAGTGGTTTGTGTTTCTGGTCGTCTGGCTTGGCTGGACGCTCGATTTGGCGGATTTCGGCCTCTACTCGCTGGTGCTGCGCCCGGCATTGACCGAACTGCTCGGCGGCAATCCACCGCTTGCGTTGATCGGCACCTATGGCGGCATTCTCAGCATGATGGGTCTGCTCGGCTGGGCATTCGGCGGCTTCCTGTTCGGCGTCATCGCGGACTACGTAGGCCGGGTGCGGGCGCTGGCATTCAGCATCCTGCTCTACAGCGTGTTCACCGCGCTGCAAGGTCTGTCGCACGGCATCTGGGACTTCGCTATCTACCGCTTCATCGCCGGCCTCGGCACCGGTGCGGAACTGATGGTCGGCATCCCTCTGCTGGCGGAGGCGCTTGGCGCAAATAACCGCGCGAAAATCGCCGGCTGCATGATGACCGGCGGCGCGCTGGGCACCTTCCTGGGCGCCTGGGCCTACAGTTACCTCGGCGGCCATGGCTGGCGCGTGGTGTTCTTCATCGGCGTGCTGCCGGCGATCCTGATCGGTGTCATGCGGCGGCGCATGATGGAGCCCGAGCGGTTCGAGGCAGTGCGCGAGCGGCGCCAGGCAGTCGCGGCAGGACGGCGCACGGCAGACAACGACCACGAGTTCATGCGCTTTGTGCCGGTGCAGTTGTTCGCGCCGGAACATCGCCGCAACACGATCGTGGGCGTCATGTTCGGGCTCGGCTCGCTGCTGGCGATCTGGACCACCAACATCTGGCTGCCGACGATTCTGTCCCTCATGGTGCAAAAGAACGGCGTCACCGGGACGGGTGCCGTGCCGTTCGTCAGCCACGGCATGATGATCTGGAGCCTGGGCGGTATCGCCGGCTACATCTGTTTCGGCTTCATCGCGGACACGATCGGACGGCGCGGCACCATCGCGCTGTACAGCGCCGGCACCATCGCGGCCGGCCTGACACTCTATATCGGATTAGAAACGTACTATCCCTGGTATCCGTTCGTCCTGCCGGTGTTCGGCTTCTTCGTGTTCGGCACATTCTCGGGTTTCGCCATCTACCTGCCCGAGTTGTTCCCCACGCACATCCGTTCGACCGCGGTTGGCTTCTGCACCGGTTCGGCCCGCGTCGTCACCAGCTTTGGGCCGCTGGTCGCGGGCCTTATGGTTGGACTGTTCGGCGGCAGTTTCAACAAGGTGACGGCGGTGATGACCTGCTTCGCCGCGCTCAGCATCGTCGCCATGATGCTGGGACGGGAGACCAAGAATACCGGCTTGCCGCGGTAGTCTGCGAGGCCATCCACGTCCCGGCTCGATGCGTTGACCGAGGACGTGGATGGCCAAGGCGGTGGATCGCTCCCCAGTGGGTTATCGAGGTGCCGAGATCGCGTTGAACCGTCATTACTTGAGCGCAGTGAAGCGGCAATGACAGGTTGTGTCGATCGATGCGCTATTCCGCGGCAGCAGCGCCCGTTCGCGCCGGCGCAATGTTCAGCTCCGCCAGTCGTGGCGCCACTTCGCGACCGAACAGACTGATATTCTCCACCGTATCCTTGTGATCCAGGAACCCGCCCTGACCGAAGAACAGCAGGTGGCCGATGCCGCCCATCCGGTCGCTGAACGCCTTGATCTGCACATAAACATCGTCCGGCGTGCCAGCGAATATCGTGTCGGTATCCATGAACTGCTGCACCGTCGCGTGACGATGATCGATCGTATTGCCCTGCCGATCCTTGACGATGCGATGCGCGCGCGGCCCGGCCTGCATGATCGCCACGTTGGCGCCGATCGAGTTGTAGCCGGGCGGATTGGTAAACGGCTCCGCCACCACCGGCGCGGTACGCACATAATCCGCGATCTGATCGGCGCGACGCAGACCTGCCTCGCGCGTCGTACCGACCCCGACCACTGCGGCAAAGGCCATCCGGTCCGCCCCCGCCTCCCAACCGAGTTCGCGCGCGCGCTGGCGATACGCATCGTACATCGGCTTCGCGGTGCCGCCGGACAGCAGCGTTCCCACCACGTGCCCGCGTTCCGCCGCAAGCGTGCCGGTGCCAACGCTCATGCCAGTCATCCAAATCGGCGGCGTCGGTTTCTGGATCGGCTTAGGCCAGATGTTGACGCTGCGGTAGTGGAAGAACTCGCCTTCCCAGTTGAACGGACCGTCATGCGTGGACATCGCCTTGATGATCAGGTCGTGCGCCTCCCAGTAGCGCCGCATCAGTGTGCGCGGGGTTGCTGTTCGCCGGCTGGATCTCGTACGGCGCGCCCTTCACCAGTCCCATCTCCAGCCGACCGCCGGACAGCACATCCAGCCACGCCATCTCCTCCGCCACGCGCACCGGATCGGGGCGGTTGGCGATCGGCGTGCCGAGTGACAACAGTCGAGAGCGTTTGGTTTCACGTGCAATGATCGACAGCGCCATCGGCGCCGACACCGTCATGCAGGTCGCCGTGCTGTGGTGCTCGTTCACCATGATGTCCAGCCCAACCTCGTCGCACAGCGCGAACTCATCCAGGTATCGGTTCAGCAGACCGTGCGCCGTGGGTGGGTCGAAGTTGCTGGACGGCAGCACCACACGCAGCGTGCCGCGCTGCAATCCCGCGTCCCATGCCGGATGATAGGCCATCTCGGAGAAATACCAGCAGCGCATGGCGCGATCCCCTATGCGATCAATGAATGTCGACGAAGCGCGACAGACGTTCGACGAACGCGTCGGGCTGTTCCCAATGCGGGAAATGACCGGCGTCGGGAATCACCTCGAGCCGCGCACCAGGAATTTCGCCGCGCCAGGCCTCGCCGAATTCCCGGCGCACGATGCCATCCTGTTCGCCCCATATCAGCTGCGTAGGAACATCGATGCGATGCAGCCAGCGTTTCAGCCGCGGGTTGTGCATGTACGGCTTCCAGCCGAATGTCGCGAATGCCTCGCGCCCGCGCGCGATGCCAGCAAGCTCGGATTCCGGCAATTGCATGTAATCGACTTCGCCCTTGGCCGGATCGGCCCAGGCGAGGCGCAGGTACTCCTCGTGCGGGATGGCATGCATGTCGGCAATATCGCGATCCAACACGCCGCCTACCTTGATGCCGAGTGGATCGGCCAGCACTACGCAGGCGATGCGTTGCGTGTCGCGTACCATCATCTCGGCGGCGACCCAACCGCCGAAGCATGCGCCGACCAGGATGCCGTCTCGGAGTTCAAGCGCCCCCACCAGATCGAGATACAGATAAGCCAGATCATCGACCGTCCCGCACCAGTTCGGCAGCGCGGAGTTGCCCCAGCCCGGGATGATTCGGCGCAATCACGTGATAGCGCCGCGCCAGCAGATCGAGCCACGGGCGATGCGGTTGCAGCCCCTCACCGGGATGCAGAAACAACAACGGACGGCCGGTGCCTCGCATCTCAACTTCCAAGGTAACGCCGGCAATGGAGATCGACCGTATCATGCGTCCGCCTGTGCTGCCGCTGTTTCTTACGCCGATTGTGCGCGGCGCCGACGACTACCTCAAGCCCGCTACCGAGGATATTGCGCGCCTTTGCGCATCACCTGTTGTTGCTTGGCTTGCCGACGGGACGTGACCAAAACCATATTGCAGGTAGGGCGCCACGCGTATCACCGGGCCGCGACCGCGAGTTCCCCGGGCATGCCGATGTTGCCGTACAACGCCAACGCATTCTGCAATTTCAGGCACGGCCACGCGGTCTCGAGCAGCGCAAAATTCCGCCCAACCCCACCAGGCCAACGAGAAAGATGCTGACGGCCGGAGGCTCGGGAACGCTGCCGAACGTGCAAGGACTATTGGCACCCGACGTCTGATCACCTTCGACATCAGTGCACGCGACGATCGGTACGGTCTTGCCTAGTCCGTAGGTCGGCGTTCCAATAAATCCCAATCCCAGCGGGAATGGGGTCTGCAAGGGCGAACCCGGAAGTTGCGAATCGGCGAAGCCGCTGCCATCGAACAGCGCAGCAGACGTGACACCGGAGCTGAAGTCGAACTCGACCGAGAATGGCGGAGCGTAGCCGCAGACACTACCGCAATTCTCATAACTGAACGCGAGGTCGAACGAATTCCCTGCCCCGAACAAACCTGGCGCGAAGCTGTACTGGACAGCAGCCCCGGTCGGCGTAAGCAGCGAGGTCTTCGGCCCCGTCCCGGTTATCCCCTCAGGCGAACTGCCGCTGATCGACGTTCCATCCAATATCGAGTTGGCAGCAAGCGAGCGGACCTGGAACCCAATCAACGACTGAGTGGTCGCTGAGCTGGCGAAATTGAAAGTGATGTCGCAGGTTTTGGACCCGACGGCACAGACACCCGGCGCGTGATCGACCTGGGCGGTGACTTGCGCCAGATCAATGGTGAAAAGCGGATTCCGGGCAGTCGTGATCTGTGTCGGCAGCACCCTGTCCGTGGCAATACCGACAGGATACAGGTGTTCGGATTGACCTGGCAGAAGTTGCTGGGAACGGTCCTGCCCACGCTCTGCATCAGGTTCAGCGGGCTGCTCGACGAAGTCCCGTCCACATGCTGCAATCCGAGATTGTGTCCGACCTCGTGCGCAAGCGTGTCGAGTGCCGGAAGCTGGCCTGTGTTGAGGTTGGGCAGCGTCGGAATGATGACGCCGTTGCCGCCGATGAAGGCCGTGCCATAAATACCGACGCCATCGCTACGGGTCAGGTGGTCCACGAACCAGACGTTGAGCGTCGTCGGATTACTGCTCTGCCCGTGGCCCGGTCCGTACATCAGCTGATGCGCCAGATCGGTTGGCGTTCCGGTCGGAAAGCCTGCGGCGATCGTTACGGTAGGGTTGAGAAAGCCTTGGGATGACGTCGTGTCATCGAACTGCACCGCCGGCAAAAAATCGAACCCAAGCCCCGCCTGGTCCCAAACTGCATTCACCGCCGTCTCGTCGTTCGCCAAATTGGCAAGCGACGCGCAGTCGGTGCCGATCGCATCACACACGTCGATCGGCTGGATCGTGATGATACTGGTGACCGGCAAAAGCGGAATACTGATATTGGCCGCCTGCGCGACACATGGCAGCATCAACTGCATCGCGACGCCGGCACAGCTGAATGCCGCATGAAAAATCCGCATTACGCGCCCTCTTGTCGCTTTATTCACCATAAAGTAACAAGTACGCAGCGGATACAAGTGGCCTTCATCGCCAAAGGTCAGACATTGGCCCCCGATAGGGAAGCATTTGTTGTAGGCGAACAACGCATGATTGCATGCCAAGGCAACGAGGCACGCTTTTGCGGATTGTTTCGGTCCGCGGCGCTATAAACCGGGCAATCCGTTGCGTGATGCGCGTCCAAGTTGCACACGGCCAGCCACGAACTAAAAATGGCCTCGCAAAAAAACTCCGGCCTATTCCACCAGTTCGGCCAGCTTCGCCAGATAGTGCGCGGTGTCGCCAAACAGCCGTTCGATCACCATGCACCGGCGGAAATAGTGGCCGACCGCGAGTTCCTCGGTCATGCCGATGCCGCCATGCAACTGCACTGCGTTCTGCGACACGAAGCGGCCGGCCTGGCCGATGCCCACCTTCGCCATGGCGATGTTGTGCGCACGCTCGCTCGCATCGGGTTCGTCCACCATCATTGCTGCCAGCATCGCCATGGAGCGGCCTTGCTCCAGCGACATCAGCATCTCGGCCAGCCGGTGCTGCACCACCTGATTGGACCCGATCGTCCTGCCGAACTGCTCGCGCGTTCGGCTGTAATCCAACGTCATGGTGTGGAGCGCTTCCATCGCGCCGACGGATTCCGCGGCGGTTGCCGCGATGCCGGCTTCGATCACCCGCTCGATCAGCGGCAACGCGTTGCCGACCTCGCCCAGCACGGCGTCCTGTCCCGACCTGCACGCCCGACAGCGAAACCTCCGCCGCCCGCTGTTCGTCCCGCATTGTGTAGCCGCGCCGCGCCACACCGTTCGCGCTGGCATCGACCAGGAACAGCGTGATGCCATCAGCATCGTCGCGCTCGCCGGAGGTACGCGCGCTCACCACCAGCGTGTCGGCGCAATCGCCATGCGTGACCACGCTCTTGGCGCCATCCAGCACCCAGCCGCCACCGCTCTGCTTCGCCGTGGTCATCACGTCGGTGACGTCGTAGCGCGCCTGCCGCTCGCCATGCGCGAAGGCCAGCTTCATGCTGCCATCGGCAATCGCCGGCAGGATCCGCGACCGTTGCGCCTCGGTGCCGCCGAGACGCAACGCCGTGCCGCCCAGTACGACGGTCGCCAGATACGGCTCCAGGATCAACGCGCGGCCGAACGCCTCCATCACCAGCATGATCTCGACCGCACCGCCGCCGAACCCGCCATATTCCTCGGCGAACGGCAACCCGAGCAGGCCGAGTTCGGCGTACTGCGACCACATCGCCGCGCTCCAGCCGCCCGGCTCCTTGAAGTGGTTCTTGCGCTGATCGAACGTATAGCGATCGGCCATCAGCCGATCGACGCTGTCCTTCAGCAGGCGTTGTTCATCGGAGAGATCGAAATCCATCTGGCGTTTCCTGTCATCTTGTCATTGCAAGGAGCGCTAGAGCCGCAGCACTGCCTTGGTCAGGATGTTCTTCTGGATCTCGTTGGTGCCCGCCGTAGATCGACGCCGCACGCAGGAACAGGTAGCTGCCGGTGGCCTGCGTCGCCCACTCCGGCCCGACATCCGGATCGTTCGACAGCGCCGCCAGTTCCTCGGCCCAGATCGGCATCGACATCGGACCGCCGACATCCATCGCCAGCTCCGTGGTCGCCTGCAGCAGTTCGGTGCCTTTCACCTTCAGCACCGACGACAGCGGATCGGGCCGTCCGTCGCGCGCCTTGTCGTACGCCGACACAACGCGGTACTGGGTAATCTCCAGCGCCTTCATGTCGACTTCCAATTGCGCGATGCGCTGGCGGAACGCGGCATCCTCGATCAGCGGCCTGCCGTTCTCGCGAACATTGCGCGCCATTTCCTTCGACGCCTTCACGCGCTCCTTCGATTTGCCAAGCCGAGCGATGCCGGTGCGCTCGTTGCCCAACAGGAATTTCGCCACGTCCCAGCCGCGGTTCTCCTCGTAGACGCGGTTTTCCACCGGTACGCGCACGTCGTCGAAGAACACTTCGTTCAGGTGGTGGCTGCCGTCGATCGAGATGATCGGCCGCACCGTGATGCCCGGCGTCTTCATGTCGACCAGCAGGAACGAAATGCCCTCCTGCCGCTTCGCCGCATTCGGATTGGTGCGCACCAGCACAAAACACCAGTCGGCGTGATGCGCGGTGGAGGTCCAGATCTTCTGGCCATTCACCACGTACTGGTCGCCGTCGCGCTTCGCCGCGGTCTTCAGCGATGCAAGGTCGGAACCGGCGCCCGGCTCGGAAAATCCCTGGCACCACCAGTCGTCCAGATTGGCCGCGCGCGGCAGGAACTTCTTCTTCTGCTCGTCCGTGCCGAACTGGATCAGAACCGGACCGATCATGGTGATGTTGAAAGACGACAGTTCAGGCGCCGGCGCGACCTGATTCTCCTCCAGGAAGATCATCCGCTGCACGGACGACCAACCCGGGCCACCCCACTCCTTCGGCCACGACAACGCAGCCCAACCGCGCTTGTTCAGGATGCGCTGCCACGCGACGGTGTCCTGCTTGCGCGCGCCATATCCCAACCGCATCCGCTCGCGGATTTCGCCCGGCAGGTTATCGCGTATGAAGGCGCGCACCTCGTCGCGAAACGCCAGCTCTTCCGGGGTGAATCGCAGGTCCATCGGCCGATCCTCCGTTGCGCCGTTCTCGATATTGCCTCGACTCTGGCAGGACGCGCACGCGCGTGCAATCCGACGGCTTCACTGGTTTCGATCGGCCGAGCCACGGCGAATCCCCCGTCGCAGACCTGCGACAAAAGCTCACCATCGCAAACCTGCGACAAAACCCGCCGTCGCAAACCTGCGACAAATGCTCACCGTCGCAGACCTTCAGAACTGCTTCAGCAGCCGATTGATATAATCCAGTTCCTGCTGCGGCCTGGCGCGGTCGGCGCCACGGCGACGGAGCTCTTCCTCGATCGCCTGGGTGCGCTGGCGCTCGCGCTCCTCCGGCACCGTCACGTCCGCACTCTCATCCGCGCCTGAACTGCCCTGACCATAGCGCCGTCCTAGCGGATCGCGGCCCGACCGCGCGCGGTCAGGCGGCCCGGACTGATAACCGCTCCCGGGACTGTCGTCCTGACCGTTCCGCAGCGAGAAGCCCATCGGCCCGTCCGAATCGCCATCCTGCTCGCTGCCGTCCTCGCCCGGCTGCTGGCCGAACTGTCGTGCCATCGCCTGGCCCATCTCACGGCCGCCCTTCTGCAAGCGCCTCGATCGCCTTCTGCTCCGACGCGCCGGCCCCAGGATCGTCCCCCTTGCCCAGTTGCTGCCCAGCCTCGCGCATCGCCGTGTCCGCTTCCCCCAGACTGGGCGGCACTTGGCCGGTCAGGTCGCTGAACTGCTGCATCAGCTCGCCGAGTGCCCGTCGCAGCGCCTGCTGCACGCGCCGGTCCGCATCACGCTGCGCATTCTCGTCCGTCGGCTTCGTGCCAGGCTGCTCGCCATGGAACCGTGTCGTCTCGTCCGCGCGACCCTGCGTGTGGTCAAGCACGCCACCTTGCCGGCCGATGATGTCCTGCACCGCGCCCATTTGCTGGCGCCCACGCTTGCGCTGTCCCTGCGTCCGTTCGCCATCGCGGCCATGCTCGGCGCGCGCATTGCGCAGCTTGTCCAGCATGCGCTCCAGCTCCGCCATGCGCTGCTGCGCCTCGTCCATGCGCCCGTCGCGTGCCGCCTCGCGCGCCTGTTCCGCCATCTTGTCCAGGTCGCGGTTGGATAAGTGCTGTGCATCCGGGTCGAACGGCATTTCCTCGTTGTTTTGCCGAGCCTCCTGCTCCAACGCCTGAAGGTGGCGCTCGATCGCCTGTTCGAGTTCCTTCAGCCGCTGGTCCAGTGCCTGGCGATTGGCGTCGTTCGGTTCTCGGATCGCCTTGTCCAGCGCGTCATTGGCCGCCTGCCGCGCCTCGTCCAGGGCGCGCGCCGTGCGCTCCGTCTGGCCTTCCTCCATGTGCAGCGCCAGATCCCACATGAGCTGCTGCGCCTGGCCGATCGCCTCGGGTGATTTGTCGAATTCGAACAGGTAATAGATCGCGCCCAGGTTGAGGTAGGCGCCGAAATCGCCGTTGAACGCGTCGGGGGCCATCAACAGGCCATCCAACGCGTCCACCGCAGAATCGCGATCATCCGGGTGCAGGCTCAGCCCACGTCGAATCGCCATCAGGGCGCGGGCGACAGGATTTTGGAACGGCCGCTCCGGCAGGACAAATTCGGCGTCCTTGCTGTCACCTTCCTGGCCCAGCGCATCGCGCGCCACCAGCTTGGCGATCACCGGAAGCCCGGCCCACGGATTTGCCGTCAGGTCCTGCTGGCTTATGCCATGCGCCGACTTCGGCATCCCGCCTGGCAGCGGCAGGCTCACCACCAGCGGCGGCGCAGCCGGCCGATCGCGCAGCCGCAACTCGGCTTGCAGCGAGACCACACCGTAGTCGTCGGTCGCCCGCCACGGCAGCCGGGTCTGCTGGCTTCCCGTCACGCGCCCTGGCGGTTCACTCCATTCCGCCGTGGGCGGCTGGTCCGCGACCACCGACAGATCCCACGCCGCCAGCTCGCTGCCATCGCGGCGCACCGCGAGGCGACCGCCCCCGGTCAGGTCGTGATCGGCCTGGAAGCTCGCCTTGTCGAGGGTACGGAACGGCTCCGAGTGCCCGTCGAGCGAAAGATCGGGCACGCCTTTGCCGCCCGTCACGCTGACCGTCAGGCGGGCGCCGGCCGGCACCGATACGGCGCCGCCCTCAGCCTTCAGGAAGATCGGCGCCATCCGCGTATAGGCAGGTGGCGTGATCCAGGCCTGCAACTCGGTCGCCGGCGGCGGCGTCTGGCGCGGCAGCGTCGGTTCCATCGCTTGCGCCAGCCGCGCCGGCGCATCGTCGCCGGCGATGGCGAACGTGGCGACCAGGGCGAGCAGCAGCGCCGCCCGCAGCGCACGCGGGTCGCGTCGCGCCAGCCCAGGACGCGGCAGGCCAACCCGCAACCGGCGCACCTGCCGCACCGCGCGCGCGACATGCGCCTGCCACAGTGCAACCCCCGCCGCATCGGCTTCCGTGCCGCCGCGCGCGGGCCGGTCCGTCAGAACGGCGAGCGGCCGGTGCGACAGGCCGGAGGCAAGCTCCAGTCGCCGATCGGCGGCGCCGTCATCCGGGGCGGCGATGCCATACAGCCCGCGGACCAGCAATCCGACAATCAGCAGCGCGATGCCGGCAAGCACGCCGATATGCACCCAGGGCGGCAGCAGTTCGGGTAGATCGAGCAACGCGGCGCAGACGAACAAGCCGGCAACGCCGAGTGCCGGCCACAGCGCTGGCCAGATGCGTTCGAACAGGATGGCGGCACGCGCCACGGCGCGCCGGCCGGCCAGCCTGCGCAGTAGGCGATCGATCTCTCCGCCAGGGCCGTTCATCCGCTGCCGCGCATTTCCGTCTTGTTCAACCAGGCACCTGCTTCATTCAAACAAGCCATTCCGGCACGTGCTCACCTTGCCACAAGTCGCGGTAATCTTGGCGATCACGGATTATCGACCATCTCTCGCCGTCCACCATCACCTCTGCTGCCGCAAGCCTTGCATTGTACGGTGAACTCATCACCGAACCATAAGCGCCGGCATCGAGAATTGCCACGCGCGCGTTCGCGGCAAGCGGCGGCAGCAGACGGTTGCGCGCGAAGGTATCGCCAAACTCGCACACCGGTCCGACGACATCGGCCGGTATCGCCGGCGCCACCGCATCGACCGCGGACACCGGAACGATGCCGTGCCACGCGTCGTACATCGCCGGCCGCACCAGGTCGTTCATGGCCGCATCCAGCACGACGAACCGCCCGTCCGGCACCTGCTTCACCAGAATGACGGAGGCCAGCAACACGCCTGCCGGTCCGACCAGCCAGCGGCCGGGTTCCAGCAGCAGGCGCACATCCATGTTGTGCAGCGCGCCGCGAATTGCTCCGGCGAGAGCGGCCGGGCTTGGGGCAGGTTCGTTGCAATACGGAATGCCGAGGCCGCCACCGCAATCGACGACAGCGACCTGCTGGCCAGCCGATCGCAGCGTGCGCACGAGTTCCGCCAAACGCCCGTAAGCGGCGCGATACGGCGCGAGCGAAAGGATCTGACTGCCGATGTGCGCCGCGAGCCCGATCGGTTGCAGCCCCGGCAGCAACGCAGCACGCTGATACAGCGCGACCGCGTCGGCGTAGGGAATCCCGAACTTGTCCTGCGCCCGCCCGGTGCTGATCTTGGCGTGCGTGCCGGCATCGATATCCGGGTTGACGCGCAAGGCGACGCGCGCGATGCGACCCATGCCATCGGCCAGCGCCGACAGCATGGCCAACTCCTCGGCGCTCTCGACGTTGATCTGCGCGATGTCCTCGGCCAGCGCCAGACGCAGTTCGCGCTCGGTTTTGCCGACGCCCGAGAACACGATCCGATCGGCCGGGATGCCGGCCTCGCGCGCACGGCGCAATTCGCCTTCGCTCACCACATCGGCGCCCGCGCCTTCGGCGGCCAGCACCCGCAGCACCGCAAGCCGGTCATTCGCCTTCACCGCGTAGTGCACGTGTGCGGCCAACCCGGCGTCCGCCAGTGCCGCGGTCAGCGAGCGATAGCGCCTACGCATGGCGGACGCCGAATACACCCAGGTCGGCGTTCCAACGGCGTCCGCGATCCCGTTCAGCGGCACTTCGTCGATCAACAGGCCGTCCATCGCATGCATGGTCAAATGTGGTCGCTGCGCGATCAGTTCCGCGGCGGTGGGTTCCGGCATGTCCGCGGCGGCGGTGGAAATGGTGGCCATGGGGCCATGGTAGCAAACGACTTCGACCAAGTCTTGGGCGTGCCGGCCCGGTAGGAGGTCAGTTTGAATGTCGGCGAGCCACCCAACGCGGCCATCACTCGGCCCGGCAGGCGATCCCGGAAGCGGACGTTCAGTGCCGCCCTACTTCGGCAGCATCCTACTCGCCCCCGATCCCAACACCTTTCTCCGCGACGGAGCGTTTCATCAGCAGCACAGCGAACACCAGCGCGACCATGACAACGGCCAGCACCCAGAACACATCGAAATACGCGGCCGGTTGCGCATCGACCGAACCCGGGTTGTGGCTTTGCTCGGTCAATCTTCGTTACACCGACATCATCGCGGAGATCGACGGCACCTGGCCGAGATCGCCGCCCCCGTCGGGTTGCGCCGGCAGCCCGAGCGAGACGCGAACCTGATAGACCTGGGCCAGCGCCTGTGTCAGTTCGGCGCCGGCGGTCGTCAGCGCCGCTTGCCACCGGTCGTACTCCGCACGCGGCACATCGTCCCTGGCGACGAGTTGCTACGCCCGATCGAAATCAAGCTGTGCGAGCGTTAGTGCGGCTCTGCTCTTGGCGACAGTGGCGATCCGCGCGCGCAGCAGCGCGACCTGGTTATCGACGTTCTCCACGGCGTGTTGCAGGTCCCAGCGTCGGCTCACTGCCTCCGCTTCGATCGCGCGCGCCGCCGCTGTCGCTGCCCGCTCAACCTCTCACGGCCGTCCGTGAATGCATCTGACCTCGCCCGCGGCGTCCTCCCGCGAAGCGGGTTCGTGCAAGGGCGCATTGCGGCCGAAACCTATGTGCCCGTCCGGAGAGTTTGCGACTCGCGAAATCGGTTAGGCGAGGTGGTTGCCTTCAGTGGGTGGGATGAGGTGTTCCGGGGCTGGGATGGTGTCGGTGGGCCGCGCGCATTAGAAAGGCAGGATGGGAAGACAGGCAGCCGTCGCGCTTTACGTGCTCGCGCTGGTAGCCGTCGTGGTCAGCGTGGACGTCCTGTTCTTCAGGAACCGGTTCTGGGAGCGGCTGATGGTGAACGTCGGGATCGTCCTGGTGTTCGCGGCGTTCTACTTGCGGTTCCTGAAGCGTCCATGAGCGCCGCCGCCGCAATGCGCCGGCCCACCGCGCTGGCCTATATGCCGGGGCGGTAGCTCGCGGATCGCGGCGGGTCATCATGCGCGATATGGTCAAGGCGTGATGTACATCCTCTGCACCGCTGCCAGTGGCGCTATCTGGCGAAAGACCTGCCGCCGCGCAGCACCGTGCATGATGATCTCAGCCTGTGGAACTGGGATGGAACGGAGGCGATGATCGACCGGCAAGGATACTGCAGCCGTCGCGGAAAAGGGCTGCGCCAGGGCATCGACACCAGCGCGATCGATGCGAAGGTGCTGGCGACGTGACGGCCGACAACCGTGGAGAGGTGTGCACGCTGCTTGCCTTCGTCGAGAACGCCGGCAGCCATCGGAGGTCCTGTTTACGTGCCGAAGCGCCAGTTGGGCCTGGGTGCGTTCATCAAGCCCGGATCAGCTTGAGCAGCCCGCCGCCTGACGCACCACTTCCGCTGCCCGGGCCGCCGCCTCGGGCTTCCCGCCCAGCAGACCGGCACTCAGCAAGAGATGATCCACGGGGAGGTTTCTATAGGCGGCCAGGCGCTCAAGGAGACCGTCATTGCCCGCGTTCGCAGACGTATCTGCCGAGCAGCGTTCTCGACCACCTGGTCGCGTTACCGACTGCGCTCTGTCGCGGGCGCAGGTGGGAAAACTCAAGCGATATCAGGAGCTCAAGCGAGTCGAACAGGCTCTCAGCCTCGATAGGATTCACTGCCGCGCACGTGATCTCGGTCTCCAGCAGTTCGAACAGAAAGTCGCTGGCCGGCATTCTGCGCTGCTCATAACCCTTGAGCACGTTCCACTCGATGGGACCTAAAGCCAGCAGCGGCAATGCCGTCACTGCTGCCACTTCGCCGCTTGCCCGCGTAACCTGAGTATGCATCAGGTTCCGGACCGTCTCGAGATCACCGCGCACAAGGGCGCCGGCCAGTGCCCAGTAGAAGCACAGGCTGGCGCAGAACGGCCTAAGGACCGCCCAATATGAATATTGTCCGATAGCCCGGTCCCACGATCCCAGGGACCGGATCGCGCGTCCGACTTCGCGATTGGCCTGAGGGGTCCCCCAACGTCCGCTCACCAGACAGGCACGCCGAAGAGTTCTCGCTCATCGAGACAAGGCGCGCGATCAGCGCGTTGATGGCTTCGGGCGTTGGGACCTGCCTGGGATATTCGCTGCCTGTAATGAAATTGCCAATTCGCTCGACCTCCGTGCCCAGAAAGCTCGCCCAATTCTTTGCATATCGATCATCGCTGCAATACCTTTCGGTAAGAGCAACGACAACGGGAACGTCTTGTCGGTTGGCGCGCGCGTTGTGGACAGGGTGTTCCTGCGTGCCACTCCGCTCAGCAATGAGTGCCGCAGTCTGGCCGCTTCGCAAAGCTCTTCCGGCAAGTCGCGGTTCGTCGTCAAACAATGCGGTTCCGGGTTGCGCAGACGATGCTGTTCGCAGGAGCCTGACGAGATCTGGATTGGTGTATTCGACCCGCCCTGGTCTGCGGCGCTCCAGGGATCCGGGCGATGCCTGCAAATCGGGGCGCAATACTATGGCCGGTGCGTTGTCCATCAGACTTCGAATCCCGATTGCCGCATCATTTGCCTAACTGCGGCGATAGAACATTCGGACTATAGGAAACTCTCGGTTTCAACGAGATTTCAACTGAGTGATCGCGAGGCACCAACGGACGAGAGCATCGGCGGATCGAATGTCCGCATCGGAGGCGTCGTGCAACTGGACTGAGGAGCACCAATGGCCGAAAATTACCCGTTCCCTTTCAGTTTCATGAATAGCCGAGATCCCAATTCCACTGGCCGCTTGATGCCGATCCCGCGGCGCTCGCATCTGCCACGCTGCACACCTTGGCTATCCGCGCCCGCGCCGGTGTCCGTCGTGCCGAACCAAGGAAAATCGCGCGCAGGCGGTGAATGCGATCTGCGGATGACCGGCGCACACGCGCTGACCAGACGCCTCACAAGTAAGGTTGGTTCTGTTATCTATTGAGCGCCTGCGGACCGCTGACGAACCGGCTGCCGCGAACGTAGAATCGCAGCAGGCTGTCGGCCGCGCGTGTAATGCCGATCCGTTTGCTCTGCCCGATTTCGCCGAATGCTCGACCGTCAGATCCGAGCCACAGCGGACCGGCCCGACAAAGGTCGATCCCGTCCAATCGGCGGTCGATCTCCAAGGCTGCACTCAGCCGTCCCGGGCCGCGTGCCAAGTCCCGCAACCGGTCGGTGCCACGATTTCGCTCCATGATCGTGATGCCATGTGTAGGCTCGATCGCCCTGATCAAGACGCCCGCACCCACGCCTGGCGCCTCGCTGGAGACGTTGAGCATGAACGAGCTGCCATAGGCGAGATAGACATATGCATGCCCGCGCTCGAGGAACAGCGCCCGATTGCGCGGGGTGATGCCACGATAGGCATGACCCGCGGGGTCGCCGATGTCATATGCCTCGGTCTCGACGATGCGGCCGGCCGCCACGCCTTCGGCCAATACCCGCACGAGCATTTTGCCGATGAGAAAACGGGCGAGCTGGACAGTATCGACGGGCAGCTCTGCCCGATCCAGCACGTGCGGGCGCGCTATTGTCGTGTCGACTTCATCCCATTCGCTCGACCAAATGGGCGCGCGAAGGTCCGGGCTCGAACGGGTCGCCAAAGTACTGGGTCTCGCGGGCCACCTTGCCATCCAGGAACTCCATGACGCTCACCGAGTACGACGGAACGCCGTCATACGTGAGGATGAATTCCGTGACCCAGAGGTCGCCCGTGCCGACGATGCGGCGCACCCTGAAGCGCTTCGAGTTCGGCTGCGCGGCGCGTGAGGCCTGGATGTTGTGCCGGCCCCTGATGCGCTCGCCCGATTGCGGGTACTCGAGCACTGCGTCCTCTCGGTATATGTCGTGCTCAACATCGAAGTCATTTGCGTCGGATGCGGCCCAGTGACGCTTGAGTGCCTCTCGAATCTCATTCTCATCCATGTTGCCGCTCCCGTTCCTGGTCATTAAGGCCCGGCCGCTCCGTGCCATCGCATGTTGGCCGAACACCCCGGTGAAGTCACGTGGCTCGCGGAATGAAGCCAGGCACGCCAGTCTCCACCACTGCGTTGAACCTGACGTTCGCCGTGATGCCCTCCCGCATCTCCCGCATGGCGTCTTCAGGCAAGGCCGATATCTCAAAGTTCTCCTGGATGTAGCCAGGTTTGGTCGAGGTGGTCAGGAAGGCGGTGCCGCGTTGTACGGCCCAGGCCAGCGCAACTTGCGCCGGCGTCTTGTGGACGCGCTGTGCAATGCTGGTGATCACGGCGTCATCCAGCACTCTCGAACTCATGCCGTGTCCCAGCGCTGCAAACGCCAGCAGTACAATCCCGTGCTCCCGACAGAAGTCGAGCAGCTCCCATTCGGGGAGGTATCGGATGGAATTCGACCTGCACCACGGCAGGCTTGATCCGCGCAGCCGCAACGACCTCTCGCACCTTTTCCAAGGTGACATCTGACAAGCCGATCGCCTTGCAGTGGCCGTCATCAACGAGGCGCTCGAGGAGCAATCGACATAGTCGAGCTGCAGTCGCCGGAGACTTGCGTCAAGGGCGGGTTTGACGCGTCAGGGCGATGATTGGTGTTCCTGCATCGCCTCGCCAACCGCCTCTTCATTCCGATACCGTTCTGCACAGTCGAGATGGCGAAATCCCACTTCCAATGCTGTCTTCGTAGCTTGTTTGGTGGCGAGAAGATCGGGGATCAGCGTGCCAAACCCGACGGCGGGGATCGCACCAGATCCGTGGGTGAGGTGAATCCTCGTATAGCGAAGCGTATCGGGGCTTGCCATGCTCATCTCCTCATTCGATCGACCGAGCGCATGCGGCCAGCCAACAGCGACTTCAGCTCGTTCAGTGCGGTCAGGTCCAGCTTCAATACTCGGGACAGACGCACCGACCGATGCCTGAGGACCTGACGTGCCCTGGCACCCGAACCCCGATGAGCACAGCACCAAGCCATCCATTCTTTGGCATATCGAGCGTTGCAAATCGCCACGCCGCGCGGGTGGCTGAAATACGCAAACCCGCCGACGCAGAAGCCAAGCGTGATGGCGGCGCTGCCACTCATGCGCAGCCCCCGGCTGTCGCCGCCAATCCCGCGATGTCCAACTTCACTGTCCTGCATAAAGCGTGCTCGATTTCTGCCACGTGCATGCCGGGGTCTTGTGCGTGCCGGGCCTGCCCGCGCGCGAACGCCGTCAGGCCGTGATGAACCCCAGCCGGTCCTCTTCCAGTACCGCGCAGGTCAGCGCGCCACCCATCACCGCCCCGGTGTCGATGCCGATACGGTTCGGCCGCACGGACGGTTCCTGCCGCGGCGTGTGGCCATGCACCACGACCACGCCGTGCGACTCCTTCGCGGACAGAAACGGTTCGCGGATCCACATCAGGTCGTGCCGGCTCTGCCGTTCCAGCGGCACGCCGGGCCGGATCCCCGCATGCACGAACAGGTAGCCGCCGGCCGCGTGGCGCAACGCCAGGTCGCGCAGAAACACCAGATGCTGCCGGGGCAGGTAGCCGGGCCAGTCCTTCGTCTGCGCCGAATGCGGCACGCCCCAGCTCAGCAGCGAATCCGCACCGCCGTTGGCCAGCCACAGATCGGCCGCCTCGGTCTCTCCGGACGCCACCGCCGCCAGCATCATGTGCTCGTGATTGCCCATGAGATTGACGGTCGGCACGTCCGGCAATGCCGCACCGCCGGCCAGCAGGGCGACCACGCCGGCGCTGTCAGGCCCGCGGTCCACATAGTCGCCCAGATGCACCAGCAGCGGTTCCGCTACGGGCCGCTCCGCCAGGTCTTCGGCGATCAGGCCGTGCAACGCCTCCAGCCGATCCAGGCAGCCATGGATATCGCCGATGACATAGACCCGTTGGCCGGTCGGCAGTATCGCGGGCGCCTGAGTGAAATCGATCATGCCCGCATAGCCTAAGCGACACAGCGCCGCGTCTCCAACCGCTTCGCTCGGTCAGTGACCCGTGCAGTCGCAATGTTCGCACTGGGTATGGGACGCCCGCATTCGCGCCGGATTGGACTGCACGACGTCCCTCGGGGCTCACCCATCGTGCGTTGAAACTCGGACCGCGTGCGTCGGCACGCCGGAAATCGGACCTGGTTGCGCGTCGGGCCGGACATCAGCCGCGCTCATCAGCTTTGTCTGGTGTCGTCGCCTCCATCCGCCTGGATAGGGTACTGTCCGACCCGCGTGAGGTATCGAACACGACCTGGTCCCACCGCCAAAGCTGCTGGAAGAAGTCGCGCGCGAGGCTCCGATCGCCCGGCTCGCGGCAGATCTCCGCGATGGTGCGTTCCCCGTCGATCGCAGCCAGCAGCCGCTCCTGCCGCGCGTCGATGGGCAGATAAAGGTCGGTATAGGTGTGATTTCGATTGATCAGCACCGCCGCGGCGCCCGGTGGCAGCCGCTCCCGCACCGTCAGCGTATCGGGCAGCCGAATGGGCGTGTAGCCGAGCCAGGCCTCGCCATCGAAATCGATCGCCGCACCTGGCGCCGGTCGGTCCTTCCGGTAGGCCACCACGGCGTGGCGGACCATGGTCCCGCGGAACAGCTCGATGGCGGCGTACTGCGCATCGGCTGTCAGGCCAGCCAGCCTGGAGTGATGCGGCGCGGCCGCCAGCGCGCCGCACCAGGGCAAATAAGGCGCCTGTCGCACCCAGCGTCCGAACGCCAGGCCGGCGCGGCCCAGGAAGTCCAGCAACTGCGGGACCGAGTACGCTCGGTCCCGCGGATGCAGCAGCGCATCGGCCAGCCCGGCCCGGTCGGCGAAGTCGGGCGAGTTGCGCAGCAGAGGCGCAATCGGATGGTCCGGCGGCAGCGCCTTGAGGCTCGCGGCGAGGTCGCGAATTTCAGGCGCCGTCGCGGCGATGCCCAGGCGCCGACAGTAGTCCTGCAGCATGTAGATGCCCGCGCGGCCATAGGGCGCATACACCATCACATTGAGCGCGCCAGTCGGCGCGAGCACATCGTGCAGGGCCCGCAACCCAGCATCGGGGTCGGGCAGATGGTGCAGCACGCCGGTGCAGACCACGTGCTCGAAGCGCCGGCCGAGTTCGGCGGCACGCTCCACGGCGAGCTGGCGCACCTCGAGGTTGGCGAGCGCGTACTTGCGTTTCAGGCCTTGCGTGAACGCGATGCTCTTGGCGCTGACGTCGATCCCGACGACCGGCGCGCGGGGCCAGCGCAGCGCATAGTGGGCGGCCTGCGTGGTGCCGCAGCCGGCCACCAATATGCTGCGGTCGTCGCGGTAGGGTTCGGCCGGCCAGAACAGATGCGCGTCGGCGCGTCGGCGATGATCGTCCCAGAGCTTGCGGTAGGCTTGCAGATCATCCACCGGCGGCGGGTAGGGATGATTTTCGTAAAACGCGCTCACCTGCCTGGCGATGGTGGCATCGTTCGCGGCGGGAACCTTGTCGTCGTTCATGACCGATTGGCGCCTGTATCTACCAATCGCATAGCACATCAGCAGCGATAGAAGGCGCTGTCTCGAACATCGAGCGCACCTCCTGACGGCAAACCGATCGCCACTCTGGCCGAAAAGCGCCAGCCGCAAAACAGCGGCCCATGCATGAGAGTGTCCCATGCATGGGCCGGTCAGACACCGGACGGCGAACGCCACCGTCCTTCAGGCGTCCCAGACGCCGCAGCCTAGCCGTGCGGCGCCACCACGTGCGCCAGCACTGCGTCCAGGTTGAACGAGGCAGGTTTCTGCCGCGGCGGAAACTTCACGAAGTCCGCGATTGCCGACGCGATCACCGCCTGCATTTGGTACAGTTGCGGCACGTGATCGACCATCCAGTCCAGGTAGGTGTTGGAATTGAACTCGGCCCGTTCGAACGGGTCGCGGCGCAGGCTCATGATATACGGCAACCGAAGCTTCACGAACGGCTCGGCCCATTGTCGCATCGTATTGGCGCGTTGTACCGCCAGATGGAACTTCCAGTCGCCGACCCGCACCGCGATGACCTCGCCGTCGTCGCTGAAGTAGACGATTTCGTTTCTCGGGCTCTCCTTCGCCTCGCCGGTGAGGTAGGGGATCTGGTTGTAGCCGTCGAGATGGACGTGGAACGGCTTGCCGTCGACCGTGCAGCCATTGACGAGTTGCTCCTTGACGTCGGGGTTGCCGGCGATGGCAAGCAACGTCGGAAACATGTCGATGTGCGACACGATGCCGTTCAGCACCGAGCCAGCCTTGATCTTGCCCGGCCAGCGGATGAAGCAGGGCACGCGCCAGCCGCCTTCCCAGTTGGAGTCCTTCTGGCCACGGAACGGGCTGTTGGCGCCGTCCGGCCAGGTGTCGTTCTCCGGCCCGTTGTCCGTCGAGTACATGACGATGGTGTTGTCGGCGATGCCCAGCTCATCGAGCTTGGCGAGCATCTGGCCGATCTGCTCGTCGTGCACGACCATCCGATCGCTGTAGGGGTCCTGTCCGCTCTTGCCGAGATTCTTTTCGGCGACATGGGTACGGAAATGCATCGCCGTGGAATTGTACCAGAGGAAGAACGGCTTCTCCGCCTTGGCCTGCGTCTCCATCCACGCCATGGCGCGATCGGTGATTTCCTCGTCGATGGTTTCCATGCGCTTCTTGGTGAGCGGGCCGGTGTCCGTGATCGTCTGGCCGCCCTTGCCGTCGGACAGGCAGTGCAGCACGCCGCGCGGACCGAACTGCTTCCTGAACGCCGGATCCTTGGGATAGTCGGGCAGTTCGGGCTCTTCCTCGGCGTTCAGGTGGTAGAGATTGCCGAAGAATTCGTCGAACCCATGCACGGTCGGCAGGAATTCGTCGCGGTCGCCCAGATGGTTCTTGCCGAACTGGCCGGTGGCGTAGCCCAGCGGCTTGAGCAGTTCGGCGATGGTCGGGTCTTCCTTCTGCAAGCCGACGGTGGCACCGGGCATGCCGACCTTGGTCAGACCCGTGCGGATCGGGTTCTGGCCGGTGATGAAGCACGCGCGGCCGGCGGTGCAGCTCTGCTGGGAATAGTAGTCGGTGAAGGTGACCCCTTCGTTCGCAATACGGTCGATGTTGGGTGTGCGGTAGCCCATCATGCCGAGGCTGAAGTGGCTGATGTTCCATATCCCGATGTCGTCGCCCCACAGTATGAGGATGTTGGGCTTATCCGTTTTGGCCATCTCGAACTCCTTTGATGGGTTTTGGTACTTTCAGAGCGACGTCGCGGTTGGCATGCGACCGGCCGGGGTATGCTATACGAAGCGCAGTAGGACGGCACCGAAGGCGAACGTGCCGATCAAGATCAGCAGGACGGCGATCGCGACGATCGGAGTCTGTTTGCCTTCCTTGGTCATACCAGCGATTGGAGTGAAGTCTCCACCCCATAGATAACGCAGTGTCCAGTGGTACTCCCAGATCGACACCACAAGCGCCAGGACGCCGCACAAGATCAGCGCAAGTCCCAGATACCGCGGCGCATCCGGAAAGCGCGGCGGGATGACGCCAGGCATTTGTTGCATGCGATCGAAAAACTGCACGATCGCGAAGCCGAATCCGATCAGCGAGACCGCCGTGCGTACCCACGACATCAGCGTGCGTTCGACGCTAAGCCGCGTGCGTATCCAGCCGAAATGACTGTCCGCCGTTACCCTTACCTCGAATCTGCCCCTGATCGGATCGACGAGCGTTGCTTCGGTCGCAGGCGGCGCGCCGATAGCCGGCGCCGGATCGCTCATTGCGAACTCCCCCGTGATGTGGCGGCGCGACAGGCGCGTTCCGGCACGGACCCGAAGTGTGTCGGGATCGTCACTGGATGTTGCCCGGTGCGGCGCCGCGGCGCCAGCGCACGATGCGCATGGCCGGTCCGCGGATCAGCAGGTAGGGAACAAAAGCAAGCAACAGGGCGACGACCAGCGCCTCCGCCGGATAGAACGTCTTGAATACCAGGTACTGGTAAATCACGTCCATCGCCAGCCCGAGCAGAATGATCCTTGCCGTCGCGGTCAATGCTTCGCTCAGCCGTTCGACGCGGTCGCGTGAATTTCGTGCGACGGTCCACAAATACGGCGCGCGCCCGGCCCGCGCGTCCTTGACGCCATCGTGGATGGCCGCAATCGCAGCCATCGACGGCTGCAGGATGAAGCGAAACGCCATCGGCCCACTCGGTCGGCCCGCCAGGTCGTGCCAGAAGCGATCGAAAGCCGCCGCAGTAACGCCGTGCCAAAGCACCCCGGCTACGATCAGCAATGCGCCGAGTACCAGGACCAGCTTGGGCATCCACCCAAGTTTTTGCGGCTTGGCATCGGTCATGCCGATGGTGCCGACTGACGAACCACGCAGCGGAACCCCACATGGCTGGTCGATGTGTCCACCGGCTCTGGGTGACGCGCGGCCGGACGGTAGCGCCGGCAGTAATTCGGCGCGCACAGATGCGACCCGCCCTTGAGCACCTTGCGAGGAATCCTGATGTTGGGCATGCAGGGATCGTAGCTTGCCTGTTCGCCCCCACCGCGCGGGTTCTCCGGAATACAGCAGGCCTTGGCGGCATCGGCCTCGTGTTTGGTCGAGTACCAATCGGTCGTCCATTCCCACACGTTGCCGATCATGTCGTACACGCCATAGCCGTTCGGCGGGAATGCGGCCACCGGCGACGTGCGTTCATAGCCATCCAGCTTGAGGTTCTCGTGCGGAAACGCGCCCTGCCAGGTGTTGGCCATCTGCTGGCCGCCAGGCGCGAAATCATCGCCCCAGGCGTACTCGGCGCCGTCTATCCCACCCCGAGCCGCGAACTCCCATTCCGCCTCGGTCGGCAGGTCCTTGCCGGCCCACTGCGCGTACGCCAATGCATCCTTGAAGGCGACGTGCACGACGGGATGATTATGCAGCCCGCTGATTGAACTGCGCGGTCCATAAGGCCGCCGCCAGTTGGCGCCGAATTTGAATGTCCACCACTGGCCCCAGTCCTTCGTATCGACCGCATGCTTCGGTGGATTGAAAACCAGCGAGCCAGCCTTGAGCATGTCCGGCAGAGCGCCCGGATAGTCGTTCGCATCCGGCGCGATCTCGGCGAAGGTGACATAGCCGGTCGCCGCAACGAAATTGCGGAATTCGCGGTTGGTCACCGGAGCCGGATCGATCCAAAAACCGTCGACTGTCACGCGATGGACTGGCGCCTCCTCCGCGTAATGCCTGTCCGAACCCATGCGGAACGTGCCGCCGGGAATCCAGATCATCTCGGCGTGCCCACCGGTCTCAGAGGCTGAACCTTGCGGCCGCTCCAGCGCAACAGCGCCATGCTTTGTCATCGTCAGATTCCTCCAATTGGCGCTGGCGTTCCGTGCGCGAGCCGCGCCTTCGCGAGAGGTTCCTGCAATCGATTGGTCGGCTCTCTCACATTCCGTACGTCGTGCGACGCCAACCGTGCGCTGGGCATACACCGAATAGCTTCGACGGCGAACATACGACACGCATCCTTGTCGTGGCTAGTCCGAGCGCGGCTTTGGTGCCTGTGCCCCCGCCATGGCCAAATCCGGTCCGTAATTCAAACGTCGCCAACAGCGGGACAAACAGTACGCGCTGTCCCGCCGCGCCGATCCTCACGAAGCGATCCTCGCCTCGCCTCAGTCCTGGCGGTCGTCACACCATTCGTTGCCGAAGACGTCTTCCTGCACATCGCGCGCCAACACGCAACCGAAGCGCCAACTGCCCGTACCCTGCGACGTGCGATGCATTTGCGCGAGGTGGGGTAATCGGTCGCCGGGCTCCCACTCGCTGGGCTCGCTTCCGACCACCCTAGGGAACGGAACAGACCATGCAAAAGGTTGTTGGCCACGACATCTCTATTCAGAAAACTGCCGTGTGCGTGCTGGACAGTGACGGCCAGTTGGTGTGGCAGGGCAAACTCGACCAACGCGCGCAGCGAAGTTGGACGGCCGAACCCGCGTATCCCATCCTGGGGCAGCAGCGATGCCAGACCCCGTACAGAAGCACGATCCAGGAGTGTGGTTGGGCAATGCAACGATCCACCCCGATCCGCCAAGTCGGCGGTCTTCAGCCTCGTCGGAAGTCGCAGTTGAGCGTAAGCCGGATTTCGTCTTGCCGAACAGCCAAGCCGCCCCTTACCGCCAGTCCGCCAGAGAGAGGGCGAAGTCGAGAAAAGCACGCACTTTGGCGGACGGTAGTCTCCGTGTCGGCAGATAGAGGTGCAACGGAAACCTCTCCTCGGCCCAGTCCGGCAGCAACTGGACGAGGCGCCCGGCATCGAGGTGCGGACGTGCATGAAGCTCCAGCGGCTGGGCGATGCCATGGCCCGCAATACAAGCGGCAAGAAGCGAGCCGGCGTCGGTCACCGTCAGTCGGCCGCGGGTCGGCACTTCGATCTCGCCCTTCGGGCCTTCGAGAACCCACGCATAGTGACGATGGGTCAGCGGCTCGCGGTACTGGATGCATTCGTGATGGGCGAGATCCCGGGGATGCATCGGCGTCCCGAAGCGCTCCACATAAGACGGCGCCGCGCAGGTCAGCACGTGGGTCTCCAGGATCTTGCGACTGATCAAAGAGGACACTTGCGGCTCGCCAAAACGGATAGCCAGGTCGAATCCATCGGCCACTAGGTCGCCGGGACGCTCCCGGACGGCGAGCTCAATCTCCAGCTCGGGATAGATCGAGAGGAGCCTTGGCAGGTTCGGTGCGAGAACGAACTGGCCAAATCCGGTGTCGGAGTTGATCCGCAGCCGCCCGCGCACCAGCGACGCAGCACCTGCCGCCAGGCTCGCTGCGTCCTCAATGCCAGCAAGCAGCGGCCGCACATCCTCGAAGAACCGGCGGCCCTCGTCGGTGAGACTGACGGCGCGTGCGGTGCGGTGAAACAGGCGCACGCCCACCCGCTCCTCCAGCCGCGCAATAGACCGGCTGACGCCCGATTGCGACAGCCCGAGCACTTCGCCCGCCCGCGAGAAGGCGCCCGCCTCCACCACGGCCGCCATGACGCCTATGCCGCTCAGCAGTCGTCCGTCGAAGCTCACATCTAAGCCCGCATTTCAGTCATTCTTGGATTGACAAGAACGCGCTTAGTGCGGTCTCAGTCAAGGCCGATGATCCCTCCATCCAACCAAGGAGGCCCGTCATGACCACCCCCGACACATCGAACCGCATGCTGTTCAAAGGCGGCCTGGTGCTGAGCCTGGACCCAACGGTTGGCGACCACACATGCGCCGATGTCCTCGTCACGGCGGATCGGATCACCGCCGTGGGCGCGAACCTGTCTGCTGAAGGACGCCCAGGTGATCGACGCTTCCGGCATGATCGTGATGCCCGGCCTGATCAACGCGCACCAGCACGCCTGGCTGGGCCTGCTACGGGGCCTGATGCCGAACGTCGACGCCATCGGCGACTATATGGCGGCCATCCCGCAGACCCTGGGGCGCTTCTACACGGCCGATAACTCCGGGCTCGCAACGCGGCTGACCGCGCTATCGTCGCTGGACGCAGGAGTTACAACCTTGCTGGACGCCTGCCACAACACGCGTAGCCCGGCCCATAGCGACGCGGCCATTGCGGCCTTCGAGGCCACGGGTCTGCGCGTGCTGCACATGGTGGGCAAACCGCTGGACCAGTGGCCGGAAACCTGGCCGGGTGATGTGGAGCGGCTCGCAGCCGGTCGCGACGCAAAGGAGGCGTTGGTGCGGATCGGCGTTTTCGCCCAGCCCGAACTCGATGGAGACCAGCATGCCTCTGGCCCGCCGGCTCGGTCTTCGCATCCTCACCGAATATGCCGGCCCCGGCAGTGTCATCACCGACATGCATGATAAGGGCCTGCTCGGCGCGGACAACATCTTCAACCACTGCACGCGCCTCACCGACAGCGAGTGGCGGCTGCTGCAGGCGGCGGGGGCGCACGTGACCGTGAATCCCCGATCCGACGCCCTGTTCGGCTTCGAGGCGGGCGGAATGCCATTCCAGACGGCGATCGATTACGGCCTGAAGCCGGCGTTGGGCGTGGATGTGGACACGTCGATGAGCGGCGACATGTTCGCCGAAATGCGCATCGCCTTCTTCCTGCAGCGGTCGATAGCCCAGGCGCAGCGCGTCCTTGGCAAGAGCGCTACGCCGGCGGCGGTGACGGTGCGCGCGATCCTCGAAACGGCGACGGTCAACAGCGCGGCCTGCCTGGGCCTTGCCGACCAGATCGGCACGCTGACGCCCGGCAAGCAGGCCGACATCATCGCGATCCGGACCGACGGCATCGCCGTCTACCCCTCGCATAATGCGGTCGGTACGGTGGTACACATGATCGACCGGGCGGATGTTCAGGAGGTCATGGTGGCGGGGCGTCTGCGCAAGCACGCTGGCCGCCTGCTGGACGTGGACCTGGTGCGTCTGCACGCGCAGACGGACGCGGCCCGCGCCCGTCTGTTCGGGGCCGCCGGCTACACGCCCGACGCTTTCGAAGCGCGTTTCCCTCAACTCCACGCCGCCTGACCCGGCAACGCAAAGAGAACGCCATGGCCAAGATCTTTATCTCCGGATCCTCGACCGGCCTCGGCCTGATGACGGGGCGGCTACTTGTCGAGCAGGGCCACCAGGTGGTCCTGCACGGCCGGAGCGCGGCGCGCAGTGCGGACGCGCGCCGTCAATTGCCGAAAGCCCTGGACGTCGTCACCGGCGACCTTACCACCGTGCGCGGGATGCGCGAGGTCGCCGAGCAGGTCAATCGCCTGGGCCGCTTCGATGCGGTGATCCACAACGCCGGGATCGGCTATCGGGAGCCCGACCGGATCGAGACAGAGGACGGCGTGCCGGAGGTGTTCGCGACCAACGTGCTGGCCCCATTCGTCCTGACCGTCCTGATCGAGCAACCCGGAAGGCTCGTTTATCTGAGTTCCGGGATGCACCACAGCGCCATCGCCCATCTGGACGACCTCGCCTGGACCCGCCGGCGCTGGTCGGGCGCCACCGCTTATGCCGAGAGCAAGCTGTACGACGTGGTCTTGGCTTTCGCCGCCGCCCGCCTTTGGCCCGACGTGTTCGCCAACGCGCTGGAGCCGGGCTGGGTGCCCACGCGGATGGGTGGAGCCGGCGCGCCGGATGACATGAACCAGGCGCATCGCACTCAGGCATGGCTCGCGGTCAGCGATGACGCCGCGGCGCGGGTGACCGGCGAGTACTTCTTCCATCTGCGGCGGCGGGCTCCCAACCCGCTGGCGCGCGATACGAACCTCCAGGATGAATTGATCGCCGCCTGCGAACGGATCTCCTCGATCCGCTGGCGGGTGTGACGGTGACGCGCAGCCAGTAAGCGCATAGGCACGCGCTCGCGGTACGGTTGGACCCATCGGGAGGACGGACGGTCTGCCGCGCTTTGACGAATGAGGCCCGATCTTTCGGAAGCAGCTTGAAAGCGGACGGTCCGCTCTTGGCCAAGACCTTATGTTCAGCCGGCAGCCGCAAAGATCTGAGTAAGGTCGATTTGGGCGAGTGGCGCGCCTCAGGCAAGGGAACCTGAGGCGCCAAGAACTCTTGACCTCAGAGAACCGATTACAGAATCCGATCGTCACCTCGCCGATCAGTGCCGGCTCGGTAGGCAGCGTCCTGCATGACACACCCCCTTTGCCGCCCCCTTGGCGTAACCGCCCGACGGCCCTAATCCCCATCGCATGGACGCCATCCGGGTGCACAACCTGACCAAACGCTACGGCGAAACGCTGGCGGTCGACGACATCGACTTCACCGTGCCAGCCGGCGCGACCGTCGGCCTGCTCGGCGGCAACGGCGCCGGCAAGACCACCACCATCGCCATGCTGCTCGGCCTGCTGATCCCCACCGCCGGCACCATCGAGGTGCTCGGCCACGACATGGCGCGCGACCGCTTCGCCGCGCTGGCGCGGATGAACTTCTCGTCGCCCTACGTGTCGCTGCCGCAGCGCCTGTCGGTGGCGGAGAACCTGCGGGTCTACGGCCATCTCTACAACGTCGCCGACCTCGAGCGCCGCATCGCCGAACTTGCCGACGAACTGGACCTGGGCGAGTTGCTGGACCGCCCGGCCGGCAAGCTGTCGGCCGGGCAGAAGACCCGCGTCGCGCTCGCCAAGGCGCTGATCAACCGGCCGGAACTGCTGCTGCTCGACGAACCGACCGCCAGCCTCGACCCCGACACCGGCGACTGGGTGCGCACCTGGCTGGAGCGCTACCGCGACGAAAGCGGCTGCACCATCCTGCTCGCCTCGCACAACATGGCCGAGGTGGAACGGCTGTGCAGCTACGTGCTGATGCTGAAGCAGGGCCGCATCGTCGATCGCGGCAGCCCGCAGGAACTGCTGGACCGCTATGGCCGCGAGGACATGGAAGAGGTGTTCCTGGACATCGCCCGCGACCGCGGCCGAGCCCACGCCAGAGCGCCGGCATGATGCATCCCGCCGCCCGCCGCATCTGGGGCCTGATGTACCGCCACCTCGCGCTGTACCGCCGCTCCTGGCCGCGCCTGCTGGAACTCGCCTATTGGCCGGTGCTGCAAATGTGCATCTGGGGCTTCACCGCACGTTTCCTGGCAGCACGCATGGGCAGCGGCGCCGCCATCGCGGGCGCCACGCTGCTGGGCGGCGTGCTGCTGTGGGAAGTGGCGCTGCGCAGCCAGATGGGCGTCGCCATCAGCTTCATGGAGGAGATGTGGTCGCGCAACCTCGGCCATGTCTTCGTCAGCCCGATGCGGCCCTGGGAACTGGTGGCGGCGCTGATTCTCATATCGGTGATCCGCATGATGGCCGGCGTCGCACCCGCGATCCTCGT
Organism: uncultured Alphaproteobacteria bacterium; assembly: GCA_963790445.1. Classification (GTDB taxonomy): domain Bacteria; phylum Pseudomonadota; class Alphaproteobacteria; order Acetobacterales; family Acetobacteraceae; genus JAMXLO01. The sequence continues at coordinate 488,991 of CAWBON010000014.1, read as the reverse complement.
CGCCTGGCTGCTCTATGCCTACAACCTGTTCGCACTCGGCCCCATCGTCGTGCTGTTCTTCATCAACCTGATGATCATGGGCTGGTCGGTGGCACTGGGCGTGGTGTCGCTGATCCTGCGCCACGGCGCCGGCGCAGAGGCGCTGGCCTGGTCGGTGCTGTTCGGCCTGACGCCGTTCTCCGCGGTGTTCTACCCGGTCGCCGTCCTGCCCAAAGTGATGCAGCCTTTCGCGCTCGCACTGCCCTCGGCCCACGTGTTCGAAGGCATGCGCGCGGTGCTGCTGAACGGGGAGATCCGCTGGGACCACCTGATCGCGGCGTTCGCGCTGAACGCGGTGTGGCTGGCAGGAGCCGCGTTGCTGTTCTCCCGCCAGTTCCGCCAGGCCCGGCTGCGCGGCGCGCTGATGAGCATCGGCGAATGACCCGTCCGAGCCAACATGCCATGCTTGGCCAAGCCACGCGTGGCCAGAGCCGCCGCCATGGCGAAACCACGCATGGCCAGACCAGGCATGGACCGCACCGATGAGCGAAACCCGCTTCTGGCTGATCCGCCACGCCCTGGTGGAAGAGAACGCGCGCGCCATCCTGTACGGCATCATGGATGTGCCGCTCTGCGAGACGACCCTGCTGGAGCAGGCGCCGATGTATCGGGCGCTGGCCGACACGGCTGCCCCGCCCCGCGACCTGGATGGTCACGCCCCTGTCGCGCACGCGCCGCACCGCCGAGGCGATCTTCGCCGCCGGCTATCCCCGCGCCGAGCCCGAGGTCGAACCGGACCTGATCGAGCAGAGCCTCGGCGAGTGGCAAGGCCTGCCGCATGCCGAATTGCCGGCGCGGCTGACCCTGCCGAAGCACGCCTTCTGGCCGCTGGCCGGCCACGAACGCCCACCGGGCGGCGAGACGATGGCCGACGTCATCCACCGGGTCGGCGCGGCGCTGGAGCGGCTCGCCGCCCGCGCACGCCGGCGAGGACGTGGTCATCGTCAGCCATGGCGGCGCGATCCGCGCCGCGGTGGCGCATTGCCTGCGCATCGGACCGGACAACGCCCTGCATCTGGCGGTGCAGAACCTCTCGCTGACCCGGCTGGAGCGTTACCCGGAAGGCTGGCGGGTGGTCTGCGTCAACGAACTGCCGGGATATTGACCAATCCAGGGGCTTGATCACGCGCCCATCACGATGCCTCCGCGAATCCGAGCAAAAGTAGTATGGCGTCGCGAATCGGGCGCGCGAGCGCGTCGCGAAACCCGAGGAGATGACCATGATCCGCATCCTGTTGGCCGCAGTCGCGCTTGCCGTGCTGCCCCTGCTCGCGCCACGGCCGGCGCACGCGCAGGGCGACGCACAGACGCTGGTGGACCGCTCCACGCTCGCGGTGCAGGACATGATGAACCAGTCGGTGTCGGAGGACCCGCGCGACGATGCTGGAGCGCGCCCGGGGCATGATGATCTGCCCGCGGGTGTTCAAGGCCGGCTTCTTCTTCGGCGGCGAAGGCGGCGCCTGCGTGCTGCTGGCGCGCGCCGGGAACGGCACCTGGTCCTATCCGGCATTCTACGGCATGGGCAGCGGCAGCTTCGGCTTGCAGATCGGCATCCAGGACAGCCAGTTCATCATGCTGATCATGACGAGACCGGGCCTGAACGCGATCCTGGACAGCCAGTTCAAGATCGGCGCCGATGCCTCGCTCGCCATCGCCACGCTCGGCGCGCGGCGTGCAGGGATCGACCACCGGAGCGCTGGGCGCCGACATCATCGCCTTCTCGCAGTCGCGCGGGCTGTACGGCGGCATCTCGCTGCGAGGGCAGCGTGATGGGCGCATCGCACCGACCTGAACCGCGACTATTACGGCCAGCGAGTTCGCCGCTCGGCAGATCGTCATGGCATGCAGGGGTCCAATCCCGGCGCCGATCCGCTGCGCGAGGTGCTGACCCGCTATGGTGCGGGCGACGCGCAACAGGCCTCGGTTCCCGCACCGGCCTACCAGCCGCCGCCGGGGGATCAATCGCCGCCGCCGTATCAATCGTCGCCGGCCCCTGGCTACGGTGCGCCGACGCAACTTGGCCCGGTGCAGCAGCAGAGCCTGCCGCCACCGCGTTAGCGGCCAGTGCCATCGCCCCCGCAGAAGTTCGCCGCCCCCTTGCGGCGGACGCAGGGGATCAGCAGGCCACTCGAATAATAAACGGAACTTCAGTGTCCTGCCCCCGAAGTTCGCCGCCCCTTGCGGCGGACCGGGATCAGCAGGCCACAATCGGCCGGTCTGCCCGAAGTTCGCCGCCCTTGCGCGGACGCGGGATCGCAGCCCAGAAACAGACGACTCACGTCGATCGGCGCGGCCAGCCTGCACCACTGGTCACTGATCACCGGCTTCGGTAGTCTGCCGGGCCATGGATGCGCCCGTGCCGTTCTGGAAGGCCAAGAGCGCTGGAGCAGATGTCCCACGACGAGTGGGAATCGCTCTGCGACGGCTGCGGCCGCTGTTGCCTGCACAAGCTGCGCGACGACGACACCGGCGCGCTGTCGTTCACCAATGTCGCGTGCCGCCTGCTGGACCTGAAAACCTGCCAGTGCGGCGATTACGCGCATCGCCACCGCCGCGTGCCCGATTGCGTGTCCCTGACACCGGCGGAAGTGCGCGCGATCGACTGGCTGCCGCCGTCCTGCGCGTATCGCCGCCTGGCGGACGGCAAGGACCTGGCGTGGTGGCATCCGCTGGTGTCCGGCGATCCCGACACGGTGCATGAGGCGGGCATCTCGGTACGCGGCCGCGCGATCAGCGAACGAAGCGCCGGTTCGTTCGAGGACTACATCGTCGACTGGCCCGGCCGCATGCCGCGCACCAAACGTTTGCCCGCCAAACCTTCGGCCGACAAACCTTGCCCGCCAGACCTTCGCCCAAGGAGAAAGAGTGATGATGAAGAACGCCCTGTTCGGTGGCGTGAACGCTGCCGTGCTGACGCCGATGCGCGCCGATCTACTCGGTCGATCTCGATCGCATGGCGGCGCATTGCCGTTGGCTGCTGGCGAACGGCTGCAACAATCTGGGCGTACTCGGCACCACCGGCGAAGCGAACAGCATCGGCATCAGCGAGCGCATCGAGATATTGCAGGGACTGATGGCGCGCGGCATTCCCGCGGCGAAGATGATGCCGGGCACCGGCACGCCGGCGTTCACCGATACCGTGCTGCTGACGAAGCAGGCGCCGATGTCGGTTGCCGCGCCGCGCTGCTGCTGCCGCCATTTTACTACAAGAACCCGACCGAGGACGGGCTGTTCGCGTATTTCAGCGAGGTGATCAACCGCGTCGGCACCGGCATCAAATACTACCTCTACAATTTCCCGCAGCAATCGGCGGTGCCGTTCAGCGTCGATCTGATCGGACGGTTGCTGAAGGCATTCCCGGGCACGTTGAAAGGCGTGAAGGACAGCAGCGGCAATTACGAAAACGGCCGCGCCTATGTGGAGAACTTCGCGAAGGATGGCTTCGAGGTTTACGCCGGCGACGACACGCTGCTGCGTCCGCTGCTGCTACTCGGCAGCGCCGGATGCATCACCGCCGCGGCCAATGTGAATTCGCCGATCGCCGCGCAGGTCTATGCCAACTAGGACAACGATGTCGGCGCGCAGTGTGCACGAAACACTCAGCGCGACGCGCAAGGCGATCGTCTCCGCGCCTGCGCCGATCCCCGCGTTGAAGGCGTTGATGGCGCGCCATACCGGCGATGCGGCGTGGCACAACATGCGTCCGCCGCATCTGAAATTGACCGGCGAACAGCAGGCCAAATTGTTCGCCGCGTTCGATGCGTGCGGCGTGCAATTGGCAAAGGCGGCGTAACGCTCGGGCAAGCTGCACCGAACAGATGGGTTGACGAATTGGCTCGCATCTGCTCATTTCTGAGCAGAATGGAATTGCCGCGATCTGAAATGCTGACGCTTGCCGGGTGGATTGACGCGCGTCGAATGGCGACGCAATCGTCGCGCGCGGCGCGTTAGTTTGCGCATCGATCCATGCGGCGGCGGTGTGGTTGTCACGCTGCCGATGCGCGCCGGTCGCGGTGCCGGCGTTGCACTGCTGATGAATCATGCCGACTGGGTGGCGAACCGGATTGCCGCGCTGCCCGATGCAGTGCCGTTCGCCGATGGCACGCTGGTCTCTATCGCCGGCGTGCCGCATCGCATTCGCCATATGCCGCAGTCGCGCGGTGGTGCGTGGTTGCAGGATGGCGAGCTGCATGTCGCGGGCGCACCGGAATTTCTTCGCCGTCGCGTGCATGGATTTCCTGCGTGCCGAGGCGCTGCGGCGGTCTGTCCGCATTGGTCGTCGACAAGACCGCGACACTCGGCTTGACGGCACGGCGCATCGCGGTGAAGGACACGCGCAGCCGCTGGGGCAGTTGCGCTGTCGATGGCTCGCTGGCGTTCAGTTGGCGCCTGGTGATGACACCGGAGTTCGTGCAGGACTATGTCGCCGCGCACGAAGTGGCGCATCTGAAGCACATGAATCACGGCAAGCGGTTCTGGAATCTGGTGGATCGTCTGACGCCGCACGCCGCAACCGCGATACCGTGGTTGCAGGCCGAGGGATTTCGACTGTTGCGCGTCGGCTGACGTGCCGCGCGTGACGCGCGCTGATCCCGGCTGTATGGTACCGGCGGAAGCAACCGCACCCCGATACAAGAGGGAAAATGGGAGGAACCACCACCGCCGCCCGGCGCCCAGGCGTTCGGACCATGCGCGAGAGCACCGCGGGCACGACCAGCGTGCAGCGCTGGCTCGACCGCCAGTTCGCGCGCATCGCCATACTGCCGACCACGGCGATGATGGTGCTGATCTTCGGCATCCCGCTGCTCTTTTCGCTGTATCTCAGCTTCCAGGGCTGGTCGCCCGACCAGGCATTGTTCTCCGGCAATTTCGCCGGCCTCGACAATTACCAGGACCTGCTGACCGATCCGCAGTTCATCAAAAGCCTGTCCGTCACCTGCATCTACACCGTGACGACCGTCGCAACCGAACTCGCGTTCGGCCTCGGCATCGCCCTGCTGCTGGACATCGACCTGCCGTGGATCGGCTTGTTCCGCACCGCGCTGGTCGTGCCGATGATGATCACGCCCATTGTCGCGGCGCTATGCTGGAAGCTGCTGCTCGACCCCGACCACGGCGTGATCAACTACTGGATCGGCAGTCACATCGTCTGGCTCGGCCGTCCCGACACGGCGCTGATCTCCGTCATGGTGGTGAACCTCTGGCAGAACGCGCCCTACGTGGCAGTACTGCTGCTCGCAGGCCTGCGCTCCCTGCCGAGTGAACCGGTGGAGGCGGCGGCGATCGATGGCGCCAGCCGGGTGCAGGTGTTCTGGCACATCACGTTGCCACTGCTGAAGCCCTACATCCTGGTGGCACTGCTGCTGCGAACGATCTTCGAGTTCCGCGCCTTCGACAACATCTACGTCATGACCAGTGGCGGCCCGGCGAACGCCACGATGACGCTGTCGATGTTCACCTACCTCGCATCCTTCGTGCGCTTCGACCTGAGCCTCGGCGCCGCGGCTTCCTGGCTGATGCTGCTGATGTGTCTGCTGCTGTGCCTGTTCTTCATCGCCGTGATTCGCCGGCGGGAGGCAAACTGATGTGGCACTCTCCGTCACTGCCGAGTCACCTGCCGTCATGGCCCGGCCCATTCGTCATGGGCGGGCGTGACCCGGTTATCCACGACCAGGCCCCAACACTGGAACTCCCGGTCGATCCGAACACTTCCAACGGTGTGCGAGACATCCGATGAGTGCGCTGTCCGGCGTCGGCTCGCGTCGCAGCAAGCTGCTGTTCGCCGGCTCCGTCTACCTTGCGCTGATCGCGATGACCGCAGTGTTCCTGTTCCCGCTGCTCTGGATCATCGGCCTGTCGCTGAAGACGCGGCTGCAGGTATTCGCGACCCCGCCGCTGTTCATCTGGTGGCCGACACTGCAAAATTATGTCGGCGTGCTGAGCCAGGCCGATTTCCTGCAGGCGTTCGTCAACAGCCTGCTGGTTTCATCCGGCGCGGTGATCCTGTCGATCTGCATCGGCGTGCCCGCGGCGTACGCCTTCGCACGCTTCCCATTCCGCGGCGGCTCGTTCCTGTTCTTCTCGCTGCTGGTCATGCGCATGCTGCCGCCGATCGCGGTGCTGGTGCCGATGTACATCCTGTTCAGCAAACTCGGCCTGACCACGACGCGGACCAGCGTGGTCCTCGCCTACACCACCTTCAGCCTGCCGCTGGTGGTGTGGATCATGCGCGGCTTCTTCGAGGACCTGCCGCGCGAATTGGAAGAGAGCGCCTGGGTGGATGGCGCATCGCGCTACGCCGCGTTCCGCCACGTCGTGCTGCCGCTGATCCGACCGGGACTGGTGGCCGCAAGCATCCTGTCCCTGCAGCTCGCCTGGAACGACTTCCTGTTCTCCGCCGTGCTGACCAACAACGCGACACGCACGCTGCCGGTGCTGATGGCGGCGTTCTCCGGCGGCGACACCGGCGTCGACTGGGGCGGCATGACCGCGTCGGGCGTGCTGGTGATCCTGCCGGTGCTGATCTTCTCGTTTGCCGCGCAACGACATCTGGTCGCGGGCCTGTCGTCCGGCGCGGTCAAGGGCTGACAAAAATACTAGGGGGAAACAAATGTCCGGACTGAACCGCCGCACTCTCCTGCAAGCCTCGGTCGCAACCGCTGGTGTACTGGCCGCGCCGCAGATCAAGGCGCAGAGCAAGCCGGAAAAGCTGGTCTATGTCGGCGACAACGGCCCATGGCACTGGGCGATGGTCGAGGAAGTCGCACCGGCGTTCGAAAAAGCCACCGGCATCAAGATCGACTTCACTCTGCTGCCCGTCGATCCCTGGCGCGCTCGGCTGCGCGCCGAACTTGGGCGCCGGCAGCGCCGGCATCGACATCGTGCAGTGGTCGGTCGGCATGGCCGGCTGGATCGCGCCGCACATGGAAGACCACGAGCCGCTGCTCGCCCAGATGAAATCGCGCCATGCCGACTTCGACTGGAACGACTACCTTACCGGCACCAAGAAGGCCGCGACCTACGACGGCAAGCTGGTCGGCATCCCGTATCGCATCACCACCGGCATCTTCCACTACCAGAAGGCGTTGCTGGAACAGGCCGGATTCAGCCAGCCCGCCCGGCACGTGGGACGAATTCCTGAAGACCGCGCTCGCCGTGAACAAGCCGCCCGAGCGCTATGCGCTTCGGCATCTTCGGCCGTCAGGGCGCCGGCATGTTCGTCGGCTTCAATGCCCTGGCTGTACTCCAACGGCGGCCGGCCTGCTCGACTTCAAGACCGGCGAGATCTTCATCAACGACGAAAAGGGCGTCGAGGCGCTGACAGTTCTACGCCGAACTGGTCACCAAGTACAAGGTCGTGCCGCCCGAGGCGATGACCTGGGAATTCGACGAAATCGTCGCCGGCGGGCAGAGCGATCGCTACGCCATGGTGCAGATGTTCGCGCCCTACGGCACGCTGATCAACGATCCGAAGATTTCCAAGACCGGCGGCAAATGGGCATGGACCACGGTGCAGGGGCCGCACTCGAAAGATGAAGGCCGCACCTGGATCGATGGTCATTTCCTCGGTGTGCCGAAATACACCAAGAACAAGGAATGGTCGCTGGAATTCATCCAGATGGCGTGCAGCAAGCGATGGCAGAAGCGCGCGATGGATACGCGGCAACGCGCCGCCGCTGCGTTCCGTGCTGGAGGACCCCGAGATGGTCGAGACGCATCGGCTGGCCGCCGGTCGCCGCGCAGGCGATCGAGACCGGCTTTCCGACGCCGCGCCTATCCGGTGTGGGACACGCTGGAAATCCAGTTGCGCTCCGCATTGTCGCAGGCCCTGTTCGGCCAGAAGACGCCGAAACAGGCGCTGGACGATCTGACCGCCGACTGGCAGCGCAGCCTGCGCCGCGCGGGGATCGGCCGATGATCAGATCGTCGGCACCTGTTGCAGGCCGCCGCCGCCGCGGCTGCGCTGCCCCGCGTCGCGCTGGCGCAGAGCAAACCCGACAAGCTGGTGTTCGTCGGCGACAACGGCCCGTGGCATTGGTGCCTGGTCGAGGAAGTCGCGCCGGCATTCGAGAAGCAGACCGGCATCAAGATCGACTTCACCCTGCTGCCGATCGACGCACTGAGCGCTCGGTTGAAAGCCGAACTGAATTCCGGCAGCAACGGCATCGACATCATCCAGTGGACCGCGCACCTATGCCGGCTGGCTGGCGCCGCATATGGAAGATCACGAAAAGCTGCTGGCCAGCAGCGCGGCAAAGCATCCCGACTTCGACTGGGACGATTTCCTGCCGCCGATCCGCGACATGGCCAGCTATCAGGGCAAGCTGCTCGGCATTCCGTACCGCGTCACGGCGAGCATCCTGAATTACCAGAAGCAGTTGCTGGCGGATGTCGGCTTCACCAAGGCGCCGGAGAACTGGGCCGAGTTCCAGGCCGCGTGCATCGCGACCACCAAGGCAGGCGCGCCGAATCGCTACGGGCTTGGCATCTGGGGACGCCAGGGACCGGCGATGGTCGGCGGCTTCACGCCGTTCCTGCGCGGCAACGGCGGGCACTACTTCGATCCGAAGACCTGGGAGATCCTGATCAACGACCAGCGCGCGGTGGAAGCGTTGCAGTACTACGGCGACCTGATGACCAAGTACAAGGTCGTCGTGCCCGATGCGATCACCTGGGAGTTCGATGAAATCGTCGCCGGCGGCCAGAACGACCGCTACGCCATGACGATCACGCTGGCGCCGTACGGCACGCTGATCAACGACCCGAAACTGTCGAAGACCGCCGGGAAGTGGGCATGGGCCGTGGCGCCCGGCGCGCATTCGCGCGCGGAGAGCCGCGTCAGCGTCGGCGGCTGGACATTCGGTGTGCCGAGCGCGGGCAAGAACAAGGAGTGGGCGTTCGAGTTCATCCAGATGGCCACCAGCAAGGAATGGATGCGCCGCTCGCTCGAACGCGGCAACGCGCCGCCGCGCGTTTCGGTGCTGAACCAACCGGACGTGCAGGAGCGGTTCGGCTGGGCGCCGGTGCTGGCAGAGGCGATGCAGACCGCGACGCTTGGAGCCGCGCGAACCGATCTGGCCGACGCTGGAATTGCAGCTGCGCAGCGGCATTTCGCAGGTGCTGCTGGGGCAGCAGACCGCGAAGGTGGCGCTGGACGCGGTCGCCGCCGACTGGCAGCGCAGCCTGCGCCGCGCGGGATTGAAGGGCTGACGCATTGCCCGTACAGTCGCGCTGCATGGAACAAACCATGACAACCGTCGCACCGGCGCCATCGACTGCGACATCCATCCGGGCGTGCCCAACATCAAGGCGCTGCTGCCCTACATGGACGATTTCTGGCGCGAATCATTCATTGCGCGCGGGCTCGATGGCTTCGACATGATGAGCTACCCGCTGAATGCGCCGATCACCTGCCGGCCGGACTGGCGCGTGCAGGGCGAGCGGCCGGGCTCCAGCCTGCCAACATGCAGCGCGACGCGCTGGATGCGTTCGGCATCAGCATGGCGATCTGCAATCCGCTCACCGGCGGTCAGGTCGCCGTCAGCGAGAGCATGGGCGCGGCGATCTGTTCCGCGGTGAACGACTGGATCATCGAGCACTGGCTGAACAAGGATCCCCGCCTGCGCGCCTCCATCGTGGTGCCGGCGCAGGCGCCGCTGATGGCGGTGGAGGAAATCGAACGTCTGCGCCGCCGACCGGCGCTTCGTGCAGATCCTGATGCCGGTGGCGTGCGAGATGATGCTGGGCCGCAGCTATTACTGGCCGATCTATGAGGCGGCGGTGAAGCACGATCTGCCGATCGGCCTGCACGCCGGCAGCATGTATCGCTACGCGCCGACGTCCGGCGGCTGGCCGTCGCACTATCTGCACGACTACGTCGCGAACTCGCAGATCTTTCGAGGACCAGTTGCTCAGCCTGATCTCCAACGGCGTGTTCAACAAGTTTCCGTCCCTGCGCGTGCGTGCTGATCGAATCGGGCGTGACCTGGCTGCCCGGCTTCCTGTGGCGCGCGGTCAAGACCTGGCGCGGTGTGCGGGCCGAGGTGCCGTGGGTGAAGCGCTCGCCGGCGGAGACGATCCGGGAGAATGTGCGCCTGACCGTGCAGCCGATCGACGCGCCGCGCGATACGCCGGTGATCGACCGCATCATCGAGCAGATCGACAGCGACCGGATGCTGCTGTTCGCTTCCGATTATCCGCACTGGCAGTTCGAGGGCGATCAGGTGCTGCCCGGCGGATTGTCACCCGCCCTGCTGCAGCGCATCCGCGTCGACAATCCGCTGGAAACCTATCCCCGCCTGAAGGAGAGCGTGCAATGAACGCCCCCGTTGACGTCCTGGAACGGCGCGCCGATGCCGATGCGCAGCTCGGCATCGTCGATTGCGACATCCATCCGTATATGAAGCCGGGGCGCTGAACCAGTACCTGTCGGCGCGCTGGCGCAAGCATCTTGCCGAGTACGGCAAGTTCAACTGCGGCATCTATGCCGACCGCGGCACCTATCCGCGCTTCTCGCCGAACACGTCGCGGCGCGATGCCTGGCCGCCGGGCGGCGGACTGCCTGGGTCCGATGTACCGTTCATGCGCGAGCAACTGCTGGACGCCTACAACATCGCGTACGGTGTGCTGGAACCGCTGCTGGGCGGCAACACGTCGCGCAATCTCGATGAAGCCGCGGCGCTGTGCACAGCCATGAACGACTGGCAGGCGCACGACTTCGTCGATCTGGAACCGCGGCTGCGCGCTTCGATCCTGGTGCCGCAGGACGATCCAGAGGCATCGATCAAGGAGATCGAGAAGCGTGCCGGCGATTGGCGGTTCGCCCAGATCCAGTTGGGATCGAAGACATCCGAACCGCTTGGACGCCGCCGCTACTGGCCGATCTTCGCCGCGGCACAGGCGAACAATCTGTCGATCGGCCTGCATATCGGCGGCACGCAGAACAGCGCGCCATCCGCCAGCGGCTGGCCGCAGTTCTACATCGAGGACCATCACATGCTGGTCCACTCGATGCAGAACCAGGCCGCCAGCCTGATTCTGGAAGGCGTGTTCGAGGCATTTCCGCGCCTGAAGATCTGCCTGATCGAAGGCGGCTTCGCCTGGGCGCCGTCACTTGGCTGGCGGTTGGACAGACACTGGGAGAAGATGCGCGACGAAGTGCCGCAGGTGAAGCGGCCGCCGTCGGAATACATGCGGACCAACCTGTGGTTCGCCACGCAGCCGGTGGAAGAGCCGGAGAACCCCGAGGACCTGCGCCAGGTGTTCGAATGGATCGGCTGGGACCGCATGGTCTACTCCAGCGATTATCCGCACTGGGACTTCGACGATCCGAAGACCGCGTTCCGCTTCAAGATGACGGAGCAGGAGGAACGCATGCTGTTCCGCGACAACGCGCTGAACGTCTATACGTTCAGGTAACGCCGATGTCGCTGTACGCAAGCGTCGGTGCGGAGCTGACGCAGTACGATATGGACACGGACGCCGCCACGCTGACCCGTCGCGGCACGGTCAGCCTGCCGGCGAATGTGCAGTATGTCTGGCCACACGCGTCGCGGCGCCATCTGTACGTCGCGACCAGCGACAGCGCGTCCGGCATGGGAAAGTCGGGAAGCACGCATCACGTGACCGCGTTCCGCATCGACCCCGCCAGCGGCGCGCTGAGCCCGCACGGCGCTCCGATCCGGCTGCCGACACGGCCGATTCATATGGCGACCGACATTCCATCCGAATACATCCTGGTCGCGTTCAGCAATCCCGCCGCGATTCGCGTCTACCGCATCAACGCCGACGCAACACCGGGCGATGAAGTGGCGCAGCCCGGCCCGATCGATCCCGGCATCTTCGCGCACCAGGTGCGCGCGACACCGGACAACCGGCAGGTGATCCTGGTCACGCGCGGCCACGACGCCGCGGATGGCAAGCCGGAAGAACCCGGCGCGCTCCAGGTGTTCGACTTCCGTGACGGTGTTCTGACCAACGAGGTGTCAATCGCGCCAGGTGGCGGCTACGGTTTCGGCCCACGCCATCTGGATTTTCACCCAACTCGCCCCTGGGTCTACGTGTCGCTGGAACGGCAGAACCAGCTGGATATGTTCGAACTGAAGGATGGTGCGCTGGCAGCCGCGCCGCGTTTCCGCAAGGATGCGCTGGCCGACCCCGGCACCCGGCATCGCCAACTGGTCGGCACCGTGCACGTGCATCCGAACGGACGCACGGTCTACGTCGCCAACCGTTCCAGCGAAACAGTGGAATTCGCCGGTCAGCGCGTGTTTGCCGGCGGCGAGAACTCGCTGGCGGTCTACACGATCGACCAGGCCACCGGCGAGCCGAACCTGATCCAGCATGTCGATACCCACGGCATTCACCCACGCACTTTTCACATCGATCCAACCGGCCGGCTGCTCGTCGTCGCGCACATCATGGGCCTGCATGTCCGCGACGGCGACACCATCCGCGATGTGCCGACACGTCTGTCGTTGTTCCGCATCGCCTCGGACGGCCGATTGGACTTCGTTCGCGCGTACGATATCGAGGTCGGGGAACACACCATGTGGTGGATGGGCATGATCGATCATGCAAAGTAGCCGGCAGCCATGAAATTCGGCGCATCGATGTTCTTCACCGACTATTCGATGGCACCCGCGGAACTCGCCCGCGCACTGGAAGAACGCGGCTTCGATATCGTCTGGGCACCCGAGCATTCGCACATTCCGTTGTCGCGCAAAACGCCATTCGTGCTCGGTGGCGATCTGCCGAAGCGCTACTACGACGCGATGGATCCGTTCGTGACGCTCACCATGGCAGCGGCTGCGACGAAGACGCTGAAGATCGGCACCGGTGTCTGCCTGATCGCCCAACGCGATCCGATCCAGACCGCGAAGCTGGTCGCCTCGATCGATCAGGTATCCGGCGGGCGATTCGTGTTCGGTGTGGGCAATGGCTGGAACCAGGACGAAATGGAGAATCACGGCACCAATTTCGCCACGCGGCACAAGCTTGCGCGCGAGCGGATCGAGGCGATGAAGGCGATCTGGTTGCAGAACACCGCGGAGTACCACGGCGAGTTCGTCGACTTCGGTCCGATGCAAACCTGGCCGAAGCCGGTACAAAAGCCGCATCCACCGATCCTTGTGGGTGGTGCGTTCCCTTACAGTGCGCGCCGCGCGGTGCGTTACGGCGACGGTTGGATGCCGCAGGTGACCGCAGGCTCACCGACGCCGCTGACCGAACTGATTCCGCGCTTCCGCCAGATGGCAGCCGAGGCCGGACGCGATCCGGCGCATTTCGATATTTCGATCGGCGGTCAGGCCGAAGACGTAGACCTGATCAAGCGTTATCAGGATCTGGCTGTGAATCGTATCTCGACCAGTCTGCCGTCCGAAAAGGCCGAGACCATCCTGCCGGTGCTGGATCGCTGGGCAGCGATCATTCGTGCGGTCAACGGATAATACTCACCTGTCATCGCGCCCGCGCATCGCCCGCCAAATCGCCGCCGGCGTTGCAGGACCATTGATCGCCATAACACCGAACGGCGCCAACGCATCCACTATCGCATTGGCGACCGCTGGAAATGCGCCGACCGCGCCTGCCTCGCCGCAGCCTTTCACGCCCAACGGATTGGTCGTGCAGCGGGTCGCATTGAAGCTCAGATCGAACGCCGGCAGATCGTCGGCGCGCGGCAGTGCATAGTCCATGAACGACCCGGCAATCGGCTGCCCCGTTTCCGGATCGTACACCGCGTGCTCCAGCAGTGCCTGCCCCATGCCCTGCGCGATTGCGCCATGCGCCTGCCCGGATGCAACCATCGGATTGATCAGCACGCCGTAATCGTCCACCGCGGTGTGCCGCACGAGTGCGACGCATCCGGTATCGCGATCGATCTCCACCTCTACAACATGCGTTCCATTCGGAAAGGTCATGTGTTCGCGTGTCCACGCATGATACGTGTCTAGCGGTGTGCCGGCATCGCGCGCGCGTCCCGCTACGTCCAGCAGCGACATCGACATGTTGGTGCCCGCCACAACGAAGTGGCCATCCGCGAACCGAATGTCCTCATCAGCCGCTTCCATCGCCTCCGCGGCGATGCGTGTACCCTTGGCAATTATCGTCTCCGATGCACGCCAGATCGCCGTGCCGCCCATATACGTCGCACGCGAACTGCCATGGCCGCCGCCGGTTGCGATCAGATCGGTGTCGCCCTGACGCAGCCGGATCAATTCGTTCGGCACACCGAGCCGATCCGCCAGGATCTGCGGAAATGTCGTTTCGTGTCCTTGGCCTATGGTCTGCGTGCCGGTGATCAGCGATACCGTGCCGTCCGTTTCGAAACGGATATCGACGTTCTCGTGCGGCGAACCGCCGGTTCCCTTGATGTGGCACGCGAACCCCAGCCCGCGCAGCAGCCCGCGCGTTTCGCTGTCGGCACGCCGCACCGCGAAGCCGGCAACATCGGCCTGCATCAACGCGCGATCGAACGTCTCCTGAAAATGCCCGCTGTCCACGCTGAAACCAAGCGCGTTGGTCATCGGCATGGCATCGGCCGGCACCATGTTGCGCCGGCGCAATTCCGCGCGGTCGAAGCCGCATTGCCTGGCCGCGGTGTCGATCAGCCGTTCCATGATATTCGCCGATTCGGCAAAGCCCGGCGCACGCGTGACGCCAATCGGCGTGGTGTTGCTCAGAACCGCCGCGACGCGCAACTCGACAGCGGGCACCGCGTATATGCTGCCTTGCAGGTGAACATACTGGTTGGTCTGCACCGCGCCGGACCCACCCGCCATATACGCACCGACATTGGCCACGCTGGTAACGCGCAACCCCAGGAACCGCCCATCCGCATCCAGCGCCAGCGCCGCCTCCGCATGGTGATCGCGCGCCTGATGGTCGGACACAAAGCCTTCGCTGCGCGTGGCAATCCACTTCACCGGCCGGCCAACGCGTCGCGCCGCCCACAGGATCAGCGCATGCTCGGCATAGGTGAAGTTCTTCGCGCCGAACCCGCCACCGACATCGGGCGCGATGAACCGCACCGCGGCGGATGGAACGCCCAATGCCCGAGCCGTCGCATCGCGGTTGCCGTGAATGTTCTGGCTGGACACATGCAGCGTGTAGCGGTCCTGCGCGCGGTCGTAGCACCCAACCGCGCCGCGCGGTTCCATCGGATTGGTGACGATGCGGTGGTTGTCGAAGCGCAGCGTGACGACGTGCGCCGCCGTCGCGAATGCCGCCGTCACCGCCGCCGCATCACCGGTGTGCCAGTCAAGGCACACATTCCCCGGCACCTCCGCCGATATCTCCGGCGCACCAGCCGCTCGCGCAGCCTCCGCAGTCGTCACCGCCAGCAGCGGCGCATAAGTCACCACGACGCGTTCAGCGCCATCCAGAGCTCGCGCGCGCGTCTCGGCGACGACAAGTGCCACCGGCTCGCCGACATGGCGGACCTTTCCCTGTCCCAGCAATGGCTGAGGTGCGAAAGCAAACGGCTCGCCGGTCTGCACGTTGGCTTCCACCGTGGGACGCATCGGCTGCAACCCATCGGCCGCCGCATCCGCGGACGTCAGCACGGCAAGCACCCCCGGCATGGCACGCGCGGCAGCCACCTCGATGCCATCGATCCGCGCATGACCATGTGGTGAGCGCAGCACGACGGCATGCACGACACCGTCAAACGCAAGGTCATCCAGATAAGCGCCCCGACCGGTCACGAAGCGCGCATCCTCCCGACGCTTGGGCGCATCGCCGATCACAGTCCGGATTGTCATCAGCGTCTCCTCGCGCCTAAATCATGCAGGCAGGTCTATGCGGGAAGGATGCGCGGGGCAACATGACCAGACGGCAACTCCATCTCGGCGCCTTCATGCGGCCGGCCAGCATCCACACCGCTGCCTGGCTCTATCCTGGCGCCTACCCCGACGCGAATTTCAACCTCGCGCACCTGAAGCGCTTCGCCCAGACACTGGAACGCGGCAGGTTCGATGCATTCTTCATGGCCGACCATCTGGCCGTGCTCAACATGCCGATCGAAGCGCTGAAGCGCAGCCACACCGTGACCTCGTTCGAACCGTTCACGCTGCTGTCGGCGTTGGCGATGGTGACAGACCACATTGGCCTGATCGCCACCGGTTCCACCACCTTCGACGCGCCGTTTCACGTCGCGCGACGCTTCGCCTCGCTCGACCATATCAGCGGCGGTCGCGCGGCCTGGAACATCGTCACCACATCCAACCCGGACGCGGCGCTGAATTTCGGCCTCGACGAGCATATGGAGCATGACGAACGCTACCGAAGAGCCCGTGAATTCTACGATGTCGTCACCGGCTTGTGGGACAGTTGGGCAGAGGACGCATTCATCCGCAACGTCGAAACCGGTGAATTCTTCGACCCCGCCCGCATGCATGTGCTTGACCACAAGGGGCCATATTACTCGGTGCGCGGACCACTCAACATCGCACGCCCGATTCAGGGCTGGCCGGTGATCGTGCAGGCGGGCGCGTCGGATGCCGGCCGTCAGCTCGCGGCCGAAACCGCGGAAATGATCTTCGCCGGCGCGGGCGATCTGGCCGGCGGACGTGCCCTGTATGCCGATGTCAAAGGACGCATGGCAAAACTGGGCCGCAACCCCGACAATCTGAAGATCCTGCCTGGTGCGTTCGTTGTCGTCGGCGACTCGCTGGAAGAAGCGCGCGAGAAACGCGCATTGCTCGACAGCCGTGTGCACTACGACAGTGCCATCGCGTCATTGTCGATCGCCCTCGGCACCGATGCGCGAAATTTCGATCCGGATGCGCCATTGCCGGACATCCCTGAAACCAACGCCAGCAAAAGCGGTCGCGAACGCGCCATCGCATTGGCCGAGGCGGGAAAACCTGACAGTGCGCCAACTCGCCCAGCGTCTTGGCGGCTACGGCGGCCCGGCCTTGATCGGCACGCCGGCGATGATCGCCGACCAGATGGAAGAATGGCTGCTGGCCGAAGCCTGCGACGGTTTCAACATCATGTTCCCATACCTGCCCGCCGGCCTCGACGATTTCGTCAACCGCGTCGTGCCGGAATTGCAGCGACGCGGCATCTTCCGCCGCGAATACGAAGGCAAAACACTGCGCGAGAACCTCGGCCTGCCCCGCCCGGATAATCGTTTCTTTCGCAACCAACCGCTCTGACAGGGAACGCGACCATGCTTGGCAGACGTAGCTTCACCGCAGCCGCCACTGTAGCCGCCTTGGCCCGCACCACCAGTCGCTATGCCGCCGCCCAGACGAACCCGAAGACCCTCCGCGTCGTGCCGCAGGCCGAGCCGCAATCGTTCGATCCGGTGTTCGCACAGGTCAATAATGTGTCGATGCACGGCGCCATGATCTACGACCAGCTGTTCGGCTGGGACGACAAGATGAATGTCCAGCCGCAGATGGCGGAAACCTGCAAGACATCCGACGACGGCTTGCTCTACACGATTCACCCTGCGCAAAGGCCTGAAGTTCCACGATGGCGGCGACGTAACCACACGCGACGTCATCGCGTCGCTGAAGCGGATGTTCGTGCGCGACAGCCAGAACCAGATCCTGGCCGGGCTGATCGCGGAATATCAGCGCGCCGACGACCGCACGTTCTCACTCCGCCTGAAGCAGCCGTTCGCATTCACCGAATTCCTGTTGGGCGGCAGCAACGGCGTGGTCGGCGCCATCATGCGTGAGAAAGATGCGCTGACCGATCCGTTCACGCCGGTGCGTGAACGCATCGGCTCCGGCCCGTTTCGCTTCGTCGAATCCGAATACCGGCCGGGCGCCAAACTGGTCTACGAGAAATTCGACGGCTACGTCCCCCGATCGGAACCGGCCAGCGGCTTCGCGGGCGGCAAGGTGGTCAAGGTCGATCGCGTGGAATGGGTGATCATCCCCGACCCATCGGTCGCCTTCAGCGCATTGCGCCAAGGCGAGGTCGATATGCTCGACGCCCCGCCGCTCGATCTGCTGCCCACGGTCGCGGGTGATCGCAACGTCGTCATAGGCGAGGTCTGGCCGCTGGAATCCTATGCGGTGCTGCGCTTCAACCAACTCTGGCCGCCGTTCAACAACCTGAAGGCACGCCAGGCCGTTGCGCATGCCATGAACCAGTCGGACTACATGTCGGCTGCCTACGGCGATCCGAAGCTTTGGCACGAATGCTTTGCGTTCTGGGTCTGCGGCAGTCCGAACGGCACAGAGGTCGGATCGGACGCGTACCGCAAGCCGAACCTGGACCTCGCGCGACAGTTGGTGCGCGAGTTAGGCTACGACGGCACGCCCGTCGTGTTGATCGGTGGGTCCGACATTCCGACCTATGAGCGACTCAGCCTGGTCACCGTCGATATGTTGCAGAAGATCGGCTTCAAGGTGGATCTGCAAATGTCGGACTGGGGCAGCGTCGCGACCCGACGACAGAAAAAGGATAACCCCGCGCAAGGCGGCTGGAATCTGTTCCACACCAGTGCCAACGGTGCCCAGCTTTCCAGCCCGCTCACCAGTCCGTCCACCATCACCACCTGCGACGGCAAGAATTTTTACGGCTGGCCATGCGACCAGGTGGAGGAGGACATGCGCCTGCGCTACATCCGCGAGCCCGATGCCGCAAAGCGGATGGCCCTGCTGCAGGATATGCACCGTCGCCTGTGGGATGTCGCTGCCCTATCTGCCTCTCGGCCAGTTCATCCAGCCGTTCCTGTGGCGCAGCAATGTTTCCGGGGTGCTTCGCTCGAACGTGCTGGCGTTCTGGAACATCACCAAGGCGTAGACGGCCGATCGGTCGTCACAACCGACGCAGCCGCTCCAGGCGATGGCTGGGCGCTTACCGCGACGGATTGGGCCGCGGCTCAGTAGTCGGGAAAGCCCTCATGCTCGACGCCGGGACCGCCAACCGCGTTGGTCAGCAACTGAAGGTCCGGGCCAGACACGACAAGATCAGCCGCTCCACCGCAGTCGCTAGCCCCGTTGCCAGTGTGCGCCCCTGCCCAATGCACGCGGAACGTCCGCGAACCCGGATGGTCCAGGCGCTGTTCCACCACCAGGCTGCCGCCGCCGGACGCCATGACATCGGGTTGCAGGGTGCAACGTCCCGTAGGCTGCTCCCGCCCGCAGATTGGCCCCTGAGTATATGTGCCGCCCGTGTATTTGCGAACGGCGAATTCCCAGTCGTCAGGAACCTGCGCGGTGGGCCGGAACACCAGGATATCACCGACCTTGGGCCCCAGATCCAGTTTGGTGGCCGCCGAGACGACCGCGACGGAGCTGGCCAACAGGACCCCGACCACACAGCCAAGCAAGGCCGTGCGGCCAATGTCGACCGCCGCCTCCCCGGGTCGCCGTCCGCTCCAGCCCTTCACTGTTCGCGTCCCTTGCCGCCGGAGCGTCGCCGGCCGAAGCGCATCTCCTGCACCTGGTCGGGCGTCAGGGTGGCGAAATCCTGCAGGAAAACCGGATCGTCCGGTTGCGGGCCATCGGGCAAACGCGGCAGCGGCAGGCTCTCAACCGTGGTCCAGAGCATCCGGCTAAGACTGGGCAAGGCCCGGGCAGAACGGCGCCCGGTGCGGCAAAGTGGTCACGGCTGAACCTCTTCATTTCTCGGCGGGCGGGTTCTACCTTCCTGGATGAATTGTCCCGATTGATGCGACAGTGATATTGCCATTCCCTTCGCAGGTGCAGCATCACGTTTTCGTGAGCTTGACCCGCCAAGCCCAATGGCCGATCAGAGTCGACCACCAACTTTGCGCAGAGTGAACGCCATGCCGGGACCACTGGACGGCTACCGTGTCGTCGATTTGACCTCGATGGTGTCGGGCCCCTCCGCCACGATGCTGCTGGCCGACCAGGGCGCCGATGTCATCAAGGTCGAAAATCCGCAGGGCGGCGACCACACCCGCGCCGCGGCGAACCGCCGGAACGGCTATTCCGCATCGTTCCTCAACAACAACCGCAACAAGCGCTCCATTGTCCTGGATCTGAAGACGCCGGCCGGGGCGGACGTGTTGCGGCGGCTGATCGCCGGCGCCGATGTGTTCATCCAGAATTTTCGCGCCGGCGTCATCGATCGGATGGGATTCGGCGAGGCAGCGGTGCGCGCGCTGGCGCCCGATATCGTCTACGCCTCGATCAGCGGCTTCGGCGAGCAAGGGCCGTTTGCGTCCAAGCCGGTATACGACCCGCTGGTGCAGGCGCTGTCCGGATTGGCGACCGTGCAGGCCGGTTCGGATCAGGAGCGGCCGCGGCTGGTGCGCACCATCCTGCCCGACAAGCTGACCGGCATCGTCGCGGCGCAGGCGATCACCGCCGCGCTGCTGGCACGCGAACGGACCGGGCAGGGGCAGCATGTGCGGCTCGCGATGCTGGATGCGGTGGTCGCATTCCTCTGGGGGTCCGACATGGGCAGCCAGACCTTCGTCGGCGACGAACTGCCGCAGCAGGAAGCCGCCAGCTTCATCGACCTGATCTATCAGACCGCCGACGACTACATCAGCGCGGCGGTGCAGACCGATCGTGAATGGGCGGCGTTGACGCGCGCGCTGGATCGCGCGGCGTGGCTGGACGATCCGCGCTTCAAGACACCGGCGTTGCGGCAAAAGCACATCAACGAACGCCTGGCGATGATCCAGCAGGTGCTGTTGACCCGCCCGGCCGCGGAATGGCTGGAACGCCTGACCGCGGAGGGCGTGCCTTGTGCGCCGGTGCTGTCGCGCAGCCGGATGATCCAGCATCCGCAGGTTGTCGCGAACGGCATTGTCGTGGAGACCGAGCATCACCAGGCGGGCAGGCTGCGCCAGGCGCGACCGGCCGCGCGTTTCACGGCGACGCCTACCGGCATTCGTCGCGGCGGCCCCGCCTTGGGCGAGCACACTGCCGAGATATTGGCCGAACTCGGCTATTCGGACGCAGAGATCGCCGCGCTTCGCCCAACGGGCATTGACGCGGGCATCGAGAGCGGACGTTGACGCATGATCGACTTCTACTACTGGCCCACGCCAAACGGCTGGAAGGTCTCCATCATGCTGGAGGAATGCGGCCTGCCGTACCGCGTTGTTCCGGTGAACATCGGCAAGGGCGATCAGTTCAAGCCCGAGTTCCTGGCCATCAGTCCCAACAACCGCATGCCCGCCATTGTCGATCACGATGATGGTGGCGACGTGGTGTCGGTGTTCGAATTCGGGCGCGATCCTGTTGCATCTCGCGGAGAAGAGCGGCCGGTTCATGCCGACCGACCGGCGCGGGCGGAAGGAGACGTTGGAGTGGCTGTTCTGGCAGGTCGGCAATCTCGGGCCGATGGCAGGCCAGCTCAGCCACTTCGTCAATTACGCGCAGGGTGAGCATGCGTATTCGAAGCAGCGTTATGCCAATGAGTATCACCGCTGTCTCGGCGTTCTGGAGCACCGTCTGGCGGGCCGCGAATTCATCCTCGATCAGTATTCGATCGCTGATATGGTCTCGTGGCCGTGGGTGCTGATCGCCAAGCCGCTGGGTCAGGCGCTAGACGAGTTTCCCAACGTCGCGCGCTGGCGTGACACGATAAAACAGCGGCCGGCGGTGCAGCGTGGTGTCGATCTGGGCAAGGAGTGGCGCCGCCGCGCACCACCAACGGATGAAGAGCGCCGGATACTGTTCAATCAGACTGCCCGGCACCCAACCTGAACTGTCATCGCAAGGCACGCAGCGAAAGTTGGAAATCGCCACAGGTGTGCACGGCCGTTGCTGTCCCGGTCGATCTGCGGCAGAACGTTTCCCCGACGCCTCGCATCCGAAAGAGGGCAGGCGCGTGGGAGGTGCAGCATGAGCTACTGGAAATCCGCCGTCGCGGCCGCGGCAATCGCTGCGCTGTCAAACGCCGGCGCCCTCGCCCAGGAGGTGAAACTGGGCATCGTCAACACCTATTCCGGTCCGTTCGCCGCCGTCGGCGAGCAGTTGGATCGCGGCATCCGCCTGTACATGCAGCAGCACGAGAAGGATCTGCCGCCCGGCGTGAAGCTGGATATCATCCGGCGCGACGACACCGGTCCCAATCCGGAAGTCGCCAAGCGCATGGCGCAGGAACTGATCACGCGCGATCACGTGCAGCTTCTGGCCGGCACGATCTACACGCCGAACGCACTCGCGATCGCGCCGCTGGCGACCGAGGCCAAGGTGCCATTCATCGTGATGAACGCCGGCACCGCGATGATCACCACCAAGTCGCCCTACATCGCCCGCACGTCGTTCACCATGTGGCAGTCGAGCTATCCGCTGGGCAAATGGGCAGCGGCGAACGGCATCAAGAAGGCCTTCATCGCCGTATCGGATTACGGGCCGGGAATCGACGCCGAAGCGGCATTCACCAAGGGCTTCACCGATGCCGGCGGACAGATCGTCGGGTCGGTGCACATGCCGCTGGCCAATCCGGACTACGTGCCGTTCATGCAGCGCGCCAAGGACGCCGCGCCGGACGCGGTGTTCGTCTTCGTACCGGGTGGCAAGGATGCGACCGCATTGATGAAGACGTTCGGCGACCTCGGGCTGAAGCAGGCCGGCATCAAGCTCATCGGGACCGGCGACATCACCACCGACGAAGAGCTGCACAACATGGGCGACGTCGCACTCGGTGTGGTGACAGCATTCCACTACTCCGCCGCGGGAAACCGACCCGCCAACCAGGCGTTCGTCAAAGCCTATCAGGCGGCATTCGGCGCGGACCAGGAACCCAGCTTCGAGGTGGTCGGCGCGTATGACGGCATGGCGGCGATCTTCCACGTGATCATCGCGCAGAAGGGCATCATCGATCCCGACAAGACGATGGCGCTGCTGAAGGGTTGGCAAGACGACGACAGCCCGCGTGGACCGATCATGATCGATCCTGATACGCGCGACATCGTGCAGAACGAATACATGCGCCGGATCGAGAAGGTGAACGGCCAGTTGGCGAATGTCGAGTTCGAGACGATACCGATGGTGAAAGACCCCTGGAAGGAGATGAACCCAGGGAAGTGATGATATGAACACAGGAAAAGTCCTTCCCCACCCCTTGCGGGCGGGGAAAGACCAACCGCTACTCTCGCCCACCCCGCCTTCGCGTCACGCGCACAGGGATCATGACGATGGAGGCGCTGCTCTCCATCCTGTTCCTCGGTCTCGCCTACGCGATGATCCTCTACATCATCTCCGTCGGTCTCTCCGTCACGATGGGCCTGATGGGCTTCGTCAACCTCGCGCATGGCGTATTCGCCATGGCCGGTGGCTACGTCACCGTGACGTTGATGAACACGTACGCGGTTCCCTTCGGCGTCGCACTTCTCGCCGCATTCATCGCAGTGGCACTGCTCAGCATCATTCTCGAACGGACCCTGTACGCCCGCCTGTATGGCGCCAGCGAACTCGAACAGGTGCTGTTCACCATCGGCCTCATCTTCATGTCGGTCGCGATTGTCCGCTACCTCTGGGGACCACTGCCGCAACCGATAAAATTGCCCGCTGCACTCAGCGGCCAGCTCGATCTCGGCTTCCGTAGCTTCCCCATGTATCGCTCCTTCCTGATCGTCGTCGGCTTCGTGCTGATCGCCCTGCTGTTTCTCGGCGTCGAGCGCACCAACTTCGGCGCCCAGCTGCGTGCCGCCGTCGATAATCGCCGCATGGCCGAATCCGATCGGCATCGACACCCGTCGCCTGTTCTCGCTGACCTTCGCACTCGGCTCCGGCCTCGCCGCACTCGGTGGCGGACTGGGTGCCGACATCCTCGCGATCTATCCCGGCTACGCCACCGAATACCTCGTCTACTTCCTGATGGTGGTTGCGATCGGCGGCCTCGGCTCGCTACGCGGTCCCTTCGTCGCCGCACTGCTGCTCGGCATCGGCGACACCGCCTGCAAATACCTGGTGCCCCAGCTCGGTTCGTTTTTCATCTTCCTCGCGATGATCGGCCTGTTGCTGTGGCGTCCGGCCGGCTTGTTCGGACGAACCTGAGCCCGTTGTTCAACCGGCGTCCTTCGCCCAATGCGTCACCGGTAGAGACGCTGATCCTTCGTCATCGCCTGCGCGCCATCGAATTGCTGCCGTGGATCCTTGCAATCTGCGCCTACTACGCATTCGCTGACTACCTCGCACTCGGCTGCCAGATCCTGATCATGATCCTGTTCGCCATGTCGCTCGATCTGGTACTCGGCTACGCGGGTATCGTCACCCTCGGACATTCAGCGTTCTTCGGCGTCGGCGCCTATGCCGCCGGCATCTACGCCGCACGCGTCTCCGGCGAACCGCTGTCGGGACTGCTCGTTGGCGCCATCGCCGCCGCCGCGATCGGCTGGACATCCGGCCTCGTCATTCTTCGCACGCAAGGCCTCACGCTGCTGATGCTGACACTGGCAATCACCGCACTGCTCGCGGAAGCCGCGAACAAGGCAAGCTTCATCACCGGCGGCGCCGACGGTCTGCAAGGCGTCGACATGCACCCCATCTTCGGCATCTTCAACTTCGATCTGTACGGGCGCACCGCCTACATCTACTGTCTTGTAGTGCTGTTCCTCGCCTGGCTGTTCGCCCGCCGCCTGATCCACTCACCATTCGGCCAATCGCTGATCGGGATACGTGAGAACGCAGCCCGCATGCACGCGATCGGTTCCCCGGTGCGCCGCCGTCTGGTGACCATCTACACGATCTCCGCCGCACTGGCCGGTATCGCGGGCGCACTGCTGGCGCAAACCACGCAATTCGTTGGACTGACCGTGCTGGGCTTCCAGCGCTCCGGCGAGATCGTCATCATGCTGGTGTTCGGCGGCATCGGCCGACTGTACGGCGCCTTCATCGGCGCCACCCTCTACATGATCGCCCAGGATCAGCTGGCAAAGCTGGACCCGACATACTGGTACTTCTGGATCGGCCTGTTGCTGGTGCTGCTGGTGATGTTCGCGCGTGGCGGTGTGCTTGGTCTGATCGACCAGGGCTTGCGCGTGCTGCGGAGCATGCGGTGACACCCGCACTGGAAACCATTGGCCTGCACAAGCGATTCGGTGCGCTCATCGTGGCGAACGACATCAACTTTCGCCTGGAACACGCGCGCGTCATGCACTGATCGGCCCGAACGGCGCAGGCAAGACCACATTCATCAATCTGATCACCGGCCGCGCTGGCGCCATCGGCTGGCCGTATCCTGCTGAACGGGCGACGACATCACGGCGTTGCCGCAGGCTGCACGCGTCAAACGCGGTCTGGGCCGGACATTCCAGATCAATACCTTGTTCCGGGGGCTGACCGTTCTGCAAAATGTCTGCCTCGCTGTCGGCGAACACGCCGGCATCGGTGGCAACATGCTGCGTGCTGTTTGGCTCACACCGCGGCGTACTCGAACATGCCTACCGCCTGCTGGAACAACTTCACATCGCGGACAACGCACTCTCCCTGGTGCGGGAACTGCCCTACGGCAAGCAGCGCCTTGTCGAGATCGCCATAGCGCTCGGCTTGCAGCCAACCGTGCTGCTGCTGGATGAACCAGCGGCCGGTGTGCCGTCCGCCGAGACCGCTATCATTCTCGATGTCATCGAACAGCTGCCAAGCGACATCGCTGTGCTGATCATCGAGCATGACATGGAACTGGTATTCCGCTTCGCCCACCGAATTACCGTCCTCGTGCAGGGCAGCATCCTGGTTGAAGGAACGCCGGCAGAGATCGCAGCCGATGCGCGCGTGCGCGAAGTCTATCTCGGCGAACGCCAGCATGCCTGACTGCCTGACGCTGCACGATGTCTGCGCCGGCTATGGCGAAACCGTGGTGCTGGAAAACATTTCGCTCGCGCTGGCCGATGGCGGCACGCTGTCGGTGCTGGGCCGCAACGGCGTCGGCAAGACGACGCTGCTGGCAACGATGCTCGGCCACACGTCCATGCATGCCGGGCGGATCGCATTCCACAGCCGGCCAATCGAGCGCCTGCGGCCGTTCCAGCGCGCCCGCCTTGGCATCGGCTATGTGCCGCAGGAGCGCGAAATATTCCCGTCGCTGAATGTCGACGAGAACCTGACGGTCGCAGCCCGCGGCGGCACACGATTGGACGGAAGATCGCGTCTACCAACTGTTTCCCGCACTCGCCGAGCGTCGGCGCAACATGGGCAATCAGCTGTCCGGCGGCGAACAGCAGATGCTGGCGATCGGCCGAGCGCTGATGGGCAATCCGTCTCTGCTGCTGCTCGACGAACCGCTGGAGGGACTGGCACCGGTCATCGTCGATGCGTTGCTGGTCGCACTGCATCGCCTGCGGCACGAGGATGGTCTCGCCATCATACTCGTCGAACAGCATGCGCGCCTGGCGCTGGAGTTTTCATCGCGCGCGGTAATTCTGGATCGTGGCAGGATTGTCTATGACGCAGGCAGCCAGGCGCTACTGGATGATCCGCGGAGATTGGCGGAGTTGATCGGCGTGGGCGGATGACCGATGTATCGAATGTGCGCCCGGACGCCATCAATCCACGATCGCCTGATACGTCAGCACCCGCAACTCCCGCCGGATCGGATAGGTCGACGACGGCATAAGCTGCGTCAGCATGATCACCGCCATATCTTCCGCGGGATCGATCCAGAATGCAGTACTCGCGGCACCGCCCCACGCATACTCCCCCGGCGTGCCCAGAATCTGCGCCTTCGCCGGATCAAGCATGACCGAAAAGCCCAGCCCGAACCCGATCCCATGATACGATGACTCGGAAAACCGCGGCTGCCCCATCTCCGCCATGTCGCCGCGCAGATGATTGGATGTCATCAGCGCAACCGTCTTGCGACCCAGCAGCCGCACTCGATCCAGCTCCCCCTTGTTCAGCATCATGCGACAGAACCGCATGTAGTCGGTCGCGGTCGAAACCAGCCCGCCGCCACCGGATGCAATCTTGCGCTGCGTGCCGAAGATGCTCTTCTGCGGATCATCGATCAGCAGCAGCCTGCCATCCGCGGTGCAAGTGTAATTCGCGGCAAGGCGCGAAAGCTTGTCGGCGGGAACATGAAAATCGGTATCCGACCATGCCCAGCGGGCCGGTAACCCGCTCACGCAGGAACTGCTCGAATGGTTTGCCGGAGATCACCGCAACCAGATGGCCCAGCACGTCGGTCGCGATGCTGTAATTCCACTCGGCGCCAGGTTGCGCGATCAACGGAATATCGGCGGCAATCTCGACGACATCCGCCAATGTCTTGTCGGACGACTGAAAATCCACGCCGCGGTCGCGATACTGCCCATCCACCGGCGTGGCTTCCATGAACCCGTAAGTCAGGCCCGACGTATGCGTCAGCAGATCGCGGAACGTGATGTCGCGTTCGGCCGGCACCGTCTCCAGCTTGCCGCGCATGCCGCCGACCGCCACGCGCATGTTCTTGAAGCAAGGCAGGTACCGCGTGATCGGATCGTCAAGCTGGAAGCGCCCCTCTTCATACAACATCATGATCGCCGTCGACGTCAGCGGCTTGGTCATCGAGTAGAACCGGAAGATGGTATCCGGCGCCATCCGCGTTTCGCGCTTGATGTCGGCCATGCCGCAGATGTTGAAATGCACCAACTTGCCGCGCCGCAGCACCATGGTGGTCATGCCGGGCAGCCTGCCGTCATCCACCAGACGCTGTGCCCAGGCATTGACGCGCGCCAGCCGTTCGGACGAAAGGCCGACGTCTTCCGGTTTCGCGTCCATCACATTCCCTTTCATTCAGGCCGGCGCCATGCGTCGGGCACCCGCGCGTCAGCAATGCGATCGCGATGCACAGGTTGACCAGGTTCCACACCGGCGCCGTTGGCAAACGCGGCGCTGATAGGATCCGGTGACATCGAAGATCACGCCGGATATCCAGCCACCGAATGCCATGCCGAACAAGGTGGCCATGATCACCATGCCGAACCGCATGCCGGCTTCCCGTGCCGGCATATATTCGCGGATGATGATCGCGTAGCTGGGGATGATGCCGCCCTGGAACAATCCGAACAGCCCTGAAATCACGTACAGCGCCGTCAGGCTGCTGAACCCGAGGTACAGCAGAAGCGCCAGCATCTGCGCCGCCGACCCGATCAGCAGCGTGGTCAATCCGCCGAAGCGGTCAGCAACAAAGCCGGACCCGACGCGACTGACGATGCCAAGGCCCAGCATCAGGGACAGCATCGTCGGCGCCGCGCTCCACGCCGTAGCCAAGGTCACCGCAATAGGCCACGATGTGCACCTGCGGCATCGACATCGCGACGCAGCAACAGAAACCGGCGATCGACAGCAGGATTTGCAGCGCGCGCGGCGACAGGCCAAGCGTGGTGTGCGCCGGCGCGATCCGCGGCGTCGACGCCGCGGCCTGCTGCGACGGAGCCTTGCGGCGCAAGGTCAGCGTCAGCGGGATCATGGTTACCGCACACAGCACACCGATATCGAAATGTGTCTGTCGCCAGCCGATGGTTTGGACGAAATGCTGCACCAACGGCGGCCAGATGGTACCGGCCAGGTAGTTTCCCGACGCAGCGATTGCGACCGCAATGCCGCGCCGGCGCGTGAACCATTGCGACACGTCGGCGACAATTGGACCGAAGGTCGCCGCACCGCCGAAAAATGCGATCAGCAGCCCGTGAACGATGGCGAACTGCCACAGGCTCGTGGCATAGCTCGCGGCGATATAACCCAGGCACAACGCGACGCAGCCGATTAGCGCGGGGACCATGATGCCAATGCGATCCGCCAGTCGGCCCATCAGCACGCCACCGACAGCGAACCCGACCATTGTCAGCGTGTAGGGCAAGGACGCAGTCGCCCGGTCTACGGCAAATTCCGCCTGCACCGCGGGCAGCACGACGACGACAGACCATAAGCTGATGCCGCCGAGTGTGCTCAGCAACACGCAGACCCCAAGGCGAATCCAGGCATAGGGTGAATCGGCGCCCGTGTCGGTCGTCACGCTTGAACGTTCTCCCTCGCGAACCGATCGGCGTTGAACGCCCTGGTCATGTGAATGCCGCTTCGCCGGCCGCATTCACTTCACGGCATAACCGGTCGTAGTAGTATTGCATATCCTCTCCCATGCGGGTGGAGAGGCGCAGAACCGACATATCAGGATTGCCCTTAGTCGCATTCGCCTCCGCGTACGATGTTGCAACCGACATGCGCAGTTCCGCCGTTGCTCACGATAATTGTCGCGGCCGATCCACATCGGCTTCGGCGACCGCGCGTAAAGCCGATGGAACGACGGATCGAGCAGAAAGTTCAGCGGATAATAATTCCATACCGCCAGTGCACCGAGCGTCGGCAACAACTGGACGTACGGGCTGACCCGGCGCCACGCCGCCCAGGCGGTATGCGCGTGCAGGTACACAGCAGCCCGGCTTAGGCATGATCTCCGCTAATTCGTTCGTCAACAACGACCATCACTGTCGTGCCAGAACGATCGGGTGATCACGTGAAGGGCTCCGACGTGTTATTGCGAACGCAGCGCAGCAATCCAGGCCGGCGAATTGCGTGCGCACTGTGACCGCGACCGCCGCGTCGCCGCACTCCGTGCTCACTCAGGCGTGACACGAAACAGCCCGGCCGCCTCATGGTACAACCTGAATGCGCCGTAGGCCGGTGCAAGAAAACGCGTTATAGCCGGCGTCCGAAAAAGCAACATCGGACCTACCCCATGAATGACACGGCGAGACACGGCACCCTCAGCAAGGTCCCGGAAGTCACCTTGTTCTTTTGGATCATCAAGATCGCTGCAACGACAATGGGCGAAACCGGCGGCGACACCGTCACCATGACGCTCAACTGGGGCTATCTCGCTGGGCACCGCCCTGTTTCTCGGCGTGCTCATCGTGTTGGTCATCGCGCAGATCTTCGCGAAACAATTCCACCCCTTTCTCTATTGGGCCACGATCGTCGCCTCCACCACCTTCGGCACGACCATGGCCGATTTCGCCGACCGCTCGCTTGGCATCGGCTACGCCGGCGGTTCGATGCTGCTGTCCGTTGCCTCGTTGCGGTGCTCGCGCTCTGGTACTGGTCGCAGGGCACCATCTCGGTGAACACCGTGACCACGCCGAAGATCGAAGCATTCTACTGGGCGGCCATCACCTTCTCGCAGACACTCGGCACCGCGCTGGGTGACTGGATGGCCGACACAGGCGGCCTGGGCTACGAAGGCGGCGCGCTCATCTTCGCCGCGGGGCTCGCAGTGATCGCCGGCCTTTACTTCTGGACGAACGTATCGCGCGTCCTGCTGTTCTGGGCTGCCTTCATCCTCACCCGACCTCTCGGCGCCACCGTCGGTGATTTTCTCGACAAGCCGGTGAACGACGGCGGCCTAGCTTTCAGCCGCCCGCTCGCCACGACGGTGATCGCGGCGTTCATCGTCGTCTGTCTGCTTGTGTTGCCGCAATGGCCGGGGCGACATCCGGACGCACCGCAGGAGGTGTCGTGACCGCAATCGTAGTTGACTCCGGCATCGTAGTCCGGAGGCGTACGAACAAATCGGGAAATGGTAGCGGCGGGCGGATTTGAACCACCGACCAAGGGATTATGATTCCCCTGCTCTACCGCTGAGCTACGCCGCCATCCGATCCGCGAGGCGCGGGAGATAGCCCCGCCTCCCCCGCCGCGTCAACCACGGCCGCCGCGTCCGGCCGGCGAATGAAGCCGCCGCCCAGCACCCGCTCGCCGTCGTAGAACACGCAGGCCTGGCCCGGCGCCGGCAGCGCCGGCGCATCCAGCCGCACCTCGGCGCCCCACGCCGTGGCCAGCACCGTCGCCGGCCGCGGCACCTCGCGCGCGCGCAGCTTCACCTGGCAGCGCCACCGGCCCGGCCGGCGCCGGCACCAGCCAGTTCACCTCGCGCAGCCGATCACGTCCGAGGTGCCGGCATCGCGCGGCCCGACGACCACGCGCCGCCGGCCCGGATCCAGCGCCACCACCACCTGCCGCTCGCCGCCGATCCAGCGCGGCCGGCGCCGAGCCGCTTGCCCTGGCCGACCGTGAAGCGGGCGACGCCGTCGTGCCGGCCCACCACGCGCCCGTCGCCGCTGACGATCTCGCCCGGCTCGCCGGCATCCGGGCGCAGCCGCACGACGGTCTCGGCGTAATGCCCGGACGGCGACGAAGCAGATGTCCTGGCTGTCCGGCTTGGCCGCGACCGGCAGCCCCAGCCGCGCGGCCTCGCGCGCGCACCGCGGCCTTGTCCGGCATCCCGCCCAGCGGGAACAGCGCGAAGCCAAGCTGGTCGCGCGTGGTGGCGAACAGGAACCAGCTCTGGTCGCGCGCCGGGTCGGCGGCGCGGTGCAGTTCCGGCCCCGTCCGGGCCATCGATCCGGCGCACGTAATGCCCGGTCGCCAGCCGCTCCGCGCCCAGTCCGCGCGCCAGCGCCGTCAGGTCGGCGAACTTCACCGTCTGGTTGCAGCGCACGCACGGCACCGGCGTCTCGCCCGCCGCGTAGCTGTCGGCGAAATCGGCGATCACCGCATCGGCAAACCGCTCCTCGGCATCGATCACGTAATGCGGAATGCCGAGATGGTCGGCCACGCGGCGCGCATCGTGGATGTCCTGCCCGGCGCAGCAGGCGCCCTTGCGCCCGGTCGCGGCGCCATGGTCGTAGAGCTGCAGGGTGACGCCGATCACCTCGTGGCCGGCCTCGTGCAGCAGCCCGGCGACAGTGCTGCTGTCGACGCCGCCCGACATCGCGACCACGATGCGCATCGCGCTACCCGTTCAGCATGTTGCGGGTGCCGGCCGGCAGCTTCACCACCAGCCCGTCCAGCGCCTCGGTCATGACGATCTGGCAGCCAAGCCGCGAGGTCTCGGTCAGGCCGAACGCCAGGTCGAGCATGTCCTCCTCGTCCTCGGTCGGTTCGGCCAGCTTGCGGAACCAGGCCGGATCCACGATCACGTGGCAGGTCGAGCAGGCGAGCGAGCCCTCGCAGGCGCCCTCGATATCCACGCCGTGCTTGTGCGCGATCTCCAGCACCGACAGGCCGAGCGGCGCGTCGACCTCGCGGCGCGTGCCGTCGCGCTCGATGAAAGTCATCTTCGGCATCTGGCATGGGTTCCGTTCAGGCCTCGGCAAATCGTTCGACGCCGGGGCCGGCGCCCCGGCATGCGCCGCCGCCAGCGCCGCCGCCGCGTAGTCGATATCGGCGGCCGAGGTAAAGCGTCCGATCCCGATGCGCAAGGTGCGCGCCGCCGCATCGTCGGACAGGCCGAGCGCGCGCAGCACATAGGACGGCTCGATCGCCGCCGACGAACAGGCGGAGCCGGTGGAGACGCACAGATCGGGCACGCGCGCCATCAGTTCGGCCGCGGTCGCCGCCGGGAAGGTCAGGTTCAGGTTGCCGGCGATGCGCGCCTGCATGCTGCCGTTGACCACGATGCCGGGAATCGCCGCGCGCAGCCGGTCCAGCAGCCGGTCGCGCAAGCCGGCCGAGCCGGGCGGCTTCCTCCGCCATCTCGGCCTGCGGCCAGCCGGCAGGCCTCGCCCAGGCCGACGACCAGCGGCGCGGGCAGCGTGCCCGACCGCAGGCCGCGCTCCTGGCCGCCGCCGGAGAACAGCGGCACCAGCCGCACGCGCGGCCGGCGCCGGACGTACAGCGCGCCGACGCCCTTCGGCCCGTAGATCTTGTGGCCGCTGATCGAGGCCAGATCGACCTTCCAGCCGGTCAGGTCGACCGGGATCTTGCCGGCCGCCTGCGCGACATCGGTGTGGAACAGCGCGCCGGCCTGCTTGGCGATCGCGGCGAGCGCCGGAATGTCCTGCACCACGCCGATCTCGTTGTTCACCGCCATGACGCTGACCAGCAGCGTCGGCACGGCCAGCGCCTCGCGCAGCACGTCGGGATCGAGCAGCCCGTCGGGGCGCACCGGCAGGAACACCGGCTCGAAGCCCTCCGTCCGCCAGGTCGGCGACCGATTCCAGGACGCATTTGTGCTCGGTCGCGACGGTCACGATCGCGGCGCCGTTCGTTGCCGGCGCGCAGCGCGTAGCGGGCGGCGCCCTTGATGGCGATGTTGTTGCTCTCGGTCGCGCCGGAGGTGAACACGATCTCCTTGGCATCGGCGCCGATCAGCGCGGCGACGTGCGCCGCGCGCGTCCTCGACCGCGGCCTCGGCCTCGGTGCCCATCACGTGCTCGACGCTGTGCGGATTGCCGTAGTGCTCGGTGAACCAGGGCAGCATCACCGACACGACGCGCGGGTCGCAGCGCGTGGTCGCCTGGTTGTCCAGATAGACCGGGCGGTTCGGGCGCGGCGGCGTGGCTGAACTGGTCATGCGGACGAATGTGGGTTCAGGCCGCGCGCGGCGCCAGCGCCTCGCGCAGCCGGGCCGCCATGCGCGGATAGGCGGCCGCGAAGGCCGTCGACGTCTCGGCCGGTCGCATTCCACGGCAGCGAGACGCGGATCGCCTGGCCGGCGAGCGCGCCCAGCCCCATCGCCGCCAGCACATGGCTGGCCGCCACCTTGCCGGAACTGCACGCGGCACCGGCGCTGACCGCAATCCCGTCGAGATCCAGCGCGATCACCTGCGCGTCCGCCCGCACGCCGGGCAGCGCCAGGCAGGTGGTGTTGGCCAGCCGCGGCGCCCCGCCGCCGCAGACCACGCGCGCCTGCCGCCACCGCGGCCGCCTCGACCGCATCGCGCAGCGGCGCCAGATGGCGCGGCGCTCGACAGCGACCGCGGCCGCGGCGGCGAAGCCGGCGATCGCGGGCAGGGCGGGCGTGCCGCCGCGCCGGCCGCGCTCCTGCCCGCCGCCGGCGATCAGCGGGGCGATCGCGGCGATCTCGGGCGCCAGCAGCAAGCGCGCCGGCGCCCGGCGGGCCGCCCAGCTTGTGCGAGGAGAGCGCCAGGCTGTGTGCGCCGAGCGCGGCAAGATCGACAGCGATCCGTCCGGCCGCCTGCACCGCATCGACGTGCAGCAACGCGCCGTGGCGCCGGCACAGCGCGGCGGCCTCGGCGATCGGCTGGATGGTGCCGGTCTCGTTGTTCGCCAGCATCAGGCAGACCAGCGCCGGCGGCCGGTCCGCCAGCAATGCCGCCAGCGCGGCCAGATCGGCCACGCCGTTCCGATCGACCGGCAGCGATGCTCGGCCGCCGCGGCCGCCGCACGCACCGCGTCATGCTCGGTCGCGCAGACGATCATCCGCCGGCCCGCGCCCAGCGCATGGATCGCCAGCGCGTCGGCCTCGGTGCCGCCCGAGGTGAACACGAGATTCGCCGGCGCGCGCCGAATCGGGCGGCCAGCGACTCGCGGGCGTCTTCCAGGATCCGCCGGGCCGCGCGGCCGGCGGCGTGCACCGACGACGGGTTTCCGGTCACCTCCAGGGCCGCCAGCATCGCGGCACGCGCCTCGGGGCGCAGCGGCTCGGTGGCGTTGGCGTCGAGATAGTGCATGGCTATTCCGCCGCCAGCTCCGCCGCGCCTCGGCCATGCCCTCGGCCAGCGGCGCCTCGGCTGCGAGACGGCGGAGTCACGGCGCGGCCCCGCACCTGGCCGGCCACCACATCGGCCAGCGTCACGCCGTCCAGGAAAAACCGGATCTGCCGGCCAAGTTCGTCCCACAGATCATGCGTCTGGCAGCGCCCAGCCCCTCGGACCCGGCAGCCTCCAGGCAGCCGGCCGCTGCCGTCCTCGCAACGAGTCGCGCGGATCGGTTCGTCCACCGCCGCGATGATGGCGGCGATGGCGATCGCGTCGGATCCCCGCGCCAGCCGATAGCCGCCGCCCGGGCCGCGCGCCGAAGCCACCAGCCCGGCGCGGCGCAGCTTGCCGAAAAGCTGCTCCAGATACGCCTGGCTCAGCTGCTGGCGGGCGGCGATCTCCGCCAGGCAGATCGGCCCGCACTCGCAGCCGAGAGTCTGGCGGGTGGCCAGATCGACCATCGCCATGACCGCGTAGCGGCCGCGGGTGGAAAGCTGCATCGCCCGCTACTCCGCCGCCGCCTGGCGCTGCTGCATCTGCGCCTCGGCGATCCGCGCCACCCGCGCCTCCAGCTCGGCCAGTTCGCAGTGCATCTGGTCCAGGTCGCGCAGCAGCGGATCGAGCTGCCGTCGCACGGCATGCCGTACGGGTCGAATCCCGGAGCCGAGCGGCCGCGCCGCGCAACGCGATCGACCGGGCGGGCCGGCATGCCGACCACGGTGGTGTCGGCCGGCACGTTTTCCAGCGACGACGGAATTGGCGCCGACCCGGGCGTTGTCGCCCACCGTGATCGGCCCCAGCACCTTGGCGCCGGCGCCGATGATCACGTTGTTGCCCACCGTCGGATGCCGCTTGCCGCCCCTGGTGCGGGCCACGCCCAGGGTGACCTGGTGGTAAAAATAGCAATCGTCGCCGACCTCGGCGGTCTCGCCGATCACCACGCCCATGCCGTGGTCGATCACCAGGCGGCGGCCGAGCTTGGCGGCGGGATGGATCTCGATGCCGGTCAGCCAGCGCGCGATATGCGAGGAGAATCGCGCCAGCAAGTGGAAGTTCGTGACGCCATAGCCAGTGCGACAGCCGATGCCACATGACAGCATGCACGCCGGGGTAGCACAGCAGAACTTCGAGCGAGGAACGCGCCGCGGGGTCGCGTTCCCGATATGTCCGGATCGTCTCACGCAAGAACATGAAAGCCATGCGACAATTCCATTATGAAAGATCGCCCCACCTACTCTATAGTATGCGGGCCTTGGGAGCTGGAGCCCAATCCCAGGGCACGGCCGGTCGGGGGGCCGAACGGATCAAGTGGAGGAAGCAATCCCTGCGGCACCAGTGCCGCTCCGCGAAAGCTAGATATTCCGACCTCACGAGGTCAAGAATTCACGCGGAACTGAAAAGCGGGGAACGAGTTCCTATTCTATAGTGTGAACCCGATCGGACGTCGGGGCGAGGGATTGTAGGATTATTTGGGACCGGTGGCGGCCGGGGGTCAACAGGGCACCCGGTCAGACATCGCCCGACACGATAGGAAAGCGGTTTCGGAACGCCATGCCAGAGGTGATGTTTGCCGGCCCAGACGGCCGGCTCGAAGGCCGTTACCACCACTCGAAGGAGACCGGCGCGCCGGTCGCGCTGATCCTTCATCCGCATCCGCTGCACGGCGGGACGATGAACAATCGGATCACCTACGCGATGTACCAGTCGTTCCAGCGGCTGGGCTGCTCGGTGATGCGGTTCAATTTCCGCGGTGTCGGCCGCAGCCAGGGCCGCTATGACGGCGGCATCGGCGAGATCGGCGATGCCGCGGCCGCGCTCGACTGGATGCAGGCGGTCAATCCGAACCATGGCGGTCTGTGGATCGCCGGCTACTCGTTCGGCGCGTTCATCGGCATGCAGTTGCTGATGCGCCGGCCGGAGATTTCCGGCTGGGTCAGCGTGGCGCCGCCGGCCAACCACTACGATTTCGGCTTCCTCGCGCCCTGCCCCTGCGGCGGGCTGATGATCCACGGCGACGCCGACGAACTGGTGCCGGAAGTCGGCGGTGCGGAAGCTGGTCGACAAGCTGAACACCCAGAAGGGCGTCAGCGTCGACTACCGCATGTTCGAGGGCGCCGACCACGTTTTCGCCGACCATGCCGACGAGGTGTCCGAGGCGGTCGAGGATCATTGCGGCAAGTCGATCGCCCGCCGGCAGATGGCGCTCGCCGCGGATTAAGCCAGACCAGCCAGACGTGCGTTGCAGCGGCGACGGTGGTTCCACCGTCGCCGCTGTCGTAACAAGCACCAGCCCGGCGTTTGGCGAGTAAAGCGAAGTGCAATCCCGGGCAACTCGGGCCGCGCTCCTCGCACGCACGGAAACGCCCGGGTAGTCAACCTTCTGCTGGTTGCTCTGCATTGCCAATACACTACCTCCAGTTGCATCCGGTATAACGCCTCCGCTATACATCACGGATGCAAGCCCGTGGTGAGGCGCTGCTGCCGATCGCTGTGGTCATTCCGTGCTACAAGGTCAGGCAGCACATTGCGACGGTCCTGACCGGGCTCGCCGGCCGCGTCCAGCATGCATACGTGATCGACGATTGCTGCCCCGAGCACACCGGCCGCTTCGTGCAGGAAACAGCCTGGGATATCGACGTCACCGTGGTGTTCCTGCCGGACAATCAAGGCGTGGGCGCAGCGGTGCTCGCCGGCTATCGCCGCGCCCTGGCAGACGGCTACGAGATCATCGTGAAGCTGGACGGCGACAACCAGATGAACCCGGCCTACCTGTCCGCACTGGTTGCGCCATTGGTGCTGGGACAGGCTGACTACGCGAAGGGCAATCGCTTCTTCGACGTGTATTCTTTGTCCGCGATGCCTGCTGTCCGGCTGGCCGGAAATTCAGTGCTGTCGTTCATCATGAAGCTGGCAAGCGGTTACTGGGACATCATGGATCCCACCAACGGCTACACCGCCATCCATTGCGTCGCACTGTCGCGCCTGCCGCTCGATCAGCTCGATCCGCGCTATTTCTTCGAGTGCGACATGCTGTTCCGGCTGGCCACGATCCGCGCCGTAGTGATGGACGTGGCGATGCCGACCCTCTACGCCGATGAGACCAGCAACCTGAAGATCTCACGCGTGTTGCTGCAATTTCCCGGACGTTTCGCCATCCGGATCGTCAAGCGGTTCTTCTATCTCTACCTGCTCCGCGACTTCAACATGGGCTCCATCGAAACGCTCGCGGGTCTGCCCCTGCTGCTGTTCGGCATCATCTTCGGCATCTGGCATTGGGTCCGATCGGTGACGACGGGGCAACTGGCATCGACCGGGACAATCATGCTCGCCGTGCTGCCACTCGTCGTCGGCGTGCAGTTGTTGCTGGCGGCGCTCGGTGTCGATATTGCCAACCGCCCGGAAACGCCACTCCAGCGGCGCTTCGGAATTGCCAAGGTCGGCATTCCGTCGTCAATGCAGCGGCGCGATGTGCCATAGCACCACCGTGCCGATCGTGGCCACGCGCCTGCCGCGTCGGTCCGCGTAGCCGACCACACGCCGTTCCGACGGGTACGACGATGCAGGCTGCGCCACCACGAAGTCAGGCCGCTGCCGGTCCAGCACCGCCGTGACGGCGTCCGGGTCCGAGGCTCCTGCAAGAGCCGATTGCAGGGCGCGGTTGTACCAGTTCGTGTAGATCGGCGTGCCGCGCAGCAACGCGCCATACGGTTCGCCGCCGTAGATCACCCGGGGCAACCCGCTGCCGATCGCATTGACCGTCTCGGTCGCCAGTCGAGTCGGCACCTGCTCGACCAGCATCGCGTGGCGCGCAGCCGGATCGTAGTCTGCGCGCAGATCCGCCGCCTTCAGCGTCCAGGCCCCGGACGGCAGCACGAAACAGCCGAGTACCGCCACCGCCGCGGCGATGATGCCGCCCGTCAGGCGCAGCCACCTCCGCGCGCCGATCACCGCAAGCCCGTGCATGCACGGCACCAGCAGCAAAGGCATGACGGGATACAGATAGCGGATGTACTGCACCTGAGCGACCACGATCGCCAGATAAACCGCGGCCACCGCCAGGCTCACGACGGGCGCCGGCCGCGGCACCAGAACCGTGGCGACAACGCCCGGCAGCAACAATGCCATGAACGCAAAGCCTATGGCGCCCGGGTAGCACTCCATGAAAGCGCCGCTGTGAAACGTCATCTGATAAAGCAGGTCCAACGTCAGATGGCCCTGCCAGCGCGTATCCTCGAACGCCGTCGCCGGCCAAAGCGGCGAACGGAACAGCTCGTTCATCATCGGGAACACCGGATTGCCGGTCGCAGTGCCACGCATAGGCGTACTGCAGCGATGCCCAGCGTGCCGGCCACCAGTGCGACAACGGCGACCGCCATCCAGTCCGCTCGGCTCAGGGCGCGATAGCGCAGCCGCATCAGCGCAATGCCCGCGCAGGGCAGCGCTGCCACCGCTCCATGCAACTTGACCGCCGCCATCGCCGGCAACAGCACGCACAGCGCGA
Organism: uncultured Alphaproteobacteria bacterium; assembly: GCA_963790445.1. Classification (GTDB taxonomy): domain Bacteria; phylum Pseudomonadota; class Alphaproteobacteria; order Acetobacterales; family Acetobacteraceae; genus JAMXLO01. The sequence goes on along the minus strand of CAWBON010000014.1, from coordinate 450,085 downwards.
TCAGCGGCATGCGCTGTGGCGCCTCCTCCTCCATCAGCAGCAACGCGCGAACCGCCCCCAGGATCAACAGACACAGCACATTCTCGACGATCGTCGATGCGGTGCACAGCAACGTCACCGGCAGGCTGAGCATCAGCAGCACGCCAAGCTCCGCGTATGCGGGTCGGCAACATGACCGCACGATATCCGCCAGCAGCAGAAGCATCGCCACCAGGGCAAGCACGTTGATCAGCTTCGCCGCGGCTTCACCGCCGAGTGCGTAAGCGAAGGCAAACAGGTAGTCGGCGCCCAACGGGAAGAAGGCGAACGCGAACTGGTTCGGGTCATATCCCCAATGCCCGAACACCAGTACCTGGCTCGGGATCAGCAGGTGCATCGCCAACGCATCCCACAGCCGCTCCGGCAACGCGGCCTGGGCCATATAGAACAGCAGGGCGAACAGGATCAGCCAGGCGCACCCGGCCCGCGGCAATCCCCAGGACTCGGCAGGCGCCGCCGAGCCGCAGAGACTCAGCGCCATCTGCCTGCGCAGTCGCCGCGACAGCAGAAGCGCCGCCGACACGCCGAGTACCGACCAGAAGGCCGGCAGCATCGGTACCTGCGAAAGCCCCACGGCAACCAGCAGCAGCACGACGACGCCCAGGCCAACCACCAGGCACAGCACCGGGTCCACGCGACCGCGCACGCCGGCAGCCAGGCACACGGCATGACCGGCGATGAAGCAGCAGGCGGCGATCGGCCCCGCCGCAAGCACGCCGCCCGCGCCGCAGATCGCCACGCCACAGACCGCAACCACCGCGGCCAGGCAAGGCCAGCCGCGCAGCGCGCCGACCGGCACGCCTCGGACGCAAATGCAGTCAAAACCAACGCCGCCGCCAAAAGAACCGCGGCCTGCTGACCGAGTTCATCGGACCACAGCGGCTGCGTCAGGACGCCCGACCACCACAAGCCGGCACCACTGACCAGCGCCATCGCCAGCAGGCTGGCCGCGACGGCGTTCAGTGCCAGACTGCCGGGTGGCTCGCGAGCGGTCGCGGTCACTCCAGCTTCACGCCCAGCGACCGTGCCTGCGCGCGCTGCCAATCGCGCAGCTGTCGCTCGCGCGCCGACAGGCGCGGCGCGGCAGCCGGCCCCGGCGCGCCAAGACCGGTCGGCAACAGCGCGAAAACCACGGCGATCATCACCGCCATCAGCGCGTCGGTGATTTCGCCCGATCGGTCCGGCAGATAAGTCTCCGCCCAGCTCGTCGCGAACAGCAGCACGGCATACGAAGATCGTGCCGGCAATCGGCGTCCCAGCGCTTCGCCCAGCAGGAACAGCATGCTGCCGTACAGGAAGAACTTCTCCAGGAACGCCAGCGCATCGACCTGCAGCGATCCGTGCATCAGCCCGAAGAACGGTATCCAGTCGAACGGCCGCGCAAATGCCTGGAACTCGAATGGCTCCAGCCGAAGAACGACGACGTAGACGCACAGCACGATGCCGACGATCCCTACCCGCAACCGCCCCGGCAGCGTCAACAGCACCAGCCAGACGGCGAACGCGACACCGGCGCCGGCAAGCTCGGCCACCCGCAGCACCGTGTTGACGATCAGCACCTTGGCGCACAGCATGACGACGGCAAACAGTGGCGCCAGCCAGGCCGATCGCCGCCGCCCGACGACAGCCTCGATCACGGCATACAGCGTCAGCCAGATCGTCGTCTCCCGGAACAGGTCCTAGCCGGTCAGCGACGGTGTCAGAACGATCGGCTTCAGGGCATTCCAATATTTGTGCAGATCGATCGTCGGCACGTACGGATACATCCGGTACGCCAGCCATGCGAGGATCAGCAGGGTCGGAATAGGCTGGGCCGATAACCTCGCCGATATATGGCAGATGGAAGCTGGCGCCGATGGCACGCGCCGCCAGCGCACCCAGCAAAGTGCCCAGCGTATTGGTGTAGAAGTCGCTGACCGCCGTCACCCGGCCCTCGTCATAGTACTGCGCCAGCTCGACCGACAGCGACATCAGCGCGCCGGCCAGTACCACCACGAACAGCACCCGTTCCATGCGCGGTCCGCGGCGGAAGCCCAACATGAAGAAGAAGCCGAACGGCAGATACAGCAGGATGTTGGCGATGAAATCACCCCGCCCGGGTCGTGCGTTCCAGCTTTCCAGGAAGGTCGCGACCGGGCCGATGCCATGCGGCGGGATGCGGAACTCGAACGGATAGAACGAGCCATACAGGATGACCGCCGCCATGATGACGGTGACCAGCCAGAGCTTCGCGGGCGCCTCGGTGCGGGCATTGGTTTGCGTTGCGGCGACATCATGCCGGCGTCGGCGAGGTCATCCGGCCACCTTGCATCGGCACCGGAATGCCGGTGGTGCCAGGGAAGCTGATCGGCAAGCCGAGTTTGGTGCGCGCCGCGAGGAACCCGAAGCACTGCGCCTCGAGCGCGTCGCCGTTCCAGCCGACTGCTTCCACCGGATCGACCGGGGCTGCCAGCAGGGCGCGCAACGCCGCCATGATCGCCGGGTTGTGGCGTCCGCCGCCGCTGACCACCCAGCGCAGCGGTGGTTCCGGCAGCGGCGCCGCGGCGACCGCGCCGGCGGTGAACGCAACCAGCGTCGCGGCGCCATCGGCCGGCGAGAGCGCGGCAAGACCGCTGGCGGCCAGCGTGGCGGCGAAGTCCAGCCGATCCAGCGACTTCGGCGGCGGCAGGGAAAAATAGCGGATCCGCCAGCAATCGGCGCAGCACAGCCTGGTCGACACTGCCCGGACCGCGCGATCGCGCCGTCCCGGTCGAACGCGGCGCCCGATCGGCGTGCGATCCAGTCGTCCAACGGCCCATTGCCGGGGCCGGTATCGAAGGCGACCAGACGTCCATCCGCGCCGATCCAGGTGACGTTCGCCACGCCGCCGATATTCAGCACCGCAAGCGGCGACGGCCAGCCCTCGGGCCAGTGCGGCATGGTAGACCGGCGCGAACGGCGCGCCCTGGCCGCCCACCGCGACATCGGCCGAGCGGAAATCCCACGCCACCGGGACGCCGGTGCGCCACGCGAGTTCGGCGGCATCGCCGATCTGCCAGGTCCGCCGCTTGTCGGGCTGATGCAGGATCGTCTGGCCGTGGAAGCCGATCAGGTCCGCCTGCGCGTCCCAGCGCCGCCACCGCCCGCACGTGATACTCGGTCAGCCGCGCCGTCGCGCTCTTCAGCCGGCGGTCGTCCGGATGAAGTGTCGGCGCCTGGTCCAGAATGCGGCGCAGGTCCGCCCGCAGGCGTTCGTCGTATGCCAGCGTCAGTGTCGGCCCGAACTCGCCGATCCGCTCGCCATCGGTGGTGAGCCAGGCGGCGTCGACGCCATCCAGCGACGTCCCGCTCATCAGTCCGATCGTGCGCAGCATTTTCCCCCGCCGTCGTCTGTGCTAGCCCCAGCCTACCTGCTGATACGAGCCGCGCCATGGTCAAAAGCGAATTCCTCCAGGAAGCCACCGAACGCGGCTTCGTCTTCCAGTGCACCGACACCGACGCGCTGGATGCGGCGCTGCGCGACGGCACCGTGACCGCCTATATCGGCTTCGACTGCACCGCGGACAGCCTGCACGTCGGCAGCCTGGTGCAGATCATGATCCTCCGCCTGTTGCAGCGCCATGGCCATCGGCCGCTGGTGCTGATGGGCGGCGGCACCACGCGCATCGGCGATCCCTCCGGCAAGGACGAGTCGCGCCAGTTGCTGACCGACGAGCAGATCGCCGCCAACATGGCCGGCATCCGCCGCTGCTTCGATCCGTTCCTGCGCTTCGGCGACGGCCCGACCGATGCGATCATGGCCAACAACGACGACTGGCTCGAGCAAACTCGGCTACATCCCGTTGCTGCGCGATGTCGGCACGCATTTCACCGTCAACCGCATGCTGAGCTTCGACAGCGTGCGCATCCGGCTGGAGCGCGAGCAGCCGCTGACCTTCCTCGAATTCAACTACATGATCCTGCAGAGCTACGATTTCCGCGAGCTGAACCGCCGCTATGGCGTCACGCTGCAGATCGGCGGCTCCGACCAGTGGGGCAACATCGTCTGCGGCATGGAGCTGACGCGGCGCACCGACGGCCGCGCGGTCCACGGCCTGACCACGCCGCTGATCACCACCGCGTCGGGCGCCAAGATGGGCAAGACCGCGCAGGGTGCGGTGTGGCTCACCGCCGATCGGCTGTCGCCGTACGACTACTGGCAGTTCTGGCGCAACACCGAGGACGACGACGTCGGCCGGTTCCTGCGGCTGTTCACCGACCTGCCGCTGCCGGAAATCGCGCGGCTGGAGACGCTCGGCGGCGCCGAGATCAACGAGGCGAAGAAGCTGCTGGCGACCGAGGCGACCCGCCTCGCGCACGGCACGCGCCGCCGCCGCCGCCGCCGCCGAGACTGCTCGGCGGGCCTTCGAGCGAAGGCGAGGCAGCGGACACGCTGCCGGGCGTCGACGTGCCGCGTGGTGAGCTGGAAGCCGGCATCCCCGCCTTCCGCCTGTTCACCATCGCCGGCCTTGCGGCGAGCAATGGCGAGGCGCGCCGGCTGATCCGCGGCGGCGGCGCGCGCATCAACGACGTGCCGGTCACGGACGAGGGCCGGGCGGTGACGGCGGCCGATCTGCATGACGATGCGATCAAGCTGTCGGCCGGCCGCAAGCAGCATCGGTTGGTCCGCGCGGCCTGATCGCCGCCTGTCATTCGTCGAGGTCACGGCTGCCAGGGCCGCTCTTGCGGCACGGCGGGTGGCCGTCGAAGCAATATTGCTCACGGGAAGGGGGCTTGGACGGCCGGCGGTGACATAGGCCAAGCCAACGAATTCGGCGTCGCAGTCGCAAGAGCCAGCCGTTCGCAGTCCGTTTCGCTGCCAGCCGGCGTCTGGAAAGTATAGCCGCTACGGACACCGACTGCGGATATTTGCCAACCGAGAGTTGCGGCGAGGCGACATGCCCTGGCGCGCGCGGGAACTTGCCGAGGACTGTACAGAATAGTTCCGAAAACGCAGTATAACTGATGTTATGATAGATCTGCCGGACCGGGCGTCTGTGCCCCGGCTCGCGGCCAGGCGCCGGCACTCCGGGCCAACGACCGGGTAGACCAGAAGCCGTGGATTTTCAGGGCGGACAGACCAGACAGCGGCGACACGTCGCGGACCCGCGTGCCCATCAGATCCAGGCTCAGCAGTGCGGCCAGGCCTGACAACGGCGAAACGTCGCTGACCGGCGTGCCCGTCAGATCGAGGCCTTCCAGGGCGGACAGGCCTGACAGCGGCGACACGTCGCTGACCCGCGTGCCCGCCAGATCGAGGACTTTTAGGGCGGACAGGCCTGACAGTGGCGACACGTCGCTGACCCGCGTGCCATTCAGATCGAGGATTTCCAGAGCGGCCAGGCCTGACAGTGACGACACGTCGCTGACCCGCGTGCCCCTCAGATCGAGGATCTCCAGAGCGGCCACGTCTGACAGCGGCGACACATCGCTGACCTGCGTGCGCTCCAGACGAAGGTGTCGCAGGGCGGGCAGGCCTGAAAACGGCGACACATCGCTGACCGGCGTGTCCCTCAGATCGAGGATTTGCAGGGCAGTCAGGCCTGACAGCGGCGACACATCGCTGACCTGCGTGCCCGTCAGATCGAGGTTTTGCAGGGCGGAGAGGCCTGACAGGGGCGACACGTCGTTGACCTGCGTGCCCGGCAGATCGAGGTCTTGCAGGGCGGACAGGCCTGACAGCGGCGACACGTCGCTGACCTGCGTGCCCGTCAGATCGAGGCTTCGCAGGGCGGACAGGCCTGACAGGGGCGACACGTCGCTGACCGACGTGCCGTTCAGATCGAGGATTATCAGAGCGGCCAGGTCTGAGAGCAGCGACACGTCGCTGATCGGCGTGCCCGCCAGATCGAGGATTTTCAGGGCGGACAGGCGTGACAGCGGCGTCACGTCACTGACCTGCGTGCCCATCAGATTGAGGATCACCAGAGCGGCCAGGTCTGACAGCGGCGACACGTCACTGACCGGCGTGCCCTTCAGATCGAGGTCTTGCAGGGCAGACAGGCCTGACAGCGGCGACACATCGATGACCTGCGTGTCTCTTCAGACTGAGCCTTTGCAGGGTGGACAGGCCTGACAACGGCGACACATCCCTGACCTGCGTGCCATTCAGACTGAGGCTTTGTAGGGCGGACAGGCCTGACAGCGGCGACAGATCGCTGACCTGTGTGCCGTTCAGACTGAGGCTTTGCAGGGCGGACAGGCCTGACAGCGGGGCGAGGTCGTTTAAATTTGCATCAAAAAAATTTAGCACCCAGATCCACGGCCGCCACGTAGGCGGCGGAGCTTCACCACCCAGGATTATAGCGCGGGCCTTTGCAATATCGAAATCAGGGGGTGGTTCTGTGGCGTCCGGCGCGGGCTCTTCTCTTCGCCCGGCACTTTCCACTTCCCATTTCCGGGCAACCACCAAAAGTTCGGTCGCCGCTTGTTCAACACTGTCAAGAACCAAGCGAGAAAAGCCGTGCTCGAAACGGTGCCACGCGTCGATCATCGGACGAGCCACATCGACGCCTATCCGTATTGCCATGGCCGTCGTCTCCAGGATTCGAGGGTAATCGCGGACTGTATTTACAGTTTTGCGATACCAGCGAGGCACGAAGGCAGGCATCCTCAATTTGATACGAGCGAGCGACAGCAAGCCCCGAGTGTCCCGCATCTGACGCTTCAGATTATCCGCGGTAATTGAGTCCGGCCGGCCGATCCTCTCGAGTTCATTGACATGCTCGCCTAGCGCCCGCTCGGCACTCTGTGACGCCGCCATCGCATCGACGACATCTTGTGACGTCACAGAGATTTCGCGTGAGGGCGCCGTGTCGGTCGCGTCGTCATCTTGAATTGACGCCAATGCGCGATACTCATCCAGCGCTGTTGTCACCGAATTAACGAGGGCACCGATCCGCACATCAATCGTCATGCCTCGGGTTAGCGGCGGTGGTGCGTCCTCATTCACCGGCGACTGGCGCGATTCCTCCTCGGTCTTAATGAACTGCCGCCGGATCGCCGGCAGTCGCGCACGGGCATATTCGAGGGGCTGGCGGCAGCCTTCGGCCGTTCCGGTAGGAAGTGATTTCAGCGCAACAAGCAGTTCCTGCAATTGCTCCGCCGGGAAATCTGAGGGCAGGCGATTCGCCCTGGCCAACTCGGCGGCGAGCGCGCCGGCGTCCGACTCCACCTCGCACAACTCTCGCATCAGCGGAGGCGGCGGGGTCGTGTAAGTTAGTTTGGGCAAGGCGCCAACAATCCCTAGAGGCCTAGTATACAGAGCTTACACCCACCTAGCGGCACAGCAAGCAAACGGCCGCCATTCGAACGTTGTGGTAGGTCGTGCGCGCGTGGGATCAGCCGACGCTAATCGGGCCAGCGCCTCGCGGACTCGGCGTCCGGGCCATCCCATTTGCCGCACCAATCCACGCGCCATACGGCTCGCCAAACAGCCGTCGAGTACACCTCGGTCTCGCCGTTCAGCACGCTGCCATCCCACCTCGGCTGCGATGTCCCCGACCGCACCGGCGTCCCCTGTTTGCGAAACAGTTCGTGCTTGTCGATCAGGCGCACCGCCTGAAGCAGCCTGAATTGCACATCGGCGCCGCACTCGCTGCACGATGGAAAGTTGCGGCCGGAGACGCATGTCACATCGTGCTCCGCGGCATGCCGTTGCTGATGTTTCACCCGATAGATGCCGGAATATGGCACCGCATCGCCCGCCGCAAATAACCGCGGCTCCGCGGCGGCTTTATCGAAGTATGACGACAATCCCACCGGCACCGACCCTCTGCTGACAACATCAGCATCGGGGTAATCCACCAGCGATTGCGCGAAGCTTTCAGCCGTCGTGCGCCGGCTTCAATCCTGCCTCGGGCCAGTCCATCGCGACCAACTGCCCGGTGCCCGACAGCGTGACAAAGCCGTTCGCAGGTCCGCGCCACCGAAACAGATGTTCGTGGTCACCGGATCGGGCATCGCCACCTGCCGCACCAGCCTGCCGTCGGGTGCGAACACGCTGATGCAGCCGGTCACCAGGGTGGCGACGCAGATATTGCCGCCGGCCTCCACCGCCAGGCTGTCGAAACGCTGGAATCCGCCAAGTCCGGCGACCAGCCGCCCACCATTCGGCGAAGGCCAGCCCTGTTTCGCCACCACCCCTGGCGCGGTGATGTCGAACGCCCAGAGCCGCGCGGGCTCGGTCTCGGCGACGTACAGCACACGACCATCCGGCGACAGCCCGATGCCGTTCGGCGTCAGGCACGGGAACGCCACCTCGATTGATCTTCGAGCCATCCGCCAGCGCGTAATAGATCACCCCGTGGTCGCGATCGCGTGCCCGCGTCTTGCCGAGGTCGGTGAAATAAAACCCGCCATGTGTGTCGAACACGATGTCGTTCGGGCCGTTCAGCTTTTGCCCGCCGCACCGGTCGTACAGCACGCTGACAGCGCCGGTGTTCGGATCGACGCGTTCGATGCGGCCGCTGACGTAGTCCGACGCCATCGTGGCCGGGCGGAACAGGTTCTCCTCCAGCCGCCAGGCAAAGCCGCCGTTGTTGCAGACGTAGAACGCGCCGTCCGGCCCCACCGCCAGACCGTTCGGCCCGCCGCCGGTCCGCGCCATCAACCTGCACCGTGCCGTCCGGCAGCACACGGCTGACGGTCTGCCGTTCGATCTCCACCAGCACGACCGAGCCGTCCCGCATCGCGACAGGCCCTTCCGGAAAGCACAGCCCTGTCGCCACGACGCGCAATTCGTTCATTTGTCCGTTCCCCCGACCGATGCCGCGAGCCATGACAGGCACGCAGGAATAACCGCAGACGAGTATGGCAGAGCCGGCGGGAACTCGTCATGCCTGCGAAGCGTGCCCTGGACCCGCTACGGCGGTGGGTCCGCACGCGGCAGAAAGCCAGCCAGGCTGCCATCCGTGACGCACCCATTACAGTGATTTGGTAGGGATTTCGTGTTGCCCTACGGCGCATGTCGTACTCATCGCGCGCGCCGCTGCCGATTCCCTGGTCCAGCCAGGCCGAGTGGACCGTTCCGCTCACCGTGGCAGCCTGTGCCGTCATCGCCGCGACCGGCGCCGGCGCCGTCTTCGCCCCACAGTTATTTTGGGCGCCGCTGGCCATCGCCGCCGCGGCCGGCATCGCCGTCCTCGCGTTTCGTCACACAGTTGTATTTTGCGCCGCCTGGCTGCTGATCGCCGGCAGCACACTGGAAATGACCCTTGGGGACCTGCTCGGACCCGCGACGTTCCAGCCCCTCATTGCGGCCGTCAAGGCAGCCGAGTTGGGCCTCGCCCTGCTGTGCATCGTGCGCTACGGCCCCGGCCTGGACGTGTTCAACCCAGGCCTCGCCTTCCTTGCGATGTTCGTCGTCGGGCTGGCGCACGGCCTGCACCCCGACCTGACGCAAGCCGAGAGCCTGCGCTCCCTGGTCGGCTCGGCGGCGCCATTCGCCTTCGCGTTCAGCCGCCTGTCCCGCGACTGGGGCAAGGCGATGATCCGCATGACAGCCTGGATACCGCTGCTCACCGTGATCGCCGGTGCGCTGCTGGCGCTCGCCGGCGTGCGCCCGCTGTTCGTCGATAGCGGCGGGGAGCGGCTGGCCGCGTTGGGCCATCCGGCGTTCCTCGCCGGCTTCTGCCTCGCCGCGATCTATGCCTGCCTGATCGAGCTGTATCGCGAGGGCCGGTCCAGCTGGCTCGGACTGCTGGCGGTCAACTTCCTGATCATGGTGCTGACCGGCGCGCGCGCACCGCTCGCCTATGCGGTCGCGGTGACCTGCCTGACCCTGGCGTTCCTGCGGTCCCCGGCATTGTCGCGCCGGCGTCGGCTGCTTCCCCTGCTGGTGGCTGCCTGCCTGGTGCCGCTGCTGGTCATGCTGGCCAGCGACCTGTCCGAGGTGCGCCTGTTCAACGTCATGAGCACCCAGGCAGGCAACCTCAGCGGTCGTGACCTGCTGTGGCCACCGTTCGAGCAGGCCGCCGCGACGTCGCCCTGGTTCGGCTGGGGCGTCGGCGCGGGCAATGCCATCATCCCGGAGACCAGCGAGCTGGCGCAGTTGATCCAGACCAGGGCCGCGCACAACGAATATCTGCGCATGCTGGTCGAGGGCGGCCAGCTCGGCCGCGGCCTGCTGATCGCGCTGTTCGTGCTGTGGGTCATGCAGCATACGCGCCGTCTGTGCCGCACCGACAAGGTGATCATGCGGCTGGTGTTCCTGGCCTTCGCCGCGCACGCCTATACCGACAACGTGCTGATCGCGACCACCGGCTGCGTGTTCTTCGCATTTGCCACGGCGGTCTTCGCGCGCGGCGCACACGAACGTGAGGTGGCGCCTGTTGCAATGCCAGCCTTGCTGGACGCGGGTGAGGTGGCGTAGGCACGCGGCTGTCCCAGCCGGAGCCGCGCCGTATGCGCACGAGACTCGCAACCATGCCGTCATCCCAGCCCCGCCTTATGTCGCCTCGCTTTAACTCGCGCCGCATTGTGTCGTCCCCCTTGCCGTCATCCCCGCGCGCCTTTTCGTCATCCCCGCGAACGCGGGGACCCATGATCCGGCGGAGCCGGCTTGCCGCGATGCTCCTCCTTGTCCTCCTGCCGCTGCTGGTCCTCGGCGCCAATCCGGCCGCCGCGTCGGGCATTGCGTTCGTGATCAACTCCGGCGGCGCCTCGATCAGCCTGGTCGACATGACCACCGAGAAAGAGCTGCGCCGCATCCCGGTGCTGCGTGAACCGCACCACGTGGCACTCAGCCCGGACGGCAAGAGCCTGCTGGTCGGCGACACCGTCGGCAACCAGATGCTGTTCCTCGACCCGATGACCGCGGCGATCCAGAAGCGCATGACCGTGGCCGATCCCTACCAACTGGGCTTCAGTCCGAACGGCCGGTTCCTGGTGGTCAACGGCCTGGCGCGCAATCAGGTCGACATCTACGACGCCGCCAGCATGCAATTGCTCAAGCGCTTCCCGATCGCGTCGATGCCGAGCCATCTCGCCTACGCCCCGGATTCCAGCCGCGTGTTCGTCAGCCTGCAAGGCACCGACAGCCTGGTGGCGATCGACCTCAATAAGCTGGAGATCCTCTGGAAGGAGAAGATTGGCCACACGCCGGCCGGAGTGATGTGGCACGACGGCAAGGTGCTGGTCGCCGACATGGGCACCGATTACGTCGCGGTGGTGGATCCGGCGGACGGTCGGGTGGTCAGGCGCGTCCATACCGGCAAGGGCGCGCACAACCTCTTCCTGTCGCCGGACGGCAAGATCATCTGGGTGAACAACCGTGTCGCCGGCACGACGACATCGCTCGACGCGTCCACCATGACGCTGATCCGCAGCTACAGCATTCCCGGTGGCCCGGACGACATCGCCTTCGCGCCCGACGGCAAGCTGTGGATCACCCGGCGCTTCGCCGAGAAGGTGGCCGTGCTGGATCCGAAGACCGGCGATTACCAGACAATCGAGGTCGGCCGCTCGCCGCACGGCATCTTCCTGAGCCCCCAGGCGAGCGCCACCGCAAGCGTGGCGGCACGCTGACGCCATGGGTGACCCGTTCGACCTCGCCGCCGGCTGGTTGCAGGAACACCTGCTGATCCCGCTGCTCTATGCCGCAGGCATGATGCAGTGGGAGGACGTGTCGTACGGCTGGGCGCTGTTCGCGGTGTATGGCGCGTGCCAGGTGGCGATCACCTTCGCCGTCTGCGTGCCGCTGGAACGCTGGCGTCCGGTGGAACGTTGGCCGGATGCGCGGGCGGTGTGGGTGGATGTGCTGTACACCGTGATCTCGCGCGTCGGCGTGCTGCCGCTGTTCACCTTCGTGCTGTTCTACCGCGTGCAGGTGGCGCTGAACGGCTTCCTGACCGATCACGGCTGGGTGCCGCCGATGCTGGAGCGTCTGCTGCCTTTCATGCTCGGCCAGCCGGTGCTGACATTCGTGATCTATGCCGTGATCCTGGACTGCGCCGATTACTGGCGGCATCGGCTGTCGCACTGGTTCGGCTGGTGGTGGGCACTGCATTCGCTGCATCACGCGCAACGGCAGATGACGTTCTGGTCCGACGACCGCAACCACGTGCTGGACGATCTGATCAGCGCGCTGTGGTTCGGCGTGATCGCGCTGGCGATCGGCGTGCCGCCGATGCAGTTTCCCCTGCTGGTCCTGGTGCTGCGGTTCCTGGAAAGCCTGTCGCACGCGAACGCCCGCGTGTCGTTCGGCTGGCTGGGCGAGCGGCTGCTGATCTCGCCGCGGTTCCATCGCGCGCATCACGGACTGCTCGCGGCGGGCGAGCAAAGCTGCAATTACGGCGCGGTGCTGCCATGGTGGGACATGCTGTTCGGCACTGCGGATTTCCGTCGCGACTATGTGGCGACCGGCGATCCGACAGGCGAGGAGGCGCTGGCCAGCGGCTCGTATTTCCGCCAGCAATGGGCCGGGCTGCGGCGGTTCGTCGCGACGGTTGCCGGGCCGGTGGGGCGGTTCCGTCACCCCGGCTGATCAGGCCGGCCATGTCAGGCGGCGCGCCGCGTCGCCGCATCACAATTCGCCATCCGAGCATTTCAGCAACCGAACTGGATACCGGCCGGTGTTCCGGTCCTCGGAGACCAGCACGGCGTCCTCTGCGATCGCCTGCGCAATGAGCAGATGATCGAACGGGTCACGGTGATGCACCGGCAATCCTGTCAGTGCCAGGAGATGTGTCGTGTCGATGTTCAGCAGGACAAATCCCTCCCGCTGGACGGCGTCCACGACCTCCGCGATGTCGGCTTCGAGCTTGCCGGCACGAGCCTTCACGACGGTCTCCCACAGCGACACCACGCTGACCAGAACGTCGTTGCCCGGGTCTTCGATCAATCCCCGTGCCTGTGGTCCGAGTTGGTCATCGTCAGCCAGCCACCACAGGAGCGCATGCGTGTCGAGGAGCAGCCTCACTCCTCCTCACCGTCCATGGCAGCCAGTACATCCGGTGGCAGCGTGTCGAAGTCGGGTGTCATCCGGATCTTGCCGCGCAAAGCCCCCGGCCGCCGGCGAGGCTGCTCCGCCCGCGGCGGCGGACGCACCTCGGCGAGCACCTGATCGTGCGACATGACCAGGAACGAGCTGCCCTGTCGGGCCAAGCGCAGGAATCCGCTCAGGTTCCCACGAAACTCACGCACGCCGACCCGTTGCGGCGCTGAAGCCTTCTTGTCTTGCGCTGGTGGCATAGGGAATACCCAGATGGGGACACAATTTGTGTACGCCGGCGATCCGGTAGGTGTCAATGGCGACCGCAATCCGTTGGCAGCCGGTACACTTTCGCTCAGTCCGCGGTACCGATTTGCTGGAGTGACAAGATGCCCCCATTTGGAATCGCTGCGCCCGTGCGCAGGTGAGCAATTTTAACACGGAGGGCAGCAGGAGGATCACAGGAGGGCCACGGGAGTCGGAGCAGCCGCACGGCCAGCGGCTACACGACGTAACGGCGAATTCCTTCTGTCAGCCGGCGAGCGTTGAAATTCAGGATCAGCCCGATGCGGATTCCGCTCATGTGGAGGTAGGTCTGTACCTGCGCTTCATGGACCGGCAGGATTGCGGCGACGGATTTGATCTCAAGGATGACCTCGCGCGCGACAATGATGTCAGCTTTGAAGCCCTCCCCGATTGGCATGCCTTTGTAGATGACCGGAATGGCGACCTGTCGGCCGAACGGAATGCCCGCTGCACGTAATTCGTGACACAGGCATTGCTCGTACACGGACCCGAGCAGTCCAGGGCCCGTGTTTCGATGCACCTCTATCGCCAGCCCGATCAGCTGTTCGGTCAACTCCCCCGCTATCAGCACGAGCACAAACTCCTGTGGCCCTCCAGTGGCCTCCGTTCTTCCTCCGTGTTAAAAAAGAATATGGCGTAAACGCACCGACGCCGGGTCAGAAGGCCGCGGAGCCACGGAGGGCCACAGGAGTCGGAGAACCCCCACGATCAACGGCAAGATGATGTAGCGGCGGATTCCTTTTCTCCAACGTCGAGAATTAAAATCCCGGATCAGCCCAGGCGAATTCATCCAGCCATCTACGAGCAGGGGAACGAATCAACCTAGCGCGGCTGGCGCTATCGGCGCACCATCCTGACAGCCGCACACAGCACCACCTCCCAACAGGAGGCCAAAGCACCATGCCCACGGCCAACCGTCAGATGCATCTGGGCGTCTTCGTGCTCGGCACCGGCAACCACATGGCCGGCTGGCGCACGGACGGCGCCTTCACCACCCACATGGAACTGCCGGCGATGCACGAAATCGCCCGCATCGCCGAACGCGGCAAGTTCGACCTGCTGTTCATCTCCAACTCGATGTCGATGGACCCCACCGACCATCCGTCGTTCCTGTGCCGCTTCGAACCCACCACCTTGATCACCGCGCTCAGCGCCACCACCACGCATATCGGTCTCGGCGCCACCGTCTCCACCAGCTTCTCCGAGCCGTACAACGTCGCCCGCATCTTCGGCTCGATCGACCACATCAGCGCCGGCCGCGCCGCATGGAACGTCGTCACCAGCTCCAACCCCAAGGCCGCGCTCAACTTCAACCTCGACGAACACATCGAGCACGAGCAGCGCTACGCCCGCGCCAACGAATTCGTCGATGTCGTGCGCGGGCTGTGGGATTGCTGGCAGGACGGCGCGATCGTCGCCGACAAGGTCACCGGCCGCTACATCGATGCCGACAAGGTGCGCCCGCTCAACCACCACGGCCGGTTCTTCAAGGTGCGCGGGCCGCTCAACATGGCGCGCTGCCCGCAGGGCCATCCGGTGATCATCCAGGCCGGCGGCTCGCCGTCCGGGTTGGAACTGGCGGCGCGCACCGCGGACGTGGTGTTCTCGGTGGTGCAGGAGCTGGCGCCGGCCAAGCTCGCGTACGCCGACCTCAAGGGGCGCATGGCGAAATACGGCCGCGATCCCGACAGCCTCGCGGTGCTGCCCGGCGTCATGACGATCGTCGGCGACAGCGATGCCGAGGCGCGGGAGAAACTGGCGAAGCTGCAAAGCTGGATCAGCCCGACCAACGCCACGACTCTGGTTGCCAGCCGCATCGGCTACGACGTCTCCGGCCATCCGCTCGACGGCCCCGTCCCGGCGCCGCCGCCGGCACTGAACAGCCGCACCTTCGCCAGCGTGCTGTACGAGATGGCGAAGCGCGAGAACATGACGTTGCGCGACCTGTACAACCTGACCGCGGCGGCGCGCGGCCACTGGGTCATCTGCGGCACGCCGCGCAGCATCGCCGACACGCTGGAAGAATGGTTCGTCGAGCGCGCGGCCGACGGGTTCAACATCCTGCCGGCGCATTTCCCCGGCGCCTTCGCGGAGTTCGTCGATCGCGTCGTGCCGGAATTGCAGCGCCGCGGACTGTACCGCCGCGACTACCAGGGCGCAACGCTGCGCGATCATTTCGGTCTCGCCCGCATGCCCGCGCCGGCTACGCGCGAACACGCGGCCGCCGCCGTATAGCCCGCACCGCGATATTTGCACCGCGATACCCGCGCCACGTTGCCGGCCGGGCAGCGCGCCCGCTATCGTTGCGTGGTATTCGCCAACGCCAGCGCTCTAAGGGAATCGCCGCATGAACCTGGGTTCGCGATCCGTCGGCATGCCGGCTGTCATCGCGGTGTGCGTCTCCATCGCGTTCTCGCTGTGCGCCGCGCATGCGGAGACCGCGTTGGAACGCGGCACCTACCTGATGCGCGGCATTGTGGGATGCGGCAATTGCCACACGCCGAAGGGACCGGACGGCCACGCGCTACAGGACCAGGAGTTGGCCGGCGGCGTGGTTTTCAAGACCCCGGAATTCGACGCGGTCGCCAGCAATATCACGCCCGATCCGGCGACCGGCATCGGCAACTGGACCGACGACCAGATCGTCGACGCGATCCGCAACGGCAAGCGCCCGGACGGCACGACGATCGGTCCACCGATGCCGATCGAGTTCTATCGCGAC
Organism: uncultured Alphaproteobacteria bacterium; assembly: GCA_963790445.1. GTDB lineage: Bacteria > Pseudomonadota > Alphaproteobacteria > Acetobacterales > Acetobacteraceae > JAMXLO01. The sequence goes on along the minus strand of CAWBON010000014.1, from coordinate 434,069 downwards.
ATGTCGGACACCGATGTGCGCGCGCTGGTGGCGTACCTCCGCACGGTGAAACCAATCGCGCACACGCTGGCGAATTCCACCTACAATGCACCGCTGCCCGCATCGTATGGCCCGACCGTGACGCATGTGCCGGACACGTCGCCGGCCAACAAGATCGCCTATGGCCACTACCTCGGCGACGATCGCGCATTGCATGGAATGTCATACGCCGCGGGTGCATGGAAAGCTCGAGACCAGCGAACTCGGCGCCGGCGGCCAGGAGCTGCCGGTGTTTCCCGTCGGCGTCGTCATCAGTTCGAATTTGACTCCGGCCAATCCGGAAGGCATCGCGCATTGGACCGATGCCGAAGTCGAAACCGCCATTGCCGATGGCGTGCGTCCCGATGGCCGCAGGTTGGTGCGCACGATGGCCTTCGACTGGTACCGCAACACGCGCAAACTGGACCTGGATATGCTGGTCGCCTACCTCCGCACATTGAAACCGGCAACGCCCTGATGGAGCATACGCCCGACGCGGCATACCCCCGACGAAGCCGCGCGATGGCGCAACACACAAGGACCTCGCCATGACCAATAGCATCCCGGTTATCGACGTGGCGGACTACCTGGCCGGGCGGCCCGGCGCGTTGCGGCAGCTTGCGCGGCAACTGCACGATGCGCTGACCACCGTCGGGTTCCTGGTGGTCACCGGCCATGATGTGCCGCACGGATTGATCGAGCAGACCTTCACCGAAGCAAAGCGGCTGCACGATCTGCCAATGAACCGCAAGCTGGCGATGAAGCTGAACGAACACAACAACGGCTACATGGCGATGGGCCGCTATGCCGTGTGGACGTCGGACGTCAACAAGAACGACCAGCCGGATCTGAACGAAGCATTCTTCATCAAGCGCGAACGCCCGCCGGACGATCCGCTGCGCCGCTCCGGACGTCGCTTCGTCGGCGCCAATGTCTGGCCGGACGAAACCGAGCTGCCCGGCTTCCGCACGCGCGCGCTCGACTACGCCGATACCATGGATGTGTTTGCGCGACGCATGCTGCCGGCGGTCGCTGTCGCGCTTGATCTGCCGCCGGACTGGTTCGATGAGGCGTTTCGCCCCAGCCAGTTTTCCTTCCGGCTGTCGCACTATCCGCCGGTCCAGGCCGCGGCGAACCAATTCGGCATCGCGCCGCACACCGACAGCAACTTCATGACGTTCCTCGCGCAGACCGACGTGCCGGGACTGCAGGTTCGCGTGCCTTCGGGTGAATGGCTCGATGTGCCGTACATTCCAGGATCGTTCGCGGTCAATTCCGGCGACATGATGCGGCGCTGGACCAACGGCCGCTTCAAGTCCACACCGCACCGCGCATCGCCGCCCGCGGGACGCCATCGCTATGCCATTCCGTTCTTCCTCGGCCCCCAGTTCGACTGGGTTATCGAGTGTCTGCCGACCTGCACCGACGCAGACAATCCGCCGCGATGGCAACCGATCAGCTATGCCGAGTGGCAGGAATACTGGTACAACGCGAACTACGATCCGAAGGTGCAAAAGGATCTGGTGGCATAAGGCGGCAAACATGAAACGCAGAAATCTGTTGGCCGGCGGCGCGGCGCTGGCGGCAATCGGCACGGCGGGACTCGCGCGGCCAGCCATCGCGCAGAACGGTTCGGCAAAGCTGCTGCGCTTCGTGCCGCAGGCCAATCTGGCGAACCCCGATCCGATCTGGACCACCGCGACCGTGGCGATCAACCACGGCTACATGGTCTGGGACACGCTGTACGGCATCGACGATGCACTGGTCGGCAAGCCGCAGATGTGCGCCGGGCACGAGGTGTCGTCCGACGAACTGACGTGGACGTTCACCCTGCGCGACGGCCTGAAGTTCACCGATGGCGAACCGGTGCGCGCGCTGGACTGCACGACGTCGATCACCCGCTGGGCCGGCAAGAACCCGTTCGGCCAGACGCTGATCGCGCAGACCGACGAGATGAAGCCGCTGGACGACAAGCGCTTCCAGATCAGGCTGAAGAAGCGGTTTCGCCAGATGGAGTACGCACTCGGCTCGCAGAACTGCTTCATCATGCCGGAGCGGATGGCGAAGACCTCGCCGAACGAGCAGATCAAGGAGTTCATCGGTTCCGGCCCCTTCATCTTCAAGCAGGATGAATGGGTGTCCGGCGCCAAGGCCGTCTACGTGAAGAACGACGGCTACGTGCCGCGCGACGAGCCGCCGCAATACTATTCCGGCGGCAAAATGGTGCATTTCGAACGTGTCGAATGGATCGTCGAACCCGACCCATCCACCGCATCCTCGGCATTGCAGACCGGTGAGGTGGACTGGCTCGAATTCCCGGTACTCGACCTGTTGCCGATGTTGCGCAAGTCGCCGGGCTGCGAGGTGGAACGCTACGATCCGCTGGGTTCGCTGGCGATGATCGCGTTCAATCACCTGTATCCGCCGTTCGACAATCCGAAGCTGCTGCGCGCGCTGCTGCCGGCGATCGATCAGAAGGAGTACGTCACCGCCTGGGTGGGCGAGCAGCAGGATCTGGGCCTCTATCCGGTCGGCGTCTTCACCGGACATTCGCCGATGGCAAACGACGCGGGCATGGAGGTGCTCACCTCGCCGCGCGATCTGGCGAAGGCGAAGCAGCTGGTGGCCGAAAGCGGCTACAAGGGCGAAAAGATCGTGATGATGGCACCATCCGATCAGCCATCGCTGGTCGCGCCTTCGCAGGTCTCGCGCGAGCTGTTCATGAAGCTCGGACTGAACGTTGACTACCAGGTGATGGACTGGGGAACGCTGGTCTCCCGCCGCGCGAAAATGGACCCGCCGGATCAGGGCGGCTGGAACGTTTTCCATACCACATGGGGCGGCCTTGCGACCGCCAATCCGGGAAGTTCCTACCCGCTGCGCGGCAACGGCAAGAAGGGCTGGTTCGGCTGGCCCACCGACCCGAAGCTGGAGGCACTGCGCGATCAGTGGTTCGACGCGGCGGACATCCCGGCGCAGAAGAAAATCTGCGAGCAGATCCAGTTGCAGGCGTTCCAGAGCGTTCCGTTCATACCGGTCGGCCAGTGGTACTACCCGTGGGCGTTCCGCCACGACCTGACCGATTTCGTGAAGTGCGCCGCCGTGCTGTTCTGGAACGTGCGCCGCGCGTAACACCGACAGGAGACACCGCCATGGAAATGCGCCAACTCGGCCGATCGGGGATCGAGATGCCGCCGCTGATGTTCGGCGGCAACGTGTTCGGCTGGACCGCGGACGAAGCGACGTCGTTCCGCTTGCTGGATACGCTCATGGCTGCCGGGTTCAATGCGATCGACACGGCCGACGTGTACTCCGTGTGGGCGCGCGGCCATCAAGGCGGCGAGTCGGAAGCCGTCATCGGCAACTGGTTGAAGCGTCGCGGCAAACGGGACGATGTGATCATCGCCACCAAGGTCGGCGCGGTGATGGGCTCCGGCGAAAAAGGCCTGTCACGCGCCTGGATCATGAAGGAGGTCGATGCGTCGCTGAAGCGGCTGCAGATCGACACCATCGACCTGTACCAGGCGCATCGCGACGATCCCGACACACCGCAGGAGGAAACCGCACAGGCGTTCGCCGATCTGGTGAAGCAGGGCAAGGTGCGCGCGATCGGCGCCTCGAACTTTACCGCTGCACGTTTGAAATCGGCGCTGGACATCAGCCGCAAGAATGACCTGCCGCGCTATGAATTGCTCCAGCCGCATTACAATCTCGTCGAACGTGCGGCCTATGAAGCCGAGCTGGAACCGTTGTGCCTGGCAGAGGGTCTCGGCGTGATCAACTACTACGCGCTGGCCGCGGGATTCCTCACCGGCAAGTATCGCTCCGAAGCGGATCTGTCCAAGAGCCCGCGTGGCGGCGGCGTGAAGAAGTATCTCAACGAGCGTGGCCGTGGTGTGCTGAAGGCGTTGGATGACGTAGCGGCGCGACTCAAGGCGACGCCGGCGCAGGTGGCGCTGGCCTGGCTGATCGCGCGACCCAGCATCACCGCGCCGATCGCCAGCGCGACGAGTGTGGAGCAACTGCAGGACATCCTGAAGGCGGCCGCATTGAAGCTGAGCGCGCAGGACATGGCCTTGCTGAACAAGGCAAGCGCCTGATTTGCGATGCTTGGATCGCCTGCCGGCATTCCGCCAGCGCGCGCACTGACTGGCACGATCGGTTTCGCTGACGCTCTACCCCTCACCTTTCGTCGGCTTGCCGCCAACCGCCTCACTCCGTCGGCTGCATCACCTCGGCCGATGGCGAATATCGCGGCCGGCGCATCAGAAACAGCAACAGCAGCGCCGGCAATGTGGTGAAGACCATCAGCACGTAATCGTTGTTATACGCGATGATCTGCGCCTGGTGATTGACCATCTGGTCGAGCATCGCCGCGCCATGCCGGCTTGCCGGATGAAGCCACGCATGCGCCGAGCCCAGAGCCTGCAGCGCACGATTGAACGGATTGACCGAAGCGCCGATCACCTCGTGCAGCGCCTGCGCATTATGCGCGAGCAAGGACGTCGTCACCGACACGCCGATCGCCGCGCCGATATTGCGGCCCAGGCTGAACAATGCCGCGCCATCGGTGCGCAGGTTCGGCGCCAGGGTGGCAAAGGCCAGCACCTGCAGCGGCGTGAACACCAGCCCCAGTCCCGCGCCCTGAATCGCGATGGTGATCATCAGCTCGCGCTCGGACACGTCCGGGGTCCAGCCGGTCATCGTCCAGAACGACCAGCATTGCAGCAGCAGACCGATCGCCACCAGATACCGTGCGTCGTATCGCATCGTCAGGCGGCCGCACAGGGTGATGGTGGCAAGGTTGCCGATGCCGCGCGACGCCATCAGCAGCCCGGCGGTTGCCACTGGATAATTGGCCAGCGTCTGCAGCCAAGGCGCCATCAGCGCGATACTGGAAACCAGCAGCGTGCCGACCGCGAACATCAGCACCAGGCCCGCGGAAAAATTCATGTCGCGGAACAGTTCCGGGCGGATCAACGGCCGCGGCGCCCAGGCCATGTGCACCAGGAACAGATAGATGCCGAGACCCGCCAGCACCGCCTCGACAATGATCTCGCGTGAGGTGAACCAGTCCTGGTTGTTGCCGCGATCCAGCATCATCTGCAACGCGCCGATCCCGACCGCCAGCACACCGAAGCCCAGCCAGTCGAACCGCAACCGGCCTTCTCCGACGGTATCGGGCATGAACAGGATCAGCCCCAGCGTCGCCAGCACGCCGGCCGGCAGGTTGATGTAGAACACGTATCGCCAGTTGTACATCTCGGTCAGGTAGCCACCGAGCGTGGGGCCCAGGATGGGTCCGATCATCACGCCCATGCCCCAGATCGCCATGGCGAAGCCACGCCGCTCTACCGGATAGATGTCGAACAGGATGGCCTGCGACAGCGGCACCAGCGCCGCGCTGCACACGCCCTGCATCAGGCGGAACACCACGATCTGCTCCAGCGACTGCGCCGCACCGCACATCATGGAGGTGATGGTGAAACCGATGATGCAGGTGATGAACAGCCGCCTGCGTCCGAACCGCGCGGCGAGCCACCCCACCGGCGCGGTCATGATTGCCGCGGCGGTGATGTAGGTGGTCAGCACCCAGGTGATCTCGTCGTAACTGGCCGAGAAACTGCCCTGCATGTACGGCAGCGCCACATTGGCGATGGTCTGGTCGAGCGATTGCAGCAGCGTGGCGCAGATGATGCACGCGGTGATCATGCCGCGATGGGCTACCTGGCCGTCCAGCATCGAGACAGCGCCTGCAACAGCCATGAACTACCGGCCCGCCAATGGCGGCATGCGTTTCCTCCACGCCGCCGTACGTTGCGGTGGCTGCATCTGATGCACGCGGACTCTGATGGATCGGGCCGCACCGATCAAGTTTCCGGTCCGGCAGCATCAGTCCGGCAACGTCAGTCCGGCAGCGCAGGCAGCAGCATGACCAGCTTGTGGTCCGGATGGGTCGCCGGCAGCAGCGTGATCTGCTCGTAGCGCACCGTGCCATCCTGTGGATGGTTGAACATGCGCGTGCCCCCCTCGCGCGCCAGCACGGCATGATTGTTCCACAGCCGGGCGAACGACGCGCTGCCGCGCAGCAGATCGCGGATCAGATCCCGCATGCCGGGATCGTCGGCGATTGTGCGCCGTGTCCGCGCGAAATTCGGCCAGCAGTCGTTGCGCCCGGTTCTCCCAGTCGAAGATGAAGCCCCGCGCCGATGCGTCCAGGAACACGTATCGCAGCAGGCACGTCTCGCCACTGTCGAACCAGGGGGCGAACAGCCGTCCCGCCGCGTCGTTCCAGCCGCGGACATGCCACAGCCGGTCGAGCAGATAGGCCGGCGCCAGCGTCGCCCGCAGCACCGCCACAAGCTCCGCGGGCGCTGTGGCGGGCGCTGACTCGACCACGGGCGGCGCCGGATCCCGCCGCCGCGTCAGCTCGAACAGGTAGGTGCGCTCCGCCGCCGTCAGCCGCAGCGCATCCGCGAGCCGAGAAAGCGCCGCGGCGGACAGCGAGATATCCCGCCCCTGCTCGACCCAGGTGTACCAGGTGGTGCTCAGGCCGCAGAGCTGGGCAACCTCCTCGCGCCGCAGTCCCGGCGTGCGGCGCCGCCCTTGCCCGCTGGTGGGCTGCCCCGCCGCATCGGGCGTCAGCACTTCCCGGTGGGTGCGGAGGAAGGCGCCCAACTGGCGCCGCTGATCGGCCGGCAAAAGCATCGTAGCAGCATATATACCATGATAACCCGCCAACTTATACCGGTTGGGAAAGCGCGGAAGAATAGCCCATCACCCAGGAGCGCCCATCATGAGCGGGTCACAGCAGGCCTTCGTCGCCGAAACCTACGGTTCCCGTGCCCGCGACTACGTCGCCAGCGTGGTCCACAGCGCCGGCGCGGACCTCGACCAGATCGAGGCTGAAGTCCGCGGCCACGCCGACGCCCGCGTGCTGGACCTGGGATGCGGCGGCGGCCACGTCAGCTACCGCGCCGCGCCCCACGTGGCGCAAGTCGTGGCATGTGACGTGACCGCCGCCATGCTGGACGCTGTGGCCGCCACGGCGGCCGAACGCGGCCTGACCAACATCACCGTGCGCCAGGCCCCCGCGGAAAAACTGCCGTTTCCCGACGCGTCGTTCGACATCGTCCTGTGCCGCTTCACCACCCACCACTGGCAGAACATGGAGGCCGGCCTGCGCGAAGCTCGGCGAGTGCTGAAGCCCGGCAACCGCGCCGTGTTCATCGACGCGATCGCGCCCGCCGACCCGGTGCTGGACACCCATCTGCAAGCCATCGAGCTGCTGCGGGACGTATCGCACGTGCGCGACTATACCGCCGCGGAATGGATCGCCGCCCTGTCGCGCTCCGGCTTCGGCATCGAGGGTATTACCGTGCGCAAGCTGTGGATGGATTTCCCGGTCTGGACCGCCCGCACGCGCACGCCGGCAACCCATGTCGATGCCATCCGGTCGTTGCAGGTTGCGTGCCCGGCGATCGTGCGCGAACACTTTGCGATCACGGAGAACGGCAGCTTCGACCTGGAGGTTGCCACCATGGTCGTCCGAGCCGCGTAGAGGTTCGTCGCGATGACGACGACCCATTGGTCTTGGCGAGACGATCCCTTACTCGCCTGGCCCCAGCTGCTCACCGACGCGCCAAAGCCGCAGCCAACGCCGCCGGCTGCGTAACCGGCAGGCCACACACGTTCCGCCGGCACACGTAAGCCGCGGCGCCCGCGTCCCCGGCCGACTTGCCAAACGCCGGATGCCCCTCGGCCAACGCCTCGGCAGCCGCAACCCGCAGCACCGCCACCGCCGGATCGGCCGCCCGCAGCGCCACCGCCGCCAGTTCCCCCGCCAACGCGCCGCCGGGATCGCCAACCACCACCACGGTAGCCGCCTCCTCCAGCAGATCGGCCGCCGCCAGCATCGTGGGCATGCCAGCGAACTGATCCGGGTTGCCGGCAAACGCCCGCAGCAGCGCCTCTGCCCGCTCGCGCCACACCGCCTCCCCGGTCAGGTGCCATAACCGGGCAAACACCTCCGCCAGCACGCCAGCCCCAGCCGGCGTCGCGTTATCCGCCGCCGTCCGCGGCCGCGTCATCGGCACATCCGTCGCATCCGCCGCGGTGGTGAAGAACCCCCCGACGCCATCGGAGAACGCCGCCACCGCCGCCTCCGCCAGCCGCACCGCCGCCGCCAGGCGTCGCCGGCTCACCGGCAGCCTCGAACAGCGCCAGCAACCCCCGCGCCATCGCCGCCTGGTCATCCAGCAGCCCGGCGGCCGTCACCCGCCCCAGCCGCCAGGCATGCTGCACGCGCCCGTCCGGCCCCGACATCTCGGCCAGCACGAAATCCGCGGCTTCCTCCGCCCGGGCCAGCCACTCCGGCCGGCCGAACACCGCAGCCGCCCGCGCCAGCGCGGCGATCGCCAGCCCGTTCCAGTCGGCCAGCACCTTGTCGTCCCGCCCCGGGCGCACCCGCGACGCCCGAGCCGCGAACAGCACCGCGCGAGACCGCGCCAACCCGCCTCTTCCTCCGCCGACCCAGCAGGCGTGACGCGGCGCAGGATGCTGTGCCCCTCCCAGTTGCCCTCCGCCGTCACGTCGTAGGCACGCTTGAACGCCGCCGCGTCGTCGCCCAGCAGCGCATCCACCTCCGCCTCGGTCCAGACGTAGAACCGGCCTTCCTCGCCCTCGCTGTCGGCATCCTCGGAAGCAGCGAACGCCGCACGCCCGGCCACCCGCGCCGCGGTCATGTCGCGCACCATCCACCCCACCGTTTCGGCCGCGCGCGCCGCGTAAAGCGGGTCCGGCCGATGCGCCTGCGCCAGCGCCAGCAGTTCCAGCATCTGCGCGTTGTCGTACAGCATCTTCTCGAAATGCGGCACCAGCCACACCGCGTCGGTCGAATAGCGGGAATAGCCACCGCCGAGATGATCGTAGATGCCGCCTTGCGACATCCGTTCCAGCATCAGATGCAGCGCCTCCTGCCCTTCGGCGCGCACCGGTGCGGAACGCGTTCTGCCACAGGAACCGGAAGATCGGCGGATTGGGGAATTTCGGCGCGCCTTGCAGTCCGCCGTTCACCGCATCGTTCATCCGCAGGAACGCGGTCGCCACCGCATCCAGATGCACCGGCGTCGGCAGATCGCCGGGCGTCGCGGAGGACATCCGCGCCAGCACCTGGCGCAGCGCCGCGGTGTTCTTCGCCACCATCTCGTGGTCGGTGCGGTATGCCTCCGACACGCCTTGCAGCACCTGACGGAACGACGGCCGCCCCCACCGCGGCTCCGGCGGGAAATACGTGCCGCCCCAGAACGGCGCGCCATCCGGAGCGATGAACATGGTCAGCGGCCAGCCGCCCTGTTCGCCCAGCGCGTGCAGCGCCGACATGTACAGGTGGTCGATGTCCGGCCGTTCCTCGCGGTCGATCTTGATGTTGACGAACCGCTCGTTCATCAGCGCCGCGGTGTCCGGGTCCTCGAACAACTCATGCGCCATCACGTGGCACCAATGGCACGCGGCATAGCCGATCGACAGCAGGATCGGCTTGTTGTCCGCCCGCGCCTCCTCCAGCGCCGCCGCCCCCCATGGCCGCCAGTGCACCGGATTGTCCGCATGCTGCAACAAATACGGCGAGGTCTCGTGGCGGAGCAGATTCTCGGCCGCGGCCATGGCATTGCTCTCCCTCGGTGTCGGGGTGACATAGGGCCTGACACGGCCAATGACAGGACAGCATGGACGCCGATACCATCTTTGCCGTCGCGTCGGGCGCGGGCCGGGCCGCCATCGCGGTGATGCGGATCAGCGGGCCGGCGACGCGCCCGGTCCTCGCGGGCTTGTGCGGACGCGTGCCGCCGCCACGGCGCGCGTCGCTGCGGCGGTTGCGCGATACCGACGGTGGGGAACTCGATCGGGCGATGGTGCTGTGGCTGCCGGGCCCAGGCTCTTACACCGGCGAGGATTCCGCCGAACTCTACCTGCACGGCGGCCGATCGGTGCTGCACGGCATCGCCGATGCGCTGGTGGCGTCGGGCGCGCGGCCGGCGGAGCCTGGGGAATTCACCCGCCGCGCGTTCCTGCATGGCCGGATGGACCTGACGGAAGCCGAGGCGGTGCATGACCTTGTGGCAGCCGAGACAACGGCGCAGCGGCGCCAGGCGCTGCGGCAGCTCGATGGTGCGCTGGGCACGATCTATCGCGGCTGGGCGGATCGGCTGCGTCTGCTGCTGGCCGAGCAGGAAGCGCTGATCGATTTCCCGGACGAGGATTTGCCGCCCGAGGTCGAAGCCCGGGTGCTGGGCGAACTGGCCGCACTGCATGGCGAAGTATCGGCGCATCTGAACGACAACCGGCGCGGCGAGCGGCTGCGCGAGGGCCTGGTGTTCGCCGTCACCGGGCCGCCGAATGTCGGCAAGTCGTCGCTGGTGAATGCACTGGCGGAACGCGACGTGGCGATCGTGTCGCCGCAACCGGGCACCACGCGCGATGCGCTGGAAACGCGCGTGGTGCTGGGCGGCGTGCCGGTCACGCTGGTGGACACGGCGGGCCTGCGCGAGGCCACCGATGACATCGAAGCGGAAGGTGTGCGCCGCGCACGCGCGCGGGCAGCGGAGGCCGATCTGGTGATCGCGGTTACCGCGCACGATCCGTTGCTCCCGTGCGGGCCGTTGCTCCCGTCAGGGATGACGGCGCAGGTGACAACGGGGACAGCCCAAAGAACGGGGATGACGAAATCAACCCCGCGCCGCACCACCTGCTGGTAGCGAACAAACGCGACCTCGGCGGCGCAATCCCCGCCGCCGCAATCAGCGTCAGCGCACGAACCGGCGAAGGTCTGAACGACCTGCGCGCGCGCCTGGCCGAAGCCGCGCGATCACTGACCGAAAGCGCCGGCGCACCACCGCTCACGCAAGCCCGCCACCGCGCCGCGCTGCTGGAAGCGGCAGCACGACTGACCGGCGCGCAGACCGCGGACCTGCCGGAACTGCGCGCGGAAGACCTGCGTCTCGCATTGCGGGCACTCGGCCGCATCACCGGCAGCGTCGGCGTAGAGGACATACTCGACACGCTGTTCGCCCGCTTCTGCATCGGCAAATGACAGTATGAACCCACTTACACCCGCGCGAATATCGTCTCCTTGAACCGCTTCATGTTCGCCAGCGTCTCGTCCGCATCGTGGCCCTCGACTTCAACGTCGATCGCCGTAACCCCAAGATCGCGCAGCGCCCGCAGATCACCCACGATGTCCGCAACACCGCCAGAGAACAGCCGCCGCTCGCCATCCGAAGCAACCGGCGCAACCGCCTCACCATAGCGCTTGACGCGAAACACCACGGTCACGCTGGCAGGATCGCGCCCGGCGTCCGCGGTCAGCTTGCGCAGTCGAGCGATCCCCGCCGCCAGCCGAGGCAAGGTATCCAGCAACGCCTTGTTGTTGGACCCGATGGGATACCACGCGTCACCGAACCGCGCGGCGCGACGCAAAGAGGGCCCGCTCTCGCCGCCAACCCAGATCGGCGGATACGGCGTCTGCACCGGACGCGGCTGAAACACCAGATCGGAAAAATTGGCGTAGCGTCCGGCGAAACGCGCGTGTTCGTCGGTCCACAGCGCGCGGAACGCCTCCAGGTATTCGTCGGTTACCGCGCCGCGTTCGGCGAACGGCGTGGTGACGACGGCATCGAACTCCGCCTTCAACCAGCCGGCGCCGATGCCGACGACCAGCCGCCCCTCCGACAGAACATCGATCGTGGTCAGCATCTTTGCCGCCAGCACCGCCGGACGATGCGGCACCACCATGACAGCCAGCACCAGGCGGATGCGCGACGTCTTCGCCGCGATGAAAGCCGTCGCGGTAAGCTGTTCGTGCCGCGTGGTCGGCGCGTTCGACATGAACTCGCCGGATTCCGAATACGGATAGCCGGGAACGCTCATGTCAGGCAGCACGACATGATCGGTGAGGGTCAGGTAATCGTATCCCATCGCCTCACCCTCTTGCGCCAGGTGGGTGAAAGCGCGCGGCGCGGATGTCGGGCCACTGATCGGCAGGTTGAAGCCAAGTTGCATAATGGTCTCCTGATCAATCGCGATGGAAGTCGTTCTACCGCGACGCAGCCGTCGCCGCGGCGCAATCATGATCCTGAAGCTGCTCGCCTTCGCCCCAGTTGCCGACCGCCGGTGTGGCATGGCCGGCCAGCACGATGAACCCGTCCTTGCCATGCACGCTGGAGCCCACGACGACCAGCGTGTAATGCCCCATGTCGCCGCGCGCGCCGGCCACGCCGTCGGCCAGCAGCACAAACGGATTGGCCGCGCCAAGCTCCGGCCGATCGATGCGCATCGCCATATAGTCGTGTCCCACCAGCGGCACCGGGAATTTCGCCCAGCCTGGACCAACGGCGCCGGCGTGTTCGCGCAGCGCGGTCGTGACGTCGAGGCGCATGCAGTCGATGTGAATGTGCAGCTGATTCTGCGAGCGCCCGCTGATCGAATTGATCGCCAGCCCGAGTGCATCGCGCGGCAGATGATGCAATGCGCGTTCCTCGACATAGTGGCGCGCGCGCCATGCGTCGGCCCAGTAGTTCGGTGCATTCGAGGCGAGCACGGCCGGACTTTCGATGCCGCTGATGCGCGCCGTCGGCAGCAGCAGGTACTGCGTGCGACCCACAAGGTCCTTCAGCAGCGCGTAGCCGCCCGCCAGATCAACCGCGACACAGGGGTTCGGCATGTGGTTCAGCTTCTGGTCCGGTACGCATTGTTCGCTCACGATGCGCCACAGCGCGTTTTCATCGGCGGCGGCGTAGAGCGTCATTGCGCAGACAACCAGCGCGGCGACAATCAGTGTGCGCCACACGCCTGCCCCCCGACCCCTCCCGCACGGGGAGGGGGAGTATATATGGACGTGGCTACAGCACTCCCGCTCGCCTTGCGGGAGTGGGTTGGGCGGAGGGTTTGCAGCGAAGCGGTTGGGAGTAGCCGCTGTCACCACCCCCGCACGCCGCCAGGCCGACGCACATCGGCGCCGCCTTCCATCATGCCGGTCTCGCGATCGGCCAGGATCGCGCAGACGCTGCCGGCATGCCATTCCCACTCGCGCCACCAGTTCACGCTGTGCCCCATGCGATCCAGCGCGCTCGCCGTCTCATCGCTGAACCGCCGTTCCATGCTCATGCGCCGCGGCGTGTAGCTGTGCGGATCGGACGAACCGGGGAAACTCGAACTGGCAAAGCGCGGCTGCTCGATCGCAGCCTGCGGCGCCATGTCGAACACGAACATGTTGAGCAACACCTGCAACATCGCCTGCGGCTGCACGTCGTTGCCCGGCGAGCCGAACGGCATGACCCAACGATCGCCGCGCATCGCGATCGCCGGATTGGGCGTCAGCCGAGGACGCTTGCCGGGCGCGAGACACGCGGGATGCGCAGGGGTCGGTCCAGGACTGCATGCCGCGCGACGAAGGCGCCAGACCTGTCCCCGGAATCACCGGCCCATTGATCGCGCCATCACTCGGCGTTGCGGAGAAGCAATTGCCGTGACGATCCACTGCGCAGACATACGACGTATCGGGATCGCCCTCGACATACTCCTTGTCCGCCTTTGGCCCCACCGCGCCGCGGCGCGCAATCCCCAATTCCTCCGCCGTACCCGCCGGCGGCATCTCCGGCCACGCGACGTCGGGATTGATCAGGCCACGCCGCCGCGCGGTATAGGCATCGCTCAGCAACGCATCGATCGGCACGTCGACGAACTTCGGATCGCCGTAATACGCATGCCGGTCGGCGAACGCCAGCTTCAGTGCCTCCACAAGCGTATGGACGTAAGCCGGCGTGTTGTGACCAAGGCCCTTCAGGTCAAGGCCATCCAGGATCTTCAAGGTCTGCAGCAGCACCGGTCCCTGGCACCACGGCCGGCAGCCGAACACCGTGGTATCGCCGAAGCGCACGGCCAGCGGCGTTTCGACATCGACGCGGAATTCAGACAGGTCGTCCTCGCGCAGCCAGCCGTCATTCGCCTTGTGATACGTGACGATCTTCTGCGCGATGTCGCCGCGATAGAACGCATGACGAGCGGCCGACAGCCCCGCTAACCGTCCGCCCTTCCGCGCCGCCGCGGTTTCCTCGTCCGCCAGATATTGAATCGAATTCGCCAGGTCGGTCTGGAAGAAACGCTGTCCCGGTTTCGCCACCTCGCCGTTCGGCATGTAGATCGCGGTATTCTGCGGCCAGCGGCGAATGGTTTCCGCCGCCTCCGACATCACCTCATGCGAGATCGACTGGAAGCCGAACCCTTCGCGCCCAAGACGGATCGCCGCGGCGGCAACGTCGGCAAAACTCATCGTGCCGTACAGTTCCAGCGCGGTGATCCACGAATCCGGCGCGGCCGGCACCACGGTGCGCTTGATGTTGGACAGGATGCGGCCGCCCTGATGCTCGCGGAACCACGCGGCGGATGCCAGCTTCGGCCACGGCCCAAGACCGCTGATCGACACCGTCTTACCGGTCTCCGCCAGATGGATCATGATCGGCGCCACGCCGGCGAAATGCACGTATTCGCATTGCAGCACACCAAGCGCGATGCCGCCCGCGACACCCGCGTCGATCGCATTGCCGCCGGCTTCCAGGATTTCGAACCCCACCTGCGCGGCGAGGTAGTTCGCCGATGCAACCATGTGGCGCGTGCCGATGATCCGTGGATGATGTGTGGGCATGCGATGCTGGTCGGCCATTGCTGTTCTCCTTACTGCGGAACGATTTCGGCGGCGCGGATGTGGCCGTCGATGCGCGGCGTATGGCGGATCCGTCGCGCCATCGCCTCGATGTTGAACTGATGGTGCAGCGGCACCAACGCATGGTCGCGGAACGCAATATCGGTCGCCTTGATCAGCAGCGCCTCGCGCGCATTGCGGTCCAGCGTCACCAGCGCCCGATCCAGCACGGAATCGAACGCCGGATTGCTGTACATCCCGCGATTGAACGCACCGCGGCCGCGCGCCGCATCGGGCGTTGCAAGCTGGCTGATCAGCATGATCGACGGTTCAGGCGTATCGATCGTCCAGAAGTAGGTGAACAGACTGAATTCGTGCCGGTTGGCGCGCGGCACCCAGACCGCATGCGGCATCACCTCGGGCGTGGTCGCAATCCCCACGCGGGTCAGCATCTGCGCCAGCGCCTGGCAGATCGTCGCATCGTTGACGAAGCGATCGTTCTGGCAGGCGACGCCCAGCTTGAAACCGTCCGGATAGCCCGCATCCGCCAGCAACCGCTTCGCCTCCACCGGATCGAACCGGCTCGGCGGCAGACCGGGATCGTAGCCGTACTGTCCAGGCTTCATGTACTGATTGTCCGGATCGGACTGCCCGTTCATGATCCGGTCGCGGATCGCGTCGCGATCGACCGCAAGATCGACCGCCTCGCGCACGCGCCGGTCGCGGAACGGATTGACCGCCAGCGGCTTGTCGTCCTTGCCGGTAATGGTCGGCGACGACCGGTCCTGCAGGTCGAACACGAAACCGACGATGTCATCCGACAGACCGGACGCAACGCTGAAGCGCGCATCGTCCTTCAGTCGCGCGATGTCCTGCACCGACACCTGATCGATCAGGTCCACATCGCCCGCCAGCAGCGCCGCCAGCCGCGACGCGGGGTTCTTGATGTAGCGGATCGTCACGCGGTCCCATGGCTGGCGGCCACCCCACCATGTCTCGTTGCGCGCCAACACCACCTTGTCGCCGCGCGCCCACGACACCAGGCGGAACGGCCCGGTGCCGATCGCCGCGCGGCCGGTGTTGTAGTCCGATGTCGTCGCGCCTTCGCCATGCGCGCGCGACACGATGCCGATGGCGGAAAGATATTCCGGCGCCAGCGGGAACGGCCCCGTGGTGTGGAACCGTACCGTCAGCCGATCGACCACCTCCACCCGCGCGATCGCCTTCACGTATTCCGACATGTCCGTGACGGTGGTCTGCACGTGCGGCACGCGCTCTATGGTGAACGCGACATCGTCCGCGGTCAGCGGCGCGCCGTCCGAGAACGTCACGCCATCGCGCAGCTTGAACTCCCACGTCGCATCGTCCACCAGACGCCACGACACGGCGAGATCGGGTCCCAGCCGGTCCCGCGCATCCATCGCGGTCAGCGCGTCGAACAGGTTCGGCATCAGTCCCTTGTTGCCGCCGAAATTATGGTAGTGCGGATCGATCGAGTCCGGTTCCACCGCGACTCCCAATCGCAACTCTGCCGCCAGCACGGGCGTCGCCAGCGCAAGCATCGCAGACAGCACGAACACCACGCCCCGCCGCATCATCCATTCGCACCGCTGCGTGGTGAAGATCAACCGAACGAGTCCGCCGCGATCAGCCGTGTGCAACGACCATGTGTACTCCGGGGCACTATGCTGGTTCCTTCCGTCAGAGTCTCGTCCACTACAGGGCATAAGGGCCGGATGAGGCAATGCACCGCAGCAGATCGCCAAACCAGGGCTGCGCTGCCAGGCCAAGAGGTGGCGGGATCAGCGCGATCTCCGCGCCCCCGGGGTCCGCGCCAACCGGCAGGTCGCAGTAGCGATTCAGCGCAACCCCATGGAACGAGGTCACGGTCTCACCGACCTTCAGCAGTTCCCAGGCGTTGACCATCCTGGTGCCGCTGTGAACCGCCTCCTGCGGCGTGAACGTAAGCAGACCCCGCGCCGCGCTAGCCGCGATGGCGTGGGAATTGCCTTGCATCAGCAATACCACGGTCGCCGGCCCCAGGTCGTCCGAGCCGACCAGCCGGAGCCTGACCGGGTCGTACGCCAGGCTTCGCCCATTCGTCGTCGCGATGCGCAGATCGTGCAGCGATGGTCCCGCCATGCTCCGACCGCTGGTGCTTCGGGTCGACGCGGGCGCATCCATGTCCTTGTACGCGACGATCGAATGCGCCAGCACGGGGAACGCGCGAGACAGGGACTGCAAGGTTTCGATCAGGCTGGAATTGAAGTGCCTGATGGCCTGGGTCAGTTCGTTCGCCGGGTTGCCGAAGCCTGCTCCGATGATCGTGTAGCCGCGGCGGCTGAACTCGTCGCGGGAGACGTAGCTGCGATGCGCCTCGTAGGCGTTGATGCCGGTCAGGGTTTCACCGCCCGAACGGTAATCGGGAAAATTCGGCGTCGAGATGATGACCCGGCGTCGCGCCGCGCCTTCAAGCACGGCGAACGTGCGATCGACCTCGGGCTGCGGCACATGCTCGATGACCTCGCACGCCAGCACCGTATCCCACGTGCCCTCGATGGGCTGCGGCAGGACGTGCTGCCATGCCCTGCGGTAACACCCCTGCGTCAGGCACATGTCGATGTTGGGACCGAACGCGTCGATCCCGTCCACCTTCGGCGGTGCGGCCAGCCGAGGCTTCCCAGAAGTTGGATCGGATCAGGCTGCCCCAGCGCCCATAGCCGCAGCCCACGTCAAGCACCGATTTACCCAGCAGGAGTTTGATGACGATCGGGTCGAGGAAGGTGGGCGAAGAACTCATCGATCATCCAATAGCCGGGAACGGCCGGGTGAACCGTACCCCGCCGGCTTGCTGCGAACCGTGCACCGAAAGCGTCGATCGCGGTCGGCATCTTCCACGCCCAACCAACCCCGCGCAACACTGGCCAGCCATTGCCGCGCGGCCGGCGGCCTGCCTACACCGACCGCGTCGTCTGCACCGCGAACGACAACGCAACCTGGCCCGCCAATGCCGATCCCAGCAACACCACGGCAACGGTGAACACCGACCCCGGATGCCACACCTCCACCACCACGGTGCAGAACGCGCCATACGCCATCTGGGTGAAGCCGTACAACCCGGATGCAGCGCCGATCGCATGCGGATTGACGCTGACCGCGCCGCTCAACGCGAACGGGCTGGCCATGCCGGCACCCACCATGAACAGCACCACCGGCGCGATCACCGATACAACGGTCAGCCATCCGGTCAGATCCGCCAGCATGAACAACGCCGCGCCGGCGATGGCGAACGAATTCGCCAGCCGCAGCGCAACCTGCACCCTGATCCGCCCGGCGATGCGGTTCGCCATAAAGCTGCCGACCGCCACGCCGGCCATCAGCAGCAGATAGTACAGCCCGACGCGCTCGGTCGATTGATGCAGCAGATCGACCAGGATGAATGGCGACGCCGCCATGAACGCATAGAACGACGTGGTGGTGAACGCGCCGCCCAGCACATAGCCGCAGAACGCCCGCGAGCGGAACAACCGCAGCGACCCCACCAGCATCGATGCGCGCGTGCCCGACTGCGCGCGGTTGGTTTCCGGCAGCAGCAGCACGGCCAGCAGCAATGTCACCGCGCCGACGATGGCCAGCAGCGCGAAGGCAGCGCGCCAGCCGAACCACGCGGTGGCATAGCCACCCAGCACCGGCGCGATGGCTGGCGCCATCGACATCACCATCGTCAGCATCGCAAGCTGCGCCGCGGCGCGGTCCGGCGCCGCCGAATTGCGCACGATCGCGCGCCCCAGCACCAGGCCCGCGCACGCGCCGATCGATTGCAGCACGCGCGCGATCACCAGCGTGCATGCGCCAGGCGCCGCGGCGGTCGCGATGCCGGCGAAGCGTGAACAGCGCCAGCCCGCCGAGCAGCACGGGCCGGCGGCCGAAGCGATCGGAGATCGGGCCGTACATCAACTGGCCGATCGCCAGGCCGATCAGATACAGCGTGATGGTGAGCTGGATGGCGCCGGGCGAAACATGCAGCGCGTGCGCCGTCTCCGGCAGCGCCGGGATGATCAGGTGCATGCCCAGCGTGCCGCATGCCGTGATCGCAACGATCAGCGCGAACGGCGCGCGATCGCGCGGCCGAGCGGCGGCGTTCGGCAAGCCACCTCATGCGGTGATGGATCGAGCAAGGCAGCGGCGCGCATTGGCATTCGGCCATCGATAGCGGCAGGGTGGCGCGATGCAAAGCACCGGACCACTCCCCCGCCATCCACGTCGCGCGAACGGCGCTGGAGCCTGGCGGCGGCCATCGCGTCGGTCACCGTGTTCGGCCTCAGCGTCGGCCAGGGCGCGCCGCTGATGTCCCTGCTGCTGGAGGCGCGCGGCACCGACGTGACGCTCAACGGGCTGAATGCCGGTGCCGCGTTCATTGGCGTCATCGTCGGACCGTTGCTGGCGCCGCGCTGCGTCCGGCTGCTGGGCATTCGCAACTTCCTGCTGGTGTGCTTCGGCGCCGATGTCGTTCTCACGCTGGCGCTGAAGCTGTTCGACAGCGTCGCGGCGTGGTTCGTGCTGCGCGTGCTGCTCGGCCTGGTCGGGTCCAGCATCTTCACGTCGGGCGAGGCCTGGATCAATCAGCTCGCCGGCGACGGCGGCCGCGGCCGCATCATCGGGATCTATGCCGCCGCATTGTCGGCCGGGTTCGGCATCGGGCCGCTGCTGCTGTCGCTCACCGGCATCCAGGGCTGGTCGCCGTTCGTCGCCAACGCCGCGATCACCGCGATGGCGATGCTGCCGCTGCTCGGCGTCGGCGACGTCTCGCGCAGCTTCGGCCGCGAACGCGGCGCCAGTCCGCTGACGATGTTCGCTCGCGCACCGCTCATCCTGGGTGCCGTGGCGATCTTCGGCCTGTATGAGGCGGCGCTGATGGCGCTGCTGCCGATCTGGGGCGTGCGGATCGGACTGAACGACCAGACTGGCGGCGGCGACCCTGTCGGCGGTGTTTTTCGGCTCGATCGTGCTGCAGGTGCTGATCGGCTGGCTGTCCGACCGGTTCTCCCGCATCGCGGCGCTGCGGTTGTGCGGCGTCGGTCGGGCTGACTCGGCGCGCTGCTGGCGTGGCCAGCGTCGATGCGTCATTGCCGGTGCTGTTCGGCCTGCTGTTCGTCTGGGGCGGCATCGCGTCGGGGATCTATCCCGTTGCGCTCAGCATGGCAGGCGACCGGTTCCGCGGCACGGAACTGGTCACCGTCAATGCCGCCATGATCATCGCCTACGGGCTGGGCGCGCTGGCCGGACCCGCTCTGGCGGCGTGGCGATGGATATCTGGAACCGCAAGGCCTGTTCTGGCTGTTTGCGCTGCTGTTCGCCGGTCTGCTGGCGGCGACCGCGGTTTACAGCAGGTCGGCCACCGCCGCCCGGTAGCGCGTGATCGCCGCCAGGTGTTCGGCGGCGCTGCGCCCGTCGATACGCTTGTGGTGGCCGCTGACATAGGTGGTGTGCGCCGTCACATGCGTGACGCCGGCCTGCTTCCAGAACGCAATCTCCCGCCGCCAATCATCTTCGCTGCCGCGCCAGGCGACGACCCACACTTCCAGCCCAACATCCGCCGGATCGCGCCCCGCCTCCTGCGTCAGCCTGCGCAGCTTGTCGAACGCCGCCAGCGCCGCATCGCCCGCCGGATACGCCAGCGGCATGAAGCCATCGCCATACTTCGCCGCGCGGCGGAATGTCGCTTCGGCGTGGCCGCCGTACCAGATCGGCACGCGGCCCGACGCGGGGCGCGGATTGATGCCGGCGTCGTCGATGCGGTGGAACTCGCCGGCGAAATCGACATGCGGGTTTGCCCACAGCGCCTGCATGACCCGCACCTGTTCCTCCGACCGCTTGCCGCGGTTATGGAAATTCTCGTTCAGGCCGATGAACTCGACCTCGTTCCAGCCGACGCCGATGCCCAGCCGGAAGCGCCCGCCCGAGAGTACGTCCAGCGAGGCCGCCTGTTTCGCGACCAGCACCGCCTGGCGCTGCGCCAGGATCAGCACGCCGACGGAGAAGCCGATGCGCGCGGTGCAGCCGGCGAGGAAGCCGAACAGCACGAACGGATCGTGATAGGCATTGGCGGTGGTGCCGACGCGGCGTCCGCCATGGTCCGCCGCGGGGTTGGCGCCGAGTACATGGTCGGGCGCCACCAGATAGGCGTAGCCGAGTCCCTCCGCCGCCTGCGCATAGTCACGCAGCACGGCGGGTCCCGTGCCGATGTCGGCCACCGGCAGCGATGCTCCGAGTTGCATGATTGGCTCCTCCGGTGTGATTGCGACGAAGGTAGCGGGGATTTGCCCGAACGCACATGGGCCGCGGTAGCCCCGCGCTCCTGTGATGTCGATCTCGTCGTCATCAACCGACTGTTCAACAAAACCTTGAAGGCCCTCGGTCGGGCGATTAGCTTAGTCTGGCCTGGCCAGGAGCGCCCCCATGCCCATCGTCAACATGCTGGAAGCCAAGTCCAGCCTGTCCCGCTTGGTGGAAGCCGTGGAAAGCGGGGCAGAGACCGAGATCATCATCGCGCGCAATGGTCGCCCGGCCGCCAGACTGGTCGCCATCAAGCCCGCGTCTCGCGGTAAGCGTATCGGTGTCGCCAAGGGGAAGTTTACCGTGCCCGACGATATCGATGTCGATGCCGCCGCCATCGCCGGGTTGTTCGCCGGGCGCTCCGGGTGAGGCTGCTGCTCGACACGCACATCGCCTTGTGGGCCGTTGTCGACGATCCGAAACTGCCGGCTTCGGCGCGTGATTTGATTTCCGATACCGACAATGAAGTCCTGATCAGCGTGGCAAGCCTGTGGGAAATTGCCATCAAACATGCCCTTGCACGCGGATTGCCGCACGACATGCCGCTATCCGCGCAGCAGGCACTCGGGCACTTCCGCGATGCAGGGTACGATTTCCTGGACATTTCTCCGGCGCATGTCGTTGCCGTTGAAACGTTACCCTCGCTGCATGCCGATCCATTTGACCGGATCCTGGTTGCGCAGGCGCTGGTTACACCGCTGCGGCTCCTGACTCGCGATCCGACAGTGGCACGCTACAGCGATTCGATCATTCGCGTCTGACTCTGGATCGCTGTACCGCAACCGCAAAAATTCCCACGCAAAGCGCACCGAATTCTACGTGGCGCACGTCGCGTGGCATTCCTTCCGGCTCTCGGCGACACCACCCACCCCACCGTTGACGCAATCCGCCATCGCGTCCAGCCTTGGACCCAACGGTAAACGGAAGGGGAAACGCACATGCCGCTACCGGCAGACACCGATGCCACCACGCCAAAATACCTGCGCGACAAATACGCCATCGTCGGCGTCGGCGAGACCACCTACACGCGCGGCTCCGGCAAGACCACGCGCGCGATGGGCACCTTCGCGGTGCGCAACGCGATGAACGACGCCGGCCTGAAACCCACCGACATCGACGGCATGCTGTCCTACTCGGGCAACGACTCCACACCCTCCACATTCATCGCCGGCGACCTCGGCATTCGCCTGAACTTCTTCATGGACGTGAACGGCGGCGGCTCATCGACGGAAGCGCTGATCGGCATCGCCATCGGCATCATGGAAGCCGGGATGTGCAAGTGCGTCGCGATCTTCCGTTCGATGAACGGCTATTCCCAGGTGCGCATCGGCGGCACCGGCGCGCGGTCGGCCGCACCGGTCAACGGCGACGCGCTGCACAGCCGAGCGTACGGATGGCAGAGTGCCGGGCAGATGTTCAGCCCGACATTCATGCGCCACATGTACGACTACGGCACCACGCCGGAACAGGTCGCGATGGTCAAGGTCGTGCACTCCGAACACGCATCGAACAATCCGAAGGCATTCTACAAGAAGCGCTACACGGTCGATGACGTGATCAACAGCCGGATGATCTGCAAACCGCTGCACCTGCTGGACTGCTGCGTGGAAACCGACAACGCCACCTGCGTCATCGTCACGCGCACGGAACACGCACGCGACCTGCGCCACACACCGGCGCTGATCCGCGGCGTGGTCGGCCGCTGTTCGAAGCCGCGCACCGACATGCACTACCAGCACGGCCCGATCTCACGCGTCGCCGGCTACTACGCCAAGGACATCCTGTGGCCGAACGCCGGCGTCGGACCGGAAGACATCGACGCCGTCGGTGCGTACGACGCGTTCACCTTCACCTCGATGCTGCAACTGGAAGACTACGGCTTCTGCAAGAAGGGCGAAGGCGGCGCGTATGTCAGCAGCGGCATCACCAGGCTGGGCGGCAAGCGGCCGCAGAACACCTCGGGCGGCCATCTGTGCGAGGGCTACACGCACGGCATGAACATGGTGAT
Source organism: uncultured Alphaproteobacteria bacterium (assembly GCA_963790445.1). GTDB lineage: Bacteria > Pseudomonadota > Alphaproteobacteria > Acetobacterales > Acetobacteraceae > JAMXLO01. Next base: position 411,012 of record CAWBON010000014.1, on the reverse strand, counting down.
CGAGAACGTGCGCCAGTTGCGCCACGACGCGGACGATTCCTGCCCGCTCGGGCCGGACGGCAAGCGGCAGCACAGCTTCGACTATCGCGAAGGCGGCTGCCGCCAGGTGCGCAACATCGAAGTCACCGCCAATCTCGGCTGGGCCAATCCGATGACCGGATCGGCCATGGTCATGCGGCGCGGCTGAGGGAGGAACGGGATATGGCAATTCGCGGCGATTATCTCGGCATGACGCTGTCGATCGACGATCTGGACGGCGAGAACGTGGAATACTTCCGTCACTGCGCGGAGCACGACTTTCCATCTGCAGCAATGCGACGACTGCAAGCTGCTGCGCTATCCGCCCACCACGGCGTGCCCATGGTGCACCTGTCTGACATCCACCTGGACGCCCGTCGAAGGCAAGGGCGAGGTGCACTCCTACGAGGAAGTGCATCACGGCATCCAGCCGGCGTTCCAGGCGCGTACGCCGTACATGGTGCTGCTGGTCGATCTCGACACGCAGAAGGGCAAGCCGACGGAACACGAAGCGCTGCGCGTGGTCGGCAACCTGGCCACGCCGGACGGCATTCTGGCGCCGCCCGACATGGTGAAGCGCGTCGGCATCGGTTCGCGCCTGCGCATGGTGTTCAGCGACGTGGCGCCCGGGTATCGCACTGCCGCAATGGACGATCGACGAGGCTGCGACGCAGCCGGCAAAGCCCTGGCGCTATCCACGCGAATAGCTGGGCGAATAGCTGGCCCGCCACGACCGCGTAGCAGCGACACCTCCTCCTCCCGCAAACGGAGGGGGAGGAGAACTGTCCGCTTTCCGCCCCCCTTGCCGCGCCGCTGACGATGATCAGATGACAATGATCCGGTGATTGTGATCGCGGTGATTGTGCCGATCCGCCAGTCAAATCAACCACGCTTTACTGTATCGTTACTCAGCCACGACTCAGCGTGACTGCTCTATTCTTGTTGGCACTGCGCGCTGTGCGCGCCGGACTATGCAACATTTGGCGTTCCGTCCGGCGCATATAAAGCACGCCCGCGACAAGGCCCAATGCCGCGACGACGCCGATCGCGATGCCGGCCGGTCCGGCGACGTGCTTTGCCGCATGCCCGAGCGCATAGGCGCCGCAGCCGTAAAGCGCGGCCCAGGCGACGCTGCCCGCGACGTTCGCGGCCATGAAGCGCGGCCAGGGCATGTGATTGGCCCCGGCCAGCAAAGCCGCAACTGCGCGAACCACGACGATGAAGCGCGACACGATCACGACCTTGACGCCGTGCTTGCGGAACAGCGCACGACCGAAGGCAAGCCGCCGGCCGGTCATGCCAATGTAGCCGGCCATAGCGGCGCAGCAACCGAAAGCCCACCCCCCAGCCGATCCAGTAGCCCGCCCCCTGGCCGATGATCGCAGCCAATGCGGCGAACAGGACAACCAGGACGATATTCATCTGGTGCGACGTGCCGGCAATCACGGCCGCCACGATCAGCAGGGTCTCGCCGGGCAGCGGCGCACCGACGCACTCCAGTGCAATGACGATGCACAGCACCGCATAGCCATAGTCATGCAGCAGTTGGATCAGATAATGCAGCGACAAGAAGTCCATACATGGTCCAATACGTTCGAAGCGGGTCGGATGCGGCTGTTCAGGCTTCAGCCGCGCGGGCGCGGCGCAACACTGCTATAAGGCAGTACAGCCGGCAGGTAACAAGGTCCGAGGGCGATGGTTGAGCGTTTCGACGTGGTGGTGGTCGGCGGCGGGCATGCGGGCTGCGAGGCCGCGGCGGCAGCGGCGCGTGTCGGTGCGCGCACGCTGCTGCTGACCCATCGGCTGGAGACGATCGGCGAGATGTCGTGCAACCCGTCGATCGGCGGGATCGGCAAGGGTCATCTGGTGCGGGAGGTGGATGCGCTGGATGGCCTGATGGGCCGCGCGGCCGACGCGGCCGGCATTCACTTCAAGCTGCTGAACCGCAGCAAGGGACCGGCCGTGCGCGGACCCCGCGCGCAGGCGGATCGGGCGCTGTACCGGCAGGCGATCCAGCATCTGCTGGCCGAAACGCCGGGTCTGACGGTGCGCGCCGGCGCGGTCGAGGATCTGGAAATCGGCCCGGACGGCCGGCTGGCGGCGGTGCTCTGCGGCGACGGTCAGCGGATAGCCTGTGCCGCCGCGGTGCTGACCACCGGGACGTTCCTGCGCGGCGTGATCCATATCGGCGATCGCACGACCCCCGGCCGGTCGGGCCGGAGAGGCGCCCGCGGTCGGACTGGCGCGGACCCTGGCCCGGCTCGAACTGCCGCTCGGCACGGCTGAAGACCGGCACGCCGCCTCGGCTGGACCGCCGCACGATCGACTGGCACGGCCTGGCCGCCGATCTCGGCGATGCGGAGCCGGAGCCGTTCAGCCCGCTGACCGAACGGATCACCAACCCGCAGGTGGAATGCCGGATCACCGCAACCACGCCGGCGACCCACGCGATCATTCGCGCCAATCTGCATCGGTCGGCGGTCTATGGCGGCCGGATCGCAGGGGTGGGGCCGCGCTATTGCCCCTCGATCGAGGACAAGATCGTGCGGTTCGCAGACCGTGATCGCCACAACATATTCCTTGAGCCCGAAGGATTGCCCGGCGGGCCGGACGACGACACGGTCTATCCGAACGGCATCTCCACCAGCCTGCCGGAGGAGGTCCAGCGCGAGCTGCTGGCGACAATTCCCGGCTTGGAACACGCGCGGATGACCCGCCCCGGCTATGCGGTTGAATACGATTACGTCGATCCGCGTGCGCTGGCGCCGTCGCTGGAGGTGCGGCGGCTGCCGGGCCTGTTCCTGGCCGGCCAGATCAACGGGACCACGGGGTATGAGGAGGCGGCGGCCCAAGGCGTGATCGCGGGGATCAACGCTGCCCGCCTGGCTGGCGGATGCCGCTCCGGTGCGGCTCGACCGCTCGGAGGCCTATATCGGCGTGCTGGTGGACGATCTGACCACGCAGGGCGTCAGCGAGCCGTATCGGATGTTCACCTCGCGCGCGGAATTTCGCCTGACGCTTCGCGCCGACAATGCCGACCTGCGGATTACCGAGAAAGGGCCAGGCGTGGGGCTGTGTCGGGCCTGCGCGCCGCGCGGCATTCGGCACCTACCGGGCTGCGATGCTGGCGGCGCGGGAACGCGCGCGCAGGACGGGGCGTATCCAACCGAGTTGGCGGCGCGGGGCATCGTGGTGCGGGCGGATGGTCGCTGGCGCTCGCTGTTCGAACTGCTGGGCCACCGGGACGTCGCGGTCGAAGCGCTGGCGACGGTTTTCCCGTGGTTGCGGAGCGTGCCGCCGCGGGTCCTGAACCAGTTCCAGACCGAGGTGCGGTATCAGGGCTATCTGCCGCGCCAGCAGGCCGACATCCGGAGCTTCCAGCGGGAGGAGGCGGTCGTTCTGGCGGGCGTCGCCTTCCAGGACATTGGCGGCTTGTCGGCGGAACTGACCGGCAAGCTGACGCGGGCGCAGCCGGACTCCCTGGGGGCCGCATCGCGCATCCAGGGCATGACCCCGGCGGCCTTGGCGGCCATTGCCGCGCATGTGCGCAAGCAACGCGCCGCCGCCGCTAACGGCTAGGATGTTTCACGTGAAACATCGTTCGATGGCAGATGGTTTGATGTCGAACGATGTTTCACGTGAAACATCGGCCGGCGCTGGAACTGTTTGCCGTCCGGCTTGCCCGCTGGAAACGGACGGTCAATCTCGGTACAGCCGCGCCCGCCGCACGAAGCGGCTCAGCGATGTTTCATGTGGAATATCGTTCGGCACCAGATCATTCGATGACGAACGATGTTTCACGTGAAACATCGGCCGCGCTACAGCTGTTCGCCGCCCTGCTTGCCCGCTGGAACCGGACGGTCAATTTGGTGGCAGCCGGCGATGAGGCCCTGCTGTGGGACCGCCATATCGCGGATTCGCTTCAGCTCGTGCCGTGGGTACGCTGCGCGGCAGCGCCACAAGTGCGTGCTCCCGGACCGGGCGATCGATCTCGGCTCCGGCGCCGGCTTTCCGGGCTTGGTCCTGGCCATCGCCACCGGCGTGCCCTTCGATCTGGTCGAGGCCGACCAGCGCAAGGCCGCCTTCCTGCGGGAAGCCGCACGACAAACCGGCGCTCCGGTTCGGGTCCACGCCGTTCGCATCGAGGCAGCCGCCATCGCCCCCGCACCGCTGGTCACCGCCCGCGCACTCGCGCCGCTGCCGAAGCTTCTGGCGCTGGCCGCGCCGCTGCTCGCACCAGGCGGCACCTGCCTGTTCCTGAAGGGCGCCAACGTCCAGGCCGAATTGACGGAAGCGGCGGCGCAATGGCACATGCGGGTTGAAACGATTCCCAGCCGGACCGAGCCCGGCGCCTGCATCCTCCGGATCACCGATCTCAGCCGTGTCGCTTCCGCAGCCTGACGCCGCGCTCGCCGATCCGCCGCCCGGCGGGCGCAAACGCGCATCCTCGCCATCGCCAACCAGAAGGGCGGCGTCGGCAAGACCACGACAGCGATCAACCTTGCGACCGCCCTCGCCGCCGTCGGCGAGAAGGTCCTGCTGGTCGATCTCGACCCGCAGGGCAATGCCTCCACCGGCCTGGGCATCGCCCGGACCGACCGCGCCATCGGCTGCTACCGGCTGATCACCGACGACCTGCCGGTCGGCGAAGCCACCCGCCCGACCTATATTCCGAACCTCTCGCTGATCACCGCCGAAGCCGATCTCGCCGGCGCGGAGATCGAGCTGGTGGGGCTGGATCGCCGCGAATACCGGCTGCGCAACGCCCTGCGAGCCGCTGCGCGCCGACCCAGGCCGTTCGACTTCGTGCTGATCGACTGCCCGCCCAGCCTGGGACTGCTCACGCTCAACGGCCTGGTCGCCGCCGACGCCGTGCTGGTGCCGCTGCAATGCGAATTCTACGCCCTGGAGGGCATCAGCGGGCTGATCCGCACCATCGAGATGGTGAAGCGCGGCCTCAATCCCGGCCTCCGCCTGCAGGGGATCGTGCTGACCATGTTCGACCGCCGCAACAACCTGTCCGACCTGGTCGCCGCCGATGCCCGCGGCTTCTTCGGCTCGGCGGTCTACGAGACGGTCATTCCCCGCAACATCCGCATCTCCGAGGCGCCGAGCCACGGCAAGCCGGTGCTGCTGTACGATTTCCGTTCGCCGGGCGCCCAGGCCTACGTCCGCCTGGCCGGCGAATTGCTGCGCCGCGAGCGTCCCGCCGACCCGCAGGCCGCCCCACACTCCAGGACCCACGCCCCCAGGAACCGACCATGAGCGCCAAGAAGGAAACCAGCCCCCGGCTCGGCCGCGGCCTCGCAGCCCTGCTCGGCGACATGGCCGTGCAGGCCCCGCCGGTTGCCGGGACCATCCGCCAGGTGCCGATCGATCTGCTGGAGCCGAACCCGTTCCAGCCGCGCACCACCATGGATGCCGGCGCGCTGGAGGAACTCGCCCAGTCGATCCGGGCGCAGGGAATTCTGCAGCCGCTGCTGGTCCGGCCGCATCCCGCCGCGCCCGATCGATTTCAGATCGTCGCCGGCGAGCGACGCTGGCGCGCCGCCGGCGCGGCCGGCCTGCACGAAGTGCCGGCGCTGGTCCGCGACATGGCCGATACCGACGCCGCCGCCGTCGCGCTGGTCGAGAACCTGCAGCGCCAGGACCTCAACCCGATCGACGAGGCGGAAGGGTATGACCGGCTGCTGAGCCAGTTCGGGCTGACGCAGGAGGCGCTGGGGCAGGCTGTCGGCAAGTCCCGCAGCCATGTCACCAACATCCTTCGGCTGCTGAACCTGCCGCCCGCGGTCAAGCAGGCGGTGCGGAACGGGCGATATATCGGCCGGCCACGCCCGCGCCCTGCTGGCGCATTCCGAGCCGGAAGTGGCAATGCGGGAGGTGATCGCGAGGCAGCTATCGGTCCGCCAGACCGAAGCCCTGGCGACGCGCGGGACAGGCATCCCCGTCATTCCCACTACGAGCCGCGGCACGGTCCGGATGCGATGGCGCTGGAGCATATGCTCGCCGATCGGCTAGGCCTCGGGTGCGGGTCACTTTCGATGGCAAGTCGGGAATGATACAGATTCACTACACGGATCTGGATCAGTTGGATAGTTTACTGAAGATACTGACTCCACCGCAGTAACACGAAAGTATAGCGTCCGCCTGATTTTCCTGTCATTGCGAGGCGCGCACCGACGCGGCAATCCCGGTGCAATCTCGGTCACGGTGCAATCTCGGTCCCGCTGCAATCTCGGGCACGGTCTACGCGCCCAACTCCCCCGGGATTGTTTCGCTCCGCTCGCGATGACAACAAACGCCGACCGCCGCTGCCCTACCGCGCGCGCCGCGATCCCCGCGCCGCCGATGCCCGCCGCGCCAGCGTCAGCACCGCGCTGCGGGACAGCACGTGTCCGGCGCGCCGGTGCGCTTGCAGGCACGTTCCGCCTCGGCCAGCCCCGCCATCGCCGCCATCAGCCCGGCCGACGACCACAGTCCCAGCGCCCGCGTGAAGGCGCCCACCCGGCGGAAGAACACCGGCGGCCGCACCGACTTCGCCGCATCGGTCGCGCTCAGCCCGTCATCCACCGCCAGTCGCGCCCGGTGCAGCCGCTGCAGATGCATCAGCGCCGCCCGCAGCACGCCGACCGGCGCGGCACCCTCGGCGACCGCCAGCTCCAGCGCCCGATCCGTCAGCGCCACATCGCCCGCGGTCGCGGCGAACAGCGCATCGTCCAGCGACAGCCCGGCAAGATCGCCGACGCACGCCATCGCCGCGTCCAGGTCCACCCGCCCGCCGGGCCCGACATACAGCGCGAGCTTCTCCACCTCCTGCCGGGTGGACGACCCGATCGGCCCCCAGCTGCGCCGCCAGCCAGGCCAGCGCCTCGGCATCGATGGCGACGCCGCACTCCGTCAGCACCGCGCCGATCGTCTCGGTCAGCGCCCGGCCTTCCTCCGGATAGCAGGCGATCGCGGCGCCGTCCGGCGCGGCCTCGACCAAGGTGCGCAGGCGCGACCGGGTGGCCAGACCCGGCGCCTCCAGCACGACCAGAGCCGGCGCCGGCCCCTTCAGCACCGCGGTCACCGCACCGTCCGCCGCGTCGGTCGCCTCGCGCAGCCGCACCACCCGCCGGCCGCCGGTCAGCGGCAGGGAGGCCGCCTCGTCCGCCAGCCGCGCCACCTCGTCGCGGCCCAGTTCCGCCACCAGAAACGGATCGTCCAGCGAGCCGGCCACCGCGCGCACCAGCGCCGCCGCGCGGTCGCGGATCATCCCGTGGTCCTCGCCATGCAGCAGCACGACCCGGCAGGCGCCAGGATCGCGCAGGAACGCCGATACGCGCTGCGGCGACAGCTTCACGCCAGGATCAACTGCTCGCGTGCCGCCCGCTTGCGGAAGAAGATCGCGAGCTGCAGGGTGATCTGGTCGGCCAGCGCCTCGCCAGGCGCTTCTGCACGGCCTCGTTCGACAGGTCCGCGGCGAAATACTGCTCGTCGAGCATGTTGAACCCATCCACCGCCTTGGCGAAGCCGTGGGTAATCTGCGTGCGCCCGGATCCTGCGCCACCAGCGTCCAGTTGGCGGTGCCGATCACGCGAATACGTGTCGCGATGGTGTCCGGCTGCACCGCGATCCCCTCGCCGGACATGCCGAATCCGACCGTTGAGGTCATAGCGGTGCGCGACACCGTCGTTGCCCAATTCCAGCCGGTCCTGCAGCGCCTGACGCAACTGCTGCCCGGGCCGATCCGGGATCAGCTCCACCTGGATGGCCGCCAGTTCGCGCTGCGCCACGCCCGGCGGTGCCGGACGCCGTCGGCATATAGACCGGCTGGAAGCCGCAGCCGGACAGCGCGACGCCGGCGCCCAGCACCAGCACCCGACGTCGCGGCAATCGCGCCGTCATCCCGCGACCACGAAATTGACGATGCGGTTCGGCACGTGGATGCGCTTGACGATCCGCTTGCCGGCCAGCGCGCGGGCCACGTTCGGCTCGGCCTCGGCCGCGGCGAGCACGTCGTCGCGCCGGCGCGTCCGGGCGGCAGCGACGATGGTGCCGCGCAGCTTGCCCATCACCTGCACCGCGATCGTCACGGTCTCCGCCGCCAGCAGCGTCGGGCTCCGCCTCCGGCCAGGGCAGTTCGGCGACCAGATGCGCGGCGCCGCGTCCGGATGCAGCCGGGCATACATCTCCTCGGCCAGATGCGGCATCATCGGCGCGATCAGCCGTGCCAGCATCTCCACCGCCTCGCGCCGCGCCCAGGCCAGGCCGCCGGCATCGTCGCCGGCCCGCTCCGCATCGGCGATGGCGTTGGCGAATTCGTACAGCCGCGCCACCGCGACATTGAAGGCGAAGCTGTCCAGCGCCTCGCGTGACCGCGGCGATCGTGCGGTGGGTGACGCGGCGCAGCGCGCGCGCGGCCTCGCCGAACTCGGCTGGTCCGTGCCGCGCCCACGGCATCGGCGCGCTGCGGCGACGCCTTCGGCCAGGCGGAACACCCGCTGGGTGAAGCGGAAGGCGCCGGCCACGCCGGCTTCGGTCCACTCCATGTCGCGCTCGGGCGGATTGTCCGACAGGATGAACCAGCGCGCGGTGTCGGCGCCGTAGCGGGCGATGATCGCCTCCGGATCGACCGTGTTGCGCTTCGACTTGCTCATCGCCTCGACGCGGCCGACCGTCGACCGGCTCGCCGGTCGCGCGATGCGTGGCGCTGCCGTCCGGCTGCTTCGCCACCTCCTCCGGATACAGCCACGTGCCGTTCGGCCCGGCGCTGCGATAGCTCTCGTGCGTCACCATGCCCTGGGTGAACAGGCCGGCGAACGGCTCCTCCACGTCCAGATGCCCGGTCTGCTTCATCGCGCGGGTGAAGAAGCGCGAATACAGCAGATGCAGGATCGCGTGCTCGATGCCGCCGATATACTGGTCGACCGGCATCCAGTGATCGACCGCCGCGCGCGTCACCGGCACGTCGCGCCTGCGGGCTGCAGAAGCGGGCGAAATACCAGGAGCTGTCGACGAAGGTGTCGAACGTGTCGGTCTCGCGCCGCGCCGGCGCGCCGCAGCGCGGGCAGGCGACGTGCTTCCAGGTCGGATGGTGATCGAGCGGATTGCCCGGCCGGTCGAACGTCACGTCGTCCGGCAGCTTCACCGGCAACTGGTCGTCCGGCACCGGCACCACGCCGCAGGCGTCGCAATGGATCACCGGGATCGGGCAGCCCCAGTAGCGCTGCCGGCTGACACCCCAGTCGCGCAGCCGCCAGTTCACCTCGCCATGGCCGACGCCGCAGCCGTTCCAGTTCCGCGATCGCCGCGCGCTTCGCCGCTTCGACGTCCAGCCCGTCGAGGAAGCCCGAATTGAAGATGCGTGCCCGGCCCGACATAGGCCTCGTCGCCGATCGTCGAAGGTCGCCGGATCGGCGCCGGGCGGCAGCACCACCGGCACCACGCGCAGGCCGTATTTGCGGGCGAACTCCAGGTCGCGCTGGTCGTGCGCCGGGCAGCCGAAGATCGCGCCGGTGCCGTATTCCATCAGCACGAAATTGGCGATCCAGACCGGGAAGGTCGCGTCCTGCGATGAACGGGTGCCGCACGCGCAGCCCGGTGTCGTAGCCGTGCTTCTCCGCCGTCTCGATCGCCGCCTCGCTGGTGCCCAGGCGGCGGCATTCGGCGATGAACGCCGCGGCCTGCGGATCGCGCGCCGCCACCGCGGCGGCCAGCGGATGCTCCGGCGCCAGCGCCACGAACGACATGCCGAACAGCGTGTCCGGCCGCGTGGTGTAGACCTCGACTGCCCTCGAAGCTGCTGCTCCGGCGGTTCCAGCAGGAAGGTCAGCCGCGCGCCCTCGCTGCGGCCGATCCAGTTGGCCTGCATCAGCCGCACGCGCTCCGGCCAGCGGTCCAGCGTATCCAGCGCCGCCAGCAATTCCGGCGCGTAGTCGGTGATCCTGAAGAACCACTGGCTGAGCTGCTTCTTCTCGACCGGCGCGCCGGAGCGCCAGCCGCGGCCGTCGATCACCTGCTCGTTCGCCAGCACGGTGCCGTCCACCGGGTCCCAGTTGACCCAGCTCTCCTTGCGCTCGACCAGGCCGGCGCGCGAGGAAATCCAGGAACAGCTTCTGCTGATGGCCGTAATATTCCGGGTCGCAGGTGGCGAACTCGCGCGCCCAGTCGAGCGACAGCCCCATGCGCTGCAGTTCGGCGCGCATGGCGGCGATGTTCTCGCGGGTCCACTTCGCCGGATGGATGCCGCGCTCGCGCGCCGCGTTCTCGGCCGGCAGGCCGAACGCGTCCCAGCCCATCGGATGCATCACGGAGAAGCCGCGCGCCCGCTTGTAGCGCGCCACCACGTCGCCGAGCGTGTAGTTGCGCACGTGCCCCATGTGGATCTTCCCGCTCGGGTACGGGAACATCTCCAGCACGTAGTATTTGGGTTTGCCGTCCGTCGGCACGTCGGCGACGCGGAAGCAGCCGCGTTCGGCCCAGGCGCGCTGCCAGCGCGGCTCGGCGTCGCGGAAGTCGTAGCGCGGCACATCGGCTGCGACAGGTGGGGATTCGGTGATGCTCACGGCCATCGGATTTGTCGGTTGCAGGTTGCGTCTGTATCGGTCGCAAGCGGTCACCGTGCAAGAGACAACAATGCCACGACCGCGGCTAACGGCGCGGCTGCAAGTCTGCCCGCCTCGTCATTGCCACCAGCGCAGCAACGACGCGGCAACCTCGGTCGAAGCGTCCAACTCGCCCGCGATTGCTTCGTGCCGCGCGCAATGCCAACGAAAGCCGGATCGGTCAGGCCGATGGTGCGCTAGCTGCTGGCCTGCGACTGTTCGCGCAGCTCGCGGGCGCGGGACAGCACCTTGTTCTCGATCTCACCCACGGTGACCGGGCTGACCGGTGCATCCACCCATTGGCCGTTTTGCAGCACCTGGCGGAAGATGGTCACCCGCACGCCATCGCTGCGCAGTTCCCGGCCGAGGATATACGCGGTTGCCTTGAAGCGCTCGCCGTTGGACGACGGGGGCGTGAACCAGTCGGTGATGATGACGCCGCCGAACGGGTCCGCCGATGACAGCGGCATGAAGCTGAGCGTGTCCAACGCGCCGCGCCATAGATAGGCATTGACCCCGAGCGCACCGCCGCCGGTGCCGCCACCACCTTTGCTCGTGCGGCCCTTGTCGGTGCCGAATACCAGGTTGCTGTCGCCCATCACGCTGCCGCCCGGCATGTCGCCGCTGGCGGTGGGTCCTTGCATGCCCGCGTAAGCGGGATCCGTTGGATTGGGTGTCGTATGGCCACAGCCAACGAGGGGCAGCATGGTGGTCAGGAGCAGGGTCGCAACAGTCAATCTATTTGGCATTATCCGAACATCCAAAGCATCAAGCGCGCGAGACAGCGTCATTAACCTGTCCAAACGGCAACGCCAAGGCCCAGCATGCGGGTTGGCGCGCGGGCAAGAAAAAAGCGGCGGGGAATGATCCCCGCCGCCTGTTCCGAAGACCGGGTCCCCGCTGGCGCGGGGATGCCATGTCAGAAGTTGACCACGTTGCCGACCAGGAAGCCTTGGCCCCTGATTTCGTTGTTCAAACCGGAGCCTGCTGCCGAGCCGACTGCACCGCTGATGAAGTTACGCGCACCCTGGTACTGATCCTGCCAGAGATACTCGGTATAAACCGTGTAACCGGGCGCCACCGTGTAGCCCACGCCGAAGTCGATGGCCCGCGCACGGAGCTGCGTGATGCCGGTCAGGTTCACGTTACCCTGCTCGGTGTACTCTTCGCCCACGATGCCGGCTGTAAACGGTCCGGCCACGTACTTCACGCCGGCCAGGAACCCGGCCATGGGCGCGCCACCCTGGGGCTGCAAGCCCAACTGGCCGTTATCACGTCCAAAGATCACGTTGCCGCCGACGGTGAACCCGGCCGCGGTCACCGCCAAACCAGCGCTGCCGAGGCTCAGCCCATTGTAGTTGCCGGTGAACTTGGCCGCGGTTCCGCCGACCGATCCGTTGCCGAGATTGGTAGAGCCGCTTGCGGTAGTAGATGCAGCGCCGGTGTAGGTCGCATGGCCGCTGCCCATGTAAACACCATAAGCCAGCACGCCAACCGGGCCCAGCGTGCCCTGGTAGCGAACGCCAACCGCAACCTGGTTGATCGCCCGTGAGCCGTCCTGAGAGCCGGGGCCAGACGACAGTTGCGGACAACCGGTAGTTCGCCACAGCTACAGGTCAGACCAGTCCCGGTGCCGGAGCTGATGTTCGAGCTATTCAGACCGTTCGCGGTGTTGCCACCCTCGCCGAAGGCATTCGAGGTGTTCGGCGCATACTGCAAGCCGAAGTCGAAGCCGGCGATCTGCGGGGACAGGTAGACGGCCTTGGTATTGTCATATTCGTTGCCGGCCTGCCCCATGAACACGAACGTCGGACTGACGTTCGACGGGAAGTCCTGCAAGTCGCCGCCGTTCAGGTTGCCGGTCGGCAGGAACTGGAAGGTGGTCACGCCGTTGTCGAAGATGCCGATGACGCCGTCGGCCTGACCGACGCGGAAGATGCCCCAGTTCTCGCCGGCGACATAGGTGAAGGCGCGCCGCACGAACAACGTCTCATTTGAGGAGTAACCGCTCGCGCCCGAGCTGCCGTTGCCGCTGATCTGACCGGAGAAGTTCTCCCGGATTTCGATCGCCGCGCCGTAGCGCAGGCCGTTGGTCGCCATGGCGTCGGCGCCAGCGTAGAGGCGCGCGAAACTGGCGATGACCCTGCGGGTCCACCGACACGGTGCCGGAACCGTTGTTGCCCAGGACGGTGCCTGCTGGCGTGGCAGCACCAGCCGCGAGGGCGGGTCCACCAGGCGAACCGGCGGGTGCGGTCACAGTGCGCTTGTCAGCGCTGGACCAAAGGCCCCAGCCGTCGACTTCGACCTTGCCGTTGATGTGCACGACCATGGTGCCGGGCGTCGGGTTGGCTACCGGCCCGGGAAGCGCCGGCGCCTGGTAGTTATTGTTGTTGTTCGCACCGGCGGGCGGCGACGCGGCAGGTGTCCACGCGGCCTGGCCCTGGGTCGGCACGGGGCCGAGTGCGGCGGGTGCAGTTGTGACGACGGTGGTCGACTGGGCGAACGCCGAGCCCATCACTCCGACGGTCCCCAGCGTGGCGACGCTTGCCAGCAGAAGCTTACGCATTCGATCCTCCTTCTTTCGCCGGCAATGCCGGCGGATTATCAGGCCCCGCCCCGATGTGCCCTTGATACGTCGCCGCGAAGCAACTCAGACGCGCCACACTCGGGCGGGGCAGCCGAACCTGGACCGGAGTATGAGACGACATTTCTCAGCCCCGCAACGGTGGTTCTGTGGTTCTCATGGCATTTCCGGAACACTGTGGCCGTATCGACACAGTCCGGTCACGCGAGCGCCCCAATCGCCCCCACCGCCCGGCACACGCGGCGCGGCAGGCGCCGGATCGTTGCGCCATCCATGCCGCCGAGAGCGGCGATCCGCAGCCCTGGCGGTCATGCGGGCCAGTCGCGACCAGCGGAGCGCGCCGAGAGCTGCCATGTCCGGGTGACTGGCGGTCGGGAAGGCGGGGGACAGGAAGGCCAGCGTCGCTCCGGCCCGCCGGGCACGCCGCAGATCGGCGGGGCCGTGCGCCGAACTGGTGATCGGGCGCCGCCCGTGCCGCATCACCGGCCGCACAACCGAGGGCCAGCGGCCGCCGCGCAGGTGCACTCCGGCGCCGACCGCCGCCGCCAGCCGGACGTCGCCGGCGACCACTAGCGTGAGGCGGCGCGCCCGACAGATCCGGGCGAGGTCCCGCGCGAGCGCCGGTCGTCCTGGGTCGCCGTCGTGCCGCAGGACTACGCCGGCCAGGCCGATCGGCAGCCGCGCCACCGCCGGACGCGGGTCGGGCAGGCGGCGCGCATCGGTGAACAGCCACAGTATCGCGTGGCGGCGGTTGTTCCGGCGGCGCGTGGCGGCCGCGCGCGCCCAGGCGATCAGACGAGGGTCCATCGGATGGTGGCTCGGTTTGAGTTTGCGCGCTGGACCACTCCCGCAAGACGCGGGGGAAAGCTATGTGGCAGCGGGCCGCGGCCGACCATGACGGGGCGCACAATACCTGATAGCTGGTGGCTCATCATGAGCAAACGGAAGCACGCAATCGAGGCGTATTTCCAGAGCGGGCTGCGCCTGCATGGCGTCCGGTCGGCTGCCGGAGGCCGAACAGGTGTATCGCCAGGTGCTCGCCAGCGTGCCGGGCCATGCCGACAGCCTGCACATGCTGGGCGTGCTCGCCTCGCAATGCGGCCAGCCGCGGGCGGCGGTGGAATGCATCGACCGGGCGATCGCGATCAGGCCCACGGATGCGCTGTTCCATGTCAACCGCGCCGCCGCGTTGCTGGCGCTGGGTCAGTTGGACGCCGCCCTGGCCGGCTGCCAGGACGCGCTGCGGCACAAGCGCAACTGCCCCGAGGCGTATCAAACGATGGGTCACGTGCTGAGCGATCTCGGCCGGCCGGAGGACGCTGTCGCGGCGTATCGCGAGGCGCTGCGGCTGAAGCCGGGCCTGCCGGACCTGCACAATAATCTCGGTCTTGCGCTGCGATTGGCGAACCGGCTGGACGAGGCGGCGGGCGCGTTGCAGGAGGCGGTGCGGCGCGCGCCGCAGGATGAACAGGCGCACGGCAACCTGGCCGGCGTGTTGAAGGAACTGGGGCGGCTGGGCGACGCCGAGACATGCTATCGGGCGGCTTTGCGGCGGCGTCCCGACGATCCTGTGACGCACTTCAATCTGGGCGTCGCGTTGCTGCTGGCGGGACGGCTGGGGGAGGGCTGGGACGAGTACGAGTGGCGGTTCCGCACCGGAAACATGAAGCTGCCGGCGTGCAGCCTGCCGCAATGGGTGGGGCAGGCGCGGGACGGCCGGACGTTGCTGATCCGTGCCGAGCAGGGGATGGGCGACACGATTCAGTTCTGCCGCTACGTGACGATGGCGGCCGCGGGCGGGCCGGTTGTCCTGGAGGTGCAGCCCGGCTTGCGGCGTCTGCTGTCACGCGACCTGGCCGGCGTGCCGATCGTGTCCGTCGGCGATGCGCTGCCGGCAGTTTCAGCCTCTGGACTCCGCTGCTCAGCCTGCCTCGGCTGCTCGGGTTGCAGGCGCCGATGCCGCCTTATCTGACGGCCGAGGCGGATCGGGTGGCGCGGTGGCGCGCACGGATCGGGGCGCAGGGCTGCAAGATCGGCATCGCGTGGCAGGGCAATCCCGCCGCCGCAGTCGAGCGCGGACGGTCCATCCCGTTGCGGGAATTCGCGCCGTTGGCCCAGGTGCCCGGCGTGCGGCTGATCAGCTTGCAGAAGCATCACGGGCTGGACCAGCTTGCGTCGCTTCAGTCGGAGCTGCGGATCGAGACGCTGGGCGAGGCGTTCGACGCCGGACCCGATGCGTTTGTCGATACGGCCGCGGTGATGCAGAGCCTGGATCTGGTGGTCACATCCGATACTTCCGTCGCGCATCTGGCGGGGGCGTTGGGGCGGCCGGTCTGGGTCGGTTTGCAGAACGTGCCCGATTGGCGGTGGCTGCTGCAGGGCGAGGACAGCCGGTGGTATCCGTCGATGCGGCTGTTCCGCCAGACCACCCGGCACGACTGGGCGGGCGTGCTGGAGCGGATGGCGGCGGCGGTTGTCGCAATGGGACCGCCGGCATGATGGCGCCGATATGACGCGGTGAGGACTTTCGCGCGTGCCGGTGTCGTGGGGCGAGCTGATCGACAAGATCGTCATCCTCGAGATCAAGGTGGAGCGGCTGCGCGCACCGGACGCGGTGGCGAATGCTCGGCGGGAGCTTGCGCTGCTGCTGGAGGTTTTCGCGGCGATGGCGCATCCGCCGCCGGCGGAGCTTGCCGCGCTGCAAGCCGCGCTTGGTGTGGTGAACCGGCGGCTTTGGCAGATCGAGGACGAGATCAGCGCGAAGGAGGCTTCGCAGTCGTTCGATGCGGAATTCATCGCGCTGGCGCGCGCGGTCTATCAGAGCAACGACGAACGCAGCCGCATCAAGCGCGCGATCAACGAGTTGCTGGGATCGGGCATTGTCGAGGAGAAGCAATACGTCGCGTATTCCAGGCCGTCCGATTGAAGACATGTGTGCCGGCGGCCGAACCCGACCGCCGGCGATTGACGAGACGGCCGCCTAACCGCCATCGCCACCGTTGATGCCGGACTGCGGATACTGCGGCGAATACAGCGGATACGCACCAGGCGCGGCGGGATACGGGTAGCTTTGGTAGGTCGTCTGAGTGGGCTGATACGCTGACTGGTAGCCGGGGTGGTAGCCGGAGAAGAATAATACGCCGCGGCGGGCGAGTAGCCGGGCGCTGCATAGCCATAGGACTGGTAGGGATAGACGCACCCTGCCAGCAGTGATGTGCCGAGCAATAAAAGCAGCGGACGCGTATTCATAATCTTGATCCTCTTCGGTGTTCGGCGCGTTTATGTCTTGCGTGCTTGCCGATATTGACGGCAACAGATGTGCAATTGGATGCCGTGGACGACCGCGTAGACATGGGATTGCTTACGCCTGGGATAATACCCGGTAACTCAAGTATTGATCCATGGGACCTCGCGTTTCCGTTATCGCGGCAATGCCTGCCCCGAGCGACGGCCGGGATCGGCATCCCCCGCGGAAGCGCCCGAAATTCAGCAAGATCCCGAGATTCAGCAAGACGCTAAGTATTTTCCGAGTCTATCCGGCTGCATACCATCGCGTATCATAGCGGGTTCTGGTGCACTATCGCGGTGAGCGCCCGAGCTTTTCAATCCTCGATCGGAGGAATGGAGAAGTTGCACGTCACTGCCATCGAGCTGTGATGAGTGTTGCCCCGGGGAGCATTGTCCACGCCGACGCTGTCCGCGACGTTTCGCTCGTGCTGCGAGGTTATACCGTGAGCAGGCACCGGCGGTGCCTGAGCCTTATCGCCGGAAACTATGTGATGCGGGACAGTCTACGCCACTGCATTCGACTGCCGATCGATACTGTCGATCCCGGAACGCTCGCTGCGGCCTGGGCCGATTTCGGCGACTCCGCCAAGTGGAGCGATCCGCTTTACGCAGGGTCCCAGGCTGGCAGGCAAGGGATGGTTCCCGCCTTGCCTCCGTTTCGACCCGCGCCGCGCGCAGGCACGAATACTGTTGCCGTCTGGCCAGGGATCGTTCGACCGCCAGCGGGTTGCTGAGTAGCTTCCGGGGCCAAATCGTCGGGGCCTGTCACGCTGCTCCGCATGCCAATCGGTGGCTTGCAGCGCGCGGCGGCCATCGGCCGGTACGGAACTCACAATGGCAGCGCGGTCATGCGCCGGACACGAGGCATCATGCCGACAGCGCAAATGAATAGAGAGCTGACCCGTTAGGATCAGCTCTCTATTTTCGTTTCGTCATGATGTCTGGCTTTCAGCCGTCGTTGTTGTTGCGAACTCGAGGCGGGGGGTTGGACAAGCCCCTCTTCGGGTCAACCATCTCACACCCGACGACGGCGATTGCCAAAGCACAGACGACAATGAAAACACCAACGATCATTGTCACCTCCTGTACCAGCTCCCCCTTTCAGAGTGACCGGCGTTTAGCCGTCGTTATTCTGATTGGGCGGAGCAAAGCTCTCGTACGCATTGGCCGGTGTGGTCATGCTGGCAGTCGCCAGCGCCAGACCTAGAACGGCCAGAGCAGCGAAAACGAAGTTCTTCACGGCACTCTCCTTTGGTTTCCGCGTGTCGCGGATTGGGTTGTTGTCAGCCCGAGCCGGGCTTCTGCCGCGACCCCGCTGACGAACGGACAGTGACGCGTCCATTGTGCAGTGCGGTGTAACGCTGGTCACACCTCAACAGGCGTTTTTCGGGGTTCTGCCGTGATGCGCGGTCATACCACCTGCACCTCTGCCGGCGCCTTCGGACCGACTGCCTCCATATCCTCGGTCGCATGGAGCATCTGCGGGTAGCCGACACACGCGTTCCAAGGCATATGCCGAGGCCTTGATGAGCAACGAACCGTCGGTTCAGGCGTTGATCGCCCTTTATGCGATGATCAGCCGGATGCGTGTACCGTCCATGCCGCGAACCGTCGCATGTGCCGAACAGGTGATGATCGCGACGATCGGGGGCATTGTCACGGTAACCGGGTCAGGCAGCGAGATCGCACACGGCGTCGGGAACAGCAGATGCAACGGTTCAAATCGCCCGAACAGGCCCATAACTTCCTGCCCGCTTCCGTAACCGGGTGAACTGAGTCAAGGCCTTTGGTGCGTCAAGCCATCGACTTCAACCCAGAACGGCCCCTCCTGAAGGAGGAGCCCCCGTCGATTGGTTGTCCTCGGGCGCATCATAACTTGCCATCAAACCGTCAACGACCGCATGTAGATCGTCCCATGGGGCCAACACGTGACTGTAGTTCCGGACTATGAAGGACGCGCCCGCATAAAACTTTTCGTATTGCTGCTGCCGTCCCGCGAACTCTGAACCGACCCATTCCCAGGCCAGCCGAAAGAGCTTCATGCGATCGAGCGCCGAAAGCTGCGGAGTTGCAAAATAAGTCTCGAACTGCTGGCGCAGTTCCGGATCGTGCATGACTGACGCGTCAGCCGGCATCTGAAACACACCGCCGCCACAGAGTTCGCGGACGCAATCGATGATGGAAGAATAACTTTCGGTGCACCAGTTCAGCGCGGCGTACATCATACGTCGGTTGAACGTCATGTAGCCCTCTGGCCACAACTCCGCCTCCAGGATTTGACCCGCGATCACGCCAGCCAGCAAAGCCTCCAGCGATGCAAGGCGGCCGATCGTTTCGCGCACCGCCGGGACGGTGTCGGCACCCGACGCCTGCGTAATACGGCTCGCCAGACCGACAAGCAGGCGCAGCTTGCTGTGAAATCGGACGTTCGATTGATGGTTGCCAAAGCAGTGAGCTGGTGTCTCGACATAGATCGCGCGGGCGAGCCTCGCATCGTTATGCACGAAGACCCGTTCCCACGGCACTTTAACCTCGTTGCACAGCACCATGCTGTCCGTCTCGTCGAACCGATAAGTTAGCGGCCCCTCGAATTCATGTTTGACATCGGGTTCGAAGGGCTTGCGCGACCATAGCGACAAGCCAGGCGCATTAACCGGGACGGCACAGGTTATGCTTTCGGCCAGTTGATCGGGAGCGAGGGGAATCAGATTGCCGATCCAAAGCTCGTTGGCATAGACCGCTCCGGTCGCCAACATCTTCATGCCGGATATCACCAAACCGTTGTCGCTTTCGCCAACGACACGCAAAGTCGGAGTGGGGATATTCATCCGGTGATAGAACTCCGGATTGCGTGCCGCCTGCGGCGGCAGGACCGCATAAGCGGCGAAGACGTCATTTGTTCGCATGTGGCGATAATAGTCGGCGATATGGCCGCCATAGGGACCAAACACCTCGGGATTCATCGACATGCCCGTGACAAAAGACGCGACATGATCCGGCGAGCGCCCAATCAGTCCGTAGCTTAGATCGGCAATCTGGCGATGGACCTTTGTGCGGCGCATGAGATCCTCGCGCGTCCGGGCGCGGAGGAAGTAGGTGCTGTACCTGTTCTCCGTCCTCTTCGAAGGAAGATGTCTCGGCATTCCGCGGGTTCGCCTTCATGTCGTAAATCGAGGCAATCGATTGTGCACCGTTCCGGAAAGCCGGATGGGTAGTAACATCGCGGACCAACTCTCGGCCAATGTATACCGCACGTCCGTCGCGGAGTTGTTCCAAGTGTTCGAGACCCGTCTTGAGCATTTGTGCTGCCTCCTTAACGTAGACTTGGGTTGTAAATCACAAGATGCGGCAGCCCGAGAGCGTAGTGCTAACAACTCCCTTCGCGGCCCAAGGTCCTGCCCCCGGTGTTTCTCGGAGTTACGGACATTCAGGCATTCAGCGGGACTACTTTCCTGGATCGTGCTTCTGTTACCGGGTCCGGCATCGCTGCTGTCCCAGGATGGGATACGAGGGCTCGGCCGTCCAATCTCACTGCGCGCGATCTGCTCCGTAAGCATTCGCAGGGGACGTGTCGGACTGGCCGCTCCCGTCGTCCAGGTTGCGGTCTAGCTAGCAGAGTGGAGCTGAAGGCGGCGCCCGGCTGGTTCAATCGCGACATTCAGGAATGGTATCTCCTCCATCAACGCGCTACACCCTCGTCGAAGCGGTTGCGGTGTACCTCGCCAACTTTCAGGCCATGCATTCGCAGCAGGCCACGAACCGATCCCTGAAATCTAGAAAAGCGTCGCCACAATCTGACGACGTGCCTGCAGGATGGTGCAAATCTGCTGTGCCTCAACCGACTTCACATGCACTGGCCGGTAATGGCCGATACGCATCATCTCGGCGATGCCGCGCGCATCGTTTCTGTCGGTTTTCACCGGCCGGGTGTACAGGAAACGTTGCGCGTGGCGCTTCCCGACGCAGACGGCTTTGCAGACGGCGGTCACGAGATGTCGGTGCAGCCATTCCGAAAGCGGACCGGCGATCCAGGTTCACTGTCCACCTTTCCTTGCCAGACCAGCTGGCCGTCGCGGTCAAGTACGCAGACAGCGGTTTTCTGAAGAGAGATATCGAGGCCAACAATCTTGCGCATGGTTCACTCCGTTCCATTGATGGTCGGTTGCGAGCCTGGCGGGGAAAACGGCTGGCGACCGATTACCCCATCTCACGCATTCATCCATGGCCACGTCCACCCATGCCGCCATCGGCTGGCAGCTGACGCATATCATGCGCTCCGGTCTGTGGCTTTTGATGTCCGGCACCACGAGACATGCGCCCGACAGGCGGCATGACGCGCACAGGCGAGCCATTTTGGGCTCCAGCTCATCCGTCCGAAGTTAACGTAACAATGCCACTCACATGGTCGTGACTGCCACATGGTCGCCTGGCCGCCACACAAGCAGCCCCGCCACGGACGCTTGACGCCGCGGCCGTGAGCGAGGAGCCTTGCTGCCATGGCTGATGTCATTGTCGCGCCTGATGCCACGACCATCGCGGACAATCTGCGCCGCGTGCGCGAGCGCATTGCCGATGCGGCGATCAAGGCTGGCCGCAAACCGGAAGACATGACGCTGGTCGCGGTGTCGAAGACCAAGCCGATCGAAGCGGTGCGCGCGGCACTGGCGGCCGGCCAGACGGTGTTCGGCGAGAACCGCGTGCAGGAGGCAGCGACGAAGTTTCCGCTGCTGCGCGCGGAGCATCGCTTCCAGCTTCACATCATCGGCGGCTTGCAGACCAACAAGGCGCGCGAAGCCGTGCAACTGGCCGATGTGATCGAGACACTGGACCGGCCGCGCCTTGCCGATGCGATCGCTGCCGCCGCGGAGAAGGCCGGCCGGATGCCTACACTGCTGATCGAGGTCAACACCGGCGACGAGCCGCAGAAGTCAGGTGTCGCCCGGGATGATGCGGATGGCTTCATCGACGCATGCAAGGCTCGGTTCGGCGCGGCACTGGCGGGGCTGATGTGCGTGCCGCCACTGGATCAGGATCCTCGACCGCATTTCGAGTGGCTGGCGGATCGGGCTTCCCGGCATGGGTTGGGGGTGGTGTCGATGGGCATGTCGGCTGATTTCGAAGTCGCGATTGCCTGCGGCGCGACCTGGGTGCGCGTGGGCAGTGCGATCTTCGGGCATCGGTGACCGGGCATGGTAAGGCAGCGGATGAAGCTGGTCACCGGCAGAGATCTGCGAAGGACGCTGAGCAGGCGAGTTCCTGCCCTGACGGATCGATGGGTTTCGCTGCGCGTCGGGGGTTTCACTGCGCCGTCGGGGGTTCGCTGCGCGGTGGGACGCTTGAGGCGGCCTTGCGGTCAATCCGGCGCGCGCCAGATGCCGTACGATGACGCTGGCGAGCAATTCGCAGCCGGCCTGATCCGCCGTGTCGAAGCGCGCCACCGATGGGACTATCCAGATCCAGCACCCCGAGCAGATCGCCCGACGCCAGCAGCGGAACCACCAGTTCGGATCGTGATGCCGTGTCGCAGGCGATGTGGCCGGGAAACGCATCGACGTCCGGCACCAGTATCGATCGCCGTTGCGCGGCCGCGGTGCCGCAGACGCCTCGGCCGAGTGGAATGCGCACACAGGCCGGACGGCCCTGAAATGGTCCCAGCACCAATTCGGAGTCGCGAAGAAAATAGCAGCCGACCCAGTTCAGTTCGGGCAAGGCATGATATATCGCCGAGGTGGCGTTGGCGGCGTTGGCGATCGGGTCTGTCTCGCCTGTCAGCAGCGCATCGAGTTCGCTGCGGCGAGCTCATGGTAAATCGCGGGCTTGTTGCGGCGTGCCGGACGATGGTCCACGGCGCGGGCTGCGCAGGATCGTGCATGAGTCGGGTCCCCGGTGGCGGTCCCCCTGATAGCCCCGCCATCAGGACCCGGCAATCAGTGCCGCTGATCAGTGCGCCCGCACTTCGGTTCCGGCGCGTTGGCGCGAGGCCGGCGCCGGTTCAGCCGTGATCCGATTTGCTGTCGCGGCATCACGAAAATCGTACGCATTTCACGCAGGAACGCCATGCCTGTTGCCGTCCGCTGGACCAGCACGCTGCGGCGATCCAGCGGATCGGTCTTGCGGCGGACCAGGTCGAATTCGGAAAGACGGTCGAGCGCGCGGGTGATTGCGGGCTTCGAAACGCCGAGTTTCGCCGCCAGCCCGCGCACCGTCTGAGCTTCGCTTTCCAAATAGCAGGTCAGGAAAACTCCCAGTTGCCGGGCCGACAAATCAGGACCGTCGCGTCGGACCAGCTCGACGATTGCGGTTCGCAGGATGCCTGCCAGACCATCGCTGACTTCGTTTGTGATCATATTCCGACCTTTCATGAACCTGAGTGACAACAGCCGCCCGACCATACCGCAGTCATCCACCGGATCGTCTCATAGGCGGTGGATTCATGTCGCGTAACGAGTGGGTGACCAACCTACCAACCCGCGCCGTATCGTACGTTTGGCGCAACGAAAAGCCGGTGCGTTCGTTCGCAGTGTCGCCAGGGGAGCAACACCGCATCCCGTTCGCACCGGCCACCTTCCTGCGCCTCCCAGCGGCAGGACCTACACAGTGCCTCGGGTCGCATGTCGCGAACGATGCCGCTACATTACGAAGCCGTCAGGACGGCATGGCGCCGCTTGTGCAATTGTCACATTTCCGAGAACACTCGCCGACGGCAATCAATGTAACGATGCCGGGGAACGTCGCGCCCGCGGCTTCATTCAAACGAGGATCAGTACCGCGCGACACTATTTCCGTTCTGGCATCAATGCACCGGTCCGATGACGGTTCAGCCGCGCAGATGGCAGGCCACCCAATGGCCGTCGCGGCGTCTGCCGCAATGGCCGGCGTCTCGGTGCTGCACAGCGGCAGTTGGCGGATCGGGCAGCGGGTGTGGAAATGGCAGCCGCGACGGCGGGCGGATCGGGCTCGGCACGTCGCCTTGCAGCATGATGCGCTGGCGCTTGACCGTCGGGTCGGGGATCGGCACCGCCGACAGCAGCGCCTCGGTGTAGGGATGCAGCGGCGCGGCGTAGAGGTCGCGCGCCGGCGCGATCTCGACGATGCGGCCGAGATACATCACCGCGACGCGCGTCGCTGATGTGCTCGACCACCGACAGATCGTGGGCGATGAACAGATAGGTCAGGCCGAACTTGCTCCTGCAGATCCTCCAGCAGGTTGATCACCTGCGCCTGGATCGACACGTCGAGCGCCGACACCGGCTCGTCGCAGACGATCAGCTTCGGCGACACCGCGAGCGCGCGGGCGATGCCGATGCGCTGGCGCTGGCCGCCGGAGAATTCGTGCGGATAGCGCCGCATGTGGTCGGCCTTGCAGGCCGACGGTCTCCAGCAGCTCGACGACGCGGTCCTCGAACTGTCGCGCCGGGTCTTGGCCAGATTGTGGATGATCAGCGCCTCGCCGATGATCGCGCCGACGGTCATGCGCGGGTTCGAGCGAGGCGTAGGGGTCCTGGAAGATGATCTGCATGTCGCGGCGCAGCGCGCGCAGGCCGGCGCTGTCGAGCGCGGTGACGTCCGTGCCCTCGAACCAGACCTCGCCCGAGGTCGGCTCGATCAGCCGCAGGATGCAGCGCCCGGTGGTCGACTTGCCGCAGCCGGATTCGCCGACCAGGCCCAGGGTCTCGCCGGCGGCGATGTCGAAGCTGACGCCGTCGACGGCATGCACGCTGCTCGACCGTCGCGCGACAGAAAGCCGCCGCTTGACCGGGAAGTGCTTGACCAGATCGTTGACGCGCAGCAGCGGCTCGGTCATGGCATCGAGCTGTCGCTCGCCGTCGAGACGGCTCACAGCATGCAGGCGACCTTGTGGCCCGGCGCGATCTCGCGCAAGCGGCGGCATCGCCGTCGGTGCAGGCCGTCATCGCGACGAACTGGCAGCGCGGCGCGAAGCGGCAGCCGGGCGGCGGGTCGATCAGGCTCGGCACCGACGCCGGCGATCGCCTCCAGCCGGGTCTTGCGCGGCGGCGCGGTCGATGCGCGGGATCGAGCGGATCAGGCCCTGGGTGTAGGGATGGCGCGGCTTGGCGAACAGCTCGCTCGACCGGCGCCTCCTCGACCACCTTGCCGGCATACATCACCACGACCCGCTGCGCGGTCTCGGCGACCACGCCCATGGCATGGGTGATCAGCATGATCGCCATGCCGAGCCGCGACTTTCATCTCGTGCAGCAGGTCGAGGATCTGCGCCTGGATGGTGACGTCGAGCGCGGTGGTCGGCTCGTCGGCGATCAGCAGCTGCGGATTGCACGACAGCGCCATCGCGATCATCACGCGCTGGCGCATGCCGCCGGAGAACTGGTGCGGATAGTCGTGCACGCGGCGCTCCGGCGTCGGGATGTGCACCAGCGCGCAGCATCTCGACCGCGCGGTCGAGCGCGTCGCGCCGGCTCGAGCCTCTCGTGCAGGCGGATGGCCTCGGCGATCTGCTCGCCGACCGTGTAGACCGGGTTGAGCGAGGTCATCGGCTCCTGGAAGACGATGCCGATCTCCTTGCTGCGGATGCGGCGCATCTCGTCCGCGCCGAGCGGCACCAGGTCGCGGCCCTGCCACAGGATCTGCGCCGGCGACGATGCGGCCCGGCGGCATCGCGATCAGCTTCAGCACCGACATCGCGGTGACGGTCTTGCCGCAGCCGGATTCGCCGACCACGCCCAGCGTCTCGCCGCGCGTCGATGGTCAGATCGACGCCGTCGACCGCGTGCACCATGCCGTCGTCGGTGGCGAAGTGGGTCTTCAGGCCGCGGATTTCGAGCAGCGGCTCGGCCATGCCGACCGCATCACATGCACGCTGGCGCGGGTCGAGCGCGTCGCGCAACCCGTCGCCGATGAAGTTGATGGCCAGCACCGCGAGGAAGATCGCGCCGCCGGGGAACAGCGCCCAGTGCGGCGCGATGTCGAGATAGTCCTTGGCGTCGTACAGGAGGCGGCCCCAGGTCGGGATGTCGGGCGGAAAGCCGAGGCCGAGAAACGACAGCGTCGATTCGGCGATGATGGCGGCGGCGACGTCGATCGTGCCGGCGACGATCACCGGGCCCAGCGCGTTGGGCAGGATGTGGCGCACCACCTGGCGCAGTTTCGATGGCGCCGAGCGCGCGCGCGGCCTCGACGAACTCCTTCTCGCGCAGCGACGAGGAACTGCGCGCGCACCAGCCGCGCCACCGGCATCCAGCGGAAGCCGCCGATCACCGACGACGATCAGGATGAAGATGCCGACCTCGCGGCCCGACCAGGCCTTCAGCGCGTCGCGGAACAGATAGATCAGCAGCAGCAGCAGCGGCAGCTGCGGCAGCGACAGGAACAGATCGGTCAGCCACATCAGCGCGGCGTCGACGCTGCCGCGCGACATGCCGGCGAGCGCGCCGACCAGGGTGCCGACGACGACCGCGACCGAGCATCGCGGCAAGGCCGACCGCGAGCGAGATGCGGCCGCCATAGAGCATGCGGGCGAGCAGATCCTGGCCGAGATCGTCGGTGCCGAGCGGATGCGCCCAGCGACGGGCCCTGCGAGCTGCGCGGTGAAATCGATGTCGTTGATCGGCACCCGCCACAGCAGCGGCCCGAACGCGACCGCGAGGATCATCAGCCAGCAGCACGACCGCGCTCGACCACCGCGAGCCGGTGGCGGCGAAAGCGCCGCCAGGCCTCGCGCCCAGCGGCGAGACGTGCCTGGCCCGCGCCGCTGGTCGGGGCGCGGACGTCGGCAGCCTCAGCGGTAGGAGATGCGAGGGTCGAGCCAGCCATAGAGCACATCCGCGATCAGGTTGAACAGGATGACCAGACAGGCGAAGACGAACGTCACCGCCATGATCGACCGGCGTGTCGTTGGCCAGGATCGAGCTGATCAGCAGCGAGCCGATGCCGGGAATGCGGAAGATCTGCTCGGTGACGATGGCGCCGCCGAACACGGTCGGCATCTGCAGCGCGACCAGCGTCACGACCGGGATCAGCGCGTTGCGCACGACGTGCTTGCGATGACCACGCCGCTTTCCGGCAGGCCCTTGGCGCGCGCGGTCGTGACGTAGTCGAGGCGGATCACGTCGAGCACCGCGGAGCGCACGTAGCGCGTCCAGCGAGGCGCCCTGGAACAGGCCGAGCACCGCGACCGGCATGATCGCCTGCCTGAACTCCTCCCACTACCAGCGCCAGCCGGTGGCCGTCGATGTCGGTGCGGAAGACGAACGGCAGCCAGTCGAGGTTGATGCTGAACACCAGGATGAACAGCGATGCCGGTGAAGAAGGTCGGCAGCGAGAAGCCGATGAAGGCCAGCGTGTTGGCGATCTGGTCGAAGATCGAATAGGGCCGCGTCGCGGCGTAGACGCCGACCGGCAGCGCGATCAGCAGCGCCAGCACCTGCGACGAGCCGATCACCAGCAGCGTCGCCGGCAGGCGCTGCAGGATCAGCGTGTCGACGTTGATGCGGCTGACGAACGAGAAGCCCCAGTCGCCGTGCAGCATCGCGACCAGCCAGTGCAGGTAGCGCAGCGTAGACCGGATCGTCGAGGCCGAACTTGGCGCGCAGCGCCGCCGCACCTCGGGCGGGACGTCGGGGTTGGTCGCCAGCTCGCCGAACGGATCGCCGGGCGCCAGCGCCAGCACCGTGAACAGCACGAGGCTGATGCCGAGCAGGCTCGGGACCGCGATCAGCAGGCGGCGGAGCAGATAGCGGCTCACCGAACAGCGGCTTCAACGATGGCGGAGTCAGGGTCCCCCTCCCGATGGGGACGGCGGGACTGCACAGCCTGCGTCGCTGCCGCAGCAGCCCTCAGGCCTCGCGGTACCAGTCCTGCAGGTCGCGACAGGTCGTTGTCCCAGCCGCTCAGCGGCGGCGTGCAGCGTCTTGCTGACCGCGCGCGACGCGCGGGGCGGGTGACGACCGGGATCACCACCACGTTCTTGATCACCAGGTCGTTCATCTCGATGAACAGCGCCGCGCGCTTGACCGGGTCGAGCTCGGTCGTCGCTCGCGTCGTGCAGCTTGTCGTATTCCTCGTTCTGCCAGCGCGTGATGTTGCGGCCCTGCCACTTGTTCTCCTTGGTGGCGACCTCGCGCGACAGGAACTGGCGCATGAACACGCCGGGATCGGGCTGCGTCATGGTCGTCGTGTACATCTGGAGGTCGCAGTAGAAGTGCGCGTAGGTGTCGGGGTTGGCGACGTCGGACGAGAAGAACACCGAGGCGGTGACCGACTTCAGCTCGATCGTCGATGCCGGCCTTCTGGCAGGCCTGCTTGACGATCGCCTGGGTCTTCTGGCGCGGCGCGTTGATCGAGGTCTGGATAGACGAACTTGCAGCTTCTTGCCGTCCTTGGCGCGGACGCCGTCGGCGCCCGGCTTCCAGCCCGCCTCGTCGAGCAGCTCGTTCGGCCTTGTCGATGTTGAACTCGCACTGGGTGTTCTTGGAAACGAACTTGTCCGGAGTTGTTGATGAAGTTGGCGGTGGCGATGCCGGTGCGGCCGTAGATGTATTTCTGCACCGACGCCTTGTCGACCAGCAGCGCAGCGCCTTGCGCACCGCCGGATCGGACAGGAACGGATGCTTGGTCTTGATGCTCGAGCGCTCGCCGTCGACCTCGGTGTTCGGGGTCGGTGTTGTTGAGCTGGATGTGCTCGATGTTGCCGCTCGGGAACGATCACGACCTGGCCCTTGCCGCCCGCTTCCAGGCGCTTGCAGGATCTCGTCCTCGACCTGCATGTTCCAGGCGTAGTCGTATTCGCCGGTCTGCAGCACGGCGCGCGCGGCCGAGACGGCATCGCCGCCGCCCTTCATCTCGATCGTGTCGAAATACGGCCGGTTCGGCATGTGGTAGTTCGGGTTGATCTCGCCCTGGACCAGGTCGCCCGGCTTGAAGTCGACGAACTTGTAGGGGCCGGTGCCGACCGGCTTCAGGTTGGTCGGCGCGTCGCGCGACTTGTCGCCCTTGTAGTCCGCGAACAGATGCTTCGGGATGATCATGCCGGCGACGCCGACGAAAGGCGTCGGCCCAGAACGGCGTCGGCTTGGGGAACTCGACGCGGACCGTGTGGTCGTCGACCTTCTCGACCTTGATGTCCTTGTAGCTGCCGATGGTCGTCGCCGCGGTGGCGGGATCGGCGGCGTATTCCCAGTTGAAGACGCACGTCGTCGGCGGTGAACGGCTTGCCGTCGTGCCATTTGACGCCCTGCTTGAGCTTCCAGGTGACCGACGTGCCGTCGTCCGCCAGGCCGCCGTTCTCGACGGTCGGGGATTTCCGCGGCGAGCACCGGCATCAGGTTGCCGTCGGCGTCCCAGCCGGCCAGCGGCTCGTAGAAGATGCGCGAGGCGTCCTGGTCCTTGGTGCCGACCGCGAAATGCGGATTGAGCAGGGTCGGCGCCTGCCACCACAGCATCTTCAGCGGGCCGCCGCCGCCGCGCTTGGTCGGCTTGTAGGCCGGCGCATCCGCCGCCATCGCGACGCCGGAGGATGCCAGCATCTGCGCGGCCAGCGGCGCGGTCAGGCCCAGTCCGATCATGCGGAGGGTGAATGCGCGTCGCGACAACTTGCCGCGCCGTACATCCTCGATGACGCCACGAAGTTGTTGTTCGTTCATTGTCTTTGCCTTCTTCCCAGAGCCCCCGGCGCGGAATTCATGGCCGGCTGTTACCGTGTCATACCGCAGTGTAACAGGATGCTAGGCAGCATTGCCACGCGGCACAACCTCTTCCGGCCATCGCGACGGGTGCGCAGAGGCTGGAATTTGGCCGGTGCGCGACGGGCGAGAGAGGGGATGTCCGTGGGCGCCTTCGTGTCGGCTGGTGAGAAGGGGCGCCGCATTAATGCGGCGCGCCCTCCCCCACCGATGCCCTGCCGCCCCGACCCCCTACCGCAAAAGACGGGGGCGGTTTTCCTGTCGCCGACTTGCCGCGTGTTTTGCAACGACGGCGGGCGCATCAGTAGCGATACAGGTCGTGCTTGAACGGGCCGGCTGAGGGAACGCCAATATACTCGGCCTGCTGCGGCGTCAGTTTTGTCAGCGTTGCGCCGACCTTCGCCAGATGCAGCGCGGCCACCTTCTCATCGAGCGACTTCGGCAAGGTATACACCTGCCGTTCGTATCTGCCGGCGGGCGCGCAGAACAGCTCGATCTGCGCCAGCACCTGGTTGGTGAAGCTGGCGCTCATCACGAAGCTGGGATGGCCGGTGGCGTTGCCGAGGTTCACCAGGCGGCCTTCGCTGAGCACGATCAGGCGCTTGCCGTCGGGGAACACCACCTCATCGACCTGCGGCTTGACGTTTTCCCACTTGTAGTTGCGCAGCGATTCGATCTGGATTTCGGAATCGAAGTGGCCGATGTTGCAGACCACGGCTCGGTGTTTCATCGCGCGCATGTGGTCCAGCGTGATCACGTCGACGTTGCCGGTGGCGGTGACGAAGATGTCGCCGATCGGCGCGGCGTCGTTCATCGTGACGACCTGGTAGCCTTCCATCGCCGCCTGCAAGGCGCAGATCGGATCGATCTCGGTGACCATCACGCGGCATCCCGCGTTGCGCAGGCTGGCCGCGGAGCCTTTGCCGACATCGCCGAAGCCGTTCACCACCGCGACCTTGCCGGCCATCATGATATCGGTGCCGCGGCGGATGCCGTCCACCAGCGATTCACGGCAGCCGTACAGGTTGTCGAACTTCGACTTGGTCACGCTGTCGTTCACGTTGATCGCGGGGGTCAGCAGCTTGCCGTCGCGCGCCATGTCGCGCAGGCGGTGCACGCCGGTGGTGGTTTCCTCCGACACGCCGCGCACGTCCGCCAGCATGTCGGGATACTTCTGGTGCATCAGCAGCGTCAGGTCGCCGCCGTCGTCCAGGATCATGTTGGGAGTCCAGCCGTCCGGGCCGCGCACCGTCTGTTCGATGCACCACCAGAACTCTTCCTCGTTCAGGCCCTTCCAGGCGAACACCGGCACACCGGCGGCGGCAACGGCCGCGGCGGCGTGGTCCTGGGTAGAGAAGATGTTGCACGACGACCAGCGCACGGTGGCGCCCAGCGCCTGCAGCGTTTCGATCAGCACCGCGGTCTGGATGGTCATGTGCAGGCAACCGGCGATACGGGCGCCCTTCAGCGGCTTGGACTTGCCGTATTCCTCGCGCGTCGCCATCAGGCCGGGCATCTCGTCCTCGGCCATGGCGATTTCCTTGCGGCCCCACTCGGCCAGCGAGATGTCCTTGACCTTGTAGTCGTGCTTAGTGGTTGTTCCGGACATGTTCCGCGCGCTCCTGGCTGGGTCGGCGCCGCTATATAAAGATATCTGCATGTTTGCAATGCATTCTTGAAGCCGGCCTGCCGTGGCGGACGCGGCCGCCCAACATATGGTTGTCAAGCCGCGGCTCGTTACGGTATCAGGCAGTGAAATAAGCAGACCATTGCGAGCAAGTGTCAAACTCTCACGGCGGTGCGACAAAGAGCCTTTACGACATTCTTGAAGTGTCAGCTTCCGCCAGCCGGGAGACCATTGAGGTCGCGTACCGGAGTCTGATTAGCCGCTACCATCCCGACAAGGTATCTGGCCTAGGTGCTGATATCCAGGAACTGGCCAATAGAAGGGCACAAGAGCTGAACAGCGCTTACGCCGTGCTCCGCGACCCTGCACAACGGGCCGCCTACGACCAATGGGCGAGAACCGCGAACCGGCCACGCCCGGCCCCATCGCCTGCAGCCAGTCAGTCGGCCGCAGCGCCGCATCCTCGACCGACGGGCAATCAGCTTGAGAACTGGTTCAAGATCGTTTGGATATATGCGGAGGGATGGTTCAAGCTGGTAAAACCAGGCCTTCAGGCGATCGTCTCAGCTATTGTCATCTTCATCCTGCTTTTGGCCGCGCTGAATAAAGGCCCCGCGCTTGAAACGTTGACCGACAAGGCCGACGTCATCAGCTTCCTGCAACTCGCGGTGCCGTTTGCATTCGAGATGATCGGCTTGGCGTTCTGGACTGGATTGCTGACGTGTCTCTGTGGGACCATAATCGTCATAAATATGATAGGTCTAAAAACCAGAATTGTCTTATGGGTTGTCAGGGGTTTGGTTTCACTTATCTCGTTGGTTTTAGCGATACGCAACTTACTAGGGCTTATCACTGTTTCGTTGATTGCGTATGCTGGAGGAACGTTCGATTATCAAATGAGCATTCTGATTTCCCGCGAGGTCTTGCTTTTCATTATTCCCTTTAGCCTTGTTATGACATGCCTGATACCTCGTCCATTTTGTAAATTCTTGCAGAAGCTATAGAGCGGCGGAGCAAGAAATAGTCGCGATATTGCCCATTTGCGTGTCTGTTTCGGTGTACAGTGTCGGATCGTGCCAGGTAGCCTCTTACTGATTCGAAATAAAGACTGAGGATACCCCCCAGTAAGGCACAAACCAGCGTGGATATCGGGGTTTCCCGCGGGATGCCGCTGAATTATAGGGCATGCAAACAGCATAAACCTCTGACAGTTCACGAACCCGTCTGATCCCAGCGCCGCATTTATGGTATCCCGGCCGGTAAGAACCTCGTTGGCGGCACGGATGGTCCCGTGATCTGAACGGGGTTCGTATGGGCGGCGCTAAGGGTTACCCTTAGCAAACGCCCCGACAGAGGGGCGATAAC
Organism: uncultured Alphaproteobacteria bacterium; assembly: GCA_963790445.1. Classification (GTDB taxonomy): domain Bacteria; phylum Pseudomonadota; class Alphaproteobacteria; order Acetobacterales; family Acetobacteraceae; genus JAMXLO01. The sequence continues at coordinate 378,882 of CAWBON010000014.1, read as the reverse complement.
AGGAGGAAACGCCACATGACCTACCGCAAGGCAGTGCTCGCCATGTGCCTGACGCCTGCGTGGCTGGTTGCCGCCGCACGCCGCCGCCAAGGCCGGCCCCAACGACATCCTGGTCGGGCTCGATGAAAAGGTGACCTATGGCGACGCTGGATCGGTGACCGGGCCGGGCGGCAAGGACGCAGTGCTGGTGATGGATGTGACCGACCCGGCGCATCCGAAAATCCGCGCCAGCCTGCCGCTGAGCAACTCGCTGCTGGGTCCGCCGACCAATCTGCAGATCACGCCGAACGGCAAGCTGGGCCTGGTGGCAAGCTCGGTGGTCAGTGCACAGGATGGGACTGGCTGGAAAGCCGTGTCGGACGACAAGCTGTACGTCATCGATCTGACCTCCAATCCGCCGAAGCTGATCGACACCGTCACGGTGGGCAAGATGCCGTCGGGGCTGATGATCTCGCACAAGGGCGACCTGGCGCTGATCGGCAACCGCGCGGGCAAGAGCGTGTCGGTGCTGGCGATCGACGGCATGTCGGTGAAGGTGGTCGGCGAGGTGCCGATGGACAACGAGGTCGCCGCGGTTGCCATCACGCCGGACGGCAAGCGCGCGTTCGCCGCCATGAACCTGGTGAACAAGGTCGGCGTGCTGGCGATCGACGGGCAGAAGGTGACGTACGACAAGACGCTGGATATTCCATCGGCGTTCAATCCGTACAACATCGACGTGACGCCGGATGGCAAATACGTGGTGTCGTCACACACCGGCGCGCATGGGATCAACGCTGATGCCGAGGTGACGATCGATACCGCGGGCGCGCATCCGCATGTGGTGGATATCACGGCGCCGGGCACGGGGGCGGAGGGTTTCGCGATCTCGCCCAACGGGAAATGGGCGGTGACGCCGTTGATCGAGGGCTCCGGCACGAAGCCCGGCGCGTGGGACCACGTGAAGGGCGGCCATGCGGCGCTGATGTCTGTCGGTCCCGGTGGCAAGCTGACGGTGGTGAGCAAGGCGCCGATCGGGGCGTTGCCCGAGGGTGTCGCGTTCAGTCCGAACAGCGAATACGTCTATATCGGCAACTACATCGACAAGAACATGCAGATCTTCCGCATCACGGGTGGCAAGCTAGTTGCGGCGGGGACGATGGCGTTGCCGGGACAGCCGGCGTCGATGCGCGGGGTGGCGAAGTAGGGCGGAGCAGCCAAGCCGCTACGATAAAGAGACTTGGATGGGTTAGGCTACGCCGGCCACGTCGCCCATGCGGCTGCCGGTGTCTATCAGCGCGGCCGACCAATTCGGGAAAGGACGTGCCTGACGTGGTAAGAAAATTCGGGTCTCGACTCGCCCTACGCAATATTAATTCGTTGCTAGGCTCTTGTTCGGTAGAAAATTATCTTCTGACGAGTGTGTTGACAAATGTTTTCCAGCCGGTAGCGTCGTCGAAAACGGACAACGGGAGACATCTCATGCTGGCCTTAACCAGACGTGAGCTCGAGCGCTTGAGCTATAGGAAAAAGCCTGATAGCGAGCTCAAGCCGGAGGCTCTCGGCGTGTTGCTTACGCTAATAAGCGTCGCGGAACATGGCAGGCCGCTGCCAGGAAAGGACGTGCTGACAACCGTCTTTTCCAACCGCAAGGACATCCGCGGTCCGACTCACAGAGTCTGAACTCGAAATCTCATAAGGAACGAGCCAGCCGTCGTGTGAGCAGCAAGACGGAAGCGGCATAAAGGAAGGCGGTTGCTGAGGCGACGGTTGCCTCGAAATCCTTGGCCAGACGGCGGTTGCGGCCGAGCCAGGCGAGGAAGCGTTCGACCACCCAACGCCGGGGATGCACGGCAAAGCCGATCTGACCAGCCTGCTTGCGCACGATCTCGATGATGATCCTGGTCGCGTTTGCCACTCGCTCGGCGACATAGGCGCTATCGGCGAAGGCCCGCTCTATGAATGGAAACCACTGACGTGACGCCCGTAGCAATGGGATGGCACCGTCGCGGTCCTGGACCGAGGCCGCATGGACATGCAGGATCAACCCGCGGCCATCAGTATCGACCATGGCGTGACGCTTGCGGCCGTTGATCTTCTTGCCGGCATCATAACCGCGCGGACCACCGGCTTCGGTGGTCTTGACGCTCTGACTGTCGATGACCGCCGCGCTCGGGCTGGCCTCACGCCCGACACGCTCGCGATCCTGCATCACCAGTCGGTGGTTCAGGTTTTCCCAGGTGCCGTCATCGCGAAACCGGGTGAACCAACGATAGGCCGTCTGGTGCGGCGGGAAATGTTCCGGCAGCATGCGCCAGGGACAGCCGCCGCGCAGCACGAAGAAGATCGCGTTCATCAACTCGCGCATCGGCCAGGACCGGTGTCGGCCAGTCTCGGCGGGTGGCGGCAGCAGAGGTGCCAGTATCTGCCATTCCGCGTCGGTCAGATCGCTGGGGTAGCGCAGTTCGTCCCGGTCATGCTCTGCCCGGGTTTCGGCGGTCCACATCGAGGACTCCAGAAATGGGGGAGCGCGTAGATTCCCTCGAATTCGTGGGATTCAAGCCCCCTCCGGCCGCGTTTCGAGACAAACTCTAAAGAACGCGATTGCCTTTGTGGATCGGTTCGAAGGGCAAACGCTGGCTACGTATACCGACATGTTGGACGCTGCACAGCAGGCGGGAATACTCGGCGGGTAAAGCCGGGCCATGTAAACAGCGTGTCCGAGTTGACCTCCCTCGACGCTCAACACGTGCTTGGAATGGCACAAGCGGACTTTGGCCCCGAGGTTCGATGGCTCACGTCGATTTTGGCGGAGTTGGAGGATGCCTCTCCCGCCGCCCAATCGTGAGACCCTTGTACACAGGCTCAGCGAAGTCCCAATAGCCAAGCACGTCCTAGAAGGCCTATCGGCGGAATCTGCTTCCTATCTGCCCGCGCGTCCTTTCGGGAAAGGAGGTGAACGACCCAGTCTGGAAGAACGTTCATCTTACACCACTGGAAGTGTGCTTATTAGATACGCCGCTTATGCAGAGGCTGCGTCGGGTAAGGCAGCTCGGCTTTGCACACCTAGTGTATCCGGGAGCAAGTCACAGCCGGCTTGAGCACTCTATAGGCGTTATGCATGCCGCCCGCAGGATGCTCGATGTTCTGTCTCGAACTGTGGGCGCGGCTCTGAATGAAGGGGAACGTACAAGAGGCCGCGATATTGTGGGCATCGCAGGTCTATTGCATGACTGCGGACATGTCGTTTTCAGCCATGTAGGCGAGAATATTCTCGGTCAGATGTTCGAGGAAGAATTTACAGCAAATACTGAAGATATTTGACGGGGAAATAGCGCAACAACTCATATTCGAGCGCACAAACCGGGAGAGGCCGCAGCCTCGGCCGGCAGAGATTGCTCTCAGCTTTGCTTGTCGTTTCTCGACCAATGGTCGATCTGTTTGTCCGACAAGGGGACATCCCTGCCCCGGCAGAAGAATTAACTGTCACGATTGCAAGCCTCGTTCTTGGATATGCCGGCCCTCTTCTGATCGGAAAGCAATACCTCTACTTCATGAAAGATATCATTTCCGGGGATATCGATGCTGATAAAATAGATTACGTCGCCAGAGATGGCTATTTTGCCGGAGTACTCTTAGCGATCGACGTCGACCGCTTGCTTTCGCAGCTGATAGCGATCGACCTGAATCGTGACAAACTGCCTGATTCCGTCACGTCCCGGCTACCAGCCAGAGAAGTCGATGCAATTTATGCCACCGGCCTAAAGCCTACCGGGGCCTCCGCGATGGAAATGCTCGTTTTGACGAGGGTCTACCTTTTCGATCGTATATATCTACATCATAAGGTAAAGGCTGCCGAACAATTCGCCGAGAGCACCGTCCGTTCTTACCTGTCTCAGCTCGTCCAGCGAGCCGTCCTTGACGACCAACCGGAGGCAGAAAACGATCTAGAGCAACTGCGGGATCAGATCATAGCGTACCTATGCCAAGCCGCATGTGATCGGACGGATTTCTGCGATGATGCAACCGGGCGGTGACGATAGCCTACTAACAGAGATTGCAGCGTTAAAGTCTGAGCCAAAGTTCCAGACCTCTCTGAGATAGGCAGAGCTGCTGAAGATCTTCTAAATCGACGACTGCCGGTTCGTGCTTTGCCGCTTGCTCTCAGAAGTATGGCGCGGCATGAAGGGTCGTCAGGCGACAGGGTAAGCAAAATCCTCTGGCCGAGTATGAAGCTTCGGCTGACAAAAGATGACGAGCGAATTCTTTTTGAAGATCGGGTAATCCAACTGAGCGGCGAAGATCGGCAGCTGCTTTTTGATTACACTCAGCGCAAGCCCGTTCCAGAGGATCCAGACATATGGGTTCGTACATCCCCACGCGCTGCTCCCGAGCGACTAAACCGTCATTTCTCAGTTGAACAACTCTCTAACGCATATAAAGAACTGAAGGAAACTGGCTGGATTTTCTGCAGCCGTGGAAACGAGGAACGAGTTGCTGCTGCCGCTGCGGCAGCGCTACACGAGCAATTTGGTGTTACCATTTCGGCACACGGTCTGGAGATGGCGAAAGTCAGTGCCGAAGGCTACAACTCATGCCTGAAATCAGCTAGTCATGACGCAGGTGGTTGCCCGAGATGTCGCTGACGACGTCCGCCGCAAAGCTCTGCTCCCAGTCCTCACAGTCCACAAGTCTGAACTGAAGGGGGTCCTACCCGACGCGTGGAGTGCTGCCGAGATCGAGGCAGCTGCAACCAAACTGGCGTCTGAGCTAACTCAGGTAGGACTTCCCATGAGCGCCAATGCAGAATTAATAGGTCTGCTGCCGCTTTTGAGGCTTTTGATGCAGCACGCCAAGCTCGGTCATGCGGCGTTCTCGGAGTGGGACCAGACGTCAAAACCTCGGGAGAGGTTCTTCGCCGATCATTTAGACCAATTCCTTAGGATGAACGGCATTGAGAAGACCTATAGACCATACTGCGAGTTACCAAACCAACCAGGTCGTATCGACTTAGCATTTATGCATCGCGAACTTCCCGATCTGCAGTTTGTCGTCGAACTCAAGAGCGAGGACCTACCGTTCTCGAGAATTGTGGACGACCATGGCGGGCAGCCTATGGCTTACTGCACACACGAGTACGCCCGCATCAGCATTCTGTACGCTCAGTTTGGCGGGGACACCTTCCGCCTCTCGGATGCGATTGCCGTTCGTCAGCTCAGAACCTCTATATCCGATATGTCAGAAGGTTCGCGTCTTGCGGCAATCTGCATCGGCCAGCACGCGTTTGGCCGCATTCCGTCAGGCTCAGGCAAACAATCTTCCCCTGCTACCAAGCGAGCCTCGCGCCCCGCTAACGGATAGCGGATCAACGCTCAACTTCGCCCTACGTATTCATCGCGTCGAAGAAGTCGTTGTTGGTCTTGCTGTATTTCAGCTTGTCCAACAGGAACTCCATCGCATCGACCGTGCCCATCGGGTTCAGGATGCGGCGCAGCACCCACATCTTGGACAGCGTGCTCTTTTCCACCAGCAGCTCTTCCTTGCGGGTGCCCGACTTGGTGATGTCGATCGCCGGGAAGGTGCGCTTGTCCGACAGCTTGCGGTCCAGGATGATTTCCGAATTGCCGGTGCCCTTGAACTCCTCGAAGATCACCTCGTCCATGCGGCTGCCGGTATCGATCAGCGCGGTCGCGATGATGGTCAGCGAGCCGCCTTCCTCGATGTTGCGCGCCGCGCCGAAGAAGCGCTTCGGCCGCTGCAAGGCGTTCGCGTCCACGCCGCCGGTCAGCACCTTGCCGGACGACGGCACCACGGTGTTGTAGGCACGCGCCAGGCGGGTGATCGAATCCAGCAGGATCACCACGTCGCGCTTGTGCTCGACCAGGCGCTTGGCCTTTTCCAGCACCATCTCGGTCACCTGAACGTGGCGCGTGGCCGGTTCGTCGAAGGTGGAGCTGATCACCTCGCCCTTCACGCTGCGGGCCATGTCGGTGACTTCCTCCGGCCGCTCGTCGATCAGCAGCACGATCAGGAAGACTTCCGGATGGTTGGCGGCGATCGCGGTGGCGATGTTCTGCAGCATCACCGTCTTGCCGGTGCGCGGCGGCGACACGATCAGCGCGCGCTGGCCCTTGCCGATCGGCGCGATCAGGTCGATCACCCGCGGCGTGTAGTCCTTGGACGGGCCCTTCGCCACCGACTGGAAGTTCTCCACTTCCATCTTCAGCCGCTCATCGGGATACAGCGGCGTCAGGTTGTCGAAGTTGATGCGGTGGCGCACCGCCTCGGGCGGCTCGAAATTGATGGTGTTGAGCTTCAGCAGGGCGAAATAGCGCTCGCCATCCTTCGGCGCGCGGATCTGGCCCTCGACCGAATCGCCGGTGCGCAGGCTGAAGCGGCGCACCTGGCTCGGGCTGACATAGATGTCGTCCGGACCCGGCAGGTAGTTGGCTTCCGGACTGCGCAGAAAGCCGAAGCCGTCGGGCAGGATTTCCAGCGTGCCTTCGCCGTGAATCGCCTGGTCGTTCTCGGCCAGGTTCTTCAGGATCGCGAACATCATGTCCTGCTTGCGCAGCGACGATGCGTTCTCGATCTGCAGCGATTCGGCATAGCTCAGCAGGTCGGCAGGTGTTTTGGCCTTGAGTTCGGCGAGATGCATGGACGCCTCGGCGGTAGTCTGATTGATGAAGCGGGACGGGGGCAGAACGCCCGGTATGTCGTTGCCGACCATCAGTGGATGATGATCAGGATTCGGTCCCGTCTGGTGGGAGAATCGAGGCGGGGGTTGGGCGCCGCCTTCGCAGAGAAGACAGAAACTAGGCTGGCGAACGGCCCCCCGTCAACGGGCAGGTGGTCCGGACACGCAAGAAAGTCAAGAGTTTGCGGCGTGGCGCGATCAGAAAGGCCGCACGATGACCATCACGACGATGATCACCACCAGCACTGTCGGCACCTCGTTGGCGATGCGATAGAAGCGCTGCGGCCGCGTGTTGCGATCCTCCAGGAAGTCGCGCCGCCATTTCGACATCGCGCCATGAAAGCCGGACAGCAGGATGACCGCCGTCAGTTTCACGTGCCACCAGCCGGCGGACCAGTCGAGCACGCCGGGGGTCAGCACCAGCAGCACGCCGAAGGTCCAGGTGGCGATCATCGCCGGGTTGATGATCTGCTTCAGCAGGCGGCGTTCCATCACCTTGAAGCGCTCGCTCTCGGCGGAGCCCGGCCTGACTTCGCAGTGGTACACGTAGAGGCGCGGCAGGTAGAACATGCCGGCCATCCAGGCGATGACCGAGATCACGTGGAACGCCTTGGTCCACGGGTAGAACCACGCGAGGAAGCCGATCGTCATGCCGCGGCCTCGTGCGCGATACGCAGCAGATCGGGCAGGTCGAACATGGAATGAAACGGCACGGCGCCTTCGGCGATCAGATGCGACCCGTCGCCTTCCGAAGCAAAGCCGAGACATTGCATGCCGGCCGCAATCGCACCGCGCACGCCAATGGCCGAATCCTCGATGACGAGACAGTTGGCGGGCGCGCAGCCTGCCTGGCCGGCGGCCGCGAGGAAGATATCCGGCGCCGGTTTGCCGCGGCCGCCCGCCGCCACGATGTCGTTGGCCGACAACACCCGGCCCGCGACGCGCTGGGTGAGGCCGGTTGCGGCGAACTTGGCGGCCAGTTGCCGCGGGCCCGAGTTGCTGGCAATGCGCCAATCGAGGCCAAGAGCGTCTGCCGCATCGAGCGCTTCGATGGCGCCTGGTATCGGCACCGCCTCCTGCGCCATCGCCACGATCAGACGTTGCGCGACATTGGCTGCCCAGCCAGCAGGCAGCGGCCGACCCAGCACGGCTTCGACGATCGGCGGCATGTCCGGCGTTCGCATGCCGAGGAAGCGGGTGTGCACCTCTGCTGGTGTGATCGGCCAGCCCACAGCTGCAAGTTCCTCGGCGACCACACGGTCGGCGATAGGCTCACTGTCGATCAACACGCCGTCGCAGTCGAATATCACCAGGCGCAGTGGTTCGCGGCGTGCGCGCAACGCCGTTACAGCGTGTGTGCTCATGCCATCACGGTCGGCACGCCTGGCGGTGACACATTGGTCGGGTGGTTATGCGAATTCCTCCGCCTCCATGACGGCTTACGCGGCACCTGGCGCCTCGTGTCCGACGAGTGGACATCCCCGCCGATCGTGCGGACATATCCGCTTGCCGGCGGCACTGCATATCCCCACGCCGCGGGCGCGGGCATGCCGCACCAGACCGGCCAGCGCCGCGATGAACGCTGCATCGCAGTTCTGCGTGGGCACGCGGAAATAGCCGGGGACGCCCAGCTTCTCCGCGACCAGCCGATAGTCCACATCCAGTTCCACCAGCGTCTCGGAGTGTTCGGACACGAAGGCGATCGGCACGACCAGCACCGCGACCTTGTCATGCGCGGCACGTTCGATCTCCGCCTCGGTGCTGGGCTCGATCCAGCGCTGCGGCGTGGCGCGCGACTGGTAGCAGATTGCCCAATCGAGTTCGGCCTGTCGCCATTCCGACACCACGCACGATACGGTCTGCTCGATCTGCCATTGGTAGGGATCGCCGCGCCGGACGATGTCCTCCGGCAGACCATGGGCAGAGAACAGCACCCGCAACGGGATCGACGGATCGAGCCGTGATCGCGCCGCTTCATAGGCGGTGCGCAGCAAGGCCGTGGTGGCGACGATGTAGTCGGCATCGGTCGGATAGCAGCAAACGGTCGTGGTGTCTGCCACCAGTCCCACGCGAGCCGCGGCCTCCCGCCAGGCGGTCAGCGAACTGCCGGTGGTGGTGGTAGAATAGTGCGGATAGAGCGGCAGCAGTATCACCTCATCCGGCCGAAAGTCCCGCACCGCGCGGGCCGTTTCATCGCTGAGGGGGTGCCAGTAGCGCATTGCGATGAAGCATTTCGCATTCAATTCCGGCAGCGCGGCTTCCAGTGCACTCGCCTGAGCCTGCGTCAGTTCGAGCAGCGGCGATTTGCCGCCCAGCACGGCGTAGCTGGCGCGCGCGGGTTCCAGGCGGGCACGGGCGATGCGGCGCGCAAGAAACGGCCGGACGAAGAATGGCACCCGCAGGATGGCGGGATCGGTGAACAGATTGAGCAGGAACGGCCTGATTGCCTCCGGCCGATCCGGGCCGCCCAGATTGAACAGGACGACCGCGACCTTGCGGGTTGGATTATCTGTATCGGTTGCAGGCACGCTGAACCATATCCCTCGTCATGCCCGGCATGGACCGCGCGACAGTCGATGGCGTGATTCCCGAACCGACGCTACGCCGCACGCACCAGCTCCACCAACGCAGCCACATGTTCGGGTGGTGTTTGCGGCACGATGCCATGCCCGAGATTGAACACGAACGGACGGCCTCGCAGCGCGGCCAGGATCGCCGCGGTTTCGCGCTGCAGCGGCGCGCCGCCTGCCACCAGCGCGAGCGGGTCCAGATTGCCCTGAAGCGCAACGCCAGCGAGGAATGGAACTGGCGGCAAGACCGAGATCCATCGAGGTATCCAGACCAACCGCATCGACCATGGTGGTGGCGGCGTAATCGCCGACCAGCAGGCCCGCCAGGCGTGGAAAGCCGATCATCGGCACATCGGGAAAGCGCTGCCGCAGCGCCGCCACGATGGTCTCCGTGGGCTGGATCACGTAGCGATGAAACTGCGACGGCGGCAGAATTCCGGCCCAACTGTCGAACAGCATGACGACTTCGGCGCCGGCCTCGATCTGCGCCGCCAGGTAAGTCACCGTGGCATCGGTCACCACCGAGATAAGCTGCTGGAACAGCTGCGGCTCGCGGTAGGCCATGATGCGCGTGGCGGCGAAATCCCGCGATCCACCACCTTCGACCATGTAGCAGGCGACGGTGAAGGGCGCTCCCGCGAAACCGATCAAGGTGCAGTCGGCAAACCCCTCCGCGGTCAGCTTGGTGCGAACCAGCCGGACGGTATCAAGGATCGGCTCGATGGCGTGGGCTACCCGGTCCGGATCGAGCGCCGCCAGACCCGCCGCATCGCGCAGCGGCGGCAATATCGGTCCTTCGCCGTCACGATATGTCAGGCCCTGTCCGAGCGCCCAGGGCAGCATCGGCAGATCGCTGAACAGGATCGCGCCGTCAAAGCCGAACCGTCGGATCGGCTGCAGCGTCACCTCCGCGGCCAACTCCGGCGTCGTGCACAGGCTGATGAAATCGGCAACACTGGCCCTGGTCGCGCGGTATTCCGGCAGATACCGACCGGCCTGGCGCATCAGCCAGATGGGCGGCGGCCAAACCGCCTCGCCGCCCAAGGCCCGAAGCAGGGGCTTTGCTGCTCTCTCCATCCCTACCGCTTAACAGGTAAGAGAAATAAAGAAACTGATGCGGTGGTAGTAGGGGCTGTTAATCATGGGGTACCGCCTGATTCGGTCGGTTCAGGCCGGGGTGTTCACAGCAGCGTGCGAAGCGAAGACCCTGAAGCTGACGGTTTTTCCGCCGTCATCCCCATTTCCCCAACGTCATCGGAGATTCGTCCACCGTTTACGCGGCCGTGCGAATTATCCCCATCATTCGAGTGTCCGGTTCAACAACGTGATGGCAGAGCCACTTATCCCCGCTATCCTCCGCCCATGACCGGCCATCGCATCAACCTGCACCTGGTGTCCGACGCCACCGGCGAGACGCTCAATGCCATCGCCCGCGCCACCACGGTTCAGTTCGAGCACGCGGAGATCATCTATCACCGCTGGAGCCTGATCCGCACCCGCCGCCAGCTTCATCGCGTGCTGGATGGCGTCGAGCACGAGCCGGGGCCGGTGCTTTCAACGCTGGTCGATCGGGCCATGCGGGAAGAGCTGGAGACCACCTGCCAGCGGCTGAACCTGGCGCTGATCAACGTGCTCGATCCGGTGATGAACCTGCTTCAGGAATATATCGGCGAGCAGGCGGATGCCCGGCCGGGCCGGCAATACGCGCTGAACGCCGACTATTTCCGCCGCATCGACGCGATGCATTACGTGCTGGCGCATGATGACGGCCAGGCGCAGCCGGGGCTGGCCGAGGCCGACGTGGTGCTGGTCGGCGTGTCACGAAGTTCGAAGACCCCGACCTGCTTCTATCTGGCCAATCGCGGCATCAAGGCAGCGAATATTCCGCTGGTGCCCAACCTGCCGGAGCCGCCCGGGTTGGATGCCGCGCAGTGTCCGGTGATCGGCTTGACGCTGGAGGCCGAGGCGCTGATCGAGATCCGCCGGCATCGGCTTCGGCTGATCGGCGCCGCCAACAGCACCGGCATCATGCGGCAGAACAGCACCGATTATGTCGATGAGGATGCGGTGAAGGCCGAGCTGCTGTGGGCACGGCGGTTGTGCACGCGGCGCGGCTGGCCGGTGATCGACGTGACGCGGCGGTCCATCGAGGAGACGGCAGCCACTGTGCTGCAACTCATGGAAGCCTGGCACGAGCGCCGGCGCAAGGCGGCCGAAGTCCCGACACCGAGCTGATGCTGCAACATCCTGCGCCTCGACTGATCCTGGCCAGTGCGTCCGCCTCGCGCCGGGCTTTGCTGGCTGCGGCGGGGCTGCGGTTCGATGTGCAGCCGGCGGACATCGATGAGGCTGCGGTCAAGCGGGCCGCCCGTGCGCGTGGCGCCAGCGCGGCGGACGTGGCCATGGAGCTGGCGATTCTCAAAGCTCGCCGCATAGCGGAGCGCGAGCCGGATGCGGTGGTGATCGGCGCCGACCAGATTTTGGTGCAGGCGGGGGAGTGGTTCGGCAAACCGCCAAGCGTCGCGGCGGCGCGCGAACAGCTTCGCGCATTGCGCGGCCGCAGTCACGTGCTGGCGACCGCTGTGGTGTGTCAGCAGGGCGCGCACTGGGTCTGGCACCACATCGCAGAACCGCGTCTGACGATGCGCGGTTTCAGTGACGATTTTTTGGATGATTATCTGCGGGCGGAAGGGGACGACGTGACCAGCACGGTCGGCGCATATCGGCTGGAGGGTCGGGGCATACACTTGTTCGCGAGCGTGGAAGGCGAGTATTCCGCCATATTGGGCTTGCCGATGCTGGATCTGCTGGCGGTTCTGCGGGACGAAATGATTCTCTTAAAATGATACCATTCAAGCGATTTGACACTTGCCAGGATGTCGATCATGGCGCTAACGATGACATCGCACGTTACCCGCGTGAGACAAGAGTATGCGCAGTGTGTTCGCCTCATTTGCTCTGGGCTACCTGTCAATCGCCCTCCTGGCGGTGCCGATGGCGCTGTGGGCGTTCCAGGCGACCCCCAGCTATGTCGGCGGCGTGACCATGGTGCTGGATCGCAGCGGGTTGATCATGCCGATCAGAAGCCAGGTCGAGCAGGCGGTGCGGACGCGCGACAAGCTAATGGACGAACTCGGCGACTATCTGGGCAACAAATTTTTCCCGTCGCGGGTTGTCGCCGATTGATCAGCCGATCGGCCACCGGTGATTGTCGCCGCGCTGAGAAATCACAGCGGGAAGCTGGCCTCGCTATCTCTCTTCAAAAAGCTGCTGTCTGCGTGCTCGACTACCGGCCGGTGCACGTGAAGTCGGCCGAAACGCAGCTCATCCGCACCATCCAGGAACACGGGGGCGGTTGAACTTCAAAGCGGGTTTCGTCCGACAATTTTCCAGTGGTGGCGCTCAAAGAATTCAGCGCGTTCATCGTCATTCATTGCGCGGTGTTCCGAAAGTTCCTCGATGAGGCCGCCGGCGGCCGCTGGCGTGTAGAGAAACAGCACGCGGCCGGTTTGCTTCCCCGTGTTCTTCCACGCATGCGGGACGTTGCGCGGCATGAACGCACAGGTGCCAGGGCCGCCCACAGTCACCTCGTCGCCGATCTTGAAGGTGAATTCGCCGGAAAGGACCCAGGCGACCTCATCGCTATCGTGGTGCAAATGATGGATGCTCGCGGTGCCGGCTGGCAGGGTCTCCTCGAACATCATGATGCTTTCGTCCGTCTCGCGGCCGAGGAGCTTCAACGCGAAGAAGCGACCTGGTGTTGGCAATTCGATATGTTTCCCGCCGCCCGCAGGTATGACAAAGCCCTTTGCTGCGCTCATGTCAGTGTCCCTTCCCACTGCTGAACGAAGATAGACCGTTGGTGTTTCCGTCCGCCAGTCCACGGTCTTCCATTGCTCCACATTCGCTTCGCGGAGACCGCATCGGCGCTGATGAGGGGTGCCAGCAATCTTCGAAGCTCCGTGCCCGACGCGTTGCCCATAGCTCGCAGACCCGAGGCCATGCCCGAGCCAGCGAACATTGACAGGCTGATCCCGATTACAGAAGGGATCGTTGCATCATTTGGCAGAACTGATTGGGGGGCGTTTCATCCCGCCCCTACCCCCTTCCGGTTGGCCTAATGCCCCGCGCGGCTCCCGCCGTGGCCATCAGAGAGCATTGGTTGCCGGGCGAAGCCGGCGATCAACTCGTCGATGCGGGCCGGATCGGACTGTTCCATCACCTGCCGGGCGAAGCGCGCGCAGGCGTCGATCTCGACAGAGCGCACCGCCTGCTTCACCCGCGGCACCGCCGACGCGGTCATGCTGAAGCTGCGCAGGCCGAGACCCAGCAGCAGCGGGGTCAGCCGCGGATTGGCCGCCATCTCGCCACACACCGACACCGGCAGCCGCATGCGCAGCGCCGCCTCGGTGGCGAACTGCACCAGGCGCAGCACCGCCGGATGCAGCGGATCGTACAGCTCCGCGACATCGGTCTCGCCGCGGTCCACCGCCAGCGTGTAGGCGGTCAGGTCGTTGGTGCCGATGGCGAAGAAGTCGGCCTCCAGGGCCAGCGCATCGGCTGACAGGGCCGCGCCCGGCGTTTCGATCATGATGCCGAGCGGCGGCAGCTTCTCCGGCATGCGTTCGCCGCGGCGGCGCAGCCGGCGCCCCATGCGCTCGTAGATCTCGCGCGCCGCGCGCACCTCGGCGACGTTGGTCACCATCGGCAGCATCACCCGCACCGGCCCGGCGGCGCTGGCGCGCAGGATCGCGGCGAACTGCGTCTCCAGCAGTTCCGGCCGGCGCAGCAGCAGGCGGATGCCGCGCAAGCCGAGTGCCGGGTTGGCGTCGGCCACTTCCGGCACGATGCCGGCGCTGGACAGTGCCTCGATGTCCTTCTCGCCGCCCCAGTCGAGCACGCGGATGGCGACCGGATCGCCGCCCATCGCCTCCACGATGCCGCGATAGGTTTCCGTCTGAGTGTCCTCGTCCGGTATGGTCTCGCGGTTCATGAACAGGAACTCGGTGCGCAGCAGGCCGATGCCGACCGCGCCCGACTGGGCGATCAGCGGCAGTTCCAGCGGCAGTTCCAGGTTGGCCTGCAGCTCCACCGCCGCACCATCCATGGTCTCCGCCGGCAGGCGGCGCAGCTTGGCGTAGCGCTGCCGCTCGCGGGCGAACGCGGTCACCGCGCGGCGCGCCGCGGCCAGAGTCGCGCCGCTGGGGTTGAGCGTCACCGTGCCGGCCGAGCCATCGACCACGGCAACATCGCCTGGGCGGATCGCATGGGCCAAGCCAGCGGCGCCCAGCACGGCCGGCACGCCGAGCGCGCGCAGCATCACCGCGGTGTGGCCCTCGGCGCCGCCTTCCTCGGTCGCGACGCCGGCGAGCCGCGACGGATCGAGCAGGGCCGCATCCGACGGCCGCAGCGCCTCGCTGATCAGCACGGCGCCCTCCGGCAGGCCGGCAAAGCTGCGATACGGCGCGCGGGTCAGGTTGCGCACCAGCCGACGGCCGATTTCCCGAACCTCCTCGCCGCGCCGCGCCAGGCTGGCGCGGTCATCGGCCGGCATTCCCGGTTCGGCCTGCGCCATGATCGTGCTGGCGATCGCCTCGGTTTCCGCCACCACGGCGCTTTCCGCCGATAGCAGCGTATCCTCGATGCGGTGGCGCACGGCGCGGATCAGGCGCGACGGACCCAGCATCCGGATATAGGCGTCGATCAGCGGGGCGATTTCCGCCTGGCTTTCCTCCGGCAGCACCGCGAGGCGGGCGCGCAGCTTGCCGAGTTGCTTGCGCGACTGCGCGATCGCGGCGTCGAGCCGGGCGCCCTCGGCGGCGCTGTCGGCGGCCTGGATCTTGTGGCGGGTGATCTGCGGCGCCGGTTCGGCGGCCTGGAACACCGGACCGATCGCCACGCCGGCTGAAATCGGGATGCCGGTGAAGCGGGTCTCCGGCCGCGAATTCTCCAGCCGGTCGCGGCCGAGACGCTTGTGCTGCGGGGGCGGCGGTTCAGTCCTGCTCATCGAAGCCGGACTCGACAAGCTCGGCCAGGGCGTCCAGCGCCTCCTTGGCGTCCCAGCCTTCGGCGCGAAGCTCGATGGCGGCGCCCTTGCCGGCCCCCAGCATCATCAGTCCCATGATCGAGCGCGCCGAAACCGTCTGGCCGTCGCGGATCACTTCGACCGATGCGCCGAAGCGCTCCGCCATCATGACGAATTTCGCGGCGGCCCGGGCGTGCAGGCCGCGCGTGTTGGGAACGGTGACGCTGCGCGTCAGGACGGGGGCGCTGGCCGGCGGTGATATATCTGGTGACGGATTGTCGCCGTCATCCGGCGTCATCCGCACGAGCCGTTTATCTTGCAGCCGTTCAGCACGTGGGACGCGGCGGCGATGTATTTCCGGCCGGCTTCCTCCGCGCAGTTCACCGCATCGGCCAGCGGCTGGTTCGAGCGCACCTTGGCCAGCTTCACCAGCATCGGCAGGTTGACGCCGGCGATCACCTCGACGCCCTTCCGCTCCATCATGGAGATGGCGAGGTTGGATGGCGTGCCGCCGAACATGTCGGTCAGCAGCACCACGCCATCGCCTTGGTCGCAGCGGCAGATACAGGCCTCGATTTCGGCGCGACGGTTTTCGATGTCGTCGTCGGGACCGATACAGACCGTATCGACGTTCTTCTGCGATCCGACCACATGTTCCATGGCCAATCGCAGTTCCTCGGCCAGGCGGCCGTGGGTCACCAGGACCATGCCGATCATTGGAGTTGGCAGGCTTCCGTGGTGGTAGGGCGTGCTGAACAGATCATGGGGTCGTCTCAGGCCTCCTGTGCCTGAACCGGCGCTGCTTGCAAAGCCTCGCCGCGATCTTCATCGGAAGTGCCGCCCGGGCTTGGTTCCGAACGGTCGGTCAGATAGGCCGCGTCATGGCCCTCGCGGGCCAGTTCGCGGTGCGTCACGTGCAACCGCCAACCCAGGCTGGCGCCACCGGAGGCCTGCGCGGCCGCAATCCGGGATGCCAGGTGATCGGCCAGTTTCTCGACCAGGTAAACCGAGCGATGCCGCCCCCCTGTACACCCAATCGTGATCGTAGCATATTTCTTGCCCTCTTGGACGAACCTCGGCAAGAGCATGTCGATCAATTCAGTCAACTTATCGAAAAAGGCCGGGAAATCGGGGTCCGCCTCGATGAAGGCGCCCACCTCGCGGTCCAGGCCCGTTCGGCTTTGCAATATGGGATCGTAGTGAGGATTTCGCAAAAAGCGTGCGTCGAATACCAGATCTGCTTCCCGCGGAAGGCCCTGCGTATAGGCGAATGAAATCAACGACACCACCATGCGGGTTTCCGCAGCGTCGCTACCGGCGCCGAAATGCCGCTCGATCAGCCGGCGCAGCGCCGACAAGCGGCAGTTCCGAGGTGTCGATCACCAGGTCCGCGCCAACCCGCAACGGTGCGGTCAGCAGCTCTTCGTGGCCGATCCCGTCGCTGACGCGGCCCTGCGGGGCCAGCGGATGGCGCCGGCGGGTTTCGGTGTAGCGCCGCAGCAGCGTGGTTTCGTCGGCCCAGGCGTAAACCAGTTCCAGCCGCAGCGATGGCCTGGCGCGCAGCCGTCCCAGGGTTTCCAGCACCAGCTCCGCGTCGAAGCCCCGGGTGCGCGCATCCACGCCGATGGCCAGCTTGCGATCGCTGCGGGTCACCATCTCCTCCAGCATTCGCAGCGGCGGGTTGTCCACGGCGTCGTAGCCCAGGTCTTCCAGCGCGCGCAGCACCGACGCCTTGCCGCCGCCGGACAGGCCGGTGACCAGCACGACGCGCAGCCGCTCCGGGATCATGCCGCGAAAGCTCCCGCCACCTGGGCGACGCGACCGAGCGCGCAGTCCAGCGCCAAAACGACGCGCTCCGGGGCGGATGCGGCGGATGCGTCGAGGCGCACGACGGGCAGGTCCAGCAGTTCGTGGCGTTCGGGCCACGGCAGGCGCGGGGAGGCGCGTTGTTCGGCGGGGCTAGTTCGGCTGGGGCTAGTTCGACGACCAGGGCGAGCTGCGCGGCGGCGACGAACGGCAGGCGCACGATGCCGATACCGCGGACTTCCAGCAGGCCTTCCAGCGGTGGCACGGGACGCGCCACGCCATCGGCGATGTCCACGCGGTCATCGGCGACCAGATCGAAGCCGCGCGCAAGCAGCCGCAGCACCAGGTCGGACTTACCCGCGCCTGAGGGCCCGATCAGCAGCACACCATCGCCATCACGGCTTGCGCAGCTCCCGTGGATCTGCATGACCCTGCAATCTGGGCCGATACGCGGCGGAAAGGAAGCGGCTTGTCGTGTGGCAGGGCGCGTGCCAGCGTCGCCACCGCCATGATCGATCGAAGTGCCATCGCCGCCGCCGCCTCCCGGATCGCCGGGTTTGTGCGACACACGCCTCTCCTTTGCCTCACCGGGACGGAACTGGGTCTGCGCTTTCCGGTGACGCTGAAGCTGGAACTTTTGCAGCACGCGGGCAGTTTCAAGCCTCGCGGGGCGTTCAACCGGCTGCTGTCGGCGGACCTGCCGGCGGCCGGAGTGATTGCGGCGTCGGGCGGCAATCACGGCGCGGCGGTGGCGTATGCCGCGCGGGCGCTGGGTGCGACGGCGGAGATCTTCGTTCCCGCGCTGACACCGGCCGCGAAGGTGGCCCGCATCGCGAGTTATGGCGCTCGCGTGGTGCAGACCGGTGCGACGTATGCCGACGCTTTGGCGGCGTCGCGGGACCGGCAGGCGCAGACTGGGGCGCTGGAAGTGCATGCCTACGATCACCCGGACGTGCTCGCCGGGCAGGGCACCGTCGGGCGGGAGTTCGAGCAGGACGCACCGGACCTGACGCATATTCTGGTCGCCACCGGCGGCGGCGGGCTGATCGGCGGGATCGCGGCCTGGTATGCCGGAAGTGCCACGGTGATCAGCGTTGAGCCGGAGGGTTGTCCCGGCGCTGCACGATGCGCTGAAGGCCGGGCGTCCGGTGGAGGCGCCGGTGGGTGGACTGGCGGCCGACAGCCTTGGCGCGCGGCAGGTGGGTGGGCTGATGTTCCCGATGGCTCAGGTGTACGTCGGCGCGGCGGTGCTGGTGCCGGATGCGGCGATCGAGGCGGCGCAGCGGACGATCTGGGACCGCGTGCGCCTGGTTGCCGAGCCTGGCGGCGCCACGGCGCTGGCGGCGTTGCTGTGTGGCGCGTTCGTTCCGCCGGCCGGCGCGCGGGTCGGTGTGCTGGTGTGCGGCGCCAACACCGATCCCGCGAAGGTCGTCGGACCCGATCCTGCAGAGGCAATCGAACCATGAGTGCTGAGCGTTATCTGCTTGCCGTCGATGCGCGGGGCATTGCCACACTGACGCTCAATCGACCGGAGGTCGCGAACGCCTACGACGAGGAATTGCTGCGGGCGTTGACCGCCGCGTTGGAGCGGTTGGCGGATGATGGTGCGGTGCGGGCGGTGGTGATTCGCGGTGCCGGACGGCATTTCCAGGCGGGGGCCGATCTGAACTGGTTGAACCGGCTGTCGCGTCAGGGGCCGGCAGAGAACTACGAAGCGTCGATCATCACCGTGCGGTTCAGCAAGGTGCTGAACGAACTGCCGAAGCCGACGATCGCGGTGGTGCACGGTGCGTGCTTCGGTGGTGGATGCGGCATTGCGTGCTGTGTCGATATCGCGCTGGCGACGCCGGATGCGCTGTTCGGGATCAGCGAGGTGCGGCATGGCATCGCGCCGACACCGATTTCCACGCACATGGTGAATGCGATCGGCATACGGCAGGCGCGTCGCTATGCGCTGACCGGCGAGCGGTTCGGCGCGGACGAAGCGCTGCGGATCGGGATGGTGCACGAGGTGGTGCCGGCGGCGGGGTTGGAATCTCGGCTGGCCGAGGTGGTGGATGCGATTCTGTTGAGCGCGCCTGGGGCGATTGCGCGGACCAAGCTTTCGATGCTGGGGGCGAACGGGCTGCTGCTGGACGACCGGCAGGCGGAACTGTTGGCGCACGAGGGTTGGATGCAGCGGCAGTCTGCCGAGGGGCAGGAGGGCACCACGGCATTTCGCGAAAAGCGCAAGCCGGGGTGGTACAAGGCGCCACAGTAGTCCGCGGTCACTCCTTGCGCCCACGTTTTGACCGGGCGTAACTTGACCGGGCGTAGCTTGTCGGGGCGTAGCTTGTCAGGGCCGCGCCATCATCGTGGAACCTGCCATGCTCGACGACAACATCGCCATCGGCGAATCGCTGTTCGAACAAGGTCAATACCAGGATGCGGCGGACCGATTGAGGACCGCGCTCGCGGCCACCCCGGACGACCCGCATGCTTTGAACGTTCTGGGCGCTGCGCTGGGCAATCTTGGTCAGACGGACGAGGCGGTCAGGCAGTTCCGCAGGGCGGCGACGATCTGGCAACGGACCGATGCGCACGAACAGGCGCGTTCCCTGCGCAACGTTGCCGTGGTGTTGCGCGACAAGGGTGAACTGGCACCAGCGGAACAGGCCATACGCGAGGCAATTCAGGCGTGGCCGGATTATGCGGCCGCATATTGGACGCTCGGGCTGATCCTGCGGCGGCTGGAGCGCAACGCCGACGCGGCGGACGCGTACCAAAAGGCGGTCACCCTTGAACCGGATGACGCGTACAAGCACAACGAACTGGGATTGACGCTCGCGGTGTTGGGTCGTGATGGCGAAGCGGAACGGCATTTCGAGCGGGCGAGCATCCTGTGGCAGAGCGCCAAATCCGCGGATCGCAAGTTCGCGCTGCGCAACTGGGCCAACGTTCTGATCAGGCGGGGCGACAGGCAGCTTGCGGTGGCGAAGCTGCGTGAGGCCCGCGACGCCGATAGCGCCGATCCAAGCACTTACAACAGCCTGGGTCTGGCGCTGGCCGCGTTGAAGGACTTCGCCGAAGCGATCGAGAACTACGAGCAGGCGAGCACGCTCTGGGCTGCCGCCAAATCCGTCAGCCGGAAGTTTGCGCTGCGCAATTGGGCCGATGCGTTGCTCGCGCTTGGCCGCACGGCGGAAGCCGTGGCGAAATTGCATGAAGCGGTTGACGCTGATCCGGACGATGCGAATACGTACAACGCCCTTGGCCTTGTGCTGGCCGAGCAGCGCAACTTCGAAGAGGCCATCGTCAACTATCGGAAGGCGAGCGAGCTGTGGCCCGACACCCCGCGGGATCGCAAGTTCGCGTTTCGCAACTGGGCCGCCGCATTGGGCGAACTCGGCCGTGTGACGGATGCGATGGCGAAGCTGCGTCAGGCGATCGCCGCCGACCCCGGCGATGCGGCCTCCTACAACTCCCTTGGGTTTGAACTGGTCAAGGAGCAGGCGTTCGCCGAAGCGGTTGAAGCTTACGACAAGGCAGCCGAGTTGTGGCCTGCGTCATCGGTGGATCGCAAGCTCGCGGCGATCAATTGGGCCGACGCGCATTTCCGCTACGCCATTTCCCTGTCGGAGAAAGGTCGCTCGCTGGATGCGATCGCGCAGTACGACCGGGCGATCGCGCTGGATGCGGAAAGCCCCTATCCGTACCACAACAAGGCGGATCAGCTTTTTCAACTCGGTCGCTACCGAGAGGGTTGGGATGCGTGGGAGGATGCGTTCGACCGCTTCAATGCCGCATTCAAGGCGGTATTGAAGCGTCAGCCAGCCGAGTTGACTCCGTTGGAAACGGAACGGGCGGCGTATTTCGGCTACATGCTGACCCGGGTCTTCGCGGATTACGCGGCCGCCGACAGGGCGTTCACGTTCGTATTGAAGAACGTTCCCGGTTTGCCGCTCGCGCTATGCGGCCGCGCACTGCTGTATCGTCGGTGGGTGGACTCCGAGGACGCGACACAGGCAATCCGCGTGCTGGCCGGACAGGTGATGCGCGATGCGTGCGATGCCATGTGTCCTTCGACGGATCCGGGCAATCCGCCGCTGTACAACGATCTGCTGGTGCTGACCGACCTGTACATCGCGAACCGCGATTTTTCGGCCGCGGGGCAATGCCTGAGTCAAGCCGAGAGCGCGACCACCGATTCCGTTCTGCGTCGGTCGGATATCGCCGTCCGGCGCGGCGTGATCTGTCTCGGCAAGGAAGAGTATGCCGACGCGGTACGATTTCTCCGCGAGGGCCTGCTGGACCGCGGCGACGACCTGGACCTGCAATCCAAGCTTGGCCACACCCTGCTGGGCGCCAGGCAATATGACTATGCACGGCGCGTGTTCCGCCGAGTTCTTGCGGTTGCTCCCGGACATATCGAAAGCCTGATCGGCTGTGCCGGTGCGTGCATCGCGCTTGGCGACGACGGTGATACCGATCAGTACGAGCGGGCGGAGCAACACCTGAACGATGTGCTGCGCTACGGCCGCGACACCAGGTCGGGCTCGCAATTCCTTCGCAGCAATCGGATTGCGGAGATTCTGTACTTGCGGGGTTATGCACGGGTGAAGCGTTGGGAGGCTGGCGCCGGCCGGGTGCGATATGGCCTGCTGCAAGATGCGTTGTCCGACTTCGAGCGGAGCCGCAAGGAAAATCCAAGGCACGAACAGGCGGCAGCGGCGATCGACAAGGTCGGCAATTCCCGTTTTCGCCACATCGAGGAGTCGTTGGCAAACCGGGTCGGCCCCTTGCTGTTCCTGGGGGCGGGCCTGGCCCTGTTCGCGTGGGCGCAGCTCGACTATTTCTTCGACGATGCGTTGCGCAGTGCGGTGCATGGTCTGTCCAACACGGCGCACCTGACGGAGACCGGCTATATCTCCCTCACGTTCGGCGGCCTGGTGTTCGGAATGGCCGGCCTGTCTCTGCCGACATTGCTGAAATTGAAGGTGGCGGGAATCGAACTGCAGAAGGCGGCACCGGAGCAGGCGATACGCGCGAGTGGCCTGGGGCTTTCGCGATTTGACGCCGACCTGCTGATCGATCGAGCGGGTGTGTCCGGTCCCTACCCAGGGCAAACCGGCGGAAAGAAGCAGGCTGACGGACACCGGCCCGATGCGGTTCCGAAGGGCGATGACGAGGTTACGACTCAAGAGAAGTGATGTTGGTCAAGCGAAGTGAGGTGGGTGCGTATGATGGTGTATTTCGTTGGGTTGTTCCCGGCATGACGTATTCGCTGCTGGTTCGTGACTGCGCGACCGGTGCGCTTGGCGCCGCGGTCGCATCGCGCTTCTTCGCGGTCGGAGCGATGTGCATCCACGTCGAGGGCGGCGTTGCGGCGCTGTCCACGCAGGCACTCGTCAATCCGATGTACGCCGTGCACGCGATGCCTCGGCTGCGCGCCGGCGAACCGGCGGATGCGGTGCTGGCATCGCTGGTGGCGCCCGACCCCGGCGCGTCGCAGCGGCAGTTCCACATCATCGACGCGGCGGGCCGCATCGCACAGCACACCGGACCGGACTGCGTCACGTGGTCGGGCCATGCGCGCGGCCAGGACGTGTCGGCTGCCGGCAACATGCTGGCCGGACCGGCCGTCGTGCAGCGTATGGTGGAGGCGTATCTGGGCTCGACCGGCAGCCTGGCCGAACGGCTGATCTACGCGCTGGAGGCAGGCGAGGCAGCGGGCGGCGACAAGCGTGGCAAGCAGTCGGCGGGCCTGAAGGTGTGCACGCGCGATCCGTATCCGGATCTCGATATCCGGGCTGATGATCACCCCGATCCGCTCGCGGAACTGCGCCGGCTGTATCGTGTCAGCCTGGAGCGCTTTGCCGTGTTCCGTCGGTTCGTTCCAGGCAGGGACAGCGAATGGGGCACGCTGGACCGTGCTGTCCTGGATGCCGCGGTGGCGCGGGATCGCGTATTGCCGGGGTAAGGCCGGTCGTTGCCGGCGCAAGATAGTTCGTTGGCGGAGCATGGCGACGCGGCAAGCCCGGTCACGCTGCGGTACCGTGACCGGGCTTGCTTCGTCGCCGCGCTTATCGCAATGACAGGATGGTAGGGCGGCGGTTCAAAGGGAGGGCTTTCATGCGTCGGGTTGCGATCGGCTTATTGTGTGTCTTGTCGCTGGCAACACAGGCGGCAGCGCAGCAACGCGTGCTGCATATCGGGCTGCGGCAGGACCCCGACATCCTCGATCCCACACTCGGCTCTTCGTACGTTGGGCGCATCGTGTTTGCCGGACTGTGCGACAAGCTGTTCGACATCGATACCAAGCTGAACATCGTGCCGCAGCTTGCCACCGGGTACGAATGGAAAGACCCGACGCATCTGGTGATCCACATCCGCGACGGCGTGCGGTTTCAGGACGGCGAGAAGCTGGACGCCGATGCGGTGAAATACAAGCTGATGCGCGATCTGACCGCCAAGGGCAGCATGCGCCGCGGCGAGGTCAGCTCGATCGACAGCATCGACATCATCGATCCGCTGACCGTGCAGCTCAACCTGAAGGCGCCCGCATCGCAGTTGCTGGCGCAGCTCACCGATCGTGCCGGCATCATGATCTCGCCCAAGGCGACGGAAGCCGCGGGCGACAAGTTCGGCCTGCATCCGGTCTGCGCCGGGCCGTTCAGCTTCGACAGCCGCGTTGCGGAGGACCGCATCGTGCTGAAGCGCTTCCCCGGCTACTGGGACGCCAAGGACATTCATTTCGACGAGGTCGTGTATCTGGAGAATCCGAATTCGTCTGTGCGGCTGGCCAACCTGCAGGCCGGCGCGCTCGATCTGGTCGAATACATCGTACCGTCGGACGTGCCGGCGGTGCAGAAGGATGCGAAGCTGAAGCTCGCGATCGACGACTTGCTGGCCTATAACGGCATCGCGTTCAACACCGACAACGGCCCGGCACAGAACACCATCATTGGCAAGAATGCGCTGGTGCGCCAGGCATTCGAACTGGGGCTGGACCGGTCGGCGATCATCCAGGTGGTCTACAACGGGATGTTCGCGCCCGTGGTGCAGGCCAATCCGCCTAGCTCGCCGTATTATTTCCAGGATCTGACCCCGCCGGCGCGCGATCCGGACAAGGCGAAGGCGCTGTTGAAACAGGCGGGCGTGACTCTGCCGGTGCCGGTGACGCTGACGGTGACCAATGGGTCGGACGATCAGCAGACCGCCGAAGTGATCCAGTCGATGGAGCGCGACGCCGGGTTCGACGTGAAGATCAGGACGATGGAGTTCGCCGCGTCGTTGCAGGCGGGCTACGCGGGCGATTTTCAGGCCTACATGATCGGCTGGTCGGGCCGCGCCGATCCGGACGGCAACATGTGGCAGATGCTGCATAGCGGCGGCACGTTCAATTACGGCCACTACAGCAACCCGGATGTCGACAAGGCGCTGGACGACGCGCGGACGGTCGCTTCGGTCGATCAGCGCCGGGTGTTCTATGCCAAGGTCTGGGCGCAGGAGCGGAAGGATCTGCCGCTGGTCTATCTGTGGATCAGCAAGAACATCGTGGGGATGAAGCGGGGCGTCACGGGGTTCCAGCAGGTGCCGGATGGGCTGATCCGGTTGCAGGGCGTGTCGATGAAGTAGCGGCAGGCACAGCACGGGATGCAGGCGCCGGTGCTACGCCTTCGGCAGTCGCACCACGAACCTTGCGCCGATCAGCTTGCCGTTTTCGTCGCGCCGGTTCTCCGCCGTGATCCGACCGCGCAACGCCTCGACGATCTGCCGGCTGATCGACAATCCAAGCCCGGAGTGCTGGCCGAATTTCTCGCCCTTGGGCCGTTCCGAATAGAAGCGGTCGAAGATCTGCTCCAGATTCGCTTCGGGAATCCCCGGGCCGTCATCCTCGACGCTGATCTCCACCATGCCGCCGGCATCCCGCGCGCGCAGCACGATGCGGCCGCGCCGCGGGCTGAACGACTGCGCATTCGCCACCAGATTGCGCAGCACCTGCACCAGGCGATCTTCCACCGCCCAGACCGCGAGGTCCGCGACCGGCGCATCCACTTCGACGTGCGGATCGTTGGCGTCGTCGCGCGTCGCCTCATCGAGTTCCTGCAACGCCTGCAGGATCGGCGTGACGTCCACCCGCTCGGCGGTTATGCGCGACAGTTCCGCATCCAGCCGCGACGCATCGCTGACCTCGCTGATCAGCCGGTCGAGCCGCGTTACGTCCTGCGCGATGATGGTCAGCAACTGCCGCTGCCGCGCCGGGTCCTCGATGCGGCGCAGCGTCTCGATGGCGCTGCGGATCGACGACAGCGGGTTCTTGATTTCGTGCGCGACGTCGGCGGCGAACTTCTCGATCGCGTCCATGCGCGCCCACAGCGCCTGCGCCGAATCCGATAGCGCCGTCGCCAGAGCGCCCACCTCGTCGCGCCGTTCCAGCAGCGGCGCCGGCACCGAGCCCGCGCGGCCATGGCCCTCGCGCATCTCCGCGGCGACGCCCGCCAGTCGCAGGATCGGCCGCGCGATGGTCAGCGACAGGTACCACGACAGCAGCACCGTCAAGCCGAGCGCCAGTCCGAACAACGCGAGGATCGAGATGCGGACGACGAACAGACTGGCATCCACCTCGCGCGCCTCGCGCGTCAGCAGGATGATGCCGACGGTGTGGTGGTCGCGCTCGACCGGTTCCGCCACCGTCACCAGCAGCCGGTTGTCCTTGGTGCGCCGGATATACGGCGGCATCTCGCGGCTCTGCCCGGAACTGTTGAGCCGCAGCTCCTCCTTCACGTCCGGCTGCCAATCCAGCCCGGCCGCGCCCGGCGTCATGTCCACCACCAGCGGCGTCGGCGTTTCGTGCGGCAGCACCGCCAGCACCTTGTCGTAGATCCAGCCGACCGCGCCGACGAACGGACTGTGCTCCTCCGCCGGCGGCAGCGGTTCGGTGGTCACCGCGCCGCTCGGCCCCTCGCGCACACGGGAATCGGCGATCACGGTGCCGTCCGGAGCGTACAGCTTGGCCTGCGCGCCGGGCGTCGGATCGGTCAGGCGGCGCAGCAGCGGACGCGCGATATCCGGCACGAGCTTCGGATCGTCCGCATCGGTCGTGCTGACTGCGCTCTCGCCCAGCGCGCCGGCATAAATCCGCGCCTGTTCCCGCAGCGCCAGCACCTCGGCTTCCAGCAGTCCGTTCTGGTACTGGTCGAGGTACAGCAGCGCCGCCACCAGCAGCGCCAGCGGCAGCGCATTCACCAGCAGGATGCGGCGCAGCAACGGCGACACCCAGCGCGCACGGAACCGCTTCTGCTGCGAGGCAGCAGGCGGTGCGAGCACGGACAGGGTGGTGCCGTCGGGCATGGCGGGCCGTCAGTGCTCCTTGTAGCGATAGCCGATGCCGTACAGCGTCTCGATGTGCTCGAAGTCGTCGTCGCCGGTGCGGAACTTCTTGCGGATGCGCTTGACGTGGCTGTCGATCGTGCGGTCGTCGACGTAGATGTTCTCGCCGTAAGCCGCGTCGATCAGCTGGTCGCGGCTTTTCACCATGCCCGGCCGCGCCGCCAGCGCCTTCACCAGCAGGAATTCGGTGACCGTCAGCTGGATGTCCTGGCCGTGCCAGATGCACTGGTGCTTGGTCTCGTCCAGCGTCAGGTCGCCACGCACCATCACGCCGCCCGGCGCGGCGCCGGAGCCTTCCGCGCGGCTGGCTTCATTGCGCCGCAGCAGCGCGCGGATGCGCTCGATCAGCAGGCGCTGGCTGAACGGCTTGGTGATGTAGTCATCGGCGCCGAGCCGCAGGCCCATCAACTCGTCTACCTCCTCATCCTTCGAGGTGAGGAAGATCACCGGCATGGCGCTGCGCTGCCGCAGCCGCTGCAACAGCTCCATGCCGTCCATCCGCGGCATCTTGATGTCGAGCACGGCGAGGTCCACCGGCTTGGCATTGAGCGCCTGCAACGCGCTTTCGCCGTCGGTGAAGGTGCGGACCTGGAAGCCTTCCTGCTCCAGCGTCATCTGCACGCTGGTCAGGATGTTGCGGTCGTCGTCCACCAGGGCGATGGTCTGCTTCATCGAGGTCTCTTTCGGGGGTACGGTCATTTTCGGCGCTCCGTTCCTTCCAAGGTAAGGACGCTTGACACCAGATTGTGGCGCATTGCGGACGGGAGGTGAACGAAATATGGCTTTGCCGACCGACGTTGCATCCAGGCCCTTTCGCTCGGCGGCGCGGCACTACCTGGCGGGGCGGCCGCGCTATCCGGACCGGCTGATCGGGCGGGTGGTTGAGCTTTGCGGGCTGACGGCGGGCGACAGGGTGCTCGACCTGGGCTGCGGGCCGGCAATGCTGGCGGCGGCGTTCGCGCCTTTCGCCGGCGAGGTGATCGCCATGGACCCGGAGCCGGAGATGCTGCGGGTGGCCGGCGAGGCGTTCGGGCATATCGGCAACCTTCGCTTCGTGTCCGGGCCGTTCGGACGATTTGCCGGCTGATCTGGGCGATTTCCGCCTGGTGGTGATGGGCGCGGTCGTTTGCCTGGATGGACCGGGCTGGAGACGCTCGCGCCGGCTGGACGCGATGATCGTGCCGCGCGGGGCGGTGGTGCTGTTCGACGACGGCCATCCTGATGACGTGCCGGATAATGCCTGGAATGTCCGATATCGGGCGCTGCGTCATCGCCATGGCGATGCCAATGTTGCCAATGCGCGCCGGCGCGCCGGTGGGTGGCTGCGTCACGAGGCGATCCTGCTGGATTCCGCGTTTTCCGTGCTGGACAGTGTCGGGGTGATCGAACGCCGGAGGCTGGGTGCGGCGGAGCTGGTGCATCGGGCACTGTCCATGTCCAGCACGACTGCCGGATCGGCTGGGTGATGCGGCGGCCGCGCTGATGGTCGAGGAGATCGAGGCGCTGGTGCGGGAGGCTGCGCCGGACGGTGTGCTTGCCGAGGTGGTGGAGACCACGGCTCTTGTCGCGCGGCGGCCCGGCGATGTCTGACGGCTCGCCCGGCTGGGAGGCGCGCAAGCTGCTGCGGGCCGCGCGGGTGGGCACGCTGGCCAGTGTTGCCGACGGGCAGCCGTTCGCGTCACTGGTCACGCCGGCCTGCGCGCCCGATCTGTCGGTGCTGCTGCTGCTGTCCGACCTGTCCGAGCACACGCGGCACCTGCGTGCCGATCCGCGCTGTTCGGTTCTGGTGGCCGGGGTGCCGGAGGGACCCAATCCGCAAACCGCGCCGCGCGTGACCGTGACTGGACTGGCGGAGGTTGCGGCCGATCCGGCGCTGAAGTCGCGGTATCTCGCGGTGCATCCCTACGCGTCGCTGTATGCCGGGTTTGGCGATTTTTCGCTGTGGCGGATCAGGCCGCTGGGTGGCCTGTATGTTGGCGGTTTTGCCCGCGCCGCGCGGCTGCGTGCCGCGGACCTGGCGCCGGAGGTTGGCGGGGTGGCGGCCATCGGGTCGGCGGAGGCCGGCATCATGTCGCATTGCAATGCGGACCATCCCGACGCATTGGCGGTGATTGCCGGCGTGCCTGGCGCCTGGCGGATGGTCGCGGTCGATGTCGATGGCTGCGATCTGGCGGACGGCGAGCGGGTGGTGCGCGTCCATTGGTCGGCGCCGGTCGGCGATGCGGATGGGGTGCGCCGCGAACTGATCCGGCTGGCGCGCGCGGGCAGGGCCGGTTGATGGGCACTGCCGCGCGGCAGTAGCTTGCGCGGGACAACAGGAGACGCACCGTGCTCAAGCTGGGATACAAGGCCTCCGCCGAGCAGTTCGCACCGTCGAAGCTGCTGGCATTCTCCGTGCTCGCCGAGCAGGTCGGGTTCGACTCGGTGTTCGTCAGCGATCACTTCCAGCCGTGGAAGCATACCGACGGCCATGCGCCCAATGCGCTGGTGTGGCTGGGCGCGTTGGGGGCATCCACGAAGCGCGTGGTGATCGGCACCAGCGTGCTGACGCCGACCTTCCGCTATCATCCGTCGATCGTGGCGCAGGCATTCGGCACGCTGGGTTCGATGTTTCCCGGCCGCGTCGTGCTGGGCGTGGGCACCGGCGAGGGGCTGAACGAGGTGCCGTCCACCGGGATGCAATGGCCCGACACCAAGGAGCGCTTCGCCCGGTTGCGCGAGGCCAACCAGTTGATCCGCAAGCTGTGGTCCGAGGATCGCGTGACGTTCGAGGGCCAGTATTATCGCACCGAGAAGGCGACGATCTACGACAAGCCGGACAAGCCCGTGCCGATCTATGTCGCCGCGGCGGGACCGCAGGTCGCGAAGTATGCCGGGCGGTCGGCGCAGGGCTTCATCTGCACGTCGGGCAAGGCGTGGAAGCTGTACACCGAGACGTTGCTGCCGAATGTCGAGGAGGGGCTGAAGCTGGCCAGCAATCCGCCGGCGGATTACGACCGGCTGATCGAGATGAAGGTTTCGTTCGATACCGACCACGAGCGTGCGATGCAGGACACGCGGCATTGGGCGGCGCTGGCGCTGACGCCCGAGGAGAAGGTGTCGGTCGAGGACCCGGTCGACATGGAGCGCCTGTCCGCCGCGCTGCCGGTGGAGCGTGCGGCGAGCCGCTGGATCGTTTCGACCGATCCCGAGGAGCATATCGAGAAGATACGCCCCTATATCGAGATGGGTTTCCGCCATCTGGTGTTCCACGCGCCCGGGCCGGATCAGGAGCGGTTCCTGCGGCTGTACGGCGAACAGGTTCTGCCGAGACTGCGGCGGCGGTTCGATTAGGCTGTCATTGCGGAAGCGTGGCGACGAAGCAATCTCGGTCGCAGTGAGCGCGCATAATTGGTTCGAGATTGCTTCGTCGCTGTGTTCGCTCGCAATGACAATTGGACGCGCATGAGCTCCACGCTGGAACTTATCGCGCTGCCGGGCATGCCCTTGGTCCGCGAGGGCGACGACCTCGCCGCGCTGATCGTCGCCGCGCTGGGCGACAGGCAGCTGCGCGACGGCGACGTCGTGGTGGTGGCGCAGAAGATCGTGTCGAAGGCCGAGGGCCGCACGGTCGATCTCGCGACGGTCGAGCCGTCGGTCGAAGCGGTGGAATTGGCGAGGAAGTCGGCAAGGACCCGCGGCTGGTCGAGGTGATCCTGGGTGAATCGACGCGCGTGGTGCGCTCGCGGCCGAACCTGATCATCGTGGAGCACCGGCTGGGCTTCGTCATGGCCAATGCCGGCGTGGATCAGTCCAATGTCGCGCCGGCGGATGGCGTGCATCGCGTGCTGCTGCTGCCGCGCGATCCCGATGCATCGGCGGAGGCACTGCGCGCCGCCTTGGCGCAGCGGTTCGGTGCGGCGATCGGCGTGATCATCAGCGACAGTTTCGGCCGTGCCTGGCGACGCGGCACCTGCGGCATCGCGATCGGCGCCGCGGGGTTGCCCAGTTTGATCGATCTGCGTGGCCAGCCCGATCTGTTCGGCCGCACGCTGGAAGTCAGCATCATCGGGTTCGCCGACGAGATCGCCGCCGCCGCATCGCTGCTGCAAGGCCAGGCGGCGGAGGCGCAGCCCGTGGTGCTGGTGCGCGGCCTTGAGTGGTCCGCGCCTGTTGCACCGGCAGCGGAGCTGGTCCGCCCGGCGGAGGAGGATCTGTTCCGGTGAGCGGTGGTCGCGCTGTCCGGCGGCGTCGGCGGCGCCAAGCTGGCGCTGGGACTGAGCCGCGTCTTGCCGGCGGACGAGTTGCTGATCGTCGCCAACACCGGCGACGACTTCGAGCATCTGGGACTGTGTATATCGCCGGATATCGACACGGTGATGTACACGCTGGCCGGCCTGGCCAATCAGGAGTTCGGCTGGGGGCGCCAGGACGAGACCTGGTCGTTCATGGAGACGCTGGCGGAGGTTGGCGGCGAAACCTGGTTCCGGCTGGGCGATCGCGATCTCGCCGTGCATGTCGAGCGCACGCGCCGGCTGCGTGCCGGCGAGACGTTGTCGGCGATCACCGCGGACTTGTGTCGCCGCGCTCGGCGTGGGGCCGCGCGTGCTGCCGATGAGCGACGATCCGGTGCGCACGCGGCTGCGCACGGACGAGGGCTGGATCGACTTCCAGGACTACTTCGTGCGACGGCGCTGCGAGCCCGTGGTGCACGAGCTGGCATTCCACGGCGCGGCCGACGGCGCGGGCCCATCCGGACTTTCTGGCCGCACTGGCTGCGATCCGGGGCTGGAGGCGGTGGTGATCTGCCCGTCCAATCCGTTCATCAGCATCGAGCCGATCCTGGCGGTGCCTGGCGTGCGCGCGGCGCTGATCGAATGCGCCGCACCGGTGATCGCGGTTTCGCCGATCATCGGCGGGCGCGCGGTGAAGGGACCGACGGCGAAGATGATGGCGGAGCTTGGCACGAAGCCCAGTGCCAGCGCGGTTGCGCATCGCTATAGCGAGCTGATCGATGGCTATGTCGTCGATTTCGCCGACATGGATCAGGTGGCCGCGATCGGCCCCAAGGTCACGCTGGGGCAGACGATGATGACGACGCTGGCCGATCGCGAGGCGCTGGCGCGCACCGTGCTGGGTGCGGCGGCCGTGCTGCGGCGCGATTGATGTCGGCCGACATCTGGGCGGCGGTGCCGGTGAAGGAATTCGTCGGCGCGAAGCAGCGCCTGGCATCGCTGCTGTACACCGGAGCAGCGGCAGGCGCTTGGCCGCGGCGATGCTGGAGGATGTGCTGGCCGCGCTGGTGGATGCGCCGCTTGCCGGGATCGTGGTCAACACGGTCGATCCGTGTGGCGACCGAGCTGGCGCGGCGTTATGGCGCGCGGGTGGTCACCGACGGCGCGCGTGATGGCCACACCGGCGCGGTTATGGCGATGGCACGGCTGCTCGGCGAGGAAGGCCGCGCGGGAATGCTGACGGTGCCAGGCGATATTCCGCGCGTCACCGCAGCGGAGATTGCCGCGGTGATCGCGGCGCGTCGCCCGGCGCCTTCGGTCACCATCGTTCCGGCGCATGATGAGCGTGGGTCCAACGCGGTGCTGTGCTCGCCGCCGACGGTGATGCCGCTGCGTTTCGGCGACGACAGTTTTCTGCCGCATCTTGCGGCGGCCCGCGCGCTGGGTATCGAGCCGACGATCGTGAAGCTGCCGGGCATCGGGCTGGATATCGACCAGCCGGCTGATCTACAGGCCTTCAGGCGCGCCACGCCGCACATGCTGACGCGCGCTTTGGCGCTGCTGGAACAGCAACGCGTGCCGCAATGACAGGTGCGTGGCGATCGGAGGTTATTCCGCCGCCAGCATCTTGCGCGGCGGCGTCTGCACAACGGGTGCCAGTTCCGGCAGCGTTGAACGACACTCCGCGCCGCTCCTCCGGCGCCGGCCGATACAGCGTGTCGCGCTGCAGCGGGAATGCGGCCGATCGAACGGATCAGCTCCTCCATCGCCTCCGGCGGAAATTCCTGGCCGTGCTGCGTGCCCGCGGCGCGCGAGATGCTTTCGTTCATCAGCGTGCCGCCCAGATCGTTGGCGCCGGCGTTCAGGCACAGCGCCGCACCGTCCGGGCCCATCTTCACCCACGACGTCTGAATGTTGGTGATCAGCGGATGCAGCGCCAACCGCGCGACGGCGTGCATCAGCACCGCTTCACGCAGGGTCGGCCCCTTGCGGGCCTGACCGCGCAGATACATCGGCGCTTCCATGTGCACGAACGGCAGCGGCACGAATTCGGTGATGCCGCCGGTCTCCGCTTGCAGATCGCGCAGCACCAGCAGATGCCGCGCCCATGACACCGGGCGTTCGACATGGCCGTACATGATCGTCGAGGTGGTGCGCAGGCCGAGCCGGTGCGCGGTGCTGACCACATCGAGCCACTGCGCGGTGTTGACCTTGTCCGGGCAGATGATTTTGCGCACGTCATCGTCGAGAATTTCCGCCGCAGTGCCTGGCAGTGTGCCGAGACCCGGCGTGTTTGAGCTGCGCCAGGAAGTCGTGCAGCGACAGGCCAAGTGTCGCCGCACCCTGCGTCACTTCCAGCGGCGAGAAGGCGTGGATGTGCATATCCGGCAGCGCCGCCTTGATCGCTCGGCAGATGCCGAGATAGGTCGCGCCGGTATAGTCGGGATGGATGCCGCCTTGCAGGCACACCTCGGTGGCGCCGCGATCCCATGCCTCCCGTGAGCGACGCACCACTTCTTCCAGGTCCAGGTCGTAGGGCGTGCCGCGCAACGCCTCGTGCGTCTTGCCCTTGGAGAAAGCGCAGAACTTGCAGCGGTAATAGCAGATGTTGGTGTAGTTGATGTTGCGGTTGACGACGTAGCGCACGGTTTCGCCGCTGACCGTCTGGCGCAATGCATCCGCGGCGGTGATGACGTGTTCGTAGTCGGCGTCGCGCGCGGCGAACAGGCGGACGATCTCGGCTTCGTCCAACCGCGCGCCGGACACGGCCTTGGCAACCGCCGCGCCGATCGCAGGATCCACGTTTCGCAGCAACGGTGCGCGCCGACGTGGCAGCACGGTGAGACCGGGCGCCCAGTCGTCCTCGCGCGCCCAGCCCTCCGCGTCGATCGCGCGGCGTACACGTGTGGCGATGTCGGGCGCGCACCAGCGATCCGCATCGAACGCGTAGGACGGATAGACCGGCAGCCGCGGCACCAGCACCTTGCCCATCTCGGCGGTGCGTCGCGCGAGCGCTTCAATCTGCGGCCACGGTGCTTCGGGGTTCACGTGGTCCGGGGTTACCGGCGACACGCCGCCCCAGTCGTCGATCCCGGCGCCGATTAGTTTTTCGTAGACGCCAGGCGAAAGATTGGGCGGCGCCTGGACATGCACATCGTCGTGCAGGATCAGGCGCGCCGCCGCGATGCTCCACAGCAGATCGTCCAGATCCGGCTCGGCTGCCGTGGCCCGCTTCGTGTTGGGCTTGGCGCGGAAGTTCTGCACGATGACTTCCTGGATGTGCCCGTACTGCGCGTGCAGGTCGCGGATCGCGATCAGCGATTCCAGCCGTTCCGCGCGCGTTTCGCCGATGCCGATCAGGATGCCGGTGGTGAACGGCACCGCCAGCTCGCCTGCGACGCGCATCATCTCCAGTCGCACCGCGGGCGCCTTGTCGGGCGAGCCGTAATGCACGCCGCCCGGTTCGCACAACCGCTCGCTGCTGGATTCCAGCATGATGCCCGCGCTGGCGGACACTTCCCGGAGCGACGCGATCTCGTCGCGCGTCATCACGCCGGGATTGATGTGCGGCAGCAGGCCGGTCTCCTTCAGCACCAGCGCGCACATCTCGCGCAGGTACGAAATCGTCGTGTCGTGCCCGAGCGCCGCCAGTGCCTCGCGCGCGGCGCGGTAGCGAAGTTCCGGCTTGTCGCCGAGGGTGAACAGCGCCTCCGTGCAGCCCGCCGCGGCGCCGGCGCGCGCGATGGTCAGCACGGCTTCCGGCGACAGATACGCCGGCCGTCCCGCGCGCGGCCGCTCGGCGAATGTGCAGTAGTGGCACACGTCGCGGCACAGCTTGGTCAGCGGAATGAACACTTTTCGCGAGTACGACACCAGCCGGCCGTGCGCCGCGTCGCGCTTTGCCGCCGCCTGCGCCATCAACGCATCGAGCGGCGCGTGCTCTATCCAATCGTTATCCTGGTGGGCTATCATACCTTGCGTACCACTTCTTCACCGAAGCGCTGGATCACCTCCAGCGTCTCCTCGATCGTCGGGCGTTGCAGATAGAGGATCGCATGCTTCGCCCCAGCCGTCTCCAGCGCCGCAGCGTCCGCCAGCATGTCCGATGAACTGCCGCTGAACAACTGGCGGCCGTCGGGACCCTGCTGCGCGGTCCACACGGGCGGCGCGAACCACAGATAGGCGACATCGATCGTGCCCGGATCGCGCCCGGCCTTTTCCGCCGCGCGATGCAGCCCGTCGATCGCCGATCGCGCAGCCGTTCCGGCGTATTCAACCGGATAGTCTGGTTGTTCGACACTGGTACCACGCGTCGCCGAATTTCACGGTGCGGCGCAGCGCCGGTGGGCTTTCGCCGCCGACCCAGATCGGCAGATGCGGCTTCGATGCCGGCTTCGGGCGCGAACACCACGTTGTCGAAGCGCGCGTATTTGCCCTCGAGCGTCGGGTCGCTGTTCGTCCCATAGCGCGCGCCAGGCCTGCAGGTATTCGTCCGTCGATCGCGCCGCGTTCGGCGAACGGCGGCGTGCCGAGCGCCTCGAACTCTTCCTTCATCCAGCCGGTGCCGACGCCGGCGATGACGCGGCCGCCCGACAGCACATCGGCCGTCAGGAGCAGCTTCGCCGCCAGCACCGCCGGTCGATACGGCACGACGGCCACCGAGGTCAGCAGCTTGATGCGCTGCGTGCAGCCGGCGATGAACGCCAAGGTGGCGATGGCGTCGAAACACTCGCCGGTCGGTGCGCCGGGCCAGATGCCGTCCGCCGTGTAGGGATAGCGAATGTCGGTGTGTACCGGCACGATCAGATGATCTGCCACGCCAAGATACGCATAGCCCAGCGCCTCGGCGCGCTGGGCGACCGCCATGATTGCCTCGCGTGACGTGAGGCATCCGCGCGTGCCGATATGAATGCCGAAATCCACCGCTTACCCCGCCTGGCTGCGTGTCGCTGATGGTGTGCTATCGTGCTGCCACGTGCCGGAACGCAATCCAAGCGGAGGAACAAATGCAGATCGGATGCAGCGCGCCAACCAGTGGACCCCTGATCGCGCCGGACAGCCTGGTCCGCATCGCGACGGAAGCCGAGATGCTGGGCTTCGACTACGTCACCGTCAGCGACCATGTGATGATCCCCAAGAGTATCGCCTCGCGCTATCCGTACAGCGAATCCGGCGAATTTCCATCGGGCGCCGGTGCCGCGCGGCTGGAGCAGCTTACAACTGCCGCGTTCATCGCGGCGGCCACGTCCAAGTTGGGCATCGTCACCTCCGTGATGGTCGTGCCGCATCGGCCGGCGGTGCTGACTGCGAAGATCCTGGCCACCATCGATTACCTGTCGAAGGGCCGCCTGACTCTGGGTATCGGCGCGGGCTGGTGCAAGGAGGAGTTCGAGGCGATCGGCGCGCCGCCGTTCGATGACCGCGGGCACGTGACAGACGAGTGGATGATGGCCTGCAAGGAGCTGTGGGCGAAGGATGATCCGGCGTTCGATGGGAAGTATGTGAAGTTCTCCGAGGTGGTGTTCACGCCGAAGCCGGTGCAGAAATCGATCCCGATCTGGGTTGGTGGCGAAAGCGGACCCGCGCTGCGACGGACTGCGAAATACGGCGATGCGTGGTACCCGATCGGCACCAATCCGCAGTTCCCGATGGATACGCTGACGCGGTTCAAGGCAGGTGCTGCGAAGCTGCGCGACCTGACGACGAAGGCCGGGCGCAATCCGTCGGCGGTCGGGCTGACGTATCGCGTGTCGTCAAATCCCGAAGCGCAGCCGAAAGGCACTGTGGATGGCGAGCGCAAGCTGTTCACCGGCGGGGCTGCGGACTTCGCCGGCGATATCCGCGCGCTGGCCGAGGTTGGCGTTTCGGCGTTCGATTTCGGCCTGTTCGGTCCGACGCTGGCGGCGACGATCGACAACATGCGCCGGTTCAAGGACGAGGTGATGGCGAAGGTGAAGTAGCGGGAGGCACTTATGCAGATCGGCTGCAACGCGCCCACCAGCGGGCCGCTGATAGAACCGGACAGCCTGGTGCGGATTGTCACCGAGGCCGAAGCGCTCGGCTTCGACTACCTGACGATCAGCGACCACATCATGGTGCCGCGCAACCTGTCATCGAAATATCCCTACACCGACACTGGCGAATTCCCTGCTGGCCCGGCGGCGGCGTGGCTGGAGCAGCTGACCACGACGGCGTACATCGCCGCGCTGACCAAGAAGTTGCGCTTCGTGCTGTCGGTGATGGTGGTGCCGCATCGCCCGGCGGTGCTGACCGCGAAGATCCTGGCCACGATCGACTATCTGTCGAAGGGCCGGCTGACGCTGGGCATCGGCGTTGGCTGGTGTCGCGAGGAATTCGAGGCGATCAACGCGGCGCCGTTCGACGACCGCGGCCATGTCACCGACGAATGGATGATGGCCTGCAAGGAGCTGTGGGCCAACGACGATCCGCGCTTCGATGGCAAATATGTGAAGTTCTCCGATGTGGTGTTCACGCCGAAGCCGGTGCAGCAACCGATCCCGATCTGGGTCGGCGGCGAAAGCGGCCCGGCGCTGCGGCGAACGGCACGCTACGCGGATGGCTGGTATCCGGTCTGCACGAATCCGCAATTCCCGATGCACACACTCGGCAAATTCAAGGCGGGCATCGCGCGGTTTCATGGCGTGGTGGAGAAGGCGGGGCGCGATCCGTCGCAGATCACGCTGGCATTGCGCGTGCTCGCTGGTCCCGCTGCGCGGCCCAGGGTGATGGCGGATGGCGAACCGCGCCTGTTCACCGGCGGGACCGCCGACTACGCAGCGGACATCAAGGCGCTGGAGGAATTGGGCGTGGGCGCGATCGATGTTCGCCTGTTCGGCGCCACCGCGCAGGAGACGGTGGACAACATGCGCCGCTTCCGCGACGAAGTGATCGCGAAGATTCGATAGAAGGAGTACACGCGATGCAACTTGGCATGACGATGCGGATCAACGGTGCATCGCCGAAGCTCAGCATGGATGAGGTGCTGGAGGCGGAGCGGCTTGGCTACGTGTCGGTATGGTCAGGTGAGGCCTGGGGCACCGATGCGGTATCGCCGGTTGCCTGGGTGCTGGCCCGCACCACGAAGATCAAGGCCGGCACAGCGATAATGCAGATGCAGGCGCGCACCCCGTCCTGCGCGGCGATGACGGCGATGACGCTGAATGCACTGTCCGGCGGGCGGTTCCTGCTGGGCGTCGGTCCGTCCGGGCCGCAGGTGATCGAGGGCTGGCACGGCGTTGCGTATGGCAAGCCGCTTGGCCGCACCAAGGAATATATCGAGATCATCCGCAAGGCGTTGGCGCGCGAGGCGCCGCTGACCTATCAAGGCGAGCACTATCACATTCCATACGACGGGCCGGACGCCACCGGGCTTGGCAAGCCGCTGCGCAGCATCGTGCATGGCGATCCTGACATGAAGATCTACACCGCGTCGATCACGCCGGCCGGTCTGCGCACCGCGGGCGAAGTATCGGATGGCACGCTGCCGATCTGGTTCTCGCCGGAGAAGGCGGATCAGGTGGTGCAGCCGATCCTGGATGGGCGCGCGAAGGCGGGCAAGCCGCGCGATCTGGATGGGTTCGATCTGGCGCCGTATGTGAAGATCAGCATGGGCAACGATCTGGCGGCGTGTCGCGATGCGCTGCGGCCGAATCTGGCGCTGTATATTGGCGGGATGGGCGCGCGGTCGAAGAATTTCTACAACGATTTCGCGGTGCGGCTTGGCTATGAGGAAGCGGCGGCGAAGATCCAGGACCTGTATCTGGATGGCCACAAGAAGGATGCGGAGGCGCTGGTGCCGGACGGGCTGATCGACGAGATCGCGCTGGTCGGATCGGCGCAACGGATCAAGGACCGCTTGCAGGCGTGGAAGCAGGTGGCAAAGGGCGGCAAGCTGACGACGATGGTGCTGACCGGCGCGACCGTCGAGGCGCTGCGTGTGGTGGCAGAGGCGGTACTGTAGCGATCATGACGACGGCGTCGATCTGCCGGACGTCGTTCGTCGCCAATGGCCGCTGTTGCACCGGCACTTGAGCCGCTTGATGAAACGCTGGTGGATCGTGATCTGTGGTCGGTGCCGCACTGGATGACCGACGGCATCGGCGGCGAATGGACGGCGGATGCGTTGCACGCGACCGGGCGCGTGTTCCGCGTACCGGTCAGCATGGACGCAGACCGCTCGCTCTCCTAGCATCTGTGCAACGTGTCAGGGGGAAGCGGGCAATGAGCGGATCATCACCTGTCAGCATGGAGCGCCAGGGCGACGTCGGCGTCATCGTCGTGAATTATCCGCCGGTGAACGCACTGGGTCCCGGCGTCGCGGAGGGCATCAAGGATTGCCTGGCGCGTGGCAACACCGATCCGGCCATCATGGCGATGGTGCTGATCGGCGCCGGACGCAGCTTCATCGCCGGCGCCGATATTCGCGGTTTTGGCACGAACCGGCCGCGGTTGCCATTGGGCCAGCGTGTTTACGACGTGCTGGATGGCAGCGAAAAGCCGGTCGTCGCCGCCATCCATGGCTATGCTCTCGGTGGCGGGCTGGAGATCGCGATGGCCTGCCACTATCGGATCGCATTGCCAAGTGCGAAGGTGGGACTGCCGGAAGTGCTGATCGGCATTTTGCCGGGCGGTGGCGGTACGCAGCGTCTGCCGCGGCTGATCGGCGCCAAGGCCGCGCTCGACTTGATTGTCACCGGCCGGCACGTGCCGGCCGCCGAAGCGCGCAAGCTTGGCATCATCGACGAGGTGCTGCCGGAGAATGCCGATCTGCGTGAGAGTGCGGTCGCCTATGCGACGCGCATCATCGATGTGCGTCCGTTGCCGCGCGTGCGGGATCGTGCGACGAAGCTGGAAGACGTGGGCCTGTTCGATGCCATGCGCAAGTCGATCGCCCGCCGCGCGCGCAATCAGACCGCGCCCTATCACTGCATCGCGGCGGTGGAGGCGGCGTGTTCGCTGTCGTTCGACGATGGCTGCCGGCGCGAGGCCGATCTGTTCAAGGAACTCGAGAACTCGGCCGAGAGCCCGAGCGCTGCGCTACGCTTTTTTCATCGAACGCGAGGTGGCAAGGCTACCCGATCTTCCAGCCGACACATCGGTTCGCGAGTTTGCCACGGCCGCGGTGGTCGGCGCCGGCACCATGGGCGGTGGCATCGCGATGAGCTTCGCCGACTATGGTTTCCCGGTGAAGATCATGGATTCCACACCGGAGGCGCTGGAACGCGGGCATGCAGCGTATCCGCGATAATTACGCGACATCGGTACGCCGCGGCTCCTTGGCCGAAGAGGAGATGCGACGGCGACTTGCGCGCATCGAACCGGTTGCCGGATTATGACGACATCAGGGATTCCGACATCGTCATAGAGGCGGTGTTCGAGGAGATGGACGTCAAGAAGCCGATCTTTGCCAAATTGGACGAAGTGATGAAGCCCGGCGCGTTGCTGTTCTCCAACACCTCGGCGCTGGATGTCGATCAGCTTGCCGCGATGACCAAGCGACCGCAGGACGTGGCAGGAACCCATTTCTTCAGTCCGGCGAATGTGATGAAGCTGCTGGAGGTGGTGCGCGGCGCGAAGTCGTCGCCGCAGACACTGCTGTCGGCGATGCAGATGGGCCGGCAGAATCGGCAAGCTGTCGGCGATGGCCGGCAACACCGACGGTTTCGTCGCGAACCGTTCGCGCGCGCCGTTCAACAGCGAGATGGTGATCCTGCTGGAGGAAGGCTGTCTGCCGGAGCAGGTCGACAAGGTGATGGTGGATTTCGGCTATCCGATGGGGCCGTTCGCCGTCGGCGATCTTGCCGGCCTGGATGTTGGTGCCGCCGGTCGTCGTCGCCGGGCCGCGGCCAATCCCAACTATCGCAAGCTGCCGATTGCGGACCGCTTGGTGGAGATGGGTCGCTACGGGCAGAAGACCGGTGCTGGCTGGTATCGCTACCAGCCGGGCGATCGCACGCCGCATCCCGATCCCGAAGTTGCCGCGATCATCAAGCAGGTCGCCGCCGAAATGGGCGTGCCGCAAAAGGCGTTCACCGATCAGGAGATTTTGCATCGGCTGCTGTTTTCCTCGGTGAACGAAGCGTGCCGCATCCTGGAGGAAGGCAAGGCCTACCGCGCCAGCGATGTCGATGTGATGTGGCTGCACGGCTTCGGCTTCCCGCGCTATCGCGGCGGCCTGTTCTACTGGGCCGACGGCATCGGCGTGCGCGATGTCTACAACCAGATCGCGAATTGGCATCAGCAGTATGGCGAACGCTGGGCGCCATCGCGGCTGTTGCGTGAACTGGCCGAGGCCAACACGCCGTTCCGCGACGCCAAGGCGGCCGCGTTCGTGCCATAAGGGGAAATCGTTCCATGACAGCAGTGACTGCCGAAATCGACGACCTCAATCAGCTTTCCGACGACGATTTCCGCATGATGGTGCGGCAGTGGATCCAGGCGAACTATCCGCCGGAGATCCGCAATCCGCCGTCACGGCTGCATTTCAAGGATA
This sequence comes from uncultured Alphaproteobacteria bacterium, assembly GCA_963790445.1. Classification (GTDB taxonomy): domain Bacteria; phylum Pseudomonadota; class Alphaproteobacteria; order Acetobacterales; family Acetobacteraceae; genus JAMXLO01. Next base: position 337,706 of record CAWBON010000014.1, on the reverse strand, counting down.
CCAAGGCCTGGTACCACAAGCTGGCGCGAAAGGGCTGGCTGTGCCCCAACTGGCCGCGCGAATTCGGCGGCATGGGCATCGTCGCCGGCAAGCAGCTCATCATGCTGGAGGAGAAAGAGCGTCACGGCTGCGCGCGGCTCAATGAGATGGGCATGACCATGCTTGGCCCCTTGCTGATCCGCTACGGCACGCGGGAACAGCAGGACTTCTACCTGCCGAAGATCCTGGCCGGCGAACATATCTGGTGCCAGGGTTATTCCGAACCGAACGCGGGTTCCGACCTTGCATCGCTGCGCACGGAGGCGGTGCTGGACGGCGACCACTAGGTGGTGAATGGCCAGAAGATCTGGACGTCGCTGGCGATGGACGCGAACTGGATTTTTCTGCTCGTGCGCACCGACAAGCAGGCGAAGAAGCAGGAGGGCATCAGTTTCCTGCTGGTGCCGATGGACAGTCCCGGCATCACCGTCCGGCCGATCACCAACCTGGATATGGAAGACGAGTTCTGCGAAACGTTCTTCGACAACGTGCGTGTGCCGAAGGAAAATCTGGTCGGCCAGATCAACAAGGGCTGGACGATGGCGAAGAACCTGCTGGGGTTCGAGCGCATCGGCAGCGGCTCGCCGCGTCAGTCTTCCTACGCGCTGGGGCGCCTGCGGCTGCTGGCCGATCGCATGGGCGTCTGGGAAGACGACCAGTTCCGGGATCGCTACACGCGGCTGCGTCTGGACCTTGAGGACCATAAGGCGCTGTACAGCGAATTTGTCGCGAAAGTGTATCGCGGAGAGGCGCTGGGCCCGGACGTGTCGATGCTGAAGGTGCACCAGACCGAGCTGTACCAACGGATCACCGAAACCATGCTGGAGATCGCCGGCGAGTTTGGCGGGCAGTTCGGTCCGCTGGACGGCAACCGCGAGTTGAACCCCGCCGGTCTTTTCATCCAGTCGCGCCCGTCCACGATCTACGCCGGGTCGAACGAGATCCAACGCAACATCCTGGCGAAGAATGTGCTGGAACTGCCCGGGTAAACGCTGTCATTGACGTTGTCTGAAGCCGCGGCATATCGTCGCGTCTGAAATCAAGTGCCGGGGCGCAACGAAGATGACCCCGCCGAGGGAGGGCCGCCGAAGGTGGAAGACGCTGCGCGTCTGCTGCAGCTTGTCGTCAATGGTGCAGCCGCCGGCTGCATCTATGGCCTGATCGCGCTCGGATTCGTCCTGATCTACAAGGCGACCGAGATGATCAACTTCGCCCAGGGCGACATCATGATGCTGGGCGGCTTCGTCGCATTCAGCCTGATCGCCCATTTCGGCCTGAATTATTGGGTCGGCGCGCTGCTTGCGATCATGATCATCGCCGCATTCGGCTTCGCGCTCGATGCCATAATATTGCGTCGCGTTATCGGTCAGCCGCAATTCGCCGTGGTGATGCTGACGCTAGGTCTGGGCTTCATCTTTCGCGCGTATGCCGGCATCACCTGGGGCTACGATTCGGTCGGCTTCGAGACACCGTTCACCAACAAGACGGTCAACATCGGCGGCCTTGTGCTGGGCCAGGACAACGTGTCGATCATCGTCGGCACGGTGCTGCTGTGCGGCGTGCTGTACGTCTTCTTCAGCCGGACCCGGCTTGGCATCGCCATGCAGGCGTCGTCGCAGAACCAGCTTGCCGCCTACTACATGGGCATCCCGGTGCGCACGGTGTTCTCGCTGATCTGGGCGATCAGCGCCGGCGTCGCGGCGGTGGCCGGCATCCTGCTCTCGCCGGTTTCGATGATCGACGTGAACATGGGCTTTCTCGGCATCAAGGCGTTCGCCGCGGCGGTACTCGGCGGTTTCGGCAGCATCCCCGGTGCGCTGATCGGCGGCGTTCTCATCGGCATCGTCGAACAGCTCGCCGGCTACTTCCTGCCGGCCGGCTTCCAGGAGGTCACATCCAACGTCGTGCTGCTGGCAACATTGATCCTGCGACCTCAGGGCCTGTTCGCCGAGGGCATGGGAAAGCGGGTCTGACACATGCGCTATCTGTTCAAGACCAACTACCGGCAGGACCTGGCGCTATGGCGCCATCGCGGCGACCTGTTCTGGTACGGGCTGCTGCTTGTCGTGCTGCTGCTGACACCCGACATGCTGGGCGAGTTCTACGTCGGCGAACTGGGCGGCGTGTTCATCTTCGCCATCGCCGGCGTCGGATTGATGCTGCTGGCCGGCTACACCGGCCTGATCAGTCTGGGCAACGCGGCGTTCCTGGGCATCGGCGCCTACACGAATTCCGTGCTGCTGGCGCACGGCGTGCCGTTCCTGATCACACTGCCCGTGGCCGGCCTGTTCACCGCGCTGTTCGGGGTGGCGATCGGCCTGCCGACGTTGCGCATGAGCGGCCTTTATCTCGCCATCGCGACGCTGGCGTTCGGCAGCATCGTCGGCACCGTGTTCCAGAAATGGAATGCTGTCACCGGCGGGTTCGATGGATTCGCCGTGCCGACACCGTACATCTTCGGTTATCCGATCGAGGCTGCGAACGGCATCTACTATGTGTCACTCGCGGTGCTGGTGTTCGTGTTGTGGATGTCGGCCAACCTGCTGCGTACGCCGCTCGGCCGCGCCATGGTGGCGATCCGCGACAGCGAAATCTCCGCGCAGAGCATGGGCATCCATCTGGCGCGGTACAAGACCTTCGCCTTTGCCATCAGCGCCGGCATGACCGGGCTGGCCGGCGCGCTGTTCGCGCATTACGTGCGGTTCCTGGCGCCCGACTCGTTCGACGTGCTGCTGTCGGTGCAGTTCGTCACCATCGTCTTCGTGGGCGGCCTGGGTTCATTGCACGGCGCGGTACTTGGCGCGATGTTCGTAAGGCTGCTGCCGCAGGCGATCGCCATCGTGCGCGACGACCTGCCATTCGGCATCGGTCGCATGCCGGGGCTGGAACCGTCGCTGTTCGGCCTGGTACTGGTGATCGTGATCCTGTTCGAACCAGGCGGCATCTACGGCCGCTGGATGAAGATCAAGCGCTGGTTCCAGGCCTATCCGCTGAAACGGCGCACCGGTTTCCGCCGGCAGAAATCCTACGCCCGGTCGGAGCGGCTGCGGTGAGCATCTTCCGAGCCGATGACATCGCCATCCGTTTCGGCGGCATCCGCGCGGTCGATGCAGTCAGCTTCGAGGTGGAACAGGGCGAGGTATTCTCCATCATCGGACCGAACGGCGCGGGCAAGACGACGATCTTCAACCTGATCAGCCGCATCTATCAGCCCAGCAACGGCAAGCTGTTCTTCCAGGACCAGGACATCACCGAAATTCCGCCGTATCGCATCGCCGGCCTGGGCATCGCGCGCACTTTCCAGAACATCGAGCTGTTCCCCAATGCGACGCTGCTGCAAAATCTGCTGATCGGCCGCCACTGCCATTCGAAGGTGGGCGTGCTTTCCCAGCTTGCTTTCCTGCCTGCCGTGCGGCGCGAGGAATTGCGGCACCGCGAGAAGGTGGAAGAAGTGATCGCCTTTCTCGGCCTGGAACGCTACCGCGACACGCTGATCGCCAGCCTGCCGTACGGTGTGCGCAAGGTGGTCGAACTTGGCCGCGCGCTGTGCATCGAACCGAAACTGCTGCTGCTCGACGAACCGTCTTCCGGACTGAACGTGGAAGAAACCGAGGGCATGGGTTTCTGGATCGAGGACATCAAGAAGGACCTCGGCATCACCGTCATCATGGTCGAGCACGACATGAACCTGGTGCGCATGGTGTCCGATCGGGTGATGGCACTGAACTACGGCAGGGTCATCGCGCTGGGCACGCCGGACGAAGTGCAGAACCATCCGGAAGTGGTCCGCGCCTATATCGGGGGCGAGGCATGAGTGCATCCAACGCACTGCTCGACGTGACCGCCATCGAAACCTTCTATGGTCCGATCCAGGCGATCCGTGGCGTCAGCCTGCAAGTGGCGCAAGGCCAGATCGTTACTGTGCTGGGCGCCAACGGCGCCGGCAAGACCACAGTGCTGCGCACCATCTCCGGCGTTTTGGATCCGGAACGCGGCCAGGTACGCTTCGAGAACCGCGAGATCGGCCACCTGCCGCCCGATCGCGTGATGCGCCTGGGCATCTGCCATGTGCCGGAAGGCCGCGAGGTGTTCCCGTTCCTGACGGTGCACGAAAACCTGCTGATGGGGGCTTATTCGCGCCGCGACAAGGACGCGGTCCACCACGACCTGGAGCTGTGCTACACCTATTTCCCGGTGCTGAAGGAACGCACCCACCAGCGCGCCGGACTGCTGTCGGGCGGCGAGCAACAGATGCTGTCGATCAGCCGCGCGCTGATGGGCCGGCCGAAGCTGCTGCTGCTGGATGAACCGTCGCTTGGCCTGTCGCCGCTGCTGGTCACCCAGATCTTCCGCATCATCCGTCGCATCAACCAAGAGCAGGGCGTCGCCATCCTGCTGGTCGAGCAGAATGCACACATGGCGTTGCAGACGGCCGACTTCGGCTACGTGCTGGAAGTCGGGCGCATCGTGCTGGCGGATGATTGCGCCAAGCTGATGCAGTCCGACGCGATCAAGGAATTCTATCTCGGCCAGAAGGAAGCCGGCATCCGCGGGCAGCGCCGTTGGAAGAGGAAGCGGCTGTGGCACTGAACCTCGGCGCAAACCCCGGCACAATTCCCGCACTGGTGGCGACGCGCATTGCCGCGCACGGTGACGAGATCATTCTGCGCAAGAAGAACCGCGGCATCTGGAATTCGGTGACCTGGTCCGAACTCGGCACGCGCATGCGCGCAGTTGGCATGGGGCTGAAGGCGATCGGCTTCCGACCAGGCGATGTCGCGTGTGTGCTGGCAGAGACGCGGCCGGAATTCGCCTATGTCGATCTCGGGATTCTGGGTGCGGGCGGTGTCAGCGGCGGCATTCATCCGGAAGAGGAAGCCGACGCGCTGGGTGAGACATTGCGCCAATCCGATTGCCGTGTGCTGTTCGTCGAGAACGAAGAACAGCTCGACAAGGTGCTGTCGGTGCGCGATCGCTGCCCAGCGCTGCAACGCATCGTCATTTTCGACATGAAGGGCCTGCGCGACTTCGCCGATCCGATGTGCGAGAGCTTCCAGCTGTTTGTCGCGCGCGGCGCGGATCATGACCGCACTCATCCCGACGACTGGCAGAACGGCATTGCGGCAATTGCCAGCCGAACAACCAGCGGTTCTGCTGCTGCCGCATGCGGGCGGAACGGCCAAGGGACGCGTGCTGACGCATGGCGATGCGCTGCACCTGATTGCCCACGCAAGGACGTTGCTGGCACCACGGGTCGGCGACGAACGTCTGGCGCTGCTGCCGATGTGCCACATGATCGAGCGTGTGTTCGGACTGTATCTGGCGCTGGACGCGCGCGCGGTCAGCAACTACCTGGAAAACCCCGACACCGTCATGGAGAATCTGCAAGAAGTGCAGCCCACGATGTTGGGCACCGACCGCCAGGTCTGGGAGCGGCTGTACGCTCGGGCGACGAATGCCGCCGCGGGCGCCACCCGTGTGCAACGGCTGTGTTATCGCGCGGCGATCGCGGCGGCGCAGCGGGGTGGACCATCGGCGCCGCTGGCGCGTCTGTTGGTGCTGCGCGCGGTGCGGCGGGAACTCGGGCTCAGCCGGCTGCGGCACGCCTATATCGGTGCCGCTTCCGCTGCCGCCGGAGATCGAACGTTGGGCCATGGCTCTTGGTATCGTCATCCAGCAGATCGACGGCCAGGCGACCAGGGGCACCGAACTGGACGCGCGCTATCGCGCCTTGATGGAAGAAGCCTACGGTACGTAAGGGAAGGAACGGCACATGCGTAACAAACTTCTGGCAGTGGCACTTGCCACCGCCTTGATCGGTCCCGCCTTGGCGGCGGACAGTCAGCGTGGCGTGACCGACAACGAGATCGTCATCGGCACCTATACCGATCTGTCGGGCGTGACGGCGATGTGGGGCGTCAACAATACCAACGCCTGGCGCATGGTGTTCGACGAGGCCAATTCCGAAGGCGGCATCAACGGCCGCAAGATCAAATACATCGTCGAGGACAACCAGTACCAAATCCCACGCTCCGTGCAGGCGGCGAACAAGCTGATCAACCGCGATGGCGTGTTCATCATGGTGGCCAATGGCGGCACGCCGATGAACAACGCGACGATGCCGGACCAGCTCGCCAAGGGCGTGCCGAACGTGTTCCCGCTGACCTCGGCTCGTTCGATGTACGAGCCGCTGAATCACCTGAAATTCGGCCTGGCGGCGTCGTACTACGACCAGATGCGGGCCGGCGTGAAACTGTTCGTCGAGCAGCACCACAGCAAGACGATCTGCGCGATGTCGCAGGACACCGATTTCGGCCGCGACGTGATGGACGGCGCGCGCGATCAGTTGAAGGCGATGAACATGAAGCTGGCGGCGGAGACGCTGCACAAGCCGACGGACACCGACTTCAGCGCCTCGGTCGCCCGGCTGCACGATGCCAACTGCGATCTGATCCTGGTCGGCGGCATCGTGCGCGATACCATGCAGATCATTTCCGCGGTACGGAAAACCGGCTGGAACGTCGATATGCTGGGCCAGGCGGCAAGCTACGACGAGGCGGTGGCGGAGGTTCCCGGCGGCGTGACCGAAGGCTTCTATTCGATGACGCCGGTGCTTTACGTGGCCGGCACCAATCCGACGCCCGCGATCAAGGAGTTCGCCGAGAAATACAAGAAGCTGTACGGCAAGGAGCCGAACTTCGCCGCGCAGCTCGGCTACACCGCGGGGCAGCTTGTCGTGCTGGCGATGCAGAATGCCGGCAAGGACCTGACGACGGACAGCTTCGTTGCCGGCATGGAGAGCATCAAGGACTGGCACGACATCTTCGGCTCGCCGCCGATGAGTTTCAGCCCGACCAAGCACCAGGGGTCGAACGAGTCGTTCCTGTGCGTGGTGAAGGACGGCAAGTGGGTGCCGGTCAGCACGACGCCGGTCGGCTACTGATCTTCCGGATGTTCCCCCTCCCCCTGCGGGAGGGGGTTGCATCGGGTTTCCGCTATAGCGTCTCGATCTCCAGCGGAAACAACACGTCAGGATCGGGCGTGTGCAGCAGGTGATACACGTTGAACCGATACGCCGGCCCGAGTGAAACCTCTGGCGGGGTAAAGGGAAATGCGAGATTGCCGGCGGTGGACAGCCGCCCCGCATAGCCGTGATGCAGCAGATATTGCTTCAACGTCCGCACCACCTCGGCCGCACGCTCGGCAGTCGGCGCGATGCATTCGCCCATGATGAACACCTCGCCCGGCGGCGGTTCGTCCGCAGGCGCTGCCATGCGCACGCCATCCACGCCGTAGACGCGAAAGCGCAGCGTGTAGTCCTCCGGTGCATCCTCGCACACCAGGTCGCGCACCACGGTGGCGACCGCGGGCAGGATCTCGCGATGCTGCGCGATGAAGCGCGGATCGGCGGCGCCCGCCAGCAGTACCGCGCGCTCACCGATCAGCCGCGCGCCTTCGATCTTCACGCACGGATCGGTTGACCGGCGCCACGCCGCACCGGTGACGCGGCAACGCCGGTCGTCCACCGCGGCATAATCCGCGCCGCTGAGATCAAGTCGGCCTTCCGGTTCGTACACGGTGTACGGATCGGCCTGCTCGTACAGGCTGTGCGCCGCCACCGACACCGGCGTCGCGCGTCGCTGCTCCGCCATGCTCTCCAACTCGAATCCGTCCTCATCCAGCGTCGCCAGGATCGAATCGCGTCCACCCGGCAGGCAACACAGCGAGGCACACTCGATGATCTTTGCCATGTGCACCGACAGCCCGGCAGGAAAGTCCAGCATCGTCGGCAGCGATGCAAAGATCGCGGTGTCGCAGGCGCGGCCGGCGATCAGCACGTCGATATCTTCCGCCAGTGCGCGGCGAAACGGCCCCATGCCCATCTGGCCGACGATATGCGCGGCCTCGGTCACCTCCTCTTCGGTCAGCGCGGGCATGTCGTCGATGCCGACCACGCGACCGGCACGCACCGACGCGCGCAGCATGTCGCGCGACAGATCGGCACGCAGCACGCCCAGGCGGAAATGCAGGCCATCGGCGCGCGCGATGTCGCGGATGATGGCCAGTGTCGCCTCCAGATGCGGGGCGGCGCCGGCGGAACCGGCGGAGCCGATCACCAGCGGCACATCGATCGAGCGTGCGCCATGCAGCACCTTGCGCAGATCGCGCCGCGTTGCCGCCGGCGATGTCGCCATCTCGCCCTTGCCGAGATAGGTCGGGCCGATGTCGATCGAGCCCATGTCGCAGCCGATCAGATCCGGCTTGCGCGCCAGGCCGGCATTGAACGCCGGCGTCGGGATGCCGTAGCCCAACTGGCCCGACGCACCAAGGAAGCGCATTGGCCGCCGCGTGCGGCGAACCGCGTCCAGGATGCGGCCGGACGCGCTCATATCTCGATCCCCAGCATCGGTGCGTGCTGTTGCGCGCCGTAGACATCGCGATCGCCCGGATCGCCCGCCATGATCGGTCGCGCCAGGACGATCTTGATCGCGCGCCCGACCGGATATGGGATCACCGTCACATCGTCGGGCGGCAATCCGTACAGCGCACCGATCCGGTCGCGGCTCAATGCCGGCGGACTGCGCGACGCGCTGATAGTCGGCGTCGGTCGCGAACATCAGGTCGAGTGTCAGCCGGCGCGGTCCGGCGTTCTTGCTGCGGATCACCTGGGCGATGTCGGATAGTTTCATGCGTCACCCCTTCGGAAAGCGCCGCGCCAAAAACGCCAGAATGTCGGCGGCGCAGCGGTCAGGCACGATGTCGCAAATGTTGTGCGGCAGACCGTCATAGGTGATCTGCTCGCAGTCGGCGATCTTCGCGCGCATCGTGTCATAGTTCTCCGTGCCGCCCACAGTTTCAGCGCCAGGCATCACCAGCAGCGTCGGGCATTTGATGCGCGGCAGGTCGTCTGCCCACCACAGCGTCGTCATCAGGCCGACGAAGCGACCGATATACGCGGTGTCGTTCTTCGCGGCTTCATCCAGGAACCATTCGATGTGGCCGCGGTCGTGGCCATGCGGAAAGCGGTCCTCGATCGTGGCGGCCAGGAAATTGCGCAACCCCTCGCGCGCGACGCGCGGCAGCCAGGTGTGCGCCTGGCTGTTCTTCAGGCCCGGCGTGGAACCGAACAGCAGCAGGCTGCGCACGCGCTCGGGCGATGCCATGGCCAGATTCTGCGCCACATAGCCGCCAGCGGAGTTGCCGACGATGTGCACCGCGCCGCAGCCGAGGTGATCGAGCAGCTCGCGCACGTCCTGCACCAGACGGTCCATCGACAGCGGAGGTTCCGTCGGCGGTACCTGCGACTCGCCGTGGCCGCGCAGGTCCATACGCACAACCCGGTATTGGCGGCACAGCGGTGGCACAGCGGCGTACCAGCGCTTCGACGAACCCATCGCGGCGTGCAGCAGCAGCAGCGTTTCGGGTGTGCGCCACGGATCGGTGTAGTCGTCGATGACGTAGGCGATGCGGTTGCCGTCGCTGGCAAGGAATGATCGCTGCATGGTCTGTCGAGTGTCCTCTGCGTTATGCCCCACCGTCATTGCGAGCAGGAACGGTAATATGCGGCCCGGAACGGTAGCGGTTCTGGTGGCTGTCGCTCCCAGTGATGAGCGTTGAACGGGGTTCCGAATGGATCTGCCGCAAGCATCATGAGAGGAACCGCCGTGGAGTACTATGCCGGGATCGACGTTTCGTTGGAACAGAGCAGCCGTGCGTGATGGGCATCGCGGGCAAGATCATACGGGAAGGCAAGGTGGCGAGCGAGCCGGCAGCGTCGGTCGACGTGAGCACGCTGCCCAGGATGGCCGGCCGCGTCGCTTCGCTCCGTCGCAATGACAGTGTCCGCTTGCCCCGCCCCGAACCGCGCCGCAGGATACCGCCCATGAGCGAATCCCTGCTGGACATGAAGGGCACCAACTGCCCGATCCCGGTGCTGCGCGCCAACCGCGCGCTGCGCACGATGGCGCCCGGCGAGCGGCTGCGCGTGCTGGCGACCGACCGCGCCTCGGTCGCCGACTTCCAGGCATTCTGCCGCGAGACCGGCCACGCCCTGCTGGCCTGGAGCGAGGAAAACGGCGTGTTCAGCTTCGTCATCCGCCGTCGTGCCGAACCGGAGCAGAAGGACGCCTGACATGCCGACGGCACTGATCACGCATCCCGCCTGCCTGCTGCACGACAACGGGGAATTCCACCCCGAATCCCCTGACCGCCTGCGCGCCGTGCTCGCCGCGTTGGAAACCGAGGAATTCGCCGACCTGATCCGCGAAGCCGCGCCGCACGCCACCACCGAACAGCTCACCCGCGTGCATCCGGCGAACTATGTGGAGGCGATCCTGTCGATCCGTCCGGCCGCCGACGAAATAGTTCAGTTGGATGCCGATACATCCATGAGCGCCGGCAGCGCCGAAGCCGCATTGCGCGCGGCCGGGGCAGCCGTGGCGGCGGTGGACGCGGTGATGGAGGGTTGGGCACGCGCCGCCTTCGCCGCGGTCCGTCCGCCTGGTCACCACGCCGAGCCCGGGCGGCCGATGGGCTTCTGCCTGTTCAACAACGCCGCGGTGGCGGCACTGCACGCGCGCGCCCGTTGGGGCGTGCAGCGCGTCGCGGTGGTGGACTTCGACGTGCACCACGGCAACGGCACCCAGGCGATGTTCGCCGCCGACAAGGACCTGTTCTACGCATCGTCGCATCAGCACCCATGCTATCCCGGCACCGGCGCGGCATGGGAACGCGGCACCGCCAACAACATCGTCAACGCGCCGCTGCGTCCTGGTTCCGACGGCGCGGCGTTCCGTGCGGCCTGGTCGGACACCATCCTGCCGGAACTCGATCGCTTCGCGCCCGGCCTGCTGATCGTCTCGGCTGGCTTCGACGCGCACAAGGCCGACCCGCTGGCGCAGCTTCGCCTGGAAACCGCCGACTTCGCCTGGATCACCCAGGAACTGCTGCGCATCGCAGCGCTGCATTGCGGCGCCCGGCTCGTCTCGGTGCTGGAAGGCGGCTATGACCTGCACGCGCTGGCCGCATCGGCCGCGGCTCATGTGCGCGGCCTGATGCAAGCCTAGGAGGGCGAATGTCGGACAAGCAACCAGCCAAGGGCGCCGATGTCAGTGCCCTGTCGTTCGAGGATGCGCTGGCAGAGCTGGAGCAGATCGTACGTGGGCTGGAAAGCGGCCAGCAAAAGCTGGAGGATGCGATCACTGCCTACGAGCGCGGCGCGGCGCTGCGGCGGCATTGCGAGGCGAAGCTGGCAGAAGCCGAGGCGCGCGTGGCCGCGATCGTGGAACATGCGGACGGCACGTTGTCGACGCGGCCGGTTGAGTAGCACCGCCCCCAACGTGCCATCGCGAGCAGCGCAGCGACGCGGCAATTGCGGTCACGGTGCGCACACGCCGCAAGCTCCCGCATCACCGCACTCACGAAACGACAGGCAAATTGCCAACGCCCAGTCCAATGGCTCATCCCCGGCGGTGAATCCTCATGCGCCTGCGCGCCGATCAATTGCTGATTGACCGCGGCCTGGTCGAAACCCGGGCACGTGCACAGGCGCTGATCCTTGCCGGCAAGGTATTCAGTGGCGAACGCCGCATCGACAAGGCGGGACAAGCGGTGGCGCCCGACACCGCGCTGGAAGTGCGCGGACTGGACCACCCCTGGGTGTCACGCGGCGGGCTGAAACTGCATCATGCACTGACGCATTTCCGGCTCTCGCCGCAAGACCGCATTTGCCTGGACGTCGGCGCGTCCACTGGCGGCTTCACCGACGTGCTGCTCGCGCAGGGTGCCCCCAAGGTGCACGCGGTCGACGTGGGCCATGGCCAACTCGCCTGGAAGCTGCGATCCGACCCGCGCGTCGTCGTGCATGAAAAGACCAACGCCCGCTACCTGACGCGCGAGATCGTCGCGGACCCGATCGCGGCCCTGGTGTGCGATGCGAGTTTCATCGGCCTGGCGACGCTGTTGCCGGCGCCGCTGGCGCTCTGCGCGCCGGGCGCCTGGGCGGTGGCACTGATCAAGCCGCAGTTCGAGGCAGGCCCCGCTGCCGTCGGCCGCAAGGGCGTTGTACGCGACCCCGCGATTCACCGCGCCGTGTGCGAGCGTGCCGAAGCCTGGTGGGCAGCACGCCCCGATTGGCGCGTACTCGGCATCACCGAAAGTCCGATCACCGGACCAGAGGGCAATCGCGAATTCCTGATTGCGGCAGAAAAAATTGCTGCGGAAGCAATCTGACGCGGAGATGCACCGAGGCGCCGCCGCAGTTCAGGCCCTACCCCGGATGCGCCGCGCCCCGATCGCGCTGGGCGATCTCAGCCAGCAGAGACCACACCTTCGCCGGCTCCATCGGTACGTCCGGATCGTTCAGCAATCGATCGAGCTCGTCCAGTTTCCGGGCGTAATCCGCGTCCGTCATTACAATCTCTCCAATCGCGCCAATGGTGCAATGAAACCACCGGAACGTGGCAGTCCTGCGGCAGTGATATGGATATGGAGTGTTTACCAACCGCTAACCGCCGCGCGGCCTTTCACACTGTTGAAAGCACCGCCGAGGCCAACTCGGTGGCGCAAGCCTCGGGGTGCGCGGGATTGCGGAACCGCAGTTCGCCATCCTCCACCGCGTCGGGCGCCGATACGCCGAACAACTCGAACCGCGAGGCACAGGTGACCGCGACGACCGGCCTCGCCGCCTTGTAAGCCAGGAACTGGCGTGTCTCGGATTCCAGTTCCAGGCTGTCGCGCAGCCCGCGCCACTCGCCGCGATCCGTATCGTCGATAAACATCGCCAGGATGCCAGGGCGCGTCCCGCTCAGGCTGGTCGGCGCAATGGCAAACAGCCGATGGCGAACCGCAACGGCCACCTCATCGGCGCGTCCGGCCCGCGCCGCAATGACGAACAAGGCGTCTCCGACGGCGGTGGCTGACAGATGTGCCTCCGGACCGAACTCCCGTCGCAGCAAGGACAGCAGACCGGCGCCGTCCGACCGCGTGCCCGCGAGCAGCAGCGGATCCAGCCGCAGCACGGCACCGTCGTCGTCGTCGCGGCGGCCCCGCGTCGCCAAAAGGCGATGGATGCGCCCATGCAAGGCCTCCAGCGCACCACATTCCGGCGCTGCACGGAGACCCTGCGGCAGCGTCATCTTCAGCAGGTAGCGGCCCGGGTAGGTGGTCAGCCACGCCTGCAATTCATCATCGACCCGATCGGCCAGCCGCACCCAGGCGCCTCGCTGCACCAGACGACCTGCCTCAGCCGAGACGACATCGCAGGCAACCTCAACCTCGACACGCCCGCGCGTCAGCAGCAGATCGTACGGCGCATCGTCTTCCAGGCCGGCGAAATGCACGCTGAACCCGCGCGAACGTTGTAGATCCGCAGTTCGCAGCATGTGGAACACCGGTATCAGCGTGCCGTCGCCGGCCATCGCCGCAAGCAGCCGCTCGCGCAACCGTGCCCTGGCGCGCGCACCAAGCCGCCGGGCCAGCGCCGCGGCTGCGGCGGCCAGCCGGGCGGCATGGCGTTCGGCCGTGGTGGCCGGACGAATCAAAACGCCGCGCAGTCGCTCGATGGCCAGTTCCAGAGCGTGTCGCTGGCGAATCGCCTGGCCCGCGCGCGGCCCTGACCGGGCGAATTGGGCGATCTCGGCCATCCGAGCCGACCAGACCCGCGCGCCGACAAGTGCGACGAACGCATCCAAAGCGCGTGGATCGAAAGGGGGTGGCTGGGGCTGCATTGCGGGTATGGTCCGCCGGTACTAGACGCGCCCCGCCGCCGATTCATTCCATCGACGGCGACCGTCGACCCTGTGAACTCTGCAAGCGGCTGCGCTGAACCGCCATGCCGCGGGGTGGCGATGCACACTGGCGATGCAGACTGGCGAGCCGTGCTGACCGACATCACGCAGTTCGGTCCCGAACCTGCTGCGCAAAGCGGGCAGCCCCTTGCGGAGCCGCCCTCCGTTAGCGATTGGCCAGACGCTATTGGGCCCGCTTGCGGCGGAGTGCGCCGAGGCCAACAAGGCCGGCACCGAGCAGCGCGAAGCTGGCCGGTTCGGGGACGGCATTGAACGCAACATTGTCGATCAGCGCCAGATGATCCCCGCTGACATCGAACACGACCCGGGTGATATCGGTATCGATGAAGCCGAAGAAGTCATCACCACCATCGCCGTAGGCGCCGATGCTGAGCGATTCTACCGGCGTGGCGCCGTTATAGGACGTCGCTGTGGCGCCGTACCCGTCTGTAACAACGTAGAACGACAGGTCCTTCACCGCCTTGCTGAAATCGAATTCGAACGGGTTGGTGACCGGGTCGAAATTCACGGCGGCCGGTGCCGTGCTACCAACGAATTCGCTGCCATAAACGTTGGTCGCCTGCAGGCCGCTGACGGTAATGCCCTGCGCGGCATAAGTGCTGCCGATGGTGGTGCCGTTGGCCAGGCCAGCGAAATCGATATGATGCTCGGGGCTCGCCAGGCCGGCGCTCGCGTAGGTGAACGGGGTGGCATGCGCCGGCGAAATGGCCAGGGCGGCAGCCATAACGAGCGGAGCGAATAGGGTCAGGCTTTTCATGTGAAATTCTCCAAAAAATGCGCCGGGGCAGGATCGTGTTTGGCAGGATCGTGTTTGATAGATAGCAAATCCTGTGCCGTGTTCAAAAATTGATATTAGCCAGCGGGTTAGCGCCTTTGGTATGAGTACAAATCATGAAAGTGTAAAGAATCCCGACAAATAAAACACCAGTGCGGCCGAGAACCCAGCCGTTGGCTTCACGGGAGCCCTAATGCCCGCAGCCAATCCGCGATCAGTTGCGCGGCAGGCGCGCCGTCACAGGTGCGTCGGGATTCTGCGCCCGATGCCGCAGCAGATGGTCGGCGAGCACGCACGCCAGCATCGCCTCCCCCACCGGCACGGCGCGGATGCCGACACACGGGTCGTGACGGCCCTTGGTGCTGATCTCGATGTCCCGGCCGTTGCGATCCACCGCCTGGCGCGGCGTCAGGATGGAACTGGTCGGCTTCACCGCGAACCGCGCGACGATCGGCTGGCCGGTGGAAATACCGCCCAGGATGCCGCCGGCGTGGTTGGAGGCGAATTCCACCAGCCCGTCATGCATCCGCATCTCGTCGGCGTTCGCCTCGCCGGACAGCGCGGCGGCGGCGAAACCCTCGCCGATCTCCACGCCCTTCACCGCGTTGATCGACATCAGCGCCGCGGCGATGTCGGCATCCAGCTTGCCGTAGATCGGCGCGCCAAGTCCGGGCGGAACGCCGTCGGCCACCACCTCGATGACCGCGCCGGCCGACGAGCCCGCCTTGCGAACCTCGGTCAGGTAGCTTTCCCACTACGCGGCCATCACCGGGTCCGGGCAGAAGAACGGGTTGTCGTCCACGGCCGCCCAGTCCCAGCGCGTCCGATCGATGCGGTGCGGGCCGATCTGCACCAGGGCGCCGCGAATGCGCACGCCGTCGCCCAGCACCTTGCGCGCGACGCCGCCGGCCGCCACCCGCATCGCGGTCTCGCGCGCCGACGAACGCCCGCCGCCGCGATAATCGCGCACGCCGTATTTCAGCTCGTAGGTCAGGTCGGCGTGGCCGGGTCGGAACTGCGCGGCGATCGCCGAATAGTCGCGCGAACGCTGATCCACGTTGTCGATCTGCATGGCGATCGGCGTGCCGGTGGTCACGCCGTCGAACACCCCGGACACGATGCGGACCTCGTCCGGCTCCTGCCGCTGCGTGGTGAAGCGCGACTGGCCGGGGCGGCGGCGATCCAGCCAGGGCTGGATATCGGCCTCGGACAGCGGAATGCGCGGCGGGCAGCCATCGACCACGCAACCGATCGCCGGCCCGTGGCTTTCGCCCCAGGTGGTGACACGGAACAGATGGCCGAAGCTGTTATGGGACATCGCGTCAGGCCAGCCGCCAATCGTCGGGCACGGGGATGTGCAGGAAGCACTGCTCGCCATCATCATCGAAGCGGGTGATGTGACCGCGGCCCGTCGTGTCCTCGACCAGCACAATTTCGCCCGGCTCGCAGCGGCGAATTTCCCCGTCGCTGGTCTCGTACTCCACCCAGCCGTTGAGCGACACCGCCAATTGCCGTTCCGGCGCGGTATGCAGGTCGAAGACGCTCAATGACGCCGGTATAGCGAACAGCTTGACGGGGTTCGCGCCGGTCAGCCGGGAGACCAGGAATGGCGGCAGTTGCGGGAACAGGCTGACGCCGGAGAGCGGGACCTCGCCAGCCGCGAAGTGCGATTCACCACGATCATCGGCATAGATGCGCGCGATCCTCACGCAGATTTCCCCATCTCGCTCATCGAACCCTCGACGATCGCGATGTCCGGCGCGGCCGGGTTCTTCATCCCCACGATATGGTAACCGCAATCCACGTGGTGCACCTCGCCGGTCACGCCGGACGACAGCTCCGACAGCAGATACACCCCCGCCCCGCCGACATCCTCGATCGTGACGTTGCGCTGCATCGGCGCATTCAACTGGTTCCAGCGCAAAATGTAACGGAAATCGCCAATCCCCGACGCCGCCAGCGTCCTGATCGGTCCGGCGCTGATCGCGTTCACCCGGATCCCCTGGCTGCCCAGATCGGCCGCCAGATAGCGCACCGAGGCCTCCAGCGCCGCCTTGGCCACGCCCATCACGTTGTAGTGCGGCGTCCATCGCTCGGCGCCGACATAGGTCAGCGTCAGCAGGCTGCCGCCGGCCCGCATCATCGGCACGGCACGCTGCGCGACGGCGGTGAACGAGTAGCAGGAGATGTCCATCGCCTGCAGCGAACGCGGCGCGCGGCGTATCCAGATAGCGCCCGCGCAGATAGGCCTTGTCGGCAAAGCCGATCGCATGGACCAGGAAATCCAGCCCATCCCATTGCCGCTTCAGCGCGTCGAACGCGGCATCGATGCTGGCTTCGTCCGCCACGTCGCAGGCGAACACGCGATCGGACCGCACCGACGCGGCCAGCGGACGCACGCGCCGCTCCAGCGCCTCGCCCTGGAAGGTGAAGGCGAGTTCGGCGCCCTGGGCGGCACAGGCGGCGGCAATACCCCAGGCCAGCGAACGCTCGTTCGCCACGCCCATGATCAGGCCACGCTTGCCTTGCAGCAGCGTGCCTTTGACCGGGGTCGTCGCAGGAGCGCTGTCGGGCATGGTCGATCCTTCGTGGGGTCCGGCGTTGCGAGGCGGCGTCCGTTGCCACCGGTGGTGGCACAGCCGCGGCGATGCGGGGCAAGAGCCATCGATGATCGGCTGTCGGCCGATCGTGCCTTGGCGCGCGGACTTCGTAGCGGCACAGTGCGCCCGTTCCGCCGGGAAGACCAATCCATGCCAGACAGCAGCCCTCTCGTGACCAATCCATTCGCCCAATTCCACGAGTGGATGGCCGAGGCGTGGACGCACGAGCCGGAAGACGCCAACGCCATGACGCTGGCGACCACCACGCCGGACGGCACGCCGTCGGCGCGCATCGTCCTGCTGAAGGGCGCCGACGATCGGGGCTTCGTGTTCTACACCAACAAGCAGAGCCGCAAGGGCGAGGAACTGGCGGCCAACGCGCGCGCCGCGCTGCTGTTCCACTGGAAGCCGCAGGGCCGCCAGGTTCGCATCGAAGGCCGCGTCGAACACGTCACCGACTGCCGAGGCGGACGCCTACTACGCCACGCGCGCGCGCATTTCGCGGCTGGGCGCCTGGGCGTCGGACCAGTCCCGTCCGCTGGCCGAACGCGCGGAACTGGAACGCCGCCTGGCGGAAGTCGAGGCGAAGTACCCCGGCGAGGATATCCCGCGCCCGCCGCACTGGTCGGGCTACCGGGTCATCCCGGAGCGCTTCGAGTTCTGGCAGAACATGCCGTTCCGGCTGCACGACCGCACCGTCTACACGAAGTCGGCGAACGGCGGCTGGACCGTCGGCAAGCTGTTTCCCTGACCGAATGGCTGTGCCGCCGGAACAGGCGGAGGCGGCGGATTTCCTGCGCGGGCTCGCGGGCTCGGATCCCGTGGAGACACACATCTCGCTGGTGTTCGTCGGCACCGACACGGTGTGGAAGCTGAAGAAGGCGGTGCGCCTGGCGTTTCTCGACTTCACCGCGGTGGATGCGCGCCACCGTTTCGCCCTGCGCGAACTGGAGCTGAATCGCGCCGGCGGCGCCCGGCCTTTATCGCGACGTGGTGCCGATCGTGCGCGGCCCGGACGGCGCGCTGGCGCTGGGCGACACGCACGACCCGGCGCTGCCGGTCGTCGACTGGGTGTTGCGCATGGCCCGCGTGCCGGCGGCGGACTTCCTCGATGCAATCGCGGCCGCGGGCAGGCTGACACCGGCCTGCTCGATGCATTGGGCGATGCGGTCGCCGCGTACCATCAAACCTGCCGCCGCTCCAACCCTCTGCCGCGGGCAAGCGAGGGTCGAGCAGACGCCGGATCCGGTGGACGCGGTCGACCGGCGGAAGCGCTGCGCGACGTGACCCGCGGCAACGCCCGTTCGGCGCTCGACGCCGGCCTGCCGGAGGATGCAGTGCAGCACTGGCAGACCCGCCTGCATCGCCGCGCTCGACAACATCGCGCCGTGGCTCGCGGAACGATCGCGCACCGGTTTCGTCCGCCGCGCGCATGGCGATCTGCATCTCGGCAATCTCTGCCTTTGGCACGGCAGACCGGTGCCGTTCGATGCGCTCGAATTCGACGAGGCGATGGCGACCATCGATCTTGGCTACGATCTCGCATTCCTGCTGATGGATCTCGACCAGCGCGTCGGCCGCGGCGCGGCAAACCACGTGCTCAATCGCTATGTCGCGCGCACCGGCGACGCCGCACTGACGCGTGGCCTGCCGGTCTTCCTGTCGCTGCGTGCGATGGTCCGCGCGCATGTCGAGGCCAAGCGCGGCCACGCGGATCGATGCGCTCGCGCTATCTCGATCGCAGCGGCCAGCTACCTCGGCCCACGCGCGCCGCTGGTGATTGCGATCGGCGGACTGCCTGGCACCGGCAAATCGACACTGGCACGCGCTCTGGCGCCAGAACTCGGCCGTGCGCCGGGTGCGCTCGTGCTGCGCAGCGACGAAATCCGCAAGCGACAGCACGGTGTGCCGCCGGAGCAGCGCCTGCCGCAATCGGCCTACAGCAAAGCCGCGAGCGAAGCCGTGTTCGCCGCGCTTGCCGACCTGGTCCGCGACGCCGCCGGTGGCGGCCAGGCCGTCATCGCCGACGCCACGTTCGTCGATCCGCGCCACCGCGCCATGGTGGCAGCAGCCGCCAGAGCGCCGGCGTCCCATTCGTCGGCCTCTGGCTCGAAGCGCCGCTGCCATTGCTCGAGACACGGATTGCCGCCCGCCAGCACGACGCATCCGACGCGACCGTCGCGGTGCTGCACGCCGTCAGGCGCGGCAACCCCCAGGGCAACTCCGCAGGCTGGCGACTGGCTCGCCGTGGATGCCACTGACGCGACTTCGGCGCTCGCGCAGGCGCGTGCGGCGGTGCACGACCCCGGGTGATACGCAACCGGCTCGTGACCGTGCTAGAAACGCAAACCAGACCCGCAAGCAAGGAGCCAAGCCATGGCCATCCGCAAGCTGCTGCTGCCGCTGACCGGCACCGCTGCCGGCGAAGCGGCATTGTCCACTTGCCTCATGATCGCCCGCCTGTGGAACGCCCATGTCACCGCGCTGCACGTACGCGTGGACAGTCGCGACGTCGCACCCCTGGCCGGCGAAGGCCTGTCCGGCGCGATGATCGAGGAAATGATGTCGGCGACCGAAAAGGAAAGCAGCGACCGCGCGCACGCTGTCCGCTCGATGTTCGACCGATTCGTCGCACAGCATGAGGTGATCCTGTCCGAGGCGCGGCCGGGCGTCGATGCCGCCACTGCCAGTTTCGCCTCGGTCACCGGACGCGAGGAAGACCTCGTCGCCCAACAGGCCCGGCTCGCCGATCTGACCGTGGTGCCGCATCCCGATGCGGGCGAGGACGTTTCGTCCTCCGACGCGCTGCATGCGGTGCTGTTCGATTCCGGCCGCCCGGTGCTGATCGCCCCGCAGGTCGCGCCGCAGACCATCGGCGCCCGCGATATGCCTGGGCTGGAACGGCACGGCGGAATCAGCGTCCGCGGTTTACGCCGCGCTGCCATGGCTGCAACGTGCCGATGCGGTGCGTATCCTGTCCGCCGATGGCTACCAGCGTCGCGGCCCCGGCGCACCGGACCTCGCCGCATACCTGGCGCTGCATGGCGTGCACGCCGACATCGTCATGTTCCACTCGGTGAGCAATTCCGTGGGCGCCGGCCTGCTCGCGGCGGCGCGCGACTTCGGCTGCGACATGTTGGCGATGGGGGCCTATTCGCACTCCCGCCTGCGCCAGCTCATCCTCGGCGGCGTCACGCGGCATGTGCTGGAACATGGCTCGCTGCCGATCATGATGAACCGCTGAGCCGCACCGTCGCCGCGGTGACCTGATGGCCGCCAGGCCGTTCGGCGTGGACGATGTGCGCGTGGTCGAAGCGCTGGGCGCCTACGTCAAGCTGCTGCGCACGGGCCGGGCGGTGCTCGCGCGCGTGGAGCCGCGCCTGGCGGCAGCCGGGCTGACACCGACGCAGTTCGGCGTGCTGGAGGCGATCCTGCATAAGGGACCGTTGGGACAGCGCGAACTCGAGCCGCAAGGTGCTGACCAGCCCCGGCAACATGACCGATCTGATCGACAAGCTGGAGGCTCGAGGGCTGGTGCAGCGCACCCGTCACAAGCAGGATCGCCGCGCGGTGCTGGTGGAGCTGACGGCGGCAGGGCGCGCGCTGGTCGAGCCGCTGTTCACCGACCATGCGGCCGATATCGCCGCTGCGATGGCGGGGTTGAGCAGCCAGGAGTTGCGTCAGCTTGCTGGACTGTTGCGGAAGCTGGGTCTGAGCCCAAGCGGGGCGGGCGATGATCCTTACTCAGTAGTCGTTAAGTAAGACGACACTCTGAATCGAAGTCTCTTGACATAACCTACGCTTTTTTGTCACTGGCCATCGACCAAATTGCCGCCTGGTTTGTAAGTTCAGCAAGCAGGCACCCTGGCGGGCGGAATAGAGTTCCGGCGTCTCGGCGACCGCGTGGCATTTTCGCTTCCAGTTCGGCGACAAAGGTGCGTGCCCGGTTCGGGTTGTCTACCAATCAGGTCGAAAATTTCTGCCGGCTGTTCAAGGACTTGATCAACACACACATCCAATTTTCCAGCAAGTAAATGGATCGCCACCTCAACGAGTTCGCTTTCCGCGCGAACAAACGGCAGATGGGAACGCGGTGTTCGATCTGCTGATTGCCCATGTGCGACGGTTGTGCTGGCGATACCGAGGACGCGATCCAAGTCCTTTCGCTTAGCTGGACCGACGTCTCGGGCTTCTTGCTGGGCTGTGAAGTCGGCTAAGCGGATAGTGCGAAGCGCCTCTGCAAGTGTTATGCTGCTGTAGCCCGTTTGATAACAGTATCCAATTCATTGTCCTGGATGACGTGCCCCGCTTGGGCGAGAATGCCATAATAGGCTCCCATGGCTTTCTTATCCCTCACAACCGCCACGGCCGCGGGACGATTCGATAGCAACGCTAAATCATGGAACTTCGTAGAGGTTGAATACACCGCGACATGATGGTTCCTAACCACATCAAAGACTGCGACGCCGCCATCAAGATGCACTAAGGACGAAACTTCCCAATCATTGGAAGACGCGCCGATGATGGTGGCTTTTTGTTCGACCTTGTTGGCACCGAAGATATGCACGAGTATGCCGTACAGGTGTTGAGCGATTTCATTCTCGTCGCGATTAGAGATGCGGTCTATGACTGAGTGCGCCACCCAAGCTGACGCGATCGCCACGTCAGCTATCGCGCCTGCCAGGGTTCCCATGTCGGCGCTCGCGCTTACCATTCGCGAATTTGCGTCCACCCCAAACCGCTCGCCAGCACTGCGGGCGGCGCGACCGAACATGCGATCCGCCCCCACCATCTCAATTTCCCGATAGGCGAAGCCTTCGTCAGTGACCGAATAGCCGCCCTTGATCTGCTCAACGCTAACAGTGACGGCCGCCCCGCTCGGGTAGAAAACCGGCAAATGAATATGGCTGACGCCGTCGCTATGCTTCACAGAGACAAGCTGCGCCATGGCCGAATCCACCGCGGCCCGAATGCCAACAATATCCTGCACATCAGCCATTGGTCACAGCAACCTTCGAGACCAACTGGGCGTTTCGATAAGTCTTATGTTGCTGATTCTAAACATATTTCCTACCAAGTCAAGGACTTCTTCAAAGGTGCCCGGATCAGGGTTAACCGCCGTAGCGAATGGTAAGTTCCCCGTTCGCATCACTTCTGTCGCAGAATCCAGTTTAGCTCGAATGGATGAAGGTGCGATCCGGCGATGAATTTTTTGGCGTGCAAATCGAGACCACGTTGCGGATTCTTGTGGCCGCCCGTTGCTGGCCGCCAGTCTAGCCGCACTAGCGGCACGCGAGTCCGCAGCCCGGGCGTGGCCGCTTCCATCTGAAGCATCACCGCCTCATCCGGCCTATGCTGATAGCAGACACCGCGAAGAGCCAAACCCGCTATGGTAACGCCATCGACTTCAAGCGGCGCCAGGAATCCCATCGCGTTGTCGGCGGGGTCGGCCGCCGACCACGCCACGCCAGAGGTCAGGGTCTTCTGAGAAGCGACTAGTGCGGGGAACGGATGGGCCACCCGCCCAGAGTAGGAGAGATTTCCGCCCCCGGTCCACTACCTGCGGCAAGGGGATAATCCCCTATCCATATCAGCAGATATGGCAATTAGAAAATATACATCAGGCAGTTGTAAGGATCCCGAAAATGGATATCTTACATAATTTGGACCAATATTTTCACGCCCTAATAAATAGTTCACCAAGCGACGCTGCGACAGCGCCAGCAGCCACTTTCCGCACAAAATACTTGTTCACAGCTGTACCTCCGATGCGCGATGGACAGTGTCGGCTACCACGAGATCAAAGGTGGTCGCGAACATCAGCGCCTTGGGGAATCACTCCGGAATCTCGGCGAGGCGGTAATCCAATTCCTCGTCTATACTCCAAGACACCCACGCGCATCAGGCGATCAGCGCCAGGAAATTCGCTGCCGGAGCTGATGATCTCATAGACCGGGCCGATCGCACCGAAGCGTCGCCATGTTCGTGCTAGGTCGCCTGGCTGCGGCAACTGCGCTTTATCAGCCACCCCCTTGAAGCCCCTCCACCCAACCCCCACTTCCTCGCCAAATCGTTCGATATCGAACGACCTGCACAAGGACAATCCCCATGATCCAGCTACGCCCCTTCGCCGGACTCGGCGGCTTCCGCAATGAATGGCTGAACGCCCGCCACCACTTCAGCTTCGGCCACTACCACGACCCGGAACGCATGGGCTTCGGCCGCCTGCGCGTCTGGAACGACGACGAGGTGGCACCGGGAATGGGTTTCGACCCGCATCCCCACAAGGAGATGGAGATCGTCACCTACATCCGCCAAGGCGCCATCACCCATCGCGACAACCTGGGCAACGAAGGCCGCACCGAGGCCGGCGATGTCCAGGTGATGCACGCCGGCACCGGCATCGTGCACGCCGAGTACAACCAGGAAGACACCCCGACACGGCTGTTCCAGATCTGGATCCAGCCCGACCGTCACGGCGTGGCGCCCGGCTGGGGCACCCGGCAGTTCCCCCGCACCGGTGGCCTGGCGGTGCTGGCCAGTGGCCGCGCACAGGACGCCGACAGCGACGCCCTGAAGCTGAACGCCGATGCCGCGGTGCTGGCTGGCACACTAAGCGCCGGTGAAACCGCCCGCCTGACCCTCGCACCCGGCCGCGGGCTTTACCTGGTACCGGCCAGCGGCACGGTCACGGTGAACGGCACAACGGTCAACGCGCGCGACGGCGCCGCGATCACCGGCGAGACCGAAATCGTCATCGCCGCGACCTCGGACGCCGAACTCGTGCTGGTTGACGTGGCAGCGTAACCACTTCACGCGGTATCCTCGGCGTCCAACCACGCCGAGGAGGACCGGCCAGTGCGCCTGTCGCATTATGTTGCGCTCTGCCTGCTGCTGCTCCCACCGTGCGCCGCCCGGGCCGATGACATCGGCCCGGAGCAGGCACAGGCGCTGCAACAGCAGTTGAAGGATTGGCTCGCCGGACTGCTCGGCCCGACGGTCAAGCTGCCCGACATGCCGTGGCGCATCACCGGTGAGCACGACCATTACCAGCTCACCTGGCCGATCCCGGGCGTGGAAAACCCCGCCGACAAGCCCGCGGTGACCGCGTCCATACGCCCGCTGGATGGCGGCCGCTGGTCGATCGATGACGTGAAGGCGCCATCGGCTGCAAAGTTCACTGTGACCGTTCCCGACAAACCCGACGACCTGACCACCGGCAGCCCGATGAAGATCGCCTATACGATCGGCACGCAGGACACCCACGCCGCGATCGATCCAAACCTGGCGACGCCGTCCACGCTGCACGTCGACATCGGTGCCATTGCAGTGACCGCGGACAACGCGAAGCAGCACCAGGAGCAGCACATCGACCGCTACCTCACTGATACCACCCTGCAGCCGGCGCAGAACGGCCGGCTGGATCTGACCACGGACGGCGACCATCGAAGGATGGAAATCCGCGGCCAGCGTCAATGGCGGCGAGGCAATGGCGATCGCGGCGAAATCGATCCACGCGACAGGACGGATCGAAGGCGTCAGCCGTGATCGTGTCGCCGCGCTGCTCGCGGCATCTGGCGCACTGTTCGGTGCGCTGCCCCCCGACATGATCCAGAAGGGCAGCAAGGCGGAACTGCCGCCGCCGGCCAAGGCGCAGTTGCGGCTGGTGATCGCTGCGCTGCAGGACGTGATGACTGCCGCCAGCATGCATGAAACGGTCGACGGGCTGCAGGTCGAGCTCGCAGGCAAGGGTGGGGTGGCCGTACAGCATCTCCAGATCGGCTTCGGTGGCGAGGCGCCGAACGGCAAGCTGCACGCCTGGTTCGACATCGGCCTCGACGGCCTCAACACCCCGACGCTGCCGCCGAAGATGGCGGCCTACCTGCCGCAACACATCGAAATCCAGCCGAGTTTGTCCGGTGTGCAGACCGCGGATCTGGCGAAGCTCGCGACGGACGCAACCGAGGACGCTGCGGACGATCGTTTCTCATCCGATATCGCGGCGCTGTTCGCGCACGGGGGTGCGGTTATCGGCATCGAAACCCTGTCGTTCGATCTGGGCCCGGCGAAGGTCGAGGGCACCGGCCACGTCACCATGTCGTCGCCGTCCACCTGGAACGGCGTCGCGCATCTGAGCGCGACCGGCCTCGACGATCTGATGAGCCAGGCACGCACCAACCCGGACCTGCAGCAGGCACTGCCGGTGTTGATCATGTTGCGCGGCCTGGCGAAACCGGATGGTGGTCGTCTGGTGTGGGACATCGTCAGCGATGGTCCGTCCGTCACCGTGAATGGTCTGGATCTGTCGCAGCTGACCGGTGGTGACAAACCCAAGGCCAAGCCACCCGGCGCGCAACCCGGTCAACCGCCCAGCCGGTAAAGCGTCACCCGCCGTTCGATGCGATCCTCCAGTTCCAGACTGGTGGGAACGCGGTACTCGGCAAAGCCGGTCAGGCCTTCGCGCGGCAGATAGGCGCGGCCGGATCGGCGACCCATACCTCGGTCTGGCGTCGCCATCCGGCGCAGCCAGGGCAGGATATGCGCGGTCATCGGCGCCTCGTAACAGACGTCGCCGCACAGGATGAGGTCCCAGCGGCACGCCGCGCCGACCACGTCGCGCGTCCGACAGCGCGACCGACACGTTGTTTGCCGCGGCGTTCAGGCCGATCGCGGCGCGCGCCAGCTGGTCGATTTCCGCGGCCTCGACATGCGCGGCGCCGGCCAGCGCGCAGGCGATGGCGGCAATCCCGCCGCCGGCGGCGAAATCCAGCACCCGGCGGCCGGCGACGCACTCGGGATGGTCCAGCACGTGGCGCGCCAGCGCCTGCCCTCCGGGCCAGGCGAACGCCCAGAACGGCGGCTCGACGTTGTTCTCGGACAGCCAGGATCCTCGGTCGCCTGCCAGATCGGCGTGATCTCGCTGGCGAGGTGCAGGGTGATTTCCGGCACCAGGGGCGCGGCGGCGAGGATCGTGTGGCCGCGCACGAATGCCGCGGCATTGGATGTGTGCACTTGGTGCAACTCGTGTCCGACTTGCTGGCTCGCGGAACGAACGAAATCTCACAGCCACCCGATCAATATTGCCGCCGCCACCGCCAAGCCCGACTTCCCGGTTCGCCCTGAACAGCCGCAGGCACAGCCCCGGATCGTCGATGTCCAACGCCGCGCACCTGCCACGCCAGCAACACCGCCGGCAGCGCAGAGCGACAAAGAACCACCCGCCCAGCCCGACCAGCCAGCCGGCAACCGCCAACAGCACCACCGTGCCGCCATAGCACACCGCCAGGAACGGCGCGGTGCGTTCGCCGAACAGACGCGCGGTCGACTTCACCCCGACCAGCGCATCGTCCTCGCGATCCTGATGGGCATAGATCGTGTCGAAGCCGAGGTCCCACAGCATCGCCGCGCCGTACAGCACCGCCCAGGCCAGATCGAGCCGCCCGGCCGCCGGCGGCATAACCCATCGGCGCGCCAAAGCCGAAGGTGAAGCCCATCACCAGCTGCGGCCACCACGTCACCCGCTTGGCCAACGGATAAAGCCGCCACCAGCAACAGCGACGCCACGCCCAGCACCTGCGCCAGCCGATTGAGCTGCAGCAGAACCACCAGCCCCACCGCCAGCAGCACCGCGAGAAACACCAACGCCTGCCGCGGCCGCAGCACGCCGGACGCCAGCGGCCGGCCCGCCGTGCGCGCCACCATGCGGTCGATGTCGCGGTCCCACAGATCGTTGACCACGCAGCCGGCCGCCCGCATCACCAGGCTGCCGACGCCGAACAGCAGCGACCAGCCGCACCGATTCCCAGGCCGGCGCCCCGGCCAGCAGGATGCCCCACAACCCCGGCAGGAACAGCAGCCAGGCGCCGATCGGCCGGTCCACGCGCGCCAGCAGCAGGTACGGCAGCCAGGCCGCGGCAGCCGCGCCACCCAGCCCGTCGCGACGATATCGGTGTGTGCCCGCATGGCTGCTACTCTGCCCGCCGCCATGCCCGGGTCAATCCGCCTCTTTGTCGCACGCGCCGCTCCGCCGCCGGCGAAGCCATCGCCGCCTCGCCGCAGCAGGCGCACTACCTCGGCACCGTCATGCGGCGCGGACCAGGCGACGCGGTCCACCTGTTCAACGGCCGCGACGGCGAATTGCTGGCCCGCATCGAGACGGTCCGGCGCGACCGCGCCAACCTTCGCGTGGACCAGCAACTGCGCGCCCCAGGCGCCGGAACCCGACCTTTGGCTGGTGTTCGCGCTGCTGAAGCGCGATGCCACCGACCTGGTCGTGCAGAAGGCGACCGAACTCGGCGTCGCCGCCTGCTGCCCGTCATCACCGAGCGCAGCAACACGCACCGGGTGAACGAAGCTCGCCTGCTCAGCATCGCCATCGAAGCCGCCGAACAGTCGCGAACGGCTGACCGTGCCGCGATCTGCATCCGCCGCAGCCGCTCGACGCCTTGCTGGCCGACTGGCCGCCCGACCGTCGCCTGTTCGTCGCCATCGAGCGATCCACCGCGCCCGACTCACGCCCCAGCCGGCAACCCAGCTCGGCACACATCGGTGGCAGTGCCGCCCTGCTGGTCGGGCCGGAAGGCGGCTTCACACCGGCGGAGCTTGACGCCATGCGCGCGCATCCCTTTGTAACCCCGGTATCGCTCGGTCCGCGCATCCTGCGGGCCGAGACCGCCTGTATCGCCGGGCTGGCATTGTTGCAGGCGGTGGAGTGCCGCTAGTACCATGAACGAACCCGCCACGCCTGGGAGCGACATGTCCAACCCCGGAGACGCCGATGCGACCCCGATCACGTCGATCAGGCAACTGGCCGATCATATCGCCGCCGGCTGCAAGCCGCCGGAGCAGTTCCGCATCGGCACCGAGCACGAGAAATTCGGCTTCCGTCACGCCGACCTCGCCTCGCCGCCGTACGAGCCGGCAGACGGCCAGCCCGGCTCGATCCGCGATCTGCTGGTGGGACTTGGCCGGATCGGCGGCACGCCCATCCTGGATCACGGCCACACCATCGGCCTGAAGCAGGGCGACGCGGCGATCTCGCTGGAACCCGCCGGACAGCTCGAACTGTCCGGCGCGCCGCTCGACGACGCTGCACGAGACCAAGGCTGAACTGCGAGGCGCATTACGACCAGGTGCGCCAGGCCTCGCGCGACCTTCAGATCGGCTTCGCGCCGCTCGGGCTTCCATCCGATCGCCACGCGCGACCAGATGCCGTGGATGCCCAAGAGCCGCTACGCGATCATGCGGCGCTACATGCCGAAAGTCGGCAAACTCGGCCTCGACATGATGACACGCACCTGCACCGTGCAGGTCAATCTGGACTACGCCTCGGAACCGGACATGGTGCGCAAGCTGCGGGTCTCGCTGCTGCTGCAGCCGCTGGCGACCGCGCTGTTCGCCAACTCGCCGTTCACCGAGGGCCGGCCGAACGGCTTTCTGTCGTATCGCGCACAGGTCTGGACCGACACCGACAACCAGCGCTCCGGCATTCCGGCGGTGATGTTCGAACCGGGTTTCGGCTTCGAGCGCTACGCACAATGGCTGGTCGATCAGGTGCCGATGTATTTCGTCTACCGCAACGGCGAGTACATCGACGTCGCCGGCGCGTCGTTCCGCGACTTCATGGCCGGCCGGCTGCACAATGCCGGCTGCGACGGTCGCCACGGTGGGCGATTTCGCCGACCACATCACCACCGTGTTCACCGATGTCCGCATCAAACGTTTCCTGGAAATGCGCGGCGCCGACGCCGGCCGGGCGGACATGATGGTGGCGCAGTCGGCACTCTGGGTCGGACTGCTGTACGACGACGCAGCGCTCGCCGCGGCGGAGGCTCTGTTGCACGGCGCCGGCTGGGACGATGCCATCGCATTGCGCGCCGCCGTGCCGCGCGAAGGGCTTGCAGCGTCCTGGCGGGGCGGCAGCCTGCGAGACCTGGCGCGCGATGTCGTTGCCATCGCCCGCGACGGCCTGCGCGCCCGGAACCGCCGCGACGAAACCGGGGCCGACGAATCGAGCTACCTCGACCCGCTCGGAGTCCATTGTGGCCGGCGAACCGACCCAGGCAGAACATTGGCTGGCGCAGTTTCATCAGGCGTGGCAGGGTGACGCCCGACAAATCTTCGCTGAATCAGCGATATGAAAGGGGGCGGTAAGCCCTAGCGTGCTGAAGGCCTTGCTTACACAACTGAATTCCGAACTAATGACGCAATGATGGCAGGCGCTTCACACCGCTCCGCAGCCCATATCACGCCGCCCAGTTCCGCCGGTCAGGTCGTCGTGCGGATGCGGCTGATCGGCCAGATGGAAGCCTGGACGCTGACCAGCGAGAATGTCCTGCCGGCCGGTCGCAAAACCCGCGCGCTGTTGGCCGTTATTGCATTGTCATCGCCGCGTCCTGCTTTGCGCGGCCGCCTGGCCGAATTGCTGTGGAGCCGTCGGCCCGAAGAACAGGCCCGCGCCTCGCTCCGCCAGGAAATCCACCGCCTGCTCGAATCGCTGGCGCCGGCCGGGACCGAGATCCTGATGGTGACCCGCGACCACCTGTCCTTGCGCCCCGGCGTGGTCTGGGTGGACGTGGAAGAGGTGATGCGCGCGACCACCGACCAACCGGCATCGTTGTCCCTGCTGGACGGCGACCTGCTGGAGGATCTGGACGGCATCGATCCCACCTTCGACGCCTGGCTGACCACCGAGCGCGAACGCCTGCGTGACCGCGCCCGCACCGTGGCCGAGGCCTTGCTGCGTGAGCAGGTCGAGCCGGAGGCTGCAATTCCGGCGGCGCAACGTCTGCTGCAGATCGACCGTGCGCATGAAGGCGCCTGGCGGGCGCTGATGCGGGCGCACGCGGCGCGTGGCGAACGCGGCATGGCGATCCAGGCCTACGACCGCTGCCGCGCCGTGCTCGCCGACCTGCTGGATGCCGCGCCATCGCCCGAGACCCAGAAGCTGCTGGCCGAGATCCGCGGTCCATCAGGCAGCCGCATGCCGCTGCGTCCGCCGGCGCCGCCGCCTCTGCCACAGCAGCAGCTTCCACGGGCCGAGGATCCCTACGAGCCACCGCCGATCCTGGAACCGAGGTCGCACGAAATCCGACCCACCCGGGGCGGTGCACATGTCGGCGTCATGCCGTTCCAACTCGTCGGCACCACCGAGGAGGAGTCGCATCTCGCGCCCGGCCTGGCCGATGAAATCACCACCGCGCTTGCGCGGTTCCGCTGGATGTTCGTCGTCGCGTCCAACTCGCTCGCGCGCTTCGCCGCCGAAACCCGCGACGAGACCGCCATCCGCCGCACCTTCGGCATCGACTTCCTGCTCGATGGCTCGATCCAGAAGGTGCGCAACCGGTTGCGCATCACCGTCCGCCTGCTAGACCTGCGCGCCGGCAACCAGGTGGTCTGGGCTCGGCGGTTCGATCGCCAGACCAACGACCTGCTGTCGCTGCAGGACGAAATTGCCTCCGAGGTCGTCGCGCAGATCGATCCGGAGATCCTGCTGATCGAGGCCAAGCGCAGTGCCAGCCGGACGCCGATCGATTCAACCGCGTACGATCTGATGTTGCGCGCGATCCCGCTGATCGGCCGGCTGGAGCGCGAGGCGTTCATGCGGGCCGGCGAATACCTGTCGCATGCCATCGAACTGGAACCCGACTACGCCGCCGCATACGCCTGGTTCGCCTACTGGCAGATGTTCCTGGTTGGCCAGGACTGGACGGACGCACCCGCCGCGGTGATGGCGGAAGCTGGCCAGCACGCCGAACGAGCGGTGGTGCTGGATCCGTTCGACGCGCGCGGCCTGACGATCGCGGGCCATGTCCGCGCCTTCCTGCACCGTCGCCTGCACGAGGCGATCGCGCTGCATGAACGGGCGCTGTCGCTCAATCCGAATTTGGCGATGGCCTGGGCGCTGTCGGCGATCGCCTACGCTTATATCGGCGACCCGGAAGAAGCCGAACGACGCAACAACCGCTACAAGCGCCTGTCGCCGTTGGACCCGCACGCGTTCTTCTTCGATGCGTTCTTCATCCTGATCCATCTGCTGAAGCGCGACTACAAATCCGCCGTCGCGGTGGGGCGCGCGGTGAGCGAGATGAACCCGTCGTTCTCCGCAACCTACAAGCCGTATCTCGCGGCGCTGGGTCACCTCGGACGCTCGCAGGAGGCCGCGGTGGTACGCCGGCGTCTGCTGGCGATCGAGCCGGATTTCACCGTCGCGCGCTTCATCGCCACATCGCCGCTGGAACGCGACAGCGACCGCGACCATTATGCGCAGGGCCTGCGGTTGGCCGGCGTGCCGGAAAGCGCGACCGAGGTGGCCGAGCAGTTGCAGCCGCACGAGGCATCATAGCCGCTGTCGGTGGGCGACTGGCGCTGACTGCAACCCATGGGCGCACGCATGACCGGTGGTGCTGCATCGCTGCGTTGCTCTCCCTCCGTCGCCTTGCGCGAGGGGTAGGGGGGCTAGGCGGCGGCGAAGTTCCAGAACACCGCCGCCGCGATGGCTGCATTTCGAAGCAGCCGGACAACTCGATAATCGCCGAGCTGTTCTGCGTGCAGATATGACGAAATTGCGGCGAACAAAGCTGATGAAACCACTTGGCCTCCGACGGTTCTGCTGCCCTGCTGAGCTGGCAGCGGCGCCGGCGGGGTTCCATGGACTGCCTCATAGCGGTCGACAGCCGCGCTGATCGCTTAGCCTCGGATGTTCTCATGAGTATTCCGCGCTTCCAGCGCGGCCATGTAGTTGAGCACTGGCTCTGTTACATGCCGGACAGTCTGGTGACGAATTTCTCGGCCAGCTCGGCAATGGGGTACTTGAGCAGCATCAACGGTACCATCGGCAGCAATGCCGCAATCACGATATTGGCCCACAATCTCACGCTGATCGGCGCCCACCGCATGTTACGCACGATGCTGACGCTGTTGGACAGGTCGGCCAAAGACTGCAAATCCGCTGTACCCAACAGCGCCTCTCCTGCATCAGCCGCGCGGAGCCACTTCGTGTCGAAGCTCTGGACATAGCGCGAGGCGAGATACCCGTAATCGCCCAGGCCTTTGATTCGGCACGCCCAAAGCTTGGGGGACAACAGAAAGAGTGGAGCGACAAACAGCACGGTGTCCACGAAAAGGATCAGCAGAACCGAGGGGTAAATCGCCTCGAACGTCATGCCGCCCACGGAGATTTCCTCTGCGAGAGACGCCAATTCAATCGCCGAGATGGCCAATACCAATGGAATGAAGCAGGTGTGCACAAGTTCCAACGATCCGAGGCCTGCAACGCCGTCAGGATGAGTCGGCACCAGATGAAGTTCCAATTTGGAGATACGCCAGAGAAAGTACCACCATTGGCAGAGTCGCCAGAGCCAGCGGAACATCAGAAATCGAAACAGTGGCATACAGACAATCCAGTACCACAGAGCCGCCATTGTCGGGTTGGTTCCCGCATGAAACAGCTCGTGCGCGGCGGTCGCTCCGGGCAACCGGAGTGACTGATCCACCAATGACAACAAAATGGCGGTCGCGAGGCACGCTGCCTCCGCAAGTGAAGAATCCTTCCGCCGGGTGGCGCGAGCGATTATGTCGGACAGCGCCGGCAAGGCCGACTCTGGGATGATATTCTTCCGCACCAAACCGCTGACGAATCCCGTCATCAGCGGATCGACCCACGCTTCGCATATGAAAAATAGCGGGATGCCCACCAGCAGTCGGATGTGTCCGCCGATGAGAGCGACAGAAAACAGACGCGAGGCACGCCCGTCGATCGATGCCAATGCCAGCAGCACGATCCAACAGAAACCACCAAGCGCCAGTCCAAGTGCTATGGTGTTGGTTCCTCTCCGGACCAGACCAAGGCGCACGCCCAGTCGTTGGAGCGGACCGCCAAGCAGCGAGAATTCGGCGATCCCGTTGTCATCTTCCATATGTCTCATTCACTCTCGCTGCCTGACCGGATCGTCGCACGGCTGCGCCGTGGCGCGTGCACTCGGTTCCGGCATCGTTCCGTCCACTGTCCGTCGCCTCGACGAGATTAATCCGCCGTTACATCGCCGCGCCCCGCCGCCACAGTGCAATTCGCGCAAACGGGCCGCGCAGCACCACGTAAGGGACGAAGGCAAGAACGATCGCGATGATGACGGCTTCCACCGGGTACAGCGTCTTGAGCACTGTGAACTGGTAGATCACGTCCATAACGAGGCCTAGGAGAATGACCTGGGCGGTGGCGATCACTCCTTCCCATAGTCGGTTGCCGCGTTCCGCAGGATTGGTCAGTACCTGTCCAAAGGTAGGGGGAGCGTCCGGACTTCGCGTCCTTGACGCCATCACGAAATGCCGCGATTGCGGACACGACGGGCTGAAGTATGAAGCGGAAAGCCATCGCTTTGCCTGGCCGATTGCACAAGTTCCGCCAAAGACGCTGTAAAAACTCGACCGAGACGTCGCGCCAGACCGCGCCCAGAAAAATTAGCGTAATCGCCAGGCCAATGGCGCAGCGAGCCAACAGGAGTTTGGTTTTAGATACGGGCTCGTCCATCGCACTGTTCCCTGCTGGCGAATGATACATCGGCATCATAGACGGCTCGTGGACGTGTAGACCAAGTCGGCGTCGCGCCGGCTTAGGCGAACGGGTCGCGGTTTATCGTACCCTTATATAACTGATGACCTGCTGACACCCCGTTCAATCGCGCAGGCGGGTTTCGCGCTGCATTCTGTGCAAGTCCTGCCGCCACGCGAAGGATCGAGCCAGCTGCAATGGCAGCCACGATTCACGGCTTCGTCTTCAGCCCGCAACACGAGTTCCGTCCCAATGCCACTATGGCGCAGTTCCGCAGGCACGAACACGATGTCGATGTAGAGGATACCCCAGAGTGTCCGTCCCCATAAGCCGCCTGTGACTTCATCGGCTGCGTTTGTCAGCAGAAGCGCGAGCATGCGGGAATGGGCATCACCGATCATGTCCTCATTGAACCGCAATAGAGGTTGCCACAAGCGGTCGAATGTGCCTGGAGAAAACGCATCTGTCAGAACGATTGTGTGGCTCATGGCGTGTCGTTCACCTGAACCAAGGGATGTGGTCAACCACTGGTAAATGTCATTAATAAACGTGGCGGGCCGATGCAGACATCATCAAGGTGATCCGAGACGAAAATGGCGGCGGGAATTACTACCGCCGTGCCCAGAAGCAGGCGATGGCTCGTCATGGTAGCCTGACGAATCTCAAGTAGAAAGCTGCGAATACCAAAACAATGCCAATATTCACCGTCAATCGTTCCCAGAATCGGTTTCTGAAGAACACGAAATCTACACCGACTATGACGGCTGCCATCGCCACCACGTAAAGCACAACAGCTACCTGTCTGCCCATTCCAACGGAAATCGCCATTTTGAGTTCTCCATCACGTGATCTGCCATCCAGGTAGATTTGTTTCACTCACCCGGCCAGCTTATCACATTCAGAAGGGCTGATTCGATCCGGGCCATGCTGGACAGGCTTCATCCCGGTTTCCGAAATTCAAGACTTCCGGATTTCCCGCAAGATATGACCGTAATTATGCCGCATCGAATGCAGGTGCGTCGTGTCGCTTGAGAGTGCGTAGCGTCGGATTGCGTGGCGTTCTGCGTCGATGCTCTACACTCTTTGTTCCTCGCTCACCGGCCATTTGGCCAGCTCGTGCCGGAGGATCTTGCCCGTTGTGCTGCGTGGCACCTGTTCGGAGGTGATGAGTTCGATAAATCGTGGACGCTTGTAGGATGCCAAATGCTCGCGACACCAGCCGACGATCTCCGCCGGTGTGGCAATGCGGCCTTGGCGTAGCACGATCACGGCTTTAACCGCCTCACCCCAAAAGCTATCTGGGATGCCCACAACGCAGACCTCCTGCACGGCTTCATGGCGAACGATGACCTGCTCGACCTCGGCCGGATAGACGTTCTCCCCACCAGTCTTGATAAGGTATTTCTTGCGGTCGATGTAGGTCAGCGTGCCATCCTGCTCGCGCCGGAGCAGATCACCGGTATGCAGCCAGCCATGCGCGAAAACCTCCTCATTGGCTTTGGGGTCGTCCAGATAGCCGCTCATGACACTTGGCCCGCGCACCACGCATTCGCCTGGCTCACCCACCGGCATCTCATTCATGGCGTCATCGACAATTCGGATATCGAGCAGGGGCGTCGGGTGCTTGCGTAGACTGGGCATCTCGCCCGGATGGGAGAAGCCGTGGGCGACGAGGAGTGAGGTCTCGGTCTGGCCGAAAGCGTCCTGGAAATCTATCTCGCAGGCCGTGGTCAGCTGCGTGACGATTTCGGGCATCATGTTGGCGTAGCCACCGGCGAAGCGCAAACTCGATAGATTGTAGTTGTTCCGGCGCGGATGGTTGAGAAACTCGGTAATGACGCCGGGCAGCAAAAAGGTCCAGCTCAGTCGATGACGCTCGATCATGCTGAACATCGTCTCAACAACGGCCCTGCGCAACGTCGCGTAAACGCCTCCCGCGATCAGCGTCCCATACAGCGGTTCATCCCCGCCGCAATGGAACAGCGGCAGCCAACCGATAAAGCCGTCACTCTCCGTCAGCCGGAACCATTGCGCGATGCGCAAGCCACGCATAGCGGCGGCGCGCTGGCTGATCATTGCGCCTTTCGGCTGGCCGGTCGTGCCGCTCGTGAACAGCACATTGTGAATGTCGTCGGATTCTGCCACGAGCGGCGGCTCGTCAGCCGAGGCAGCGGCGAGCAAATCGCCATAGTCGAGCCATCCGTCCGTCAGATCGAGCGCAACCCAGTGCCTCAGGTAGGGGACGCGGTCACGTAGCGAGGCAACCAGCGGCGTGAGCAGGCCGGAGGAAATCAGCAGGCAGGGTTTGGCCTTTTCCAAACAGTGGAGCAGCTCCTCGGGATGCAATCTTATGTTGAGCGCAATGACCGTGACACCGAGTGCGGCGCAGGCGGCATAGGTCTCGACGTATTCGGGGCGTGTCTCGCTCAGCACTGCGATGCGTGATCCGCGCCCGAGCCCAAGTGCAGAGAGCGCGTTGGCTAGCTGCCAAGCCCGGTTTCGCAGTTCCGCATAAGTCATGGAAGCCTCTTCGGAGACGACGGCCACGCGATCAGCGAAGATCGTAAAGGCTCGGCGGAACACGCCGTCGATCGTAGCGGCAGAACAAGCGACAGCATGCGCGGCAGCCGTAATGGCGGCGGCAGGGGTTGGGTGGCTTCCAGGCATATCCCTTTGTCCTTCCCGTTTTATGTCCTGACGGCAAGTCATCCAGCGCGGCTCGGAGCAACACACCACGGAGTGTCGAAATGGCCCTCCTGCCACTGAGGTCTTTGTCTCGGCTATCTCGCCTCCCGCTTAACGGCCGTGCGCCCATTGCAGCGTTAATTAATCGATGCCGTCAACGAGTTTGTCGCGGTCAACCGGACGCCACCAACAGGACGGGGCGCACGGGAGGGAATTACGGAAATCAAGACTTTCGGGCACTTTGCTTGACCCCATACTTTCAATGGGTTACGCTTCTCGTAAGATATGACCGAAAAGAACCCCCCTTCCCGCCGGCTCGGCTATGCCCGCGTCAGCACCTACGGGCAGACGCTCGACGCGCAGCTTGAGCAGTTGCGCAAGGAGGGATGCAACCCGATTTACCGCGAGAAGGCCAGCGGCGCGCAGCCGACCCGGCGCGAGTTGCTGCGGATGCTGAAAGCGCTTGGCTCCGGCGACGTGGTGACGGTTACGCGGATCGACCGCCTTGCCCGCTCGACGTTCGACCTGTTCGCCATCGTCAAGCAGATCGTGGACGCCGGCGGCGCAATTCCGGTCATTGGCCGAGCCATGGGCCGACACCGCCACCAGCACCGGGCGGCTGATGATCGCCATTCTCGGCGGGCTGGCGGACGTGGAGCGTGACCTGATCCGCACACGCACCGCCGAAGGCCGCAGCCGGGCGAAGGCGCGCGGGCAGCACATGGGGCGACCGCCGAAACTCACGCCGCAGCAGCAGAAAGAAGCACGGCGGCGGCGCGCCAAGGGCGCAACGCTTACGGAACTCGCCAAGAGCTACAATGTGGGCCGGGCGACGATTTCGAGGCTTGCGGCGTGATGTTCGAGCAGCCTGCCAAGAAAGACATCGATTATGCATTGTCGCTACTAATGCACGAGGCACGCCGTCAGGTGTTAGATGAAAAGAACAGAACCACATCTGAGGCTATCAAGCATGGAGCACTTCGAAGCAACCGCGTCATAGTTATCATAGCGGACGCGGCCGACAAAATTCACACAGCCAGCATGGCCCAAGCAAAACAGATATTAATCGATTTCGTGCGGCGCATGGAAAGGCCAGCCACGGAGATAACGGCTTGGGCGCGACCCCATCTCGAAAACCTAAGCAATGCTGTCCTTGGAGGGATCCCCAAACGGATTCCCTGATGATCACCAACGTATCATCAGACAATATCAAGCGGTTTTTCAACAACGAGTGGACGGCACGCTATGCGGTGTCGAAATTGGCTACGTCAAGGGCGGGCTTTACAGCCGGCGTGGCCATGTCAGAAAACGAAGAATGGATCAGCGCGGCCAGCGCGCTCGCCTTGCTCGGCATGAACCACCTTACTGGCGCACGCACGGTCTGCAACCGTGCGCATGCCGGGTCGATCAAGGCGCGGGCGACTACGGTTTG
Source organism: uncultured Alphaproteobacteria bacterium (assembly GCA_963790445.1). Lineage (GTDB taxonomy): Bacteria > Pseudomonadota > Alphaproteobacteria > Acetobacterales > Acetobacteraceae > JAMXLO01. Next base: position 299,818 of record CAWBON010000014.1, on the reverse strand, counting down.
TCCGTGCTGGAAAGTCGGCGGACAATGTCGATGTTCCGGCTGAATTTTGGTGGGCAAAGGGTGGGGATGCGCCTTACCAAAACTGGACAACGGGTGATTTTGATACATGGATTGATCACCGCATTCACCTTCAGGCATTCGGCGTTTCATTCTTGCGAGCCGATATTGAACAGATAGCTCCGCCCGGACTTACCAGCATTCGTTGGCAGCGAACGCGACGGCCGGCGCGAATAACGGCCGCACGGCAATCATACTGACAGCTCTCGACATCGAGACGCGAGCTTCACTCCGTCACTTAACCGGTGTCCGTGAGGTCGTGCGCGGGGGCACGGTGTTTCATGTCGGTCGGTTTGGGCAATGGAACGTTGCAGTTACGGAGTGTGGTGAAGGTAACGTTCATGCGGCTGCAACCGCCGAGCGAGGAATCAATCACTTTCGACCCGAATTGGCTCTGTTCGTTGGCGTTGCCGGTGGCGTTAAGGACGTTACCATCGGGGATGCTGTGGTCTCCAGCAAAGTCTATGGCTACGAGCGTGGCAAAGACGCGGGGGACGGTTTCAAGCCGCGACCGATAGCAACTCCTCCAGCGTATGCTTTGGAGCAACGCGCCAGAGCTGTAAGGCTCAAAGACGATTGGCAACAACGCCTCAACCCCGAATTACAACATTCGAAACCACAAATCTACATCGGCGCTATTGCCGCAGGCGAAAAGGTGGTTGCTGCTTAGCCGGCAAGTTCAGCTCAATTCAGAATGAATGAGCCCTGACTATTCAACAAGGGTTTTTCGGGTGTGCCAACCATCCACTGTTCAGCTTTCGCGGATGTTTTGTGTCCCTGCTACTTCATGCTCGCATTCGAGACAAGCCCACTCTCAATGGCGACACAGACTCGTTGGCGCAGCGGAAGCGCGGCTGGATGTTCTCAAAGCTCTAAATAAAATTAACATCAACTCCGCAACCCTATTTCCCGGCTTAGACCGATTCTGTGATTCACTCCTTACTGACGTTCAGATACAGGATTGGGCGAAAATCTAGATCCATCTGGGCAATAGGCAAGAGTGCGCGCGCACGACCGACTTACCATAGAGCATCTTCTGCGGCTTTTTTGCACCGTCGTCGATCGACCCACGGACGACGCCGGATTGCCGGGGTGCGCGACCGCGCCACAAGCCGGTTGATCCACAAAAGCTGAGGGGGATGCAGGAAGTTACCCACGGCCACTTCAATTCCCACAATCCCACCTCCCCCAGCAAACCGACCCGATAGCCCACCTAACCCTTGACAGTGAAAAATACTAACCCACATGTCCCACCATGGACATCAGCCCCGACCAACCCCTCAGCCTCGAATACCAACTCCCCAAGGATGTCTACTACCAGCTCATCCACACTCTCCGCGCCGGCATGCCGCCCCCGGTCACCGACACGCCCGAAGACCTCGTCCGCCGCGACAACGACGCCATCGCCCGCGTCGCCGCGATGCTCCCCGCCAACGCCGATGAAGCCTACCTCGCCGTCCAGTGCATCGCCGCCCAGGCCGATGCGATGAATTGCCTGCGCATCTCCCACCAGCCCGGCGTCGACGACAAGTTCGCCGCGCAATGCGCTGCCACGTCCAACCGCATGATGCGCCAGGCCGACGGCACCCGCCGACTGCTGCTGCGCATCCAGTCGGACCGCAAAAAACGCGAGGCCAACAACAAAACCCTCAGCCAGGCCGTCTGGCTCGAACACTGCGCCATCAGCCTGATGGCCGACGCCCTCGGCCGCACCCGCCCCACGCCGATCGCGCAACCAACGCCCGACCCGGAACCGCTGCCCGAAGCCGACCTGACGCCGGACCTGATCGCCGAAGCCGAGGAATACGCGATCATCAACCCCCACCGCGCCGCGCTGATCCGCTCCCTCGGCCGCCTGCCGCCCAAGCCCGACTTCCACCCGCCCCGGGCCGCCCTGGTGCACGCCATCGTCACCGGCACCACACCGTTCCTCCGCACGCTGAACAACCCCGCCGAGGCCACAGCCCCCGTGTAACGGCTCCGCCCGACCCGCCGGGCGACCCCCCTCCGAAGCACTCGACACCAAGCCGCCCCAACCAACCCAAAGCCCGCGCAGCAGGCTTTCCCAACGCGCCCCGCAAAGCGCCCTTCGCGCTCCGGCGCGCTTTGTGTCGGACCTCCCCGCGACCCCCAGCCGCCTCGCAGCGGAAACCCGGCCAGCGCTTCGCATGCGCAGCGCATCCACGCCCAGCCAGTCTCACCCAACGGGCAACGAGACACTTCCCGAGACTCCGCCGAAAATCCCCAGGGCTGCCCCACCCGAACACCATGCGCTATCGTCCCGGCCGCACGCTGAAAAGGCCGCGCCCGATGACGTTCCAGGCATTCCGCTTCGACCCCGTCGAACTCCCACCGGCAGCGAAAACCCTCCGCAAGGAAGTCCGCGCGTTCCTGGACGAGAACCGCGCCTCCCTCGGCAACCGCCGCGACTACGACCAGGCATTCAGCCGCAAGATGGCCGAACGCGGCTGGATCGGCATGACCTGGCCGAAACAATACGGCGGCCACGAACGCACCGCCTTCGAACGCTACGTGCTGATCGAGGAATTGCTGGCCGCCGGCGCACCCGTCGGCTTCCACTGGACCGCGGATCGCCAAAGCGGCCCGAACATCATCCGCTACGGCACCGACGAGCAGAAGGACTACTTCCTGCCCCGCATCACCCGCGGCGATCTGTCGTTCTGCATCGGCATGAGCGAACCCAATTCCGGCTCCGACCTCGCCGGCACGCGCACCCGCGCGGTGAAGGTGGACGGCGGCTTCCGCATCAACGGCAGCAAGTTGTGGACATCCAACGCGCACCGCGCCGACTACATGATCCTGTTCTGCAAGATGGCCGAGGCGGGACAGGAGGAAGTGGATCGCCACGCCGGCGCGACGCAGTTCCTGGTGGACCTGAAGAACTCGCCCGGCATCGAAATCCGCCCGGTGATCAACCTGCTCGGCGAACACCACTTCAACCAGATCTTCCTCACCGACCTGTTCGTCCCAGACAACCGGCTGTTCGGCGAAATCGGCAACGGCTGGCGTCAGGTATCCAGCGAACTGGCATTCGAACGCAGCGGCCCCGACCGCTTCCTGGTGCTGTTCAAGCTGCTGGTGGAAATGGTGCGCGTCGCCGGACCGAATCCGGATCGCGCCACCGCCGCCGCACTCGGCCGCCTGGTCGCCCAGCTGGCCACGCTGCGGCGCATGTCGCTGTCGATCGCCGGCATGTTGCAGGAAGGTCTCCAGCCCCTGACCGAAGCAGCCGTCACCAAGGACCTCGGCACCCGCTACGAGCAGGACCTGCCGATCGTCGCCCGCCAGTTGTTCCCCGCCGAACCGGAACTGGAGGCCGTCGATACATATGTATCGATGCTGGCACGCGGCACGATGAACGCCCCGCGCCTTTCCATCCAGGGCGGCACCCGGGAAATTCTGCGCGGCATCATCGCGCGCGGCCTCGGCCTGCGCTGAACGACCACGCTCCGGTGAACGACCATGCGCTGAAGGAGACAACCATGCGCGACGAAACGCGGATGCTGCTGGACAGCGTCGGCCGCCTGTTCGAGGACCACTGCACCAAGGACGTTGCCGACAAAGCCGAGACCGGAACCTTCCCCGCGGCCCTCTGGCATGCGGTCAGCGAAACCGGCGTGCCGCTGGCTGCACTGCCGGAATCGGCAGGCGGCGCCGATGCCGAATGGTCGGATCTGTTTGCCGTGCTGCGTGTCGCCGGACGCTTCGCCGCGCCGATCCCGCTCGCCGAAACGATGCTCGCCGCCTGGGTCGCGTCCGCCGCCGGGCTGCAGGTCAGCGAACAGCCGATGTCCGTCGGCCCGGTGCGCGCCGACGACCGGCTGACCCTTGCGCGCGACGGCAATGGCTGGCGCCTGACCGGCCGCGCGAGCCGTTTGCCGTGGGCAGCACAGGCCGGACGGATCGTGCTGCTCGCCGACGGCCCGGACGGCGAGATGGCCGTCGCGCTGGACAGCGTAGCCGGCATCGACGTCGCACCAGGCCGCAACATGGCCGGCGAGCCACGCGACACGCTGACGTTTGCCGGCGTCCAGCTCGCCGGCGATGCCGTTGCACCCATCGGCGACGGCGTCGATCGCGCCGCGCTGTATCGCCGCGGCGCGCTGGCGCGTGCGGTGTTGATGGCCGGTGCCATGGATCGCGCGCTGGATACCGCGGTGACCTACGCCGGCGAACGCAAGCAGTTCGGCCGCCCGATCGCGAAGTTCCAGGCAGTGCAGCAGCAGCTTGCGGTGATGGCTGGCCAGGTCGCCGCCGCCGGCGCCGCCGCCGACGCCGGCATCGAAGCGCTGTCACTCGACGATCCCGCGATGCAGGAGTTTCTCATCGCGATCGCCAAGACGCGCGTCGGCGACGCCGCGACACTGGCGTCGGAAATCGCCCACCAGGTGCACGGCGCGATCGGCTTCACCAAGGAATATTCGCTGCAACTCAGCACACGCCGCTTGTGGTCATGGCGCGACGAGTTCGGCGGCGAAGTCGAATGGGCGGCTCGTGTCGGCGCATTCGTCTGCGCGCGCGGCGCCGATGCGCTATGGCCGACGCTGACCGACGGATAACCATCCGGCACCTCCCCGCCGGATTGGCTCCTGCCGCCGTTCTGATAGGCTGTCGCAAAAGCGGCGGGAGAGGAGTCCACCATGCCCATGCTGAAGCGCCCGGATGGCGAGATCTATTACCAGGAATACGGCCAGGGCTATCCGATATTGCTGTTCGCGCCGGGCGGCATGCGCTCGCGCAGCGACAACTGGCATTCGCCGGCGGGTGGTCCACCGCGCAACTTCAGCGACTGGACGCAATCCCTGGCCGACAGCTACCGCGTCATCGCGATGGACCAGCGCAATGCCGGCCGCTCACGCACCGCCATCGAGGCCGATCATGGCTGGCACACCTACGCCGCCGATCATCTCGCGCTGATGGATCATCTGGGTTTCCAACGGTTCCACACTCTGGGCGGCTGCATCGGTGGCAGCTTCTGCCTCAAGCTTTGCGAGATGGTGCCCGACCGCATAACCGCCGCGGTCTTACAGAATCCGATCGGCCTGCATCCGGAATTCCCCGAGTACTTCCCCGAAGGTTTCGTGGAATGGACCAAGGAACAGCGTGCCGAACGTCCGGAACTCGACGAAGCGAAGATGCGTTCATTCGGCCACAACATGTGGAGCGGCGAGTTCGTGTTCTGTGTCAGCCGCGACTTTGCGAAGCGCTGTCCCGTGCCGACATTCCTGCTGCCCGGCAATGACAAGCCGCACCCGGCCGCCACCGCGGCCGAACTCGCCGCGTTGCTGCCTGGTGTCGATGTGCTGCAGGACTGGCGCGGGCCGGAGCATCTGGACGAGCAACTCCGGCGCGTGCGGACGTTCCTCGACAGGCACACGCCACGCGAAGCAAGCGCCAAGGCAGCGTAGGGGAGGCGGCGATGGCAACGATCGTGGGCTCAGGCGACTATCGCTACGAGGTCATCGAGAACTGGGGCAAATTGCCGGACGGCTGGCATTACGGCGAAGTCGCCGCGGTCGGCGTGGACAGCAAGGACAATGTCTACGTGTTCGCGCGCTGCGAGCATCCGATGATGGTGTTCGATCGCCAGGGCAACTTCCTGCGTTCATGGGGCGAGGGATTGTTCCGACGCCCGCACGGCGTACACATCGCGCCAGACGATACGATCTACTGCACCGATGACGGCGACCATACCGTGCGCAGGCTGACGCTGGAGGGCAAGCTGCTGCTGGAGATCGGCGTGCCGGGCGAGCCCGCGCCGATGTACGGCGGCGATCCGTTCAACCGCTGCACGCATACCGCGCTGTCGCCCGATGGCGACATCTACGTGGCCGATGGCTACGGCAATGCGCGCGTGCACAAATACTCGCCGAACGGCAAGCTGCAATTCTCCTGGGGCGAACCCGGCACAGATCCGGGCGCGTTCAACATCGTGCACAACATCTGTTGCGATGCGGACGGCTGGGTTTATGTGGCGGACCGCGAGAATCATCGCGTGCAGGTGTTCGACGGCAAGGGCAAGTACCACGCGCAGTGGAACAACCTGCATCGCCCGTGCGGCTTGTGCATGACACAGGGACGCAATCCGCTGGCCTATATCGGCGAGAGCGGGCCGGGCATGGCGGTGAACGCGAAATCACCCGGCATCGGTCCGCGGGTCAGCATCGTGACGCACGAAGGCAAACCCCTGGCGCGGCTTGGCGATGCGACGCGCGATCGGCCCAGCCAGTTCATCGCGCCGCATGGTGTCGCGATCGACTCGCACGGCGACATCTATGTCGGCGAGGTGTCGCGCACCGCCATGCGCAATCGCGGCACGCCGATCGCGGCTGAGCAGGATATCCGCTGCCTGCAGAAGATGGTGAAGCTGACCTGATCGGGTGACGAACTCATGCTCAGCGAGGCGCGCAACAAGCTGCTGACCGAGGTCGGACCCGGAACCAGGATGGGCGCGCTGCTGCGTCGTTACTGGCAGCCCATCGCCGCGGTGAGCGAACTGGACGAAGCCGCCATCAAACCGGTCCGCCTGCTCGGCGAAGACCTTGTGCTGTACAAGGATTTGTCCGGGAACTACGGATTGCTCGACCGCCACTGCCCGCATCGCAGCGCCGATCTGTCGTACGGCATCGTCGAGCAGTGCGGTCTGCGCTGCAGCTATCATGGCTGGCGGTTCGACGACACCGGTGCATGCCGCGAGCAGCCCTTCGAGGACATTGACGCACCGGAAGTACGCTTCCGCGACCAGATCCGCATCCAGGCCTATCGCGTGGCGGCGAAGGCGGGCTTGATCTGGGCGTATCTGGGTCCCGATCCTGAACCGCTGCTGCCGAACTGGGAGCCATTCTGCTGGAATAACGGCTTCGTGCAGATCGTGTTCTCCGTGGTGCCGTGCAACTGGTTCCAGTGCCAGGAAAACTCCATCGATCCCGTGCATTTCGAGTGGATGCACGACAACTGGGGTCCTCGGCTGCAAGGCCAGAGCAACCCCTATTCGCCGCGCCATCTCAAGCTGGCGTTCGACGAGTTCGAGTACGGGCTGGTGTATCGTCGCGTGCGCGAGGATTTGGATGAAACCAGCCCGCTATGGACGGTCGGTCGCGTCTGTCTATGGCCGAACGCGCTGTTCACCGGCAATCACTTCGAATGGCGCGTGCCGATCGACGATACCGCGACACTCAGCGTCGGCTGGTTCTTCACGCGCGTGCCGAAGGATCGCGAACCGTATGTGCAGGACAGCATTCCCTGCTGGCACGCGCCGGTCACCGACGCGGCGACCGGCCGCTGGATCACCAGCCACATCATGAACCAGGATTTCGTCGGCTGGGTCGGACAGGGTGCGATCACCGATCGGCGGCGCGAACATCTCGGCCGCAGCGATCGCGGCATCATCATGCTGCGGCAGCGCTTCTTTCAGGACCTCGATACGGTTGCGGCCGGCGGCGAACCGAAGGCGATCGTGCGCGACCCGGAGGTGAACCGCTGCATCACGCTGCCCATCATCGGGCGCAAGCAGTTCATCGAAGGCCTGACGCGCGCGGAAGTCGAGGCGGGCCGCACGCGTCCCGGCATTGCGCCGCGTCGCGACTTTCCGTTTCTCGTCGGCCAGCCCGAAGCGGTGCAGCGAGCCTATGCGGAGGCAATGGGCTTCGATACTTGATTCGCGGCACGCGTCAGGCGATCGCGCCAACCTCGCGGAGTTGGCTGAGAACGTCCTTGTCGTAGCCCAGCAGCCGTCCAAGCACTTCGTCGGTATGCTGGCCCGGCGTCGGCACGGGCCCTACGCGGCCCGGTGTCTTCGACATCTTCACCGTCACGCCAGGCACATACATCTCGCCCGCTACCTCGTCCGCAACCTTCACCAGCATCTCGCGTTCCCACAGATGCGGGTCCTTCGCGACCTCGGGGATTGTGCGTACCGGCGCGACCGGTACGCCGATATCCATCAGCGCGGAGCAGATCGCCTCCACCGGCCGCACGGCACACCACGCCTCCAGCGCCTTGCGGGCATCGCCGCCGCCTTGCCCGCCGGTCAGCGGCTCCGCGCTCGCAGTGGTTACACCCGAAACCAGTTGCATCAGCCGCGCCGCCATCTCGCGCCCGCCGGCGGAAATCACCACCCAGCCGTCCTGCGCGCGATACGGCGGCCGCCCGGCCTCGCCGCCTTCCTCTCCGGTCGCCAGATAATACGAGGTCGGGATCTCCACCATGGTCAGCGCCGAATCCAGCAGGCAGACATCGACCAGCTGCCCCTCACCGGTGCGATCGCGATGCCGCAGTGCGGCCAGCGCGCCGATCGTCGCATGCAGCGCCGTATAGCGATCGACCACCGAAGACGCGGTGCCAAGCGGCTGACCAACCGGCTTGCCCGTCAACGTCATCAGGCCGCTCATCGCCTGGCCGAGTGGATCGAATGCCGGACGTTCGGTATAGGGACCGTACTGGCCGAAGCCGGACACGGACACCAGGATGATGCCGGAATTCAACGCGCGCAGCCGTTCGTAATCGAAGCCCATCGCCTTCATCGTGCCCGGCCGGAAGTTCTCCAGCACGATGTCGGACTGCTTCACCAGATCGGCGAAGATCTCCTTGCCGCGCGCGTTCCGCAGATCCACGCAGATGCTCTTCTTGCCGCGATTGTAGACCGTGAAATACACGCTCTGCCCGCGCACCATCGGCGCATGCTTGCGCGTCTCCTCGCCGCCGAACCGTTCGATCTTGATCACCTCGGCACCAAGGTCCGACAGGATCATGCCGCCGCGCGGTCCCGCCTGATACCGCGCCAGCTCCAGCACGCGCACGCCGTCCAGACTGAGACTCATGGCGACACCTTCATTGCTGCAAAGCGCGAAGCCGCAACGCTAGGGCGCGTTCGCGCGAAGTGTCAAACAACGCACCGCTATCCACGCCGGCATCCGCACCGCTATCCACGCCGGCATCCACGCCGCTATCCACCGGGTGCACCCTGCGCCTCGACATACACCGCATAGATCGACTGGCTCGCCGCCATGAACAGCCGGTTCCGCTTCACCCCGCCGAAGCAGACATTGGCGCAGCGTTCCGGCAACAGGATGCGCCCGATCATCGTGCCGTCCGGAGCGAACACCGCAACGCCGTCCTCGGCCTCGCCGCCGGAGAAGCCGCACCACACATTGCCCTCGGTGTCGCAGCGAATGCCATCCGCCCAACCCGGCGTCGCGAAGAACACCCGCCCGTTCGCCACCTTGGTGCCGTCCGCCACCACGTCGTAGACATGCACCGTCTTCGGCTCGCCCGGCGTATCGACCACGTAAAGCCGTGACTCGTCAGGCGAAAAGCACAGCCCGTTTGGCCGCTGCATATCGCCAACCGCGATGGTCAACTCGCCGGTCCGTCCATCGATACGGTACACGCGGAACGGCAATTCCGGCGTCGCCTTGTGGCCCAGGTAATTGCCGCGAATACCGGCGCCGTTGTCGCTGAACCAGATCGAGCCGTCGGACTTCACCACCACGTCGTTCGGTCCGGTCAGCTGCTTGCCGTCGAACCTGTCCGCCAGCACAGTGACCGTGCCGTCGTACTCTGTGCGGGTCAGTCGCTGCGAACCCATTTCGCAGGTTATCAGCCGGCCCTGGCGATCGCGCGTGTTGCCATTGGCATGGTGCGAAGGCTTGCGAAACACGACTGACCGCCCCCGTCTCCTCGTCCCAGCGCATGATGCGGTCGTTCGGGATGTCGCTGAACAGCAGCTGCCGCGTGTCGCCGAACCACACCGGACCTTCGGTAAAGCGACACCCGCCGGCGATGCGCTCGATCGCCGCATGACCCAGCATCAAAGGCACGAAACGCGGATCGAGTGCCTGGATGTTGGGATCGGGATAACGGATCGGCGCCGAACTGTCCCATCGCGTGCCGCTTGGCATGTGTTGTTCCCTCCCGTGGTGTTCGGCGGCATTTTGCGGGATCGGGCAGCGAAGGCAAGCAGCTCTCAGCCGGACGCGCGGCGCAGGTCCTGCTCGATCTCGTACAATCTGGCGCCGTCAATCGCTCTGACCGCCTGGCGCCACTCCGCCGCATCCGCGATGCCGGCGGGATTGTCGCGCACCAGTTCACGCTTGATGAATGGGAAACCGGCATCCAGCAGTTGCCGCCACAGATGATGGGTAGGATTGACCCGCGCGGTGGCCCGATCGGGCTGGCACAATGTCGCGACCGGCCAAAGCGCCTCGCAGCGCAGGCCGGCACGCGACAGGCATTGCGTGAGGCCCACCTCGTAGCAACGGATCATCATGGACTTCGACGGCACCGGTCGGACGCTCTGCCAGAACCGCCGCCACGCATCGCTGCGGATTGCCGCCGCACCCGCCACCAGAAAATATGATTGCAGGTGAAACCGGATCTGATTGCTGTCGGTCAGCCCCCAGACATCCGCGCCACCCGCCATGATGCGCGCCAGTATCGGTGTCAGGGAATGCAGCGGACCGTAGACGCTGTCATTTGCCAACAGCACGAGCTCGGTGTCGCTGCGCGGCACGCCGAACCGTTCCAGCGCCTCGCGCCAGGCACAGAAATCGTAGCCGACGTTGCGCCGCACCAGTACCGCCGCGCACACCGTCTGAAGCTGCGTCATCGCAAGCGGCTGCAATGCGCCGCCGTTCGACACAGCGATGATCGAAAAGCCTGCCTCACGCAGCGCCGCGAGGTAGCGCAGCACGTCGACCCGTACCGCGCCCTGCGCGTCGAAGTGACAGAACAGCGCAACGCGTGGCCCAAGCGGCACCGCGCCCTCCGGCCACACCGCGACAAACTGGCGGTGGCTGCGCAGCCAGCCGAGAGGCCACGCCAGATACGGGATCAAATGGTGGCGCAGCAGGTGCCTGGTGACCTGCATCAGGCGAATGCCCCACAGCAGGCAGCAGATCAACCAACGCACCACCCACGGTGTGCTGCTTCACGGCAGCGCGCCCTGCTCCGCCGCGCTTGGCAGCGGCTCGCCGCCGGGGGGCAATGGCAATTCCAGCAGTCGCGCATACAACGCATGGTTCAACTCGTCTCGGCGCGCCCACAGCGACCGATACCAGGCAATGCGTGGCGCCACCTGATAGGCGAGCATCCGTTCGCTCGCCACGTAACTGCGCGCCGAGTTGCCCAGGTCGAGTGCCAGTTCCGGCATCGCCACCATTCGCAGCAGGCGGTCCCGCATCTCCTCCGGGCTGTGAAACAGCAGGCCGGTACGGCCATCATCGATGCTGTCGGCATAGACGACGTGGCTCGCCAGCGCGGCAACGCGGCAGGCGCCGGCTTCGATGAACTTCAGATCGGACTTGGCGCGATTGAACTGTGTGTCGCCAAGCGGCATCAACGAGATCTCGCACTTGCCAAGCAGTGCCAGGTAACTGTCGTAGTCGCAGGTCGGCGTGAACACCTTGTGCGGCGTCTGCAGCGCGTTGAAGAACGCCTGATCGTGCACCACCGCGAAACGCAGCCGGTCGCCCGCCTTCTCGACCACCGCGTTGAGCATCGGCATCAGCGGCGCCCAGTCCCGCTCGCGATTCAATGCGCCGAAGAACAAGGTCAGCACCCTCGGGTCGTGGAAATTGTTCACATCCGGCAGCGAATGGATCGCATTGGGGAACACCGTGATCTCGGGGTTTCGCGTGCGCAGGATGGTGGCCAGGGCCGGTGTGCTGACCTGCACCGCATGCACGCCGCGGAACGCGAACTGATCCTCTGCATCCAGCAGGCCGAAATGGTCGGGGTCATCGTCGAATTCCGTCACGATCAGCCAGCCGCCGGACAGCAGCGCGCGGATCACCGCGGCACCCGGCTCACCGGGCAGCGATGGGCGGTGCAGAACGAAGATGCGCGGTCCTTCCCCGGCCGCTATCGGCGGATCCTGACTCGTGACGAGATGCGTCGCCACCGTCGGATCGCTCCGCAATGCCTGTAGCGGATGCACCACGCGCACATGCGATACGCCGCCGATCGGCCGCAGCATGTTGGCGGCCACCGTCAGCCGTGCGCGCGGCCGCTTGCGCACGCGCCAGATGAAATGCAATGGCGCGGCACGCTGCACATAGGCCTGCGGATCAATGCCGAGTGCGGCCAGCGCCGGCGTGATCCTGCCGGTGAATGCCTCCGCCTCGCTGACCTCGGATATGCACGGCTGCACGTCGTACGGAACCAGGCCAAGTTTCAGCAGGTCCTGCGCGCATCGATTCAAGGCCGAACCAGCGCAGATGAGCCTGATCCAGCAAGCCGGCCGGCTCGTACTGCCAGGTGCCGCGCAGCAGACGCTCGGCGATACTCCAATGTTCCACGTTCGGCACGCGGATCAGCATGCTGCCCTCGTCGCTCAACGCCTCCTGATGGCGGCGCAGCACCCGCCATGGATCATCCAGATACTCCAGCACGTCGGCGTAGATCAGGCAGTCGATCGGGCGATCCAAGCGCGAACGGCAGCGGATTGCGCTCGACATCCACCACGGCCACTTCATCGAACTGCTGCGCCGCAATCGCCGCAGCAGCGGGGTCCTTGTCGACGCCGAGTAGCCGCGCGCGGGGGTTCAGTCGGCGGTACGCCGAAATCAGGCTCCCGGTGCCACAGCCCACGTCGAGCACGATGCTGGCGTTGAGCGGGATTCGCTCCAGCAAATCATTGTTTGCAATGTCGTTGGGCGACGCCATGTACGAAAAGCGCTCCGAAATGCTAGGGCAGTGGAGCGCCGTGGCAACCTATGGCGGCACTCCAGCCGGCCAGCGGTGGTAGGCGGAATTGCTGCGCGGACGCAAGGCACAAGCGGTTCGTTCGGCCCCTCGCTATTGCCATTGCCGGGCGCCTGTGCGCACGATTAGTTTACTGACGGGTTTGGCCACGTCGCCATTTTGGCTCTTGCAACCTGTCCCAAAGCGTCCGGGGATTCACCCCTTCGCGGTGCATTGGTAGCAGGAGCAGGGTAACAGAAGCAGGCGAGGTTTTGTGCCCGCTCGTGTATCGACCGCTTGGGGTTGCGTATTGACCACTTGGGAAAGACGGAGAACTCTTCGAGGCAGGTTATCTGGGGCAGGAAAGCGCATAATGCGTGCTGACTTCGCGACACGGATCTGCACATCTGGGCTTCGCATCGCCGAGGACCCGGCGTCGCATGCCTACGGTTTGCCCCACGGGATGCACCGCATCGCGGCTTGCTCAGCTCAACCGGCAAAATCGAAATATCGCCTGTGGCGTCCTGCGGGCAGGACGCCTAGGCTCGCGGATAACCAAGCAGCTCATCTCTAAGAGAAGGAGGCTCGACTATGGCGAACCAAGAAGACATTGCCTTGATGGCGCACCTGATGCGGCGTGCCGGTTTCGGGGCCACCCGCGATGAACTCGAAGCGCGTGCGGCCAAGGGATACGAGGCCACCGTCGAGGATCTGCTCAGCCCCGATCGTGAGCCGCCGGTCGATCCCTACGTGCTGCTGCGCCATCAGCCGGCGGCGTTGCTGCCCGGCGGTCAGCCGCCGATGGGCAACGTGAATTACATGTACTATCTGGTGAGCACGAAGCGCCCGCTGGAAGAGAAGATGGCGCTGTTCTGGCACCAGGTGTTCGCCACCGGCAATTCCAAGGTCGACAATTACGACCAGCTGCTGGAGCAGATCGACATCTTCCGGCGCGAGGGCATGGGCAATTACCGTGACCTGCTACTCGGCATTGCCAGAAACCCGACGATGATCTTCTGGCTGGACAACAACCAGAACCACGGCACCGCGGTCAACGAGAACTGGGGCCGCGAGCTGCTGGAACTGTTCAGCCTGGGCGCCGGCAACTACACCGAGAAGGACGTCCGCGAGGCATCGCGCGCGTTCACCGGCTGGACCTTCGAAACCAAGATCCCGCGCCTGCCGTATGGCCGCTTCCCGTGGAAGTTCGAGTATCGCCCGGAAGACCACGACGACGGCATGAAGGAGTTCCTTGGCTTCCGCGGCAACTTCAACGGCGACGACATCATCGACATCGTGGTGAACCAGCCGGCCTGCGCACGCTTCGTATGTCGCCATCTCTACAACTTCTTCGTCGCCGACGAAGCGCAGGTGCCAGCCTGGTCGCTGGAACCGCCACGCAATCCGGAAGCGATCGATCAGATGGCGGCGGCATTCCGCGAGGCGAAGTTCGACATCAAGCCCGTGCTGCGGCTGCTGTTCAATTCGGATTGGTTCAAGAACGCCCGCTACACCCATCTGAAGTCGCCCGCCGAAGTGGTGGTGGGCACGCTGCGGCTGGTCGGCGGCTATGAACTGCCGAAGCCCGGCTACGGCGAGCTGTCGATGCAGCCGTCATACATGGGCCAGGACCTGCTCAATCCGCCGTCGGTGGAGGGCTGGCACACCGGCAAGGAGTGGATCAACAGCGGCTCGCTGATGGCACGCATCAACTTCGTCGCGGAGCAGGTCGGCAATCAATCGCTGCCCGGCGTGAAGGCCATCATCAACCGGTTGAAGGCCAAGGGCACGCTCAGCCCCGAGCAACTCGTCGAAAGCTGCCTCGACCTGCTGGGCCCGGTGGAAGTCGGCTCCGACACACGGCAGGAGTTGACCGAGCAGGCCAAGCAGTGGGGCCAGATCAAGTGGAACGGCGACACCGAGGCAAAGAACGCCGCCCAACGCGCCACTGAAATGATGCAACTCATCGTCGCAACCCGCGAGTATCAATTCGCTTAATACATGACCCTCATGGGAAGGAGGACTATAAATGTCGGCAACACAGAAGGACCCCGTGCTGGTCGTGCTCCAGCTTACCGGCGGCAACGACTATCTGAACACGGTGGTGCCCTATAACGACCCGCTGTACCGCGACAACCGGAAGGCGGTGGGCATCGGCGACAACCAGATCCTGCACATCGACAAGGACTACGGCTTTGCGCCGTACCTGGCCCCGCTGAAGAAGTTCTGGGACGACGGCCAACTCGCGCTCATGCACGGCGTCGGCTATCTCGATTCGCCGCGCTCGCACTTCCGGTCGATGGACATCTGGCACACCTGCGAGGCCGAGAAGGTCGGCACCGAAGGCTGGCTGGGCCGCGTGGCGCGCGATATCGACCCGAAGAAAGAGAACGTCGTCACCACCGTCAGCTTCGGCCCCTGCCTGTTCCGCGCTCTGTCGGTGCCCGGCGTGCCGGTCGCCTGCGTGGCCGGCCCGCTGGAGAAATACGGCTTCCTGCCGAACATCCAGGAGCGCGAGCAGCGCCTTGCAGGTGCTCGAACGCTTCTCGCGCATGTACAAGCCGAAGGCCGGCAGCGGGGTGATGGAATACCTCGGCACCACGGGGCTGGATTCACTGAAGGGCGCCGATATCCTGAAGGTCGCGCCGCAGAAGTACAGCTCGACGGTGCAGTACCCGGACAGCTCGATCGCACGTAAGCTCAAGGGCATCGCCCAGGTGCATCTGGCCGGTCTCGGCAGCCGCATCTTCTACTGCGACCACGCCAGCTTCGACACCCATGCGGGACAAAACCCACTGCATGGCACGCTATGGACGCAGGTGACCGAAGGTCTCGAAGCGTTCATGGCCGACCTTCGTCAGCACAACGCATCCGATAACGTCATTGTCCTGATGTTCTCGGAATTCGGCCGCCGCGTGCGCGACAACGGTTCCGGAACGGATCACGGCGCCGCCGGCGTGACGTTCGTGATCGGCGACAAGGTGAAGGGCGGCCACTACGGCGAATACCCGTCGCTCAAGGCGGAAAAGCTCGTGCAGGGCGATCTCAATCCCAGCATGGACTTCCGCAGCATCTACTCGACGATCCTCGACAAGTGGATGGGGATGGATCCGGTGCCGATCGTCAACGGTACTTACGAACAGCCAGCCTTCCTGAACTAGGCGGGCTGTCGGCAAGCTCGCTCGTTCCCCAGGCACTCGCCGCAGGCGGATGCCAGGGAACGAGCGAAGGCCGAAAAGCTGAAGAGCGGGCCGAAGAGTTGGGCGAACGGCCTTTCCGAGGACGGAAGGCAACATCGCGAAGTGACGGGAGGGAATTATGCCGCTTACAACTGTTGTGCGTGGAAGATGCTATGATTGGAGCCATGCTGTTGGGCGCGGATCGGCGTCGGGCACGGGATTCAACTACCCGCAGACAATGTGCCTCGGCAGCGGCCGGGACATCTACGTTGCCAATCGCGGCAACGAAAACAACTTCGGCATGCGGGTCAACAAGGTCAGGCTCGGCGGCCCCGGCGAAGAGGAACTGCTCGACGAATTCTTCAAGTTCGGCGAAGGCGAAGGCCGTTCGACCTGGCCGTTCGGCGTCGCGGTCGATGGCAACGATCATGTCTACGTCTCGGACGAATGGAACAACACGATCACCGTGTTCGACGGCAGCGGCAAGTTCGTGCGCACGTGGGGCAAGTCGGGCAGCGGCGACGGCGAACTGTCCCGTCCGGCCGGACTGGCATGCGAGAAGAATGGCAACCTGATCGTCGTCGACAGCGGCAACAATCGCCTCCAGGTCTTCACGCCCGAAGGCAAGTTCATCGCCAAGTGCGGCAAGGCCGGCAGCGGCGACGGCGAATTCAACCAGCCGTGGGGCATCACGCTCGATGCCGATGGCAACATGTTCGTTGCCGATTGGAAGAACCACCGCGTCCAGAAGCTGTCGCCCAAAGGCGAGTTCCTGATGAAGTTCGGCGAATACGGCACCGTGCCGGCGCCGTCGAACGCCTTCGCCGTGACCTACCTGGGACCGTGGGTATCGAACACCGGGACCAACGAATATCCCAAGGCGGGGATGCTCAATCATCCCACCGACGTGGCGGTCGATCCCGACGGTGACATCTACGTCGCCGACTGGGGCAACCATCGCGTCAGCATCTTCGACTCGGATGGCAATCCGCTGGCCAACCTCATGGGCGACGCCCAGATAATGTCCAAGTGGGGCCAGCAGAGCATCGACGCCAACCCCGACATGATGAAGGCGTTGCGCCGCGTGAAGAACCTGGAACCGCAATGGCGGTTCTGCTTCCCGACCGCGGTGGACTTCAATCCGGCGACCAACGAAATCATCGTGGCCGACAGCCAACGGAACCGGCTGCAGGTTTACAAGAAGGTTCGCGACTACGTGGACTTCCAGGCGAACCTGTAGCGTTTGCCACCACTTCCCGCTTCTCTCTTTCGCTCACGCGCGGAGGGAGGCGGGCGGTCGGCGAAATGACCAGGGTGAAGTGTCCGGGGGTGATGAAGATCGCACCCTGCAAATCGCGCATCGGACCGCACGGCACTACTTCCCTGCCAGCGATACAGCAGCACGGCGCTAACGGCCGGGAGGCGCCACTGCGGCGACCACTCGCCGGCCCAGTGCGGCGCGAATGAAGCCGAGTGCATAGGCCAGCCGCCAGCGGCAGCGCACCAGACGCGTGCTGCGGCGAGGCAGCAGACCGGACGGCGCCATCAGCGCAGCGACCGCGATGCGTCGTGGCAATTCGCGCCAGACCGCGCCGGGCCGGCCAAGCAGCCGGCGCGTCAGCACCGTCGAGACGCCCTGCCAGTACAGCCGCGACAGCAGCCATCCCGGCGTCAGCCGCGCCGCCTGGATCTGATGCCGCACGACGATCCGCGAATCATAGCGCACCGAATGCCCGCCGCCTGCAGGCGCCAGGCGAGCTGCACCTCCTCATCCGACAGCAATGCCTTGCCGAGCCGGCCGCTGCGACGTGGCCGAAGCCGCCGATCGCAAGCAGCGACAGGACATGCACGACCATGTTCGCACCGTAAGGTTCCAGCCCCGCCGGCAGCGCGGGGGTGCGGTATTCGCCCTGCGCCCTCGTGTTCGATGATCGACAGCGAGCCGCGCAGCTGTCCGCGGCCACCAGGCCGGCAACGGCGCTTCCCAATGCGGCAGGATGCGCCCGCCGATCATTGCCGGCGGCGGCTGCCGTTCGTCGATCGCTGCCGGATCCGTTCGACCCAGTCAGCCGCCGGGATCGCATCATCGTCGATGTAGGCGATATAGGCGCCGTCCGCCTCCCGCGCGCCGGCATTGCGGGCAATGCTGACGCCGGCCTGCTCCACCCGCAGCAGCCGCGCATTGGCGAATCTCGGCGACCATCCGCGCCAGTTCCGCCGGAACGTCGCCGGTCGACCCGCTGTCGACCACCAGGATGTCGAAGCAGTCCGACGCGACGGTCTGCTGCGCGCAGCCCGTCCAGGCAATCGCGGACGTAGCCAGGACGGTTGTGCGTGCAGATGCAGACTGTGATGTCCATGCCGCCCAAGCTTAACGCCCCGGCGTTGACGAAGGATTACCCGCGGCGGTTCGGCTGGGCGACCGACGCAATGGTAGTCGAACCCCGCCTGCCGCATCGCCACCGGGTCGTAGACGTTGCGCAAATCCACCAGCACGCGGCCGCGCATCGTGTCGCGCAGCCTGGCTGGGCTCATGCGCGCGGAACTCGTTCCATTCGGTGATCAGCACCAGCGCATCCGCGCCTTGCGCGGCATCGAACGCATCGCGGCAATACGTCACGCCGGCGGGCAGCAGCGGTCC
This sequence comes from uncultured Alphaproteobacteria bacterium, assembly GCA_963790445.1. Taxonomy (GTDB): domain Bacteria; phylum Pseudomonadota; class Alphaproteobacteria; order Acetobacterales; family Acetobacteraceae; genus JAMXLO01. The sequence goes on along the minus strand of CAWBON010000014.1, from coordinate 281,239 downwards.
GGCCTGCTGCATGCCCTCCGGATCGAAGGCGCGGATCGTGGCGCCGTCGCCCACCAGCCGCGCCACGATCGACAGCGCCGGCGCATCGCGCATGTCGTCGGTCTCCGGCTTGAAGGTCAGGCCCAGCACCGCGATCGTCTTGCCGCGCACCGAGCCGCCGCAGGCGGCGATCACCCGCATCGCCATGCTGGACTTGCGCGCGTCGTTGACCGCGACCGTGGCCTCCACCAGGCGCGACGGCGCGCCGTAGTCCTGCGCGGTGCGCATCAGCGCCAGCGTGTCCTTCGGGAAGCACGATCCGCCGTAGCCCGGCCCGGGATGCAGGAATTTGCGGCCGATGCGGCCGTCCAGGCCGATGCCGCGCGCCACGTCGTGCACGTCGGCGCCGACCTTCTCGCAGAGATCCGCCATCTCGTTGATGAACGTGACCTTCATCGCCAGGAACGCGTTGGCGGCATATTTGGTCAGTTCCGCCGTCTCGATGCCGGTGAACACGATCGGCGCCTCGATCAGATACAGCGGGCGATACAGCTGGCGCAGCACGTCGCGCGCACGGTCGGTCTCGGCGCCGATCACCACGCGGTCCGGCCGCATGAAGTCGCCGATCGCGTTGCCTTCGCGCAGGAATTCCGGATTGGACGCCACGTCGAATTCCAGGTCCGGCCGAGCGGTGCGGACGATCTCCGCGATCCGCCGGCTGGTGCCGACCGGAACGGTCGATTTCGTGACGATGACGGTGTAGCCGGTCAGCGCGCGGGCCACCTGCTCGGCCGCGGCGTAGACATAGGACAGGTCGGCATGGCCGTCGCCGCGGCGGGTCGGCGTGCCGACGGCGATGAACACCGCCTCGGCCCCGTGCACCGCGGCGGCGAGATCGCCGGTGAACGCCAGCCGGCCGGCCGCGACGTTCTCCGCCACCAGCTTGTCCAGGCCGGGTTCGTAGATCGGCATGCGCCCGTCGCGCAGGGCGGCCAGCTTCTGGGCGTCGACTTCCACCACCGTGACGTCGGTGCCGAATTCGGCGAAGCAGGCAGCCGGAGACCAGGCCGACATAGCCGCCACCGATCATCGCAATACGCATGGATACAGGTCCTTAGGCTTATGCAGCGGGGATAAAGCACGGAGCGGGCGAGAGGTGCCAGAGTTGAGTGAGTGGCGGTGCCCGGGCGGTTGTCGCAGCTACGGGGATTGCCGTGAGTCCACGGTCAGCGCGACGAAATCAATACTGCCGGCGCTGCATCGTTCATCTGGCTGGCCGCCGCGATCGGCAGGTCGACCGACTTGGACCGAATACCGCCCCGATCCGGTACGACACCGCAGCCATCGCAAGCCTCAGCACCCGCCGCTGCGCTGCGCCACCTCGTCAAGCTCATTCTGCTGCCGGCGCTCCACCTGCGCCTGCCGTGCAGCTTCGTGTTCCGCCAACATATCCTCCGCCGCCTTCACCGCGGCCCGTGCCGCGGCCAGCACAATGCGAGCGCGCGCTGGTCTCGGATTCGGCGTGCTCCTTGGCCACCTCCGCGGCGTGCTGTCGAGGGCGCGTGCGCCGCAGCCAGGCGGCAAATGCTTCCACCTCCGCATCGCCTGCCGCCAGGTTGGTCGCGACTTCGGTTTCGCGTTCGATGGCGGCCTCGATCGCCGTGATCGCCTGCGCCGTCACATCCTCCTTGCGCAGGCAATCGGCCAGGTCACGGCGCGCCTCATCGGCGGTCAGGCGACGCAGGCGTAACAGCGATTCAAGCGGATTCGTGTCATGTTGGGATCTCGTGTCATGTTGGCTCCATGTGCCGCGCGCAACAGTGCGAAGCTGTCGTCGATGCTGCTACGATCCGCGCGCTCCTGGCGCAGCATCGCCTCGATCCGCGGCGCCAGCGCGACCGCCTCATCCACCGCCGGATCGCTGCCGGCGCGATAGGCGCCCAGGCGCACCATGTCGGCCATGTCGGCATGCAACGCCAGCAGCGCGCGGGCGCGGCGGGTCAGCGCATTCTCCTCCGGCGCGTTGCAGCCGGGCACAGCGCGCGACAGCGATCGCAGCACATCCACCGCCGGATAGCGGCCGCCTTCGGCGATCCGGCGATCCAGCACGACATGCCCATCCAGGATACCGCGCACCGCATCGGCGACCGGTTCGTTGTGATCGTCGCCCTCGACCAGCACGCTGAACAGGGCGGTGATCTGACCGGCGGACCCATCCGGCTGCTCCACGCCGGGGCCCGCACGCTCCAGCAGGCGCGGCAGTTCGGCGAACACGCTCGGCGGATAGCCGCGGGTCGCCGGCGGCTCGCCGGCCGACAAGCCGATCTCGCGCAGCGCCAGGCAGAACCGGGTGACGCTGTCCATCAGCAACAGCACGGACTTTCCCTGGTCACGGAAATGCTCTGCCACCGTCATCGCGGCATATGCCGCCTGGCGGCGCATCAGCGGCGGGGAATCGGAGGTGGCGACCACCACCACGGAACGCGCCAGCCCGGTCTCCCCCAGATCGTCCTCCAGGAACTCCCGCACCTCGCGGCCGCGCTCGCCGACCAGAGCCAGCACCGCGACATCGCAGGCGGTGTGCCGGGCAAGCATCGCGAGCAGGCTCGACTTGCCGATCGCCGGAGCCGGAGAACAGGCCAAGCCGCTGACCCTGCCGGCAGGTGGCAAAGCAGTTGAGCGCGCGCACGCCGAGATCGAGCCGCGGCCCCAGCCGGGCGCGCAGCGTCGCGTCGGGCGGCGGCGCCCGCACGCGCCGAGCCCGCGGACCGGATGGCAGCGGGCCACGCCCATCCAGCGGCCGGCCGAGCGGGTCCACCACCCGGCCCAGCCACGCATCCGCCACGGACAATGTTCCGCCGCCGCCGAAACTGAACGCGATGCCATCCGACGACACCTTGCCGGCATCGGCACGGAACAGGGCCGCGCTGCCAGGCCCCAATCCGTCCAGCGCGCCAAATGGCATCGCCTGCGCCAAGCCCCGCGAAAGCCGACGATTTCCGCGGGGATCGCCTGCCCGTCCCGGGCCGCCAGCACCAGGCGGTCGCCCACCGAGACGTGACTGCTCAGCCCATCGATATCGACCACCAGCCCGGAAAGGCCGGTCACCCGGCCTTCCAGCCGTATCGGCGCGATGTCGAGCATCTGCGACCGACAGGCTGCGCTGCGTTCCAACAAGCGACGTGCATCTCATTGTAACCGGAATCGCTCCGAAATCTTGGAACAGTGCACTGAAACCCGACCCGATCTTCATGGTTTGATCCGAGGCCGACCAGATATGATACACGCAAATGGTGAAAAAACTGTAGCGTATACACACGCTATAGTGGTAGGTAAATCAGGTCGTTATACCAGAGGAAGCAGTCTATGCGCATCCTGCTTATCGAAGACGACCTCGTGGCTGCCCGCGGCATGTCTCTGATGCTGAAGGCCAGCGGCGCAGTGGTCGATCATGCTGACACCGGTGAGGAAGGCCTCGAGCTGGCCCGCCACTATGACTACGACATCGTGGTGCTGGATCTGATGCTGCCCGATATCGAGGGCTTCGAGGTGGTGCGCCGGATGCGCGTCGCTCGCAACGACACGCCGGTGCTGATCCTGTCCGGCCTGTCGCGGCCGCAGGCCAAGGTAAAGGGCCTCGGCCTGGGCGCCGACGACTTCATCACCAAGCCGTTCGACAAAGCCGAGTTGCTGGCGCGCATGCAGGCGATCGTCCGCCGCAGCAAGGGGTTCAGCCAGCCGTCGCTGCGCGTCGGATCGCTGCAGCTCAATCTGGACAGCCACGAGGTGCTGGTTGACGGGCAGCAGGTGCATCTGACCGGCAAGGAATATTCGATCCTCGAGCTGCTGGTGCTGCGCAAGGGCATGGTGCTGACCAAGGAAGCGTTCCTCAATCACCTGTATGGCGGCATGGATGAACCCGAGATGAAGATCATCGACGTGTTCATCTGCAAGCTGCGCAAGAAGCTGGCGCACGCCGGGGCCGACAACCTGATCGGCACGGTTTGGGGCCGCGGCTACATGATCCGCGAACCGTCCTCTGACCACACGATAGCGCCGGTGGAATCGGCGACGCAGCTTACAGCGGCCTGATAGCGCCGGCGGCGGCCATCGTCTTCGCGGCAGTGGGAGACGTTGCGCCGATCTGCGTCAGCACGGCCGCTCTGTCAGCACGATAGTGCGCCACGCCCGGCAATCGCCGATCGTCGGGCGTGGCCGGAGCGATTGCCACCGCTAGCGGAACGTCATCATCCCAGCACCCAGCTGCGGAACAGCGCAAGATCGATGTTGCCGCCGCTGATCACCACTCCGACCCGCTTGCCCGCCATACGCGCACGCTCCTGCAACAACGCCGCGAGCGGCGCGGCGCCGGCGCCCTCCACCAGATTATGCGTGTCGGTCCAATACGCGCGGATCGCATCGGCGATCTCATCATCCGTCACGCGTGACGATGCGCGCGGCGCCGGCGCGGATGATGGCGAACGCTTCGGCATCCGGCTGCCGCACCGCAACGCCATCCGCATGCGTCTCCGCGCGGTTCACCGCCACCACACGTCCCTCGGCAAAAGATCGCGCATAGGCGCGGCGCGCCGGACGCCTGCACGCCGATGATCTCGGTGTGCAGCCCCAGCAGATCGCGCGTCAGGATCGCGCCGCAAATGCCGGAACCGAGACCAATCGGCACATACAGCGCATCGAGCGGCGGCGCGGCACGGAACAATTCCAGCGAATAGGTGGCAACGCCCTTCACCAGATCAGGCGCAAACGACGGCGCGAATTCCAATCCCTCCGCCACGGCAATTCGCGCCGCCTCCTCGCGCGCCATTTCGAAGTCGTCGCCATGCTCGACCAACCGTGCGCCGAATGCGCGCATAGCGGCGTTCTTCTCCACGCTGTTGCCGTGCGGCACGACGACGGTCACCGGCACGCCATAGCGCCGTCCCGCCCAGGCAAGCGACTGGCCATGATTGCCGCGCGTGGCCGACACGATGCCCGGCACATGCGGCCGTTCGCGCCGCAGCCGTTCGGCGTAGATCAATCCGCCGCGCAGTTTGAAAGCACCGGTCGGCGTGTGGTTCTCGTGCTTCGACCCACACTTCCGCACCGCTGCGTTCCGCCAGCAGTGGCCAGGCATATTGCGGCGTGCCGGGGAAGCTTTGGTGCACCAGCGACAGCGCGCTTTCGAGTTCCGGCAACGAGAACATGACGCAACCGCCATGCTGGAATGACAACAAGCTGGCACGCAAGCAAAGCGAGCCGCCACCGGAGGCGAGGCCCCCAGCAGCAGTCCGTTGCGTCAAGCTTGAGACGTTGCCGTCAGGCGAGCTTGAGGTTGGTGGCCGCGGCCTTGCCGCGTTCCATCGCTACCTCGTAGTCACCTTCTGGCCGTCATTCAGGCCCTTCAGCCCCGCGGCCTGCACGGCGGTGATATGGACGAACACGTCCTTGCCGCCGTCCTGCGGCATGATGAAGCCATAGCCCTTGGTAGCATTGAACCACTTGACGGTCCCAACAGCCATCGTCGTCACTCCTTCCGGTGCGCGTCCCCTATCGCGCTGGGGGGGAATGGATGGATCAAGCCGGCGCTACGCCGGCTGCGTCAGGCGAGCTTGAGGTTTGTTGCCGCGGCCTTGCCACGCTCCATTGCAACCTCGTAGCTGACCTTCTGGCCTTCATTCAGGCCACGAAGACCAGCCGCCTGCACGGCGGTGATGTGGACGAACACGTCCTTGCCGCCATCTTGCGGCATGATGAAGCCGAAGCCTTTGGTCGTGTTGAACCACTTGACTGTGCCGATAGCCATAATCTGCGTCTTCCCCGTCTTTATGCACCACGCAACAGCGCGCAATGCGGTAGACAACCGGCCCTTTGGACGTCTTGAGGGCACCCGATTGGACGGGAGGCGCAGCAAGCCAAGCCAAATGCGATTGCGTTACTAGTTGGCACAGAAAGGCAAAGCCCTGTCAATCACAGTCGCGAGACCGTGATTTAGCTGTGCGGTGCCGCGCAAATAAAGCGAGAACAGTCGAAAAAACCTCACAGCAAACAGTCAATCGTTACACAGACAATCATTACTCCGCCGCAACAGAGTGCGCTTCATGCGATGTCATTGCGCGGACGAATTCACCACCCGCGGCGATCGCCCGCCGGCCCGCCGACAGGTCGGGATAATACAGATGCCAGACATGGATCATCTCCGGCCAAATCTGCAGATCGACAGCAACATCCGCGGAACCCGCCACCTGCGCCAGACGGATCGCATCGTCCAACAACGTCTCTGCCGAGCCCACCTGAATCAGCAACGGCGAAAGCCCGCGCAGGTCGGCATAAATCGGCGCTGCCAAGGGCGCGCGCGGATTGGCGCCGTTCAGATAATGCGTCGCCATGTCGAGAATGCCGGCCTTCTGCACCGTCGGATCGATAGCGGCCTTGCTGGCCATGCTGCCGCCAATAGCTTCCATGTCGACCCACGGCGAGATCGCCCAACCGCACGCGGGTTGCGCCAGGCCGGCATCGCGGATCGCCAGCATCGCCGCTACGACCAGGCCACCGCCGGCGGAATCACCGGCGATGGTGATGCCACCTGGCTGCACGCCGCTGGCCAGCAGGAACCGATAGGCGGCGAGTGCATCGTCCACCGCCGCGGGGAACGGGTGTTCGGGCGCCAGCCGGTAGTCGATCGCCAATGTCCTGCTGCGCGCCGCCCGCCCGGCTTCAGCGGCCAGATGCCGATGGCTGTCCAGCGAGCCGATCACGTACCCGCCGCCATGCAGATATAGCATCGCCTTCGACGGATCGGCGTCCGGCGTCGCAGTCCACTCCGCCTTCACGCCATTGGCGGTAACCGGCTCGATGCTGACGTCGGCTGGCAGTTTGTAAGCCTTGCCGCGTGCATCGATGTCGCGCCGCCGCTGGGCAATGTCATCGCTGCGCGGCCGCGCCGCCAGGACCGCACGCAAGGCCGTGATTTCTCGATCGCTCATCTGCTCCGTCTCCTTGGGCCCCATCTCTGTGGGCCCCGTCTCCTTTTGGGACCCGTCGCCTTGGCCCCCGTCTTCCCCGGGATTATGCTTCGCCGCGCTATGGCGCGGTCTCGTCCTGCTTGCGCAGCTTTGCCACCGGGACCTGCAGGAAGCGGGCAAAGTCGAAGACCGTGGTGTCCTCCTGGTTCCAGCAGACGTAGCCGCGGCAGTCTTTCGGTCGCCCCTCGTACACCGTGCAGCGCCGGTCGTTGCCGAGGAACTGGCAGGTGCCAAAGCCGGTCTTGATGCGCTTGCTGCCTTTGCGCGTGCGCTCGATGATGTGGCGTTCCTCGAATTCCCGCACCGTCAGATGGAGGAACTTCGCCAGCCGCCGGATATCGTTGCGGCTGACTTCAACATAGCCGGCCATCCTGCAACACAGCGCCGGGCACTTCAGGCAGTTCAGCGAATCGTCAGTCATGTCGCCAGTCTGCTGATGCGCGACGCGCCGGGCAAGTGAACTGTTGTGCGATACAGAACGCGATCATGGGAGCGTTGGAAATCCGCATCCGCAGGAACTGCCACGCCACCCTGCCATCACGCCAATCCGCAGCCAAACAGCCGCCCCGCGTTTGGCACCGTGTCGTCCACCCCTGCGAGCCGCAGGCAATGCCATGCCAGCGCGTGATCGCTCGAGGTGACCGGAATCCCTACATCCGCCTCGATCGCCGCCACGCTCTCGGCAAGCCGCAGGCTGGTGCATGACACGAACACCGCGTCCAACCGGGCACCCCGCACCAGTGCGCCAATCGCGGCAGCGATCGAAGCCACCGAGATGCGCGCAGCCTCCCTGTCGTCGCGCTTGTCGAACGTCGCGAACGCCGCGACCTCGGCACCGTGCGTGTCCAGATACTCGCGCACCACGGCGTTCACCGCCGGCGCATAGGGTGTCAGCACGCCGATCCGCCTCGCACCCAGCGCCTTGAAGGCGGCGAACGCAGCGGTGACCGGCGTGGTGCAGGCAACATCCGGACGGCGCGCGACGGATCTGGCGGAATACCTCATCCTCGCCCAGCGCCATGCTGGCGCAGGTGCAGCCGAACGCCACCACGTCGAGGTGCATGTCCCGGCAGGATCAATTCGGCGGCGGGTGCGATGCGATCGCGCATGGCACGCAGCGTTTCGGGGGTGATCTCGGCGTCGTTGAACAAGCGCGCGCCGTACACCGCGACGCCGGGCAGACGGATCAGATGGCGGAACTCGTGCTCCATGGTCTGGTCGGTCGCCAGCACCAGCAGCCCGATCGCCGCGCGTGTCGCGATGCCGTCATCCAGCGTGCAGGGCAGCACGCCAAGATCGGTGAAATTCGTGGCACTGCCATCCATCGCGTATCCCCCCGTCAAACACCAACCGGAATCGCCGTTGGCCGCCCGCGCGATCAGATCGGCGGTGATGCGCGCGCAGCCGTGCGACATGGTCCAGCCGATATGCCCGTGGCCGGTATTGAACCACAGATTGCGATGCCGCCTGCGGCCGAGGATCGGCAGATTGTCGGGCGTCATCGGCCGCAGCCCTGCCCACATCTCGGCGCGATGATAGTCCGCGCCGTCCGGATACAGTTCCTGCGCGACCGACTTCATGAAGCTGAAATCGGCCGGCTTGTGGCTGGTGTCGTAGCCGGCGAACTCCGCGGTTGCGGTCACCCGCACGCGGTCGCCGAAGCGCGAGATGGCCACCAGGTTGGTTTCGTCCACCGACCCGATGGTCGGCGGCGCGGCGTGGTTGCCGACCGGGATGGTCAGCGAATAGCCCTTGATCGGATAGATCGGCAGAGCGACGCCGATCCGGCGGGCCAGCATGCGGGCTGTGGCTGCCCATCGCCATCACATAGGCATCGGCCTTGAACGCCTGGCCGTTGGCCCGCACCTGCGTCACCGCATCGCCTGACGTGTCGATCGCGGTGATCGCCGTGTCGGTGTGGAACTCGGCACCGAGTGCCTCGCAGCGTGCGCCGAGGGCACGGGTGAACTTGTGCGAATCGCCGGTTTCGTCGGTCGGGCAATAAATGCCGCCGGCAATCTTGTGCGCCGCCCCGCGCAACGCCGGTTCCAGTTCCAGCACCTGCGCCCGGTCGAGCACGCGGATCTCCTGCCCGTCATCGGCCAGCAACTGCATGTGCGCCACGCCGGCATCCAGCGCCGCCTGATCGCGATGGAAGTACAGGATGCCGCGCGCATTGCGATCATAGTCGACCGTTTCGGCGGCGATCACCTCATGCAGCACGCGCTGCGAATACATCGCGATCTGATGCTTGCGCAGCGTGTTGCTGCGCGCCTTCGCGCGCGGTGCATTCGGCGAGGAATTTCAGCCGACCAGGAATACAGCCGCGGATCGGTCGAGAATCGAAAGCGCAGCGCCTGGTCCTTGCGGAACAGCGACTTCAGCAGAATCCAGGGCGCGCGCGGCGATGACCAGACGAACGAATGGCCCTGGCGCGACCATCCCCGCATTGCCCCAACTGGTCTCCTGCGCGACGCCGGCATTGCGCTCCAGCAGCACCACCTCGTGGCCGTCCTTGAGCAACTGATAGGCGGTGGTCACGCCGACCACGCCGCCACCCATGACCAGAACGCGCATGACACTCCGCATCAGGCCGCACCGGGCGGGATTGTGGGCCGGATACGGTGGACGCCTCAAGCCCTCCTGGCGCGGTCGGCGGCGTCGGTGGGCGGGGGCGGCTGATCGTTGGCCTCGCGTGCCGGCGTGGCTTGCGGCGGCGGCGAGTCGGCGATCATCTCCTGCGGCGTCTTGCGCCACAGATCGACGCCGTCGGCGTCGATCAGATGCCACGCGATCGATCCCCCCGTGTCGCCGGTCAGGACCAATACTTCGCCGGTCGTGCCTTCGGCGCGGATGTCAAGGATCACCAGATGCTCATAACGCTCCGCATAGCGCAGCCATACCGTCTGGTCCGCGGTCAGCAGGTCTCGCCAAACGTCGCCGCCCGCGATGTCGGCCGCATCGGATGTCTGGCCATCGTCGGGAGCGAACTCACCCTGGATCAGGAACGGGGTCGTGCCATGCCAGCCGATACCGCAGGCCAGTTCGCGCCCGTCCTGCGTCAGCAGGTGCACCATGCTGGAGAACCCGACGAGTTCTTCCCGGGCCGATGGTGCGCGGACCGACACGATGCGGGCGGTCTCGCCATAGGCAGCCCGGACAGTCCGGTCCTCGCTGTCGAACAGGCCGTCGCGCGACGCCCGATCGACCGGCGGTTGCAGCCGGGGATCGATCTCCTCCAGGCTACCCTCAGGGGTCGAACGGAAAGCTCTTACCCGCAATGCCGCGCCGCCAACCTCGACCCTCGCCGGGTCGCCGCAATACGCCCCATCGGCCGTTCGACATCTGCGCTCGAGGATACAGCCTTCAGTGCTCCATCGGCGTCGCGATATTCGCGGATGACCAGCACGGCGACGCGATACGACGGGTCCACAACCTTAGTTAACCAATCGTTAAAGCGCTCCTTGCTCAGCAGGCCTTCGCCAGGAACGTGGTAATGGCTCGCTGACCGCCCATCCGGAAAGCAGCTCGCACGGAAGGTCACGTAATGATTGGGCTCGACCGGTCAGAGACGTGTCCTTTCTGTCCCGAACACACCGCTCCAAGCCGGCTGATGCCGGTTTCCGGTAGCGAATCGCGCCAGCGTGGCGGAAATTGTTACAAAGCCCCATCAATCCGGTCAAGCACCCTGAAACCGCCGCACCAAACAGTGCATTCACGCAATGTTCGGCTTGCTGCCGTACAGCCGTTACCGTGAAATAAACGATTTTTTCACTGCAACCAAACTTGTTGTGGAGATGTCGAATGCGGTATAACCCGTCTGAAGTCGCGCTAAACCGAGCAAGTAAACACGGCTGGTTCTCAAAGAACGGACAATGTTTTTGTCCGATCCGCGAGATAACTTGCGATAATCGGGAAGCGCGACACGGCCGGCTAACTATCCGGTCTGACGGTTCGGTGTCCGAGGTTGGCAGGAAGGGCTTGATGGCGATTGTCGGAACCAGCGGATGGCTCGACCTGGCCATTCGCACGCAGCTCAATCGCTCAAATCTCACCGCTGAACGTGAACGGCAGCTGCTGCGCGTCTGCCAGACGGCACCGACGAACGCAGCCGCCAGGCGGCGCTGACCGAGTTGTGGGAAAGCCACAGCAAGCTGGTGTCGCCATTGCCAGCCGCTACCGGCAGCCGAACCATTGAACTGGCCGATCTGATCGGCGCCGGCCATCTCGGCCTGCACGCGGCGATCGCACGCTTCGACTCGACCAGGTTCGACGGCAGGCTCGCCAACTATGCCATCGGCTGGATCCGCTGGCACATCCAGGACTACATCCGCCGCAACGCCGCGCCGGTCCGGCTGCCAGCCACCACCGCGCATCGCCAACTTGCCCAGATGACGGGCCGCCTGTTCGCCGACGCGCGGAAAAGCTGCCATCGTGAGCGCGTCGATGCCACCGAGTCCGAATTATGCGATCGGATCGGTCGACGTATCGGACTGGCCGGCGATGAGGTCGCGCGCAGCATGCGGCTGATCAGCGGCGGCGCGGTCAGCCTGCAAACTCAGGTCAATACGCAGGGCGCGACCCAGAACCTGGAAGATACCCTTGCCGCCGACGGCGCATCGCCCGAAGAAGACGTCATCCTGCGGCTGGACCACGCCAAGGTGCGCAAGCGCATCATGGCACTGGTCCATGAAATCCTTGGCGAGCGGGAACGCGCGGTCTTCTTGACCCGCTGCATGAGCAATGGCGACGAGGTCGCACACCTGGAGACGCTGGCCACGCGGTTCAGCGTAACGCGGGAGCGCATCTGTCAGCTCGAAGCAAGCGCAAAGCGCAAGATAGCGACGGCGTTGGCCCAGGAAGGCTACGCCGACTTCGCCCGGGGCGCACAGATCATCCTGCCGCCAACCAGGGCACGGCGGCGGCGCGCGACGTTGTCGGCCAGCGAGAACGCGAGGCGTTCCAAGGGTCGCAGTGGCCGTCTGAGCGGCCGCCCTGAGATCCTGCTCTACCGCTGCTCTGCGAGGCAGGCGGTGCCGGCCTGCCGCACATGGTCGCAGAACGCGGCGGCGGCGCTGGCATCGGCAAACCCACCGGTGCGCAACCGCCAAAAAACCCGGCCATCCCGTTCCACCTTGGCGACGATCGGCTGACGATCGCTCAGCAACTGCGGCATCTGCTTTTGAAGCCGCTGCCACTCCGCGTGCGCCGCGCTCTCGGACGGAGCAGCGGCCAACTGAACCTCCACGGTTCTTGCTGTCGCAGTCCCCGCAGCAACCGCTCGCGTCGGCTCCGCGGTGGCGGCGGGAGCCGGCGGCACCGGCGCCGCTGCCGCGGTCTCGGCGGGCGCCGTGGGCGTCGGCATCGCAGTCTTGGCGGGAGCAGTCGGCACCGCGGCCTCGGCGGGAGCAATTGGCACCGCAGTCTCGGCGGAAGCCGTCGGCACCGCAGTCTTGGCGGGAGCAGTGGGCACCGCAGTCTTGGCGGGAGCCGTCGGCGCTGCTGCCGGGTTGTCACCCGTGACCACCCCGGGGGTCAGCAGGCTCGCGGTCGTGGCGGTTTCTCCCGAGGCATAGGCGGCCATCGCCTTCTGTACCTCGTTGGGCGGCAGGTCCTGGCTCAGGATATGTTCCGCCTCCGTCTTATCGCCGCCCATGGTCAACACCGCCGCAAGGTCGTGACGCACCTGCTGAGATGTTCCGGGGCCGGTCGCCAGCGGGCGCAGCAGTTGGACAGCGTCTTTCGCCTGACCGGTCATCGCCAAGGACAGCGCCAGGTTGACCTGGGCCGCCGCCATGTCCGGACTGACGCCCAACGCCTGACGGTAGGCCGCCTGAGCCGCGACGTGATTGCCTTGCAGGTCACGCGCGATGCCCAAATCGTTCAGCGCAACGCCGTTGCGTGGTTCGTGCTGCAGGGCTTCGAGGAACAGCGCTTCGGCGCCGGCGGGATCCGTCGCCAGACGCAGCCGCCCAAGGCCGATCTCCGCACCGACAGAGGTTGGGTTTTGCGCCAGCGCCCTGGTGAAGCTGACGCCGGCATCGTCCGGCCGCCGCAGTTCGGTCAGCGCTTCGCCCTGCGTCAACAGAGCGGCCTCGTTGTCCGGGTCCTTCGCCAGGATACCGCCGACGATCTGCAGTGCGATCTCAGGCGAACCGCTCTTCATGGCCGCATCCGCCACGTCGAGCCCAGGCGCACCCGTCCCCAACCCGGTGGTTCCGCGCGGGGAGCAGGCAGCGAGCAATACCAGCAGGCTCAGGGTAATGCCGCGCATCTGCCGAATCAGTTGAACGCCCTCATGATCTGGATGATGGCAGGACCGCCGGCAATGAGGAAGACACATGGCAGAATAAAAACGATTGTGGGCATGGTCAGCAACACCGGCAGGCGGGCCGCCCGAGCCTCGAACTTCGTCAGGGCGTCCTGCCGCATCTCCGCCGACAGGGTCCGCAGCGCGTCGGTCAGCGGCGTGCCGTACTGCATGGTCTGGATCAGCGTGGTGCCGAGCCGCTTGTAGCCATCGATGCCGGTTCGCGTGCCGAGATTGGTCAGGGCAATCCGGCTGTCGGAGACCATCTGCAACTCGTTGGCCGTCTGCGCCAGTTCCTGGGCAACCTCCCAATGGGCAGTTCTGCAGTTCGCTCGCCACGCGCACGATGGTGGGGCCCAGGCCGAGCCCGGCCTGGGCGCAGATCACCATCATGTCGAGCGCGTCCGGCAGACCCAGATCGAGGTGCGCCTGATATTTCTTGCGCCTGCGGCCGAGTACCCAGTCCGGCGCAAGCAAGCCGAGTATGCCGCTGGCCGGCGGCAGCAGCGTCCCCACCATGCCGGGAAGGCCAACATTGTGCAGCAGCACCAAGGACAGCAACGGCAGGCCGGCGACCATCATGATCTTGAAGCCGATGTAAGCCGCGAGGCCATTCGCCCCGTGCAGGCCCGAAGCCGCCAGCGTGTTCTCGAGATCGGCACGCGTACGCGCCGACAGCAGACCGGTGCGCAGGATCATCTGGCCCAGACCGGCGACGGCTCGCATCGAGGCAATACTGATTGCAGCCGAGTTCGCCAGGCTGGCGTGCCGCGGGCGCCTGGCCGTGGATCAACCGGACACGCGCGGCGAAACGTTCGTGCTGATGGGACTGACGCATCATCATCAGGCCGGAGGCGGTCAGCATCAGCATGAATATGCCGCCGGCTGACAGGATAACCAGCGGGCTCATGCCGGCAGACTGCGCTTGATGATGGTGCGGATGATGCACAATCCGGTAATCAGCGATATCACCGCGATGCCGAACAGCTTGTGCCCGGTGGGGTCAGTGAACAGCAATGCGATATATTCCGGATTCAGCACCCACAGGATCAGGCAGATCACCACCGGCAATGCCGCCAGAATAATCGCCGTCGCTTTCGCCTCGGACGCCATGGCCATGCCCTTTGCCTTCAACGCGGCGCGCTTGCGTATCACGTCGGCCAGGTTTTCCAGTGTTTCGCTCAATGCTCCGCCGGTCTGGTTCTGCAACGACAACGCCGTGGTGAAGAACCGGTACTCCGGCAGGCCGGCGCGGCGCGACAATTCCAGCATCGCGTCATCCATGGTGACGCCGACCGAAACCTGACTGACCAGCCGGCTGAATTCGGGACCGGTCGGGTGTGGCAACTCGCGGGCCACGGTGCGGATCGCTTCCTGCACCGGAATGCCGACGCGGACAGAGCGCACGATCATTGCCAGTGCATCGGGAAACTGCGCCAGCAGCTGTTCGCGTTGCCGCCGATCGAACCAGCCGAAGAACGCTCGGCTCAAGCCGACCCAGACGATCGGGATGGCGAGCCATCCCAATGTTCCCAACAGGTCGTCGGCCAGCGTTTGCGCCGCCTTGCTGATCGCCAGCGTGATGCCGACCACGATCCACCAGCGCATCGGATAGCGGTCCGGCGTGGCCGGATCGAACCCGAAAACCCGGGCGGAGATGCCGATCAGAGACTGGTCCTTCGGCTTCGCGGCGCGGGTGAATGCCGAAACCTCCAACCGCTGCGTCCGCACGTGCGGCGTGACCACCATGGCCAGCCTGGCATCGCGCTTCTGCCGATAGTTCTGCGCGCGCGACACGAGGAAACCGCTGAGACCGAGTCCCGCCAGCGAGAGGCAAGACATGATCAGCAGCATCCATTGCAGGCTGCCTTTCATGTCTCGGCCTCGTCCAGTGCCGCCTTCCACTGCCGGTCGAGCCCGAAATACGCCAGCCTGCGCGCAAAGCTTGGTGGCACCTTGCTCGTCTTGTACTGGCCGAACAGCTTGCCGTCGGGCCCTTCGCCCAGCATTTCGAACTGGAAGATGTCATTCATCGTGATGATTTCGCCTTCCATGCCGCAGACCTCGGTCACCTGGGTTATGCGGCGACCGCCATCGCGCTGCCGTTCGACCTGCACGATCAGGTCGATCGCGCCGACGATCTGCTGACGGATCGCCTTCGAAGGCAGTCCCATGTTGCCCATCTGCACCATGTTCTCGATGCGGATCAGCGCGTCGCGCGAGGTGTTGGCATGGATCGTGGACATCGATCCGTCATGGCCGGTGTTCATCGCCTGCAGCATGTCGAACGCTTCGCCGCTGCGCACCTCGCCGATGATCACCCGGTCCGGGCGCATGCGCAGGGCATTGCGCACCAGGTCGCGCTGGGTGATCTCGCCGCGGCCTTCCAGACTGGCGGGACGCGTCTCCAGTCGCACCACATGCGGCTGCTGCAATTGCAGTTCCGCGGCGTCCTCGATCGTCACGACGCGTTCACCGTGATCGATCAGTCGCGACATCGCGTTCATCAATGTCGTCTTGCCGGAGCCGGTGCCGCCCGAGATGATCACGTTCAGTCGCGCCTGCGAGGCAATCTCCAATATACGGGCGACCGGCAGGGTCAGCGCCTTGTATTCGATCAGCTTGGCGAAATCGATGCCCTTGCGGCCGAACTTGCGGATCGAGAGATACGGGCCATCGAGCGCCAGTGGCTGAAACACGATGTTGACGCGCGAACCATCCTTCAGCCGCGCATCCACCATCGGACTCGATTCGTCGACGCGCCTGCCGACTGCCGCGGCGATGCGCTGGCAGATATTGGCGAGGTGCGCGGTATCGCGGAAGCGGATATTGGCCATCTCGACCTTGCCGCCGCGTTCGACGAAGGTCCGGTTGGGACCATTCACCATGATGTCGGAGATCGTCTGGTCCTCGAGCAGTTTCTCGAGCGGACCGAGCCCCAGAATGTCGTTCACCAACTCGCCGGCGAGTGCGCGCTGCTCGCGGCCGTTGAGCTGGATGCGTCGTTCCGTGGCGATCTCGGATATCAGCCGCTCGACATCGGTGGCCAGTCGATCCGGCGCCATGTTGGCAACCGCAGTCGGCTCCAGCCGGGCAAGGCAGACGGCACGCAGTTCGGCAATCGCCTCCGAAGGCAAACCCGCCCCAGGCGAATGCACCTCGGGCGGCGGCGGCGTTGCCTGATTCGGCGGGGTGGCCGCCTTTGTCGGCGGTTCAGCCTGTGATGATGGCCCGCCGCTGCGGCGACCAAAGTTTGGTGTATAAGTCAGGTTCATCAGCGGCGACCCAACAGACGCCAGCGTGAGCGCTTGCCGTGCGCCGCGGCAGCGCCACCGGTTACCGATGCCGCATCGAGCAGTCGCAACCCGGCAACCTGACGCGTCAGTTCCAGAATGCCGGCACGGAAACTGCTGCTGCTCGCCATGGCCGGCTCGCCCAGCGTGGCGGCGTTGCCAACCTGCTTCGGCAGGTCCGGGATCGTGACGTCAACCTTCATCTTCAAGGCATCTTCCACCTGGCGCCGGGTGAGGCCGCCGGGAATGCCGACGCGATTCAACACCACCACGGCGCGTTGTGACTGCGGCGCGCCGCTTGGCAGCGCCAGCATCCGCAGCGTGTCGCGCACGGCGGCCAGCGTCGGTTCCATCACCAGCACCCGCTGATCCACCAGATCCAACAGATCGCGATACACCGACACCGGTGCGAACGGCACATCGGCAACGATGAAATTGTAGCGTCGGCGCAGCGCCTCCAGCAGCCGCGCCGCGGCGCCGGGTGCGTGGTTCGGCTGTAGCGCCAGCTTCTCCTCGCCGGCCAGCACGTGCAGCCGATCGGCCGCCGGTTGAGCAGCACGTTCGGCCAGCAGCGCGTCGATCCGTTCCGGTGCCTCCAGTGCCATGCGCAGGCCGGGGCCAGGCTGTATGTTCAGCAGGAATGCCGCCATGCCGAGTTGCAGATCGGGATCCAGCAGAACGGAGTGACGGCGCATCCACACGCCGAAATGCCAGGACAGGTTGACGGCAAGCGTGGTTGCGCCAACGCCGCCGCGCACCCCGGTGATCGCAATGGCTCGACCACCAAGCATACCTTCCGACGCAGGGACCTGGCCCATGACGAAGGCGCCGAAATGCCGTGAAACCTTGTCGCGCGTCAGCGGCTTCGGCAGGTAATCCGCGGCGCCCAGGCCACGGGTGATCTCGCGATAGAAATCGACGTGATTGGTTTCGCCAACCACCAGCACGCAGACATCGGGTTCGACGACATTCGAGAGATCGCCGAGTGCCGTCAGCGGTTGATCCTCGCCGCTGACGTCGACCACCAGCACCTTGGGCGTGGACTGCTTCTGCATCGCCGTGATGGCGGCGCGCACGTTGCCGCGCCGAACATCGATATCTTCCGACACGAAATCGGCGAGGCCGTCGCGCAACGCTTCCTCGGAGCGTGCATCGGTGATGAACGCGACCAATGCCGGACGGTCATGTCGTGCCGATGACTGATCGGCATTCGGGTCACCGCTGCCGCTGGCAAACTTATGGGCTCCGTCGTCCGGCATTCTAGCTTCCCCCTGACGTAGCGCCGCCACCGGAACCGCCGCCACTGGAGCTGCCGCCAGAGCCACCGCCGGAGCCGCCTGCTCCTGACCCTCCACCGGAGCCACCCGTACCGAGCAGCGACTTGGGCTGATCGCTCCAGACGTGCCCGATGAAGTGGTTGGACGCCTTCGAGTCCGACACGTCGGTGCCCCGACCGCGGATCAGGTCATAGGGATCGGCAACCATCGCCGAGATGTTGCCTGCGTTGGCTCCATTGGGTTGCCATTCGTCGGTTCGCGTATACGGGTCCATCTGCTGACAGGCCGCGAGCACAAGGACGGCAGCGATCAGTGCGATGCGGATCAGATGACGTGGTTGCATGCTGCTTCTCCCGCCTATTGCACGACGAAGCCGGCGCTGCCGGGGATACTGACCGGGACTGCCGGTTGGCCGTGACCCACCTGACGCATGAATAGCAGGCGGTCGATTTCCCGCGGCATGGTGTAGCCGTCGGTCGGCAGATGCAGCGAGGACGGATCGTTCACCGGCCGCACGATGTACGGCGTCACCAAGATGACCAGCTCGGTCTCCTTGTTGTCGAACGAATTGTCGCGGAACAGCGCGCCGAGTACCGGAACATCGCCCAGTCCGGGAAGGCCGGTGTTGCCTTGCGTGTGGTCGGTCTGCAACAGGCCGGCGATGGCGAAGCTCTGGCCGCTGCCCAGTTCGACCGTGGTTTCCGCGCGGCTGACGGTCAGCGCCGGGATCGTGAAGGTGCTGCTGCCGGCGGCCACGGTTACGGCATTCTGATTGCTAAGCTTGCTGACCTCGGGTGCTACATGCAGGTTGATTCGGCCGTCGCTGAACACCGTCGGCAGGAACGACAGCGACACGCCATAGTTCTTGTAGTCGACCGAGATGGCGTTGTTCTGCTGGGCAACCGGAATGGGGTACTGGCCGCCGACCAGGAAGCTCGCGGACTGGCCGCTCATCACGGTCAGGTTCGGTTCGGCGAGGACGCGCGCCAGGTTGTCCGAAGCCAGCGCATCGATCACGGCGTTGAAATTACCACCCTGACAAGAGAGGCTGAACAGAGTGCCGGCGGCGCAGGACGCTGCTCCAACGCCATTCGCCGCCAGGTTCAGTGCCGGCAGCTTGGCGATACTGCCGATGGTGCCGATCGCCTGCCAGTTGACGCCGAGGTTGCGGACCACTTCGCGGGAAATCTCGGCGATCCGCACGCGCAGCGTGACCTGGATCGGCGATGCGATGCTGATCTCGTTCTCCACCATCTGGTTGTCGCCGACAAAGCCGCTTGCGCGATCGCAACGGCCTGTGCGGCATCGGCCGCGCTGCCCACCACGCCGCTCAGCAGCAGACCCTTGGCCTGCGCCTGGACCTGGACACGGCTGCCGGCCACCAGGCGCGCGATCATCGTCTGGGTCTGCATCGCGCCGAATGCCGAGGGCTGCACGGTGACATCGTACTGAGCGATGGTGTGGCCGGCGGCATCCAGCGCCGCGACCGTGGTGCGTCCGGCCGCCACGCCGAACACGAACAGCGCGGCGGCGCTGGCGGGCCGCACTTCCGCGATTTTCGGGTCGGCAACGAACACGTTGGCCGCCGGCTCACGCAGTGTCAGCACGCGACCGGTGCCGGATTCGAGCAACAGGCTGGAATGATCGCTGCTGGTTGCCGCGACGGCGGGGCCCACCGCGGACGTCTGCCCGAGGGCAGCGACAGGCATGCCGATCAGCAGTGTGGCGAGGCCGATTTTGCGCAAGATTTTCATCAGAACTTGAACTCCTTTGCTTCGCCATCGCCGGAGTACACCCGAAGGGTCCTCTGCGTGGGGGCCGGGGTGGAGTCGGCGCCGAGTGCCGGTGAAACGTCGTCTGCCCAGGTCGTGTTCGGCGTTACGGCGGCCGGGGTACCAGGCGGCGGCGAATCAGCGGAACGCACGGCGAGCGACAGTCTTCCGAGACGCACGGCGACCGTGACGCGCTCTGCCTGTTCCTGCGTCACCTCGAGCGTGACGGTGCGCGCCTGGTTGTTGTCCGCTGCGTTCGCCTCGGCGCCTTGCACAAGCTGCTGGTCGATGGCGATCACGCGGACATCCGACAGCACGGTTTCCGCGGCGACGCGCCGGCCGATCGGCAGCGATGCCTCGGCGATCGTCTGAGTAAGGATCAGATCGACCCTGTCGCCTGGCCAGATCAGTCCGGCCGAACCGGTGATGGCATCGACGCCGACAGTGACCGCGCGCATGCCAGGTCCAAGCACCGCGGCGAGGAAGCCATGGTCGCCGGGACGCATCACATCGCCGGTGCGCACCGGCTCGCCCGCGCTGAGACTGCGCCGCACCATGGCGCCGGCCAGCGCGCGTCGTGCTTCCGGCGTATCGGCGCTCAGGTCCGGCCGCATTTCGGCAATCGGAATTTCTTTCGACGTGATGTCCTCCGGCTTCAGCAAGTTGCCTGCACGGGTCGGACGCGCGGCGGCCAGCACGGTGGTCTTGGTCGGTGCGGCCGGCGCCGCGGCGACCGGCGGCGGTGGCGGCGGCCGGGTGGAGATCCAGGCGACTGTGCCGAAACCCAACAGGCCCATGGCCATCAGGGCGAAGAACGTGATGCGCAGGATCATCGATTGCTCCGCCTACAGGATGATGAACAGGACGCCGGCGGCGATCGCGCAGGCGTAGGGCAACGGGCCGCCGCGTCGGATCCGCCAGCGCTCCACGCGACATGCCCTGGCGACCAGCCGGGCCGGGCGTTGCGCGCTGGGTGCGGCGGTGATGCGGCGCGCGCCGAGATAAACCAGGGCGAGCACGGCGCCGGTCAGCGCGACGGCGGCAATGAAATTGGCAACATCACCCGGCGGCACGACGATCGCGGCAGCGCCGAGCAGCTTGACGTCGCCGCCGCCCATCCAGCCGCGTCGCCAGCAGAATGCCGCGAGCAGGAAAACCGCCAGCCCGGCAGCCAATCCGGTGATCGGCGCGACCGTGCATGATCTGCGTCGCAAGCCCGAGTATGGCGAGCGTTGCGGCCATCCAGTTGGGAACGGTCCGTGCGGCGATGTCGTGCATCGCGGCGGCCAGCAGGATGGCTATGCTGGCAAGCACCAGGCCGGTTGACAGTAGCGATGACAAGGAAAGCAGCATCGCGATCGTTTCCTGGTGAGATCTAATCGGTTCCGCAAAAGCGACCAGCGCGGCGGCAGGTGTTGCCGCCGCGCTGGGCCAGTCCCGCGGATTGTTCGGCTCAGGCGATCAGAGGCTGCCGCCGATGGTGTTGAACTTGGTCGACATGTCGCTGGCCAGCACCTGGAAGCCGACCAGGATCGTCGCGACGATAACGCCGGCGATCAGGGCATATTCCAGTGCAGTCACCGCGCGGCGGTCGGTCTTCAGCTCAAGCCAGGTCTTCACATATTCGATCATGGTGGGTGTTCCTTGTCCCAGTGGTTAGGCGCTGCATTCCGAGACCTGTGCTTCGATTTCACCACATGCACCGGAAGCCTGCGGAAGTGAATTAAACATGGGGCGAGTTATAAAACGGTTTCACCCCGATCGATTTTTACACCGAGCCGCCAAATATTCGTTTGAGGTGCGCGCGGATCGGCGGGACACTCTTGCTCGCCCCACGTGCGCAGCCAGTTTCTTGGGGTGGCGTGCGTTGGCGGGCGTGACTGAGGCTGCGCCCATCCAGCGAGATAAGTACGCTCAGCGACAGAGCCACGATAGCAGCCTGCAGCGAGCAAGGGACCGCCAGCTGCGAGCGGAACGACATGCCTGCGTCCCACCAAAGGTAAAAATCCTGACTGGCGCGGCAACGTTGGCAGCCGGCGCTGCTGGCGGCATCAACCGCCCCGCATCCCGGTCTGCCGGCAGCGCCCAATTGGTGAATATCTGCTTGCGGCACGGAATGCCAAGCGCCGGCGTGAATGTTTACGCACGTTCTGGTACCGTGCACTGAGCTAACCGGTAGCCACGGCGACGGAGTTTGGAGCGCATCGCAGTGCTCGCAGTGGCAGCGGATCGACCCGTGTGGCAGGCTCGCCGAAACGCTTGTTCTGTTGGACAGGGGTCGTGGCCGGCCATTGCCGGCGACACCGCAAGTGTTACGCCACCCGATTATCGCGCCAGCCCGTCCTGCCGCGCGTGGATGACAATGCCGTCCGCTCGATCAATCGCCGCCATCCTGGTTCTTGATCCAGCATCTGGACGATCGGATCGTCGGACGGGAAGATCGTCCACGTGATCCTATATTTGACAAGAGTGCGCTCCAATTCCGCGCGGTTCGGAATGACAATTCTCTGGTAGCGAGCTAGGAAAGCATCGCCGTAGAGGTCCGCACGGCTGTCGATGAAAGGAGCGGACGCCGTTAAAGATCAACTGCCCGCCGAGGCCATACTCGTTCAGCACCGGCTGTGCCCGCAAGCGATGGCGGCACGCGATCGAGTGTGGCGGCGAAGGCCGCGCCAGTTCGTCTCCGGCCCAGGGGCAGAATGCGATGCGCGCGGCCAGTGCGGCCACGGCGACCATACGCTGCACCGGCCGCCAGCGCCGCCATGCCATCCCCAGACGCTTCTCGCGCCGGCCGCGCGCCAGGCTCGTGCCAAACGGTTCGCCAGGATCAGCGCGCCGACAATGCCAAGCAGCTGCTCGTTGCGTGCGTGTGACAGCGCGCCGTGGATGAGGCCCAGAAGCATGAGCAGCGCATCGGTCGGCAGCCTGCACCTTTCCGGAAAAGCCCAAGGCGAGACCGGCGAGAATAATGATTTCAAGCGGCTGAATGCAGCTGAAATCGGTCGGCGCCCACTCACCGATCCAGGCGAGACTCTTCATGCCGACCAGATCGGATCGGGAACAGTACGCCCGCGAGAAAATCCGGATTGAGCAGCGCCACCGCCCAGGCGGCGAGGATGAAGCCGGCCCACGACATGAAGACCCGGTGATGGTCGGCGTCGCGGAGTCGAGCAGCGGCTTCGATCATGAACGCGCCGGGCAGCAACAGACCCAGCATGAAGCTGCCGTGCAGATTGACCCAGAGCAACATCACCGGCAGCAGCGCGAAGGAGGGCGCGATGCGGTTGGCCCGCGCAGTCACCAGGCCGCCGCACCACAGCGCGAGGCACGGCCACGCCAACAGATGCGGGCGGGCAAGCAGGACGGCGCGGCGTTGGACAGCGCGACTATCAGCGCCGATGAGCGGCATAGACGCCCGGCAGGAACCGCCGCAGGTAGTGCAGCAGTACGGCCGACGGTCAATCCCGGTCGCGCCGGCGGCCAGCACCATGACGCCCTTGCATGCCGCCCGCCCGGAACGCGAGCGCCATCAGGGTCTCGGCGAGCCACTCATGCGCGAACCAGGGCGGTCGCCGGCAGTGAAGGAAAACGGATCGGTCGCCGGGATGGCGCGATGATCCAGGATCCAGGCGCCGGTGCGGATCTGCCAGAGCGTGTCGCCATCGTTGAGAATCGGCGGCAGGAACAGCACGAGTGCGAACATCAGGCAACCAGCGATCACAACGGCGGGATCAACGGCTATGAGTTGGCGCCTGCCCACCGCCACCATTGCGGTATCGGCGAGCAGGCGGTCATCCGCGATCTGAACCGCCCTCATCGCAGTGACAGGTGGCAACAGAGAGCGACCGGCTGGGAGCGGGGTGGATCGAGTTGCCCATACGGCCAGTCCGCGTCTCCGACCGCGCCGGCGCTGGAGACTTTGGTTTGCATGGCTTCGGGCGTAAGCCAAAAATTCTCACACAATGGTTTCACCGAGCTGCACGCCTTTCCGACAGCTGGGCACACGCGCAACGTCAGCGTAACCAAATGGGCTCCAGATCATGAAGAAATCGGCGCGCAAATAAAGGGAACCGCCATGCACGCTCCTCAGCTGCGTCCACTGCTTCCGGTCACGATCCCAGCCCTCGTGGCAGCTGTGTATGGTTGGGCAGTTTTTATCTCAACTTTCAACCATCCAGGCTCGATAGGCATAAATTATATCGCTCCAGGAACAGACTGGATGCCACTTTATGGCGCAATCCGCCTTGCCTTAACCCACCAGTTCTCGCTGACCCTCGATGGCGCAGGGTTCACGTCCTACCTCAACACGACATTTGCCGACTGGCTGTCGACGCCGTTGTTTTACCGGCCATGGGTCTACCCACCGAGTTTTCTGGTTTTTCTTTTACCGTTCGGTGCTTTGGGCTTTGTCGCGTCGTATATCGCCTTTCAGGTGACAAGTGCGGCACTGTTGGCCGGGGTATTATTGTACCGGGCGGAGCGCCGATGGGCGGCACCTCTGATCGCCGTGGGAGCTCTGGCCTGCCCGGCAGCGTCCATCAATGTAATCGACGGGCAATGCGCTTTTTTCGTCGCGAGTGTGCTGGTTTTAGGGGTCAGGTTGCTGACATATCGACCATTGCTCGCAGGTGCTGTACTCGGCCTGCTGTCAGTCAAGCCGCAATTCGCGCTCCTGGTTCCGGTGCCGATGCTGGCGATGGGGCAGTGGCGGAGTCTGTTGGGAGCCGCAGGATCGGCGCTGGCGCTGGTCGCCGTAAGCGCGATTGCCTTCGGACCCGAACTTTGGGTCTGGTGGGTCAACCAGGCAGTCAGCGCCTTTAGTGACCCTCACTCACGCTGGATAATGTTCGGTAGGTTGTGGGGCAATAGCGTCTATGCCTGTGTCGCACTTCTAGGTATGCCGCCGCATTTAGCCTCGCTGCTACAGGCGTTTGCAATTCTGGCCGCGGCAGCTTGCGTCTATGTGGTGTTTCGCTCGCGGCAAGGTACCAATCGACGTCTCGCTGTGCTATTGGCCGCAGTCATCCTGGCGGCGCCCCACTCCAGCACCTATGACGCGATCCTGCTGACGATCGCTGGAGCCCTCTGGTTCGCAGAGCATCCTGCGCCGCAACTGCGCCACGGAATCGTCGTCTGGTCCTTTGGCTCTCGCCGCTGATAGGCCCACCGGCGATCGTGCCGATTGGCCGCCATCCAATTTACCCCGGATTGTCATCGCGCTCAAGGATCCGCCAATTAGAGACCTACGCCTCGTTCTGACCTGACGTGGCTTTGAGGCGCCTCCAGTGTTCCGCGCCTGAAGCGGATCCGTGGCGCGCGTTGCGAATGATGGAGGCTTTGGTGGATATGCAGTCTGGTGTCATTTCCCTGACGTGTCGACACTGGCACTGTCTGTCACGGCTATCAGGGTCCATATCAGCGATTGTACGTCCATGTGCGGTCGCCCATTCGATTGATCGCCGATTTCGCAACGCGCTGGTTGCAACATAATGTCGCCAGGAGGGGCCCTGAGGCGGCTAACGCCCTGGCGTGACGACGCGCGGCAATGATGGCAACGCAGCGCCGGCGATCGCGATCAGCGATGCGGCATGACCGGCGCGGCTGGGCGTCCATACCCGAACTTCCGTCCCACCGAACGAAAAAACCGTGACCGGCGCAGCAACATTGGCAGTGCGCGGTGCCTCGGGCGACATTGGCGGCGCGCCATCCCAGCCTTTCGGCATGGACCAGTTGGCGAACACCTGTTGGCGGTACGGAATGCCGAGTGCCGGCGTGGCGGAATGATAGGCGGCAACTGCGTCATCCCAGCTTCCCAGGCGCGCACGCAGCGAGGTCAAGAACTGTGCCGCATATTGCGCGTTGGCAGTCGGATCGAACGCCTGGTTCAGATCGGTAAAGGCAGACGGATGGCTCTGCAGATTGATCTGAAAGCAGCCGACATCGATGTTCCGGACGCCACTGTCCTGTAGTTCGCGCATCTGCTGCAGCGCCGCTGCCTTGCTGTCGGGCAGTCGTGGTTGGCCCGCGGCGTCGATCGCCCAGGGGAAGGGAACGACGCGGCCCAGCGATGCATCCCAGCGCCCGCTCTCCACACGGCCGATAGCCGACAGCAGGCCGACCGGCAGGGCGTATTGCTGTTCCGCCGCATGACCGGCCTGCTCACAAGATGAGGCTGCCGGTTGCGCCGTGTCCGTGGCCGTTTCGCCGCGCGCCGGAACAGCAAAAGCAAGCAGGCCCAGCAAGCCGATGCAGAGTCGCGTCATGACGCAACCCCGCCCTCGGCCGACGCTGGATCTATCAGGCTGCGGCCTCCGCAAGCGGGGACCAACTCGGCATCACGCTGTGCACGTCGGCCTGCCGATTGTTGGCGGGCAATTCGCTGTGCTGCGCAAGCGACGGGTCGCGCAGAATATAGCCGCAGCCCCACACCGTATCGATCAGCGATGGCACGCCGGCCGTGGCCAGCTTCTTGCGAAGCCGACAGATGATCACGTCAATCGTCTTCATCTCCGGCTCGTCCATGCCGCAGTACAGGTGCGTCAGGAAAGCGCCCTTGTTCAGAATGACGCCCTGCTTCAGGAACAGCAGTTCCAGCACGGCATATTCGCGCCGCGACAGATGCAGCGACTGGCCATGAATACGCACGTCGCGGCGATCCAGCAGCAGTTCGACCGGTCCCAGCACGAGCGTTGATTTCGTGTGACCCTGGCTACGCCGGACGACCGCGCGGATCCGCGCCAGCACCTCTGCGGCGTCGCACGGGGTGATCAGGAAGTCGTCCGCACCCTGGTCGAGCGCCTTCACCTTGGCCTGCACCGTTGCGGTGTCCGACATGATGACGACCGGCACTTTCAGCGACGCCGCACGCATCATGCGCACGACCTCATAGGCCGGTACATCGGGCAGATGCAGGTCCATCAGGACCAGGTCATATTCATAGAGGCGAAGGAACTCGAGCGCCTCGCGCCCGGATGCTGCCTGCTCGCTTCGGATGTTGTGTTGACGCAGCACCTGATCGTTGCCGCCGCGGCAGAATGTCGACTGACCTACGCGCAAAACCAGCATTGGGTTTGATCCTTCCCGGTGGGCTCGACCGAGAACTTCGTTGAAATAAATGCCCAGGTAAATTCCGCCGGAAGACCAGTCCATCGGGCTTAACCGACCTAATCCCAATGGCCTAGGTAACCCGGCGGATCGGAAAATCCCGCAATCTGTGGCTTCATGTTTCCGCTCTGGCATGTCGCCGTGAGGCCATCTATCGCCCTTCGCCACGTGGAAGTTTCTTGGGATCGTTGTCAATGACGCGTTTTAAACGTTCCGATGACAGACTGCTTCCGATCAACCTCCGGGAGGGGCTGCTGTATGCCCTGCTGCCGATGCTGATAGCCGTTGCATCGGGCATACGGAGCCTGCCCGGCGTGTTCGCCGGCGGCCTGCTCGATCCAGACAGCTACATGCGCGTGGTACGGCTAGAGGCTGCGCTGCGGCACCACGACCTGGGCTATGTCGTTGCCCGCGATGGTTCCGGGGCAGGAACACTGCTGCATTGGTCGCATCTGCTGGACTTCCTGCTCTGCCTGCTGGCGGCGCCTCTGCGTCTGGTGCTGGATACTCACGCCGCCTTGCACGCAGCAGCCGCGGCTTTCGGGCCACTCAGCATGGCGGCGCTCGGCATCGGGGTGGCCTGGGCCGCGGCACCACTGGCAGAACGCCGCTGGCTGTGGCTGGCACCGGCGGTCGTTGCAGTGTCGCCAGCAATTGTTTCCTACGGCCTGCCCGGCGTAAGCCACCATCACGTGCTGCTGGTGCTGTGTGCCGTGATGACCTGCGGCTACGCCGTGCGCGGCGCATTGCGCCCGTGCCCCGCCAGCGCCGGACTCGCGATGGGGGCCTGGGCGGGCGTCGGCATCTGGCTGTCGCCGGAGTCGATGCCGTTCTCGTTGATGGCATTCGGCGGCTTGTGGCTCGCGTGGCTCTGCATGCCAGAACGGCGTGACATCGCCCGGATGATCCGCATGACCGGCGTCGGTTTTCTGCTGGTGGTGACCGGCGGTTTCGTCGTCGATCCACCCTATGCCGGCTATGCATCGATCGAGATTGACCGCATCTCCGTGGTTTATCTGGTCCTCGCACTTGCGGTCTGCATGATGGGCTGCGCTGCCGCCGCGCTCGATCGCCTGCAACTTCACGGCCGGTGGCGAATCGTCGCCTGCCTGGCCATACCTGCGGTCTATCTCGCCGTATGGCTTGGCTTGTTCCCGGCGGTGATCCGCGGTCCGGGCGGCCTGATGAACGCGCACGACACACACGCATTCCTCGACGGCATAACCGAGATGATGCCGGTGCGCGGCCTCTCCGAGGCAATCGAATTCCTCATGACCGGCACGTTGACCGCGATCGTGCTGGCAGCGCTTTGCGTGTCGCGGCGTTCGCTGCTGCTCGGCTATGTCGCACTGTGCGCCTGCGTCTTGATCGCCCTCGGCGCGATGCATGTGCGCTTTGCCGCCTACATGGCTGCCGCCGGCGCGGTGATGCTGCCCGTCCTGATCACCCGCTGCACCGAATATCTCGCAAGCTGGGCGGAAGGCGCTCAGGCAGCCGCGCGCGTTGGGCTGATGGCACTGTTCGTGCTGGTGCCGCGCGCGGAGGGGCTGCCCGTCTTCTCGGCGTCCGCGAACGCCGCCACCAATGAAACGGCGCCCACATGCTCTTTGTCGGACAGTGGCGCCATGCTGGCGGACCATGCGGGACAGGTCGTCCTGGCCAACCCCGATGATTCGCCTGAGCTGCTGTATCGCACACGGGTGCTGACCGTCGGGTCGCTGTATCATCGCAATGTTGCGGCATTCATGCGATTGCGGGCCGCCTGGCGCAGTTCGCCATCCGATGTCGTACCAGAGGCGGTCCGCAAGACCGGCGCCTCACTCGTGCTGTTCTGCCATGTGTTGGGGCGGTCTCTGCTGGTCGCCGACCTCCCGCCGGAAACCCTGTTGGATCGATTGAACCGCGGCGAGGTACCGCCGTGGTTGCGCAAGATCGACGAGGATCCGCAATCCGGCAACACGCTGTACGAGGTCACGCGATGACCCGGTGCAGCAAATGCGAGATTCCAGCTTGCGATCCCTCAATATCCTATCAGTCGGAGTGACTCACATGGCAGCCAGGCTTTGGCGTAACCGTCGTGGCAGCATCACTGTGCTTGCCGCCACCATGCTGCCCGCCGTGATCGGTATGGCGGGTCTTGCAACCGAATACGGCAATGCGCTGATGGTCCGGGAAAAGAACCAGCAGATTGCGGATCTTTCCGCCTATGCCGGTGCACTGGCATACGCCAACAATGGCACGACTGCGGCGATGAACGCTGCTGTGTCCAGAATTGCCACGCTCAACGGCGTCGCAAGCACCGCGGATGTTGCGACACTGGTCAACTCGCCGAGTGGAGACGGCAATCAGGCAGTCCTCGCGACGGTGACCACCGACGCACCGCTGGCGCTGTCCCACATTCTGGAGAGTGCCACCCAGGTCTCGGTTGCTGCGACAGCCTATGCAGAGCTGAATTCCAGCGGCACCGCCTGCATCATCGCCCTGAACAGCGCCGGAACCGGCGTGACGCTCAGTGGCGGCACCGCGGTGACCGCCAAGAATTGCGCGGTCGCTTCGAATGCGACGGTGACGGTTCCCAACGGCACCGGCATCACCACACCGGTCGTGGAGTATATGTCGACCACGACGACCGTGCCTTGCCCGACGGGCACCGGAACCAGTTGCAACCTTCATGCTCCGACCGGCGGTACTCTCACGGTTACCAAGAAATCGACCACGGATACGCTGAATACCAATACGACGATCACGGGAGAGGCGTCGCATCTCGACAGCGTCGCACTGATCACTTCGCCCAGCGCGCCGACCCCACCTTCCGGCACCGCCGTCAATTTCGGCTATTCATCGCCCCTGACCTTACCGACCGGCTGCACCGGCGTGTTTACCAGCAGCACCAGTAAGTGGGCAGTAACCTGCACCGGCGCGGGGCCATTCAATTTCGGCAATATCTCGCTGAGTGGCGGCATTACCGCCACCATCAGCAATTCCGGCTCAAGCTCGCCGACCTACAACATCAACGGCACCGTCAACAGCAGCAGCAGCGGCAGTGCGCTGACGTTTCCTACGGGCACCTACAACATCAGCGGTGGCATCATCGTCAGTGGCGGCATGACGATGAAATTCGGGGCTGGCACGTTCAACATCGGCAAGCTGCCCAGCTCGTGCAACGGCGCCACCGGCTATAGCATCTGCAACAGCGGCACGGCGCTGACCATGGGTGGCTCCAGCACCTTTGTCGTGGCCGGTGGCATCTACAACGCCGGCGGCTCGAGCCTGACACTCGGCACAACCACGGTGGGCGTTACCAGCCCATCCTCGAACAGCTACAATATCGGCAAGGCCAGCGACGGCAACAGCCTCGTCGCGGGCAGCCTCATGACGCTCGCCGACGCCACCGGAACCGGTGACATCTTCCAGACGGCGGGTAACATCTCAAGTGCGGGTGGCAGCTGTCTGATCCTGTCGGCTGCGACAAATCACGACATAAACGGCTACATCTCGGTCCAGGGCGGCACGTATTTCGGGGCGGGCACTTACAGCGTCACCGGATATGTCGCTGCCGGCGCCAGCAGCGGCGGCGACGTCACCTGCACGGTGAGCAACACCAACGGACCGCTTGGTATAAGCGGAAACGGCGTTACTTTCGGCATCGCCGCGGCCTCTACACCGTCAGGCACCACCAATTGCACGGGTGCCGCGTTCTGCATCTCGGCCGGCTATGCCATTGACACACTGACCGCACCGAGTTCGGGAGGCTTCGCAAATCTGCTCGTGATGGGGCCGACGACCTCCACCAACACGGCCGGAGCGAGCTTTGCCGAGGGCGCCACCAGCGTCAGTCTTTCCGGCGTCTTCTACTTTCCGTATGGACCGGTAACGCTGAGCGGCGGTTCCAGTGTCGGCAGCGGCAGCGGACAGTGTCTCGAACTGGTCGGATCGCAGGTCACGCTCAGTGGTGGAACCACCCTGGCGTCCACCTGCACGGGCCTGGGAGATGGCAGTCTCGGTACCACCATTGCGCTCGTGCAATAGGGCGGACGGAGTCCGGCTATGCGACGAACCGTAAGATCCATCCGACGACTCCTGAGCCGGCGGCGGAATTCCGGCATCGCGGCGCTGGAATTCGCGCTGATTGCGCCGACGTTCGTTGTCGCGTTCGCCGGCGTCGTCGATATCGGTAACGCGCTTTATACGTGGATGCGCCTGGAAGCCGCCCTCGCGGTAGGGACAAACTACGCGTTGAACAATGCCACCCAGGTGAATTCCACCAACGGCGCAACCCTGGCTGCCAACATCGCGACGCTGGTCAGCACCAGCAACGGCGGCACGCCAGCCAGCACCACGGTGATAGTGAACAACGGGCCGGCGGTCACGGAGACAAACGGAGTGCAGACGGCAAGCGGCACCGCAGCGAATGCGAACTCGTACTATTGCCCCACCGGTTCACCGACAAGTTGGACCTGGGGGAACGCCTACCCATCCAACACCAGATCGTGCACCGGCACCGGCACGGCCGGCCAATTCGTGACCGTCACGGTCAGCTACAACTTCACCCCGTTCTTCTCCAGTTATGGCTTCGTGCAGAACGGCACTATCACCACGGGTGCCATGGTCCAGACGCAATGAGGCGCCGTTCGCTGCTCAGACTGTTCCGTGCCCGCGACGGCGTGGCAGCATTGGAGTTTGCGCTCGTTGCGGCTCCATTCCTGATGCTGAGCCTCGGCACCATCGAATTCGGCCGCCTGATCTGGACACGCCAGGCAATCGAGATGGCGGCAATGCAAGGTGCGCGATGCATGGGCGTGCGGTCATCGTCGTGTGCATCGAGCGGCACGTACAGCTCGACAAATACCATCGCCTACATCGAGGGTGTGGCGAGCGGCTGGGGCGTCACGCTGACGGCGAGCGATCTGACGCTGACCAACAACGCGAGCAGTGGTGCCTGTTCAGGGATGTCCGTAGGCATCTCGCAGGTCACCATCAATTACACCTTCACGACAGCCGTTCCCGGACTGCTGACGATGCTATCGGGCGGCGCCGCGCTGACCGCGCAGGCCTGCTTCCCCAACCAGATCTGATGCATGATCGGTCGTCCGGCTGAACCGGAAACCCGCCGATAATGAACGCTCGGGGACGTATCAGTTGCAGAATTCGGCCGACAACGTCCGGCGCCCGGGAACCAGCGCAGGATGTGCGACACCGTCGCGCGCCTTGGCCAGCGCCTCCACCCGGCTGTGCGCGCCGAGTACC
Source organism: uncultured Alphaproteobacteria bacterium (assembly GCA_963790445.1). GTDB lineage: Bacteria > Pseudomonadota > Alphaproteobacteria > Acetobacterales > Acetobacteraceae > JAMXLO01. The sequence continues at coordinate 249,235 of CAWBON010000014.1, read as the reverse complement.
CGATAGATCGCGGCCAGATGCACCTTCACGGTGCCAATCGCAAGTCCGAGACGTCGCGCAATCGTTTTCGTAGCGCAACCCTCTGACAGCAGGCGAAAGACCTCGACCTGACGGTCGGTCAGATGCGCCAGCAAAGGGCTGCTGTTTGGTTTGCGCACCACGCGTGTCCGTCTGCGGCATGCCCGCCAGCGTCGCTGGAGCGAACACGCCACCGGACAGCACGATCTCCATCACCCGCAGCAATTGGTTCATGGTGGTCGACTTCAGGACATAGCCGTTCGCCCCGGCGGCAAGACAGTCGAGTATGGTGCCGCGACCGTCACTATCCGCCATCACGACAATCCGCTGGGTGGGGAAACTCTCACGCAGCTGCCGCAGGCTGGTGGCGCGCTGCGTGCCAACCAAGTCCAGATCCAGCAGCAGCAGATCGACCGGCTCGACGCGGAGATGCGCCAGAACCTCGTCCAGCACGCCTGCCTCGGCGCATGACCAGCCGGGCCTGCGCTGCTTCAGCAGGCCAACAAGGCCATACCGGAACAGGGTCGCCCGGTTAGCAATCAGGGCGGTGATCTCTGCAAAATCTTCCATCGTGGCCCGTCATTTTGTGCGAACGGAATAGCCAGGCACGGCTGCCATGGAACCCTCTGGGCCGTTACGGCCACGCGACGTCCAAGGCACACAAATGGGAATCTAGGCGCCGCAATCGATAACGGAAGCGAATATCTGAATTTTCTTTCAGGCCGATTTCAGCCGATCAGATGACAGGCCACCCTGTGGCCAGGCGCCGGCTCCGTCGCGCGCGGTTCCTGTTCGCGGCAGACCGCCATGGCGTGTGGGCAGCGGGTATGGAAACGGCAGCCGGAAGGCGGATGCAGCGCGCTTGGGATATCGCCGGTCAGTCGTTCGCGTTCCCGTCGGTCGCGGCGGCGCTGCGCCGGATGCGCTGCCGGCACCGCGGCAATCAGCGCCTGGGTGTAGGGGTGCAGCGGCTGGGCGTAGAGCGTCCGCTTGTCCGCAAGCTCGACGATCTTGCCCAGATACATCACCGCCACCCGGCTGGAGATGTGCTTCACCACGCCAAGATCGTGCGCGATGAACAGGTAGGTCAGGCCGAGCTCGCGTTGCAGGTCTTGCAGCAAATTCACGATTTGTGCCTGCACCGAGACATCAAGCGCCGATACCGGTTCGTCGCACACCACGAATTTCGGATGCAGCACCAATGCGCGCGCGATGCCGATGCGCTGGCGCTGGCCACCGGAGAACTCGTGCGGAAAGCGGTCGCGCACGCGCGGTGGCAGCCCGACCAGTTCCAGCATCGCGGCGACCTTGGCCCGGCTTTCAGCGTTCGCCCTGGCGCCATGGATCAGCAGCGGCTCCATGATTATGTCTTCCACCGACATGCGTGGATTGAGCGCGCCGTACGGGTCCTGGAAGATGATCTGCATCGACCGCCGCTTCTCGCGCAGTGCCGCGGTGCCCAGTTGCGTGATGTCGGTGCCTTCGAAGCGGATTTCCCCGGCGGTCGGCGGGATCAGTCGGATCAGCAGCCGGCCGAGAGTGGACTTGCCGCAGCCGGACTCACCAACCAGGCCGAGGGTTTCGCCGGTGAGGATGTCGATCGCCACGTCCTCCACCGCGCGCAACGGCATCGTGTGTCGGTGCAGGAAGCTGCCGGCGCGCACCAGGAAATGCTTGGTCAGGCCGGTGGCCTCGATCAGCTTCGTCACGTGGCAGCCAAGCTCCGGCACGCGGATACAGGCGGCGGTGTGGCCCGGGCCATGTGGGGCGAGCGGTGGAATGGCCGCGGCGCAGGCGGGGATCGTGTAGCGGCAGCGCGGTGCGTAACGGCAACCTGATGGCCGGCGGGCCGGATCGGGCAGTGTTCCGGGTATGGCCACCAAACGGTCGTGGTCCTGTGCCAGCGACGGCACGCATTCCAGCAGGCCGCGCGTGTACGGGTGCAGCGGATTGTCGAACAGCCGCGCGACAGGGGCTTCCTCGACAATGCGGCCGGCGTACATCACCAGCACGCGGTCAGCGGTTTCCGCGACGACACCCATGTTATGGGTGATGACGATGATCGCCATGCCAAATTCGTCGCGCAGGTCCATCATCAGATCGAGGATCTGTGCCTGGATGGTGACATCCAGCGCGGTGGTCGGTTCATCGGCGATCAGCAGCTTCGGGCGGCAGGCGAGTGCGATGGCCAGCATCACGCGCTGGCGTTGGCCGCCGGAAAGCTGGTGCGGATAGTCGCCCATGCGCCGTGCGGCGGAGGGAATGCCGACCTTCTCCAGCATTTCCAGCGCATGGGCATAGATCGCCTTTTGCGACAGGCGTTCATGCGCGCGGATCGTTTCCATGACCTGCTCACCGATGGTGAACACCGGGTTGAGCGAGGTCATGGGCTCCTGGAACACCATCGCGATGCCGGGTCCGCGGATACGCTGCATGCGGGCATCGGACAGTGTGGTCAGCACATCGATGCCGAAGCGCACCTCGCCGGCCGCGACGCGCGCGGGCGGTTGCGGCAGCAGCCCCATGATGGTGAGCGCGGTGACGCTCTTGCCGCTGCCGGATTCGCCGACGATGCCGAGGATCTCGCCTGCATCGAGACTGAAGCTGACATCTTCGATGGCAGTGATCTCGCCACGCGAGGTCTGGAACGCAGTGGTCAGGTTGCTGACTTCAAGCAGTCTCATGCGCGTATTTTCCCGCCTGCCCTCAGGGGAGGCGGGCAGATTTTACTGCCGCAGCTTCTATTACCGTCGCGCGATCTCACTGCTGGATCCTCAGCCGCGGATCAAGCACGTCACGCAGCCCATCGCCCAGCAGATTCAGCCCCAGCACCGTGATCATCAGCGCGGCTCCAGGGATCGTAATGATCCACGGCGCGTCGATCATGTACTGCCGGCCTTCGGCCATGATGTTCCCCCACGTTGGCGTCGGCGGCACCGCGCCGACACCCAGGAACGACAGCGTCGCCTCGGTCAACACCGCATAGGCGAACAGAAACGAAAGCTGCACGATCAGCGGCGCCATCGCATTGGGCAGAATGTGCCGTCGCAGTATGCGCCAGTGCCCCGCGCCCGCCGCCACCGCCGCCTGCACGTATTCCATCTCGCGCAGCACGATCACCGATGACCGCACGATGCGCGCCGTGCGCGGCGTATACACCACGCCCAGCGCGATGATCACGTCGTTCACCGACGGCCCCAGCACCGCTGTCACAGCGATCGCCAGCAACACCGCGGGAAACGCCATCAGCGCGTCGTTCATCCGCATCAGCACATTGTCGATCGAACGGAAATACCCCGCCGCCGCGCCGATCAGCGTGCCGAACACCGCATTGATTGCCACCACGGACGAACCGATGATCATCGAAAGCTGTGCGCCCCACACAACGCGCGACCACAGGCTGCGGCCGAAATTGTCGGTGCCGAACAGATGCTCCATCGATGGCGGCAGGAACCTGTCGCGCATCGCCAGCTTGTTCGGATCGACCGGCGCGATCCACGGCGCCAGCACCGCGGCAACTGCGATGACAGCGAACAACGCAAGCCCCGTGACGAACAGCCGATGGTGCAGCAGCCGACGCACCGTCGCCCAGGCCGGATGGTGATGCCGGACCGGTACGTCGTCTTCCAGGTCCACCGCCGGCAGGGCGAACGCGGCGGTGTCAGGCGCCATCGTAGCGCACCCGCGGGTCCAGCAATGCGTAGCAGACATCGACGCCGATGTTCACCAGCACCAGCAACGCCGTCGTGATCAGCAGTCCGCCCTGCACCATCGGATAGTCGCGATTCAGCACGGCCTGCGTCAGCAACTGGCCGATGCCAGGTATGGAAAACAGTGTCTCCGTCACCACCGAACCAGAGATCAGCAGACTGACGATGATGCCCACGACGGTGGTGATCGGGATCAGCGCATTCGCCAACGCGTGCTTCACCACGACAAGCCGCTTCGGCAATCCCTTGGCACGCGCGGTGCGGATGTAATCCTGGCGCAGCACCTCCAGCATGGTGGACCGGGTGATGCGCGCCAGCAGCCCCGCCAGCAGCAGCGCCAGCGAGATCGCCGGCATGGTGGACGTGGCAAGCCAGCCCAGCGGATCGTCGGTAAACGCGATGTAGCCGCCGGTCGGCAGCCAGCGCAGATCGACCGCGAAGAAGATGATCATCAGCAGGCCGAGATAGAAGTTCGGCAACGAAATGCCGATCATGGCGAAGATCATCGCCGCCTGATCCACCCAGGAGTTCTGTCGCAACGCGGCGATGATGCCGCTGCCGAGGCCGATCAGCAGAGTGATCACCAGCGCATAGGCCGATAGCGCCAGCGTCACCGGCAGCCGCTGCATCGTCGCCTGCACCACCGGTTGCCCCAACAGCAGTGAACGGCCCAGATCGCCGTGCAGCAGATTGACATACCAGCGGACCAGCTGCGCCAGCAGCGGCTGATCAAGGCCGAGATCACGGCGGATGTTGGCGATCTGCTCCGGCGTGGCACTGAGCCCGGCGATCGCGGCAGCGGGATCGCCGGGTATCAGGTGGATCATTGCGAAGGTGATCAGGCTGACGATGACCAGTATCGGCAGTGCGCTGCCCAGTCGCCGCAGGATGATCCCGCCCATGCCTCCCGCTCAGTTCGCGAACCAGACGTTGAACATGCGCGGGATGCGGAATGGCACGAAGCCCTGCACGTTGGAGCGCACACCTTGCACCTTGGTGAACGAACCGAACGGAACGGCATAGACCTGGTCGAGCACGTATTTCTGCATCTGCGCAAACGCTTCCTGCCTGGCCTCCGGGGTCGGCAGCTCGTTCATGCCATGCCAGTACTTCAGCATCTCCGGATCGTCCTGTTCGCCTTTCGGACGGTATGCTGCACTGGGCTCGACAAGAAGCTGCATGGTGGCCAGCGCGCCAAGCGCCGGCTGCGTACCCCAGCCGGTGTAGAAAAAGTTCCAGCCTGAGTCGCCCTTCAGCGCCATCTGCACCGAGGTCGGCCAGTCCACCACCTTGAGCTGCGCGTTGATGCCGACAGCCTGAAGCTCCTGCTGCATCACCAGGGCCGAATTGTACATCGGCGCATAGTCCTTATCGGTCAGCAGCACCACTGGCTCGCCCTTGTAGCCGGATTGGGCCAGATACTTTTTGGCGAGCGCCGGATTCTTGATGTTGTAGGTCTCCTTGCCGGCATCGCTGTAGTCCGCCTGGTTCGGGTACTGGAAGCCGACATTCAAACTATAGTTGCCGTCCGACGCGGCATCCATGATCTCGTCCATGTCCAGCGCGGCCTGCACCGCCTTGCGGAACATCAGGTTGTCGGTCGGCGGCACGGAGGTGTTCGGGTAGGTGATCTGAATCCACCAGTTCTTCAGCGGCAGGATGGTGATGTTCTTGTCGCCCTTCAGGTCGGCCAGCGACTTGCTGGGGATGTCCTCCACGCCTTGCAGTTCGCCGGTCTTCAGGCCGGCTACGCGCGCCTGCGGCTCGGTCACGATGCGGAAGGTGACCGTGTCGAAGCAGGCCTGCTTGTAGCCGCCGAAGCCGGTGCGCTGCTCGAAATGCGTGTTCGGCTTGTAGCCATCGTAGCGTTTCAGTTTCACGTAGCTGCCGGGCACGGACTCGACCAGTTGGAACGGCCCCGTGCCGATCGTCTTCAGCTGCTGTGGCGGATCGTCCTTGTCCTCGGCCGGAATGATGACGATCGGCACGCTGAACGAACTCAACGCGATCAGGAACGTCGGCTGCGGCTGCTTCATGTGGATGACGAACGTATCGGCGTCCGGCGCGTCCCAGCGATCGACGTTGGTCAGCACGCTGCGCTCCAGCCCGACCTTTGCGTAGCGGTCGAACGAGGCCACCACGTCAGCCGATGTCATTGGCTTGCCGTTATGGAAATGCACGCCCTGCCGCAGCTTGAACGTGTAGGTCATGTGGTCGGGCGCTTCAGTCACGGAATCGGCCAGATCGAGGATTGGATTGAAGTTCTCGTCGCGCGTCATCAGCGCTTCGAACATGTTCATCGCGATGTTGCGCGTTGAGATGGTGGCGGATGTCATCTGGTCCAGGCTGTTGATGTTGGCTTCCTGGCCAAACGTGAAGTCGCCGCCGACATGCGGGCACTTGAACGTGTCCGCCAGTGCCGGCGCGGCACCAAGCGCCAGGGCCGCCAGCAGTCCGAACGGTGTCAGCATCGTGCGCCGCATGATGATATCCCTTCTGCGTGGTTGCCGTCCCCGGTGTGCAGACTGCTCGCTGCTTTCGGGTGAAACCTGACGAGGCGGCTACGGGCCGTCAAGTCACGCGGCAAGACGTTGCGCCATTGGCTTGACACCGCACAGGCCGGACCGCCAGCCTTGCCGCATGACCGAAAAAGAACTGCCGATCACCGGCTATCTCGACCGCTTCTCGCACCGTCCGGGCGAAAGTTTCACCGCTTTCGTCAGCGTGCGCGACGGCGGACCGTATCGTGCGCGACTGGTGCGCGTGCTCAGCGGCGATCCCAATCCGAACGGGCCGGGCATGCGCTTCGAAGATCTGTCGCATCGCTTCGACCAGTCGCTTGCGGGCCGGCGGCAGGCGATCGATCTCGGCTCCTACGGCATCGTACGCAGCGGGCCGCGACGCGATGCCCGCGCGGCCTGCACCTGGACAGTGCTGGTTCGGCCAGGCCTGCGCGGACGCAGGGCAGGTCCTGCTGGCAGAGGAAGGCAAGGACGCGCATGTCACGTTGCTGATCGGCGCGAACGGCGCGACGGTGCGCATCGGCTATGCCGACGCAACCATCGAGTTGGCCGCCGGTGTGCCGATGCAGACGGCGCGCTGGTATCGGGTCTGGTGCAGCGCGGAACCGGCGACCGGCCGGATTCTCGTCGGACAGCAGCCGCTGGATGGCGCCGCACCGGCAACAGCCGAGTCGCAGTCGCCGGGGCTTCTTGCTGCCTGCCGGCGGCGCCGTGCTGTTCGCGGCGGAGAACGCCGCCGCACCGCGGCATCATTTCACCGGCAAGCTCGAAGATCCGGCGATCCTGCCAGCGTTCGTCACGTCGTGGCAGAACGCGTGCGCCACGCTTGAGGCACTGGCGCCGGAATTGCTCGCCGGCTGGGATTTTTCACTCGGCATCGACAGTCAGTCGATCTTCGACATCGGCCCGCAGTCTCGCCACGGCAATCTGGTGAACCTGCCGACGCGCGCGGTGGTCGGCACCCGATGGAGCGGTCGCGAGAACTGCTGGCGTCACGCACCGCATGACTATGGCGCGATCCATTTCCACGACGACGACCTGGGCGATTGCGGCTGGCAGGCGGATTTCACCTGGACGGTGCCGGACGATCTGCGCAGCGGCGCCTACGCACTGCATCTGACCTGCGAAGCCGGCGAAGACTGGCTGCCGTTCTACGTGTTGCCACGCCGCGACGGCCCGTTCGCACCGATCGCATTCCTGGCGTCCACCTTCACCTATCAGGCCTACGCCAACCACGCGCGTCCCAGTATCGATCAGGCGTATTACGATCGCGTCGCAGCATGGGGCGCCTATCCGTACAATCCCAACCGGTACCCGATCTACGGTCGCTCGACCTACAACAAGCATCGCGATGGCAGCGGCATTTCGTACTCGTCGCGCCATCGGCCGATCCTGACGATGCGGCCGGGGTTTCTCACGTTCAACGACCCGCGCGGATCGGGCATGCGGCATTATCCCGCGGACCTGCATTTGCTGGCCTGGCTGGAAGCAAAAGAGATCGCGTTCGATATCGTCACGGATGAAGACCTGGACGATGAAGGGGTCGCGCTGATCTCGCCCTATCGCGCGGTGCTGACCGGGTCGCATCCCGAGTATCACACCCTGGGCACGATCGATGCGCTGGCAGCCTACACCGCGCAGGGCGGCAAGCTGGCGTATCTCGGCGGCAACGGATTCTACTGGCGCATCGCGCGCGATCGCTCGATGCCGTCGGCGATCGAGTTGCGTCGCGCGGAAGGCGGCATCCGCACCTGGGCGGCGGAACCCGGCGAGTATTATCACGCGACCGACGGACAATTGGGCGGCCTGTGGCGGCGCAACCGCCGGCCGCCGCAGATGCTGGTGGGTGTCGGCTTCTCCTGCCAGGGAGCCTTCGAGGGCACGCATTATCGCCGCCTGCCGGCATCGCGCGATGCACGCTTCGCCTGGATGTTCGCCGGCATCGACGATGATGTCATCGGCGACTACGGCCAGTCCGGCGGCGGCGCGGCCGGCTTCGAACTGGATCGCGCCGATGCGGCGCTGGGCACGCCGGACGGCACGGTGATCCTGGCACGCTCCGAGAATCGCCTGCCGTCATTCGGCACCGTGCTGGAGGAATTGCTGTCGCACAACATCACGATCAACGGCGAGAAGGTGGAAGACCTGTCGCGCGCCGAGATCGTGTATTTCGAAACGGCATCCGGCGGCGCGGTGTTCTCGGTCGGCTCGATCACGTTCTGCGGCAGCCTGTGGCGCAACGGCTTCGAAGGCCCCGTGTCGCAGTTGCTGGAGAATGTGGTGCGCCGATTCGCCCAGGTCTGATTGCTATTGCGAATTGCTATTGCAAATACCGCGCCGTCAGATGTGCCTGGAAATCCGCCGGGTCGAGTGGCTTGCCGGTCGCCTGAACCAGCAGTGCGTTGAACTCGAACAGGCTGCCCTGTCCGTGCACGTTGGCGCGTAACCACCCCAGCAACGGCGACAGATCGCCCTGCGCGAGCGCGGCATCCACGCCCGGCACCACGCGCCGCGCCGCCGCCATCAGTTGCGCAGCAGCCATCGCACCCAGCGTGTAGCTGGGGAAATAGCCGAACCCGCCATCGTACCAATGGATGTCCTGCAAACAGCCGCGCGCATCGTCCGGCGGCACGATGTCGAGCAACGCCTTGAGGCCGTCGTTCCACGCGCCTGGCAGATCCGCCACCGCGAGGCTTCCGCCGATCAGCGCCTGCTCTAACCGGAAGCGCAGGATGACGTGTGCCGGATAGGTCATTTCATCGGCATCCACGCGGATGAAACTGCGCTGCACCCGACGCCACAGCCGGCCCAGATTCTCCGGCTGGTACGGTGCAGGATCGCCGTCGAATGCCGCGTGCAGTTCGGGTCCGAGCCACGACAGGAAAGCGTCCGATCGACACGCCTGCATCTCGACGATGAGCGACTGGCTTTCATGCGTCGCCATGCCCGCCGCCTCACCAACCGGTTGCCGCGCATGGCCGGTGGGCAGTCCGCGTTCGTACAGCGCATGTCCGGTTTCATGCACCACCGCGAGCACGGCCTGCGTGAAGTCGGCTTCGTCGTAGCGTGTGGTGATCCGCACATCGGTCGGCGTGCCGCCCGAGAACGGATGCGCGGACCGATCCAGCCGTGCATGGGTGAAGTCCAATCCGAGCCGACCGGACAGACGTCGGCACAAGGCCTCCTGCACATCGATCGGGAACGGACCGGCAGGCCGTACGGGCGCCGGATTGCGCGCCTGCCGCTCTTCCGCGCGCGGCAGCGATCGCCGCAGAAACGCTTCGTACTCGGCGAACACCGGCGTGACATCGGCTGCGCGCATGCCGCGCTGGAAGCCGTCCATCAGCGCGTCGTATGGACTGAGGCCAAGCGCCGGCGCCAACGCATCGGCGGCCTCACGCGTCAAGCGCAGCACTTCATGCAGGTGCGGGCGTACCATGGCGAAGTCCGACTTGCGCCGCGCCTCGCGCCACACCTTCTCGCAGGCGGAGTTGGCACGCGCCGATGCTTCCACCAGATCGGGCGGCAACGCAGTCGCGCGCGTATAGGCATGGCGCATCAGGCGAAGATTCGCAGCCCGCCACGGATCGCGTTCGTCAGCACTTTCCGCGCCAGCCAGATCGTCGCCTACCGCCGGCTCGACGAGTATCGAATGCGATAGACCGGCCAGCACGGCAAGCTGGTCGCCACGCGCCGATCCACCGCCCGGCGGCATCATCGCGGCGGCGTCCCAGCCGAGTACCGACGATGCCTCGCCGATGGTCGCGATGCGGGCGAAACGGTCGGTCAGACGATCATACGCGGTCATTCTGTCAGCGCCTTTCGTGCCCAGACAATGAAGATCACCACGAGTGCGGCGGCCAGACCATACCAGGTGATGGCATAGGACAGATGATTGTTCGGCGGCCGCGGCAGATGTTTCGCCGGGTCAGGATAGCCGTTCGGTGGCGTCGGGCCCATGGCGATTAGAATGAAGGGAGCGACGTTGTGCAGGCCCAACGCCGCGCCGATCGCAGATGGGTCCAGCGTGTAGAACTCGCGTGTGGCGGGACTGTCGGTGGCGCTGAACATGCCAGGCGTATCGCCTGGATGCACGTAGCCTTCCACGGTTACGTCGCCCTTCGGCCGGGATCGTGGATTGCAGGTTCGGCACCCAGCCGCGGTCCACCAGAATGGTCTCGCCATTGTCGCGTACCAGCGGCACGATAAGTTGCGTGCCGAGTACCGTGCCTGCCGGAGTGTCGCGCACATCGGCGCCGAAGGAAGCGGCGAGATCATTGCGGAGGCGACCCGTTACCTGCACTTTGGTGTACGGTTCGGGGTTTGCTTGTAAGGGTTTCGCTGGCGCTGCTTCGGCGCGCGCGATCTGCGCGAGGATGCCTTCCTTCCAGTGCAGGCGCCTGACCTGCCAGGTGCCGAGGCCGAGTAGCACCAGGAGCATGGCCGTCGCCATCAGACCTGGCCATAGCAGGCGATGCAAATTGGTGGTCACAGTGCCTGGTGCTTTCCCACAACGGCAAGCGTCCTTGGGCTGTACGCAGTCAAGCAAGTAATCAAGCGGACACAGAGTTCCACGGAGTTTGCACAGAGTTTCACGGAGGTACCTTATCGCGCTGCGCGCACGGTGCTGCAAACAACGGAAGCGCGAAGCGCCCAAAAAATCTACTCGGTGAAACTCTGTGCAAACTCCGTGGAACTCTGTGTCCGCTTGATTAGTTGCTAATTTGCTTCGGAATTAACCGCCAATAAACCGACAAGCATGATCCTGCCGCCGCGCGACACCAGTGGGCAGACCATGAACCATTCCGATTACAACAGCCTCACGCAGCGCATCATCGGACTGGCGATGCGTGTGCACACGCGACTCGGTCCCGGGCTGCTGGAAAGTGCATACGAACGCTGTCTGTGCCACGAGTTCGGCCAGCACGCGATCCCCTACGCACGCCAGGTCGATCTTCCGCCGAATTACGACGGCACTGTGCTCGAGTGCGGCTATCGAGCTGACCTGATCGTCCACAACGACATCATCCTGGAGCTGAAATCCGTCGAGCACATCCTGCCATTGCACGAAGCCCAGCTTCTTACCTACCTCCGCCTCAGCCAATGCCACATTGGTTTGCTGTTCAACTTCAACACGGTTTCGCTGAAGGATGGCATCCGCCGACGCATTCTCGATCACAATCCCATCTCGGAAGACCGATGCCGGAACTGCAACGCCACCAGGCCGCCTTCGCCGGCGCATCATCAGGACGCGAGCGGCACCGTCACCACCGGCCACAGCACGCATGCACCCAGAGCGGGGCGAAAAGCGGAACTCCACCCAGAACGCCAGCCCCACCACGACGGCGCCGAGCAGCAGGATCACGCCGACGGCGGCCCGTCGCCGGCATCATGGCGCGCAGATCGAGCCCGCACACCTCGCAGTGTCGCGCACCCAGGAGATTGCGGAACAGCCGCCCTTCCCGCAGCGAGGGCAACGACAGCCAGCGCCACATACAGGATCGAAGGGGGTTGCGCCACCGAGCCGCGCGTCAGTGCGGCGCGACGACCGGGCTGGCGCCCCACCAGTAGATGCAGGTGAACAGGAACAGCCAGACGACATCGACGAAATGCCAATACCAGGCGGCAGCCTCGAGGCCGAAATGCCGCTCCGGCGTGAATTGGCCGGCGCGCGCGCGGAACCAGCAGACGATCAGGAAGCAGGTGCCGACGATGACGTGGAAACCATGGAACCCGGTGGCCAGGAAGAACGTGGATGGATAGATCCCGCCGCCGTAAAAGTGGAACGGCGCGTCGGAATATTCCATCGCCTGGCAGAACGTGAAGCTCATGCCCAGCAGGATGGTCAGGCCCAGGCCGGTGACCAGCGTCTTCTTGTCGTTCTCCAGCAGGCCGTGATGCGCCCAGGTGATGGTGGTGCCCGACAGCAGCAGGATCATCGTGTTGAGGAACGGGATGTGGAACGGATCGAAGGTGTGGATGTTCGATGGCGGCCATACCGTCTGGCCATTGCCCTGCAGGTCGGGGAACAGGGCGAAGTTGAAGAACGCCCAGAAGAAGCCGACGAAGAACATCACCTCGCTGCAGATGAAGAACAGCATGCCGTAGCGCAGGCCGATGCGCACGATTGGCGTATGCAGGCCCGGCGTGCGGCTTTCGCGGATCACGTCGCGCCACCAGAAGAACATCGTGGCGAACACGATCAACGCGCCGATGATCAGCGTGATGTAGCTGCCGAAATGCGCGGCGAGGATGATGCCGAGTACCGATCAGACCACCGCCGAGCGCGCCGATGATCGGCCAGGGGCTTGGGTCGACCAGGTGATAGGGCTGCTTTAGGCCCGAACTCTCGACAATCGTGACGCCGTGCGTGTCGCTGCTCATGCCGAACCCATTCCAGTTTTGCCGAGGAATCCGCCCCGAAACGGCTGCCGCATCATCCCCAATTCCGCTCGCGCGTTCAAGGGGTCTGCCGCGTCAGCGGTCCGACATGCGGACCAGCCTGCGCGAGCGCGCCGGATTTCTCTGCATCGTCCAGGGTGCGGAAGAAAGTATAGGACAGCGTGATGGTGTGGATATCCGCGGTGTTCGGATCCTTGGCGATCGCCGGATCGACCCAGAAGCTGAGCGGGAACTGCATCCGCTGGCCAGCCGCGAGCGTCTGCTGGTTGAAGCAGAAGCAGGCGGTCTTGTGGAAATATTTGCCCACCGTGTCCGGCGTGACGTTGTACAGCGCGATGCCGGTGACCGGCGTGCCGGCCAGATTGCGCGCGGTGTAGGTACGCCAGTTGGTCCTGACCGAGAGGCACGCGGACGGCGTCCTGCTGCGGAGCGAAATCCCACGGCAGGTTGGGGTTCATGTTGGCATTGAAGCGGACGGTCATGATCTGACGCGTCGCGCCGGGCGCGGCCTGCGGGCCGATCTGCGGTGTGCCGGCATAGCCGGTGACAGAGCAGAACACGCGATACAGCGGGATGGCGGCGAACGACACGCCGACCATGGCGATAGCGACAGCTGGCCAGCGTGATGCCGAACGTGCGGTTGTTCAGGCGCATGGGCGTACCGGCTCTGTCATGATCCTGGTGCACGCATCGCTACGACTTCGTCATCTTGACGATGGTGATGGCATAGAACAGCACGGACAGCGCCAGCAGCACCACCAGCATGGCCCGATTGCGCGCCCGGCGCCGGCGCATGTCATCCGGGTCAGGCGGCACGCCGATCTCACCCCACCAGCCGATCGACGGCCAGCGCGGCGAACAGGACGAACAGGTAGAGGATGGAGTACTTGAACGCCACCCGCGCCGGCGCGTCATTGGTCAGGCTGACGCCGGTCGCGTCCTGCCGGTCGGTGGCGACCCGCCACACGCTGACGATGAACCCAGCGCCGAGCACCGCGGCGGCCAGCGCGTACACCAGCCCGGAAAATCCGATCAGCCACGGCGCCAGCGACAGCGGCACCAGCAGCAGCGTGTAGATCACGATCTGCCGGCGGGTCTCTTTCGCGCCCGCCACCACGGGCAGCATCGGCACGCCGGCGCGCCGATAGTCGGCATTGGCGTACAGCGCCAGCGACCAGAAATGCGGCGGCGTCCAGAAGAACACGATGGCGAACAGGATCAGCGGCACCAGATCGACCGAGCCGGTGACCGCAGCCCAGCCGATCACCGCGGGAAACGCGCCCGCCGCGCCGCCGATCACGATGTTCTGCGGCGTGCGCCGCTTCAGCCACATTGTATAGACAAAGACATAGAAGCCGATCGACAGCGCCAGAACCGATGCGGCCGCCAGGTTGACCGCCAGGCCCATCACGATGACCGAACCCGCCGCCAGCGTGATGCCGTAACCCAGCGCGGCGCCCGGTTCGATGCGCCCGGCCGGGATCGGCCGGTTGCGCGTGCGGTGCATCACCGCGTCGATGTCGCGGTCGTACCACATGTTGATCGCGCCGCATGCGCCGGCGCGCGACCGCGATGCACAGCACGGCGGTGAACGCCAGCACCGGATTCAGGTGGCCGGGCGCGATCAGCAGTCCGATCACGCCGGTGAACACCACCAGCGTCATCACCCGCGGCTTCAGCAGCGCGATCCAGTCGCCCACCTCGGCTGCCTGCGGCAGGGGCGGCTTGTAAGCTGCAGCAGGGCGGGACTTGCTCCCCCCGTTCCGCCGCAGCCAGTTCGGAAATCGCCTCGCTCATGCCGCGCTCAGCGAATCCGCGGCAGTTCCGCGAAGGTGTGGAACGGCGGCGGCGAGGACACCGTCCATTCCAGCGTCGTCGCGCCCTCACCCCAGTAGTTGTCGGCGCAGATGCTCCTTCGAGGTGAAGGTGCGGAACAGCACATAGAAGAACACCAGCAGCGCGACGCCGCTGATATAGGCGCCGATCGACGACACGAAATTCCAGCCGGCGAACGCCGCGGGATAGTCGGGATAGCGGCGCGGCATGCCGGACAGGCCGAGGAAGTGCTGCGGGAAGAAGGTCAGGTTGACGCCGATGAACGTCAGCCAGAAATGCACCTTGCCCCAGAACTCCGGATACTGGTGGCCGGACATCTTGCCGATCCAGTAGTAGAAGCCGCAGAAGATCGAGAACACCGCGCCAAGCGACAGCACGTAGTGGAAATGCGCCACGACGTAGTAGGTGTTGTGCACGATCTCGTCGATGCCGGCGTTGGCCAGCACCACGCCGGTGACGCCGCCGATGGTGAACACGAACAGGAAGCCGATCGCCCACAGCATCGGCGTCTTCAGCTCGATCGAGCCGCCCCACATCGTGGCGATCCAGGAGAAGATCTTGATGCCCGTCGGCACCGCGATGACCATCGTCGCGGCCATGAAGTAGGCGCGCGTGTCGACGTCGATGCCGGAGATGAACATGTGGTGCGCCCACACCACGAAGCCGATCACGCCGATCGCCACCATCGCGTAGGCCATGCCGAGATAGCCGAAGATCGGCTTGCGGCTGAACGTCGAGATCACGTGGCTGATGATGCCGAAGCCCGGCACGATCATGATGTAGACTTCGGGGTGGCCGAAGAACCAGAACAGATGCTGGAACAGCACCGGATCGCCGCCGCCGGCCGGATCGAAGAACGCGGTGCCGAAGTTGCGGTCGCAGATCAGCATGGTGATCGCGCCGGCCAGCACCGGGATCGACAGCAGCAGCAGGAATGCCGTCACCAGCATGGCCCAGACGAACAGCGGCATCTTGTGCAGCGTCATGCCAGGGCGCGCGCATGTTGAAGATCGTGGTGATGAAGTTGATCGCGCCGAGCAGCGAACTGGCGCCGGCGAGGTGCAGCGCGAACAGCGTGCAGTCCATGCCGATGCCCGGCTCATAGGTCGGGTTCGACAGCGGCGGATACAGCGTCCAGCCGGAGCCCGACTCGCCCATGAACAGGCCGGTGAAGATCAGGCAGAACGCCGGCGGCAGCAGCCAGAAGCTGATGTTGTTCAGCCGCGGGAACGCCATGTCGGGCGCGCCGATCATCAGCGGAATGAACCAGTTGCCGAAGCCGCCGATCAGCGCCGGCATCACCGAGAAGAAGATCATCAGCAGCCCGTGGGAGGTGATGATCGTGTTCCACTCCTGGCCCGTCGGTGACGATCGTGTTGCCCGGGAAATTGAGCTGCGCGCGCATGATCTCGGACAGGATGCCGCCGACCACGCCGCCGATCACCGCGAAGCACAGATACAGCGTGCCGATGTCCTTGTGGTTGGTGCTGCACAGCCAGCGGACGAAGAAGCCGGGCTTGTGGTCGTGGTGGTCATGGGCATGGTCGTGGGTGGTTGCCGACATCGTCCGTCTCCTTCACGCACCGACCGGCGGGGTCAGTGCTGAACTCCTGCCGCCGCCAACAGGCGCGGTGCGTTATTCGTGCTGCCCGGCTCGTGGCATCCGCCGTCGTCATGCCGGGTGGCCGGCGCCGCGTCCGAGAACTTGGTCTTCGCCTCGGTCACCCAGGCGTCGAATTCCTCCGGCGTGACCGCGCGCACGACGATCGGCATGTGGCTGTGGTTGGTGCCGCAGATCTGGTTGCACTCGCCATAGAACACGCCGGGCTTGTCGACGCGGAACCAAGTCTCGATCGTGCGCCCGGGAATCGCGTAGCGCTGCACGCCGAGCGACGGGATGAACCAGCTATGGATGACGTCGGTGCTGGTCTCCAGCACGCGGATGTTCTTGCCGACCGGAACGACCAGTTCGTTATCGACCGTAAGCAAGCGAAGCTGGCCGGGCTTCAGCTGATCGTCCGGAATGATGTAGCTGGAGAAGTCGATGTTGTTCTGGTCCGGGTAGGTGTATTCCCAGTACCACTGATGCCCGGTCACCTTGATTGTCAGGTCGGCATCGCGCGTGCGGTCCTCGTAATAGACCAGGCGGAACGACGGGATCGCCATCACCACCAGGATCAGCACCGGGATCACCGTCCACGCGATCTCCAGCACCGTGTGGTGCGCGGTGCGGCTCGGCACCGGATTGCGCTTGGCGTTGTAGCGCCACATCACCCAGACCAGCAGGCCGGCGACGAACAGCGTGATCAGGGTGATGATCACCAGCACCAGGTCGTGCAGGTCGATCTGCTGCTGCTTCAGCGGCCCGATAGGCCGCTGCATGCCCATTTCCCAGGGCCGCGGCGCGCCGACCGCCTGGGCCAGCGCCGATCCCGGCCGGGCACGCAGCCATCAGCCAGTGAGACATGGCGGCGAAGCAGCCGCCGGTATCGCAACATCGGCCGATCCATCCCGCTTCGGTCCCCCATCCGGACCCGCCTCGGGCCGGCTCTCAGCTCTATCCGCCTACCGGACCGCGTGCGCGAGATCAAGGGGAGGAGGCGTGCTTACGTGCCATGGCGGACGGGTCCGGCCATGCAAACCACGCGGGCCACATCGAACAAATGCGTGGACGGCCTGGCGTCGCGTCGGACGTCAGTTCCTCACCCGCATCAGCGTGAAGATGCCGAATGGCGGCATGGGGATGGCTCTGCTGCGCACCATGATCCTCCGGCGACAACAGCGCCTCCATGGCGAAGTCCGGATGCCAGCCGAGCGCGCGGGATGCCGGCGCCATGGCGCGTTCGATCCACCAGCGCGGGCCCCTCTCGGCGGCGAAGTGGTTGACGAACAGGATGTTGCCGCCGGGCCGCACCACCCGCCGCATCTCCGCCAGCAGCTTGCCGCGGATGCGGCACCACCGAGGCCACGAACATCGCCACCGCGATGTCGAACGAGGCATCCGCGAAATCGGTCGCCTCGGCGTCCATCTCGCGCAGCGCCTCGACGTTGGTGATGCCGAGTTCGGCGACCCGCTTTTCCGCCTGGGCCAGCATTTCGGCGGACAGGTCGATGCCGGTGACCCGCTTGACCGGCAGGTAATGCGGCAACGCGAGGCCGGTGCCGACGCCGACTTCCAGGACGCGGCTGCCGGGCATGCGATTGGCCAGGCTCCACGGCGCGGCGCCGGCCGATCGCCGATACGCCGCCGAACACGACGTCATAGATGCCGGCCCAACGCTTGTAGGCGGCGCGAACGTCGTCGGCATCCAGGGCGGCACGCGGAGCAGCACGCTGTGGCGACTCCAGGGTATGGCTCATGGTGCCGGTTTCCTTCCTGTCGTTGCCTAGACAACGTAGCCGCGGCGCGCAAGCCCGTATCAGTCGTCCGGTTGCACGATTGCGACAAGCACACAACCATCGCAAGCAAAGGCTGACGCGCAGGCCTACCCCGTCGCCGCGTCGCCGCTCCATGGCGCCACGTGCGGCGACCTCGTCAGCCCGGTCGTGCGTCCTGGCCGGCTTACGGGTGACCTTGCCAGCCGGCGCTACAGAATAGCTAGTCCGCCTGGGTGAGATTTACCGCGGCGGTACGTCCGTTCTGCTGCTGCTCGACCTCGAAACCGATCTTCTGGCCCTCGCTGAGACTTCGCAGACCAGCCTTCTGCACGGCACTGATATGCACGAAGACGTCCTTGCCGCCCGTGTCGGGGGCGATGAAGCCATAGCCCTTGGTCGGATTGAACCATTTAACGGTGCCCTGGGGCATCGACGCGTTGCCTTTCTGCCTGTGGACGGGACGCCTGCCGTAATGCAGCGAGCCGCGACCACCAATTGTACAGGAACGCAACGGACCGCGATCCGCGACGCTCCTGCCCCTGCGGCAGGACCCCCATCATTGTATGGTTACCGAGATGATGGTATCGCCTGCCAAAGGCAACGATACGCGGACCAATGCTCCGCCGCAATCAATCCTGCAAGCCGACCGTGAGAAACTGATTGTCACAAAGATCATGACATGGTGGCGCGGAAGGCGGCGACTCGCTGGCGGACCGCGCAGCGGCTGTCGGGAAAGCGCTTGCATCCGCTGCCGCCATCGCGCCATGTCGTTGGCAGCGGGCGCCGACGCCGCTAGATTGCTCCCGGTTTGCGCCGGGAGGGTCCGGAGCCAATGAGGCGCCGCGGTCAGCCCGCTTGGAGGATTTATGGGTAGCTTCAGCATTTGGCACTGGATGGTGGTGCTGCTGGTCGTGTTGCTGCTGTTCGGCGGCGGCAAGGTCAGCAGCCTGATGGGCGACTTCGCGAAGGGCATCAAGTCCTTCAAGAAGAATATGGCGGAGCCGGACGATGCCTCGATGGAGGCCAGCGCCGACAAGCCGCCAGGCACGATCGCCGGCCCCGGCGCCCAGGCGAACGCCGCCAGCCGCGAGCATACCGCCGCCCAGTGAACGTTGGCCAACGGCCCGTCGGTAGATGGGCCGCGTCAGGCCAAGCCTGGTTCGCGGCAACGATGTCTGCGGAGCCGATCCGTGGGCGCGCATCGCTTTGGTTCCGCACTGGAGACCGATCCGGTGGGCCTGCGGCGCTGGCTGTCTAATTCCGGCGACCGCGGTATTGGAAGTTCGTACCCGGCGATGCGTAGGCCATGCTCTGCGGCTCCGGCCGGAGTTCCGCCGGCGCTGGCGGTGATCCGCGCGGCGAGACTGCCACGGATCGCACCGAAAATCCTGACCGGCCCGGTTGATCGCGGTTAGCCGGCGATATGCTGAAGTGCACATTGGCCAGGTCGAACTCGGCGCCGACTGGAGCTATTGGCGGCTTCAGGCCGCTGCTCGGCACCCTGTGGGACCATCCTCCGCGCCATCGTGAACCGACAGGTAGATCGCGCCCGCGATGTCGCGTGGCTGCCCCTCTGCATCACATGGGTGAATGAGGACCTTGACCTCGCCATGAAGCAGGCCTTGCGCGAAATGATCCGGATCACCGCCACCAACCTGTCGCGAGCAGGCCTAGCCTGCCGGGCGGTGGACTTCACGTGACGCAGACGGTCGGTGAGAAGTCGGTTCACGGCCTTCTACGCAAGGGATTGTTGTTCAGACTGGGTTTTCCACAACTTTTTGTGGTTTTGGGCGATTGATGTGTTGACGCCCGCTGCAACCTGTATACCGTATCTTGTGGTTAAACCATCAGGGAGACCACAAGATGGAGTGGGCCGAGGAAACGATCGTTCGCCTTCGTTCGCTCTGGGATGAAGGCCATTCCACCGCGGAAATCGGCCGCCGTCTCGGTGTTTCGAAAAATGCCGTCGTCGGCAAGGCCCATCGGCTGGATTTGCCTGCGCGGCCTTCGCCGATCCGCCGCGATGGCGTGCCTGGCGGAGCCCCGCGGCGAACCGCCCCGCGCCGCGTGGCCGGGCCGACCCTGCCGCCGCTTTACCAGCACGCCCGTTCGATCGCCCCGGTGGCGCACCGGCTGTCGTTGGCCCACGTAGCGACGCTTGCGCCGAAGCCCTCGCCGGTCGCGCCGTTGTCCGGGTGCTGCCGCCCGGTCCCGCGGCCCTATGGCCGGTCGTCACCTGCTGCTGGCCGATCGGCGAGCCCGGCACCCGCAGCTTCCGTTTCTGCGACTCTCGTCCGAACCTGGGAAGCCGTACTGTTCGGACCACGTGAAGCTTGCCTACGTGAAGGTGCGCGACCGCCGCGAAGACGCCGCCTGACGGCGGGCAGCAATGACGGTTACCTGGCCTCGCCTGCCCGACATCGTCCGGCGGCGGATGGTCAGCAGGCCTGAACGACCGCCGACCGATTGGCGGCGAACGCCATGCCTCCACGCCAAGCCGACCGCCGGGCTGCAGGCAGCACCCTATCGCCGAGATAGGGAACCGGCAGGCTGATCTTTGCCCGGTGACGCACGTTCGACGCAGGCTCCGGGATGAGGGCAATCGAGACGGGGCCGGCGTCAGATGCCCGTGGCTGCGTGTCGACGCGGTTACCCGGACGCCGCGGGGGCAGTAGCCGCAGTTGCGCGTCGAACAGCTGCGACGCCGCGATGGCCCTGCCCCGCAGACGGATCACCATGTCGTCGCTCATGCCGGGCTTCGCGGCGCGAGCGTAGCTGTCCATCGCAGCGAAGTGGGCAGCGATCATGCGGGAAACTGTCGCAGCTTCCATTGCGTTGGCCGGCCACAATTCTTCGAACAGTGCCCGCGCGAGGAGCCGACCAGCGGCACGTTCGGCCTCATTCTCAAAATCGAGCGCGGGCACGATCTTGTCCAGCGCGTCGAGTACCATGGCGAAGAAGGCGGGGTCGGGCTGCGTAGATGTCACGGTCATGGCTCTGGCTCTCCCTCGTGGTTGCCACTTGCCGTAGTATGCTGCCACAACCGTGAACAAACCATGAATTTTGCTACTCATTTGCCGCGAGGCGACTGGCGCGCGGTGTCTCCGCCAGCAACTGGTCATGCGACGCCGGTCGATCGGACCGGATGAAGCCATAGGCTGGGTATTCGGCGACGCCCATTTCGCCGGTCGGCGGCCACCACACCCGTACCATCGACCAATCGTTCGCGGCGGAGATATCGATCACCGGCTGATCCTCGCTGACCCGGTGATGCACCCAGTTGGCCTGGGTCACCAGGATCTGGCGGCTGCCCAGCACCTGCGAGACGACGGCGACATGGCCGCTGGGCAGATCGGTCCGAGCGGCTGGAGCACAAGAACACTACCGACCGAAGGCGTCTCGCTGCGGGCATAACGTCCGCTCGCCTGCCACCACCAGTCGGCCGCCGCACCCCACAGCCGGACGCCGCTCAGTTCGCGGGCGAAAGGCGCGCATTCCGACCGGGCCGAGCCACCGACGTAATCGCCGATGCGAGGACCGGACGAGGCACCGGCCGCCAAGGCAGGCGAGGGCCAGCAGAGCTGTAATGAGGCGGAACAGCGAACGCATGCGCCCTCGGCGCGTGATGTAACTTAGCGGCAGTTTATCAATGAGATTGTTCGGAATGATGCAAGAACTAGTTGGGCAATCTGCACAAACCAAGCCTTACGACTTCCCCAACATCGTCTTTCTTGCCAATGAACGGACCAATCATCGAAGCGCAACGGCGGAAGCTGCTTCTAAGCGCCGCCGCGGCGCTCGCATTCACCGGCATGGTGGCTACTGCCCACGCCACGCCGCTGATCACGGTAGGGCGGGTGTTACGGCCGTCCGAGGCCCAACAGCTCGCTCAGCACATACTCCGTATGCGCGCCGGCCGCCGGACCCGGCCACCCAACCACTGTCTCCGGCGCGTCACCGTCCAGCCTGATCGCCGGCCCCGGATGCAACGTCGGCCCGACCAGCGGGTCATTCACCTCCTGCACCGCTCCACGCGCGCGAAAATGCGGGTCCTCCGCGCAGTCGGCGATATCGTACAGCCGCGAGCACGGCACATCCGCTGCCTCCAACGCTCCTCCGCCTCCTTCGCCGGCAGCGTCCGGGTCCAGGCGGCGATCGCCGCATCCAGCGCATCGCGGCGCGCACAGCGGTCGCCGTTGGTGGCATACGCCGGATCGCTCGCCAGTTCCGGTCGACCGATCGCCGCCATCAGACGCGAAAAAATCAGGTCGGAGTTGCCGGCGATGCACAACCACCGGCCATCGGCGCAGGGATAGGTATTGGTCGGCGCGGCGGTCTGGATGGCGGCGCCGACCGGCTGGCGCACCCGCCCGTCCATCGCGTACTCCGGCAGCATTCCCTCCATCAGGCTGAACACGCTGTCGACGAGGTTCACATCCACCACCCGCCCACGCCCGGTGCCTGCCACGTCGCGCTGCCACAGCGCCGACAGCAGCCCGATCGCGGCATACATCCCCGCCAGGTCGTCGCTGATGGAAATGCCGCAGCGCGGCGGCGGCAGGTTCGAGCTGCCGGCAGGATGCGCCGTCAGATGGCGGATGCCGCCCATCGCCTCACCGATCGCGCCGAACGCCGGCTTGTCGCGATACGGGCCGTCCTGGCCGTAGCCGGAAATCCGCGCGACCACCAGGCGCGGATTGACCGCGTGCAACGCCTCCGGCCCGAGACCCAGCCGCTCCAACCCGCCGGCGCGCAAGTTCTCCACCAGCACATCCGCGCGTGCGGCCAGCCGCAGCACCGTCTCGCGGTCGCGCTTCAGGTCCAGCACAACCGAAAGCTTGTTGCGGCCGTGCACGCTGAACCACACCGAGTGCCCGTTCACCGCCGCACCCCAACCGCGGAACGGATCGCCGCCGGGCGGTTCCAGCTTGATAACCTCGGCACCGAGGTCGGCAAGGATGCGGGTGCAGAACGGCGCGGCGATGTAGTGGCCGATCTCCAGCACTTTCAGGCCGACCAGCGGACCGCTGCGGTTGGGCGGAACGGGCATCTGGCGCTCCAGGTTCGTGAAATTGTGATCATTGTGAACGAATAATCGGCGAAGAGGCACGTCGCCGTTACCATTTGGTAAACGTTTTACCTCCATATTATCGCTCACGGAACTGGCCCTGGCCGGTGTCCTGTTTCCTCCCCGATGTCACGCCCCCAGTTGGGCGCGACTACCTTGGGCGGTGTGGCCAAAAGCCGCACCGCCCCTTTTTTGTCCGGCTTCCGTTCGTCCGCCACTGATTGCATGATCTCGCCACATCAGGGTGCAGGAGAGCGAAATGGACAAAGACCTGATCGCGAACTGGCGCGCGCCGCCGGCCTGGACAAGGCGCTGGCGGAATTCCCCGACGATGTCGCCGATCGCCGCCGGACAGGCGATCGGCAACGCCGGCGGCATCGCCTATCCCACCGATCCCGCCGCCGAACCCTGGCCGCCGATGCGCGCCGGGAACCGGACTATGAACGCGGCAGACCGACTGCACTGGCTCACCGCCGCCGAGGCGACGCGCGCCTTCGCCGCCGCGCAAGCTCTCCCCGGTCGAGCTGCTGCACGGCGCTGCTGGCGCGCATCGATCGGCTCGACCCGAAGCTGCATCGCCTTCATCCGCCTGGATGCCGATGCCGCGATGGACGCCGCACGCGCCGCCGAAGCGCGAGATCGCCGCCGGCCGCGTCCGCGGGCCGCTGCACGGCGTGCCGGTCGGCATCAAGGACATCATCGACGTCGCCGGCCTGCCGACCACCTGCCATTCGAAGATCCTGCTCGACAACGTGCAAGGCCGCGGACGCGGTGGTGGTCGCCAAGCTGCGGCAGGCCGGCGCGATCATCCTGGGCAAGCTGTCCACGCACGAATTCGCCATCGGCGGCCCCAGCTTCGACCTGCCGTTCCCGCCGGCGCGCAACCCGTGGAACCCGGAGCATCATCCCGGCGGCTCATCGTCCGGCTCCGGCGCCGGCGTCTGCGCCGGGCTGTTCCCGCTGGCGCTCGGCACCGACACCGGCGGATCGGTGCGCAATCCGGCCAGCGCCTGCGGCATCGTCGGACTGAAGCCGACCTACGGCCTGGTGTCGCGCCGCGGCGTGTTTCCGCTGTCCTTCACGCTCGACCATGTCGGCCCGCTGACCCGCACGGTGGCCGACAACGCGCTGCTGCTGGACGCGATCGCCGGGCACGATCCGGCCGATCCCGGCAGTGCTGCCGACCAGCGCGCGTTATTTCGGCCGCGATGCTGGATGCGCGGCGTGCGCGACCTGCGCATCGGCTTCGTGCGCCACTTCCACGAGACTCGACATGCCGGCGCACCCCGAGGTCACCGCGGCGCTGGAAGACGCCGCGCGCGTGCTGCAAGCCGAAGGGGCGGAGGTGCGCACGGTCACGCTGCCATCGCTGAACGAATTCGCCGCGGTGAACCGCGTGATCCTGTGCGCCGAGGCGTTGTCGATCCACGCGCCCTGGCTGCGCTCGCGTCCCGGGCGACTACGGCCAGCTCACGCGCCAGCGGCCTGCTGGCCGGCGCGTTCATGAATCGCCGGCGACTATGTCGGCGCGCAGCGCCGGCGCGCCGCAGATGATCGCCGCGGTGGAAGAGCTTTCCGCGACTTGCGATGTGCTGCTGTGCGCCAGTTCGATGGACCCCGCCAGCCGGCATGGAGGACGCGGCGGAAACCGCGCGCACCTATCCGCGCCAGGCGCGCACGCCGTTCAACGTCACCGGCCATCCGGCGCTGGCGATGATGGCGGGTTGTCGAGCAACGGGCTGCCGGTGTCGGTGCAGTTCGTCGGACGGTATTTCGACGACGCAACCGTGCTGCGCGTTGCCGCGGCCTATGAGCGCGGCACCGAGTGGCACAAGATGCCGGCCGCCGATCGCGTGAGGACCCCGCACCCTACTCACTCCCGCAAGGGCAGGAAGTGCCGCACTCGCTCCCCTGCTCGTGCGGGAGGAGGTGGCGCATGACCCCCGATCCGCCGGCCCGACCTCGCGCATCTACTTCTCGCAGCGGCTGCGGCTGCATTACGTGGACTGGGGCAATCCGATCCGCGCCGCCGCTGCTTCTGCTGCATGGCGGGCGCGACCATTGCCGCAACTGGGACTGGGTGGCCGCGGCGCTGCGCGACGACTACCACATCATCGCCCCCGACCTGCGCGGCCACGGCGATTCCGCCTGGTCGGCGTCCGGCCACTACACGATGGCGAACTACATCTACGACCTGGCGCAGCTCATCCATCAGCAGGAACTGGCGCCGGTCGCCATCGTCGCCCATTCGCTCGGCGGCAACATCGCGCTGCGCTATGCCGGCATCTATCCGGAGGCGGTGCGCCGCCTGGTGGTGATCGAAGGCCTGGGCCCCGGCCCGCGCGCGGCGCGGCACCAAGCCGCGCGCAAGCCGATCGACGAACGCATGCGCGGCTGGATCGACGAGCAGCGCGCGCTCGTCCGGGCGGCTGCCGCGACGCTATGCCTCGATCGAGGATGCGCTGGCGCGGATGCAGGAGGAGAACCCGCATCTGTCCGCCGAACAGGCGCGCCACCTGACGCAGCACGGCGTGAACCAGAACGAGGACGGCACCTATAGCTGGAAGTTCGACAATTACGTCCGCGTCTGGCCGCCCTATGACATGACGCGCGAGGAAATCGCCGAGCTGTGGGCGCGCATCACCTGCCCGACGCTGCTGATCCACGGCAGGAAAGCTGGGCGAAGGACCCGGCGCAGGACGGCCGCGCTGGCTATTTCCAGCGACGCGCGCGTGCTGGGCGTGGACGGCGCCGGGCACTGGGTGCACCACGACCGGCTGGAGCTGTTCCTTCAGGCGGTGCGGGACTTTCTCGGCCTGATCGGCTGCGGTTAACAGATTCTTTCGCACTCTTTCCCGAAAAGCAGACGGATGAACTCGGCGATCATCTCCAGCGCGGATGCGTTCGCGCATTTCCATCCCGGCGGAAGACCAGGACATCACCGCGCTGCGCCGCGGCGTGGTCGCCAAGCTGATCTATGCCGTGGGTCGCGACCCGATTGTCGCCACCGACCGTGACTGGTTCGTCGCAACCGCACTCGCGGTGCGCGACCATGTCATCGAACGATGGATGGCATCCACGCGGGCCAACTACACATCCCAGTGCAAGCGGGTCTATTACCTGTCGCTCGAATTCCTGATCGGCCGGCTGCTCTTCGACTCGCTGAACAATCTTGGCCTGGCCGCACGCATGCGCCTGGCCCTCGCCGAACTGGGCGTCGACTTCGACCGGCTGCGCGAGCTTGAACCCGACGCCGCACTCGGCAATGGCGGCCTTGGCCGACTCGCCGCCTGCTTCATGGAGAGCATGGCCACCCTGTCCATCGCCTCCCACGGCTACGGCATCCGCTACGACCATGGCCTGTTCCGTCAGGTCATCAAGGACGGCTGGCAGACAGGAGTATCCGGAGAATTGGCTGGCGTTCGGCAATCCCTGGGAAGTGGCACGGCCCGACGTGCACGTGCACCGTCGGCTTCGGCGGCACGGTGGAGACACGCACCGCCGACGGACGGCGCCACAAGGTGCATCTGGCGGCCGGGCGAGACGGTTGCACGCCGTCGCCTACGACACGCCCGTCGTCGGCTGGCGCGGCCACTATGCCAACACGTTGCGGCTGTGGTCAGCCTGGGCGGCGGATCCGCTTGCGTCTCGATACATTCAACCACGGCGACCATGTCGGCGCGTTGGCGGGACGCGCGCGGGCGAATGCGATATCGCAGGTGCTATATCCGAGCGACGAAAACACCGCCGGGCAGGAACTGCGCCTGCGTCAGGAGTATTTCTTCACCTCTGCGTCGCTGCAGGACCTGGTCGACCGCCATCTGCGACCAGCATGGCGACATCCGCACGCTGGCCGACAAGGCGGCGATCCAGCTGAACGACACGCATCCGGCGATCGCGGTAGCCGAGTTGATGCGGCTGCTGGTCGATGTGCATGAAGTGCCCTGGGAGGACGCGTGGCGCATCACCACCGACACGACCTCCTACACCAACCACACGCTGCTGCCCGAGGCGCTGGAGAGCTGGCCGGTGGCGCTGATCGAGCGCCTGCTGCCGCGCCACATGCAGATCATCCATCAGATCAACCGCGCGCATCTCGATGGCCTGCGCAACTCCGGGCGCAGCGACATCCCGCCGCTGGAGGCGGTGTCGCTGATCGACGATGCCGGCGGACGGCGCGTGCGCATGAGCACGCTGGCCTTTCTCGGCTCGCACAAGGTGAACGGCGTTTCCGCGCTGCACACCGAGCTGATGCGGCAAGACCGTGTTTCGCGACCTGCACACGCTCTATCCCGGATCGGATCGTCAACAAGACGAACGGCATCACGTTCCGCCGCTGGCTGTTCGAGGCGAATCCCGGTCTGACCGGCTGCTGGTCGACGTGGTCGGACCGCGCATGCTGGATGATCCGCTCGCGCTCGAGGATTTGCGCGCGCACGCGGACGATGCCGGACTGCACGACAGGCTGGCTGCCATCCGCCACGCCAACAAGGTGGCGCTGGCGCGACTGGCGGCCGACACGGTGGGCATCAGGCTTGATCCCGACGGCGCTGTTCGACGTGCACATCAAGCGCTTCCACGAATACAAGCGGCAGTTGCTGAATGTCCTGCAAACCATCGCGCTGTACAACGCGATGCGCGCGCAGCCGACGCACGACTGGGTGCCGCAGGTGAAGATCTTCGCCGGCAAGGCGGCGGCCACCTATCATCGGGCAAAGCTGATCATCAAGCTGGTCCACGACGTGGCGCGCGTGGTGAACGCCGACCCGGCGGTACGCGGATTGCTCAAGGTGGTGTTCCTGCCGGACTACAACGTCAGCCTGGCGGAGGCGATCATTCCGGCCACCGACCTGTCGGAGCAGATCTCCACCGCGGGGATGGAAGCGTCCGGCACCGGCAACATGAAGCTGGCACTGAACGGCGCGCTGACCATCGGCACGCTGGACGGCGCCAACATCGAAATCCTCGAGCGGGTCGGCGACGACAACATCTTCATCTTCGGCCTGACGGCGGAGCAAGGCGGCGAGCGTCGTCGGCAACGGGTTGAGCGCGCGGGAAACCATCGCCGCATCACCGGAGCTGCAGGCTGTGCTGGACGCTGTCGGTTCGGGCGTGTTCTCGCCCGACGATCCGCACCGCTACCGCGAGCTGGTCGACATACTGACCGACCACGACCATTTCCTGGTCACCGCGGATTTCGATGCGTACGTCGCCGCACAGCGCGCTGGTGGCTGAGCGCTGGCAGGACAGCCGCGCCTGGTGGCGCTCCAGTGTGCTGAATACCGCGCGGATGGGGTGGTTTTCCTCCGACCGGGCGATCCGCGAATATGCCGAGGGCATCTGGAACGTGGTGCCGCAGACGCCGTAGGCGTCGCCTCGCGGAACGCGAGGGTTGCGCCGCTGCCTGCGTCGCGCCAGCATCGCGGCAACGCAGGAGAAACCGGCGATGGACCTGATCGTCCGCAACGCCAGGCTGTCGCACGATCCGGAAGCGCCGCCGGTCGATATCGGTGTGCAGGCCGGCCGCATCGTCGCGATCGAGCCGGCATTGCAGGCCGACGGGCCGGTGTTCGATGCGGGCGGCTGTCTGGTCTGCGGCGGGCTGGTCGAAACGCATATCCACCTCGACAAATCCAACATCATCGACCGCTGTGCGCCGGAAAGCGGACGGCAGGCCAACTCGATGCAGCGGGTGGCCGCGGTGAAGCACAGCTTTTCCGTGGAGGACGTGTACGAACGCGCCAGCCGCACGCTGGAGAAATGCATCAAGCACGGTGCCACGCGGATGCGCACGCATCTGGAGCTGGATGGCGGCGTGGAGATGCGCAGCTTCGAGGCGATCGAGGCGCTGCGGCGCGACTATGCCTGGGCGATCGACATCGAGGTGTGCGTGTTTCCGCAGGAGGGGCTGACCGACAATCCGCGAGCGGACGCGCTGCTGGTCGAGGGGCTGAAGCGCGGCGCCAAGGTGATCGGCGCGGCGCCGAACTACGATCCGGACCACGCTGGCCAGGTCCATCGGGTGTTCGATCTGGCGCGCGAGTTCGATGTGGATATCGACATGCATCTCGACTCCGGCAATTCGCCGGATGAGATGGATATCCATCTGGTGTGCGAACTCACCGAGAAGTACGGCCTCGGCGGGCGCGTCGCGGTCGGCCATATGTGCAAGCTGTCCACCATGCCGCTTGCCGATCTGCGCGCGCTGGCGCGGCGGATTGCCGATGCCGGCGTGGCGGTGACGGTGCTGCCGGCGACCGAGCTGTTCATGATGGGCCGCGACCAGGAATACAACGTGCGCCGCGGCGTGGCGGACGTGAACCTGCTGGTGGAGCATGGCGTGAACTGCTCGCTGTCCACCAACAACGTGCTCAACCCGTTCACGCCGTTCGGCGACGGCTCGCTGCTGCGGATGGCAAATTTGCAAGCCAATGTCTGCCAGATCGGCCAGGCGCCGCGGCTGCGCGAGTGCTTCGCGATGCTGACCGAGCGTTCCGCGCGGCTGATGAACCTGAAGGATTACGGGATCGCGGTGGGTAATCCGGCGGACATCGTGGTGCTGGACGCGACGACACCGGAGCAGGCGGTCGCGGAGATCTGTCATCCGCTGGCGGTGTTCAAGCGTGGCGTTCGCACCGTGACGCGGGCGCGCGCGGAATTGCATCGGCCAGCATGATGTCATTGCGAGTGCGAGCCCTGCCGCATGAGGCGGCGCAGATAATGCAGGTGATGCTCACGCGCTCGCCGAGGTTCTTCAGCTTGACAGCGCTGGGCGATGGAGGCGGCCACGCGCCGCGGGTGCAGGGCGCCGAGGTGGCGCTGGCCTGAAAGCTGGCCACCGTGCTGCATTGCATTTTGGTGGATGGCAGCGACTTCCGGGCCGTTTTCCAGCGGCTCGCTCGCCGCCTTGCTTTCCCGCATGAGCTTGCCCGTCGCGTCCATCACGCACACGCGGCTCTGTTCCAATGAGACATCGAACCCGGCATACTACTTCATGGCTGTTCCTCTCGTGCTGCTTGGGCCGACCCATTCGCACCCGGTCCAACACACCATCACTCTGCGCGACAGCCACAAGAACCGCTACCGTTCCGACCCGCCTATGACCGCATCTCCTCGCAACGACAGCATTTGCCATGACCCAGCATCGCATCGGCATCGACCTCGGCGGCACCAAGATCGAGATCGTGGTGCTCGGACCGGACGGCAGCGAGCGGCTGCGGCACCGGATCGACACGCCGCACGGCTACGACGCGTCGCTTGACGGCATCGCCGGCATGGTGCGCGACGCGGAAGCGCAGCTCGGCGTCACCGCGACCGTCGGCATCGGCATTCCCGGCGTGATCAGCCCGGCCACCGGACTGGTGAAGAACGCCAACTCGATCGCGCTGAACGGCCATCCGTTCGACCGCGAGATCAGCGCCCTGCTGGGCCGCGAGGTGCGGGTGGAGAACGACGCCAACTGCTTCGCGCTGTCCGAGGCGATCGGACGGCGCCGGCGCCGGCCATGGCGTGGTGTTCGGCGTCATCTTCGGCACCGGCTGCGGCGGCGGCATCGTGGTCGATGGCAAGGTGATGCGTGGCCGCAACCGCGTCACCGGCGAATGGGGCCACAAGCCGCTGCCGTGGCCGCGGCTGGACGAACTGCCGGGGCCGCATTGCTGGTGCGGTCATTGGGGCTGCCTGGAGACCTGGATCGCCGGCCCTTCGCTGGCGCGCGATTGCGATGGGCCGGATGCGCACGACGCCTCGGCGATTCCCGGCGCGCGCCGCGGCCGGCGAGGCGCGGGCGCAGGCGGCGCTCGACCGTCACGCCGACCGGATGGCGCGCGGGCTGGCGCACGTTGTCAACCTGCTGGATCCCGACGTGATCGTGCTGGGTGGCGGGCTGTCGAACATGGATCACCTGTACGGCGTGTTGCCGCCGCTGGTGCGCCGCTATGTGTTCAGCGACTTCGTGCAGACGCCGATCGTGCGCAACAAGCACGGCGATTCGTCCGGCGTGCGTGGCGCGGCCTGGCTGTGGCCGGCCGACGGCGTGAACGCGTGATGTGTCGTCACCGTCAGCCATCGCACGCTGACTGCCGCGACTGTGCGCGATGCGCCGTGCCCGGCGATCAGGCGCCGCCGAGCCGTGCTGGCATGCGACGGCTCGCGCATCGTCGCGCATCCCGAACTGTTCGACCTGACCATCGCGCATGTCGATTGCGATGCGTTCTACGCCAGCGTTGAAAAGCGCGACCGGCCGGAGCTGGCGGCGAAGCCGGTCATCGTCGGCGGCGGCGTGCGCGGCGTGGTCACCGCGGCCTGCTACGTTGCGCGGATCTATGGCGTGCGCAGCGCCATGCCGATGTTCAAGGCGCTGAAGGCGTGTCCCGACGCCGTGGTGATCCGGCCGGATTTCGCCAAATACGTCGCCGTCGGGCGGCAGATCCGCGCGATGATGGCGACGCTGACGCCGCTGCTGCAGCCGCTTGTCGATCGACGAGGCGGTGCTGGACCTTGCGGGCACGCAGGCGCTGCACGGCGCGCCGCCCGCCGTCGTGCTGGCGCGGTTCGCGCGCGAGGTCGAAGCAGATGGTCGGCGTCACCGTGTCGATCGGGCTGGCGGCCAACCGGCTGATGGCGAAGATCGCCGCCGGGCCGCGACAAGCCGCGCGGCTTCGCGGTGATCGGCGCGGCGGAGGCGCGCGTCGCTGCTGGCGCCGGAGCCGGTGCGGCTGCTGCCGGGCGTTGGCCCGGCGCTGGCGCGCCGGCTTGCCGGCGCAGGGCATCACCCTGCTCGGCCATCTGCAGGCGCTGGACGACCGCGACGCGCAGGCGCCGGCTGGGCGATGACGGACCCGCGCTGGTGCGGCGCGCGCGCGGCGAGGACGACCGGCGGGTCGATCCGGCGCGCGAGACCAAGTCGATCAGCGCGGAGACCACGTTCAATACCGATCTGACGCGCGGCCGCGGACCTGGAGACGCATCTGTGGCGGCTGGCGGAAAAACTGGCTCGGCGGCTGAAGGAGAACGAACTGGCCGCGGGCGGCGTCGTGCTGAAGCTGAAGACCGCCGACTTCGCTATCCGCACGCGCGCCGCCCGGCTGCCGAGCCCGACGGTGCTGCCCGATCGCCTGTTCGACGCCGCGCGCGCGCTGCTGGCGCGGGAGGCGACCGGCATCGCGTTCCG
This sequence comes from uncultured Alphaproteobacteria bacterium, assembly GCA_963790445.1. Taxonomy (GTDB): domain Bacteria; phylum Pseudomonadota; class Alphaproteobacteria; order Acetobacterales; family Acetobacteraceae; genus JAMXLO01. The sequence goes on along the minus strand of CAWBON010000014.1, from coordinate 217,129 downwards.
GCTGATCGGCATCGGCGCCAATCCGCTGCTGCCGTGGCGGAAGCCGACCGCGGCGATCTGGCGGATACCGAGACGCCGCGCCGCGCCGCCACCCAGGCCGCGATCGACGCGCTGCGCCAGCGGTTCGGCGACGCAGCGATCGGCCGGGGCAGGGGCTGGAACCGGCCTTTATAGGCTCGTTTGGGCGCGGCTGGGACAGGGCGCTGGGATGCGCAACCAAACCTGCACGGTGAGTTGTTTGCGGTGCAGATTTGCACGTCATGCTGACGAAGGTCATCCATGTCCCCGCGCCGGTAACGCAGTGCCTACGGCTCCGTCACGAACCGGAACGTCCCGCCCGCACGTTCCACATGCCCCAATCCCGGCCACGGATGGTGATAGCCAATCACCCGCAGCCGTTCATCCACCAACCGATCCAGCAACCGCAACCGCGTCGTCACAGCCTGCGGCGGATCGGTGTCGTACGCGCTCTGTGCGTCGGGAAACGCATAGGACAGCGGATCGTGAAACGCGACGTCACCGGTCAGGCACCAGCCGCCGGCGAACAGAAATGCCATGTGGCCGGGCGTATGCCCCGGCGTGTGCCAGGCTTGCACGCCGGGAAGGAACTCCTCGCCGTCGCGGATGAAGCGCATTCGGTCGCGCAACGGCAGCAGATGCTTTCTGACACCGGCAATACTGCGTTCACGACGTTCGCCTGGCGGATCGCTTTCCCAAAAATCCATTTCCGCCTGCGAGATATAGATCGTCGCGTTGGGAAAATTCGGCGTGCCGTCATCGCCCATGGTGCCCCAGCAGTGATCGGAATGCGCGTGCGTCAGCACCATTGCGTCGATCGACGCCGGATCGACGCCGGCGTCCGCCAGGCTCACGAGCAACCGACCGCTGTCGGGGCCGTACAACTTCTCCGAACCGAGACCGTTGTCGAACAGGATGCGCTTGCCGCCGGTGTCCAGCAGCAGACAATTCTGTTCCACCTTCACCGCGTCGGTGCGCTGTCCGGCTGCGGTCATCGCCGCGTTCAGCATGTCCGGGTCGGGACCGCGGAAGATCTTCACCGCGCCGGGCAGCACCAGCGGCCCGTCGGAGACAATGGTGGCGGCGGCTTCGCCGATCGTGAACCGATGAAACATCAGGGCACCTGCTTCCATGCGCCGATCAGTACGGCGCGACCAGCGCCCGCTCCCGAATCCCGCGCGATCGCGTCGGTCACGCGCAGCGCCAGGAGGGGTTTATCCGCCATCAGGATCAGCATGTAACGATAGCCGAATGGGTTGTCCGGCAGCGGAACGGAGGCGACGCCGGTCACCGTGAAGCCAATCTTGGACAGCCCGGCCACAACCAGTGAGAACGCCTTCGAACCGGCGGGTGCTTCGACGTTCACCACGATGCGGTTCGGATGCAGTTCAGGCACGCGAGGCGGGCTGGGGGCGATCAGCCAGACATTCTGCGCATCGCCCTCCACGTCTTTGACCTGCGTCTGGCCGATGACGCGGACGCCGGGGTCGAGTTCGCTCAGCAGCAGTTTGGATGTCGTGGCCGGCATGCCACTGACGCCCATCGCCGGGACTGTCGGTCCGACGGCTTCGGCCGTCATGGCGACACAGGGCCAGAGCAAGGCCAGCAGCAGTGCCAGCCAGCCATGGGCGGTGCGCATCAGGTGCCCGTCCTCATCAGGCGGCCGGGCCCAGGCAAGTGATCGGGCCCAGGCAAGTGATCGGGCTCATCAGGCGATCGGCGCGCAGGCGTGCGAGAGCCAATCACGAACCGGCCGATCGAGATGTGGCCCAACTTCCGCCAGCACCCGTGCATGGTACGCATTCAGCCACGCCAATTCGCCGGCGTCGAGCATCGCCTGATCGATCAGGCGCCGGTCGAATGGCGCCAGCGTGAGGGTTTCGAAGCGCAGGAACGGCTTGTTCGCCGCTGGCAGCTCCGCCGGCTGCACCAGCAGCAGGTTTTCCAGCCGGATGCCGTGGGCACCGGGCAGGTAATAGCCTGGCTCGTTCGACAGGATCATTCCGGCCGCGATTGCCACCGGTCGCGCCAGGCGTGACAGACTGACCGGCCCTTCGTGCACCGACAGGTAGCTGCCGACCCCGTGGCCGGTGCCGTGATCGTAATCCAGTCCGACCTGCCACAGCGCGCGGCGGGCGAACGCATCCAGGTGTACGCCGCCGACGCCCTGCGGAAACACCGCCGTCGCAATGGCGATGTGGCCCTTCAGCACGCGCGTCACCTGCTCGCGTACGTCCGCAGGCGGCTCGGCGGGGCCGGTCCAGACGGTGCGGGTAATGTCGGTCGTGCCGTCGGGAAACTGCGCGCCGGAGTTGATCAGGTAGATTTCGTTGGGGCGGATCGGCCGATTGGTCGCCTCGGTCACGCGGTAATGGATGATGGCGCCGTGCTCGCCCGCCCCGGAGATCGCGGAAAAGCTTTCGCCGCGGAATCCTGGGACTTCCTGGCGCAGGGCCAACAGCTTCGCCGCCGCAGAAATTTCCGTCTGCTGGCCGTGCGGCGTGGTTTCGGCGAGGAAATGCAGGAACCGGCACACCGCCACGGCGTCGCGAGCGTGGGCGTTGCGGGCGCCCTGCTGCTCGATCTCGTTCTTGCACGCCTTCGGCAGCAGGCACGGGTCAGGGCCAGGGATGACGTAAGCCCCGGCCGCACGCAGTGTCTGCGCGAACCACACCGGGGAGCCGATGGTGTCCACCCGCACCCGCTTGCCGGTCAGCCGACCGAGTGCCGGCGCCAGGGCGTCGCGGCCGGCCACCGATACGGTATTGCCCAACCAGTCGCGCGTGGCGTCGGGCAGTTTGGCCGGGTCCATGAACAGTTCGGTCCCGGCATCGGCGTGCGCCACGGCGAACCCCAGGGCGAATGGGGTGAACGGCACGTCGCCGCCACGGATGTTCAGCAGCCAGGCGAGCGAAGCGGGGTCCGTGATCACTGCCGCATCCAGTTTTGCCTCGCGCAGCAGTTCGGCGATCTGTTCGCGCTTCTCCGTGGCGCCGCGGCCAGCATTTTCCAGCGGATGCGGGACGGCGGGGGCCAGCGGCGGCGCGGGCCGGTCGGTCCAGACGGCATCGACCGGGTTGCGCGCCACTGTTTGCATGGCGAGGCCTGCCTCGGTGTATCGCGACAGCGAGTCGTCGCTGATCAGCAGCGGATCGTAGCCGATCCTGGCTCCGGCCGGCGCGTTCGCGGCGAGCCAGCCTGGCGGCGGTTCCTCAGTGCTGTGGCAGCGCTCCCATTGGGTTGGATCGGTCTGCGCCTCAAGCTGTAGTACGTAGCGTCCGTCGGTGAACACCGCTGCCTTGTCGGCCAGCACCGCCGCCAGGCCGGCGCTGCCGGTGAACCCGGTCAGCCAGGCGAGGCGTTCGGCCGAAGCTGGCACGTATTCGCCGAGATGCTCGTCGGCGCGCGGGACGATGAAGCCATCGAGGCCTTGGCGCGCCAGCTCCTGACGCAGCGCAGCCAGTCGGGACGCTGAAGGGTTGCTCATAGGAGGCCTCCGCGGGCTGGATGATCCGTATTTTCATGCCTTGTTAAGCGTCTATGCGGTTTGCGCATGTCTGGCGGGGTAAATGGACAATTATCCACAGGCGCGCCACTAATTATGTTGCAGTGCAGTATAGCCGGGGGTGCCCCGCCGCGACGACGCCGCGCTCGACCCGGCCGCTGGATTGGAATGAGACCATGAACGCCCCAATGACCCAAGACCAATTTACCTACTCTCTCGGCAACCTGAGCTATGTGGATTACTCATACGACGAGCCGCCTGTCACTACCGTCGAGGCGCCGACGCACGGCATCGGTCATTGGCTGGGCCGGATCGTGGCGGGATTCGCCAGTTGGCGGCGCCGGCAGGCCACTTTGCGGGAGATGGATATGCTGACCGAGCGTGAGCTGTCCGATATCGGTCTTTCGCGATCGGATGTGCCGAGGGTGTTCGACCTGGGCTTTGTCGCAGATCATGGGCGCGGACGCGATTTCGGCGCCTACTGATCCGGTGGCGGGCCGTTCAGGTCCGCCGATCCGGCTTGCGGCATAATATCAGGGCCGTCGTATTATCAGGGTCGTCCAGGGGCCTTCCCGGATGCTGGCCTCGAGGCGAAGACCGCAACGCCGGTGGGCCGCAACGACGCTGCTGGCCTGGGTGTGCAACAGTCCGGACAGGATCGCCGTTCCGCCAGACGCCAGGTGGGTCGCCAGGTGCCGCGCCATCAGACTAAGCGGCCGGGCGAGGATGTTGGCGAGTACCAGGTCGTAGGGACCTGCCGCGCTCAGGCCGGGATTTCGCCAGCCATCCGCGAGGCGGAAGCGGATGCGCGGCCCGAGTTGGTTCAGCGTTGCATTCTGCTGCGCCACGCGGACCGACCAGGGTTCGATGTCGGTTGCGAGTACCGGGCGATGCAGCAGGCGGGCTGCCGCCATCGCCAGAATTCCAGACCCTGTGCCGAGGTCGAGGATACGTTTTGGACGCCGATAGGCCACACGCTCCAGCGCGCGCAGGCAGCCACGGGTCGAACCGTGTTCACCGGAACCAAATGCCAGGCCGGCGTCCAACGTCAAGGTGATCCGGCCTGTCGACGGAGGACCATGCAGATGGGTTCCGCGCACGGCGAAACGCCGACCGATGCGCTGTTCCGGGAACGACGCGTAGGTTCGCGCGAGCCAGCCTTCGGCTGGGGTCGGCGTGCGTTGCAGAAGCGGCACGACGCCGGTGACGGAGGTTGCCAAGGCCAGTCCGGCGGTCAGTTCCGGTTCGCGGTTGCCGACCTCCTTGACGCCCTCCACATGCCAGTCGCCTGTCGCGGCGTCGCGAAAGAAGCCGACTGCGGCACAGACGCTCGACAGGGCGGCTTCATAGGCTTCGAGCGCTGCCTCCGGGACCCGCACGGAAACAGTTTCGAGTGATGGCTGGCTGCGGCGGTGGGTCGCTGTTCGGGGAGGCGCTGGCATTGGTGGCTATCCCGTCGCCCGGTGCAGCCGCCGATCGATGGCGATCAGCACGACGCTGACGGACGCGGCGAACAGCACCAGCAGCAGCGTCACCGCCATGATCATCCTGATGTTCTGCAAACCTATTGCCGTCATCAGCAGATAGCCGAGGCCACGCTGTGAACCGAACATCTCGCCGAGCAACGTGCCGATCAGTGTCAACGAGAAGCTGACGCGGAGGCCGGTGAAGATTTCCGGCAGCGTGCTGGGCACGATGATCGTCCGCACCACGGCCCAGGGTGCCAGGCGCATCACCTTGGCGGTTTTCAGCAGCACCGGATCGAGCGTGCGGATCGCGGTCATGGTGAAGATCGCCATTGGCACGACGCCGTGGATGGCGCCGAACGCGATCTTTGCCGGCATGCCGATGCCGAACGCCAACAGCACGATGGGATATAGCGTGATCTTCGGGACCGAGTAGAAAGAAACCAGGATCGGTTCGCCCACCTCGGCGGAAAAGCGGTGCAAGCCGAGTGCAAAACCGATCAGCAGGCCGAGTACCAGCGCGATGATCAGGGCGAACAGGAAGGCGGTTGCTGTCGCCGTTACGTTAGACCAGAAGGAGGCGGTGGCGAGAAGCTGCAACAGATAGGCGAAGGTCGCGATCGGCGGCGCCATGGCGTTCTCGCCGGCGATCTCGAACAGCAGTTGCCAGCCGATCAGCAACACCCCGATCAGCACGGCACCGTTCCAACTGAATGGGTGGAGACGTGACATCAGCGGTAGCCGCGCCGCCGCATCAATGTCGCCTCCCAGCGCGACAGTAACGAGTTGGCGGCGATCGAGACCACCAGAATCAGCAAAATCAGCGGATACATCGTGGCATTGTCGAAGTTGTTGTAGGCGAAGCTGATTTCATAACCGACGCCGGTGTTCGACATGATGAACTCGGCGCCGATGACACCGATGAAGGCGTAGGCGACGGCGAGCTTCACACCGGTCAGCAGGTACGGGGCGGCGGACGGCAGCGTGATGTGCAGCGCGGTTCGCATCGGCCCGAGGCGATGGATGCGTGCTGTCTTCAGCAACACGCGTGAGACCCGGTCGAGCCCGATCAGAGTGTTCATGATCACCGCCACGACCGCAAGCATGAAGCCGATCAGGATCTGCGGTGCGTCGCCAAGTCCGAACAGAACGATGAACAACGGGTAGAACGCGTAGACCGGGATGGCGTAATAAGTTGCGAACAGCGGTTCCAGTCCCTGTCGCAACGCTGCGTTGGCCATGGATTGCGACGCCCAGGCCGACGCCGGCGATGGTCGCGGCGCCGAATGCGATGACGACATTCAGGAAGGTTTTCAGCATCGCTGCGTTCATGCTGCCGGATGCCAGCAGCACGATCGTGTCGCGCAGGATTTCGCTGGGCGGCGGCATGGTCAGTTGATCGATCACGCCGATCCGGCACAGCAGTTCGAGCAGCAGTATCATGGCGGCGATCAGGCCCAGGCGCACCCATGCAGCGCGGTTCATTGTCCGGTCTCTACGTCACTGCGTGGGGAGAGGCGACGGCGAACTGTGGCGGAGTGCGGTACCGTGCCCGTGATGGCTTCGTCGCTGCGGTTCTCGCCATGGACAACGGGTGCGGGTGACAAAGGGACCGGATGAAGCAATGTCCTATTTCCCGGACTTCAGATCGTCTGGCAGGAAACTGGTGTCGATGACCTTGGACCAATCCACGTCGCCGCTGATCGCACCGACCAGTTTCTGCGCCTCGATCATTCGGTTCATGCCGTCGATATGGAAATCTCCGGGCCCCCAGTACGGCAGCCCGGTTTTGCCCTGTGGCGCCGTGAGATTCCGCACGGCACTGCGCGCCACAGTCGGTTCAAGATTATACGCCTTGGCCACGATATCTCCGGCCTCGTCCGGGTGAGCATACATGAACGCGACTGCCTCGCGCCGCGCGCGCAGGATCGCCCGCAGGAAATCGCCACGCGTTGCCGCGGCGTGGCCTGTCGTGACGCCGACCACGTTGTCGAGCGCCGGCAGGATATCGCTCGCCTTGGCGAGCACGCGGTACTGGCCTTGATATTTCGACCACAGCGGCTCGGGGATCGGCGCCACGTCCAGCGCACCCAGATTGAGCGCGGTAACGCCCTCACCGAAACCGCCGGCCCGCACGATCTGCGCATCGCTTGGACTGCAGTCCGCCGGCCTGCACCAGCAGAATCGCCAGCGCCTGACTGGTCGATCTCGGATTGGTGTAACCGATCTTCTTGCCCTTCAAATCCGCCAGCGTCTTGATCGGCGAATCGAGTTTCGTCGCCCAGACGAATTCCCCGACCGTCAGCACGTTGTCGCTGATGATCTTCAGGTCGGCGCCCTGGCGGATCGCGGTCACCACCGCGGTCGGATTGATCTCGCCATAAGCGACGCCGCCTTCCAGCATGTTGCGCATCGAGGTACCGCCGCCATTCGACGACAGGATCCCGGTGACATCGGCGCCTTCGCGCTTGAAGTAGCCCTTGGCGACAGCGATCGCATAGGGCATGCCGTTTGCCGCGATTGCGTAGTTGCCGACCTCGATCTCTTCCGCCCCGGCGGGTAAGGCTGTCGTGGCGACAAGCAACAGAAGCACGACGAACCGTGGCAGCACTAAACGCGACATTGTTTCCCCCCGATGAACATGCCATTCTTTGACAGCCGCACCGGCGGCTTTTACAGCGTCTCTTTTGAGTGAGAAACCCCACCACGCCGCATGATGAGTCGCTGCCTCACGTCACGCTGCACGGCGTGACGAAGCAATTCACGACCGCAACGGGCGGCGAGCTGCACGCACTGGGGCCGATCGATCTGGCGCTGCGGCGCGGCGAGTTCTTCTCGGTCGTCGGGCCTTCAGGCTGCGGCAAGTCGACACTGCTGGAGTTGCTGGCCGGCCTGACGCCGTGCAGCGACGGCAGCATCGTGTTCGAAGGCCAGCCGGTCGAGGGCCGCGTGCCCGATGGGATCGGCGTGGTGTTCCAGGAGGATGCGAGCTTTCGCCTGGCTCACGGTGCGCCGCAACATCGGCTTTGGGCTGCGGCACCTGGGGCTCGATCCGGCGGGAGATCGAAGCGCGCACGCGCCAGGCGCTGGCGTTCACCGGACTGACCGGATTTGCCGATGCGTATCCGTCGCAGCTCTCCGGCGGCATGCGGCAGCGGGTGTGCATCGCGCGCACGCTGGTGCTGCAGCCGCGACTGATTCTGCTGGACGAACCGTTCGGCGCGCTGGACGAGCAGACGCGGCTGCTGATGGGCGACGAGGTGTTGCGGCTATGGCGCGAGACGGGTGCGACGGTGCTGCTGATCACGCATTCGCTGGATGAGGCGACCATGCTGTCGGAGCGCGTCGGCGTGATGTCGGCGCGGCCGGGCCGCTTCATCGATATCATCGAAACCGGCTGGCCGCGCGACCGCGATAGCCGGATTGCGGCGCAGCCGGAATTCGGGGCGATCACCGCGCGGCTGTGGGACCTGCTGCGCGGAAGATCGATCAAGGCGATGCGGCAGGCCGATCCTGGCGTGGCGGCGGCGTAAATGCCACGGCACAGAAGCTTCAGGGCGCCGGCTTCTGATCCTCCGGCAGGAATCTGCGGATCGACCATTTTCGACCAATCGACGTCGCCGGTCAGTGCGCCGACGATCTTCTGCGCGGCGATCATTCGGTCCATCCCGGCGAAGTCGAACTTGCCGCCGCCCCAATAGGGCGTGTTAGACGCGCTCTTGGCGACCAGGTCCTCGATTGCATGCCGCGCCACCGTCGGGGTCCAGACGATACACCTCGGCCACGATCGCCGCGGCTTCGTCGGGATGCGCATACATGAACTCCACTGCCTTGCGGCGTCCGCGCAGGATTGCGCGAAGAAATCGCCCTGGCCTGCGGCGGCTTTTGCGGTCGTGACGCCGACGACGTTGCACAGTGGCGGCAACACGTCGGCCGCTCGGACGATGGGGCGCAGCTTGCTGATGTTCAGCGACCACACCGGATCGGCCAGCGTAGCGACAGTGATGGAGCCGAGGTTCGAGCGCGACGATCTGCTCGCCGAAGCCGCCGACCCTGACCAGTTCAGCATCCTTCGGCGTCATGCCTGCGGTCTGCAGAAGCAGCACGTCCAGCGCCTGGCTGGTCGAGCGAGGATTGGTGTAGCCGATCTTCTGCCCCCGGAAGTCCTTCAGCGTTTTGATCGGCGAATCCGGGCGCACGGCCCAGACGAATTCCGCGACGGTCAGCACGTTGTCGCTGATGATCTTCAGGGGCGCGCCCTGCTGGATCGCGAGGACCGTGCCGGCGAGATCGACCTCGCCATAGGGCAGGTTGCCCTCCATCAGATTGCGCACCGTTGTGCCGCCGCCGTTCGACGACAGGATGCCGGTGATGTCGGCACCCTCCTGCTGGAAGAAGCCCTTCTTCATGGCGATCGCGTAGGGCATGCCGTTGGCGGCGACACCGTAGTTGCTGACGACGATCTGCTCGGCTGCGGCGGCTGAAGTTGGCAGAGCAGCGCTGTGATGAAGCCAAGCAGCAGACCGACACATATTCTGGATCGCACTTCGGTCCCTCCTTTATTATCGCGCCATGCGGCCGCGGTTGGCGCATGACTTGTTGTTGTCATTGTTGCAGGCGGCACACGCGTATCACGCGCCGTCGCCCAGCATCCAGAACCCAGCCTTGCGCAACAATGGAATTTTTGCATCGAGTGCGTTTGGCGTCAGTGGGTGCACAACGAATGCGCTCTCTCGCAGGTCCGTCAAGCGGGGGAACAGGTGGTGGGGTAGCAGCCGGACACGCAGGCCCAGCGCGGCACAGGTTCCATCGACGACATCGGGGTAGCAGGTGAAAGTGTAATCGCCGTAGCGCACGCGATAGCTGACGTGCCCGGCCGTACCCCAGACGACACCGCTTTCGCACAGCAGCCGGTTCGCGGCCTCCTGGTCGTCGAACGAAACCTCGCGCGCGGCACGTGCAGCCATGGCGGAAAAGAACGCCATCGAGGCGTCGGTGGCCTTCGCAGCGAACAGGCCGCAGCACAGCACGAACCCCCAATGGTGGAGTACATCAGGTGGCAGTGCGACGCCCTGGGAGAATGCCAGATCGAAGCCGGTACCCGCGAAAAATTCCGGAATAGGATCGCGCAGCCATACCGCGTCTGTATCAGAATGAATAATGTCGACGCGATGCTTGACCAAAAAGTCCAGCACCAGCAATCGCTGAAGCCAAAAGTCGCTGCGTGAACCATCGAAGCCACAGCGCGCCACCACGGTCCCTGTGCACATGACCCGTTCGGCGAGACTGTTGTCCATCGCCACCACCAGAAAGCGCTGGATGCCGGCCGCCCGGGCGTGACGGATCCAGTTCTCCAACAGTGGCGCATGATCTCCCGACGCCAGGACGACGGGCAGCGGGCCGTCGCCCGGCAACAGGGCAACCGCGCGCGCCAGTTCGGCCTGGTGCGGCTGCGGTAGCGTCGGGACGATCATGCCTTGTCCACAAACCGGTCGAGCACGCGCTTGTCGCCGGCCTTGTCGAATGCGACGTCCAACCGATCGTCCTCTGCCGATGTCACCGTGCCGTAGCCGAATTTCTGGTGGAACACGCGCGCGCCTACCGGAATGGCATCGGCGCGCGCCGGGCGGCCCGGCTGCTCCCACACGTCGATCGTCCTGCTGCGCCGCGCGACCAGCGGGAACTGCCCGGTGAAGCTCGTCGCGGCCAGCACCCGTGCATCGCGCGCCAGCGCCGCCGAACCAGTGCGCTCCACGTCCGCGTCCGGCAGTTCATCGATGAAGCGGCTGGGGATGCTGGACTGCCAGTTGGCGTAGATACGACGGTTGGCGGCATGCGACACGATGGCGCGGCGGCGCGCGCGGGTCAGGCCGACATAGGCCAGCCGACGCTCTTCCTCCAGCGACTTCACACCGCCTTCGTCGAGCGCGCGTTGGTTGGGAAACACGCCTTCCTCCCAGCCCGGCAGGAATACCGTGTCGAACTCCAGCCCCTTCGCACCGTGCAGGGTCATCAGGCTGATCCGGTCGCCCTCGGCGTTCTCGTCGTTCTCCATCACCAGCGACACGTGATCGAGGAATCCCGCCAGCTTTTCAAAATCCGCCAGCGCGCGCACCAGTTCCTTCAGGTTCTCCAGGCGGCCCGGCGCTTCCGGTGATTTGTCCTGCTGCCACATCTCCGTGTAGCCGCTCTCATCCAGCATGGTGGCGACGGTCACCACGTGGCCTTCCTTCTCCAGCTGCGCACGCCAGCGAATGAAGCCGCGCAGCAGCCCATCGACCTGTTCCTTCACACGGCCTTTCAGCCCGCCGTTCGCGATCAACTGTGCCGCGGCTTCGGTGAGCGGAATGCCGCCGGCGCGCGCCGTATCGTGCATGGTGCGCAGTGCCACTTCGCCCACGCCACGCCGCGGCACGTTGACGATGCGCTCGAACGCCAGATCATCCGCCGGTTGCACGACGATGCGCATATAGGCGATGGCGTCGCGGATTTCGGCGCGTTCGTAAAAGCGCAGGCCGCCGACCACGCGATAGGGCACGCCGAGGGTGATCAGGCGTTCCTCGAAGGCGCGGGTCTGGAAACCGGCGCGCACCAGGATCGCCATCTCCGCCAACGGTTCGCCGTCGCGACGAAGGGATTCGATGCGGTCGCCGACCATGCGGGCCTCTTCGTCGGAATCCCACAGGCTGACCACCGTCACACGCTCGCCCGTCGCGTCTTCGCGCGCCCGGGCGCAGTGTCTTGCCCAGGCGGCCTTCGTTGTGCGCGATCAACGCCGATGCGGCGGCAAGGATGGGCGCGGTGGAGCGGTAATTCGCCTCCAGCCGGACGATTTTCGCGCCTTCGAAATCCTTCTCGAAGCGCAGGATGTTTTCCACCTCCGCGCCACGCCAGGAGTAGATCGACTGGTCGTCGTCACCGACGCAGCAGATGTTCTTGTGGGCCTGCGCGAGAAGACGCAGCCAGAGGTACTGCACCAGGTTGGTGTCCTGGTATTCGTCCACCAGAATGTAGCGGAACATGCGGTGATACTGCGCCAGCACGTCGGGCTGCTCGCGCAGGATCTCCGTCATGTGCAGCAGCAGATCGCCGAAGTCCGCGGTGTTCAATGCGCGCAGCCTGGCCTGGTACGCAGCGTACAGTTCGCGCGCGCGGCCGCCGGCGAAGTCGGTATCCTCCGCCGGCGTCACGCGGGCGGGAGTCAGCCCGCGATCCTTCCAGCGCTGGATCACCGCCATCAATGCGGGCGGCGCCCATCGTTTGGCGTCCACGCGTTCGGCTTCCATGACCTGCTTCAGCAGGCGCAACTGGTCGTCGGCATCCAGGATGGTGAAGCCCGACGTCAGGCCGACCAGGTCCGCGTGGCGGCGCAGCATGCGCGCGCACAGGGCGTGGAACGTGCCGAGCCACAGGCCTTCGACCGGCCGGCCGAGGATGGCGCCGACGCGTTCGCGCATTTCGCGGGCGGCCTTGTTGGTGAAGGTCACCGCGAGCACCTGGCCCGGCGCGGCGCGGCCGGTCAGCAGGATATGCGCGAAGCGGGTGGTCAGGACGCGGGTCTTGCCGGTGCCGGCGCCGGCCAGCACCAGCAGCGGGCCGTCGACGGTTTCCACCGCGGCGCGCTGTTCGTCGTTGAGGCGCGCGAGGTAGTCGGTCATGCGGGGACGCGCGATGCGGGGTGCATGCGGTTGGATATAGAGTGCGGGCACGGTTCGGGCCAAACGATCTAGTGGGTGCCGGGCGGAGGCGATCGATCCCTCCGCCAACCCCCTCCCAGAAGGGGCGGGAGGAACCTTGCAGCAGCCGAAGGCTTTGCTTGCTACAGCGTCGTAGTGTCATTATATATATAATGATGCCATTAACGGGGGCTGAGATGCCCACAGTGGTGACGATCAACCGTCCGGACGTGGTTGCCCTGATCGAGGAGGCGGCCAACACACTGACCTCAGGCAACAAGACTGAGGCGGTCGCTTTGGCGGTGCGCAGCCTGCTGCAGCAGAACGCCCGCAAAGGTTCGCTGTTCGCCGCACATCCAGGATCGGTCCGGGTACGCGACGGGGTAGACCTGACCGCACCGGCGCTCGATGTGGAGCCCGACGCCGCCACCGGCCGGGAAGTCGAGCGGTGATGGATGCTGTCCTGCTCGACACGCATGTTGCGTTGTGGCTGGACAGCGGCAGCACGCAGTTGCGGCTGGCGACGCGGGCGGCGATCGACGCCTGCTGGCACAATGGCGGCAAGGTTCTGCTGAGTTCAATCAGCGCCTGGGAGATCGCGTTGCTGGTGGACGGCGGACGGATCGAACTGGATGTTCCGGTCGCCGCCTGGAACCGACGATTTCTCGATCGGCCCGGAGTCGAAGCTGTGGCGCTCCGTCACGACGCCGCGTGCCGCAGCTATCAGTTTCATCAACTGGAGCATCGAGATCCCGCCGATCGGCTGCTGATCGCCACAGCGATCGAACTCACCTGTCCACTGGTGACCTATGACGAGCGTATCGTGCGTTTTGCCACGCGGTACGGGCGCCAATACGGGTTCACTGTCATCAATTGAGGCGGTTGGCGCCGCGCCTGTCCGATCGCTCAGGCCGCCGCCGGCCGCACCCCCAGTATATGCGCGATCGCGTAAGTCAGGTCCGGGCGGTTCAGCGTGTAGAAATGGAACTCGTCCACCCCGTTGGCCTGCAGCAGCCGCACCTGCTCGGCGGCGACCACAGCCGCCACCATGCGCCGGATCTCTGCATCGTCCTCCATGCCCTCGAACAGATGGCCGAGCCAGTCCGGCACGCTGGCGCCGCACATCGCCGACATGCGCATCAGGCCGGTGAAGTTGGTCACCGCCATGATGCCGGGCACCACCGGCGCGGTGATGCCCGCCGCCAGGCAGCGGTCGAGGAAGCGCAGATAGACCTCGGTGTCGAAGAAGAAGTTGGTGATGGCCCGTGTTGCGCCGGCGTCCAGCTTGCGCTTCAGATTGTCGAGATCGGCGTCGGGACTGAGCGCTGTCGGATGCGTCTCCGGATAGGCAGCGACCGAGATTTCGAAATCCGCCACGCGCTTCAGCCCCGCCACCAGATCGGCGGCGAAGGCGTATCCTCCCGGGTGTGGCGCATAAGCCTCACCTGGCGGGGCGTCGCCGCGCAGTGCGACGATATGCCGTACGCCGGCCTGCCAATATTGTCGGCGCCACCTCGTCCACCTCGTCCCGGGTCGCACCCACGCAGGTCAGGTGCGCCGCCGGCACCAGGCCGGTCTCCTGCACGATGCGCGCCGACAGTGGCGTGGGTGCGGACCCGGGTGCTGCCGCCAGCGCCGTAGGTGACCGAAACGAAGCGCGGCCGCAGCGGCTCCAGCCGCCGAATGCAGCTCCAGAGCTGATGTTCCAGCGCGTCGGTCTTCGGCGGGAAAGAATTCGAAGGACAGCAGTGGTGGAGGGTGCGCCGCGCCGCGAGCCGGCAAGGCCGCGAACCGCGGGCCGGTCAGCCAACGCTCCAGCGTTGGCGCTGCGATATCATCGTCCAGCCTGTCAGGCAGGTCGTTCATGGCTCTCTCTTCCCCACGCTTGCGCCAATCAGGCAATCATATACCGCGACCGCACGGCATCGCTCCAACGTTGCGTGCCGGCGAACCGATGCTTAGTTCCTTCACGGAAACCTCAACCTCCGCCTGTTCCCAATGGGCAACAGAGCCGCCATGTGCTGCCGGTCCGACCCGGTCTCGGCAGCGAGACCGATATTGTGCTTCGTCCGAGGAACCTGATGCGCGCCGTCATCCGCCGTCACCTTCTGGTGATCACTGCCGTGTTGCTGGGCAATCTGGGTGGCTGCGCCACGCCGCCGCCGGCCAGCGATCCCGATGCCGTCGCGGACTACAAGGAGAGCCAACGATCCGCTCGAGCCGACCAACCGCGCAATTTACGCGTTCAACAACGGGCTCGATACGGTCATCCTGCGCCCGGCGGCGCAGGCCTACCGTTTCCTGGTGCCGGGGCCGGTGCGGAACAGCATCCACAACGTGCTGAACAATCTAGGAACGCCGGTGGAATTGGGTAACGACGTATTGGAAGCCAAGCCGCGCCGCGCCGGCGACACCACGATGCGCTTCCTGATCAACACCACGGTGGGCGTCCTGGGACTCTTCGACGTCGCCAAGGGACTGGGGTTATCCCGACCACGACAGCGATTTCGGCATGACGCTGGCCTTATGGGGCGTGCCGGATGGGCCGTACCTGTTCCTGCCGCTGTTCGGACCGTCCAATCCACGCGACGGCATCGGGCTTGGCGTCGATGCGGCGATGGACCCGTTCACCTGGGTGGGTCAGGGCGCTGCCGTTCGGGCACTCGACTGGTCACGCCGCGGCATGAGCGCGATCGACGAGCGCGAACGCCATCTCGATGACATCGACAGCATCAAGAAGACGGCGCTTGATCCTTATGCTACGTTCCGCAGCCTGTACCGTCAGCACCGCGCCTCGCAGATCGAGACGTTGCGTAACGACAACCGGGCAACCATCCCAGTTTGGTTCCCCCAACCCACCACCCAGGCCAGCGAGCCAGGGCCCCGCTGACCGAAGCGAGAACCAAGCATGCCCAACCGCCGCAATTTTCTGACCCTTGCCAACACAACCCTTGGGCCACCGCAACGCTGTGGTCCGGACTACCTGGCCTGACAGGCCGTGCATCCGCTCAAACGACTGACGATGCCAGCGCCTTCGTCAAATCCATCGGCGACCAACTCGTGGCTGTGGTCAACGGACCAGGCTCGGATACGCGACAAGCGCGACAAGCTCACCACGATCATCGATTCCGGGGTCGATGTGGATGGCGTCGCGCGCTTCTGCCTGGGTCGCTTCTGGCGCAATGCCTCACCCGAGCAGCAGAAGCGCTACACGGACCTGTTTCATCAGGTGCTGGTGAACAACATCACCGCCAAACTCGGCGAATACCAGGGTGTCCGCTTCACCATGGGCCGCACGCAGCATCGCGACGATACCGACGTGGTGTCCACCGTCGTCGACGTCCGAATAACCCGCCGACCAACGTCGACTGGATCATCAGCAGCGCCAGCGGCAGCCCGAAGATCATCGATGTGGTCGCCGAAGGCACCTCGCTTCGTCTGACGCAGCGCAGCGACTATGCGTCCTATCTGAGCCACAATAACGACAACATCGACGCGCTGATCAGCGCCATGCGCCAGCAAGTGGCCCAGGCGGGGTAACCTGCGTCGAGATCCACGACGCTTTCGTAGACCACCATGACATAGCCCTGCTGGACGAACCTGTCGCATTCACTCATGCCGATGCCGCCCAGTACCATGCGTGATGCGAAATTGTTCTCCCGCGCCACAGCGACGATACGCGGCAGGCTGGCCTGCTGATGACCGAAGCGCAGGGCAGCGCCAGCCGCTTCGCGCGCCAGGCCGCGTCCCTGCGCCTCGGGCCACAGCGCGAACCGTAGCGCGACTCCCCGGCCGTCCGGCCGCCGTTCCAGTCCGGTGATCCCGACGAAACTCGTCCTTCGGCACTGGAGGTCAGGATCGTCCCTGACAAGTTCGCGGATCGCCCATATCCCGAAGCCGTTGGCGCCCCATGCCACAACGTCGTCGGCCAGTTCCTCCGCCGTTTCCACCGATGTGCGGACGCCGCCCAGCATGACGGCAAACACGCGCGGATCGGCTTTGAGGGCGCGCAGGTCAGGCAGATCGGCGCCGCCCACCGGCGTCAACACCAGCCGAGCCGTGCGCGACGATCCAGGTCGGGTTCATCGGACGGCGAGACCAATGGCAGCCCGATCATGTCGACTGCTGGCGCACCATTCACGACTGTGCAGTCGACGACCGCGCTGGTCGCGGCAGGCAAGGACGCGGACGGGAAGCCTCTGTCCGGCGTGACGATGTTGATCCAGGGTGCCGGGTCGGATCAGTATGCCGGCGTCAGTCCCGATAACCGCGATCGATACCGTCGAGCATTCGAAGATACGCGGGCCACTCGGCTGATGCCCGCCCCCTGTCGTGATGTTCATACTGCTCGGCGACGTGTGCGCAGATCTCCGGAGCGACCTCCAGCAGCGGCGCGCCGGTCGCCTCCATGGCCAGTTGGATGCGCGCGGCGCGGACAAATTCCTTCATCAGGCTGAAAGCCTCGCGCGCGGTCACGCCAACCGTGGTGATGCCGTGGTGACGCATGATCAGCGCGCGGTTCCTGCCCAGCGCGGCAACGATGCGTTCGCGTTCCTCGAAGCCGTCGGTCAGGCCCTCGTAATCGTGGTAGCCGACCCGCTGGTAGAAGCGCATGGCGCTCTGCGACAGCATGCGCAGGCCGTGTTTGAGCCCCGAGAGCGCGACACCCTCTTCCGGATGGACGTGCACCGAGCAGTTCACGTCCGGCCGACCGCGCAGCACGCCGCTGTGCAAGGTGAAGCCGGGCCGATTGACGCCGGAGCGTTCATCGAGGTCATCGTCCATGCTGACCTCGACGAGGTTGGAGGCGGTGACCTCGGTGTAGAGCAACTCATGGCGCTTGATCAGGAAACGGCGCGGGTTGGATGGGCTGCGCATGGCGGCATGATTGAAAATGACGTCGCCCCAGCCGTGATGCGACAGCAACCGGTAGACCGCGGCGAGATCGACGCGCGCCTGCCAGTCTGCGTCGGCGATGGCTGTGGGAGCAGTTTCGATGTCCATGTGCTGGGTTCCTCCCTCGCAACTACTGGCGGTATACGCCAAAAGAACGTCAGGGCAACCCGGTCTCATGATCGACGCAGGGCAATCGGGTGAACAAGTGAATGACTTCGAACGGCCTGGCGTCTTGGTCAATGCGAGCGGAGCGCGGATGCTCCGCTGATCAGCAATCCATATCGGGGCTGATCCTGAATTCCAATTGCTCGCGGCATAACATGAGGAGTCGGGCGCTACGTCATGTCGCCGCTAACCGTGGAGCCGCTCCGGCTCCCGTGGCTCTCCGTGGCTCTCCCTTCTGACTCCGTGTTGAAATTGCGAACCAGCCCTAGGCATGGCGATTCGATCCGAGGCGCCGTCAAATTGTGGCGCTGGTAGTCTTGGCACCATGCCCTCTGACGCAGTGCCAATGCGTTTTCGCCACATCCTTTTTTAGCACGGAGGAAGAACGGAGGTCACAGGAGGGCCACAGGAGTTTGTGCTCGGAGTGTTGGCTAATGGTGATCATCGCGGGCGGAGCGAAGCAATCCCGGGCAGTTGCGCACCTCGATCGAGGTTGTCGCGTCGCTCCGCTCCTCGCGATGCAGGGCAAACGCCGTGCGGCCGATTGCCCTGCTTGGTTACCAGCTTAGGCGACGGACAACGTCAGACAGTCGCACGCTTATGCGGTGTCTCGTTCGCGCCGGACTGTGGCGCCTTCCTGGAAGAAGACGAGGCCTCGCCCATGATCGAGCGGAGGTCGCGGAGGAATGCCGCGCCCTTGAGCGTGCGCTGCACGAGGATGCTGCGGCGATCGAGGGGATCCACCTTGCGCCGAGCGAGGTCGAGTTCGCCGAGCCGATCCAGCGCGCGCGTGATCGCCGGCTTCGAAACGTTGAGATCCGCCGCGAGACCGCGCACCGTGTGGCCGCCATCACGCAAATAACACGTCAGGAACACGCCAAGCTGACGTGCCGACAGGTCAGGGCCATCGCGTCGCACCAGCGCAACGACGGTCTCGCGAAGAATACCGACCAGCTGATCGGCGGAAGGATTAACTGCCATGATTTTTCCTTTCTGATTCCCGGACAGGCGCATCGTTGGCCCGCAATGGTGCAGAAGCGGATTCGATACTACGTCAATCCCATTCCATGAGCGCAGTCTTTTCGTGAGAATCGCGCGTTCGTGACCGAGATTTCAATCCAGTTTCGTAGCAACAAATCGTTCTCTTACGCCGGCAAATACCGCGCGCATTGCGTACGCCTCGCCACCCTCCGGATGTCCGGGCGCAGTTTGATCGTTCCATGCATATATATCGAAATGCGCCCATACAACCCCCGCCGTAACAAATCGTTGCAGGAATAATGCTGCGGTGATCGCGCCCGCATGGGGTTTGGATGAAACGTTGTTAACATCTGCGACCGAACTATCCAGCCAGCGGTCGTAGCCTGGCCAAAGTGGGAGGCGCCAGAGTGGGTCGTGTTCCTTCAGGCCGTTGCGCAATAGAATGTCAGCCCAGCGATCATCGTTGCAGAACATGGCCGGCAGGTCCGGGCCGAGTGCGACGCGCGCCGCGCCGGTCAGCGTGGCGCAATCGACGAGCAACGACGGGGATTCCTCGCATGCCTCGGTCAACAGATCGCAAAGTACCAAGCGGCCCTCCGCATCGGTATTGCCAACCTCCACTGTCAGGCCCTTGCGTGTACGGATCACATCGGATGGCCGCATTGCGTGACCGGAGATCGAGTTCTCCACGCAGCCAATGCGGACCGCGAGGCGAACCGGCAGATCAGCGTCCATAATCATCCTGGCAAGCCCAAGAATAGTGGCGGCGCCGCCCATGTCCTTTTTCATCCGAAGCATGCCGCTCGACGGCTTGATGTCGTAGCCGCCGGTGTCGAAACAGACGCCTTTGCCGCACAGTGAAATCAGTGGCGCATTGGCGTGGGCGGTGCTGCCGGACCAGCGGAAGGTAGCGACGCGCGCGGGGCGCGACGAACCGCGCCCGACGGCGGCGATCGTGGGATAGGCTGCATCCAGCGCGTCATCCGCAACGACATCGGCGGCGACGCCATAATGGCGGGCGAGCGACGCGGCGAAGTCGGCGAGTTCGACTGGTCCGAGCAGATTGGCGGGCGTGTTGACCAGGTCGCGCACCATCCAGGTCGCGGATGCTGCCGAACGGCTCTGTGCCCGGTCGTTTGATGCGAGCAGTCGCGCCGGGGCGCGCTTGGCTGCCTTCAGCGCGTTGTAGCGATAAGCCCCCAGGCAGAAGCCGAGCGTCGCGACGGCTGGGTCGTAGTCGCCTGGTTGCAGATGCCACGGGATGCCTTCGGGCAATCGGTAGGCCAGATTACCGAACGCGGCGGGCGATTGGTCTTCGCCGAGGCCGAGTACCGCGCCTGCCACTCCGTCGTCTGCCGGCAGGAACATCAGCTCCTGTGGTGCCGCGGAGAAGTCGAGCTGACGGAGGAATCGGGCCTGCGCGGCGGGCAGGCTGTCCAGGCATTCGGCAAGTTGGGATGGACGTACGGCGTGCAGCGGCCGCGTCGCATCCGCCGTGTCGACCAGGCATTCGAGTGTTTGTTCCAGCATCGGTCCCTCATATCGTCGCGCAAAGGCGACGGCCTGTTGCGCGACATTCCGCGAAAGGCCTGCCCTGCGAAGGCGGGGCGGGAACCCAGGCGTCGCACGGAACAATCCGCGCGGTTCCGTCGGGTCCCCGCTTGCGCGGGAATGACGATTACAGGTCGAGGCCTGCGCTGACCACTACCAAAGGCCTCGAGCGTTATCCACCAAGCGATGATCCAAGCAGGGAGGTGACACGGCGGGCAAATTGCGCCGGATCGCGTGGCAGGTCGCCTTCCTGGACGCGAGCCAGATCGAGCAGCGTGCTGGCGGCTTCGGCTATCAGCGTTTCGTCTGTCAGCTTCGCATTCAGTGCGCCAATCAGGGCGTGCCGCGGATTGATCTCCAGCACTGGTGCAGTTGGCAGCATGGCTCGGCCGGCACGGCGCAGCAGGCGCTGCATTTGCAGATCGGGCCCCCTGTCGCCGGCGGCGAGGACAACCGCACTGTCGGTCAGGCGACCGGTGGCACGAACATCGGCGACTTCATCGCCAAGCGCTTTTTTCAGTGCGGCAAGCAGTGGCGAGATGTCCGGCTGGTCGGCATCCTTGTCGAGATCGGCCGATGCCTGTGTGACGCTTTTTAATTGCTTTCCTTCGAAACCATCCAGCCGATCCGGCCAGAACGCATCGATCGGATCGGCGAGCAGCAGGACCTCGATGCCCTTGGCGCGGAAGCCCTCGAGCTGTGGCGAAGCACGCAACGCGTCGGGATTATCTCCCGCCAGGTAATAGATCGCGTCCTGGCCCGGCTGCATGCGCGATAGATAGTCCGGCAGCGAGGTCCAACCGTCCTGCGACGACGACCGGAACCGCAGGAGCGGTGCGATCTCCGCGCGATGTTCGGCGTCTTCCCAGACGCCCTCTTTCAGAACGGAGCCGAAATTGTCCCAGAACTTGCCGTAGTCGTCGGCATCCTTGGCGCGGTTCTTCAGCTCGGACAGCACCCGGCTGATCAGCGCCTTGCGGATGCGCGCGAGCACCGGCGTGGTTTGCAGCATCTCGCGCGAGACGTTGAGCGGCAGGTCCTCGGTGTCCACCACGCCCTTGCACGAAGCGCAGCCAGTGCGGCAGAAGGTCGGCCTTGTCGGTGATGAACATCCGCCGCACGTGCAGCCGCACATGCGAATCGCGATCGCCCTCGACCGGTTCGAACGGCTTCATGCCCGGGATGAACAGCAGGGCGAAGTATTCCAGCATGCCCTCGGCCTTCCAGTGCAACGTGGCCCAGGGCGTGTCGAAGATATTGCCGAGATGGCGATAGAATTCGTTGTAGTTCTGTTCCGACACTTCCGCCCGCGGCTTGCGCCACAGCGCGGTGCCCTCGTTGGCGGGCAGATCCTTGCCGTCGCGGGCGATGGTGATCGGCAGCGTGACGTGGTCGGCCCATTTGCGCACGATCGCCTCGAGCCGGATCGGATCGAGGAACTCCTCGGCGTCGGACTTGACGTGCAGCACGACATCGGTGCCGGCGGTCTCGCGCGCTGCCGGTGCGATGGTGAACTGCGCCGGCGCCGTCGGAGGCCCAGGTGAACGCCTCCTCGGAGCCCGCCTTGCGCGAGGTGACCTCGACCCGATCGGCGACCATGAAGGCGGAATAGAAGCCGACGCCGAACTGGCCGATCAGGCTGGGCCGCTCTTCGGGCTTGGCCGATGTCCAGCGCGGCGCCGAACGCGCGGGTGCCGGAGCGGGCGATGGTGCCGAGGTTGTCGATCAGCTCCTGCCGTCCCATGCCGATGCCGTCGTCGGCGATCAGCAGCGTGCGCGCCTGCTTGTCCGGCACGATGCGGACCTTCGCCTCGGCGGGGGGTGCCAGGGCGGGGTCGGTCAGCGATTCGAACCGGCGCCGGTCCATCGCGTCGGCGGCGTTCGCCACGAGTTCGCGCAGGAATATTTCCCGCTCGGAATAGAGCGAATGCACCACCAGGTCGAGCAGCCGCCCGACCTCGGCACCGAAATCATGCTTTTCCGCCACGGCATCGTTCATCGCGCAACCCTCCTGTCGGGCCGCGATATGCGGTGATTGGCGGCGGGTTTCAATGCGGGGACGTAAGTGGCGTACGGAGGTAGGCCCAGTCTGGACGCGTTCAGGTAGCTCAGCTCGCGATCGGTTCGGCCTGCAGAATCCCCCCGTACTCAGGTCCTAATCC
The DNA here is from genome assembly GCA_963790445.1 of uncultured Alphaproteobacteria bacterium. Taxonomy (GTDB): domain Bacteria; phylum Pseudomonadota; class Alphaproteobacteria; order Acetobacterales; family Acetobacteraceae; genus JAMXLO01. The sequence continues at coordinate 194,709 of CAWBON010000014.1, read as the reverse complement.
AGATCGGGCCAGTGGATACCATACCCGCCAACGCAGATTTCCAGTGCGCACGCTGTTCCGTGGTTGCTCGATCAGACGCCGAGAACGCGCAAGTGGCATCGAAATTCTCCGCCCAAAAGCGCCGGGCCGATCGACGTGGACATGCGGTGGCTCCTGCCGATCGGAACCTAAGAAACAGAACCTGAACCCGAAGGCGCGTCGAGCGGTGAGCATATGCCGGAGTAGCGGGCGCCCGTTAATGAATGGAGTCCGCCGCATCGGAACCGCTTGCATTCCGCGGCGCAACACCCAAACATCCGCCCATGCCCGGCTTCGATTCCGGTTTCGCGCCCCGCGTCAAAGCCGTCCTCGGTCCGACGAACACCGGCAAGACCCATCTCGCCATCGAGCGCATGCTGGCGCATGCCTCGGGTATCATCGGCTTCCCGCTCCGCCTGCTGGCGCGCGAGAACTACGACCGCATGGTGGCGCAGAAGGGCGCCCGCCATGTCGCGCTGATCACCGGCGAGGAGAAGATCGTCCCGCCCGAGGCGCGCTGGTTCTCCTGCACGGTCGAGGCGATGCCGCTCGACCGCGACGCCGAGTTCCTGGCGGTGGACGAGATCCAGCTCTGTGCCGACCCTGACCGCGGCCACGTGTTCACCGACCGGCTGCTGCACGCCCGCGGCATGGTCGAGACCATGTTCCTGGGCGCCGAGACGATCCGCCCGCTGCTGCAGCGGCTGGTGCCGCAGGCCAGCGTGGAGACGCGGCCGCGGCATGTCGCAACTCAGCCACGCCGGCCCGGTGAAGCTGGTGCGCCTGCCGCCACGCTCCGCCGTGGTGGCGTTCAGCGCGGCCGATGTCTACGCCATCGCCGAGTTGATCCGCCGCCGCCGTGGCGGCTGCGCGGTGGTGATGGGGCGGCTGTCGCCGCGCACCCGCAACGCCCAGGTGGCGCTGTACCAGGACAAGGAGGTCGATTTCCTGGTCGCGACCGACGCGATCGGCATGGGCCTGAACATGGACGTGGATCATGTCGCCTTCGCGTCGATGGGCAAATTCGACGGCCACCGGCCGCGCCGGCTGACGGCGGCCGAGGTGGCGCAGATCGCCGGTCGCGCCGGCCGCGGTATGCGCGACGGCACGTTCGGCACGACCGCGCAGTGCAAGCCTCTCGCCGATGACGTGGTGGCCGCGGTGGAGGCGCATAATTTCGAGGCGCTGGACCAGCTTTGCTGGCGCAACAGCGATCTGGATCTGACGCCATGTCGACGCGCTGCTGGCCAGCCTGACCGTGCCGCCGCCGGGGCCGGGACTGGTGAAGGGCAACGATGCGGCAGATCTGGAGACGCTGGCCGCGCTGGCACGCGAGCCGGAGATCCGGCGGACTGGCACAGGGCCGCCGGATGGTGCGCGCGCCTGTGGGACGCCTGCCAGATCCCCGATTTTCGGAAACTGACGGACGACACGCATACGCGCGCTTTGCGCCCGGGTGTTCGGCCACATCGCCAAGGATGAACGCCTGCCGACCGACTGGCTGGCTGGGCAGATCGGCGCGCTGGCCCGGGCGGATGGCGATATCGACACGCTGATGCAGCGGCTGTCCGGCGTGCGGGTGTGGTCCTACATCGCCGCGCGGACGGATTGGGTGAAGGACAGCGCGCATTGGCAAGGCCGCGCGCGCGAGGTCGAGGACCTGCTGTCGGACGCACTGCATGAACGGCTGACCAGCCGCTTCGTCGATCGGCGTGCCGCGCATCTGATGCGTCGGCTGGAAGCCGGCGAAACACAGGAATTGCTGTCCGCGGTGACCCGCCGCGGCGAGGTTATCGTGGAGGGCCATCCGGTGGGCCGGGTCGGCGGCTTCAGCTTCTTCCCGGATCCGGCGGCGGTAGGGGACGAAAAGCGGCTGGTTCTGCGGGCGGCGCGGCGGGCGCTTCGGGAAGAGATGCCGCGTCGCGTGGCTTTGGTGGAATCCATTCCGGACGCGGCCCTTGCGTTGACCGGCGATCAGTCGGTGACCTGGGATGGCGTTGCGATCGCGCGATTGAAGCGGGGAGCCAGCGCCTTGCAGCCGCGGGTTCAGGTGCTGGACAGCGAATTCCTCGATGGCGCCCAGCGCGAGCGTCTGCGCCTACGGCTGCAGCGCTTCCTGGATGGGCGAGTGAACGTCGATCTGGCACCATTGCGCTCCGCCGCGGACCGGGCGGCGCAGCAGCCAGGATTTCGCGGGCTGCTGCACCGGCTGACCGAGGCGCTTGGTTTGATCATCAGCGACGAAGGCGACAATCTGGCCCCACCGTCGCGCGCAGCCTTGAAGGCGATCGGCGTGCAGGCCGGCCGCTTTGCCCTGTTCCTTCCGGCGCTGCTGAAGCCGCGTGCCGCGGCAATGCGCGCCCTGCTCTGGGGGTTGCAGCACGGCCGGACTGTGCCCGGCCTGCCGGCACCGGACCTTGTCTCTTTGCCCCATCAGGCAGATTGGCCGGCGGGTTTTGCCGACGCCATGGGGTGGCTGGAGGCCGGGCCAGTGCTGTTGCGGCTGGACATTGCCGAACGGGTGGCGGCCGAACTCGCCGGGGCGACTCGGCGCGGCGCGACGGCGTTACCGACCGGCCTGGCCTCGCGCTTTTCGCTGAAGGCTGAGTTGCTTCCAGTCGTGCTGCGGCGTCTCGGGTTCCGTATCGTGCCGGCCAGCGGCCTTGCCGCGGACGAATTCGGTCCACCGGCCCCGGCGATGATCCTGCCGTTGCGACGCAGGCGACCGGCAGTGGTGACTGCATCGCCGAGCCGGCCGCACGGACCATTCGCCGCATTGGCGGCACTTAAACGCTAGGGGGCAGCGATACCGGAGCAGGAAGACCGGGACTGGCAGCGATTGGACAAGTGGCTGTGGTGCGCACGCTTCATGCGGGCGCGCAGCGACTGCGCCGACCTGGTGGCCAAGGGATCAATCCGCGTCAACCGGCAGGCGACTGACAAGCCCCATGCCAGACTGCGCATCGGCGATGTGCTGACCGTGCCGGTCCACGGTTCTGTCCGTGTCGTTCGCGTGATGGCACTGGCGCAACGCCGCGGACCGGCAGTCGAGGCGCGGCGGCTCTATGACGAGATTACCGAGGACCCGAGCGGACCTTGCGTCGCAACGGATTCATCGGCATATCGCCGCCTGTACACCCGTGCCGGGGACTGAACATGACCTACGTGGTCAACGAGAGCTGCATCCGCTGCAAATACATGGACTGTGTCGAGGTTTGCCCGGTCGACTGCTTTTATGTGGGTGAGAATATGTTGGTCATTCATCCGGATGAATGCATAGATTGTGGAGTCTGCGAGCCGGAATGTCCTGTGGAGGCCATTGTGCCGGATAGCGATGACCGAGCGGGCGAGTGGTTGGAGCAGAACCGCACCTACGCTGCTCTTTGGCCAAACATCACTCGCAAGGGCGAGCCGCCGCCGGATGCGGACGATTGGAAGGACAAGCCGGACAAGGCCAAATTATTGTCCCCCAATCCGGGTAAGCCCTGACTGTCGGCAAGCGGGCAGCGGACAGCTTCAACAGGAAGTGTGCCTGCGCGGGCGGGCGCGGAGCGAGTCTTTGCGCGTCCCCCCATGACGTAACGCCCCTGTGATGCTATATTGTCCATGACAGGTAACGGCAGCCGCGCCGGACGTGCGACAGCCGCTGCCATTCCCAGGTGCCGATCCTTCGGAACGGAGCGCAGGCCGGGCATCTGATGCTGGCCGTGCCGACCCGTCCAACGGATCGCCCCAGCGGATCGCAATGCGTGAAAGGACGAAGTGTTTGAGGTGTCAGGCATGAAGGCAACCGCTGGAACCGCGCGAGCGGGTCGCGAAGCCGCCGCTTTGAGCCAGGCCGTTCCGCGCCGCGTGGTGGCGAAGCCGCCCGCCAAGGCGGCACAGGCGGCAGTGGCAAGGAAGACAGCGGCATCGCCGAAACCTGCCAAGCCGGGTCAAGGCAAGCCGAGTCAAGACAAGAGCGTGGCGCCGCCGGCCAAAAAAGCTGTGCCAGCCGCCAAGGTACCCGTCACCAAGCAGACCACGCCGAGCACGGTGGCGGCCAAGCCCGCCTCAGGCAAACCGGTTGCGTCCAAACCAGTCGAAGCAAAGCCGGTTGCCGCCAAGCCGGTGGCGACCGAGGTGGCTTCGTCCGTGGTGGCAAAGACCCTGCCCGCCAGCGGGCCGGCTGCGCCCTTTCAGGCTACACAGCCGAAACAGCCCCCGGCTCCGCTCCGCCCGGCATCGGTCCCGGCGGCTGTCGCTCCTCCACCGGCTACGATTGCAGCCCCTGAGCGCCGGCCAATGATGCCCGATCGCCCGCCCGCCCGTCCGATGGCAAAGGCAGAGATCTTCGTGGAGGGCGATCATGTCGTTTATCCGACCCATGGTGTGGGCAAGGTCGAGCGGATTGCCACCGAGGAAATCGCTGGCCACAAGCTGGAATTGATCCACATCACCTTCGAAGAGAACCGGATGACGCTACGCGTGCCAGTGGCGAAGGCACGTACCTGCGGGACTGCGCAAACTGGCCACCCGCAAGCTGTTCGACGAGGCCCTTGCGGTGCTGAAGGGCCGGGCGCGCATCAAGCGGACCATGTGGTCACGAAGGGCGCAGGAGTACGAAGCCAAGATCAACTCCGGCGACCCGCTGTCAATCGCTGAGGTGGTGCGTGATCTGCATCGGAATGCCGGCCAACCGGATCAAAGCTTCTCCGAGCGGCAGATCTATGAGGCGGCGATGGATCGGCTGGCGGCCGAACTCGCAGCGCTGGACAAGACCGACAAACTGACCGCGGTCACCAAGCTGGCAAATTTTCTGAAGACGGTGTGAGGCGGAAAGCGCAGTCCTCCGCCATCGGCTGGAGTCTGGCCGTGCCGGCGTCGAGTGGACGAACCCGGCGATCGATCCGCCGACGCGGCCTTGGTGTTTTGCTGCCTTGGGGCTCGGGTCCTGGTGCGCACCATGGAGTGTGCGTGCATAGACACGGTATGCCGTCAGGACGCGTTGCAGCCCTCGCCCCACAATCCGTGCTTTGCCAGGCGGCACCGGAGGTCGAGATCCCGCCATCCGAAACCCGCACATCATTGGTGGCCGTGGTGAACGGACTGGTTATGAACGGGGGCCGGCAGGTCGTTGGCTTCGCTTTGCGGCAACAGTTGTTCTGCGACGGTCGCGGCGTGGCCACTGCGTAATTCCGCCAATGCTGACCGCAGTTGCGGCTACACCCTCACACGATGCTCGACCGGAACCGAGCGGCAGTCCATCTCGTATTCCAGGCCTTCGACCGGTGGGCGCGCAAAATGCCAGGTTAGCCCGTGCTGTGCCGCACCGCGTCGTACGATCTCGTCGGCGAGAAACGGGTGGAGATCATACACCGTGTAGACCTGCGTGTCCGTGGTGTCGGCCCAGGTCTTGCCGAGTACGGCCATGCGTTGTTCCATCCTGCCGAGTACGAAGAGCGCCTTTTCGCGCATGGCGTCGGAACTGGTTTCGCCGTAGCGCACCGTACGTTCCGCGTATGGCACCGGCGCGTCTCCTGCCTCGCCGCTGCCGGCAATGACGAACGACCCTGACGAGTCTTTTGCGGGACGGGTGAAGCAGAAGGCATGAAAACTCGGTTCGGCCACCTTGTGCAGCGGCGGAATGACGTTGCTTCGCGCCACCGGATTGTGTTCGGCATCCTGCATCACGCCCCATCGCCGCAGTGTGCCGGTGTAGTGGCGGTTGAATTCGATGAAGCCGGTGTCGGTGAACTGACCTGGCGATCGCAGTTCGCAGGCGCAGAAGGCGACAAGTGGCACGCGCTGCTGCCCCAGATAATGCTCGATCCAGGTGAAGCCCGCGGCGAGCGGCAGGGGTACGGCGAATTCCACGCGTTCGATCCGATAGTCCGGGAACGCCTCGACGCCGCCGGAATACTGGAACGCGTGCGGGATATAGCGGTAGCCGGCTGCGGGAATGTCGATCGTTGCCGCCATTTGAACTCCCCTCATGCAAAAAGGGCCTCGGGTTGCCCCGAGGCCCTTCCTAGCACGGATGCGTCACTGACTAATTGCTGTTCCTGTTGCCCATCAATTGCAGCAGCAGCATGAACAGGTTGATGAAGTTCAGATAGAGGCTCAGCGCGTCGTAGACGCTGCGCTTGGCCGCACCTTCAGCGCCCTCGGCATAGGCATACTGCACGTAGGTCGCCTTGATACGCTGCGTGTCGTATGCGGTCAGGCCGGTGAAGACCACGACGCCGATGATGCTGATGGCGAACTGCAAGGCCGAACTGGCCAGGAACATGTTCACCAGGCTGGCGATGATGATGCCGAACAGCCCCATCATCAGGAAGCTGCCGAAGCGGCTGAGGTCGGCCTTGGTAGTGTAGCCGTAGATGCTCGTCGCCGCGAAGGTCGCGGCGGTGATGAAGAACACCCGGGCGATCGACTCGTTCGTGTAGATGAGGAAGATGCTGGTCAGGCTGGCGCCCATCGCAGCGCAGAACACCCAATAGAGCGCCTGCGCAGCCGAGCGCGACAGTCGGTTCACCCCCATGCTCAGCACCAGGACGAAGGCCAGCGGTGCGAACACCGCGATCATCGCCAGCGCAGTCGGTTGATTGCGTACCACCATGCCACTGGCGGTGACGCCGCTCCGATAGAAGAGCTCGTGCAGCGCGGGGACGCTGACGATCGTGTAGGCGACGATGCCGGTCAGCAGCAGACCGGAACTCATCCAGTTGTAGACGCGCAGCATGTAAGCGCGGAGGCCGGCGTCCAGGACCGCAGCGGTCGTGGCGGCCGATGCTCTTGGGTAGGTCCGGGTATCGGGACTGAAGGCCATGGTTTCCCTCTTTATGTCTCAGGCGGTTTGCCCGTGCTTTCTCATTTTGGAGATCGCCCGGGACGGTTCAAGCCAGATCGCAATGAAAGCTCGGTAACCCCTGCCGGTGTCCGCCGGCCTTCACTCGTTCCGCAACATGGGCGCCGCCTTCGCCCGTAGTGCGGCCGCGGTGCCAGCATAGCCGAATACGAGCATCATGGCGAGAGATGCCAGCAGGGTGGCCGCAAGCGTTCCCGGCAGGAACACCCAGTCGATATGCATGATGTAGCGAACCACGCCGAAGCTCGCCAGTGTGCCCACCAGGGCGGCGATCAGACCGGCGGCCAAGCCCAGCACGCCGAACTCGACCAGCCACGCCGCGCGGATCTGCCGGCGGGTCGCACCGAGGGTCTTCAGGATGACGGCCTCGTGCGTGCGACGCCGCTGTCCGGCGGCCACCGCGCCGACCAGAACCAGCGCGCCGGCCAGCAGGGTCAGCGAGCCGGTGGCGGTGAGCGCGGCGGCAACCTGGTCCAGCAGGGCGGACACGGCGGCGAGCACATCCTCCACACGAATGCCGGTGACGTTGGGCAGCGCGTCCGTGACGGCGCGCAGCAGGGCGCCCTGGTCCTGGTCGGCCACGCGGACGGTGGCGATGTGGGTGTGAGGGGCATGCTGAAGCAGGCCGGGACTCGCCACCAGGGCGAAGTTCAGCGACAGCGTCTGCCAGGCGATGTCGCGCAGGCTGGCGATGCGCAGGTCGATGTCGCGGCCGAGTACGTTGACCCGAATGGTGTCGCCGATGCCGACGCCCCAGCCCTTGGCCAGGCCGGCGTCGAAAGAGACCAGCGGCGGGCCGCTGTAGTCGCGCGGCCACCATTTGCCGGCGACGATGCGAGTGCCCGGCGGCGGTGTGGCGGCGTAGGTCAGGCCGCGATCGCCGCGCAGCGCCCAGCGCGTGTCGGGCGTTGCCTGCACCTGCTGGGCCGGCACGCCATTCACCGCGACGATGCGGGCGCGCATGCTGGGCACCTGCTGCATGTCCTGCACGCCGGGCTGCCGATGGACCACGGCTTCGAAGCGCGGCAACTGGCTGTCCTGGATGTCGATGAAGAAGAAACTCGGCGCGTTCGCGGGCAACTGTTCCAGGATTTCCCGCTGCACGTTCCCCTGGATCAGCGCAACGGCGGCGAGGGTGGACAGGCCGAGGCCGACCGACACCAGCATAGCGGCGTGGCCGCGCCGGGCCGGTGCAGGTTGGCGAGACCGAGACGGCCGGAGACGCCACCCACGTGCCGCCCTGCCCGGGCCGCCAGCATCGACCGCGGTTCCGCCCAGCCGGAACAGCGCCAGCGTGCCCAGGGCGGCGGCGCAGAACCACAGCGCGAAATGGCGATCGGCGGAGGTGGCGATCGTGAGGCCGATCAAGCGCGGCCACGACGCCGGTGTTGGCCGCCATCAGCAGGCGCGGATGGGCGCGACCGCTGCGGGATCAGGCATCGCGGAACAATGCGCTGCCCGGGATGCGCGCCGCGCGTCCCAGCGGCCACAGCGAGAAGGCGAGCGCGGTCAGCAGCCCGTAGCCGGCGGCGAGGACGAGCGGGCCGGGATAGATGCCCAGTACCGGCGGCACCGGCAGCACGTCCTTCAGCCAGTCGGCCAGGCGACGGGCAGCAGCGTGCCGACGACGAGGCCGATCAGCACGCCGCACATGGCCAGCGCCATTACCTGGATCAGGCAGACGGCGAACACCAGGCCGGAGGAAGCGCCGAGACAGCGCAGCGTTGCGATGGTGCGGGCCCGCGCGTCGAGCCAGGCTCGCACGCCGTTGGCGACGCCGATGCCGCCGACCAGCAGCGAGGTCAGCCCGACCAGGGTCATGAACAGGCTGGTCTGGTCGATGAAGCGGGTTACGCCGGGCGCGGCGTCATGCGGGTCGCGGATCCGCCAGCCTTGACCGGGGAAGGCTTGGCGAAGCGCGGCGAGCACGGCGGGCGCCGTGTCCGGGTCTGGCAGGGTGGCGCGGAGTGCGTACTGCACCATGGAGCCGGGGGCGATCAGCCCGGTCGATGCCAGCGCGTCGGCTCGCGATCAGCACGCGGGGGCCGAGGATCAGCGGCGCGGCGACGCGGTCCGGCTCGGCGATCAGGGCGCCGCGGACGGTGAAGCTGGCGTTGCCCAGGCGGACGGTGTCGCCGGGATGCAGGCTGAGCCGGTCGAGCACGACCTGTTCGGCCAGCAGGCCATGGTCGGCCAGCGCAGGCCGTCGCTGACGCCGCCCGCTTGCGGGCTGCGCGCGCCTGATTTCCGCCCTGCAAGGGGCGGCGTAACAGGTTCAGGTTTGGGGGCGATCTGCGCTTCTCCGACCAGCGGCCAGCGCGGATCGACCGCCTTCAGTTCGACCAGTTGCCGCTGGCCGGATGCGCGACCAGCATGGAGCGCATCTGCACGACGTCGGACATCGTTGCGCCGCGCGCGCGCAGCCAGTCGCGCAGGGTGTCCGGCAGCGGCTGCGAACCGCTTTCCACCTCCAGGTCGCCGCCCAGGATGCGGCGGCCATCGGTCGCCAGACCGCGATCCGTCGCCGCGCGCAGCGTGCCGACCGCGGCGATGACGGAGACGCCGAGGGCGAGGCAGAGCAGCACGATCCACAGGCCGCGCACGCCGCCGCGCAGTTCCCGCCGCGCCAGCCGGAATGCCAGCATCAGGTCACCGCTCCAGCGAACTGACGGCGTGCGATCGACCCGGCCGGGCTGGTTGCGCGAAGCGGGGCGACAGGCGGGGGATGCGCGGTTTCGGGGTGCCGGGACCGCTCCTTGCAACTTCCTCCCGCAAGGGAAGCGGCAGATATGAAGCCGGCGTCACAGAACCGGACCGGCGGCAACGGGTGAAAGTTCGACCTCGGTTACCCGGCCGTCGGCCAGGTGGATCCGGCGCGTGCAGCGGGCCGCCAGATGCGCGATCGTGGGTGATCAGCAGCAGCGTGGTGCCGGTCTCGGCGCGCAGCCGGAACAGCAGGTCCATCACCGCATCGCCGGTGGCCTGGTCGAGATTGCCGGTCGGTTCGTCGGCCAGCAGCAGCCGCGGCCGCGGCGCGAAGGCGCGGGCCAGCGCCACGCGCTGCTGCTCGCCGCCGGAAAGCTGGCCGGGCAGATGGGTCAGGCGATGCGCCAGCCCGACGGCGTCGAGCGCCTGCGGCTGCGCGGGTCATCGCATCGCGGACGCCGGCCAGTTCCAGCGGCACCGCGACGTTCTCCAGCGCCGTCATGCGTCGGGATCAGGTGGAACGCCTGGAACACGATGCCGACCGTCTCCCGGCGCAGTCGGGCGAGCGCGTCCTCGTCCATCGCGGTGACCGCATGGCCGGCGAGCAGGATGCTCCCACCGGTGGCGCGTTCCAGCCCGGCCAGCACCATCAGCAGGCTGGTCTTGCCGGACCCGGAGGGACCGACGATGCCGACGGCCTCGCCTGCCGCGATGTCGAGATCGATGCCGCGCAGGATGTTGACCGGCCCCGCCGCGGAAGGCACGGTCAGGTGCAGGTTCCTGACCTGAACCAAGCGGCGCTGCTGGCGGCGGCGGGAACCGGAGACGGCGGGATGGCATCCATGGCGGCACCATATGGCGTCCGCGACCGGTGGCGGAAAGCCGTGATCGCGTTGACGCCTGATCATGCTGGCGGCCGTTCCCGGCGCGCGGGCCGCGCCGGTGCGGCTGCTGGTGCTGGGCGATTCGCTGTCGGCCGGCTATCGGCCTGGCGCACGCCGATGGGTTCGAGGCGCAGCTGGCAGCGGCCTTGCGCGCAGACGGCCATGACGTGCGGATCATCGATGGCGCCGTGTCGGGCGACACCTCGGCCGGCGGGCTGGCGCGGCTCGACTGGGTCGCTGGGCGACGGCGCGGATGCCGCCATTGTCGAACTGGGGGCCAATGACGGGCTGCGCGGGGTCGATCCGGCGGAGACCGAGGCGAACCTGACGGCGATCCTGGACAAGCTGGCGGCCAGGCACATCCCGGTGCTGCTGACCGGCATGTACGCGCCGCCCAATCTGGGACGCGGACTACGGCGCAGGCGTTCCGGGCGGTGTTCGACCGGCTGGGGAAGCGGCCAGGCGTGCTTGTACGATCCGTTCTTCCTCCAGGACGTGGCGACCATCCCGGCGCTGAACCAGGCCGACGGCATGCATCCCAACGCGGAAGGGGTGAAGCGGATCGTCGCGCGGCTGCTGCCGTTGGTGGAGAAACTGCTCGCGGAGGTGCCGCCGGCATGAGGCTGTTCGTCGGTCTCGATCTGCCCTGGGAGCTGCGCCAGCGCGTGGCGATGCTGTCGGGCGCCGGCATTCCCGGTGCGCGCTGGGTGCCGGCGGAAAACTATCACGTGACGCTGCGCTTCATCGGCGAGGCGCCGCGCCATCTGGCCGAGGAGATCGACCACGCTCTTGCCGGCGCTGAAGGTGCGCGGCTTTTCGCTGGCGCTGGCCGGCGTCGGCACGTTCGCCAAGGGCGGGCGCAGCAATACGCTGTGGGTGGGGGTGGAGCGCAACCCGCAGCTCGACCATCTGCAGAGCAAGATCGAGACGGCGTTGCAGCGCTGCGGGCTGGAGCCCGAGCGGCGGCGCTTCCAGCCGCACCTGACGCTGGCGCGGCTGGACAATCCGGCGGAGGCGAAGCTGGCGGCGTTCGTGCAGGCGCACAATCTGTTCCGCGCCGAACCGGTGCCGGTGGAGCACTTCACGCTGTTCAGCTCGCTGCTGGGCAAGGACCAGGCGGTCTATACCGCGGAAGTGGAATACGCGCTGGCGTAGCGCGGTGTGTTCTTGTCATTGAACGGCAACGACAATGAAGGCCGGTCGGCGATCGTATCAAGGAAACACGTGCACGGCGGGCTTTCGCCCGCCATGACGGGACCACTCAGAACGGTGTATCGCCGCGGACCGTGATGCGGCGCATGATCCGCGTTTCCGCCGGATAGTCGTTGATCGCGAAGTGCTGCGTGCAGCGATTGTCCCAGAACGCCAGCGAACCGGTCTCCCAGCGGAACCGGCAGGTGAACTCGGGCCGCGTCGAGTGCTTCTTCAGGTAGTCGATCAGCGGCTCGCTTTCCTCGTCCGTCATGCCATCGAAATGCTGCACGTGGCCGCCGATGTAGAGCGCCTTGCGCCCGGTCTCGGGATGCGTGCGCACAAGTGGATGCACCGACGTGGTCTGCACGTTGCCGGGATCCTTCACCTTCATATGCGACATCTGCCGGTCATAGCGCTGCGCGCGCGACTGGCCGCCATGCTGCTTGAAGTTGTCGCCGACGCAGACGGTATGGAGCTGCTCGACCAGCCGCTTCATGCCGTCCGACAGGCTTTCATAGGCGAGGTACTGGTTGGTGAACATCGTGTCGCCACCGGCGGACGGCACTTCCAATGCGTACAGGATCGTGCCCATTGCCGGCTGCGGCGAGAACATCTGGTCGGTATGCCAGGAGCCGCCGAAGTTCTTCTTGTCATCCGGCGTCTTGATGATCTCGAGGATCTCCGGAAAGTCGGCCATGCCCTGCATGAACGGATGCAGATGGATCTCGCCCCAGCGGCGCGCGAAACGGAGCTGCTGCTCTGGGGTGAGTTTCTGGTCGCGGAAGAAGATCACGTTGTTGTCCAGCAGCGCGGCGCGGACTTCCGCCAGCACATCGTCGGGCAGATCCTCGGACAGATCGACGCCATCGACCACGGCGCCGAGTGAGCCGGCGATGCGGTGGGTTTCCAGGTAACGGTACCTGCGTGTTGCGCGGAGCATTCATGGGCTGGTCCTCCTTATGCCTGGAATGATGCCTCTGAACCCCCTGAGTGGGAAGTGGCAGGCGGGTCCGGTATCGTCTGACCGCTCGCCGGCGTGTCGGCGGCACGCGGAACCGGGCCTGACGCCTGAGCATCTCATGGTTTTCGTCGGCGATCTTTCCGCGTGTTATCTGGGCATCGTTGCCGGCGCCTCAGTACATATGCTGCCCGCCGTTGATCGAAAGCGTCGATCCAGTAATAAATTCGGCCTCGTCGGCGGTCAGGAACACCACGCCGCGGGCGATGTCCGCGGCATGGCCCAGGCGGCCGATCGGGATGCGCGCGACGATCTTCTCCAGCACCTCGGGCGGCACGGCGCGCACCATGTCGGTGTCGACGTAGCCTGGCGCGATGGCGTTCACCGTGATGCCGAAGCGAGCGCCTTCCTGCGCCAGCGCCTTGGTGAAGCCGTGGATGCCGGACTTGGCCGCGGCGTAATTGACCTGGCCATACTGGCCGGCCTGGCCGTTGATGCTGCCGATATTGACGATGCGGCCGAACTTCGCGGCGCGCATTCCATCGAAGGTCAGCTTGCACAGATTGTAGCAGGAACCGAGGTTGGTATCGATCACCGCATCCCACATGTCGCGCGACATGCGCGCGAGCGTGCCGTCGCGGGTGATGCCGGCATTGTTCACCACGATCTCGATCGGGCCGACATCGGCGACGATCTGCGCCACAGCCTTCTGGCAGGCCTCGAAGCTGCAGACGTCGAACTTGCATGGTGCGGATGCCGGTCTCCTCATGGAAGGCCGCGGCGGCCGTTTCATTGCCGGCATAGTTGGCGACGACTATCCGGCCGTCGTGCTTCAGCGCCGTGCTGATGGCAGCGCCGATCCCTCGTGTTCCGCCTGTGACCAATGCGACCCGTGCCATCGGTTCCTCCCTGAATTCTGCTTGGACGCATGATTCTAACACCCGTGGGAGAAACTGATAGCGGGCGCGAGATCAGGTTTGTGAGCACCTGGCCCCGATCCCTTAGCGGTCCAGTTCGGCGGCGAAAGCGGCATGGCAGTGCGGGCCGCAACAGCCATGGCCCGGGCGCGGACACCGCCTGCGCCGCTGCGTTATTTCCGAAGGCGGGGGGTCGCGCCTGGTATCGTCAGTGGTGCCAGCCGCCGCGACCACCCCAACCGCCCCAGCCACCCCTGCCACCCCATCCCCAGCCACCCCTGCCGTCCCATCCCCAGCCACCGCCGAAGCCGATCGCAATGGACGGCGCGTAGTACGCCGGGCCGTAATAGCCCGGATAGGCATAGGGATACGGATATGGGCCGACTGGATAGGGATAGGGTGCGTAGGGGCCGCCGGCGTAGCCGGTAGGCGGCGCCTGAACGGTATCGCCGTGCGCATAAATGCACTGGGTGTAACTGACATCGTAGGCCTGCTGGATGCCGCCGTATGAAGCGGCGGCAGTATTCGCGCCGATCGCGCTGCCGGCGACCAGCCCGGTGGCGGCACCGATCGCGGCACCCGCGCCCACCGCGCCGCCCACCGAGCCGATAGCGGCGCCCGCGGCGGCACCCAATGCCGTGCCAACGACGGCACTACCGACGCCGCTCTGGGTTGCCGCCGCAGCGGGTGAGACGCCACCGGTCTGCTGCGCGGCGTATTGGCGACACGCCATGTCATCCTGTTGGAAGGCTTCAAAGCTCTTGTTTTGTCCAGGCAGAGCCATGACCGACGGCCCGGGCGGGGGCGCGACCGCGCAGGCACCCAAAGTCAAGGCAGTGGTGGGAACGAACAGGCTCAGGGTGCGGCGCATGGGTCGGCTCCTTGGGGCAATCGCCAACAAACTGATTGATCCTACACCTAAACGACGCCGGCCCACACCTGAACGATGCCAGTGGATGCCACGCTTTTTACCGAACACGCTGCGGGAGGCGTATTTGATTCAGGTCAATGCGATGCGTGCAGTCTTGCTGCAATATCCCGGCCATGGCTTGCCAGAGTACTCATGGTCCGATCGTCCGCGCGCGGCCACACGACAAGTATCTGCGTCTGATCGATGCCGCGCAGAAGCTTTCACCGGTCACCACGGCGATTGCTCACCCTTGTGACGAAGTCTCACTTGAGGGGGTGATGGAGGCACGCAGGCTTCGTCTGATCGAGCCGATATTGGTGGGCCCACCCGCGCGCATTCGCGACGTGGCGGCGCGCCACGGTATCGACATCGCCGACCTGCCGATCATCGAATCGGCGCACAGTCATGACTCCGCCGCCAAGGCGGTGGCCCTGGTGCGGCAGGCAAGGCTGGGGCCCTGATGAAGGGCAGTCTGCACACGGACGAATTGATGGCGGCGGTCGTCGCGCGCGATACCGGCATTCGCACCGAACGGCGGATCAGCCATTGCTTCGTGATGGATGTGCCCGGCCATGCGGATCCGCTGATCATCACCGATGCGGCGGTGAACATCGCGCCGACGCTGGAGGACAAGATCGACATCGTGCAGAACGCGATCGACCTCGCGCATGCCGTCGGTTTCCCGGAAGTCCGGGTGGCGATCCTGTCGGCGATGGAGACGGTCAATCCGAAGGTGCCGTCGACGATCGAGGCGGCGGCGCTGTGCAAGATGGCCGACCGCGGTCAGATCACCGGCGCTTTGCTGGACGGCCCGCTGGCGCTGGACAATGCGATCAGCCCGGAGGCGGCCTCGATCAAGCATATTGTCTCGCCGGTCGCCGGCAGGGCCAACGTCTGGTGGTGCCCGATCTGGAGGCCGGCAACATGCTGGCCAAGAGCCTGTCGTTCCTGGCGGGCGCGGACTCCGCCGGTATCGTGCTGGGTGCGCGGGTGCCGATCATCCTGACCAGCCGGGCGGACTACGCTGATGGCACGGCTCGCGTCGTGCGCGATAGCGTCGCTGGTGGCGGCGAGCGCGGACGACCGGCTAACGTCGGCGCGTGGTTTTGGCCAGTCGCCGGGCGGTTCGCAGCAGAAGCTGCCGGTCTTCCGGCGCGCATTCGCGGTACAGCCGCAATATCGCAAGTTCATCGCCGCGTTGGACCTGACCTGGCGCGGCTTTGTCGTGGCCGTACATCAGATGTTCGACCCCTACACCCAGGGCCGCGGCGACGCGCGTCAGGTTCGTCGTTACCTGACCCGCACGCCCGGTTTCCCATTGAGCTACCGCGCTGCGGGATACGCCGACCGCCGCGGCCAATTGATCCTGCGTCCAGCCCTGATCTTCCCGCGCGGTGCGGATGCGAGGGCCGATGTCTCGAGGATTGCTGCTCATGGCGACAGGTTAGGTCAGTTATCCTAACGATGCCAGTGGTATTATGCGAATGGGCGTGTGGATGCCCGTGACCCGTCTCTTCATCAGAGCGTTCGGTCCGATCCTGCACGTCTTGCGTGCCATCGCATTTCGCATGTCACGAGGACAGGTGTGGTAGCGCCTGTCCTGACCATGGTGCTGCGAGAGAGCGAGTTTCTGGCAGCAAATTGAGCTGATGGCCGTAGCGCATGGCCAGTCACGACGTGCTCACGCGAGCGCATGATTGGCGAGCCGTAGCGCCTGATGACGGTCAGTCAGGGTATGACCAATCGGCATTTAGTTATTTTTATTGACAATGTATGTTGTTTTTACTAACTTGCTTCGGTTCGCACTTTGTTCAGGTGAGCGACATGCCCAGAAAGTTCGTTTGGACCAACGCACAGGATGCCCAGATCAGGCGCCTTCGGGTGGAAGGGGCCTCGTGGGACAGCATCGCCGCCATCCTTGGCCTGACACGCTGGACGGTCATCGAGCGTGGCCGCCGCATCGGTGCACAGCGTCCGCCGCGCGAATTTGTCCTGCCCCCGGACGACCCCGCGCGCGATCCCCTGCCGGCCGGACATCCGCGCAGTTGGGGTGTGATCAATGCCGGCACCGTCCTGCAGGACGAGCCCTATCCTCTGCCGATCTTCCCGCACTGAACCCCGCCAAAGGAACCATTGATGAGCACGGTCAAGGCTACGGAGGCGCGGCGGTTCGACGCCGAGCTGCTGATCTGTCGTCTGGAGGAAGCCGGCGCCGCATTGCTTGCTCTGCCAGGGACCGGCTGGTCGACCAAGCTGCGCGGTTCGTCGCTCGAGATCGTGCGGTCCGCGATCGAGAACTATGGCTGGACCACCAAGCGCATCCGGCCGCCTGTCCCCTCGGCCGCGCAGATCACCCGGATGGATGAGGCGATGGCGTGGATTTCGCTGATCCCGCTCGACCGCTATCGTGCTGCGACGGATCGTCGGTGCCCGCAGCCTGGTGCATCCGATCACCGAGCGGCACCTATTCCCCTGGCGCCGCCTCGGCACCGCGCTCGGTGCTGACCACAAGGCGGTACAGCGGTGGCATGCCCAGGGGATCGACCTGATCGTCGCGGCGCTGAATGGGGCCCATTGCAGGACATCGCGTCCAGTCATGGACAAGACGTGAAACGAGTCCATATATAGATCATGAAGACCGCTATAGAGTCCAGGATCGGGCCGGATCGCAAAGTGTTGTCGCCGCCCGCGCTGCGGTCGTTCTTTCGGATCGCCGAGCTTTGGAAACTTAGCGTCGCCGAGCAGATGACCCTGCTCGGCATCACCGCGCGATCGACCTTTTTCAATGGAAGAAGCACACCAGCGTCGAACTGCCGAAAGACACGTTGGAGCGGATTTCGTATTTGCTTGGTATCTACAAGGCGCTGCAAATCCTTCTGCCGGACGCACAGGCTGCGGATGCCTGGGTACGGCAGCCGAATCACGCCCCCCTGTTCGGTGGCCAATCCGCGCTGCAGCGAATGCTGTCCGGCCAGGTTGCCGATCTCTTTGTCGTGCGACGCTATCTCGATGCGCAACGCGGCGGATGGGCGTGACAATTCCACTGCGGCGGACCGTCTGGCAACCGTGCTGGCGCATCGTCCCGAGCAGGTTTCCGCCGATCGACCTGTTTGAACGGATCGCCGATCCAGCCGATTGGGACGCGCTGATCGCTGTCGAGTCGCTGACCAATGACCGGATCAGGGACGCGGTGGGCGATATTGCGCTGGTCCCGGCGGCGGAACGGATCAGTGGGCCTGGTGCGTCCGTCATCATGGCAGCGTTCACCCATCTCAATCCCGACGGCAGCCGCTTCAGCGATGGCAGTTTCGGCGTGTTCTATGCGGGTGTGGATCTGGCCACCGCCATCGCCGAGACCACGCATCACAGGGCGCGCTTCATGCGAGCCACCGGCCAATCGCGCATGGAGCTGGATATGCGGGTTTACACCGTGGACCTGGACGGCGAGCTGCACGACATAACAGGCCGGCGGGCGGAGCTGCCGCTGGTTTATCACGCGGACGATTACGCAGGTGGCCAGGCTTTGGCGACGCGGCTGCGCGCCGATGGATCATCCGGCATCGTCTATGACAGTGTGCGACGCGTCGAGGGCACCTGTGTCGCAGTGTTCAGGCCGCGTTGCCTGAGCAACCCCAGGCAGGAGCGCCATCTCTGCTACGTGTGGGACGGGCGCGCGATCTCGACGATATACGAGAAGCGGGCGATGTGAGCGACTACGGATGCTTGTGGATCGGATCGACCCAGTAGACCGCCTCGGGCTTCTCCACCGGCTCGATGTCGAGGTTCACCACCACGGCCTCGTTGTCGCTGCGCACCAGCACGCATTCCAGCGTTTCGTCCGAACTGGCGTTGATCTCCTGGTGCGGCACGTAGGGCGGCACGAAGATGAAATCGCCCGCCTCGGCTTCGGCCACGAATTCCAGATGCTCGCCCCAGCGCATGCGGGCCTTGCCGCGCACCACGTAGATCACGCTCTCCAGCGCGCCGTGATGGTGTGCGCCGGTCTTGGCGTTGGCGTGGATGTGCACCGTGCCGGCCCAGATCTTCTGCGCACCGACGCGGGCGGCGTTGATCGCGGCGGCGCGGTTCATGCCGGGCGTCTGCGCGGTGTTGGTGTCGAGCTGGTTGCCCTTGATCACCCGCACGCCGTTGTGCCGCCAGTCTATCGTGCCGGGCGCCGGTGGTTCGTCATGATGGTCGTGATGGTGATCCTGGCTCATCGCCCTGCTTCCTTCGGCTGATCCCGCCTTACTATCGGCATCTCGGCGTGTGAAGGGAAGGCGGTGGACGGATTTGTCGTGCATGAGGTGGCGGCTGACCTCGTGGTGCGCATCGGGCGCGCCATGCCGGAACTGCCGCCGGCTACGGACCAGGAGGTGGAGCGGCTGTGGCAGGCCGCCAGCCGCCGGGTTGCCGCTGGTGGGGCAGAGCGGCTGTTCAACGGCCGCGTGTTCAGTGCCGATACGATCACGCCGCGCCTGATCATCGGCCATATGACCGAATACCGCCGCATTGTCGCGCAGATGGAGCAGCCCGAACTGTTCGCCGATCTGGCGGTGCGACCGCTCGCGGTCTGCGGGGTGCTGCGTTGCGCGGGTGGCGTGGTGGTGGGGCGACGGCATTCAGCGGCGATCTATCAGGCTGGGATGTGGCAATTGCCCCCGGCTGGCAGCGTGGACGCCGGCGCCGTGAATGATGATGGGGTGGCCGATCTGCGTCGCCAGTTGCTGAGCGAGCTTCAGGAGGAACTGGGGCTTGCGCCCGACACGGTGGGTGAGCCCCGGCCGCTGTGCATTGTCGAGCATCCGGGCAGCCACGTTTCGGATGTTGGCTTGGTTTTGGCCACGGATTTGACCGCCGAGGCGGTGCTGGCCGCGCACCGGGCGGATGGAAATGGGGAATATCAGGAACTGCGGATCGTGCCCGAGGACCGGCTGGCGGTTTTTCTGGCTGAGGTGGGGGAGACCCTTGGTGCCGCCGGCCCGCGAGTTCCTGATCCGTGCCGGGCTGACGGATCAGAAGGCCTGATTTCTACCAGCCCGATTTGCCCCCTGATTTGACCCGCCCTGGTTTGGCCCGCTCTGGTTTGGCCCGCTCTGATTTGGCCCCCGGTTCGGCCGGCCTGATTCGAGTCGTCGACTCTTGGGGCAAGCTGAGAACAAATAATGAACATAGCCATGCGCCCTTTATCCTACCTTGCTGAACGCCCTGCTGACGAAACCCCGGCCTTCTCCGCGGCCAGGGATCCCATCCGCTCGGGCAGATTCAGCCGGCCGCCGGCCTTGCCGGCGCATCTGGCTGCCCTGCGGGACAGGCTGCGCCCGGCCAGGTCGCCTGGCGGTTCTCTGCCGTTCAACGATCCGCGGGTGGACGGCCTGCCTGCCCGGCGGTGGCCTGCCATTGGGCCAGTTGCACGAGATCGGCGCGGCTGGACTGGACGCGGAAACCGCCGCCCTGCCCACGGCCTTCATCGCCGTCTTGCTGGCTCGCATTGCCCCGGCCAGGCCAGTGTTCTGGATCGCACCATCGCAGCGATCTGCACCCACCCGGCCTGCTGCCCTACGGCTTCGATCCCAACCGGCTGGTCCTGGTGCGCCCGGCTCAAGGATATCGAGACGCTCGCCGCCATGGAGGTGGCGCTGCGGGAGGGGGTTGCCGCCGCCGTGGTGGGAGAGGTGGGGCAGCTCGACCGTACCGCCTCGCGCCGGCTGCAGCTTGCCTGCCTGCGTCATGGCTCGACCGGCTTCGCGCTGCGCCGCTGGCCGCACGGGCACAAGACCGTCGACCGGGAGGCCAGTGTTGCCGTCACACGCTGGCATCTCACCCCGGTGCCCGAGCGTGAAGGATGGCAAGGAACCCGGACTGCCGCGCTGGCATGTGGCGTTGACGCATGCCCGCGGCGGCCGGCCGGGAGAATGGATCATGGAGGCTTCGGATGATGCGACGCATCCTCTCCGTGTGGTTGCCGCACTGGCCGATCACGCGCCTGACACGCAGCGCCTCCGCCTCGCCGGATAGGCCGCTGGTCACCGTCGAGACCACTCGCGGCGTCCGCCATCTGGTCGCGGTGGGGGTGGCTGGCGAGGCGCAGGGACTGCGTCCTGGCCAGACGCTGACGGATGCGCGTGCCGTCTGCCCCGCGCTGATCCCGGTCGAGGCCGATCCGGTGGCCGATGAAGCGGCATTGGCGAGGCTTGCCACCTGGTGCGAGCGCTACACGCCGATGGCCGCGGCGGATCCGCCGGATGGGCTGTGGCTGGATATCGCCGGCTGCATCGCGGTTTTCGATACCGAAGCAGCGTTGGTGCAGGATCTCGCCAGTCGCCTGGAGCGGCATGGCATTCCCTGCCGCATGGCGATTGCCGGCACCACCGGTGCCGCCTGGGCACTGGCACATGCGGGGAAAGACCGGAGCATTCTGCCGCCAGGGCAGGAGCAGGCTGCCTTGGCTGATCTGCCTGTCAGCAGTCTGAGGCTCGATGGCGGCACCGTGACGGGATTGCGCCGCCTTGGTCTGCGCACGGTGCACGACCTGCTGCGCATTCCGCGGGCGCAGATCACTACCCGCTTCGGCGCATTGCCGGTATTGCGGCTGGACCAGGCGCTTGGTGGGATGGAAGAAGCCATCGATTGGCCTCGTCCGCCGATCGCCTGGCATGAGCGTCTGGCATTCGTCGAGCCGATCGGTACGCCGGAGGATCTGGCGCGTGCACTTGTCCCAGTTGGCCGAACGATTGTGCGGACGCCTGGCAGAACAGAGCAAAGGCGGCCAGCGCTTCGTCGCGCGCTTTTTCCGTGTCGACGAGGACGTGCCGCAGATCGCGGTGACCACTGCGCTGCCGGTGCGCGATGCCGCTTATCTGACCAAGCTGCTGCGCGAGAAACTGGACACTGTCGATCCGGGCTTCGGCATCGAGGTGATCGCACTGGAAGCCGAGATCGTGGCGCCGTTGCAGGCACCACAGGCACAGCTTACCGATCTGGCCACGGCTGATATCACCGATCGGCTGGCCGGCGTGGTCGATACGCTGACCAATCGCCTGGGATCGGATCGGGTTTCGCGTGTCGCGCCGCACGCCAGCCATGTGCCGGAACGCGCGGTGCGGCGTGTCCCGCCGCTGCCGGTCAGGCAGCCATCATGGACGGCCGATCCTGCCGCGCCGCGGCCAATCCGGCTGCTGCGTCGGCCGGAAGAGATCGAGGTGATCGCTCCCGTGCCGGATGATCCGCCCATCCGGTTCCGCTGGCGCGGCGTGTCGCATCGGGTGCGTGCCGCCGCCGGCCCCGAACGGATTGCCGCCGAATGGTGGCGCGGCGGCGGATCGGATAGCGGCCGGCATAAGCGGCCGGAGACCGATCTGATCCGCGACTACTATCGGGTGGAGGATTCCGACGGCGCCCGGTTCTGGATCTTCCGCGCCGGCCTGCATGCCGAGGATCGGATGCCGCGCTGGTATCTGCATGGGCTGTTTGGCTGAGCGGCTATCGTGGCCTATGCCGAACTTCAGGTGGCGAGCGCGTTTTCCTTCCTGCGCGGCGCATCGTCGCCGGAGGAACTCGCCGCCACTGCGTCGGTGCTGGGGCTTTCCGCCATCGGGATCACCGATCTCAACAGCGTGGCCGGCGTGGTGCGGATGTACGACGCGGCGAAGGAGGTCGGCATTCGCACTGGTGGTCGGCGCGCGTCTGTCATTCCGCGACGACACACCGGATCTGCTCTGCTATCCGCAGGACCGCGCCGCCTGGGGACGGCTGACGCGTCTGCTTACCGTCGGCAAGGGACGTGTGCCGCATGGCGATACCAGCGATGCGGCGAAGGCCACCAACCGCTGCTTCCTGCACTACGCCGATCTGCTGGAACATGGCGAAGGACAGATCCTGCTGGTCGTCGCACCGGACCGGCTGGATGCCGGCTTTCGACGCCAATGTCCAGCGCCTGAGAGCAGGATTTCCGCGGTCGGGCCTATCTCGCCGCCAACCGGCGCTATCGTGGCGATGATGCAAGCCGTCTGCGTGCGCTGGCCGAATTGCCGTTGCCGATGGTGGCGACCAACGACGTGCTCTATCACCTGCCCGATCGGCGCCCGTTGCAGGACGTGATGACCTGCATCCGTCTTGGCTGCCGCATTGATCAGGCGGGCCTTGCCTTGCAGCCCAATGCCGAGCGTCACCTCAAATCTCCGAAGGAGATGGCGCGGCTGTTCCGCGACTATCCCGACGCTGTGCTGCGCGGCGCAGGACATCGTCGAGCGCTGCGGCTTTTCACTTGAGGACGTTGCGCTACGAATATCCGGACGAACCGATCCCGCCTGGGCTGACGCCGGACGAACACCTGGCCAACCTGACCTGGCAAGGCGCGGCGGTGCGCTATCCCGATGGGGTTCCGTCGCATATCCGCGATACCATCGAGAAGGAGCTGCGCATCATCGCGCAGCTCAACTACGCGCGGTATTTCCTGACGGTGCATGACATCGTGCACTATGCCGTCGCCCACGACATTCTCTGCCAGGGCCGTGGTTCGGCGGCCAATTCCGCTGTGTGCTACTGCCTGCACATCACGGCTGTCGATCCGGCGCAGATCAACCTGCTGTTCGAGCGGTTCATTTCCACCGAACGCCGCGAGCCGCCGGATATCGACGTGGATTTCGAGCACGAGCGGCGCGAGGAGGTCATCCAGTACATCTATCAGCGCTATGGCCGCGAGCGTGCGGGCATTGCCGCCACGGTGATCCACTACCGGCCGAAGCGGGCGATCCGCGAAGTGG
This sequence comes from uncultured Alphaproteobacteria bacterium, assembly GCA_963790445.1. Lineage (GTDB taxonomy): Bacteria > Pseudomonadota > Alphaproteobacteria > Acetobacterales > Acetobacteraceae > JAMXLO01. Next base: position 171,507 of record CAWBON010000014.1, on the reverse strand, counting down.
GCAAGGTCATGGGTCTGTCGGAAGACGCCACGGCGGCGCTGTCCGCGCAGTCATGGCATGCAGGCGAAGAGCTTTGGTCGGATGATTGCCTGAGGGAAATCGGCCTCGATCCGCACAGCTTTGTTGTTCGCCGCTCGATCGAACTGGCGCGCCAGTTGGTCGGGCTGCCGCGCCATCTGTCGCAGCATGTCGGCGGCTTCGTGCTGACGCGCGGCCGGCTGGATGAGACCGTGCCGATCGGCCGGGCCGCGATGGACCAGCGCACCTTCATCGAATGGGACAAGGACGACATCGACCGGCTGGGGATCATGAAGGTCGATGTGCTGGCGCTTGGGATGCTGACCTGCATCAGGAAGGCGTTCGAGCTGCTCGGGATGAAGAACCTGGCGGAGGTTCCGACGGAAGATCCGGCCGTCTATGACATGCTGTGCCGCGGTGATTCGATCGGCGTGTTCCAGGTGGAATCGCGCGCGCAGATCAACATGCTGCCGCGGCTGAGGCCACGCATGTTCTATGATCTGGTGATCGAGGTGGCGATCGTGCGTCCCGGGCCGATCCAGGGCGACATGGTGCATCCCTATCTGCGCCGGCGGCAGGGGCTGGAAACAGCCGGACCTGCCGTCGCCTGCGCCCGAGTGCGGTCCGGCCGATGAGCTGGAGCAGGTGCTTGGCAGGACGCTGGGCGTGCCGCTGTTTCAGGAGCAGGCGATGCGCATCGCCATCGAGGCGGCGAAGTTCACGCCGGAGGAAGCCAACCAGCTTCGTCGCTCCATGGCGACGTTCCGCAATGCGGGCACCATCCATCGCTTCTTCGCCAAGATGGTCGACGGCATGGTGGCGCGCGGCTACACGCAGGATTTTGCCGAACGCTGCTTCCACCAGATCGAAGGCTTCGGCACCTACGGTTTCCCGGAAAGCCACGCCGCCAGCTTCGCGCTGCTGGTCTATGTCTCGGCCTGGCTGAAATGCCACCATCCGGCGGTGTTTGCCTGTGCGCTGCTGAACTCGCAGCCGATGGGGTTCTATGCGCCGGCGCAGATCGTGCGCGATGCGCGCGAGCATGGGGTGGAGGTGCGCGCCATCGATGTGGCCGCCAGCGAATGGGACTGCACGCTGGAAGACGGCGCGCTGCGTCTCGGCTTTCGTCTGATCACTGGCTTTTCGCAGGAGTGGGCGGAGCGGCTTGTACGAGGCATGCGAATGCCGAGATTGTCCCCCTTATCGGCCAGGGGAGGAGATAGCTGGCTCTGAAGCCGGCCATGACGGCCAATCAGGGATTTCCCGATCTGGTCCGCGATGGGTCTTCCCCGGGCCGCTCTCGTGCTGCTGGCGGAAGCGGATGCGCTGCGCAGCCTGAAACTCGATCGGCGTGCCGCGCTGTGGCAGGTGCGTGGCCTGTCCGACATGACGGACCTGCCGCTGTTTGCCCATCAGCCGGTTGCGATCCACCATGTTCCGCTGCCCGTCATGACGAAGGGCGAGCACGTCATCACCGACTACCAGACCGCCGGCCTGTCACTGAAGGCGCACCCGATGCGCTTCCTGCGCTCGCTGTTCACCGGCGAAGGCGTGGTGAGTTGCGCCCAGGCTACCGTCCAGGCCGATGGCACCCGGCTCTGCGTCGCCGGAGTGGTGCTGGTGCGTCAGCGGCCGGGCAACGGCAATGTCGTGTTCTGCACCATCGAGGACGAGACCGGCATCGCCAATATCGTGGTCTGGTCCAGCCTGCTGGACCGATTCCGCCGCGCCATGCTGGGCAGCAGCCTCCTGTTGGTGACCGGCCGCCTGCAGCGTAGCCCGGAAGGCATCATCCATGTCATCGCTGATCGGCTGGATGACCGCAGCGCCATGATGGCTCGGATCACCGAGGCACCGGTTGCTCGGACCCGTCGCGCCGACCGGGGAAGCGACGCTGCTGCGGAGCCCCGGCCATCCGCGCCAGGAGCGGGTTTTTCCCCGCTCCCGCGACTTCCACTGATAAAACGCCCCACCTGTGAACTAGCTCACACTCCCCGTGACCAAGAGTCGGCAATCATTGGTTAATTCACCTGCTTCTCCGGGGGGCCGAAAAATGGACCATGTGCTGACCGAACATGGGTTGCGGCTGACCTATCTGCGCAATCCGAACGTCATCGATGATCTCGACCAGGATCGCATCCTGGACGATCTGTCTGATGATACGCCGGACGGCGATCCCCTTCCGTGGCTCACCCGATACGGATTGGCCGATTACGACCATCTGGTCCTGGTCACCGATCGAACCAGTGGCCGCTATCTGGCATTTCTTGCCGCCAACGACGGCGCCACCGCCCGAGAAGACTTCCTGCTTCTGGAAACCGCCTTCGTCGACCGCCGTTGCCCGTGGCCAGAATCTGATGCGGCGCATGATCGCCCTCGCCATGCTGCGCATCGGCGGCATGGGGCCAGTGCCGTCAGTCGTTGTCTACCTGCACTCACAACCCGCTTTGCTACCGGATCATGCGGGACATCGCGCGACGTTTCACCGGTGCGACGTTCTTTCCAGATCCAGACAGCGTCGCGATCAATTTTCGCACCGCCACACTCGCGCAACGCATTGTCCGTGAGATCGATCCCAACTATCGCCTCCAGGCCAGCACCGGCGCCATCCGCGGCACGGCCGAGCGAAGCTGTCGCCCGCAGCTATCGACCAACCCGCAGATCGACAGTCTGTTTGGCCAGCATCAGCAACCGGCCAACCGGATGCTGGCAGTACTGGATCTTCGCGATCGTGAGGAGGCCACCATTCTCGACGATGCGCGTCAAATCTATCGGTCGAGGTGACTCTCGCCGACTGCTCGGGAAGCGATGGCGAGCGCTTCATGCGGTAGCCGGCAAAAGCAGTCGCGCCGGTGGCGCCTTCGCGACATCGAACGTCAGATTGGCGATATCCAGGTCGGGTGCCAGTTTCGCGACCAACGGACCCGCCGAGGACCGGCGTGTTCGGGTGACTTGCGGTCGCGAAGGCGGGGGACAGGAAGATCAGCGCCGCTCCGGGCCACTTAGCGCGCAGCAGATCGTCCATACGGCTCAGTCAGGGCTATCGCTGAGAGTGATTGGCGTTGTGGTTGCTGCCAACGGGAAATCAACCCGCCAACCGCTGCCGAGATCGCCGACGATATCCCATCCTGCCGGTGGCGTCAGGGAGGCAAAGTTGTCAGTGACCGCATTGCCTCGGCCGATAGCCGCATTACCATAAGGATAATAAAGACCGCACAGGGCGCTGGGATTCTGCAGCGCCTGAGCAAGTGTCACTTGCAGATGGGTGGCATCGATGCGCGTGCAGGCGACAGCCAGAACCAGAACCCCTGGGTTGGCGGTCGAGCCACCATCCATCACGCAGAATCCCGCACCGTTGGCTGCCTGCAAAGGCACTAGCAGATCGTTGCCTGCGTCCTGCTGAATCGTCAGGATCAGGGTCGTGCTTGTTTGGCGGTAGGCGTGAACGATCGTTGGGCCGCCCGTCACCGGCAGTCCGGCCGGAATGGCACTCAATGTGTCGCCGCCGCCACTCGCCAGGATGGCACGCGCCACCACGGGCGCCGCGATAATGGCAAAGCGCTGATTATCCGCGCCGTCCCGGTGAGCCGAGTCACCGCCGGTGGCCAGCCCGGTTGTCGGGTCCCAGGACGATCCCCTTGGGTTGCTGTCACTGGTCTGCGGATTGCCGATGACCACGTTCTGTGCTGGATCAGATACCATGTCGCGACCACTTCGCGATGCATCTGCATGCCGCCCGGCGATGCCATACGGGATGGCATTCCACCAAATCAAAGGCAAACTACTTGCCGAACGCGCCAACATGCCGCGTTCCAACGCCAGAAAGCGTTCCGCTGCCGATTGAAAAGTGGCCTTCTCGCTGTAATTGCGCAGACTGTCAGTCTCACTCCATGGCCAGATCAGCGCACAAATATCGCCCTGATCCTCCTGCGCCAGTGCATCGATGGCTGCCTGGGTCGCGAGGCCGTCGGCACCAAGCTGCCAGGTGGACGGACTGGATCCGTCGTTCGGATCGGTCAGAAAGCTGCCGGGATAGATGCCGTTCACCGCGGGATACAGACCATTCCCGCTCTGCATCGTGAAGCTGGCTGGATCACCGGTCGTAGCCAGAACGTTGTAGGCAAGTGCACCGAGATACCAGGCCACACCCTGTGCCAGCAACTGCGCCGCGCCGTCATTCAGCGAGTAGTTGATGGCATTTGACTGACCATTGAAGACCAACATCACACCGTGGCGCGGGCCAACTGTCCAGCGCATGGCGCATTGCACCAGCGTAGCGACTTCCGCGTTCGTGAGTGCCCTTTCCCAGGTGGCCGCCTCGTGGAACCAGCACTGAGCGCCACCCAGCAGCGTCGTGTCGTGCAGCAGGATCATCGGCGCTGCCGTGACGGACGCCAGGGGATTGCCGATTCCGCTCGCCACTTGCGCGCCATCCAACCAGACATCGACGCCGACGCCGGGACGGTTGCGCATGATGATCGTATGGGTGTGGCGACGTGTCAGTGACGTACGTCACGATGGTCTGCGCACTGCTGCCGGGGAATAAAACCAATCGGCCTTGACCGGTCGCACCATCTGCCTGAAGCACCGATGTGCTGCCCGCGGCCAGCAGGGTGATCGCATTGGCATCGCGACCGGAATTCTGCCGCCAGTTCGGTCGGGACCAGACAAGGTAGCGGGTCCAGCTCGCGCTGGCGTGAAGCGAAACGTTGGCAACCTGAAAGCCCAAATCCGGATCGAGCGCTGGGGCAAGCGTCCCCGATCCTCCGCCCATGCGTCCCACCCCACCGTACAGACCGGACAGCCGCGGGGTCGTCGCCGGCAGCCCCGCCGCGGTCGCGAACGAATATGGCGTCATCGCAATGCCGTTGCCGGACTTGTCCGAGAGCCTGGCAACCGGACTGTTCCAGCCGGAAACCGGAGTACCGGTCGGGCCGAGTGCGGCGGATATATCGCCGGCATCCCACCATCCAGACAGGCCGGCGATGGAGTTCGGAAAGGGACCACTGAAGGTACCATCACCCGACGCGACTGAACCGGTTCGGAGCGGCTGCCAGAGAGCCACGCGCGCGACGCCGATGCTCATAGGCCTGCCAGGCGCGACCAACGCGACACTCATCTCAGGTCACCGTGAACGCGACCGGATAGACCGTCGGCGCGCTGCCATCAGTACCCTTCGACCCAGGCATACCAGATACCGGCCGAAGCAGGCGTCGCGACATAAGCGCCCCAGAAATCGGAATTGATATACGCCGCCACAGTCCACTTGTGGGCGGCACGGTGGACGAGGTCGAAAAACCGAACTGGATGGGAGCGGTGCCCGGGTTGACATGGGCATTCACCCCGAGCGATCCGGCGCCATGCGGGAAGCTGCCCGACGGCGCCGTCTGCCAAGTGATTGATATGACGGCCCTGCCACGGCCATCGTGGTCGCACTGGCCACGGCCGAAGGCAGGCCGGCGCCACCGCCATTCACCGCATACACCTGGAAGTCATACGCCGTTCCTGCAGCCAGTCCGGTCACCGAAGCACTCGTGGCGACGATCCCTGCTGCGAACGTTGACCACGCGGTCGTCGCCAGTGACGCGATATTGGATGGTATAGCTGCTGACGGCACCACCGGAACTGGCGCCGACCAGTTCAGCGCTATGCTGGTTGTTGTTGGACTGCCCGCGGTCAGGCCGATAACCTGTCCCGGCGAAGCCGGAGACGTTCCACCGCCGCTGCTGCTGCGGTTCCGGCCAGTGATGCAAAAACGACGTTGCCGCCGGAATAGCTGATGCAGCGCAAGGAGGCCAGCTGGCCACTGGGCAGCAAAGACGAGCCGGACGACGTAGTGATGCCGGTGCCGAAGGTGACATTGCCGGCAGCTCAGATTGAGCACGTCACAATAAAACCCGCTTCCGATGTTCAATAGCTGCAGGATTGAGCGTGACTGGCTGACTGCACATCAGGATTTTGCCGTTGTGGACCGTGCCATCGAAGGTCGTGTTGCTGGTGATTTCCACGACCTGCAGTCTGTATGACGGCAACTGTCGACGCGAGCCATGACCAGACCAGCCGCGAATGCTCTGCCGCAGCATGGTGCTGCTGCCCTGGCCACCCACAGTGTATCGGTAGTCCGCGGCGGCGAGGGCGGGTTGCGCCAGATCGATCGTCAGACCATCCAGCAAGTTCGCGTAGCTGACCGCATGATCGATGCCGCTCTGGCTGATCGCCACCATGTCGTTGGTCGCAATCGTCGTGACCGGTGTTAGGCTCGTGATGCTGTAGGAACTCGGTTGGCCCGACGAACCACTACCAGTGACGCTGGCGGAGATCGTGCCGGTCGGGCTGATGCTGATATTGGTGCCGGCCGAGAACAGCCCACGGAGCAACGATAGTGGCAGCAACTTCGCATTGCCGCGCACTGTTCAGCACTGCCTGATCCGTTGGGATCAAAGCAGTCTGCTGCGGAAGTTCCGCTGCGTCATCGCCCGCCACGGCCAGGGTGCCAGCATTCAACATCAGGCCTGTACCGACGGTGATCGGCTTCCGGACCGCCAGGCCGAGGCTGGCGCGACCAAGCAGCACTACCGGACTCACTGATGATGGCCGGCTGCATGCTTGCCAGAAGTGTGCCGACGCTGACCGAATGGGTTGCACCATCCTGGCTGAGCGGAACCTCATCCGCTGGAGTAACCTGGGCGACCGCAGGCAATTGCGAAATCGTCGGCATCGCTTTATCCTACGCAACGAATCACGTGCGCTGCAATTTGACCGCGGCTCACGCCAAGACCTGCGACGCCGCCGCAGACCGAAATCCAACGGCCGCCGTCGTAAAACACTCCAACACCCGATCCCGCTCCAGCGGCTTCGCTGGCTTTCGGCCATTGCTGGCGAAGGCCATCGCTCCAGCCCCGGGCGCCGACAGGCAGTGTCGCGACGGTGTATGAGGGCAGCACCGGAGGACCGGAAAAATGCGGATTAACCGAGTTGGTGCGGAACAGGTCGTGCCAGGTTGACTGCGCGTCCGAGATGATGTGATAGCGATCGTTCTGACGCAGCGTGATCGGGCCGTTGTCGATCGTGTCGCTTCCGGTCAGTCGCGATCGTCACCGGTGCAGAACCGAGCACAGTGAATGTGAACCCGGTGCCGGCCGCGACAGTGCTCGCCGCAGGAAGGGTGATCGTGTAGGGCGAACCACCGCCAGCCAGAAAGATCAAATTGCCGGACAGCCAATTCGCAAGTGTCGCATTGCTGGTGAAGACGTTCATCCATCCAACCGTGATGCCCTTCCCGACAGGATAGGACAATGTGCCCTGGTTCCAGCGCAGCGTGTTGGTGCTGCTGTCGTAGGCGAGCGAGCAATTATTGGTGGACTCGAATGCGATCGCATGTCCGGCGGCCATCCGGATGGCAGCGGCGCCAGACATTTGTTGTGCGCTGGTGGTGTCCAGGACGGCAGTCGAGAATGGGATATTGACGTTGAATACCCTGATAGGCGTGGCCAGTGGATCCGCCTGCCAAGTATACGCCAATGACCGTGCTGATCTCCACAGGTGCGCCGGAAGTATTGTTCTGACCGACGACCAGTGATTGGATTTGACGCAGATTGGCATCATCCGGACCATTGCCGAACCAGTCCATCTCAACGGTCAGCGAAGCGGCTGCCCAGCTTGATGGCTGACCGGTTGTATCGCGGTATTCGATGCATGCGCCCAAAGATCTAGGCTGGGGCAGCGGATTGCCCGACGAATCGGTGCCAATGTTCTGCCGGATGGTCTGCATGTAGCGAGAGACATGTTCGGCGGCATTGCTGGCGGTTGGTGTTTGAGTGCCACACCACAGCAGCCTGTCGAGCCCACCCCAAACGAAGTTGTTCGGGCTGTTGTATATGATTGTGTCATTTCGTGTATTGGCGATGACCGCTCCGCCAGTCGGGCCGCCGATATGATTGACGATGTAGGACGTGTGAAGAACAGCAAAATCGCTGGGTTGGGAGCCGTTCTGCGAAATCTCTGCGCTTATGCCCGCTGTTGCCGACGACGATTCCCGGGCAGAAAATTGTTAGCTGGTCCGTTGCCACCTGGAACCGCATCGGCCAGCGACGTGCCATCAGGCAACGAAGTGCCATCGACGATCCACTTGACCCGCTTGGTCAACGGGATTCCCCAGCTCGATGGGTTCTGCAGGACCGTGACGCCGTTCGGGACGTATATCACCGAACCTGCGGCGCTGCCTGATATGCTGCCTTGAAGGCAGCGGTATCATCTGCGACACCATTGATCTGCGCATTGTAGGGGGATGATCGCACATTGATTTCGCCGGTCGCGCCACCGCCGGTGGAATCTACGTAGCGTTTGGTCGCTGCCTGCAACGGTAGAAGCGGGATCTGCCGCCAAGGTCAGTGCGCCGGTGAGCGTTGCCGCCGCTGACGGGCACAGCGGAAGCGACCTGGCCATCGACGTACTGCTTCGTTGCCGCCTGTAGGGGAGCGCTGGGATTGGACGGCAGTGCCAATGCACCAGTCAAAGTGCCGCCGCTGATCGGCAACGATGTGGTGGTCTGCACATCTACGTAATGTTTTGTCGCGGCTTGCAATGACAGTGTGGGATCAGCGGCCAGAGTGAGCGCGCCGGTCAGCGTGCCGCCTGACTTGGGCAGTGAGCCCGCGACCTGGCTGTCAACATATTCCTTGGTCGCCGCCTGCAAGGGTGCGGTCGGGTCAGCAGCCAGCATCAGCGCCCCGGTGAGCGTGTCGCCGCTGCGCGAACGCGCGCGATCGACATATTGCTTGGTCGCTGCCTGCAAATTTCCTGACGGATCCGCCGCCAGCGTCAGCTGTGCCGGTGAGTGTGCCGCCGGCCTTCGGGACCGCAGTTGCCACCTGTCCATCGACATATTGCTTGGTGGCCGCCTGTAAAGATATGGCGGGATCGGCTGCCAATGTCAGAGCGCCCGACAAGGTTCCGCCGGTTTTTGGCAACGCTGTCGATACCTGAGTATCCACATATGTCTTGGTCGCAGCCTGCAGGGACGTCGAAGGAGTCGGCTGCCAGCGCCAGTGCACCGGTGAGCGTCCCGCCAGTCAGTGGCAGTGTATTCGCCGCCAGGTCGGCGAGCTTGGTCGGCGACTTTGTACCGGTTGGCGTGACCAGGAGCTTGCTCACGTCAACATTCGCGACTGCCAGCCAGGCCACTCATGAATTGGCCGTAAGTGACGGCTGTGTTGTTTCCCAGCCCTGCGCCAAGGGCACAAGATCGCCGCACCTGGCACGGTGCCGGCCGGCAGTGATGCAACGACAAAGGGTGCGGCGCTGGCGGAAAGAGTGCCGTTGTTCAGGCCGAGATTGGCACCCGACCGTGATCTGTTCAGGGCCCCCGGTACCGGTGCTCTGGCGTCCGAGGAGTGTCCCGCAACTGATCGCGACTTGTGGCTGAACGCCTGCCAGGACCTGCGCTCGGGTGACCTTGCGAGCAATACCGCTCTGGCTGACCAGCAACTCATCGTTATCCGATGCCGCTGTGGCAGGCGCTAGCTGATCGATTGTCGGCATGATCGAGACGGCCTCCCACGTCGCGCAGCAGATAGCCTGCGCGGGCCGTGCAATGATGTAGAGCTGGCTTATCGGATGAAGCGGCCGCGAGGGCCGTCGGATTCACGGCGAGGTCAAAACCGGATTGCCGTTCTGATCGGTCAGTACGACACCGGCATCCGTCATCAGGGCGTTGGGTGGTATCGGTGGGACTGACAGATAAAGCACCGGAAGCAGAATACTACGCTGGATGGTTCGGCCATTCACCGTGGTGATCACCAATGTCACTGGTATAGACAGTTCCCGTCTGACCTCCGGCCAGCCACAACACCGCGACAGTGCCGTCGGCTGTGGCACTGTTCATACGTGAGATCCCCGGGATTGTTCGGTTCGATGGTCACATCGAGTGTGGCGATCGAATCGCCGTCATTGCCGACGACCGCAGGCAGTGATGTCGAACTGATAGTCCAGCACGTCCGATGGATCCTTGGTCGGCCAATTCAGGGGCGGTGGCGCAATCGGCCGTCGATCCACGCGGCACCGGGATGAACGCGTCCAGCACGACCGTGCGCGCGTTGCTGGGCTTCCAGACATGTGTGGCTGGAGTGGGCATACCTGGTTCCTGATTTGAACGAATGACGCTTGATGGGTGAACAGGTTGGCCAGCAGGCAAGGCTCATTCAGTGTTGGACAATGCTTCGAGTTGGGCTCCTATGGCGGCAATCCGTGCCTGCAGCTCTGCGATTGTCGGAATTGGCGCGACCGGCGGCGAAGCAGGCGGCGGCGTGAAATTCTTTCCGTCAAAACGCCAGCCGTCTGACATTCCTCGGCTTCGGACGACACGTCCACCCAAACAATCGCCGGATGGAACATCGTCGTGATGTCACCATCAGTCCTCAGCATTTCGGCGACTAGACCCGTCCTGAATCCGGGCATACATTTTCATTGACATTTCTACCATCTGACCACGACGAGACCGGTCGATCCCGGGCGCACCATTATACGGTGTGGTACTGTTCGCGCCGGTTCCGGCACCCGATGCGCCTCCACCTGGAAAAGTACCCGTCAAACCCCATGTCCCGCTGTTCTGCCAGCCGCCCATCGGGCGCGGCGCCGCCCAGCCCCCCTTGATTTAGAATGCCGGCCTGTCCCGACGGATCCAGCGAAGTTGACATCACCGGCCACGCCGATGCCGCTCGGAGTAGCGCCGTTCTGCGGACTTGCTGTAGTTGGCGAGTGGGTTCAGACTTCCGCCGGTTGCGCTGACATAGGTTCCGAAGCTTGAGGTGCCACCTGCCGAAGCGGCTGCGCCACCGGTGTTGCCCGCTGCGCCGCCACCGCCAACAGTCACTGAAATCGTCTGGCCGGTAATCAGACCGGTGATGCGCTTGCGCGCGTAGCCGCCACCTGAACCGCCGCCGCTAGGAATGCCAGCGAGGAGGCAAAGGTCCCTGAGCCACCGCCCCACATCTCGACTTCCACTTGGGTTACGCCGGCGGGCACCGTAAAGCTACCGGAAGCTGAGGAAGGTCTGAACTCCTGTGGCGAAGCCTGGCCGCAGCGCGGGAAGCTTCCAGGCGAGAAACGGTGCAGTGGCCAATTGCGTAATGCCGCCGAAGCAATGACGGTCTGACCGTACGACACGGTGACGACGTATAGGCCCACCCAGCCATTGTCGACTGGCGGGGTTACCTGTGAACCGGCATTGGCGGCGGCGCCCGCTTTGAGTTGGAGTTGCACACGCTGTATCCGGCGCGTGTTCTGTGCGACTCCTGAGTTCGTTGGCCCGCTATAGGGCTGGGCCGGGTTGGCAGCGTTGTAGTAAGGCAAGCACCACCGGATCAGTATCGCTTTCCTGCAATGCAGCCTGAATCAAGATAGTTTATCGGACTGCCCGGATGTGGCGGGTACGGTGAGCGTGAAAGATGTTGGAACTAAGGTTGATACCCATCTTCACCAGCGGATCTATCATGTCGGCGGACAGCGACCCGTAGGCGAGCGCATCCACGACCGACAACTGGGTGATGCTTCCTGGACCGACCGTGACGGTAAGCGAGGCCGGCGAAGTTGGAGCGCAATCAAGGCCATCGACAACGACATTCGTCCCGAGGACCGCCTGCGCCAGATAGCCCAGCGCAGTCATGCTGTCGCTATTGGCATTCAGAAGATCGGTGTCGAGCGGAATACTTCCCGGATAGACCAGGCTTCTGTCCATGAATCCCTCTTTGCTATCGCGGAGACCAGCTCAGCTGGTGATGCTGGTCCAACCGATGGTGGCGACCGGCAATACTTCGGCGACGGCCGCATAGATGTCAGCATCCGTCACCTGACCTTGCACCATCTCCAGGCTGGCGTATTCGATGGCTCCCTGACCGTAGCCTCCGACGGGCTCCCCCCAACCGGCAACGTCGGCGATGCCGATGCCGGCGGGCCGATAGGCCGTGATGAAGCATTGAAATGGCAATCCAAGATTGCCCCACCCACCAGCCACGCCATATGCGATGCCGGTACCGCGGCGGTCAAGGACCCATAGCCGCCTGTGTCTGTTGGCCGAGCAGGCTCGAACACGCCGGGTGCACGTCCAGTCAGCTCCTGAAGCTCGGCAATGATCGCACCGCGCGTCCCGCGTTCTCGGAACAAATTCTGCTGGATCCAAGCTCGGAATGCATCGTCACTCTGGCCGATCCGCCGGCTCACGCCACCGCCGAAGAAATCCTCTGCAACGATGTCCAGCCAAATATCCGTTGTTGTGGCGATTCGCGTCTGCGCCTTGACATATTGCAACTGCTCATAGGCCCAGCTCCAGGCGGACGCCAGTCCGCTCAACAATCCATCCAGCACGGGTGCCTGATCAGGAAACCAACGTGTCGGCAGCACAGCCCGCAACCGCGTCAGCATGTCCTGCTGGTCACCCGTCATGTCAGTTCACCGCGATGACGCCGGCTTTGACCACGCCGGATACGGTCGGAGTGATATCAGCTGGCATTGCCATTCGCAAGCAACTGGCTGACATTGATCACTGCGGAGCTAGCCGAGTAGGCGATCTGGGCAATCCTGGTCAGCGGAAGGCTTGCACCGATCGGCAGGCTGTTGATGTAGGAGCTGATTGCAGCACCGACGAGAGGCATGACCTGTGCCTTGGTGGTCCCTGCGTGCACACGTCGATTGTCAAGGAAACGTCCACTATCGTCACCGTGGGTGGTTGAATGCTGAAGATCGACCCGACTGGCCGCACCGCATCGACCGCGGTTTGCACTGTTGCCAACAAGGACGTCGAAGGGGTCCCGGAACCGTCATCGACCGTCACCACAAAGCTTCCCATCAGTGGCCGGCCAGTTGGGTCCTGGTTTTCCTGGATAGTGTAGTTCAGGCCCTGCTGAATGCTACTGACTGCGTAACCCACGGCCAAAAGAGTAGCGCGCGAACGGCTGGCGATGAAATTGCTGAAACGGCTCCTGAACGCGGTGTCCGACTCCGCATCCAGGCCGTTCTGGAAGGGACTGGCGTTGGTGACCGAATCGATGCCTGGCATAGCCGAGGCAAGCAATGTGATGGTGCCAGCCTGAACATTTCCGCGGACGCCCGGCTGTTTGCGCCGTGACTGGGACATCCAAGGTGGCAACGCCGGCGGCAATGAAATAGCCGTTGCTGACCGGAGCCCAGGCCGCTAGTAACGTATCCGTGCTGACCTGCGAATGTCTGTGTGCCATCGGCGGTGCGCACCAGGGCACCAGCCGGGATCAAGGCCATTGCCGTCGGCGTAAATCGGGAGAAAGTGACGGTTCCTGTGGCTGCAGACGGCAGGAAGCCGCGTCAATGAGAAGTCGGCCATCCAGCTATCCAGATCAGTCGCCGTTACTGGTGGCCGCTCGGGTCGTTCGCAGCACCAGCAGGATAAGCCACTGCATCCAAAGCGCGATCGACGCGTTGGCCTCCAGCACCGCGCGCAACGTTGAACCCACGGTCAGATCCAGAAGCTGCGTGGCGGAAGCCTCAACGGCGGCCGCCATGTTCTGCATAAGAGTCGTGAATGTCGAAGCGAGAGTTGCATGGCCTATGCGGATACCGAAAATGAGAGGATCTGTGTCTGCACCGCTGTCTGCATCTACGTAACGTACATAGACGTATACAGTGCCCGCTGCTCCACCTGGTGAAATCTGGACATCGATCACGGGCTCGGGCTGTCGTGCCACTGCAGCTTCCTTGAATATCTGGCTGCGTATGACAGCCTTGATCTGCAGCGGGTTGGCCGGTTGGCCGATGAAGCGCGCCAGGCCTGCGCCGTAATCGAGCTGCCAAATGTAATCCCCGGGATTGGTCAGAAGTCGGCGTAACACGCGTTGCTGACCGAGCAGTTGGATCTGAGACCGCGCCAATATCGCCTGTCGGGCTGGTTATGAGATCCGAGCCCCATTGATGATAGGCGTCTGCCATGATGCTCAGTCCGGTTGATTGGTCACGGACGTCGTGCCGCCGCGCGAGTCGGTGTGGTATGCGGTCGTAATGGCCGCGCAGACGAGACAGAGAGCCTTGCGCGTCGTAAACATCGCCAGCCACATGCAGATCACCCTGCATCTGAATTGTCCCGTCATTCTGCAGCTTGATGAAGCTGCCGGAGCTATGGACCAGCCAGACTTCGCCGACTGGTGTCGCCGGCGGGATTTGCGTGTTCGAGAATGCGCGTCCGACGATGATGCCATGGTCGGCATCGCCCTCCTGCGCGAGAACCAGAACCTGATCACCAGGCGACGGAGGACAACACATGCCCCAACCGGCTCCGACCCAGGGTGACAGAACCGGCAACCAGCCGGTGAGAACGCCTTCCGGCTGCAACGTGACCCGCGCAGTCGCGGTTGTCGGATCCACCGATGTGACTGTGCCAAAGCGCGGCTGGCTGCCATCCTTGATCCAATCGCGCCAGCGTGCTGCTTAACGACGTTGAGAAGCCGCTCCATGCGACTAACCCATCCCGCCGTCGCCGGAACCTGGGGCGTCGTCGTATCGGTGCGAGGCGATGTGTTCTTGGCACGAATGTGCTGCGTGAATCCGCCGGTCTGGTGAAGCCGTCGTTCGATCACATCCACGAAATAGGCTTGGTCGAAGTCTGATCCGGTTCCCTCCAGCATTATCATGCTCCGTGGAGTCAGCAGAAGTTCGCCTGGCATGGTCACCTCGATAGTACGCTCATGTCGGGTGAGTTCGGCAGCTTCTGCTGCGCGAACTTCAGTGCGTCATTGGGCGTCAGATTGGGTCGCACGATATACGTAGCGTTGCTGGCGGGCCGGACGATCCGCTGGCACCGTTATTGGCACGTGCCTGCTGGATAAATGCGCTATTCTGCCGAGAATTCCAGCTTTTCACGGTCACTTCGATATTTCGGGCAAGGTTAGTGATCTCTCCAGTTTAAGGTCGATCAGGTCGCCCGGGCGAACTGCCATCGCGATATCAGTTGGCTGCGTGGCTGGTTGAAAATACAGCGACTGACCCTGAACGAACACATCGAAACTTTCCTGGCGCGCCAGAAAGACCAAAAGATCCCATTCAGTGGTGGCATGGCTGAACTGGTCGAGCGTAATGCGGTCGTGCTCGTCCTGATAATACCGACCGACCGGCGTCGTGGTTGGCACGACTTGTGCAGTCAGACTGTGGCGTCCAGCGAGCAAGGTGGCGATCTCGCTCGCAGTACGATTGGCAAATGTCTCCTGAGTGCGTGTCTCTATCAAGGAAGTTGTGAGATCGCGGCCATCGAGGTGGACCAAGCCGAGAGCCGGATCGATCATACACAGCATCAACGCTGCCCTGTATAAGGCTGGTGAAGGATGCACCCCCATCCAAACTGAATTGCACTTCCAACAGGATGTTGGATTCACTGGCCCAGAACGCGATGTCAGCCCACGGATCGATACCAAGGGCCACCGAGGCGCTGAACCGGTCCGCCGCATAATGATTATTGGAGATGACCTCGGCCTCCATGGCACCATTGAGAACCTGGCCGTTGGCAATCACACGCAACCTCGGGGCTCGCCAGCCGGTCATCCAATCATTGGAGAGCAATGCCACCACCGGCTGCTAGGTCACGTTCGGGAATCAGCAAGGTCGTTACGCCAGTGAGCATCGGATCTGAAATGTTGTTGAGCTCGGCGATGCGGATCCATTGCGTTGCGTCGGCCAGTTGTGCTGCAGCGATGCGAAATAGGTTGTCACCGGCCACTGTAAGCGTTCGCCATATCAGGTGCTCGCGTTAGCCAAATTGGTCGATACTCGTCCGATATAGGAACCCGCAGATGTCAGCGCGCTGAGCTGGCCCGAGGCACTCGTCGCGTCAAGCAACCCCGCTATACCATCCTGTGCGGACACTGGGCTTGTAAGATTGACATTCACAAGGGCCATGTTCGCCGCACTGATTGACGTGATTATGGAAGCCTGAGCATCGCCAAGGCTTGACTGAGCAGCCGTGTATGCAGCCGTACCACGCACTGTGGCGCCAGGTGCAACGAATGCTGCTTGAACCAAGGACAAATCCAATCCGACAGCGATTGAGTAGCTCGATGCAGTACCGATGTCTGCCAATGAAGCTGTGACGAGGGACACAACTGGTTGGATCAACGCTGCCGCCTCATCCCGCAGGACGGTGCAGGTGATACGATAGGGAATCCACCAGCCATTGCGGTAATCGGCGTGAAAGTCGCTGATCAGGACGGTATAGAAAAAGACGTCCCATGTGAGTGGTAGTTCAATTCCGGCAGCGCGCAATTCGTCGAGATTGCGCGCGCGCAGCGTTGCATCCGAACCGGCGAAAATGCCTGAAAAACTGATCAGTGCATCGTCGCGTCCGAGCACGTCAATGACCCGTAAGCCGCCGGGCAGTCGATGCAGTGCGAGGCGCTGTTTGCCGCCGAAATTGATCCCGGATGGAATCTCGAAGTCCTGGAAGGCGACTGGACCCAGCAGCAAAATGAGGTCGGGCATTTCGGTCACCACGTTCAGTTGTATCGGAAGCTACAAATCGCTAGTGGTCGAAAAGCCGAATACCTATGGCGATCGGTGCTGACAGCATGCTCAGGACGAAACCTTCTCCAGAACTAACATTCGATGTGGTAGGCTACTGCCGTTGTCTAACGGTCCGCAGCTAGGTCAAGCACTGTGTTGTCCACTAACATTGAAATTGCCTTTGAATGTTAGTGCCCGATAACGGCGGGATTGCTTTGATAGACCGGGGTGGGAACGGGAACATGGTTGAAGGAGACGATCCCGCCAATGATCGCTGTCGCCACGGCTGCTACGGCGATGATGGTCGTGATAGTGGCCGATGCGCCTGACTTGGTGCCTTCGCCACGATCCAGCCGACCGTTGATGGAGGCAATCTTTTCATCAATCGCCTTGGTATTGCTGGCCAACAACGCCAGAATACCATCGATTTGTTTGACAGTGGCCGCTTCGGACTTGGTGATCGCCGCAGCATTCGCCTCGTTCTGTGCGCTGGCTGCCTCTTTCTGCGCTGACAGCGCCGCATTCACCGCGGTATTTGATGCACTCTCCGAAGCCGTAGCCCGCACATCGCGCTCGTCGAACTGCTTTTGGATACTATCTCTGAGCAAATCAATCCGGTTGGTAAATACAGTTCCTTGATCAATAAACTGAGTTTTGATGCCATCGAATTTTTCGTTGTGCAGCTCCTTGAGCTGAAGGATGGCTTTTTCAATGTCAGACGGATGCTGGAGAAATTGTTGGTTCAGTAAGACGTTGGCCTTGTCCATCCCGTTCAAGCGGGTTTCCAGACTATCGCGCAACCCGGCCAGTTCACGTCGCAGTTGTTCAGTGGTCAGCGATGACGGATCTGGCACGGGGATGTTCTGGGAACTATCGACCACAGGTGTTTACCGTTGTCCTTTGCGAAACCGATCAAGCAGCAGTTGGTAGGCTGCGATGTAGTGTTCCCACGTTAGGCGTTTATCGATGTAGACGCTGGCGCTCTGGTACCGGGTGATGTAACTGGTTAGCGGTGCAATCTTACCGATAATAAATTGTTGTGGAATATCGACTTGCTTCGTGCCGGCGATCAGAGCCTCGCTGGCGGGTTTTGCCTGCTCGCCGCTACCGACCCCTATCGGGTCGACGGCTGGAGCGGCCTCTGCGGGCTTCTGATCGGGTTCCAGAAACGAGTTCAGATGCCAGTCGTCATGGCCAATGCCGCGGCCGAGGAAAATGTATCCTGTTATGTCCACAGCACCGGCAGCCCGTTGTTCGTCGAAGTTATATTAGCAGCATGCAACTCGATGCTGACGGTCAGCGACGAACTCAAGGTGCCTCCAGGGGCTGCTGCTGTATTTGTCGAGGTGAAGTTCGTGAAAGCAAGTGCAAGTGGCACACTACTGCTAAACGTGCCTCCAGAAGCATGAGGTGTATTTGTCGAGGTCGCGCTGACCGAGCAGGCTTCACTGGACACGCCCGTCGTCGCGCTGACGTGGATTTTGTGAGTCGTGTGAGCTTAGCCCGCATTTCTCAAACCACGTAGCGCCAGCGATGTGAACACCGGCGGCAAGCCGGTGTATATACGGCCTGGGGCAGACGGTGTGGCATAGCAGGCAGTTTCGGCCGAGATCGAGCCTCGCGAGCGTGTTGATCGCGTTGTCGGGATATTGGTCTGCTGTGCGCTGTCTGGTTCGTGTCAGGCTGCGGCCGCGTCTCTGAGCCGGGCATGGGCCAGGGCAAATTCGTTCTGATACGGACCGGCTGAGGCCAGTGCCACCGTGATCCGTCGCACGCTGACCCGCACCAGGGCGCCGAGTTTCAGCAGCTTGAGCCGGATGGTGCCGCAGGTGGCCTGGGCGAACTGCGTATGTGCCAGCCCGATGCGGCGCACAGCACAGAGCAGCACATAGGCCATCGAGGCGAGCCACAGCCGGAGTTGGTTGGCGCGCATCGTCGCGGTCGAGGTGCGATCGGCGAACAGGTCGAGCTGGCATTCCTTGATGCGGTTCTCCATCTCGCCGCGGGCGCAGTAGACCGTCTCGTAGAGAGACCGGGCACCGACCTCGGCTGGCTTCAGCGAGGTGACGACAAACCGCGGATTGGCCTCGCCTCGGGTCACCTCGGCCTTGCCGACGACACGACGGCGGCAGCTCCAACTGTCCAGCGTCGACCAGGTGAAGTCCTTGAAGCACCGCGCCGGCCTGCCGGTCCGGAGGCTCTCCAGCGCCGCGGTCATCAGTTCGGACTTGATCGCCTCCTCCAGGCGCTCGTTGCGCGCCAGGCCGAACAGGAAGTCGACACGGTTCGCCTCGCACCATGCCATCAGCGCCTCGCGGGCAAAGCCGGAATCACCGCGCAGCAGAATGCGCACCCGTGGCCAGCGCCGGCGGATCTGCGCGACAATGCGGGCCACTTCCTCGACCGCTCCGGCAGCACCGTCGATGTTCGACCGGCGCAGCTTCGCCGCCAGCAGGTGACGGCCGCAGAAGATGTAGAGATGGGGTAACGGGCCGGCGCCAGGTTAGCTGGTTTGAGTGGCCGTCCCTCAGAGTGATGGTGTCACTGGCGGAGTCAGGATGTCCCTGCTCCGAACATCATCGAGGGACGACCATGGAGCAGTATGCGGGGATCGATGTGTCGCTGGAAAGCGCGAGCATTTGTGTCGTAGATGCGAAATGGACGGATTGTGCGCGAGGTGAAGGTCGCGAGTGAGCCTGAGGCCTTGATTGCTTGGTTCCGTATGTTGCAGGTCACCCCGACACGGATCGGCCTGGAGGCAGGCCCTCTGTCGCAATGGTTGTATGCGGGCATGCGGGAGGCGGGGCTTCCGGTTGAGCTGCTGGAAACACGGCACGTACGTGATGCGTTCAAGGCGATGCCGGTGAAGACGGATCGCACTGATGCGCGGGGTATTGCGCAACTGATGCGGCTGGGTTGGTTCCGGTCTGTGCATTGCAAATCGCTGCCGGCCCAGGAACTCCGTGCGATACTGACGGCCCGCAAGCTGGTGCAGAGCAAGCGCCATGATCTGGAGATGAGCCTTCGGGGCATCCTGCGGGGCTTCGGGTTGAAGGTGGGGCAGACCACACCGCGCAGCTTCGAAGCCCGTGTCCGTGAGCTGACCGATGGGCATGTCACGCTGCTCGCGGTGGCCGACGCCCTGCTGTCGGCTCGTGCGGTACTCGCCGAGCAACTGGGCAGGTTGCAGAAGCGCCTGGTGTCGCTTGCTCGCCAGGACACTCGGGCACGGCTGCTGATGTCGACGCCGGGGGTGGGCGTGCTTGTTGCGCTGACCTATGTCGCCGCGATCGACGACCCCGCACGGTTCAAAAGCTCGAAAGCCGCGGGCGCACATTTCGGACTGACGCCAAGGAAATATCAGTCAGGAGAGACGGACGTCACCGGCCGGATCTCCAAGATCGGAGATGCAAGCGTGCGCACTGTGCTTTACGAGGCAGCCAACGTCATTCTGACCAGGCCGGTCAAAGGTTCATCGCTGAAGAGCTGGGCGATGCGGGTGGCCAAGCGTGCCGGCATGCGCAAGGCAAAGGTGGCGCTCGCCCGGAAGCTCGCCGTGGTCTTGCACCGGATGCTGGTCGACGGAACCGAGTTCGTCGCTGCCAGGGCGGCCGCCAGAGCATAGACAAGGAGAAAGATCACGAGTTCGGGCGGACACGCACCAAACGCCCGGAGCAGGTCCCGTCGCCGGGACGATGGATCAGGTCAGGCCGCACCTGCCGGAGCAGCTCGCAAGAGGACTGCGCGTTTTAGAGCTTGGTCGACCGATCCTCATCAGACCCCATCAGGTGGCGGCCGCGCGCCGACCCCGGACAGAAGCAAGACACCGGCGACAGGATCACACTCGAAAGGGATTGACACAGGAGGGCCCGTTACAGAAGCGGCAGGTAGCAGTAACAGTCATAATAGCCATGGAAGAACCGCCCTTCCTGCTGGCCGTGCAGTGGGTCGTCCGTGGCATCCAGGTCCAGGATGATCTGCTCCGGCGCACGCCGATGTGCCGCCAGGAACAGATCGACGAACAGCGTCTCGATCGCCGCTGCGTTGTGGCTCACCTTGTGATAGCGCGTCGGCTCGGGGCGGCTCAGCTCCAGCCGGTTCAGCGTCGACTTCCCCGCCAGCGGTGCGCAGTCCGACCGGTGCGCCGCCAGTTTGCCGGCCAGCACCGCCAGTATCGGATCGTGCCGCAGTTCGTCGTGGTCGATCAGGTCTTCGTAGCCGAGTGCAATACCGATCACCCGCTGCATCAGCATCGTGCCGACGCTGTGTTCCACCAGTTCCGCCGCACGCGTGTCGGTGAAGCACCTCGAAAATCGCTCGGTCAGACGGATCGCTCGATCTGCCTGACCCAGCAGCAGCGCTCCGGCGTCCGAGGTGATTGCCCCGCCATCGAACGCCGCCACAACCCGGCGTCCTTCAACAGGTACAAATTCAAACAATTCCGGGTTACACTCTGTCGGCATTGGGGAACTCCTCTGCTTCGACAAAAGGCTTTGTCGCAGAAGAAACTTTCGCCGATTCAGAGCCCCAATGCACCGACATAGTTTGAGAAATGCGGGGTAGGTGACGCGTGTCCGAGTAACCAAGGCGACTGGAAAACGCTACTCGGCCACATGCTCACACGCCAGCCGAGGCGCCCGGATACGTTGCAGAGACACGCGGATCTATGCCCGTTGTACCGGCGACTGGACGAGAGGCGTCCTTTACCAGCCGATCGATAACCCAGCGGCCCAAGCGCGCACCATCCACGTATATAGTGCCTTGGCGCGGTTCGGACGCCACCTCCTGATTGGGCGAAGATTGCGACGTGGCAGACGGCGCATCGGACTGCATACCCCGCTTGACGGCTACGGGTGTAGGTGAGGCACCGGCTGATGAAATAGCATCGACCGGTGCGGAAGAATGCGCCAATACTGGCATTACGGGACGCGACAATGGAGGGGCAGCAACGGCTGTTGGTGCCAATGCGTTCATGACCAACGGATTCGATGCGATCTCGCGTTCTGGTTTGGCCCAACCATTTGCGGGCGGTGTGGCCCTTGCAGTATCGGGACCCGTTTCGCCTTGTTCTGAGTATACAGTTGGGAAGCTTAGTGACAAAGGCGTTCGATCAGATTTAGGAGAAGCGGATGGCGCAAAATAATGGGAGACTAGAGGTTGCATTAGCGGCGTTGTCGGTGCACTCGTCACGCTGGGCATGAGGGAATTAGACGTATTCGGTGCCGGCGCCGGCCATTGCGGCATGGGAGTTATGGGCGCCCTCGCGACGTCCTGTGATGAACCCGGGCGCGAAGGAGACGCGGCGTTGCCGGCACTGATCACAGCTTCTGATCTTGAGGGCACCACGAAATTCATCCCGACTGAAGGATGCTCCGCGGGGGGCACTCTCGCCGAATTTGTTGGTGCGATTTCAACCTGGCGGCGCTCATGCAGCGCCAGTAGCCCTGATTCCTCGGCAGATTGAGACGTGGATCCACTTGGTGCGCCGATTGGCACCACGTAGGGGCTGACCGCCTGCGGAACTGTCCCTAAACTGGTGAGTTCTGCTAGCGATGTCCCACCGAGTGCTACTGTGCGGTCAAGCGCCGCGAACTCCTGCTGTATTATGGCGACTATTCCGGATATGCCATTGCTCGGAAGCGCGGTGTCAGCCGGGATTCCAACGCTCCCCTTTGCATTCTCGTTCACGTTTTCCAATGAAGTGCCTGCCAATCAAAAACTCGGCCAGCCAGCGTGCCGAGCGCAACCACGTATGCTAGGCGCTCGTCGGCCGGCAGGCTGAAGGCGACGTCGAACGGCACCCCGTTCCGGACCAGATAGAGACAGTCGATCAGGTCGGGGTGCCGGCTCAGTTTCCCGCGTTGGCCACAAGTTCGGCCGGGGGTGGTTCAGGGGCCTGTTGCAGCGCCCGTGCGATTACTGCGACGCCTGCGTCACCCAGGCGTCCAATCATTGCCTCGATCTGGGATTCATTTGCCGGTGGCGGAATTGGCACATCGTCGATCGCGGTAACCGAGCAAGCGATCAGCGCCATGCCCAGCCAAGGCTGATTTTGCGATAGTAGCGGGCCTGCTGCCTTGAACAGTCGAAGCCTGTCCAACGCGTTCAATCTCCGGATCATCAACCGCCGCCCGCCATCATCCGTAATGGTCTGCGTGACAAGCCCAGCTGCAATGATAGATGCGGAAGGGGTCATCAGATGCGGCGCCTCCGAACGGCGAAAAACTCCAGCTTTTGCTTTACGCTGCTATCGCCTTTCCAGATACCAGCATTGCTTAGGCGAAAGACGACGCTGTCGTACTGGTAAGTTGACGTGGAACCGTCTGTCTCGGTAACGTACTGATACATCGAGCCAGAATTGACAGTGTTACCGTTGAAATACTGCTGTTCTGCAGCAGCGATGAAATCATCGACAGTGGAATTACCTCGCTCGATTTCGAAACTGCCCTCCCAACCCTTCGGCAGTTCGGTCCCCATATGTGTTCCGTCCAGCCTATCCACTCGAACCGATTGCGTGAGCTGACGACTTTCAAATGACGTTACATAGGTCAAATCGATGCGGCCGGCCGGACCGATGACTACCAATTGAGTGTCGCGACCGACAGAGAACATGGTCATTGACATCTGGTCTGCTCCTTATGACGCCTGCCCGCTAGGCAGGGTCTGGACAGACACCTGCACGGTCTGGCCGCCTTCCATATTGACGATGAACATCTCGTTGATGGCCTGGTATTGGACCTGAGCGTCCGATTGGACATAGCCAAGATCTGTGCGGCTGGATGGATTGTTGCTGATGTCACAAATCACGCTGAAAGGAAGGCCGCCGTCGGTGCTTCCAAGCAGGCCCTGGCCAAGCATGTTTTGCAGAAATGCCAACTGTGTGGCACGTATGCGGCGGAACAGATCGGCGGTAATGAGCTGGCCGACATACTGTCCCATTCCGGCAGCAAGCGTTGCCGCGATGTAGTTCGTGAGACGCGTATAATTGTCACCATTGACCGCTGCATTGGAGGAGGAGTTGTGGCCGCCGCGGACGCCCCAGAAGCTGCCGCCAGGCTGGGGATTGCTGATTACATCGATGCCAGCACTCAGCAGCACTGCTAGATCGGCAGTGGAATACGAAGCGCTCTGGCCTGAGCCGGGTGTGCCTGACTTTTGGCTGCCAATGACACTGTATAGCTGCTTGTTCAGGCTCGACTGCTCCGGTGACAGATTGGCCAGACGTCCCGCGGCAAAGCCTTGCGGCGATACCAGCCGGATGCTGCCATTGACCTGGTCCGACCACCAAAGCCAGTCGCCGAACATGATCTTTGCCGCATAGCTGTCCAGTCCCGCCTGCTGTTTGACGGTGACAGCATTCTGAATGGTATCGCCTGCCGGACCAGTAAGGATCATGTAGATGCCTTCATCCAATCCGAACTCGGCTTGCGTGGTCCAGTAATCCGGATCATCGGCATCCGCCAGCAGCGCAATGCCGCAGCCCTGGCCGCGCAATGCGTACATGCCAGAGCGCGGTGGGATGTCGGCACCGACGAGCTCGATTGCAGCGACCGCAGCCGCACCGTCCGATCCCGCGGTACTTGCACCCAGGGCGAGAGAAAAGCCCACCGGCGCAATCGTGGCACCCCCGGCGCTGGCGACGATAAGCTGCGATGGGCCGCGCTGCGGTCCCAAGCCTTCGTTCACGGCATTGGCCAGGGCCGCCCAGAAAATCGCGCCGGTGCCGGCGATGTTGTCATACACTTCAGGTGGAAGGCCGGGCAGCGCGACTGTCAGCCGCCAGGTGTTTGGCCTGGGATCCCGCAGCCAGCGTCAGCATGACCTGGTTGCCCAGCGACCCCGTATATAGTGCGGTGAATGCAACAGTCGTCGCAGGAATTACAGCCTGGGCCGCTGCATCCGTGTTGTCCGTTACACGGACACAGCGGAAGTTCTGGGCACCCTGCTGCACCGCAGTAGCGATCTGCGTACCCATGTCGTACTTGCGTGCCACGACGGGTCCGAAGCTCTGCGCATAGTCGGCCATGGTAGCAACGATCACAGGTTGGCCGACTGGCCCCCACGACGCTGTACCGACGACGCCAACCACGTTGGTCGGCACGCCATTCAGCACGAGGTTTTGTGGTGGAACGATCTGGACGTAAAGATCTGGCACCACGAGCGCCGTCGTGTTGATACTGCCCTGCTGAACGATCGGCATTTGGCTCAGGCTCCCTTGCTCGCCGGTGTGACCACTCGCACGACAGAGCGCGCATGCTCACTGTTCAGAATTTCGGTGATCTGCACGGCATCAGTCACGACGTCACCGCGCGCCAGGCCGCCAAACGACCTCACCACAACCAGATGCATGTTCATGGAATCTCCAGTATTCAGGCAGTGATGCTCGCCGTGTTGAAGCACAAGATCGCCGAACAGCATTGCAGGTTGTGAACTCGACCAGATATCGTGGCGTACTCCACGCTATAGGTCAGATCGCGGCGGTACAGGCTGGCATTCTGCGACTGATCGAATACGGCCGTGCCGATATACATCAGCCTGCCGCTTGTCCCGTCGGCCAACGTAATGAAGCGTATCTTGCTCAAGGCTTGATCTATTGCAGTTGCCGTGGCATCGCGCGTCGCGGGTGTGGGACACCAGCAGGTGATGCGGAAATCGTGTTCCTGGCGGCGTATTTCCTGCTGCGCCGGAGCATCCGCGACAACGCGGGCCAGAAGGTTACCGGCGCCGGCAATCGTCAGCGCGTCTGCGACAGCAGGACGATGAATTGCGCCCGCGCCATCGACGCGAGGTTCGCAGCCACCAAGTGCAGGTGTGTCGCCCGTCTTGGGTACGATAGACGTAGCTGCGCCACCGACGAGAATGCCGGCGATCTGGCCAACATCCGCAGCTACCGCCGAATGTCACCGACGTGCCGGCGACAACAACCGTCAGCGTAGGCTGGGCCGGCGTGCCAAGCCATTGCTCCATAAAGCGCGTCGTGGTGCGGCCCATGCCGCTGCCAGGGAACACGGTGACATTTACCTTGCCGGCGGCCAAATCCGCATCCAGCGCTGCCGAGTTAGGCCAACCACGATAGATGCGGCAGTCTGGTCCGGGAACACTGGCTCGCGCCGGTCCCACGCGGATAAAGCGCGGCAGAGACAACGTTGACCAGAGCCGCTTCCACGTCCGATTCGTCGGCCATCAGGTGGTCGCCTGCTTTACTGTTAAGCGCCAACCGAGACTGCTAAGCTCTGCCACCGCGACGACAGCATTACGTCCCAGATCATCAGTTAATAAGTCCGATGGAAGCAAGACTACGCCTGGGTAGGCAGGCAATAGAACGGTCCAGTAAGGGATCGAACCATCGCTAGGGAGATCAGTATTCGGATGCCCATGCGCCGAATCACCCAGCACGCTGGCCGGCCAATTCGTTAGCAGCGGTATGTTGGTATCTGTGGTCATGCCCCCATAGGTGTTCACACCAGTGCTCGATTGGTGCGGCCGGGCGAAAGAATGAAACCATTCTGTTGGTCTGGACGCACAGGACCGGTAAAAGCCGTTGTTTTGCGGCAACGAACCAGATCGTGTGCTCCTGCACAAGATAATCGCCAAGGCGCGTGTAGGCGGCATCGAACACGCCATACCATATCGCATCACCGTATCCATTGGGACGCTTGAACTTGCCATCCTCGGCGGTGAACGCGGCACGCAAGGCGCAGGAAGCGATTCACAGGAGCCAGGGGTTCGATAAGGCCCGAAGGGCGATAGGCATCGGTATCCGCTCCAATTGCGCGAGCCGCCGCGTTGAGGCCTCGATGGATTCGGTCCTGCAGTTCGATCGGATTCATTGCCTCAGACCACCAGGAAAATGCCGCTATCCGCTATTGCCTGTCCCGGGCGGAATACCGAAGAAACCACACAAGCGCCGCCGCCAGTCGTCGAACAGCCTGGCACGGTCGCGAAGTTCGTCGCGATTGCGCGTCCACACCGCAGCCTGGTCGGTATCAAGATTCTCACCGGCACGCGGTACGGCGTGTTCCAGCACGATGAGCGTTCCAAGATAGCGCCGCACGACGGCAGTTTCTGCTTCCGGACAGATTGTTCATGCGAAATTCCAGCAGGCCGTAAACCTGAAAGAATCGCCAGGTCTCCATTCCGACAGGCGCCGCCCCATAGGCAGGGTAACCGCAGAATCGACGGATATCTGTCTTCTCGGCGTCTGTGAATGCCATCAGATATAGGATCCGTCGCCACGGGTGAAGAAAATGGCGCCACCACCCGCAGTCAGCAACGCAGCCGCATAATTGACCAGGCTATTCACCGACAGCATCACCTTGGTGTTCGCCATGACCGGCATGTCAGCAGCGGTGGCAAAGACTGATGGATCGGCGCCAAAACGTACGAAGGCGAGCGATGAGGTCGTGTTGGTCACCACGACAGTATCTCCACCGCCCGCCAATAGCACCGCGGCAGACGATGTCCCTGCACTTAGTGAAACCGTTCCAGTCGCGCGAAACGGCGTGATGGACCCGACAGCCATGTCCTGTTTCACCTTTTGCTTGCGTTCAGCCGATATGCTCGACCATCACCGCGCGCTTGAACGTGGCGTTGGTCGCGGTAGGAATTGTCGTTGGATTGGTTGTCGTATCCGAAGGAGCGCAGTACCCGCCAATCCAATACCAGGACTGGGCGATGATCTGCTGCAGCCGGTCGATCGGTTCCCGCGTTACCATCGCTACATCGTCCACGACGGCAACGATCGAATCCTTTGGCACGACATCGTCGGCGGCCATGCCGGCGAAATCGCCCTCGATCAGAGCGCCTTGGCCGCAGATGATCGGTCTGCGGACCATCAAGCCCGGCAGCGTTGGGATGCGCCTGCACGAAAGCCTCAGTCGTGGGAATAAACCGCAGGCCGAGGAAATCATTCGTCATGCCCTGCCGGAATACCTGATTGGCCGAGGTAGCGCCCTGGAACAATTGCTTGAAGTCAGGATCCGCAAACAACTGCCGAGCAGACACCGGGTCGAGATAGCAGTTGTACACTCCGTCGATCTCCGGCACGGCATTCATGCGCAACTTCGCAACTGCATCCAGCAGGTTGGACATTGTGAGCATATCAGTGGCCGTCAGCGTGGAAACATTGCTGCGCTGCGAGGGACGGACGATTACGGATGCGTTAGCCGCAATAACCGTATTTGCGGCAGTGCCGTCGGACACCGATACGTTGCCAGAGAAAGTCAGAACGCCAGAGATGCCATTCGGTGCGTTGATACGTTGTTGACATCTGCCGCGGCGCCGACCATCGTGTAGCTGTCGGCACCGACAGTTACGGTGACAGGATTGGATGCACCGACCGGCTGTTGGACGCCGTTAACGAACGCAGTCTGAAAACCGCGAATATCATCGACGGCTACAGTAGCTGCCGGACTTCCAAGCGTGATACGCACCCGCGTGTTGCCGCCGAAATAATTGTTGAACAATGCGTTTCGTGCCAACTCGTCCAGGCTACGCGCGGCCTGCTCGCCATTCACGTAGGCATTCTGCAAGAAATTGGGATGCAATGCCCACGCGGCTGGTGACCATATTGAGATCCGTCGTTGCTGCGTAGTGGTTGATCGTGATAGTGTACTGCTCTACTCCCCAGCCCGCGGGTGACAGCCCGTTATCGAAGTTGGTGTTCGTGCTTGGCTGCAGCGGTATTGTGATGCTTGGCTTTAGCCCAGCGCGAGTCTTGGTCAGAGTCTCGCCGATGCCGACTGCGATCTGCACCCGATCGGCGCAAGCGCGATAACCCAGGCGTGACTTCAATGCCTGCTCGAACTCGCGCTCCAGGAAACCTTGCTGGATAATCGGTTGCAGAGCCGGCGGAAAATTCTGAATACCCATTCGGGAATCCCCTCAGCGTGGTTGTTGTTCTGAACTATGGTCGATGTCTCAGCAATGGCCGCGCGGGCGGCTCGATATTCATCATTGGTCATTTCCGTCGCAAGTTTCTGACGCGGCGGTTGTGCGGGAGGCGCGGTCGATGGGCTGGAAGATGAAGTTCCGCCAAACAGCCAAGGTTTGGCCCGCCTGAGTTGCGCCATTAACTGGGCGGCATTTTCCAGTTCGCCTTCTGCGGTGAACTTTACGTCCTTGAGATCGAGCAGCTTTAACCCGTCGAGATCGACCATTCCCGCGCGCACGGCCTCCAACTTCAGTTCGGCGCGGATGAGGCGTGACTTCGCCTCCCTTCTGCCTCCGCCAAGACGAAGCTCGAGAGCCTCCGCTCGCGCGCGCAGCTCAACGATCGGATCATTGTCTGGTTCGGTCGGCATGTCGTTGTCTGACATCAAGTGTTCCCGTTGGTCTTTCTATCGGAAGCAATGCGAGCGAGTTCGGCAGGCACGTCCTCGATATCGAACGTGTCAGCCATCGCCTTGACCGCGCTTTCGCGGCTGATCTGGCCGGCATTCGCCAGTGTGCTCAGTGTCAGCGCGTCCTTCTGCCTGTCATCGGCGGTGGTCGGATACCAGCGCGGCCAAAACAGCGAGAGCCGTGCCGCTGGGTCCAATGCGGCAATTTCCTGTCCCATGATGCACAGTCGGTAAATCTGCGACGCGCGCAGAACCATGCGCGCAAGCGACAGCAACGCGCCTTCGCCATAACTCACGCGCAGATTGTCGGCGAGCCAAATGAGGCCTTGGTTCATCAGCTCCAGCGCGCGGCCTGATTGAGCCGCGGTCAACCGATCTGCGTTGGCGCGGTTGCCGTGAACACTCTCCAGCGCCAGTTCACGAAGTGTCCGCACATATTCGATGACCGCGGCCGATGCGGTGCCGCCGATCTCCAGCAGCTTGGCATCACCCTTTTCGCTGACGACAAGTGCGTTGCCCGCACCTTTGACAATTTCGTTGTCGCTCGATGCCGGTTCCTTGATCAGCAACGTTGGATCGCTGCTGTATTTGAGACCACGGCCTGCCTGACTAAGTTGATAGTCAATTTCGATTTGCGTTTCGATCGCCGCGCGGAATGTGCAGGCGCCGTCGGCGCCATCGCCGGTCGACGACGGGCCGGGAAGATTGCGGATCCACACTATTGGTACAAAGCCAAGGCCGTGCTGCACGCTGCGCGATTCATCGACTACCGGAGCGAGGGAGACTGCCAACCGGCACCGGCTCGAACCAGGTCTCGCTATCGGCGTCCCAACAACGCGTGAACCATTGATCAGTCGTGGTGTCGGCAGATCTCATACCCGCTCGACGCAAGCAGATCTCCGGAGACCTTATATTTTTCCGTAACCCGCCTAAGCGTATCCGGTTCTTCAGGGTCCCATTCGGGCGTCAGATATGTCGTATCCAGGACGTCGAAAAATATCCGCCCGCGGAGAACGCGCATGAGAATAGCGACGGAGCCGATGGCACCTCGTATCGCCGCCTCAGTCATCATCAGGTTAAGTCGAGCCTCCTTTGCAATGTCGGCGATCGCATCGCACGAATGTCGCGATCGGCACAGTCGATGGTCGGAAAATGGCCCTCACTGAACAGCAGCGATACGCTATCTTCGACTACGATGCGACACAGCGCGTAGCGCACGCTGGGCCGGCGGCTGCGCAACGGGATATATTGGCCGCCGGCACCCCGCTCCTCATGGAACTGATACGGCAAAACATCATATAATCTTCCGTCTAGGACGCGCTTCAATATATCCAAACGTGCGCGCGCGTACAGGATATTGTGGATCTCGCGGGATCAGGTTGCAGATCGTTTCGAACATTATGCACTGGCACCGGGTTCAAGTTACCTATCGCGTCATGTAGGACATGGAGAGCTGACGTGTCGGCGCGCCGCCCTCGGTTAGCATTTTGAAAGCCCGCGACAGCGCATCCACCTGATCGTCCTTGCGGCCGAACGGGAAACTCGCGCAGCTCCTCGATAAAATGCGTGATTCCAGTCAGCGCGTATGATGGCGAAGTTGCGCGCCTCCACCTGCGATGCGACTGGCGCGGCTCGCGTCGCCTTGGCACCACTCTCGGGTGACGAAGAGATGCGGTGGCCGGCAAGACGACCGGACAGCCACGATAACCTGACTCTTGCCAGCCTGACCAGGATCCTCGGGAAGTCCAATGCGGACCGACCCACCATCCATGCGTGCGGTTTCCGCGATGGCATCTTCTACCGCGTGCGGACTGCCGCTGGAGGCGCACAACGTCCAGCACGATGAAGCGACCACCAATCGTCGCGAGCGAGCTTTACGCCGGCCGTCCAATCGGGATTCATTGCCGCCCGTAGCTGCGGTGGCGGCAAGGTCCCAGGCGCGAACCACCAATCCAGCCGAGCGTGAGGGTGACGCGTCCAGGATGTCGATGCAGTCAGTCTTGAACAGGCTGCCCTCGATCGGCCGAGGTGACTGCTGAAACAATGAAGACCAGGCGCGTTCGCCCAAGGTGTTTCGCCGTCTGCAGCAACGCCGCTTCATCCTCCCACGCAGGCCACAAGGCCGCATCAGGAATGCGTCCAAGCGCGTCGTCACCCTCTGCAAGAGCGGGAAGGCGGATGATACGCCATTCGGCCGCATTCTGCGCGAGCAGCCGACCGACCAGATCGTCTTCGTGCCAGCGCGTCATGATCAATACAATCCGACCTTTTGGCTTCAGTCGGGTCGTGAGATCCGACCGGTACCAGCTCCAGAGTCTCTCCCGAAGGACCGGACTGTCGGCTTCGGCCTGTGACCTGACCGGGTCGTCGATGATGACAAGATCGGCGCGACGACCGGTCAGTGGACCGCGGACCCCCGCAGCAAAATACTCGCCGTTCGTGCGATGTCTGCCAGTGGCTGGCTGCCGGTCTTCCACCGGAAGAGTGTAGCCGAGTTGGGGTCCATGCTCTCTGACCAGTTCGCGGACTTGGCGGCCGAAATACTCGGCAATGCTCGTCGTGTACGAAGTCGCGATCACCGAGCTCGCAGGGTGCTGCGAAAACCACCACGCTGGAAATAGCAAGGAGCGCATAAGTCGTTTTGGCCGATCCTGGCGGCATCAGCACCATCAGCCGATCGATGGTGCCTCGACTGATCGAATCGAGTTGTTGCAGTAGTAACAGATGGTGCGGCGCGGGTCTTTTCCCACTTTGGGCAACGACGCCTGCCACCCAGTCGATCAGGCTGGGCCCGGCCGTCGTGGTGACCGGGCTCCCCGTCCAAGCTCTGCGAGGCGCGCGGGGAACCCGACATCGTTCAGGTGATGGAGTTCCATGTGAAGCAAGTCGAAATAGACGAGCCGCCGCCCACAGAGCTCGTCAGCCGGTTTTACTCCGCACGGACAACGTCTAGCCTGTTAGGGAGGCTGGCTCGCTGAAGCTTGAGGGAAGATCGTGAGGGCCGCTCAACTGCGCACCCCGTCATCATACCGCAATTGATACTCTGATCTGGGTCAGGTGGGCAAGAAAAATCTGAAAATATTCCTAGTGCCATTTCTAGGCATCGCTCGCTCTGTCTCCAGCCCATCATTACACTGGGCCGCATGGTAACCAGAAACGATGTCAATCCGGCTGCCCACAATCGAATGCAGACCTTCCGCCAATGCGGGGGTATTGAAGGCGTTGTGGCGTGCGTTATCGGGTTTCTCCTGGCTGCGACGCTTGCCGGATGCCACGGAGATCTCGGCGAGCAATTGCAATCCGGTCAGGTCCTGGATTGGCACGGGCTACAGGGTCGTTGGGCCGGCTCCGTGGTGCCGACGGACCCCACGTGTGGTTCGACGACACAGGGCCTGATGACCATCGGCGTCAAGAATTTCGCCTTTGATCCATTCCAGGGCACGACGGTAATCCAAGGCGAAGTCGACAAAGACCGCCTTCTGAAGGGGACTTTCGCCCGTCAGGGCGGCGAACATCAGAATCTGATCGATCACCTTCGAAGGATCGTCCTCGGACTCGGCAACAATCAATGGCACACTGCAGTCGGGCCGGTGCCATTGGATGGTGACCCTCCATCGCGGATGATTGCGGTGGGTCAGGGCCGACCCTTAGACCGCGCATTAACGCTCTAATCCCGCACATTGACGGTTAACTAACCGTCCGCCCGCTTTATGCGACTTGCGCCCAGAGTCACACTATTGCGTTGCCGCTCTTCGCCCACATGAGGATTTTCGCGAAGTCACTCATTTGCTGAGGACCCAATGACTTACATGGACAAGGCGTTCAACGTGCCGACCAGGTCGCAAAACAACGCCAACGGAACGGAACAGCGGACTCGAGAGCCGTTGCTGGTGGTGATTGAGGATGGCGCGCTTTTGTCCGACTCATTTCGCAGCATTGGCGAATGCCTGAATGTCGCGGTTGCGCGCATGCCAAGTCGAGATGATCTGGGAGCTGTGCTCCGCAGCCGTCGACCGATGGCTGTGGTTGCTGCAATGGATGCCGAAGGCCAGGATGGATGCCATGTGCTGATGACGATCGCGGCGTTCGACTGCAGTTTGCCCGTGTTGTTGATTACTGGCGAGAATCCTGCCTTGCTCGGTGCTGTCGACGCTGTAGAGGAGATCTGGGAGCTCACCTCGGTGGCCAAATGGCCACGGATGTTAGGCGTTGGCGCTGTGGTTGATTTCCTGTTCCGGGCGGGCCGGAAGGGCGATTGCATGCGGCTGATGTCAGTCTGATTCTGCTCGCGTGTCCCGAGGCCGAAGTTCGCCATATCGCGGTTGCCCGGCGCGGCTGACTTGACCGTTTGCGCGATGAGCATCGTTCAACGAGAAGTCGCATATGCACAAGGGTCGAGATGCAGCGTTCATAGCTTCAGCACGGCCTGAGCAGCCTCAGCGTCAGGCCACTGGCTATCGGCCGCGCCGGTTAGTCCCGGTCAGCCCGACGCGACTGCGATGGACAGCCAGCGATGCTGCGCTTTCGTGCCGAAACTGCATAGGCACCAAAGGACCGAGCAGGATCGTTATTGGGAACTACGATAGTATTCTCATAGTCAACCCAGTCACTCTCAATCAATCCCGTCAGGTCGGCAACGTTGGCAAAAGCACCAAGGGTCGCATCGGCGTAAGCTGCGCGAGGCAGTGGCTGAACCTGGGCGAGGGGAAAATCGGCCCTGATGCGCACAGGTATATGGGTGCGCGTGAAACGAAGATTGGTGAACAGCGGTCCGAACCAACGGTCGGCTTCGATGATTCCCTCGTACATGGAATACCCGCCCGGCGAGGGCAAGTTGGCTGGAGCACGGATCAGAAGGCTCCAGTCCGCTGCGGTCCGCGCCATTAGACCAGTCCAGATCTGTAGTGTGCCGGGTTCCGGAAGTGCAGTCAGAAACGGCGCCGAGCATCCCGCGAGCGACGCGGGAGCGGCTCCATCGAAGCGGGCGGCGAAATCCCGGGAATTGTGCGGCAGACATAAGCGGCAACCAGTCCGTCGCGCCTGTGCGTTGCCAGAGATATGTCATGTCCGTCCCAAACAAATTGCAAGTCGGCCGGAGGGAACACCCACCAGCCGAAGCTGGTCGCTGAAGTGATGGCTTCACAATAACGATAGGCACGGGTTGGCAACGTCCCTGCGGCCGATCGGTCCGCGCGTTGCGGCAATCGGGCCTCATCGATCAAACGATAGAACTGGACAATTGGAGTGCTTGAGCGGTTCATGATACGAGACGTTCCCGCTATGTGGGTGGCCAGACGACGCTTCGGGGGCGCCCCGCGACGGGACGTAGACGCCGCGGGGCGACGATCCGAAATAGTGGCAGACGCGCGGTGCTTGCGCATAGCGGGCTGCCAATCTGCCGCTGTTAATGTCAGCGGGCAGTCGGTGAGGCAGGTGGCAAACGCCAGCCGCCGCCGAGACGTATCCGTCCCGAATCGGACGTTGCGGGCGGTAGGACAGGAGAGATTGTCTCTGGTGTTGGGTTCATGACGAGTTCCTTGTCAGAAATGGCGTCAGCCCGGGCGGTGGACAATTTCCCCCTTCCTTTGGTTTCCCCAATCGCACGACGCAGTCAGCCTGCTGGCAGATCGGCCGGCGATGGAACGTTCAAAAGATTTTCTGGGGAAAGCGAACAAGGTACGCCCGTTGACGTGGCTTGATACGTCGATCGGAGGCATCGTGTCAAGGAAAACTTCCCTAGTCTTTCTTCGGCGAAGCCGGGCTGAAAGGAAAGAATACTTATTTCATAGACTACAGAGAATTGGTCCACATTTGGATTGCAAGGCTGGTCACGGCAACAGCTACCCAGGTCGTGAGGCCAAGCAGTAGTGGGCGCGTACCGGCCCCGACGAAGGCGCGCCAATGGCCCTGCAACCCGACGGCCGCAAGCGCCACCACCATGACCCAGCGCCCGACAAGCTGCACGTTCGGCGCGAAATGACCCATGAGACCCAGCGTGTTGAGCAAGGAAGCCAGCACAAACAGAATGATGAAAACAGGCACCGCTTGGTAAACGCGCTGCGCCAGCGAATCCTTCTCGCCTTCCGGCCGCTCCTCGAACCAAGGCATCAATAGCCCGAACCCGATCACCAGCGGAATGATCAGTGTCGTCCGCGTAAGTTTGACGATCGTCGCTATCGTTCCCGCATCGTGGCTATACGAGAATCCAGCAGCCACCACAGCCGAAGTGTCGTTCACCGCGGTTCCCGCCCAGAGACCGAACCCGGGATCACTCAGCGAAAGCATATGACCAATCGGGGGGAATATGAAAACCGCAAGCATGTTGAAGAAGAAAATCACCGAGATCGCGTAGGCTATTTCCTCCGCTTTGGCGCGCACGACCGGAGCTAACGCCGCGATAGCCGACGCGCCACAGATCGTCGTGCCGATCCCAATGAGGCATCGCATGCGCCAGTGAACGCTCATCGTGCGGCCGATCAGCAGTGCACAGGCAAGCCCGACCACGATCGTGAGCAACAACACCGGCAGAGATTCGAGGCCGGTCCGGAGAATCACCCCCAGGTCGAGGCTGGCGCCGAACAAGATGATGCCGCCCTTAAGGCACATCTTGCTGACATCGCCCATGCGCAGTTTGGCAATCTGTAGTGGCCCCCGCAGGGTGTTGGTGATGATCACGCCAAATGCGATCGCAAATACTGGGGCGCCAACGACGGGCGCATAATCCGCTGCGGCGATGGCGGCGGCTGCAATTGCCGCGCACATTGCCAATCCGGCCATGAATCGAACTTGCGGCGACAGCGCGACACGCGAGGTCGTCGATAACGCAATTTCCTGCTGCATCGCCATCGTCAGTCACTTCTCCTCGTTGCCTTGCCAGCCGCGCAATCGCTACGCGGTCAATCGCCACAATAAATCAGCCACGCCAGCCCGCTCAGCCTATCCGAAAACGCGAGATTTGCCGAACCCGCCGGACCTACCCTACCGCGCTTGCAACAATGACCTCCGCAGGGTAGCGTTTCCACAACCACTTCTCTCTTTGGTTGTATTTTCTCCGCGCTTTACCATCGGTGCAAGGCACGATTATCGCAAGTTCCAGCAACACGCTTCCTGCCGACGCCCATCTTCCGGTTGCCGCCGAGCACCTGCTGCGCCTGCGGCTATTCGGCCAAATGCAGGCGGAAAACGCCGCTGGACAAAGTGTGCTGCCACGTTCGCGTAAGACAAGGGCTGTGTTGGCCGTACTGGCCCTCGCAGGGGGCAGGCCGGGTACTGCGTACCCGGTTGACCGGACTGCTTTGGAGCCAGCGGGAAAAGGAACAGGCACGGGCATCACTGCGGCAATCCGTCCACGAACTGCAGCTGGTCCTGGGATCGCGCGCGCTCGCCCTGCTGCGAGCAGACCGCAACCATCTGGTGCTGCTCGATGATCGGCTCTGGGTTGATGCCTGCATGCTAGGCGGAGCGACCGTGTCCCACCCTGAAGGGCTGGAACTGTTTCAGCCTGCATTGCTCGATGACCTGATCGGACTTGACCCGGCGTTCGATCGCTGGCTCGTAGAGGAGCGTCAGCGCATCGCACAACTCGCGCGCTCAATAGCCGAGCGCGTACTTGCTGCTCAATCCGATCCCGGTGCCGCCATCGCGGCCGCCGAAAGGTTGCTGTCGATCGATCAGATCCACGAGGGCGCCTGGCAGGCAATCATCCGCTCACGTTGTTTGTTGGGTGGCCACACTGCCGCGCGTCTGGCTTTTGAGCAATGTACCGTAGCATTGGCAAATGCCGGATTGATCCCCTCGCTCGAGACACAGGCGCTGGCCGCTGACGTGCCGCATGCACGGTTACCGGTGCTCGGCGATCTTGGAACTCGTGAGGCGACCAAAGGAATTCGCCTCGCTGTTCTGCCGCCACGTATATTGGATGGGGGCGGATTGAACGGCCTGTTGCTTGGCCTGGCAGAAGAGATCACGACATCGTTGTCGCGTTTTCGCTGGATTTCCTGTGTTGCCGGTACTCCATCGGCGTCCGGCGGCGGCCATGGGGCGCCAACTGGCCGCGCATGGCAGGATCGCGATGTGGATTTTGTGCTCGACAGCTCAATCCAGCACTCAGGAAATTCAATTCGTGTCATCGTTCGTCTGCTCGATGTCGATGCTGGCGGCAAAGTGGTCTGGGCTCGTCGTTTCGATCGCGAGTCGCACGATGCCCTGACACTGCAGGGCGAAATCGCCGCCGAGACGGCAGCCCAGATCGACCCCGAATTGCTGCTTCGCGAGGGCGAGCGTCTCATCTCTCGTCAGTCCACTGAACCCACGGCCTATAGTCTCGTTCTGCGTGCGATCCCGGCGATTTACCGGCTCGAGCCTTCCGGCTTCCATGCCGCTGGCGACATGCTTGCGGCCGCTGTCGCCGTTGAACCCGGCAACGCGGCAGCACATGCTTGGTGGGCCTATTGGCATCTGTTGCTCGTAGGGCAGGGTTGGGCAAAGGATCCGATCGCCGCGACGCGCCGCGCGGGTGAACTGGCCGAAAGGGCCGTCACCTTCGATCCTGCCGATGCGCGCGCGTTAACACTGGTCGGACATGTCCGCAGCTTCCTGCACAAGCGTCCCGAAGAGGCTCGGGCCCTCCATGAACGGGCTCTCTCGGTGAATCCCCACCTTCCGCTGGCATGGTGCTTTTCAGGGTTCGCCCACAGTTATCTCGGCCGCCAGGAAACAGCGATCCAGCATATCACCCAAGCCCAACGACTCTCGCCACACGACCCGCATGCGTTCTTTTTCGACATGGCGCTGATGATGCCGCATTTCCTGCGCGGCGATTTCGAGAACGCGATTATTAGCGGGCGCCGAGCGATTGAGCTCAATCCTGGCTGTTCCTCCACCTACAAAGGCTACTTGGCAACCCTCGGCCATCTCCGGCATGATCAGGAAGCCGCGCGGGTACTGGCTCGATTGCTGATACTCGAACCAGGCTTCTCCATCAGGAGTGCCATCGATCGCTCGCCGATGATCCGCCGCGACGATCTGGCGCTCTATGCAGAAGGCTTGCGCCGGGCTGGGTTGCGAGAAGGCTAGGCAGCAACGAACCGCCATTGATCTGTCGGCGCACGCATCGCGCAGTTCGCCGATCGGCCGACGTCCTATACTCAGCCGATCAGGTGAGTTTCCGTTCATCGGACGCTCAACCTTCGTGTGGCCAGGCATTCTGTCGCC
Source organism: uncultured Alphaproteobacteria bacterium (assembly GCA_963790445.1). GTDB lineage: Bacteria > Pseudomonadota > Alphaproteobacteria > Acetobacterales > Acetobacteraceae > JAMXLO01. The sequence goes on along the minus strand of CAWBON010000014.1, from coordinate 133,426 downwards.
GGTTTGTTGCTCCTGGATAGGCAGCAGGAGGCAACCGGTCAGCGGCCGGCGGTCCGGCTGGTCGGCTCACGTTCATCATTGGGCTGACACTCCTGATCGACCTTCGATTTCGCATTCCTGCTGGCGGCGCTCGGCTATCGTTCCACAAAGTCGCCCGTGGTAAAGTTGCTATGCGTGCTCTTTGTCGAGCTGATCCGCGGCGTGCCACTGCTGGCGCTGCTATTTATGGCCAGCGTGATGTTTCCACTGTTCATGCCGGAGGGTGTTACAGTAACATCGATAAGCTCCTGCGCACGCAGGTCGCCATCATCCGTTTGCGGCTGCCTATCTCGCGGAAGTGGTGCGCGGCGGCTTGCAAGCGCTGTCGAAGAGCCACGCAGAGCCCGCCGATGCGGTCGGCCTCAGCTACTGGAAGAAGACGGCTTCATGGTCCGCCACAGGTACTGCGTCTGGTGATCCCGTCACTGGTCAGCACATTCATTGGCTTCTTCGAGCTACCTCGCCGGCCCTGATCGTTGACTTGTCCGACCTGCTGTGGACGGGCAAGGTCGCGCTCACTGATCCAACGGGCCAAAGCTTCTCCACCGACGTCTATTTGATGCTCGCAGCCATATACATCGCATTTAGCTTCGTCATGTCTCAGTATAGCCGCGGGCGGGAGCGGGAGCGGAGCTCGGCCGCGCTCCCTGCCGCTGAACAGAGGATAGCCTGATGAGCCACGCTGCCGTATCCCAACATGTCGTTACCCCGCGGGCAGACGCCAACGGACCGCCCGCCATCCTTATGGACAAGGTCAACAAGTGGTACGGTTCGCTGCACGTCCTACGCGACGTGTCCATGAGCGTGGCGGAAAAGGAACGCGTGGTGGTTTGCGGACCTTCAGGATCCGGCAAGTCCACCATGATCCGTTGTATCAATCGGCTGGAGGTCCATCAGGAAGGCAAGATCATCGTCGATGGTACAGAGTTGACCGGTGACCTGCGGGCGCTCGACACCATACGGCGTGAAGTCGGCATGGTGTTTCAGTCATTCAATCTGTTCCCGCACCTGACCATTTTGGAGAACTGCACGCTCGCGCCGATCTGGGTGCGCAAGACACCCAAGGCGGAAGCCGAGGAACTGGCGATGAATTTCCTGGCTCGGGTGAAGATCCCCGAGCAGGCGAAGAAGTATCCCGGGCAACTTTCCGGAGGTCAGCAGCAGCGTGTAGCCATCGCGCGCGCCTTGTGCATGCGTCCCAAGATCATGCTGTTCGACGAACCGACCTCTGCGCTGGATCCGGAGATGATCAAAGAAGTGCTCGATGTGATGATCGAGCTGGCCCAGTCGGGCATGACCATGGTCTGTGTGACGCACGAGATGGGCTTCGCGCGCCAAGTGGCGGACCGCGTCGTGTTCATGGACCGTGGCGAGATCGTGGAGAGTGGAACGCCGCAACGAATGTTCGAGGATCCGCAGACCGATCGACTGAAGCTGTTCCTCAGTCAGATCCTGCGCGGCCACTGACGAAGCAGACACCCCACGGCACGTAACGTCGCGCTACTGGCGTCGCTCACCGATGGGTGGCACTTGCCCGGTCATCCCGGCAAGGACCTCCGCGACATGCCGCACATTCGTGCGGCAGCCTTCACGTTGCAAACGGCCCGCGATATTCAGCAGGCAGCCAAGGTCGCCGGCAACCACCGTGTCCGCGCCGGTGGCAACGATGTCGCGCGTCTTGTCGGAAACCATGCGGATCGAGATATCGGGATATTTCACGCAGAACGTACCGCCGAACCCGCAGCATACTTCCGGATTGGCCATCTCGATAACGTTTGCGCCGACCGCTTGCAACAGTTTCCGCGGCTGCTGTTTGATGCCCAGCTCACGCAGGCCCGAGCAACCGTCGTGATAAGTGACAGTGCCGCCGGCGTACCTGTTTGGCAGATGGTCAACTCCGATTACATCGGCAAGAAAGCTAACCAGTTCGAATGTCCTTGCCGCCAATGCGTCGGCGCGCGCGCGCAGATCAGGATCGTCGTCGAATAGATGTGGCAGGTGATGCTTCAGCATTCCACCGCAGGAACCAGAAGGCACCACGACGTAATCATAGCCTCCGAACGTGTCGAGAATCCCCATGGCGAGATCGCGCGTGGTGACACGGTCGCCGGAATTGTACGCGGGCTGACCGCAACAGGTCTGCGCGCGTGGTACCTCGACCAGACAGTTGGCCTGTTCCAGCAACCTTATCGCCGCGAAGCCGATCGAAGGTCGATGCAGGTCGACCAGGCAGGTAACGAACAGGGCAACGCGCGGTCTGCTTGATGGCATGGGGCGACTTTAGAGCGTGGTCCGTTCAGAGACCAGACAAGGGGCTCTGCACGTCGCCGGCTTCAACAAGCCGTGCCTCGGCGATTGCCACATACGATGGGTCCATGTCGATACCAATGCCACGGGCACCTTCCAATTGTGCCGCCACCATAGTCGTGCCAGTTCCCATGAATGGATCCAGCACAAGTGGATTTTCGCGACCATGGAGACGAATGCACCACCGTGGCAGTGCTATGGGAAACGTGCTCGGGTGATGAAACTTTGCCGCCTTGCTCTGTACCGTGTCGTACGGAATGAACCAGGTATTCCCGCGACAGCGCAGGTCCTTGGCATGGCCACGGCGCGCGATGTTTGATTTGTCCTTGAACGGCACTCCGATCGCCAGCCGGTCGAGCTTCACATCGCCCGATAGCGTCAGATGAAAGATGTGTTCGTGGTTGTGGTGAAGAAAGCGCTGGCCGCCCACCGGCTTGAAGTGACCGACCGAGTCTCTCCTGGTGGCAATCGATTTGATCCACGTGATGTGGTTCTGCAGCACGAACAACGGGCGCAGCCGCACGATCAGTTCAAACGGTAGCCAGGGCGCACTGGATGAGCCCGATATATTGAGAAAGAACGATGCGTCCCCCTTCATCACACGGCGGATTTCGCAGGCCACCCGGATCAGCCAATCCAGATACTCGTCCTCCGTCCGCCGGTCATCGTATCCACGGTAGGACAATCCAAGGTTATAGGGCGGCGATGTCACCACCACATCCACTGTGCTCGCTGCCAGACTAGGCAATTCGGTCAGGCAATCGCCACACAGCAGGCGATGCGCGCCAGAAGTCGGCCACGACTCAGCGTCGGCGACCTGCTCCATCTAGCCGGCCGTGATGCCTGGCATCAGGCGCTGCGGGCGGATATCAGCCGCCAGACAGGATCATGGGCTGCGAGATCCCGCTCGAATGTCCAGACATCGGTGATCTCGGTCACCGCATCCGCCCCTGTGACTGGGTGGCCAGTCTTGTCCTGGGTCAGGCTGGTCTGGTCGGACACGAACCGCACGGTGATCAAGGCGACAGTTCCACGCAGTTCCGCGTTCTCGATCGTAGCGCTTTGCATTCCATGGATGGCGCTGACCTGCGTCTGGCCGGCGGCCTCACGTGCGGCGATCGCTTGCTCAAATGCGTGATAGGTGTCGTCAGACAGCAGGCCCCTCAGCGTGGCGCGGTCTCCGGATGCGAACGCAGCCACGATAATGCGGAATGCCTTCTCCGCACCGTCGAGGAACGCCGTAGGATCAAAACCGCGGTCGATGGACCGCATCGCCGCCAGGGCCTGTCCGGTCGTGCTGGCTGGCTCCGGCAATACGCGGACCACCGTCGCCGCCGGTCGCTCCGCATGCCCGTCGATCACCGGGCCGGTTGCGGTCGGGCCGGCCGGTGGTTGGTATGGCGGTGCCGGGCGCTCAAAGCCGGTGCGCCGACCAAGGATGCTGCGCAACCGCAGCACCAGGAAGGCCGCGATCATCCCAAACAAGATCAGGTCGATCGGAAAACCGCTGCTCGCACCCATCATCGCTCTCCTTACCAATCACAGATAAGGGTGCGCCGCCCTCGACACAAACAATTCTCGCACGGATCCCCGGGTTGCCGACTGCCAAGCCGGCCTGTATTGCCTCATTTATGATCCTGCTGCGCCACGGGCAGAGCGAATTCAACCTGCATTTCACCGCAACGCGCCAGGATCCCGGCATCGTCGATGCGCGCCTCACGGAGCTCGGCCATATGCAGGCGGCGGAGGCCGTTCGGCTCCTCGCTGGCGAGCGCATCAGCCGCATCGTCACCTCGCCATACACGAGGGCGCTGCAGACCGCCGCCCCGATCGCCAGGGCGCTTGGCGTAAGGGTATTGGTCAATCCGATCGTGCGGGAGCGTTACGCCTTCGCCTGCGATGTGGGGACGACCAAGGCCGAACTCGAGCGGGCGTGGCCCGAGCACGATTTTTCGACCATAGATGAGGTCTGGTGGCCGCCAATCGAGGAGCCGGCGGCATCAGTCATCGACCGCGCCGCACTGTTCCGTGCCGAGATGGCCGCCTTGCCGGACTGGTCCGACACGCTCGTCGTCAGCCACTGGGGCTTCATCCTCTCGCTGACCGGCACGAGCGTGATGAACGGCCAGTGGCTCCGCTGCGATCCGACCGGTCCGGCGCCAAAGGAGATCACCTGGCGAGCCTGACCGGGTGCCGAACAGGATGGCGCGCCTTACGTATCCGTGCTACCCGGCCGGCCCCACTGGGACCCTTGCTCCCCACTGGCACTCTTGCCCCACTGTGTGATGACACGGAGACTGTAATGTCCGAGACGACCGCTTCCCCGCAGCCGGCAGGCCAGGCCCCGACGCCGCCGCTGGTGGTCAATATCCAGTACGTCAAGGACCTCTCCTTCGAGGTGCCCGGTGCCCCCCAGGTTTATACCCAGCTCCGCGGACAACCCCAGGTCAACATCAACCTGGATGTCCAGGCCCGCCGCGTGCACGAGGGACAGAACATTTTCGAAGTCGCTATCATGATCCGCGCGGAGGCGCACGAAGCCGCTGCGGCACAGGGCAACGGACAGGCAGCCGCGGTGCCCCCGACGGTCTTTGTCGCCGAACTGACCTACGCCGGTGTCTTCACCCTGAGCGGCCTACCGGACAATGCGATCGAGCCGGTACTGCTGGTCGAGTGTCCCCGCATCCTGTTCCCATTTGCGCGTAATATCCTTTCGGACGTGACCCGTGACGGTGGATTTCCGCCGGTGCTCCTGCAGCCGATCGACTTCGTCGCGCTGTGGCAGGCACGGCGTGCGCAGGCCCAGGCGGGCGGTACAGCAGCCGTTGCCTAAGGCGCACCGCCCCTTACCACTCGACGCGGCATGTGGCGTACTCCTTCCAAAGCGTCACCCCGCACCATTGCCCTTTCGTCTACTTGATGATTCTATGCCTGTCCGGAACCTTCTCCGAAATACCGCGATAACGCGCAATCCTCGATAACCCGCAATCATTGTGGGTCGGCAAATTCACGGTTGCGACCAGACCGGGTCCTTCAGTCGCGCGATGAAACCCGGCGTGCGCAGCGATTTCAGTTGCGCTGGGTATCATCGGCCGGGGCATGCGATTTCCCGTGTGTGTATAAACAATAAGCTCGGTTGTCGCCTTTTCGGCAGCCAGTGATAGGCCGCGTTGGCGTCCACCGGTCAGCTCCACATAGACCTCGGCCAGCAGCCGGCAGTCCAGCAGAGCGTTGTGTGTCGTACGGGCACTCAAGTCGATGGCAAACCGCCGGCAGAGCGCGTCCAGGCTGTTTGGCATGCCGGGAAACCTCGTCTTGGCCAGCGCGAGCGTGTCGACCATGCGTGTGGCGGGCAATATCGGCACGCCTATCCGGCCGAACTCCGCGTTGAGAAAGCCGAAATCGAACGGAGCGTTGTGCGCGATCAGCGGCCCATCGCCGAAGAACGTCAACATCTCGTCAACGATTTCGGCAAAACGTGGCTTGTCTGCCAGATGCCCCAAGGTCAAGCCGTGAATGCGCGTGGCGTCTTCCGGTATATCGCGCTCCGGATTAATCATCGCGTGGAAGTGGCGCCCGGTTGGCAAGTCGTTCAGCAGTTCCAGTGCGGCGACTTCGATTACCCGATGCCCGAGATGTGGTTCCAGTCCGGTGGTTTCCGTGTCGAACAGAATGGCACGAGTCACGCGAGGACTTCCCTGATCAACTGGCTCAGCGCCTTCAGCGAATTGCGACGCGAGAGACCCGTCCGCACAACGACGTCCGCCCGGCGGCGCTTCTCGGCATCCGGCATCTGACGCGCGATCACCGCTGCGATGTCGTCGGCGTTCATCCGTCGGCGCGAACGGATGCGGTGCATCTGCACCGAGCGCGGAGCAGAAACGACAACGACCCGATCGACACGCTGATCGCCGCCGGTTTCGAACAGCAAGGGGATGTCCAGCACCACGGCTCGATCGCCCCTGTCGACGCGCCCGGGCGACGAACGCACGCTCTTCCCGCTCGACCATTGGATGCAGAATGCGCTCCAGGCGGGCGAGTGCGCTGGGGTTGCCAAGGACCGCATTGCGCAGCGCAACCCGATCAACCGCGCCGTCCCGGACCGTGCCGGGAAATGCCGCCTCGATGGTGCGAACCGCCCGCCCGCCGCGCGCCTGCAGCCGATGCACCGCGGCATCCGCATCGAACACCGGTATCCGCGCGCGACGGAAAGCGGCTGCTGCTGTCGACTTGCCCATGCCAATCCCGCCGGTCAGTCCTAGAATCTTCATCGCATCGGCAAGTCCACAGCCACGAACTGGCGAAGCTCCTCGTCCACCTGCGGCTCAACACCGAACCAGGCATGAAAGCCCGGAACAGCCTGGTGCAACAGCATGCCGAGGCCTTCGACCGTACGCAGTCCGCGTGCACGCGCGGCAGATAGCAGCGGCGTTTCCAGCGGCACATAGACATTGTCGGCGACAGCCAGCGATGGCGGCGCGCGCGACAGGTCGAGATCGAGCGGATCGTGTCCCACCATACCAAGTGGCGTCGTGTTCACCACCAGCGCATGATCGGCGAGTGCTGCCTGCCTCGCGCTCCCAATCGACGACGCGCAGCCCAGGCAGATCGCGCGCGAGTGCCTCGGCCCGTGCCACGGGTGCGATTGGCGACGGTCACCGGGGTGCCCGCATCCTGCAGCGCTGCGGCAACGGCGCGCGCCGAACCTCCCGCGCCGAGTACCAGCGCCGGACCGGCGGCGGGGTCCACCCCGTGCGCAGCGAAGGTTCGCGATGAAGCCGTAGCCATCGGTGTTGCTGCCGGCGATTCTGCCGTCGCGAAACACCAGCGTATTGACCGCCCCCGCGCGGCGGGCGGTGTCATCGACGTAATCGCAGATGTCAAAAGCCGCGAGCTTGTGCGGAATGGTGACATTGGCACCGGCGAAACCCGACTGCCACAAGGCCGCGCATGGCGGTTGGCGAAGTCCCCAGGCTGGATTGGCAGCGGAATATACGCGCCATCGATCCCATGGCGCTGCAGCCAGAACCCGTGCAGGCGCGGCGAGCGAGAATACGTGACGGGCCAGCCGGCGATCCCGGCGACTCGGGCATGACCAGACAGAATTGACATCCCAGCAACATTCCCCGGCGCGCGCCGAAGATCAATGCTGGTTTCATCCAAACGCCATGGCCGGACGGCCTCGCCCGGCTTGCCGTATCGGTGATTCGCTGTGCAGATTGCGCTCCGTTCCCACGAACGAGATCGCGTTGATGCCCCGCGACGAACCAATCCAGTCACCGTCACGACCGGCCGTCGGCTGGCGCATCCGTGCGGCTGATCAGATGTCAGCCGCCGCTGGGGCACGACTGCCGCTCTGGATCGCATTTCGATCGACATCCAGCCGGGCAGCTTCACCGTCCTGCTGGGCCCGTCGGGATGCGGCAAGACCACCTGCCTGCGTATCGTTGCGGGACTGGAGACGGCGAGCGAGCGGCCAGGTGGAAATTGCCGGCCGTGACGTGACCAACCTGCCGCCAGCGGCGCGCGGCGTCGCGATGGTGTTCCAGTCCTACGCGCTGTTTCCCGCATCTGAACGTTGCGGAGAACATCGTATTCGGCCTGAAGGCGCGCCATGTGCCTGCGCCGGAGCGGACTCGCCGGCTGGCGCGCGCGGTGGAGATCCTCGGCATCGGGCATCTGCTGGAACGCAAGCCGGGCCAACTCTCCGGCGGACAGCAGCAGCGCGTCGCACTCGGCCGGGCGATCGTCGCCGAGACGCCGGTCTGCCTGATGGACGAACCGCTGTCGAACCTGGACGCGCAGCTTCGTGCCGACATGCGCCGGGAGATCCTGGCGCTGCAGCGCCGGCTGGGCATCACCATGCTGTACGTCACGCACGACCAGACCGAGGCCATGGGGATGGCCGACCAGATCGTGCTGCTGCGCGACGGCCATATCGAGCAGGACGCACCGCCGGCGGAAGTCTATGCGCGTCCGGCAACGAGTTTCGCCGCAAGCTTCATTGGTACGCCGCCGATGAACCTGTTCCCGCTGGAACGGCGCAGCTCTGGCATGGTGCTGCGTGGAACCGATGGGCCGATCCTTGCGCCACTGGCCGAAGGCGAACTGCTGGGTGGCATCCGTCCGGAGAGCATTCGTTTGGCGGAGCATGGGATCCCCGCATTGGTGGGCCATGCTGAATATCTCGGTGCCGACACGGTGCTCGCCTGCAGCGTCGGCGAGGTCGACGCTGCTGGCGCGGCTTCCCGGCCGTGTCGTCTTGGCTGACGGCACGCCGGTGCGGCTCGCAAGCGACGAACCGATCCATCTGTTCGATGCCGCCACCGGGCGTCGCAGCGAAAGCATCATGTCCGCGAAGGAGGCAGTTGGCGCATGATCAAGCCCACGCGTCGCCGACTGCTGCATGCCGCGGCCGCAACGCTGGCGCTGCCGGCCATCGCCCGGCGCCGCCGAGACCACGACCGAGATCAGCTTCTATTTCCCGGTCGCCGTCGGCGGTCCGATCACCAAGATCATCGATGGCTACGCGGCCGACTTCCAGCGTGAGAACCCGACCATCAAGGTGACGCCGATCTATGCCGGGACCTATCAGGACACGCTGACCAAGGCACAGACGGCGCTGAAGGCGAATGCCGGACCGCAGATGGCCGTGCTGCTCTCCACCGACGTGTTCTCGCTGATCGATGATGATCTGATCGTGCCGTTCGACACGCTGGCGCACAGCGATGCGGACCGCGCGTGGCTGCGCAGCTTCTATCCCGCGTTCCTGAAGAATGGCGAGATCAACGGCCACACCTGGGGCGTGCCGTTTCAGCGTTCGACGATCGTGCTGTACTGGAACAAGTCGGCGTTCCAGGATGCCGGACTGGATCCCGAACATCCGCCCGCCACTTGGGCCGAGCATGCCGCGTTCGCGCAGAAGCTGACCAGGCGAAGCGGCGGCACGGTCGATCGTTGGGGCGTGCAAATTCCCGCCACCGGCTTTGCCTATTGGCTGTTCCAGGCGCTCGTCACCGAGGCTGGTGGCACGCTGGCCAAGGCCAACGGCACCGAGACCGACTTCGCCAGCCCCGCCTGCGTGGAGGCGCTGCGCTACTGGATCGATCTTGCCGCGAAAGTACCAGGCGCATCCGCCTGGCGTGGTCGACTGGGGCACCACGCCGCGCGACTTTCTCGAGCAGAAGGTGGCGATGATCTGGACCACCACCGGGAACCTGTCGAACATCCGCGCCAATGCGAAGTTTCCGTTCGGCGTCGGCATGTTGCCAGCCAGACAAGCGGCGCGGTTCGCCCAACCGGCGGCGGCAATTTCTACCTGTTCAAGACCGCGAGCGCGCCGCAGCGTGAGGCGGCGCTGCGCTTCCTGCGCTGGATCAGCAGCCCGGAGCGCGCCGCGCAATGGGGCATCGACACCGGCTATGTCGCGACCAGTCCGGCAGCCTGGGAAACGCCGGCAATGCGGAAATATGTCGCCGATTTCCCGCCTGCCGCTGTGGCGCGCGACCAGTTGCAATATGCCGTCGCCGAACTGTCGACGCACGATAACCAGCGCGTCACCCAGGCATTGAACGACGGACTGCAGGCCGCGCTGCTCGGGCGGAAGACACCCGATGCGGCACTGACCGAAGCGCAAGCCACCGCGTCGCGGCTGTTGCGTCCCTTTCATCGGTAACCAAGGAACAAGAGGGAGGACGCGTCATGATTCGTCGCCGCACCGTGCTGGCCGCCGGAGCCAGCGTTCTTGCTGCGCCCGCAATCCTGCGCGCGCAGAGACGTGCAGAAGCTGACGTTCTATTATCCGATCGCCGTGGGCGGCCCGTTGCAGGCGATCATGGACGGCTACTGCAAGGCATTCCAGCAGGAGACCGGCATTGCGGTCGAGCCGGTATATGCCGGCGATTACAGCCAGACACTGATCAAGGCGCTGGCCGCGATCAAGGCCGGTACCGGGCCGCAATTCGCCGTACTGCTGGCGGCCGAGATGCATAGTCTGCAGGACCAGGACATCCTGGTTTCCCTCGATGAGATCGGCCTGGATGCCGATGCGAAGAAATGGCTCGCTGGATTCTATCCGGCCTTCATGGCGAACAGCCACGCCGACGGGAAGACATGGTCGGTGCCCGTTCCAGCGTTCGACCGCGATCTTCTATTACAACAAGGCGGCGTTCCAGGATTCCGGCCTGGATCCCGAAAAGTTCCCGACTACGTGGGCCGAACTCGCGAAAGCGGCGGAAAAACTGACCAAGCGTGATGCCTCCGGGCGTGTGACCCGGTGGGGCATCAAGATGGCCGGGCGATCTTGGCAACGCCCAGTGGACGTTCGGTGCACTCGCCAATCAGGCAGAGCAGAAGCTGATGAACGAGGCCGGCACCGAGGTCTACTTCAACCAGCCCAAGACCATCGAGGCGATGGCATTCTGGCGCGGCCTGGCAACGGAGCATCACGCCAGCCCGGACGGCGTGAGCAACTGGGGCGATCTGACGCCGGACTTCCTGCAAGGAAATGCGGCGATCATCCAGTTCACCACGGGCGGTCTGCCGAACTTCCGCGCCAAGGCGACCTTCCCGTTCGGCGTGGCGGGCCTGGCGGGCAAGAACTCGCCGCACACGGTGGTGGGTGGCGGAAATTTGTATTTCTTCAAGAACGCAGCGCCGGCCGAACGGGCGGCCTGCGCTGCGCTTCGCTCGCTGGATCAGCGCTCCGGAGCGCGCCGCCGACTGGTCGATCAAGACCGGCTACATTGCCACCAGTCCCGGCCGCTTACGACACGCAGGCGCTGAAGGACTACATCACCAAATACCCCGAGGCCAACGTGGCGCGCACCTTTCTGCCGGTGGCGACGGGCGAGCTATCGGTGCACGAGAACCAGAGGGTCTACAAAGTGCTGACTGACAACATTCAGGCCTGCCTGAACGGCAACAAGACTCCGGCCAAGGCGATGGCTGACACACAGGACGAAGCCGACCGCATCCTGAAGCCATACAGGAAGGCCTGAAGAACGTTGGCGGCCATGCGGCGCGAAACTATCCACGCCTGGCTGCTGCTGCTGCCCGCCCTAGTCCTGCTGGTGGCGTTCACCCATTGGCCGGCAATCGCCACGCTGATCGACAGTTTCTATGCAACCCCGCACGGCAGCCGGCCTGCCGCCATTCGTCGGCCTGGATAACTATGTCGGTCTCACCCAGGACCCGGTATTCTGGCAGGCACTGCGCAATAATGCCTGGTACGCCGTCGCCACCATCCCGGCCTCGATCGTGCTCGCACTGTTGATGGCCCTGGCAGTGAACGAGGCGCTGCCAGGCCGAGCGATGCTGCGCATGGCGTATTTCCTGCCCACCATGCTGCCGATGATCGCCGTCGCGAACATCTGGATGTTCTTCTACACGCCAGATTATGGCCTGTTCGACCGCATCATGGCGGTGTTCGGCGGCGGTCGGCACAACTGGCTGGGCGATGCATCCACCGCACTGCCCGCGATGATCGCCGTGGCGGTATGGAAGGAAGCCGGCTTCTTCATGATCTTCTATCTGGCGGCGTTGCAGACCATGCCGACAGACCTGCGCGAGGCCGCCTCGCTGGAGGGTTCGTCGCGCTGGAACTACTTCCACCGTGTCACCTTGCCGCTGCTGATGCCGACCACGCTGTTCGTCTCGGTCAACGCGGTAATCAACGCATTCCGCGTTATCGACCACATCGTGGTCATGACACGCGGCGGGCCGGACAACGCCACGACGTTGCTGCTCTATTATATCTACGAGGCCGGCTTTCGTTTCTGGGACACCGCAACCGCCGCGACGGCCACCGTGGTTCTACTGACGATCATGGCGCTCGCGGCGGTTCTCCAGTTCGGCGTGATTGGCAAGCGAGTGCACTACCGATGATTGTCGCCGACCAACGCCCCATCGGCCGCGGCCTGGAGACACTGGGTGCCTGGCTGCTCGGCCTGATCTGGTTGCTGCCGCTGCTGTATGCCGCGTGGACGGCCTTCCATCCCGCGATCTACGCCACGCATTTCTCACCGCTGGCCCCCCTGACGCTCGCCAATTTCGAATCCGCCTGGCAGGCCGCGCCGTTCTCCCGCTACCTGCTGAACACGGTGATACTGGTCACCCTGATCCTGGCCGTGCAGTTCGTGCTGTGCACCCTGGCCGCCTTTGCCTTTGCCCGGTTGACATTTCCCGGCCGCGATCTGCTGTTCGCGGTGGTGCTGCTGCAGCTTATGGTGATGCCCGATGTGCTACTGGTGGAGAACTACCGCACCGTGGTGCAACTTCACCTCGCCGATACCATCGTGGCAATCGCGCTGCCTTATCTCGGCTCCGCCTTCGGCATTTTCCTGTTGCGTCAGACATTTCTGACCATCCCGCAGCCGCTCGACGACGCGGCGCGGTTGGAAGGCTGCGGTCTGCTGGCGCGGCTGTGGCGGGTCTACGTGCCACTCGCCAGGCCGACCTACATCGCTTACGGCCTAGTATCAGTCAGCTACCACTGGAACAACTTCCTCTGGCCGTTGATTATCACCAACTCCGTGACTACACGCCCGCTGACGGTGGGTCTCGCCGTCTTTGCCACCACAGACCAGGGCATCGACTGGTCCATCGTCACCGCCGCCACCTTGATGACCAGCGCACCGTTGCTGGTGGCGTTCCTGCTTTTCCAACGCCAGTTCGTACAGAGCTTCATGCGCGCGGGGATCCGATGAACGCACTCGACGATCGCTTCGACACCGCTGTCCGGCTCGCCACTGAAGCAGCGGCGCTTGCTTTGCGGATGCGTCCGCCGCCGGGTGCGTCGTCGGCCAAACTGAAGGGCGCACAGGACTGGCTTACCGAAGCCGATGGTGCGGTGGAGCGCCTGCTGTCCGGGCGTCTGGCGCAGGCATATCCGGCGGATGGGTTCCAGGGTGAGGAAGGTGGCACCGCTCGCTCGGGCAGCCTGCGCTGGGTGGTCGATCCGATCGACGGCACCGCCAACTTCATGCGCGGCAGCAAACGGTTCTGCATATCGGTCGGCTGCCTGGACGGCGATACGCCGATGATCGGCGTTATTGTCGCGCCGGCACTGGACGAGACCTTCGCCGCTTGCCCCGGCGCCGGCGCGACACTGAACGGCGCGCCGATCCGGGCAGCTGAAACCACCGAACTCGCTCGTGCCACCGTCGAGCTTGGCTGGTCGCGCCGGCGGCCGCATGAAGAGTTCGTCGCGCTCGCCGATCGCATCATTGCCGCCGGCACGATGCCGCGTCTGGGCGGGTCCGGCGCTCTCGGCTTGGCCGATGTCGCTGCTGGCCGCATCGATGCGTACCTGGAGTTGCACATCAACCTGTGGGACGTCGCCGCGGCTTTGGCCATCCTGGCGGAGGCCGGGGCACGCCTCAGTCCGTTTATGGCCGGTAATGGAGCGATCAATGGCAACGCGATCCTCGCCTGTGCTTCTGGCATCGCCGATGAACTGTCCGCCGTCACTTCGATCGCGCTTTGACACCGGCTTGACGCGGGGCTTTCCTGGCTGACGGAAACGCAGGAAGGCAGGATCAATCGTGCTCCCTCTTGAAGGCATACGCGTCGTCGCGCTGGAACACGCTGTGGCAGCGCCGATCTGTTCTCGGCACATGGCCGACCTCGGTGCCACTGTTATCAAGATCGAGCGGCCCGGCGAGGGTGATTTCGCTCGGTCTTACGACAGCTTTGTCCATGGTCAGGCAAGCTTCTTCGTCTGGCTGAATCGGGGGAAGCGCAGCGTCACGATGGATGTGAAGCACCCTGAGGCCGCCAAGGTGCTGGAGAAGCTTATTGGCGGCGCCGATGTGCTATTGCAGAATCTCGCTCCGGGTGCCGCGGCGCGGCTCGGACTTGGCCATCCGGATCTTGCGCCGCGTCATCCTGGGCTGATCGTCGCCGACATCTCCGGCTACGGCGAAAGCGGTCCGTTCGCGCAGAAGAAAGCCTACGATCTGCTGATCCAGGCAGAATCCGGGGTGATCAGCGTCACCGGCACACCGGAGACGCCGTCGCGTGTCGGCATCTCGGTCGCCGACATCGCCACCGGTATGTATGCGTTATCCGGTATCCTCGCCGCCCTCGTCCGCCGCGGCCGCACGGGCCAGGGCGCCAACGTGAAGATCGCCATGCTGGACGCACTGGCCGAGTGGATGACCTATCCGATGTATCGCGTCGCCTATGCGCACTCGCCGTTGCCGCGTTCCCCCACCAGCCATCCCGCGCTTGCCCCGTACGGAGCGCACCACACCAAGGACGGCCAGGTCATCTTCGGCCTGCAGAACGAGCGCGAGTGGGTGACTTTCTGCGCCAAGGTGCTGGAACGCCCGCAGGTCGCGACCGATCCGCGGTTCCGCGATAACAATGCGCGTCGCGAGCATCGCCACGCCCTGACTGAACTGATCGAAGCGTATTTTGCGGATTTCACCTCGATCGAGGTGGTGACTAAGCTGGACGAGGCGGGTATCGCCAATGGACGGCTGAACGAGGCCCAGGATGTCTGGGATCACGTGCAGTTCAGCGCGCGGGATCGGTGGCGTGAGATCGCCACGCCCGGCGGGCCGGTACGCGCGCTGCTGCCTCCGTTCACCTTTACCGATGGCGAGGCATCGATGGGCGACGTGCCGGGGCTTGGCGAACACACCGACAGCGTGCTGCGCGAGTTGGGATATGCCGAGGGCGAGATCACCGCATTACATGCGGCCGGCGCGGTATGAGCGAATTCGAACCGGCGGCACATCGCATGGTGCCAGAGCAGCGTTGGTTCGGCGATTTTCTTATTGGCGAGCGGTTCGTGCTGCCGAGCAGGACCATGACCGAGGCGCTGTTCTTGGCGTTCCAGTCGGCGAGCGGCGACAACCATCCGGTGCATTACAACATCGAATATTGCCGCGCGCATGGACTGCCGGGGATGCTGGCGCACGGCTTCCAGACGCTGATCCAGACTGCGCCGGGCGCGGGGCTGTTCCCCTTCGTCACCGAGGACTTGCTGGTCGGGTTTCTGGAGCAGTCGAGCCGATTCCTGAAGCCGGTGTTTGCCGGCGATACGCTCTATCCGGCGCTGGAGGTCGATGAGCTGTCGCCTAACCGAAGCACTGGCGTGGTGGGCCTCCGCAGCACGGTGCACAACCAGCGGAAGGAGCTGGTGCTCGAGGGACGGCAGCGGTTTCTGCTGCGGAAGCGGTCGGAGTGATACAGCCGCCTCTCAGCGAGCTTTGGGAGTACTGTTCGCCGGTGCAATGGAATGCGCCACAGATCGGCAAGTGGATTTGTCGCTGTAACTCGCGATGTTGGGTGCGGAAGTCATCGATGGACGCGTTGAAACCGTCTTATAGACGAACCCAAGCGCTTAACCTCTGAGAGTCTGGACTTCTACATGTGATGTTCGCGTGCATCTGAACGAGCGCGGCGTGGGCAAGCTGGTGCATCGGTTGGAGTTCTGCCGCGTCTCGGTGCGCCCTCGGCAAAACAGGCTGCTGTGTTGATCGCGTGATAGTCGCGTCTTGCCGCGGCAACCTCCGCGTAAGAACATGAGCACTCGATGCTAGCCCCAGTCAGGAGCACACCCATGAAGCCCGAGGATGCGATTGCCGACCGCAAGCGCCCCTTCACCGGTGGCGAATATATGCAGAGCCTGTGCGACGGGCGCGAGGTGTATATCGATGGCGAACGGGTAAAGAATGTCACCACACATCCGGCACTCCGCAATTCCGTACGCTCGATCGCGCGACTGTACGACGCGTTGCATGACCCGAAGCACCATGATGGTTTAACTTGCCCGACCGATACCGGATCGGGTGGCTACACACACCGCTTCTTCCGTGTGCCGCGTTCGCGCGACGATCTGCGCAGTGCCCAGACGGCGATCGCCGAGTGGTCGCGCATGACCTATGGCTGGATGGGCCGCACGCCAGACTACAAGGCGGCGTATTCCAATACTCTCGGCGGCAATGCGGAATACTACGGCCCGTTCGCTGACAACGCCCGCGCCTGGTACAAGCGCGCGCAGGAAGCCGTACCGTTCATGAATCACGCTATTGTCAATCCGCCGATCGACCGCCACAAGTTGGCAGAGGAAGTGAAGGACGTATACGTCTCGGTGCAGCAGGAAACCGATGGCGGCATCATAGTGTCGGGCGCAAAGGTGGTGGCGACATCAGCAGCGATCACGCACTATAATTTCATGGGTCAGAGCTCAAAGACGGCGACCGAGGATCTGGACATGTCGCTGATGTTCATGGTGCCGATCGACGCACCGGGACTGAAGCTGATATGCCGTACGTCGTATGAGCGCGCTGCACTGCTGACCGGTTCGCCATACGACTATCCGCTGTCGTCGCGCTTCGACGAGAACGACGCGATCTTCATCCTCGACAGCGTGTTCGTGCCATGGGAGGACGTGTTCATCTATCGCGATCCCACGCGCGTGCTGAGCTTCTATCCGCGATCGGGATTCATGCACGGCTTCCAGTTCCAGGGCTGTACGCGCTTCGCGGTGAAGCTGGATTTCATTTGCGGCCTGCTCGCCAAGGCGCTGCGCTGCACCGGCGGCGACGAGGCGCGCGGCAATCAGGTTCTGCTGGGCGAGGCGATTGCCTGGCGCAATCTGTTCTGGTCGCTCTCCAACGCGATGGCGAACGATCCAGATCCGTGGGTAGGTGACGCGGTGCTGCCTAATCTGCGCGCGGGGTTGGCATATCGCGTGTTCGCTCCGGACGCGTATCCGCGCATCAAGGACATTATCGAGCGCACGGTGACGTCAGCGTTGATCTATTTGCCGTCATCGGTGAAGGATTTTGCCAACCCGGCTGTGGAACCTTATCTGCGGCAATATGTCCGCGGTTCGCACGGTGTGGACTACAAGGAGCGGATCAAGATCATGAAGCTGCTGTGGGACGCGGTCGGCACGGAGTTCGGCGGGCGGCATGAGTTATACGAACGCAACTATGCCGGCGGCTGGGAAGATATCCGAGCGCAGACACTGACCGGCGCACAGCGCGGCGGCGACTTGGCCGCTATGGAGGCGCTGGTCGATCAGTGCATGGCCGATTATGACGAAAATGGATGGACGGGCGAGACGTGGCTTGGGGCCGAGGATGGTAAATGAGATAGCGCGCCGGCCCGCCGGTGTTCCTGGTACGCGCGGAACCCGATCATCGTTCCTGCCGCTGCCAGGTTACCTGTTCACCGATATATTTCCCCACGTCAGCGTCGACGTCTGTCAGCAACCATTCGATCGTCAAAAATACGACAGGTCGATCAGCAGGCGTTGCTGCCCAACGTGGTGCGTCAACGTTTGAAGTGCGGCATCACCTGTTCCGCAATACGCCGATATTGATCCAGCATGATGGCTTGCGGCGTACCCATCGGCGTCGACAGGCTGACGTGCTCCATCCCAGGGAAACGCGACTCCAAATTCTTCAGGAACGCGACAAACTCCTCGGCCGTTCCGGCGAACCAGCCACCCTTGTCGATGTAGTGCTCCACGCGCGGCACGCCCGATTCGTACCAGCCGCCACGACGAGAGATCGCTGCGATCAGCTCCTTCGTCAGGCCTGGCAGAAACCCGAGTGGCGCAAACATCTTGGCATGCTCTTCGTAAAGCGGCGTGATCTCCTTCAGCGCCTGCTGTCGAGAATCGGCAAGGTGAACGACGATGCCGATCATCAGATTCTCGCCAAGTTTCCAGTCCTTGCCGGCGCGATGCGCGGCTTCCTGGAACGCGGTGATCGGTCCCTGCTCCAACGTCGCCGCGCCGCCGCCGACCGCTCCCTTGATGCCGTGCTTCACCATGAAGTCGAGCCCGCGCGCCGATGCGCTGACCACCGGCTGCCATGTCTCCACCGGACGATGGATCGGCCGCGGCACCAGTGTCAGGTCCTTCAGCGTATAGCCGCGATATGGCACCTCCGGTGGCAGCGTGTAGTACTTGCCCTTGTGCGAGAACCGCTCGTTGTCGAACGCCTTGAAGATGATCTCGACCTGCTCCTCGAACAGTTCACGATTGGCATTCTGGTCAAGCATCGGCGCGCCGAATGTCTCCACCTCGCGCGTATGATAGCCACGCCCGACACCGAAGATCGTGCGGCCCTTAGTCATGATGTCGGCGCATGCGAAGTCTTCGGCCAGACGCAGCGGATGCCACATCGGCGCAATATTGAACCCGCAGCCGATCTTCAGTCGTCTCGTCAGGTGGCACAAATGCACAGCCGCCATCAGGAGGTTCGGGATTACTTCGTAGCCTTCCTGCTGGAAGTGATGTTCGGCCATCCAGAGCGTATCCCAGCCGGTCTCGTCCATCAGTTTGGCGATCGCCTCGGCCTTGTCGAACACACTGACGAGATGCTCGTTGGAGAATCGCCGCTCGTTGGCCGGTGTGCCGTCCTGTCCGCGATCCGCGATGTCGACATGGCCGGCATAGACGGTGGCGAATTTGGTGATCATGGTTTGCTCCGTTTGTCAGGCCGCCCAGCTCGAACGACACTGGATCGCCCAGCGGTCGTCCTTGACCGTCACGATGTACAGCGAACGGTAGCTGCCGATCGGGCTGCCATCGTCGCGGTAGCGCGTGAACTGCACCCGGAAATGCACCTTGGCCGGTCCCGCGTCGATCACCTCTACGTAATCCCACGCCGAGCGCCCCCAGCCCTCGGACTCTCCGGTGCCGTTCCACACGAGATTGTGGTAGTTGTCCGGCCGCTGCATCACCGTCACGGTTCCACTGTGGAAGCGGACATGGGGAAAGTGAAACCAGCGTGAGCGTATCGCATCCGCGTCCCTGGCATTGAACGCCGCCATGAACCCGTCCATCGCCGCGCGCGCACCCTCGACCGCGTCAAGCGTCAGCATCTCGTCCGCCAGGAATTGCCACTCCGCCTCCAGTGACACCGTGGCGGGATCGCGGCCAGCCCGGCTGTACCAGCCACCGGCGTTGTGCATGTCGCCTTCCTTGCGATGCAGGTAAGCATGCACGATCGCGCCGGCCTTGCCTTCATCCTGCTGTGCGCATTGGTGAGCGCGATCCCAGTCGCCCTTGGCGTCCCACCACAAGGTCTGCAATGCAAGGCTTAAGCCGTCGGGCGGCGCGCCTTGCGCCACCGTCGCACGGAACTGCATCAGGTCCATCGTCGCTCTCCTGTCGTTCCACCGCCTGTCGTCCCAATGGGGCAGTGTGCGCGGTGGCGACGCGGCCCTCAAGACCCGGCATGATCTCGGCACTGGCGGCGCTGTGCGTCATCCTTCTGGCGCCGCTCGCGCTGGTCGATGTGCCACCGCTGCTCGACTACCCGAACCACCTCGCGCGCGCCGTGGTGCTGGCGTTCGGCGCTGGTGATCCGGTCCTGTCGCAAATCTACGCGGCACATTGGGCGATCATTCCCGATCTGGGTACCGATCTTGTGTTGCCGCCGCTGCTGCACGTGCTGCCGATCTTTCTCGCCGGTCGTATCGTCATCGGCTGCACCATGCTGCTGCCGGTTTTCGGCACGATCGCGTACAGCCGAGTGATATTTGGTAGACGCGCCGCCTGGCCGCTCGCATCCGGCCTCGTCGCCTACAACGGCACATTGTTGCTCGGTCTTCTGAACTTCGTCGCCGCCATAGGCATTGCGCTGCTGCTTGCCGCAGGCTGGATGGCGTGGCGCCAAAGCTATCCCTGGCGCACCGTGACACTGACGTGCATCGGCACTGTGGCGTTGTTCTTCTGTCACCTCATGGGGATGTTGCTTTTCTACGTGCTGATCGCGAGCTACGAACTGGAATGGCTCTGGTCGCACCGCGCGCAGCCACCAGTACTGCTCGCGCGCACGGCCACTCTCTTGCCATTGCTTGCCGTGCCGTTCGGCCTGTACCTGATGTCGCCGCTCGCGCTGGTGCCCGACCATATCGAGTATCTGTCGATTGCCGGCAAGGCAGCACAGTTGGCCTTTCCGTTCACCAACTACATCCTGTCGCTCGACATCGTTACAAGCTGCGTGGTCGGCAGCTTCCTTCTTGTCAGCATCGTCACGCGCCACTGCCGCATCACCTTGCACTCCGGTGTGGCTTTGCTGCTGGTGAGCGGCCTCTATCTGGCATCCCCCTGGGCGTTCAAGGGTACCTATTTCGTCGACACACGCTTCATAGTCATGTTGGGTTTCCTGCTGTTCGGCGCATTGCTTCCCACCGACCTGCCACGAGGCGTCGGGCTCGCGGCTGTCACCGTGTTCATCGTGCTGTTCGGTGTCCGCATGGTCACCGTCGCCTATGCGTGGCATCAGCATCGACACGACGTCGCAGGCATGCAGTCGGTCATCGCATCGGTAGAGCCAGGGGAGCGCGTCTTCCTCACGTCGGTGCCGCCCGAGCAGGCACCCGGCTACTGGCGCAACGGCCCGCTCGCCCGGCGATTGTCCAACGGCATACGGGTGGACTACCATCTGGCGGCGCTGCTGCTTATCGAGCGCCGAGCGTTCTGGCCCTTCCTGTTCGACAACCCGTCGCAACAACCCGTCGAGACATTACAGCCGTATCGCGCACTGGAAGAACGCGCCCGTTCTCGCGCCGGCCATGGTTCGCTCGCAGTGCCCGGCAAGGTGGATCTTTGCGGCTTCGACTATGTGCTGCTGCTTGAGGCGGGTGGCGAGCCGGACCTGTCGCACTTCGCCGCGGACCGGCTGCTGCTGCTCGCACAGTCCGACATGGCGGCGCTATTTCGCATCAGGCGATCGGCATGCCACTAGCCCGCATTTCTCAAACTATGTCGGTGCATTGGGGCTCTGAATTGGCGAAAGTTCTTCTGCGACAAAGCCTTTTGTCGAAGCAGAGGAGTTCCCCAATGCCGACAGAGTGTAACCCGGAATTGTTTGAATTTGCACCTGTTGAAGGACGCCGGGTTGTGGCGGCGTTCGATGGCGGGGCAATCACCTCGGACGCCGGAGCGCTGCTGCTGGGTCAGGCAGATCGAGCGATCCGTCTGACCGAGCGATTTTCGAGGTGCTTCACCGACACGCGTGCGGCGGAACTGGTGGAACACAGCGTCGGCACGATGCTGATGCAGCGGGTGATCGGTATTGCACTCGGCTACGAAGACCTGATCGACCACGACGAACTGCGGCACGATCCGATACTGGCGGTGCTGGCCGGCAAACTGGCGGCGCACCGGTCGGACTGCGCACCGCTGGCGGGGAAGTCGACGCTGAACCGGCTGGAGCTGAGCCGCCCCGAGCCGACGCGCTATCACAAGGTGAGCCACAACGCAGCGGCGATCGAGACGCTGTTCGTCGATCTGTTCCTGGCGGCACATCGGCGTGCGCCGGAGCAGATCATCCTGGACCTGGATGCCACGGACGACCCACTGCACGGCCAGCAGGAAGGGCGGTTCTTCCATGGCTATTATGACTGTTACTGCTACCTGCCGCTTCTGTAACGGGCCCTCCTGTGTCAATCCCTTTCGAGTGTGATCCTGTCGCCGGTGTCTTGCTTCTGTCCGGGGTCGGCGCGCGGCCGCCACCTGATGGGGTCTGATGAGGATCGGTCGACCAAGCTCTAAAACGCGCAGTCCTCTTGCGAGCTGCTCCGGCAGGTGCGGCCTGACCTGATCCATCGTCCCGGCGACGGGACCTGCTCCGGGCGTTTGGTGCGTGTCCGCCCGAACTCGTGATCTTTCTCCTTGTCTATGCTCTGGCGGCCGCCCTGGCAGCGACGAACTCGGTTCCGTCGACCAGCATCCGGTGCAAGACCACGGCGAGCTTCCGGGCGAGCGCCACCTTTGCCTTGCGCATGCCGGCACGCTTGGCCACCCGCATCGCCCAGCTCTTCAGCGATGAACCTTTGACCGGCCTGGTCAGAATGACGTTGGCTGCCTCGTAAAGCACAGTGCGCACGCTTGCATCTCCGATCTTGGAGATCCGGCCGGTGACGTCCGTCTCTCCTGACTGATATTTCCTTGGCGTCAGTCCGAAATGTGCGCCCGCGGCTTTCGAGCTTTTGAACCGTGCGGGGTCGTCGATCGCGGCGACATAGGTCAGCGCAACAAGCACGCCCACCCCCGGCGTCGACATCAGCAGCCGTGCCCGAGTGTCCTGGCGAGCAAGCGACACCAGGCGCTTCTGCAACCTGCCCAGTTGCTCGGCGAGTACCGCACGAGCCGACAGCAGGGCGTCGGCCACCGCGAGCAGCGTGACATGCCCATCGGTCAGCTCACGGACACGGGCTTCGAAGCTGCGCGGTGTGGTCTGCCCCACCTTCAACCCGAAGCCCCGCAGGATGCCCCGAAGGCTCATCTCCAGATCATGGCGCTTGCTCTGCACCAGCTTGCGGGCCGTCAGTATCGCACGGAGTTCCTGGGCCGGCAGCGATTTGCAATGCACAGACCGGAACCAACCCAGCCGCATCAGTTGCGCAATACCCCGCGCATCAGTGCGATCCGTCTTCACCGGCATCGCCTTGAACGCATCACGTACGTGCCGTGTTTCCAGCAGCTCAACCGGAAGCCCCGCCTCCCGCATGCCCGCATACAACCATTGCGACAGAGGGCCTGCCTCCAGGCCGATCCGTGTCGGGGTGACCTGCAACATACGGAACCAAGCAATCAAGGCCTCAGGCTCACTCGCGACCTTCACCTCGCGCACAATCCGTCCATTTCGCATCTACGACACAAATGCTCGCGCTTTCCAGCGACACATCGATCCCCGCATACTGCTCCATGGTCGTCCCTCGATGATGTTCGGAGCAGGGACATCCTGACTCCGCCAGTGACACCATCACTCTGAGGGACGGCCACTCAAACCAGCTAACCTGGCGCCGGCCCGTTACCCCATCTCTACATCTTCTGCGGCCGTCACCTGCTGGCGGCGAAGCTGCGCCGGTCGAACATCGACGGTGCTGCCGGAGCGGTCGAGGAAGTGGCCCGCATTGTCGCGCAGATCCGCCGGCGCTGGCCACGGGTGCGCATTCTGCTGCGCGGTGATTCCGGCTTTGCCCGCGAGGCGCTGATGGCATGGTGCGAGGCGAACCGTGTCGACTTCCTGTTCGGCCTGGCGCGCAACGAGCGCCTGGAGGAGGCGATCAAGTCCGAACTGATGACCGCGGCGCTGGAGAGCCTCCGGACCGGCAGGCCGGCGCGGTGCTTCAAGGACTTCACCTGGTCGACGCTGGACAGTTGGAGCTGCCGCCGTCGTGTCGTCGGCAAGGCCGAGGTGACCCGAGGCGAGGCCAATCCGCGGTTTGTCGTCACCTCGCTGAAGCCAGCCGAGGTCGGTGCCCGGTCTCTCTACGAGACGGTCTACTGCGCCCGCGGCGAGATGGAGAACCGCATCAAGGAATGCCAGCTCGACCTGTTCGCCGATCGCACCTCGACCGCGACGATGCGCGCCAACCAACTCCGGCTGTGGCTCGCCTCGATGGCCTATGTGCTGCTCTGTGCTGTGCGCCGCATCGGGCTGGCACATACGCAGTTCGCCCAGGCCACCTGCGGCACCATCCGGCTCAAGCTGCTGAAACTCGGCGCCCTGGTGCGGGTCAGCGTGCGACGGATCACGGTGGCACTGGCCTCAGCCGGTCCGTATCAGAACGAATTTGCCCTGGCCCATGCCCGGCTCAGAGACGCGGCCGCAGCCTGACACGAACCAGACAGCGCACAGCAGACCGATATCCCGACAACGCGATCAACACGCTCGCGAGGCTCGATCTCGGCCGAAACTGCCTGCTATGCCACACCGTCTGCCCCAGGCCGTATATACACCGGCTTGCCGCCGGTGTTCACATCGCTGGCGCTACGTGGTTTGAGAAATGCGGGCTAGGGCCTGTCATCAATTAGCCGATCTTGGTCGGTGGGCGCCACCGCGCACCGTATTCGGCCGATAAGTCCCGATTGCCACACTTGGGCGTCAATCGGCACCGGGTGATACGTGGCCGATTCCGGCGCGGTGGTTTCTTCAATTCATAGGCGGTCAGCTTGTAGGGGGCTGACCAATGCGGCGGTTCGGACTGCGCGACGATCAATGGGAGCGGATCAAGGGCCTTTTGCCGGGACGCGAAGGCTCGGTTGGGGTGACCGCGGCGGACAATCGGCGGTTCGTAGAGGCGGTGCTGTATCGTTATCGTACCGGGATGCCCTGGCGCGATCTGCCGGAGCGCTTCGGCGACGGGACAAAGGTCCACCTGCGGTTCAGCCGTTGGGCCAAAAGCGGTGTATGGGAGCGAGTGTTTCAGTATCTCGCCGCAGACGCCGACAACGAATACGCGATGATCGACAGCACCATTGTGCGCGCTCACCAGCATAGCGCCGGCGCCCAAAAAAAGCTGGTGAGGACCAGGCGATTGGGCGCTCACGCGGCGGACTGAGCACCAAGATCCACGCCCTGGTCGACGCGCTGGGCAACCCGCTCGGCTTCTGCCTGACCGGCGGCCAGGCACACGACCTTGCGGGAGCTGACCACCTGCTGCCCACGATGGCGGCCGATACGCTGATCGCCGACAAGGCGTTCGACGCCGATACGCGAGTACGTGAGCCGCTGATGGCCTCTGGCAAGACAGCGGTGATCCCGCCGCGAACCAACCGGTCCTCGCCGCGCGACTATGACCGAGAGCTTTATGCGGCACGCCATCTGATCGAGAACTTCTTCGCCAAGATCAAGCAGTTTCGTGCGATCGCCACCCGCTACGAGAAGACCGCGCGCAACTTCCTGGCCGCCGTGCACCTCGTCGCAAGTGTCGTTTGGCTCAATTGATGACAGGCCCTAATCCAAATGTAAATCGCCGCGGCCGACGGCACGTAGCCGAGTTAACGCGACAATCCTCCGCCAGTGCGTGTCGCGCAAACCCGAGCTTCCTGGAGGCGAACCGCGCAAGGGCTTGAATTACCGACGAGATGCGTCATTGCCGGGTTGTATTACTGGCTACACTGGGACGCCAAGGAGGGTGAACGCCTTGTGCTGGATCGGAGTTGGCCTGGTCAGTATGGTGAGCGGATGGTTTGGTGTGATGGCGGTGATGACAGTGTTGCGCGCCAAGGTCGCGAGATCGGCGAGCAGCGAGTGGAAGCTGTGCACCGGCAATCCGTCTGCGGTCAGGCGGGTGGTCTGCTTGGCGACAGCGGCCGGTGAGCGCTGCGCGGTCGCCACCACGCTCGAACGCATTGCTTCGGCGGCCGCCTTGTCGGTGTCGTCGAACAGCATCGGTGCAAGGCGCTGGCGCATGTGCCATTCCAGGTAATAGGCCAGCATGCAGAGGAAGACATGCGCGCGGACCCGATCGGCCAATCGGTGATACACCGGGCGGACGTGCAGATCGACGGTCTTGATGCAGCGAAAGGCCCGTTCCACCAGGGCGAGGGACTTATAGCTGCGCACCGTCGTCGCATCGTCGCAGGTCTCTGCCGGCAGGCTGGTGCGGATGACATAGACGCCGTCGGTCGCCGCCTCGGCGGCGATCTCGGCGGCCTTGCGTGCGAAGCTGAAGGTGGCATCGGTGATGTCGAGATCGAAATGCTTGGCCATCTTATGTTTGTTGATCACCTTACCGACTGCGAGCGCGATCTCTGCGGTGCCACGCAGCGGATCGCGCTTGCGAGCCACGGCAGTCCGGATGCGGACGAGGTCGCGCTCTGTGGCAGCGAGGAGCTCCTCGCGCTTGCGGGTACGCTCGGCGGCGAGATCGGGGTTGCGGCAGACCACGAGGCGCTCATCGGGGAATTCGGGCACGGTGATAGAGGCCATATCGCGCTGGTCGAACAGCGAGAGCTGCAAGGTACCGCTTTCCACCAGCGTCTTGATCGCTGGTGCGCGCAGCGAGGAGATCCAGTCCAGGCCTGCCGATTTGATGTCCTCGGTGATGCGCGCCTGGGTGATCATGCCGCGGTCGCCGACCAGCACGACATGGTTGAGTTGGCAGCGCCGCTTGAGCTTCTCGATCTGGGTTGCCAGCGTCATCGGATCGGCGGTGTTGCCATCAAACACCTCGATGGCAACCGGGCAGCCGTCGGGAGCACAGAGCAGGCCGTAGACGATCTGCAGCGTGCCCTTCTTGCCGTCACGGCTGTAGCCCCGCTTGGCGAGCGGGCAGCAGCGTCCCTCCATGTAGCTCGATGAGACGTCATACAACACCAGCGTGCCGTGGGTGAGGTGGCGCCTGGCCAGCGTGGCCTCGATCGCGGGCTGGCGCTCCAGGAGCCAGTCCAGCGCAGCGTAAAGTTCATCTTCATCGACCTCACCGAGCCCGAGCACTTCGCCGAGGCTCGATGCGGCGGTGGCAGGCGACAGCGCACGTGCGGCAGCGAGTTTGGACGCAGGCTCGAGGATGCGACTGACGATGAGGGCGAGGACAAGGTCTCGGCGGCGATCGCTGCTGGAGCCGAGAATAGGCTCGAGCCCGATGTTGCGGGCGATGCCGAGCGCGGCGGCGACATGACCGTGTGGCAGGCTGCGGATGACGGTGAAGGCATCACGCTCGGCGGCAATGACCGTGCCACCTTTCAACACACCACGCAGACCCTCGATGTGGGCTGTGGGCCAGTCGGAAAGATTGCACAGTGTGCGCTTACGCACCTTGCCGCCTTCGCGGTAGCTCTCGCGCAGCAGGATCGCGGGCGGCGAGTTCCGATTCCGAACAGCTTCGATGTACATGCCGCACCATGCGCACATCCAGCCAAAGCGTACAAGTCTCAAATATGGAATTACATGGCTACAACCTGGATGGGATCAGACGGCATCGCAAATCCTTTCAACAACTTCACCACAAAAGCGGCAGGAAGCTCGGGCAAAAGATTGCCGCGTCACAGCGCTTCTCGCAATGAAAGCTGCGCGCTCTGCCCCGGATGTTCGATGTAGCAGCAAGCGCGCGCGTCCAATATCAGATCGTGCCGGACACCTCGTCGGACCCGGACTGTCGTTCCGCCTTACGGCCCTCAAGTTCTTCGCTTGCTTGCACCACGTCCTCGTCACTGATTCGTCGCTCGCCGGCCGAACTCTGGCGGCGAGAGTACATAGCCTCGATCACAACCAGCAACTCCTCCGCGGTATCAAGGTCGCCACTGATGCAGGCTTCCTGGAATACATCCATCACACGATCCGACAGGCGGCGTCGAAGCACGCGATTGAGCCGCTCGTGCACAATCGCCGTGACGGGTCTCGGCCGAGGCAGCGACGGAATATCGCGCCGAACAAACGTGTGAGCGATCAGGGTGGTCAGTCGTCTCACCGCGCAGCTCCCGTACGGATGGCGAGGATGACGGCTTCTCCCCCAATTGATGACAATCGCTTGCAGCACAGTAGCCGGTTCCTGACCGCGAATTCGGTCCGCTCCAGCGCCATCTCCTGGCGGTGGACCGGTTCGGGACGGTGAATGACTTGATTTGCTTCGGGCATTCGGTTCTTTACTTTCACCGGCATCATCGCAGAAATCGGTTACAGTCTGGTGCCGGTTATCGTCGAATATATGAGCGCGATCTGCGCCCGAGCAGCCGGCAGCTTATACCGGCAGCGTCACTGTCGCCTTCACGCCCCCCATTGGTCGGTTTGACAGAACCACGTCGCCGCCGTGCGCGCGGAATATGTTGCGGGCGATGGGCAGGCCAAGCCCGACCCCACCAGTCTCGCGGCTGCGCGACGGCTCACCCCGATGGAAAGGCTCGAACACCCGTTCCAGTTCGCCCGGCGGAATGCCCGGTCCATCGTCCTCGACCTCGGCCACCAGCAGGCCATCAGCAGGCGGAACCAGCCGCAATCGCGCACCGCCACCATAGTTCACCGCGTTGGATACCAAGTTAGCCAGCGCCCGCTTCAACGCCAGCGGCCGGCCACGCACTGTCTGATGCGGCGGACCTTCGTAGTGGAGCTTGCTCGACCAGGTCGGGCCGGGAATCACTGGCTTCGTCCAGCAGCGTGCGTAGCAGTTCCGCGAGATCAAGCGACGACACCGCCTCGGTTGTCCGTGCATCGCGACCGAACGCCAGGGTGGCGGACACCATCGCCTCCAGCTCCTCCAGATCGGCCAGCATCTTGCCCCTCTGTTCGTCGTCCTCGACGAACTCCGCGCGCAGCTTCAGCCGCGTGATCGGGGTCCGCAGATCGTGGCCGATCGCGGTCAGCAGCTCGGTGCGGTCCTGCACGAACCGCCGAATGCGCGACGCCATGGTGTTGAACGCCTTGGCGGCGGTGGCGACCTCCAACGGGCCGTCCTCCGGCAGTGGCGGGGCATTCACGTCGCGTCCCAGCGCATCAGCTGCCGCAGCCAGCGTGCGCACAGGTGCGGTCAGCCTGCGCACAGACCACACGGTCAGTGCAGCGGCAACCGCGGTCATCAGCAGGAAGGCGGCAAGGAACGTTGGTGAATGCCAAGGACGGGGCGACTGAACTTTCACCGACACGTTTAGCCAGTCCTCGCCGGGCAGGTGCAGGCCGACAATGATCAGGTGCTTGCCAGGATCTTCCAGGATGCGCAGCCCGCGCCAGCGCGGCACGCCCATCAACGGAACCAGATTCAGATTGACCCGCAGCAGACGCTGCTGAAACGGCAATGCGTCGGGCAGGTCCTCGGTCGGCGGATGCTGCACGAGTTCGGCCGACAGGTCCGGCGAGTGGCGCAGTTCTTCCAGCACCGCCTCGCGCTGATCCGGCGGAGTTAGCATCACCGTGCGATAGATATTCATCACCCGCACGGCAATTTCGCGTTCCTGCGCCAGGCGCTGGAGGTCGATCCGGTCGAATGCATGGATCGCCAGGCCGGCCGCCTGCACGATAATGAGACCAACCAACAGGACCGACGCCGTGCGAGCGGCGAGGCTGCGCGGCCACAGACGAGGCGTCACGCCCGCTCGACCGTCGCCGCAAGAACGTAGCCTCCGCCACGCACAGTCTTGATAAGCTGCGCATTGCGGCCATCATCCTCCAGCTTGCGCCGCAGCCGGCTGATCGCAACATCGATCGCCCGGTCGAATGGTCCCGCCTGACGGCCGCGCAGAAGATCAAGGAGCATGTCCCGCGTTAGCACGCGGTTGGCGCGTTCGACCAGGGCGACCAGCAGGTCGTACTCCCCACCGGTCAGCGCGACCTCGTCTCCATCCGGGTTGACCAGGCGCCGCCGTGCCGGCTCCAGCGTCCAGCCGGCGAAGCGCATGTTGCGAGAAGACGCATCGGCGCGGTGTTCCGAGGCATCGCCGGCGCGGCGCAGCACGGCGCGAATGCGGGCCAGCAGTTCGCGCGGATTGAACGGTTTCGGTACATAGTCGTCTGCGCCAAGTTCCAGGCCGATGATCCGGTCGGTTTCCTCTCCCATCGCGGTCAGCATCACGATAGGCACATCGGACTGGCTGCGGAGCCAGCGGGCAAAGTCCAGCCCGCCTTCACCGGGCAGCATCAGATCGAGCACGACCAGGTGGTAGTGGCCGTTGGTGAAGGCGCGCCGAGCCTCCCTGGCGTCGCGCACCGCGGTGACCCGCATGCGGTGCTTCTCTTCCAGGAAACGCGCCAGCAGATCGCGGATTTCCCGGTCGTCGTCCACCACCAGGATGTGCGGCATCTGTTCCATAGCGCTGTTACATACGGTGTTTCTCTCCGCTTCGGCAGAGTAGTTTGCATTCCGTCGCAATTCGTCGCTGTCTGACACACAGGCGCAACGCGAACCGGCCATGGTGTGACCCGACGCTCGATGCGGGCCGATGTCCGGGAGACAACGATGCGAAAGACTATTTTGGCCATTATGGCAGTCCTGGCCCTTGGTGGCACCACGACGGGCATATTGATCGCCCATGCCCAGCCGGCACCGCCTCCGCCCGGCGGCCCTGGCGCACCGGCTCCGCCGCGGCCGCCCTGGATGGGCTGGATGCATCGGGACCATGCCGGATGGGACCGCGAGGGACGCAGGCCGATTTCACCGCGCACGTTCGCCCTGGTGTACCGCCAGGAGGACCGGCAACTCACACCGCCCGATGTGCAGAAGATCGCCGAGGCCTTTCTGCTGTGGAACGGCAACCACACCTGGAAGGTGACGAACGTGGCGGCAGGAAGCGATGGCTCCATAGGGTTCTCGCTTGCCACGCAGGAAGGATCGGTGATCGCCAGCTTCACGATGGATCCGCACACCGGCCGGATAACCCGCACCGGCTGAGGGCGTCTGACAGCGGGTGCGATATTCCCCGATCCGCCCGCCGTCGCCCGCGCCGCGCCCGATCGCCACATCGCCAGGCACCCCGACTTGGCGGGTATCGCAGCGCGGCGCGGGCTCTTGCACCGCGGTGCCTGGCCCGGACGCTGGGCATCGCATGACGCGGTCAACGCATTGCGGCCAGCACACTCCCGGGCGGCGTGGCTGCTCTGGCATCATTGGGTTGGTGGGACACAGTGGAGCCTCGACACCCCGAAAGTGACCGACACGGCCGCTGTTCCCATCGCTGCCTGCACCGCGCGACGGTAGCGCACGAGTATCGTCATCTTCGGCATCCCCGTGGGGCTTCTGGCGCGGGACGCTGCTGACGCGTGAGAAATCCAGGCTGGGCGGCGCGTAGCGAAAGCAACGGACTTGGCGATTTTTTTCGACCGGGCGCGGCCGGCCGATCCAGCTGGCGTGATTGCTCGCCAGCGCCGTTGCTTCCAGCCCAGCAAGGGGCGTCCCGACTGCACCTGCGACGTTGAACGTTGTTGCCATTCCTGTCGCCCCCAATGATTGATCACCAAGGTCGCTAGTCTTGGCAGCGGGGCGGCGACGCGCCACGATCGTAGTGTCCCATTGAATATAGCAAGCGCGGGCGAGGAAGCCACGGCATGGAGGTTTCTCGATGGTGAGAGAGAACGAGATCAGGACGGGAGAGGTCGCCGTAGACCCACCAGCGCCAAATGACTCTGGGCTGGTGTTCATCGGCCGCATCCACACACCGTGGACTTCGCGGCTGGAGACGCCGCGCCAGGGCCGCCTCGACGGCCCAACCTGCCGCATCGAGATCTTCGATCCCTGGGTGCCGGCGTTGGACGGGATCGAACGCTATGAGCAATTGGAGGTCATCTACTGGCTGCACCTGTCGCGACGTGACCTCGTGCGCCAGAGTCCGGCGAATGACGGCATTGCACGTGGGACCTTCTCGCTGCGCACACCGGTCCGGCCGAATCCAATCGGCACCTCCATCGTGCGGCTGGTCGGCGTTGAGGGGAACAATGTGCTGGTACGCGGGATGGATTGCATCGATGGGACGCCATTGCTCGATCTCAAGCCGGACAGAGCATTCTTCACACCGATAGCGCCGCCTCAGAAGGGCGATTTCCAGGTCGGTGATCCTTGAACTCCACGGAGCAAAGCGATGCAACACACCAAACTTGGCCGCACCGGACTGCGCGTCTCCCGGCTTTGCCTCGGCACAATGACCTTCGGCGGCCAGTGCGACGAGGCGCGCAGCCACGCGATCCTCGACGCCGCGGCCGAAGGCGGTATCGACTTCCTCGACACGGCTGATGTCTATCCACTCGGCGGCGGTCGCGCCACCGCCGGCCGCACCGAAGAGATCGTCGGCGCCTGGCTGAAAGGCAAGCGCCACCAGTTCATCGTAGCGACCAAATGCGCCGGCCAGGTCGGGACCCAAGCCATGGGATCAGGGCATGTCGCGCAAGCACATCCTCGATGCGATCGATGGTCACTCAGGCGTCTCGGCACCGACTATGTCGATCTCTACCAGTTGCATCGATACGACCCGAACACGCCGATGGACGAGGCGCTGGAGGCGCTCGATACGGTGGTCCGCGCAGGGCAAGGCGCGCTACGTCGGTGTCTCCAACTGGCCAGCGTACAAGATCGCCCGCGCGCTTGGGCCGCGGCGAGGTCAAGCATCTGGCCCGCATCGACTCCGTTCAGCCGCGCTACAACCTGCTGTTCCGCGCGTTCGAGCGCGATCTGCTGCCGCTGTGCGAGGAAGAAGGCGATTGCGGTGATCCCGTACAATCCGATCGCCGGCGGACTGCTCAGCGGAAAGCACGACGTGAACCGCGCCTCCGCCCGAGGGCACGCGGTTTTCGCTCGCAATGCGCGGCGCCAGATATCAGGCGCGCTACTGGCATGAGCAGGAGTTCTCGACCATCGAATCCCTGCGGGAATGGCACGGAAGTCGGGAATGAGCATGGTCACACTCGCAGTCGCCTGGGTGTTGTCCAACCCAGCCGTCACCGCGCCGATCGTCGGCGCGAGCCGGCCCGAACAGCTCGCCGACAGCCTCGCCGCCGCAGAGATGAACGGCGTGCCGGCTGAACTGAAAGTGAGGCTTGATGGATTGACGCACGGCTGGCGGGCAGTCGATGCGGAGCGGTAGCCATTACGCGAGTTGCAACATCGCCTAAAGCAGAATGCGCGCAAGTCTCATGAAGTTCGGTATACACAATCCGTCATGGCTGTTCGGTCCCGATCCCGCCGAGATTTTCGAAGCGGTGAAGGCAAAGGCTCTATGGGCGGAAGGCCATGGTTTTACGTGGTTTTCCGTGATGGACCACCTGATTCAGATCGGCAATGTCGGTGCCCCCGACGAGCCATTCATGGAAGGCTGGACGGTTCTGTCAGCGCTTGCCGCGGTCACAAGCCGCATCCGTCTCGCCACGCTCGCTACGTCAGTCGGCTATCGCAATCCGGCCCATCTGGCGAAGATCGCCGCGGGTGTCGATCTGATCAGTCGTGGTCGCCTCACCTTTGGTTTCGGCGCAGGCTGGCATGAACCGGAATACCGCCAGTATGGCTGGGAATTTCCACCGAAGCCCGCTGTGCGCATTCGGCAGATGGAAGAAGCCGTGCGACTCATCATCGCGATGTGGACGCAGACGCGCACGACATTTCACGGCAGATACTTCCGGGCTGAGGATGCCATCCTGGAACCCAAGCCAATGCACAAGCCGCGCCCGCCGATCATGATCGCCGGAGGTGGCGAGCAACTTACGTTACGTGTCGTCGCCCGTCTTGCCGACGCCTGTAATGTCGGTGGCAGTCCCGACGCGGTGAAACACAAGTTTGCGGTGCTTCGCGGTCATTGCGAAACGGAGCAGCGCAGCTATGAGGCGATCGAAAGGACCAGCATCATCAGTTTTCTGTTGGCGCGGGACGAGGCCTCACTTGCAGCGAAACGGCAAAGGCTGACGGTCCCGGCATCGTACTACGGATTTGCCGGCACCGTGTCTCAGGCTGCCGACCTTGTCGGACAATACCAAGATGCCGGCGTGCAGCTTCTGATCAGCAGCGCGTACAAGAACGACCTGGAAACCCACGAGCTGTTGGCGACAGATGTCATGCCGCATTTTGCGTAACGAACCGATTCGACCATGGCGGTCGATCGCGGCTCCGGTCACACCTAACGACGCCGAATGGCGCCGATACTGACGCCAGATCAGTCCGACGTGATGCGCGCACATGGCACCAAATTTCGCGTCCGGCAGCAGCCGCGCATAGCGATTCTTGGCCCGAGCGATAGACGATGCTGACATCGACGCGGCCGGTCAGGATGGCATCGGCGTCCGTGTCACGGGACCTCGATGGCGGAGAACCAGGTGGCGTATCGAGTACCAGACGGCGCGAGCGCGCAAGGAGGCGCCGCTGCCCGGCCGTAGACGCTCCGCACCTTCGAACAGACGCTCGGTGTAATCGCCAAGCGGATCGATCCTGGGCGGCGA
Organism: uncultured Alphaproteobacteria bacterium; assembly: GCA_963790445.1. Lineage (GTDB taxonomy): Bacteria > Pseudomonadota > Alphaproteobacteria > Acetobacterales > Acetobacteraceae > JAMXLO01. The sequence continues at coordinate 99,470 of CAWBON010000014.1, read as the reverse complement.
TACGCCTGGGCACTTTGCTTTGAAGACCCATTTCGGTTCGTGGCAGTCAAACCAATTGCCGAATTCGGCCCGGTATCATTGGTTAGCAAGGAAGCGCTCGAACGTCGCACTATAGTCGGAATGCCATCGCGACAGCGCCGGTCGGTTCTCAGTGATATCCTGTGCCGCCCATAGGATTCGCCGATTATCGATCTCGCGCGTCACGTCGTTGTCCGGGCAGAGGATATAGAAGTCACCGCGATGCATGCCGTCGATCAGCATGTCCACAACCTGGTCTGGCGCCCATGCACCTGGCGGTTTCTCAGTCCGCCCACGGCTTGTCATGCCTGTGAAGGTGGAGCCGGGGATCAGCAGATGCGCGGTGATGTGCTGGCCCTCGACATTGCGCAGGCCGTGCGCCAGCGCCTCAGTCAGCACCTTTATGCCGGCTTTGCTGACATTGTAGGCGGTATCGCCCGGCGGGCAGGTGATGCCCTGCTTGGATCCTGTGTTGATGATCGCGCAGGGCGTCCCTTGCTCCCGCATGCGTGGGGTGAAGCTCTGCACGCCATTGATGACGCCCCACAGATTCACCTCCAGCACGCGCCGCCAGCGATCGATATGTTCCCACGGCCCGCCGCCAGGCGCAGTGCCGGCGTTGTTCATCAACACCGCAACTTCGCCGAACGCTGAGTAAGCTGCGTCACGAAGTTTGTGGATGTCGTCCAGCTTGCTGACATCAGTGGCTACCGCGAGAACCGCGTCCTTGCCTCCCGGTGATGCTGCCACGATTTCCGTCGCGGCCAGTTCAAGTGCCTGCTGTGACAGATCGGCCAGGCACACCTTGAGGCCCATGGAAGCGAACCGTCTGGCAGCCGCAAGGCCGATGCCGCTGGCGGCACCAGTGACGACGGCCACGCGACCTTCGGCCAGGGCGGGATGAGTGTTCATCGCGTCACTCCGTGCGCCGGGGCGTATACAGATTGACCGTCACGTTCTTTCGCTGCGTGAAGCTGTCGAGCATGCCCTCTAGCGAGAACTCTCTGCCGATGCCGCTCTGCTTGTAGCCGCCATAGGAATGACCTGGCTGCTGGCCAAGGCCCTGGTTCACTTGCACCCATCCTGACTCGATTGCATGCGCGGTGCGCAGCGCACTGCCGATGTCGTGCGTCCAGACATAGGCGGCTAGACCGTAATGACTGTCATTCGCCATGCGGATCGCCTCGGCCTCCTCGCTCCAGGGGATCGCCACCAGCACCGGCCCGAAGATTTCCTCGCGCGCCAGCCGCCAGTCATTGGATGTGTCGGCGAACACGGTCGGGAGAGCGAAATAGCCCTCGCTCAGCGGACCATCCTTCGGTGGCAGACCGCCGAACACCAGCCGCGCGTCCTTGCGTTTCAAGCCTGTCATCGACATAGCCGCACACTTTGCGAAATTGCTTGTCGTTGATGATGGCACCGATGTCGGTTGCTTCATCGAGTGGATCGCCCAGCTTCAGCGCCTGCGTCTTCGTGCGAAGTTTGTCCAGGAAGCTGTCGAAGACGTCAGCGTGCAGGAACAGGCGGGAACCGGCCGTGCATGACTGGCTCTGGCGGGTGAAGCGCATGCCCGCAATCACGCCATCCACTACCCAGTCCGCATCTGCATCCGGATACACGATAGAGGGGCTCTTGCCGCCGAGTTCCAGTGACACCGGCACGATCCGTTCTGCCGCGGCACGCATGATCAGCTTGCCCACCTCTGTCGATCCGGTGAACGACAGCTTGCAAATTGCCGGATGCTGCGCGAGCGCGGCGCCGCACTCCTCGCCGAGACCGGTCAGCACGTTCAGCACGCCGGGCGGCAGGAACGCCTGGCATACCTCCGCCATCAGCAGCACGCCGAGTGGCGCATCCTCCGCCGCCTTCAACACCAGAGTGTTACCGGCGCAGAGCGCGGGTGCAATCTTCAGCGCGCCTAGCAGCACCGGTGCGTTCCATGGAATGATGGCGCCCACGACACCAATCGGCTCGCGTCGCGTGTAGCTGAGCACATGCTCCCCAAGCGGGATCGTCTCGCCTTTCAGTTCGCCGGCAAGGCCGCCGAAGTAGCGGAAGATGTCGGCCGACAGCCGCGCCTCCGGACGCGCCTGGGTCCGCAGTGCATTGCCGGTTTCCAAGGCGATGATGCGGGCAAGCTCCTCGCCGCGCGCCTCCAGCGCCTCTGCGACGCGCAGCAGCAGCCGGCCGCGATCGCGCGGTGGCGTCCTGCTCCAGCCTGGAAAAGCCTGTGTGGCGGCCTGCACGGCACGATCCACGTCGGGCGCACCCCCACGCGGGATTTCGGCGATTTTCTGCCGCTTGCCGGGATTCTCCACGTCCAGGGTTTCGCCGGACGCGCTGTCTACCCAGGCGCCAGCGATCAGCATCTGCGCATGGCTTAGCGGAATACTGGCGTTCAGGCGTGTCTGTTCGGTTAGGGACATGATCTGCAGTCTCCGGGGGATCGCGGGATACCCAAGCGTATGCTATGGTAATTTGGATATAGCGGTGGCGGCCAGGAGGGTCCAGATGATATCCATGGTCCGATGTTTCGCGGCTATGCTCCTGGTCACGGTAGCCTTCATGCCGCTTCGCTTTGCCATGGCGGAGCCTCTGCACATCTATGCGGCGGGAAGCCTGACCGGTGCATTCACCAACATCGTGAAGGCATTCCCCGCGGCGGAAGGCGATGTGGCCACACCGGTATTTGGTCCCTCTGGCGTCCTGCGCGAGAAGATAGAGCACGGCGATCACGTCGATGTTTTCGCATCGGCGGATATGGCGCAGCCGCGTGCCCTGGCTCGCTCCCACAGCGGATCATCGGTCGTGATGTTCACGCGCAACCGGCTATGCGCGCTGGGTCGAGCGAACATAGGAATGACAACCGACGATTTGCTCGACAAATTGCTGGACCCGTCGGTGCGCCTGGCTACCTCCACTCCGGGCGCCGATCCGGGTGGCGACTATGCATGGGCCGTCTTCGCGCGCGCCGAGGCAGTGCATCCGGGTGCACAGGCCGTCTTGCAGGCGAAGGCCATGAAGCTGGTGGGAGGGCCAAATAGCACCCCGTTGGTGCCGGGACGCGGTGCGGTGCAGGGCATCTTCCTGGCCAATCGTGCTGACGTGATGCTTGGCTATTGCAGCAGCTCGGTACCGGTTATGCGCGAGATCCAGGGCCTCGTGAACGTTCCCCTGCCGCCGTCACTGACGGTTGGTCCCGCCTATGGGTTGATCGTCCTGACCGATCAGCCGCTGGCAGCGCGGTTTGCATTGTTCGTCCTGTCTGAACAGGGGCAGACAATCCTGCAGCAATATGGCTTCGATCCGATCGGTCTGCCTTGACCCAGCTTGACCATCCTCGGCCGTCCATGTCGTAATACCCACTAATATATAACGACGTGCAGCCGATTGGACGTAACGATGACAGAACTATTGGTACGGTTGCTTGACTCAGTGCGCATCGACGAGAACCGTGAGTATATCGAGTTCCGGTTCACAGATGGTGGCGACGAACAGCAGACGATCCAGATCGACTTCGAGTATGTCGAATCGCTCGCCGCGCTGTTTCAACAAGCCTTCGTGTCCGCGGTCATAGCTGCTCGGCAGGGAGCCAATCGCTCGCACGGACGGGAATATCTGTCGATACCACGTGTCGATATCGAATACCCGATCAGCATTGCTGTTGATCTGATGACCGAGCGCGTTGTGACGATGTTCATGCTGGGCACGCCGTTCCAGGCATCCTATTCGATGCCGGTAGGGGTCGCACGGATGTTGTCAGGCGACTTGCTGAACGCGTGCGAGCAGGTGGAGCAGCCGCTGCCTGCAGTGCCTCGTCTGGCAAACTGACATCGCCGTCAATGGATCGATCGGTTCGCCCCTCCGCGCGTCGATCCGTACGTCGCCACCGTCGCCATGCCCTGAACCTGCCAAGGATTGACGGTGAACGCGATCGTCATTCCCTCCGGGGTGCACAAGGTCAGGATCATGTCCTGGCCATTTTCGGCCTGCGTCATGTTCCAGGTTTCCACCGCATGCACGGCGCCTGCTTCTACCGGGTGGGGCGCCGCCGTCAGCACGGTGTTGAGACAGTTCGTTGGCAGGGACAATGCAACCTTCTGCCCTGCCGTATCGTGCAGCAGCAGGATCACCCGCGAGCCGTCCGGCGACATGCGCACGCCATCCAGTTCGGCATCGATCCTGCTGCGGTCGGTCATAATGCGGCAGCGACGGCCTTGGTCTCGGTGTAGAGTTCCAGCACTTCCTTGCCCATCTCGCGGCCCCAGCCGGACTCCTTGTAGCCACCGAACGGCAGCGCCACGTCGCCGAAATTGTGCGTGTTGATCCACACCGTGCCGGCACGGATACGCCGCGCAAGCTTGTGTGCAATCCCCAGATCACGGGTCCACACGCTTGCGGCCAGGCCGTAGTTCGTGTTGTTCGCCTCTTTGGCAATGCGGTCCAGATCGTCGTCGTCGAACGGTATCGCACAGACCACCGGGCCGAAGATTTCGTTGCGCACCACCGACATGTCGGGCCGCGTGTCGGTCAGCACTGTCGGTGCCACGAAGTAGCCGGCATTGCCGACGCGCTCGCCGCCAGTGACGACGCGCGCGCCCTCCTTGCGTCCCGCCTCCAGAAAGCCGGTCACGCGGGTGAATTGTTCCTCCGACACCAGCGGTCCCATCTGCGAGTCTCGGGTTAAGGCCCGGACCCATGCTGATCTTCCCGGCCTCCGATGCGATGCCCTCCATCAACTTGTCGAACACGCGCTTATGCGCGAACAGGCGCGAGCCAGCCGTGCAGCATTGACCCATGTTGAAGAAGATCGCACTCGCGGTGCCACGGATCGCGACATCCATGTCGGCGTCCGGGAACACGATCGCCGGCGACTTCCCGCCAAGTTCCAACGAGACCTTCTTCAGGTTGCCCGCAGCGGCCTGCACGATCAGCTTGCCGACCTCGGTCGATCCGGTGAACGCGACCTTGTCCACGTCAGGGTGCGCCGCCAAGGCCGCGCCTGCGGTCTCGCCGAAACCGGTCACAATGTTCACGACACCAGGCGGAAAGCCTACCTCCTGGATCAGTCGGCCAAGCCTGATGGCAGAGAGCGGCGTCTGTTCGGCTGGCTTCAGCACGATCGTGCAGCCCGCTGCCAGCGCCGGTGCCAGCTTCCACGCCGCCATCATCAGCGGAAAATTCCACGGAATGATCTGTCCCACGACGCCAACAGGTTCCCGCAGCGTGTAGGCATGCCAGTTACCGGGCGCGGAGATCGGCACGGTCTCGCCGTTCAGCCGCGTTGCCCAGCCCGACATATAACGGAACATCTCATAGGAGCCGGGAACGTCGATTGCCCGCGCGTCGCGGATCGGTTTGCCGTTGTCCAGCGCTTCGAGCGCAGCAAATTCCTCGGCATTCGCTTCCAGCGCGTCGCCCAGGCGATAGATGAGCTTGCTGCGCTCCAAAGGTGACATGCGCGCCCATGGACCGCTTTCGAAGGCACGGCGTGCGGCGGCGACCGCTGCATCGATATCCGCAGCGTCACCTTCGGCTGCCTTGGCGATCGGGCGGCCGGTGGCCGGATCGAACACTTCGAAGGTCTTGCCCGACTTGGCGTCAACCCACTCGCCGCCGATCAGCAATTGCAACGGGCCGGCGATGAACCGCGCGGTGATTTCCGGCACCGCGGTCGGCTGCAACATGACATTCATCGGCTTCCTCCTGGTGTGCTACGCAATTCCCTGTCGGATATAGCGTAGGAAGCCAGGTGATGCCATCCCCCGTATGCCATCCCCCGTCTACGGGTGGCGCGCCTCCTGGATCGCCTGCCAGATACGCATCGGCGTCGCCGGCATATCGATGTGCCTGATGCCGAACTCCGACAATGCGTCGACCAGCGCATTCATCACTGCTGGCAGCGAGCCGGCACAACCTGCCTCCCCGCAGCCTTTGGCACCGAGCGGATTGGTGCGCGCGGGCACTGGATGGCTTTCGAAGCCGAGCCCAGGCAGATCGGACGCGCGCGGCAGACCGTAGTCCATGTAGGAGCCGGTCAGCATCTGCCCGTCCGCGTCATACACAACGCTCTCCATGAATGCCTGTCCGACGCCCTGGGCGATGCCACCATGCGCCTGACCTTCCACGAGCATCGGGTTCACCAGCACGCCGAAGTCGTTCACCGTCGTGTAGCTGACGATTTCCACCGCACCGGTATCCGGATCCACTTCGACCTCGGCGATATGACAGCCGTTGGGGAACGCCGACGGTACGCCTTTGAATACGTGGCTGACGTCCAGAGTCCGCGGAATGTCATCGGGTAAATCCCCACCGAGGCGCAGTCGCTCCGCGACGTCCATGATGTGGATGCCGATATCGGTGCCGGCGATGCTGAATTCGCCCGCGGGCAAATTCTACGTCGGCGACAGAAGCTTCGAGGAAATGTGCGGCGGCCTGCTTGCCCTGCTCGATGACAATATCGCTGGCGGCGATGATAGCACCACCACTCTGCATCATGGAGCGCGAGCCGCCTGTGCCGCCGCCAGCGATCAGTTCATCGGAATCGCCTTGCAGCAGCTTGATCCGGTCGAACGGAATGCCGAGGCGATCCGCCAGGACCTGGGCAAAGGGCGACGCATGCCCCTGGCCGTAATCCAGTGTGCCGGTGATGATGGTGACGGAGCCGTCGGCCTCGAAGCGAACGCCACCCATCTCATTGCCGGCATCCGCCGTTACTTCCAGATAGTGACCGATGCCGCGTCCCCGCACCTTGCCGCGGGCGCGACTGTCCGCCTGGCGTGCGGTGTAGCCATCCCAATCCGCGGCGATCAGCGCCTTGTCCATGACGGTGGGAAATTCGCCGCTGTCGTACAACATGCCGGACGGTGCACGGTACGGCATCTGTTCGGGGCGTATATGGTTGCGTCGGCGAAGTTCGACGCGGTCGATACCCATCTCGCGCGCCGCGGTTTCCACCAGGCGTTCCATGTAATAGTTGCCTTCTGGCCGGCCCGCACCGCGATATGCACCAACCGGTGTCGTGTTGGTGAACATGCATTGGGACGAAACCTCGATCAACGGCGTGTTATAGACGCCGATGATGTTCTTCACTGTGTTCAGAGTTGGTGGAATGGTGGTGGCGTTGCTGAGCCAGGCCCCAAGGTTGCCGTAGCCGGCCACACGCAGCGCCAGGAACTTGCCGTCCGCGTCCAACGCCAATTCCGCTGTCATCTCATGGTCACGGCCATGACTGTCGGACAGGAAGCTTTCCGACCTCTCGTCTGTCCACTTCACCGGACGGCCGAGCGCACGCGCCGCGTACAGCAGGCAGATATATTCCGGGTAGGCGGACGACTTCATGCCGAACGAGCCGCCGACATTGCCGGTGAGGACCCGCAGCTTCTCTACCGGCACGCCAAGGATGGCGCTCAGCTGATTGCGCTGCCCGAACACGCCCTGGCAGCCGAGACGCAGGATCAGTCGGTCCGCATCCGGATCGTACTCGCCAATGGCAGAGCGCGGTTCCATCGCACAGACCACGATGCGGTTGTTGCGGATCGACAGCCTGGTGACGTGTGCGGCACACGCAAAGGCGGCGGCAACCTGCTCGCTATCGCCGTAGTGGAAGTCCAGGCAGACATTGCCGGGAGCGTCCGCGTGCAGTTGCGGCGCATCCGGCGCCGCGGCGGCGCTTGCGGTCGTCACCGCCGGCAGCGGATCGATGTCAACGAAGATCGACTCTGCCGCGTCCTTCGCCTGCTTGACCGTCTCGGCCACCACCATGGCGATCGGCTCGCCGACGTAACGCACCCGATCAGTCGCGAGCGCCCGCTGCGGCGGACGGGGCGTTGGCGTGCCATTGCGGTGCTTTCCCGCCGCCGCCTGCATGTTCTTGATGCCGGCCGCAGCCAGATCAGCCGCCGTGACGATCATATGCACGCCGGGCATCTCGCGCGCGGCATCGGTATCGATCGAACGCATTTCACCATGCGCCATCCGGCTGCGCACCATGACACCATAGAGTTGGCCGGGCAGGTTCAAATCGTCGGTATAGCGGCCCTCGCCACGCAGCAGGACCGGGTCCTCCTTGCGTGAGACGGGCTGGCCTACGGCAAACTTCTCGTTCACCATGAACGTGGGATCGAACGGCGCATTCATCAGGGATTGCTTTCGTGAGAGCGGCGCGGCACATCGCAACGCCGTATCCAAAAGAATATAGCGTAGTGGCGCAACCTAGCCCAGAGGCCAGACCTGGATGGAATTTGGATCGATATCGAATTTGCATTGGCCCGCAGGTGTGGCATCGGTTCGTCCGTCGAAGATCGCGATCCGGGCGTCACCGAGGCGGACAGTGACGTGACGCCCGATCCCTACTGGCGTAACCCCCTGCACCACACCCTGATAGCGTCCCCTCGGCGTGATCTCGGCGCGTGCCGGCGGAAAGCTCCATCCGACGCGCTCGCCCCTGCGCAGCGGCAGGCCCGCTATCGTCAGTGCTACGTCGCTGCCGACATCGATCTGATGCTCATCGACAACAATGCCTTCGGCCACGTTGTCGGCACCCAGCAGGCGCGCCACCGTCTCGTTGGCGGGGCGCATGAATACCTGGTTGACAGGGCCACACTGCAGTGCACGCCCCTCTGCGATCACGAGTAGTTCATCCGCGAGCAACGCCGCCTCCCCCGGGTCGTGAGTGACGAGGATTGTTGTGGCAGTGATCTCTGCCTGGAGCGCGAGGAATTCCTGGCGAAGGTGGGCTCGGAGTGGGGTATCCAGTGCGGAAAACGGTTCGTCCAGCAGCAATAGCCGAGCAGGTCTGTTGAGAGCTCGTGCCAACGCGACGCGTTGCTGCTGACCGAGCGACAGGGCGATTGGGCGTCGCTGTTCCAGATCGCGAAGGCCAAGGCGATTGATCCAATATTCCGCCACCTCTTGTTTGGCGCCGACGGGAAATTGCAGTTGCTCCATGACGGTGAGGTGCGGGAACAACCCGTAAGTCTGCGGCACGTAGGCAATCGCTCGCTGTGCGGGATCAAGCCGCGAGAGTTCCCTGCCGTCGATCATGACGGTTCCTTGCTCGAACCGTTCGATCCCGGCGATCAGCTTGAGAGTCAGCGATTTGCCGGAGCCCGATGGACCAAGTATCGCGAGGCGGCGTGCGCGGGGTGACCACTCGAAGTCCAGACGAAAGCTGCCAAGCTGCTTCTCGAGCCGCAAGCCGATATCGACTGATCCGACAGGCTGACGCAGCGGCACATGACGAGGTGGCACTCTCACGCCACCCGGTACAGCAACCGGCGCGACAATCGCACTCAGCCACTGTCCACTCCTCCCGTCTCTTTCGCGCGCGGCGAGGCCGCTCAGTGCCATGACGGCCAACGCAACGATCAGTGTCGGCAACAGCACCGGCATCATGGCCGGCAGGCCTTGCGACCCGAAGGCAACATACGTGTAGACCGGCAGTGAATACGGGTGATAGGCCACCATCACCGTTGCGCCGAATTCACCGAAGGCACGCAGCCACGCAAGCAGCAGGCCCGACAAGATAGCCGGCCAGGCGATCGGCAAGCTCACACGCAGGAAGACCTCGATCGGCCCACGGCCGAGTGTCGCGGCAACACCTTCCAGGACCGGATCCATGGCGGCAAAACCGGAGCGCGCCGCGATGATCAGGAATGGAGCCGCGACAAAGACTTCGGCGATTACGATGCCGTAGAAGGAATCCGTCAGCGCTCCGTTCAGCAGCCGACCGAGCGGCGTGGAATAGCCAACGAGGAACAACAGCAGGACGCCGCTGGTGAGTGGCGGCAGCGCCAGCGGAAGCTGAACGATGAAGCCGAGTCCCGCCATCGTGCGACCTGGAATCCGCGCCAGCAGATAGCCGAGAGGAATGCCGCCAAGCGCGATGATCGCCGTTGCCGCGGTGGCACTGGTGATGGAGATGACGCACGAACGAAGCAAAGCCCCGGCGTCAACCGAACTCCAATCGGCGAGGCCAATCTGCTGCACGCCGGCGACCAGCGGCGCGACCAGATAAATCGTGAGCAGTCCGGCCAGCCACGGTAGCGGCGCAGCAACCCGACGCGTCACTTCGCCTTATCGACAAGCGATCGAATGTTTGCCGGCACCGAGTTCGCCTCGCCGGTCAGCGCAGGCTTTTGAACGTCCATGCCGTGTGCCTTCATCAGGCTCTGCCCGTCGGCTCCGAGCAGGAAAGACACAAACTGTTCAGCACCGGTTGCATTGGGCGCATCGCGCAGGATCGTGACGGTGTATGAAGCCTTGGGCCCGATATCGGCTGGCAAGGCAATGGCCGGGATCTTCGCATCGGACGTTTCGGTCGAATAGAAAAAGCCCACGTCGAGCTGCCCGGATTGCAGGCGGCCAACCAGCGTTTCCTCCGGCAGGACCTGCGCCGGATTGTCGGGGGCGCCGAGGACCTGCTGGGACAGGTCGGGCATTTTGTAGGTCGTCTCGGCCTGCTTCATCAGCTCGAGCGTAAGCGCGCCCTTGGGATCCAGTTTAGGATCGGTGCGTCCGATCCTGATGCCCGGTTCGGCCAGAACCTGGTACCAGGGCTTGCTCCTGAAGTCGGCAGCGAATTTGCTGGAGGGGTTGTAGCCGATCACCAATGGCGACTGCGCGAACCCGACATACCAGCTCACCCAATCGCCGTTCGCCGATCCCGTCAGTGCGGCATTCACCTTGGGCACCGCACTGATGAACACATCGCCGTGCCGCAGTTTTCCCTTGATCTGATTGGCCAGCAGGCCCGAGCCGCCGGCAAAGCCCTGGAACGTGTCGCCGGTGGCCTTGTCGAATGCAGGGCCGATACTGTGTTCCATGAGATTCACCAGCGACCCGGCATACAGAACATTGACGGTTCCAGCCGCAAACGCCACCGTCGCGCGCATCATCAGCACTGCCAAAATCAGTGCAGCAAAAATGAGGATGCCGACGGCTCGCACGCTCGATTTGTTCTCTACGCGATCATCCAGCACCGCGTCATCTCCCTCGGTTGGCGTAAAGCCCGTTATAGTCCACGTTATAGTCCAGCGGATACTGCCGGTCGTAACGCCGCTGCGGCTATGGCGCAACTCTCGACACGCCGGCGACCACCGCTTCGAGTTGCGGCTCCGTCAGCACGTGGCCGTAGACCACCGCGTTGAACAATGCCGCGAGCGTCCTCGGATCACTGCCGCCAAGCCAGGCGAAGCCGAGCAACCGATTGATCGATGGCGGTTCGTCCAACCAGCCGAACGGCAGGTCGGGAGCAACGAACGCGTGCCCGTCGCGCACCGCGCGCAGCGATCGCCAAGCCGCGGATTGCGCGAGCGTGGCGCGCATCGCGGGATCCGCAAAGACGATCAAATCGGGATCGAGCGCGCGGATGTCATCCGGAGTGGCCTGCCGCGATGGTCCCTGACCGGCGGGCGCTACAAGCTGCCAGCCGAGACGCGTGAAGGTTTCGGCAAGATCGGTTCCTGGCGCGACCACCGTCAGGCCATCCGCGCCACGCGCGTAGACAACGCGCGGATGCGCCGCTTGCACCACCGGCAGCGCCAGCAACGTTTCGGCGAACCTGGCGAGCGTCTCGGCGCGGTCCTCGCGATGCAGAATGCTGCCGACCAACCGGAATACGCGCGGAATTTCCGCCAGCGAACCATCCAGCAATACGGTGGGAATTCCCGTGCGCTGCTGCATGGCCTTGGCCAATTCAATATAGCGAGGCGCGATAGTGCCGTAGTCCAGGATCAGGTCGGGCTTCAGCGCGGTTATCTTGTCCGTCACATCGTCTCGCCCGGTCAGCCGCGGAACCTGCGGCAGCTTCGCAGCTTCCAGCGCAAGCAGCGCACGTGTGTCGTCCGATACGGGCGAGGTCCAGCCGAGCATCAGATCGGGTGCCACCGCCGCCAACAGGATGGCGGCTGGCGGCCCGCCGGGCAGTACGCGCATGATGTGCTCCGGCACCACGATGCTGCGGCCGGTGGCATCGACCACTGTGCCGCCCAAGGCGGCGCCGGCCCAGCAGAGCAGCAACATAGCCAGGAATGCGCGGCGCACCATCTGTCCTCCTCGCTTGCGACGATATAGCCTGTGCGATATAGCGGCAAAAGGTTCACGGGCAAATGCCGATGACGAGACGCAACCGGCGCCCCAGACCTGATCTGGAGCTGCGGATTATGGTGGGCGGCCAGATGGTGATCGGGCCCGTCCAGGCGATGCTCCTGGAGGCTATCCGCAGCACAGGCTCAATCGCCGCGGCACAGCGTCAGATGGGCGCCAGTTACGCCCATGTATGGAAACTTGTTGCGGCAATGAATGAAGTATTCTCCCCGCCGCTGGTTGACCCGATCCGCGGCGGTGCCCGGGGCGGAGGTGCAATCCTGACCGAGCAGGGCCATAAGGTGCTCGATTCGTTCCGGCGGCTTGAAGGACTGACCAAGGCGAAGGGGCACGCAGAACTGCTTGTCATCAGCAGGGCAGCGGGCCACGCTGCAGCCGGGCAATAATAAGGGAGGCGCACCGTCGACATCCGCCATGGCGAAGCGAAAACCACGTTCGGTCGATACCGCGCCGGCCAGTGACCGGCTGAGCATTCGGCTCGACCTTGTCTGCGGGGCCCGAATCGGCCCCGGCAAGATCGCCGTGCTGGAAGAGATCGCCCGTTCCGGATCCATATCGGCGGCCGGACGCGTCCTGCGGATGTCGTATCGGCGCACCTGGGAGCTTGTCGAGGATCTTAACAGCAGTCTTGGCACACCTGTGGTAGAAACCGCGGCCGGCGGCAGTGGCGGCGGCGGTGCGGTGCTCACACGCGCGGGAAAGGCCGTGGTGGAACGTTATCGTGCTATCGAGATGGATACTGCTCTGGCCGCGCGTAAACACCTGCTGGCGCTCAACCGTGCCTGTAGCGAGAAGTGATGCCAAACCGAAGGAGCCTGCACCATGAAGCTTTCCGCCCGCAACCAGGTCGCCGGCACGATCAAGTCCGTGAAGCCAGGCGCCACGACAACCCATGTCACCATCGAAGTGTCCCCGACAGTGACGATCACCTCGTCGATCACCAACGAGGCGGCCGAGGAGCTTAAGCTGAAGCCGGGCATGAAGGCGATCGCGGTGATCAAGGCATCCGACGTGATGGTCGGCGTCGACTGATCACTCGGCGGCATCCGCGAGGCCCGTCACCTCCGGCCGTTGCAATGCAGCGAGCAGGGAGGTCGCGCTGGCGGACCGCAGCGGAATGAACCGCTTGCCTGCCTGACGACATAGCTGCTTGGCCACCTGCGCTGCGGGGTGGCTGATGCAGTCCACCGGGAACACGACCAGGTCGGCCTGGCTGGCAAGACCGGCGAGCAGGTTCAGATGGTGCTCGATGCCGCCGTCGTGGTGCAGGAGCGTGCCACCGGAATCCTCGGCTATCGCACGCAGATGCGCCACATGGTGCGTGCGTCCACCGACGTACAGCAGCGTGATGCCATCAAGCCGGGCACGTGACGGAACGGTATCGGCCCCGTCCCGGCAGGCTGCATGCATCGACGTTTCGACGATCTCCAGTTCGCCGCGCAGCGCAGCGTTCTCGCGTTCTGCGCTCATCCGGGCGGATCGCTCATCTGCGATCGTGGCCTGGGCGCTGGTCAGTCGGTCACTCAGCGCAGCGCTGCGCCGTGTCTCTGCGGCCAGGCGGCGCTCCAGGTCGGCAGCCAGTTGTTTCAGCACGGCGTTATGGTCGCCCGATGTGGGCGGATCGGCTGCCACCTGCTGGGCCAACGCCTGCCGCAGTTCCTGGATGGACGCATCCCGCGTGACGACAGCCTTGCGAAACGCAGCCTGCTGCCGATCGAGACGCGCTCGCAGTTCGGCGTTCTCTTCTTCCAACTGGCAGAGCCGCCGTATATCCGCACGATTAGCCGCTCCAACCAGGTGCGAGAGCATATGCACCTCGCCGAACGCATCCCGGATAAGGGCACGCGTGGCGGCCGGATGCGTGAGAGTGGCCCAATAAGCGCCGGGTATCTCGCCGCGTCGGACGGCGTCACGCCAGAACGACCGGACAGCCTCATCGGTACTCGCCTTGGCAAACTGGTTGATCGAGATGCGATGGCGTTCATCGAGCGCCTTGTTCAGCAGCTTGCCTGCCTTGTCGTGCCGTCCGGCGAGGCTCACCGCAGCGCCATGCAGTTCGTGATCGGTGCTGTCCGGCGGCACGAGCCCGAGCTTCTTGAGTGTCTGGCGCAGTTCAGCGGTGGACAGGCACGTGCCGATGATGGAGCAATGCAGATTGGTGTTGAATTCCCAGATCTTCGTGCGACGCACCGGGCCGGCCACAGGTTGGGCATCGCTTCGCACCACCAACGCGGCAGGCAGTGATGCAATGTCGATCGTTCTCTGGCGCGACGCCGGGATGGCGTCGGTCCGGATCACGACGGGCGATCCTGTCATGCTCACGCGCCGCCGCCTCTGACCTACAGTCCGGCCTGGGTGACGAACTTGGTATTCAGATAGTTCTCGATTGCTTCCAACCCGCCCTCGGAGCCGTAGCCGGAATCCTTCACGCCACCGAACGGCACTTCCGGCAGCGCCAGGCCATGATGGTTGATCGAGATCATGCCGCTCTCCACGGCGGCAGCGATGGCGTTCGCTGTCTTGGCCGACCTGGTATACGCGTAAGAGGCAAGTCCGTACGGCAGGCGGTTGGCCTCCGTCACCACCTCGTCGAATGTGCTGAACGGCGAGATGACGGCGAGCGGACCGAACGGTTCGTCGTTCATGACGCGCGCGTCCTTTGGCACGTCGGTCAGCACCGTCGGCTCGAAGAAGTTGCCCTTGTTGCCGATGCGGTGTCCGCCAGCCTGCACCGTCGCGCCATGCTGAGTGGCGTCGCCGATGAACGTCTCCATCGCGGTGATGCGGCGCGGATTGGCCATCGGGCCCATCGTCGTGCCGGACTGCAAGCCGTCGCCGACCTTCATCGCCTTGCTGTGCTGGACGAAGCCGGTGACGAACTGATCGTAGACGCGCTCCTGTACCAACACGCGCGTCGGCGACACACAGACCTGACCCGCGTTGCGAAACTTCGCAGTCGCCAACAAACGGCTCGCCGTATCCACATCGGCATCGTCGAACACGATCGCGGGTGCATGGCCGCCAAGTTCCATCGTCACGCGCTTCATATGGGCGCCTGCGATCGCCGCAAGCTGCTTGCCCACGGCGGTGGAGCCGGTGAACGACATCTTGCGGATGATCGGATGCGGAATGAGGTATTCCGAGATCTCCGACGGCACACCATAGACGAGATTGATCACGCCCGCCGGTACGCCGGCATCGGCGAAGCAGCGGATCAGTTCAGCAGGCGACGCCGGCGTTTCCTCCGGCGCCTTCACGATGATCGAGCAACCGGCAGCGAGCGCGCAGGAGAGCTTGCGCACGACCTGGTTGATCGGGAAGTTCCACGGCGTGAACGCGGCCACCGGTCCGACCGGCTCCTTGACCACGAGCTGATAGATGCCCTCGGCCCGAGCGGGAATAACGCGGCCGTAGGTGCGGCGCGCTTCCTCGGCAAACCAGTCGATCACGTCTGTGGCCGCGAGCACTTCGCCCTTCGCCTCGGGCAGCGGCTTGCCTTGCTCCATCGTCAGCAGCGGCGCGATCTTGTCGGCACGATCGCGCAGCAGATCGGCCGCCTTGCGCATCACCTTCGAACGATCGAATGCCGATACTTTCCGCCAGAGTCGGAAGCCTTTGTCTGCGGCCTCCAGCGCGTGGTCCAGGTCAGCGCGTTCCGCGTGGGCGACTGTTCCGATCTTTTCGCCGGTCGCCGGGTTGACCACCGGCAGACTTCGGCCTGATGCGGCCGCACGCCATGCGCCATCAATGAACAGCAAAACATTTTGGTACATTAGCATTTCATCCTGGACACGGGTTGCTACGATATGAGTAACTGGATATAGCGTAGTCGCACAAGCCTGCCAAGCACGCTACCAATCAGGGAGTAAACCCCATGGCGCCCGCGCGGGTTATAACGTCATTCACACTGTCTCTGGCCGTAACGGCGTGCCTGACTGCCGCGGCGGTTGCCGGGCCGATCTCGACACAGTTCACGCTCAACGGCTCCGTGGTGACGCCGGGCACGTACGATCTGGCGGCGCTGTCGGCACTGCCTCCCACCACGCAAACCGTGACATATACCGCAGGTGGGGGTCCGGTTACCGATACCTACACCGGGACGGACCTGTGGACGCTGGTGAATTCCGCAGGCGGCTTTACCCCAGCGCCAGGCGTGAAGAACAGCACGCTGCGCAATTACGTCGTTGCCGTCGGAAGTGACGGCTACAAGACGGTGTTCGCGGGCGGCGAGATCAACCCGAAGTTCGGCGATCGGCCGTACATGGCAGCCTATGCCGATACCGGCGGACAGCTCGGTCCCGGCGGGACGGATGGCTTTGCCCGGATGGTGGTGCCCGGCGACAAGGCCGGCGGCCGCTATGTGTCCAATCTGGTGACCCTGCACGCGGGAACCGCACCGTCATTGCCCGGAACGGGCGGCGGCGTGTCGAGCCAGTTCACGCTGACCGGGGGTGTTGCGACGCCAGGGACCTACACGCTCGCAACTCTGATGTCGTTTCCGGCCACCACTTTGACGACGACATATCTGTCCGGCTCCTCTTCCGTCACTGACACGTTCACCGGCGTGTCGCTCTGGACCCTGCTGACCTCTGCGGGGATCGTCACCGATGCCGCCATCAAGAATGACATCCTGCGCAAATACGTCGTCGCAGTGGGCAGCGATGGCTATGAGGCGATCTTCTCTCTTGGCGAGATCGACCCCGCCTTCGGCGATCAGCCCGACCTCGTTGCCTATTCGGACACGCTGGGCGGCCTCGGCGGCGGACCGGATGGGTTCGCACGGATGGTGGTGCCCGGCGATATCGCCGGCGGGCGTTACGTGTCCAATCTGGTCGAGCTCGCCGTGTTCGACGCGACCGTGCCGGAACCGGCGAGCCTGGCACTGCTTCTCACGGCCATTTGCGGAACCGTCGCCGTGCACCGGCGACGGCGCACACGCATTCGCTGAACCCATTCGCTGAAACCATTCGCTGAACCCATTCGCTGAACCCACTGGGAGGAACGAACATGGACGCGATCGCACTCGACCCGAGGCTTCGGCATTCCACCGGCTTCCTCGGCCGGAATCCGCTGATGCTGATCGACGGCAAGCAGGTGCCGGCGGTGTCCGGCAAGACCTTCGCGGTCTATAATCCCGCCACCGGCGGCGTGATCGCCAATGTGCCGGAGGGCGACAAGGCGGACGTTGATCTGGCAGTTGCCGCGGCGCGGCGCGCGTTCGACGAGAGGCGCTGGGCGCGGGTCAGTCCATCGGAGCGTGGCCGCATCCTGTGGCGTATCGCCGATCTGATCGAGCGCGACCTGGAGCAACTGGCTGAACTTGAGTCGATCGACAACGGCAAGCCCTACGCGGTGGCACGCGTGGCCGATCTGCCGCTCGCGGTCGACATATTCCGCTACATGGGCGGCTGGGCGACCAAAATCACCGGTTCGACGCTGCCGTTATCACTGCCCGGCGAATACCTGTCCTATACGGTGCGCGAGCCGGTTGGCGTGGTCGGGCAGATCATCCCGTGGAATTTTCCGCTGTTGATGGCGGCGTGGAAGATCGCACCGGCACTGGCGGCTGGCTGCACCATCGTGCTGAAGGCAGCCGAGCAGACACCGCTGACCGCACTGCGACTGGCAGAGCTGATCGTAGAGGCCGGCGTGCCGGCCGGCGTGGTGAACATCCTCACCGGCTTCGGTGAGACGGCGGGAGCGGCGCTGGCGGCGCATCCGGATGTGGACAAGGTGGCATTCACCGGATCCACCGAAGTCGGCAAACTGATCGTGCAGGCCGCGGCCGGGAACCTGAAGAAAGTATCCCTGGAACTCGGCGGGAAATCGCCGGCGATCATTCTGCCGGATGCTGATCTCGACCTTGCCATCGCGGGCGCAGCGAGCGCGATTTTCTTCAACCATGGCCAATGCTGCTGTGCGGGATCACGGCTCTACGCGCACAAGTCGGTCTATGAGAAGGTCGTGGCAGGCGTTGCGGACATCGCCGGCAAGATCAAGGTCGGGGCGGGCCTGGATCCCGCAACCGAGATGGGGCCGCTGGTGTCGGATGAACAGTTCGCGCGCGTCACCGGCTATATCGAAGATGGCCGCCAATCAGGCGCCAAGATCACGGTCGGTGGCAGCCGTGTCGGCAACCTCGGTTATTTCGTACAGCCTACCGTGATGGAGAACACGACACCGAACATGAAGGTGGTGCGCGAGGAGATCTTCGGCCCGGTGGTGTGCACCACGCCGTTCGCCGACGATGACCTGGACGCGATTGCGAAGCAGGCCAATGACACGATCTATGGCCTGGCCGCGAGCATCTGGACGCGCAATGGCGGGACGGCGCACAAGCTCGCCAGCCGTATCCGGTCCGGCACCGTGTGGATCAATTGCCACAACGTGTTCGACGCCTCGCTGCCGTTCGGCGGTTACAAGCAATCCGGCTGGGGCCGCGAGATGGGCGAGGAAGTGTTCCACAACTACACCGAGATCAAGGCGGTCACCGCCGCCTTGTGAACGCGCCTGGACTTCGGTTCGTCGTTCCCGGCAGTCTGCGTCGATGAACGATGAATCGAACGATAGTGCCCTGCGCGCCGGCGAGGTGGCGGTCGATCTTCCAGCGGCCACCGACGCCGGCGTGTATTTCATCGGTACGATCCGCACGCCGTGGCGGGTGCGGAGTGACTGTCCCAAGCGCGGCAGCCCTGACGGCCCGCTGTGCTCCATCGTGGTTGATGAACGCTGGCGTGAAGCGCTGACCGACATAGCGCTGCACAAGCGTATCCAGGTTCTCTACTGGATGCATCACGCACGACGTGACCTGGTGCTGCAGACGCCGTTTCGTACTTTGCAGACGACAGGCAGCTTCGCGCTGCGGTCGCCGGTGCGTCCGAACCCGATCGCGTCATCGGTGGTCGACCTGGTGACGGTTGATGGGACCACCTTGCAGGTTCGCGGGCTGGACTGTCTGGACGGCACGCCGCTGATTGACCTGAAGCCAGAGCGCACCAGCACATCAGAATAGTCGGGGCGATGGCGGTCGGGTGGACAGCAGCCGCGCGCTACGCTATATCCAGACGGGAATAACGTAACAGGCAGCCGATGGATATTGCGCCGGGCGACACACATCCGATCGAGGGAGAGCAGCTTACCGCCTGGGCCGTATTGGCCGGTGGCGCGCATGTGAGGATGGACTTCATCGGCACTGACGGAACGTCGCACAGAATCGTGCTGCCGTTCGATGTACTCACCGGCTTGCTGATGACCCTGCCGCGCATGTTGCAGGCCGCGCTGGATGCCCGCTTCCCCGACGGCTCGCTGCGGTTCGTGCAGCGTCTCGGCAGCTGGCAGATCGAGCAGGCAGAGGCCAACCCCGGTCTCATCCTACGCCTCGGCACGCAGGACGGCTTCGAGGCCGCCTTCGCACTGAACGACCATGACGCCGGCTTACTTGGCGCGGCCCTGGTGGCAGCACCCGATGCGAATCAATCCAAGACAAGGAGACCAAACTGATGAACGTGATGACCGAGGTGCATCCCTTCCTGGACGGCAAGCCGAAGCGCATGCTGATCGGTGGCAAGTGGCTGGAGGCTGCATCCGGCAAGACCTTCGAGACGCGCAATCCTGCGACCGGCGAATTGCTGGCGAACGTCGCCGAAGGCGATGCCGAGGACATCGACCGCGCGGTTGCCGCCGCGCGTGCCGCCTTCAACGGACCATGGAGCAAGTTCAAGCCTGCCGAGCGTCAGCGCCTGCTGCTGCGCCTCGCCGATCTGGTGGAACGCGACATCGAGGAATTCGCTGCGCTCGATACGCTGGACATGGGCGCGCCGATCAGCCGCACCCGCAACAACCGCCAGCGCGCGCTGGGCATGCTGCGCTTCTATGCCGGCATGGCGACGGCGCTGCATGGCGAGACGATCGATAATTCGCTGCCCGGCGAATATGTGTCGTTCACGCTGAAGGAACCGGTCGGCGTGGTCGGCGCGATCATCCCGTGGAACGGTCCGCTGACCGCCTCGATCTGGAAGATTGGCCCGGCGCTCGCGACCGGCTGCACGGTCGTGCTGAAGCCCGCGGAGGAAGCGCCGCTGACGCCGCTGCGGCTGGCGGAGCTTTGCCTGGAAGCTGGTGTGCCACCGGGCGTGGTGAACGTCGTGCCGGGCTATGGTGAGACCGCCGGCGCCGCGCTGGCGGCGCATCCCGATGTGGACAAGGTGGCATTCACCGGCTCGCATCTGACGGGGCAGTCGATCATCCGCGCTTCGGCCGGCAATCTGAAGCGCGTGTCGCTGGAACTTGGCGGCAAGTCGCCGGACATCGTGTTCGCCGATGCCGATCTGGATCAGGCGGTGCCGGGTTCCGGCATGGCGGTGTTCGCCAACTCCGGCCAGATTTGCAGCGCCGGGACGCGGCTTGTTCGTCGAGCACAAGATCTACGATGAGTTCGTCGGCCGCGTCGCCGAATTCAGCAAGACGCTGCGCGTCGGCGACGGCAGCGATCCGGAGACGCAGGTGGGGCCGCTGGTGTCGGAGGAGCAGCTCAAGCGCGTCACCGGATATCTAGCGATTGGCCGGCAGGAAGGCGCGCGTCCTCTGTCGGGTGGTGAGCGGCTGACCGACGGCGCGCTGGCGAAGGGCTATTTCGTGCCGCCGACCGTGTTCGCCAATGTGCGTGACGACATGCGCATCGCGCAGGAGGAGATCTTCGGGCCGGTGATCTCCGCCATCCCGTTCACCGACATCGAGGAAGTGATCGAGCGCGGCAACAAGACCCAGTTCGGTCTCGGCAGCGGCGTATGGACGCGCGACGTTGGCAAGGCGCATCGGCTGGCGAAGGGCATCCGCGCCGGATCGGTGTGGATCAACTGCTACCAGGCGATGGACCCGGCGGTGCCGTTCGGCGGCTACAAGATGAGCGGCTACGGCCGTGAGTTCAGGCGTGCAGCACCTCGAGGAATACCTCAACGTGAAGTCGGTCTGGATCAAGACCGACTGACGACCAGCCGCCTGCATCGATGCGCTGCCCTCTCCCGCGCCCGGGAGGGGGCAGCGTTGGCTGCATCGCTGACCACCGTGATGCAAAGCGCCGCGACACGGCACGGCTGCCGTGCTAAACTTTTGCAGGCGCTATGGTGCGCCTGGGAGTGACGATCGCATGCAAGCTGAACCGATCCTCGCGGAGACCGTCGCGGGCATTCAGCGCGTTCTGGGCGACGACCTCGATCGCATCGTCGTCGAACGTGCTGTGGTTGGTCTGTTCTTCACCGGGGTGAAGCTGAATACGGGGATCGCCGGCGCCTGCGCGACGCCGCTGCGTTCCATCCCGGAGGCCGTTTGCTGTCCGAGTTCGGCGATGGCGATGCCGTTTCCCGGCAAGTTGCGCGGACGGCCCGCCAGGGAGCTGCTGAAGGAGACCGAGGCACCCAGCGGTATCCGACGCGCCATCGGTGTCGCCACGATGAACGCCTTGGCCGATATGTGCTGGCAGCGGCGCGCGACGCCCGCGGTGGAACTTCGCGCCGGCGTCGATGCGTATGATGCCGCGGACATCCAACCTGGCGAGCGCGTTGTGGTGGTCGGCGCATTCGTGCCGTTCCTGAAGGCGCTGAAGCGGAGCGGTCAGCATTTCACCGTGCTGGAAATGGACCCTGCCACGCTGAAACCGGACGAGTTGGCGCATTTCCGGCCAGCGGACGAGGCTCGATTGGTGGTGCCCAGTGCCGATGTGGTGCTGATCACCGGGACCACGCTGCTGAACGACACGCTGGAAAACCTGCTCGCGCTGTGCCGCCCGGAGACGCGGGTGGTGATGGTCGGTCCGACCGTTGGCCTGCTGCCCGATGCGCTCCTGCGTCGCGGCGTCGATGTGCTGGGCGGTGTGCGCGTCACTGCCCCGGATGCATTCCTCGATGTGCTGGCGGAGGGCGGTTCGGGCTATCACTTCTTTGGCCGTTCGGCAGAGAAGATCGTGCTGGTGCGCAATGCGATGGCGCTCTCGTCATGCGCCGCCTGATCCCGCGCCGCCTGATCCCGGTCCTGGCGGGTGCCGCATTGCTGGCGATCGCGGCCGCCACCTTGGTATCGCGCTCCGATGCCGAACCGGCCCAGGCTGTCCCGCCACCGGCACGCGACGAAGCCAATACCACTGCGACGAGTGAGACAGCAGTGCTTGCCGGAGGATGCTTCTGGGGGGTGCAGGGCGTGTTCCAGCATGTCGATGGCGTGACCAGCGCCGTATCCGGCTATGCCGGCGGCAACGCGGCGACCGCGCACTATGACATTGTCGGCAGCGGCGTAACCGGCCACGCTGAATTTGTCCGCGTCACGTTCGACCCTCATCGCATCAGCTATGGCCATATCCTGCAAATCTACCTCTCGGTCGCCCACGACCCGACGGAACTCAACCGTCAGGGTCCCGACAGTGGCACGCAATATCGTTCAACGATCTTTCCTGGAACCAAGGAACAGGCGGACATTGCCAACGCCTATATCGCCCAGCTCAATCAGGCGCACATATTCAGTGCGCCGGTGGTGACAACGATCGAGACCGGGCGCGAGTTCTATCCGGCCGAGGCCTACCATCAGGACTTCCTGACGCGGCATCCGACGAATCCGTATATCGTCTACAACGACCTGCCGAAGATCAAGGAACTGCAACGCCTGTTCCCTGATCTGTATCGCGCCGATCCCGTGCTGGTCGCGGCTACGCAGTGAGATGTGAGACGTTCTTCGCCACAGTATAGCATTGCAGCCCTTCGGTGCCGCCTTCCCGCCCGAAGCCGCTGTCCTTGACACCGCCGAACGGCGTCTCGGCGCTCGACGCAACGAAGTGGTTGATCGACAGATTGCCAATCTCAACTCCTTCCGCCAGCCGATCGGCGTTGCGCGCGGAATTCGTGAACGCATAGGCGGCCAGGCCATAGGGCACGGAATTCGCCTTCTCGATCGCTTCGTCGAGATTGCGCACGCGGCTGAGCAGGGCCAGTGGCCCAAACGGTTCCTCGCGCATGGCACGCGCATCGTCGGGCACATCCGCAAGCACGGTGAGAGGGAAGTAGTAGCCACGATTGCCGATACGTGACCCTCCGGCAGTGACGCGCGCACCCTTGGCCTTGGCGTCAGCCACCAAAGTCTCCATGGCGGCCAGGCGGCGGTCGTTGGCCAACGGGCCCATCTGGTTGTCCGGATCCATACCATTGCCGACCTTGATCGATGCAGCCTTCTCGGCGAAGGCGTCGGCAAACCGGTCGTAGATCGTGTCCTCGACGAAGAAGCGCGTTGGCGAGACGCACACCTGGCCAGCGTTCCGCGATTTGGCAATCGCGGATGTCCCCGCACTGCTGACTGGATCGATATCGTCGCACATGATCACGGGCGCATGACCACCGAGCTCCATGATCGCTGGCTTCATGTAGGCGCCAGCCATGGCTGACAGATGCTTGCCGACCGGAACCGAGCCGGTGAACGTCACCAGTCGCACGGATGGCTGCGGGATCAGGTATTCGGAGATGTCTGACGGCTTGCCGAACACCAGGTTCAGCACGCCAGTCGGCACGCCGGCATCGGCGAATGCCTGCACGAGCTGCACCGCACCAGCCGGTGTTTCTTCCGATGCCTTCAGGATGATCGAACAGCCCGAGGAGAGAGCGCCGCCAACCTTGCGGGCCGGCGAGCTCATCGGGAAGTTCCACGGCGAGAAAGCCGCGACCACGCCGATCGGCTGACGGAGTACCGAGTGCCGCATGCCGGGTTCACTCGGAATGATGCGGCCATAGATGCGACGGCCCTCCTGGGCGTCCCACTCGATGATCTCGCAGCCGCGCAGGATCTCCAGGCGTGACTGCGCGATTGGCTTGCCCTGCTCCAGCGTCATGGCGATCGCCATCGCCTCGACGCGCTCGCGCATGAGCTGCACGGCCTTGAGGATAATGTCGGCCCGCTTGGCAGGCGAGGTCCGGGACCAAACCTTGAAGCCCTGTTCCGCCGCCGCGAGAGCATCGTCCAGATCGGTACGGCTGGCATGTGGGACGATGGCCAGGGTGCTCTCATCGGCCGGATTGATCACCGGCTGGCCGTCGCGCTGTCGCCACTCACCGGCAATGTACAGCTTCAGTTCGGGGTAGTTCGCCATCACGGCGTTCTCCTCTTTCGTCGTATCTGACATGGTATAACGCGTCGTGAAAGACCTGGTCCGAGCTACTCCGCGGCAGCCAACGGCGGCGGTATGCCGGCCGCATCGATCGCCGCCCGCAGCTTCGGTGGTGAGATCGGCAGGTCCGGCATCCGCAACCCGCTGGCGCTGCGAATCGCATTGGCGATCGCAGCCATGGGCGGAACGATTGGCACCTCTCCCACGCCACGGGCACCGAACGGATGACGCGGATTGGGTACTTCGATGAGCACTGCCTCGATCATCGGCAGGTCGGAAGCGACAGGGCAGCGATAGTCGAGGAAGCCCGGATTATCCATCCGGCCATGCTTGTCGTAGATGTATTCTTCGCTCAGCGCCCAACCGATGCCCTGGGCAGCGCCGCCCTGGATTTGACCCTCGACGTAGCTCGGATGGATGGCCTTGCCCACATCCTGGAACGCGGTATACCGCTCGATGGTGACGTGGCCGGTCTCCATGTCGACGCTGACATCGCAGAGATGCGCGCCAAAGCCCGGTCCGGCACCCTGGGCGTTCAACGATACCTCGGCGTTGATCGGGCCGCCCGTGCGCGCGGCCTTCAAAGCGATCGCACCCAGTTCCAGCGGCTCGAATTCACCGGCGTTTGAACCAGCGGGAAACGCCTTGCCATCGCGCCATTCGACCGCTTCGACCGGAATTTCCCAGATCATCGCGGCGCGCTCCTTCAACTTTTCTACCACCCCTTCGGCGGCCTGCGTGGCGGCCATGCCGGTGGCGAAGGTCACGCGCGAACCGCCGGTCACGTGAGTGAAGCCGATCGTTGTAGTGTCGGCAACCACAGTGCGAACGCGCGACGCCGGCATGCCCAGCACCTCGGCTACCATCATGCCGATGGACGCACGGGAACCACCGATATCAGGACTGCCGGTCGCAGCCGTCACCGAACCATCCTCATTGATGTGAACCTGCGCCGTCGACTCGCCTCCCACATTGAACCAGAAGCCGCAGGCAAAACCGCGACCATGACCTGGCTTCAACGCAGACTTCCAGTGCGGGTGGTTCTTGACCGTCTGCAGCACGGTCTCGAAGCCGATGTTCTGATGGCTCGGGCCGTAATGGGTCTTCGAACCGTTCCGCGCCGCATTCTTCTCGCGCAACGTCAACGGGTCCATGCCCAGCTTGCGCGCGAGGTCATCGAGCAGGCTCTCCACGGCAAACGAGGTGATCGGCGCACCCGGTGCGCGATACGCCGCCATCTTCGGCCGATTGCTGACCACGTCGTAGCCGATGACATCGACATTCGGCAGGTCGTAGAGCGCAAAGCCGCACATGCAGCCCGGCTGCATCGGCGACCCTGGGAATGCTCCAGCCTGGAACTTCAGCACCTGCTGCGCGGCAACGATCGAGCCGTCGCGCTTGGCGCCAATCTTCACCTCCACGGTCGCGCCCGAGGTCGGGCCGGAACCGCGGAACACTTCCTCGCGCGTCATCTGGATCTTGACCGGCCGACCAGACTTCTTCGACAGCATCACGGCCACCGGCTCCAGGTAGATCAGCGTCTTGCCGCCGAAGCCGCCGCCGATCTCCGCCGGATTGACCTTGATGTTGGCAATGTCGATGCCCAGCAGCTTCGAGGTGTAGGCGCGGATCATGAAATGACCCTGGCTGGAGGCGTGTATCGACACCTGTCCATCCGGGGCGTAGGTCGCCAGGCAGGCGTGCGGCTCGATGTAGCCCTGGTGCACTGGCTGCGTCGTGTAGCGCCCTTCCACGATCACGTCGGCCTCCGCAAAGCCGGCTTCCACATCGCCCTTCTTGAAGGCGACGACTTTGGCAATGTTGGATGGCTTGGTCGGCTTCGGATCGACGCCGGCGGTGAAAAGGTCTTCGTGCAGGATTGGCGCGTGCGGCGCCATCGCCTCTTCGACATCGATGACGAACGGCAGTACGTCGTATGCGACGTCGATCAGATCGAGTGCCTGGCTGGCGATCGTCGGCGTCGTAGCGGCGACGGCGGCCACGGCATGGCCTTCATACAGCGCCTTGTCGCGCGCCATGATGTTGCGCGACAGATCGCGGAAATTCATCGGGCCTTCGCCGACAAACGCTTCCTCCGAGGCGATGTTTGGCAGGTCCGCCGCGGTGAGTACCGCCATCACGCCGGGCAGCGCCTGAGCTTTACTGGTATCGATGGATACTATCCGGGCATGCGCGTGCGGGCTGCGCTTGATCTTGCCCCAGAGCATCCCGGCGGCGCGGGTATCGGCGGCGAACAGCGCCCGCCCAGTCACCTTGTCCACGCCGTCGGGACGGATCGGCCGGGTGCCAACGACCTTGAGATGGGATTCGAGATAGTTCATTGCGCTGCCTTCCCTGATGCGCGGCGGTTCTGGTGTCGAGTAGCGGATACTCGCGGTATCCGTACGGGAATAGCGATGCTGACATGGTGGGCTGCATCATGCAAGGTGCGCCCGCGTATTGCGGAGTTGAGATTCGTTGGTGGTCGTTATGTGTACATGGACACGACGATATAGTCGTCAGGTTTACCGACGCGACCACCGAGTGCTGCCGGCTGGCTCTGGCCGAGCATTGCCTCGGTTCATCGTTAGGACTCCGTTATGGAATTCCGTCGCCTGGGTCACTTTGGACGTGCCCAAAATGGCCGCGCGCTCCGACCGGCACCGTACATCCTTCTAATGTCCCCCAAGTCCTTCGCTTCGCAGCCGCCACCCTTTAGCCCGAGCTTCCCGCCGCTTTTGTGGTGAAGTTGTTGAAAGGATTTGCGATGTTGGCTGATCCCATCCAGGTTGTAGCCATGTAATTCCATATTTGAGACTTGTACGCTTTGGCCGGATGTGCGCATGGTGCGGCATGTACATCGAAGCTGTTCGGAATCGGAACTCGCCGCCCGCGATCCTGCTGCGCGAGAGCTACCGCGAAGGCGGCAAGGTGCGTAAGCGCACACTGTGCAATCTTTCCGACTGGCCCACAGCCCACATCGAGGGTCTGCGTGGTGTGTTGAAAGGTGGCACGGTCATTGCCGCCGAGCGTGATGCCTTCACCGTCATCCGCAGCCTGCCACACGGTCATGTCGCCGCCGCGCTCGGCATCGCCCGCAACATCGGGCTCGAGCCTATTCTCGGCTCCAGCAGCGATCGCCGCCGAGACCTTGTCCTCGCCCTCATCGTCAGTCGCATCCTCGAGCCTGCGTCCAAACTCGCTGCCGCACGTGCGCTGTCGCCTGCCACCGCCGCATCGAGCCTCGGCGAAGTGCTCGGGCTCGGTGAGGTCGATGAAGATGAACTTTACGCTGCGCTGGACTGGCTCCTGGAGCGCCAGCCCGCGATCGAGGCCACGCTGGCCAGGCGCCACCTCACCCACGGCACGCTGGTGTTGTATGACGTCTCATCGAGCTACATGGAGGGACGCTGCTGCCCGCTCGCCAAGCGGGGCTACAGCCGTGACGGCAAGAAGGGCACGCTGCAGATCGTCTACGGCCTGCTCTGTGCTCCCGACGGCTGCCCGGTTGCCATCGAGGTGTTTGATGGCAACACCGCCGATCCGATGACGCTGGCAACCCAGATCGAGAAGCTCAAGCGGCGCTGCCAACTCAACCATGTCGTGCTGGTCGGCGACCGCGGCATGATCACCCAGGCGCGCATCACCGAGGACATCAAATCGGCAGGCCTGGACTGGATCTCCTCGCTGCGCGCACCAGCGATCAAGACGCTGGTGGAAAGCGGTACCTTGCAGCTCTCGCTGTTCGACCAGCGCGATATGGCCTCTATCACCGTGCCCGAATTCCCCGATGAGCGCCTCGTGGTCTGCCGCAACCCCGATCTCGCCGCCGAGCGTACCCGCAAGCGCGAGGAGCTCCTCGCTGCCACAGAGCGCGACCTCGTCCGCATCCGGACTGCCGTGGCTCGCAAGCGCGATCCGCTGCGTGGCACCGCAGAGATCGCGCTCGCAGTCGGTAAGGTGATCAACAAACATAAGATGGCCAAGCATTTCGATCTCGACATCACCGATGCCACCTTCAGCTTCGCACGCAAGGCCGCCGAGATCGCCGCCGAGGCGGCGACCGACGGCGTCTATGTCATCCGCACCAGCCTGCCGGCAGAGACCTGCGACGATGCGACGACGGTGCGCAGCTATAAGTCCCTCGCCCTGGTGGAACGGGCCTTTCGCTGCATCAAGACCGTCGATCTGCACGTCCGCCCGGTGTATCACCGATTGGCCGATCGGGTCCGCGCGCATGTCTTCCTCTGCATGCTGGCCTATTACCTGGAATGGCACATGCGCCAGCGCCTTGCACCGATGCTGTTCGACGACACCGACAAGGCGGCCGCCGAAGCAATGCGTTCGAGCGTGGTGGCGACCGCGCAGCGCTCACCGGCCGCTGTCGCCAAGCAGACCACCCGCCTGACCGCAGACCGATTGCCGGTGCACAGCTTCCACTCGCTGCTCGCCGATCTCGCGACCTTGGCGCGCAACACTGTCATCACCGCCATCACACCAAACCATCCGCTCACCATACTGACCAGGCCAACTCCGATCCAGCACAAGGCGTTCACCCTCCTTGGCGTCCCAGTGTAGCCAGTAATACAACCCGGCAATGACGCATCTCGTCGGTAATTCAAGCCCTTGCGCGGTTCGCCTCCAGGAAGCTCGGTCTAGCCACGGGCGAGGGCCGGTAAATTCGAGAGACCGCAGGCAGGAGCCGGCTTCCCCGTCTGCTTCCCGATGGGCCGGGTAGACCGGGGTGCGTTGCGAATCCCCATATCCAGCAATAATGTCCCCGCCGCCCAACTGAGGGTGCGACAGGGCGAAGGCCAAGCCCGAATCAGGCCGTGACTTGTCATAGGCCTGTCTGCGGGGAGGTGATGGCCACATCCGAGCTAATCGTCAACGAATACCTGTGTACTGCACTGCGCAAGCGGTACAAAAGCTGGCAGGTTGATGGCATCATCAGTTGCGAGAATACCGGTACTCTGGTCGGTTTCACAGGCCAAAGGCCTGACTTGATCGTCCGCGACAATCCCATGGCGCCGGTCAGCATCGAGACGGAGTTCCTGCCCGCCGCGACCGTTGAGGGTGACGCAACCGCCCGCCTTGGCAAGATCTACAAGCCAACCGGCGGCACCATCCATTCGGCCATTGCGGTGCGCTATCCGGCGAAATACCGAAGCCTCGCTGGTGATAACATCACTAAGGCGCTGGAAGCCGAACAAGCCATCGAATACTGCCTGCTGTCCGGAGAAACGCCCGACGACGCCAAGCGCTGGCCGTCAGCCGGATACCTGAAGGGGACCGTGACGGACCCACAATGATCTGCTGAAATGGAAGCTGTGTCGGATCGGCCATGCACTGACTCCTATTCGTGAACTCCAGCACTCACGTTGTATGCCCTCATCCAAAATTAGTGCGGTCCGTCCACGGCGACGGCGCTATGGTGGCCGGTGAGATCGATCTCAAGATGCACGCGGCGCGCAATGAGCGCTGGCACTCGCGTACGATGAGGACCGTCCTCAAAGGACACTATCCCGAGTTCAGCAAAGCGCTTGAGTGTGCGCGAAAGGCTGGCCTCCTTTCGTCCGGTCAGCGTGGCAAGCGCCCGCACGGACGCGGGCTTGTGACGGCGGATCGCTTCCAGCACAGCGAGATTACCGGGAGAGAGCAGCTTCACCATGGCCTCGGCTGATACCTGATCGGTCGCGGCTTGCGCTGCTGTCTCCTTGCTGTCGAACCACCTCTTCGGCACGCCGCTCGCGTTCTCGGGATCACGCACAACACTTTTGGTCCACTCGGCGAATTCACGGAGTGATCCAACCCTATAGGTCGTTGGGGATTCCCTTTTCATTGAGTGTCCTCCTTACCTCT
The DNA here is from genome assembly GCA_963790445.1 of uncultured Alphaproteobacteria bacterium. Lineage (GTDB taxonomy): Bacteria > Pseudomonadota > Alphaproteobacteria > Acetobacterales > Acetobacteraceae > JAMXLO01. Next base: position 69,343 of record CAWBON010000014.1, on the reverse strand, counting down.
TTCCAAAAATCGTCAAGCAACTGAGGTGCCGTCGTGAAGCTGTAGGAACGGCCCGTATCCCTCTCTGTGCGGTGCCAGTGGTCATAAGCGGCGCGTTTGCGCCGATATCCTCGGCCGCCTTCGTCAACAGCATGGGCATTGTCGAATCGCACCCACGGCTGACCACCATCCTTCCGGCGCAGGACCAATGCGTAGCTGATTCCGTGCGGGCGCTCCGGCGTCACATCCGTGCGCCGGGCGGTAAACTCCACGACCACCCCCGGTGCCATCTCGAAGTCTGAGCCGTCCAGGGCAAGCAGTAGCTCAAGCTCGCCTTCATCCATGGCTTAACATATCACGTTAAGTCATGCTTTTCAAGGGCGGTCGTTCCCAAGGGCGGTCGTTCCCAAGCCGATCTGGCCGTTGAGCCGGTGCCGTGGAGGGCCTTGGCGACCCCTATCCTTTAGAGTAACATAAAGGACATTATGTTCCGCCATATCAAACAGGAACGGGGCGCTGTCATGGCAACGGAATTAATACCGGTCCGGACCGGAAAAGTGGCCCTTTTCGGGGCCGCGCCGGACGGACTGCCGGTCGTTCCGGTCCTCGTTTCGGTTGGTTGAGAGAAGTGCGTCTATCAGGCCGCCGCCAGGACACGGTGCGCAATGATCCTGCGGACATTGTCACATGAACTGGTTTACCTGCGTTGTGCCGTCGGAAGGTCCGGGCCAGGGTCTGTGAATAAGAACCGAACCCGATCCTCGCCATCGCCACGTCCGGGAAGGCATCGAGGACGGGCAGCGTGAAGGTTGCGGCTGCCCGCTTTCTCGTTTGGCAATCATGCTGTCCGGCTCGCCATTGAAATCGCGGGATTTCTGGGCGCTTCCAAGGTGACGGCGAGCCCAAGGCTGGACTTGCCAGGTCACCGCGAAGCAGCGGCAGACTTGCGCAAGATAGTGCGCAAGAGTGCCCGCCAGATAATTCTCAACATGACACTCCAGGTCTCCCGGCCGTGACGAAGCGGGTCCGATCCGCCAAACTCCACTTGTCGGCAACTGGAGGGGGGAGCGGACATGGCACGCTTCGACAACAAGGTGGTGCTCGTGAGCGGCGGGGCGCGCGGCCAGGGTGCCGCGGAGGCCCGCCTGCTGGTGGCGCAGGGTGCGAAGGTGGTGATCGGCGACGTGCTGGACAATCAAGGCCAGGCGCTTGCGGTTGAGCTCGGGCCGGCTGCGGCCTTCGTCCGGCACGATGTGACCTCGGAAGCCGATTGGGCCCGCGCCGTTGAGGCCGCCCAGAAGCTCGGCGGCCTGCACGGCCTGGTCAACAACGCCGGGATCTACCAGCCGGCCTCGCTGATGGAGACCGACGACGCGCTCTGGCAGCGGCACATTCAGATCAACCAGGTACCGGCTGCTTCCTCGGCATGAAGGCGGTAGTGCCGGCGATGGAGCGCTCGGGCGGAGGCTCCATCGTGAATATCTCGTCAGTAGCCGGCCTCAAGGGCTCGCCCGGGTCCTTCGCCTATGCCGCGACCAAATGGGCGCTGCGGGGGATGACCAAGTCGGCGGCAATCGACCTCGGCGGCCGCAAAATAAGGGTGAACTCGGTTCATCCCGGTCCAATCGACACCGACATGATCGCGTTCCGCACGCCCGAGCAGCGCGAGGAACGGATGAAGCAGGTGCCGATGCACCGCCACGGGACGCCGGAGGAGGTCGCGCAGCTGGTGGCATTCCTGCTCTCCGACGAGAGCAGCTACATTACCGGGGCGGAGATCGCCATCGACGGTGCTTCATCGGCATAGCCCCAGTGTCGGGCTGCTGCAATTGATGGCGAGCTTGCAGGGCGTGGCACGTCAGGTCTCGTAATTCAGGAATCGTGAAGCAGTTGCATTGAACGGCGCCGCACCGAATTTCACGCCGACCTGACAGTTCCGCCTATCTTCGGCGGTCGTGCCAGGCCGCGGGAGACGGCCTTGGCGGCGATAGCCGAGGAGAAAAGATATGAGCGGGTTTGTCGGTGCCCAACACGAGTTTCACGACGCAGCGTTTGTCCAGGGCTGGGCCGATCGCTTCGTCCCGACGCCGCCGCGCATTGCTCTGTTCGACCTGATACTGGAGCGCGTCTCGGCACCCGGCCTCCCGAACGCCCATGTACTCGAACTTGGCCTCGGGCCGGGTTACATGGCCCGCCACATTCTGGAACGGAACCCTGGCCTCAGTTACGAGGGACTCGACTTCTCCGAAGAGTTCTTCGATGTGGCGAGGAAGACAATCGGCAGCGTACATGCCGCGGGTGAAATTGACCAAAGCGGACCTGATGGATCAAGCTTGGCCACACTCGTTGTCGCGACAACCAGGAGCTATCGTCTCGACCTGGGCCCTGCACGATCTTGGCGGGCAGCAGGCGGTCGCGGACGTGTACGCGCGCTGCCACGAGGTTTTGCCGGAGGGCGGCGTTCTGATGAATGGCGACTTTATCAAGCCGGATGGGACGTCCTGGACCTATGAGCCAGGTCGATTCGAAGTTGGCCGGCATCTCGAACTCCTTCGGCATGCAGGCTTCAAGGAACCGGCTTTTCTTGCGCTGTTCGAGCACAATCTGGACCACCCTACCGCCGCACAGAACTATGCCTGCCTGATTGCCGTGAAGTGATCGCGCTCATGGTTTCGTCGCCCGGAGCCTGTGCCGAGAGGCTTGCCTGGCTGTCGTGGCCGCCTGCATGAATGGCTCCAGGCACTCGATCGCTAACCGCGTTGTATGTCGCCGCGCCGTTCAGCATGGGCTACGTTGATTTCTACACCTTTTTGATGCCGCTTTACGCGTTGTCGCTTGGGTTCGACGCCGCCGAAGTGGGCATCCTGGTCGGCGCCCGCTCGATCGTGGCGATGTTTCTGTCGATCCACATCGGCGTGCTGATGGACCGTTTCGGTACACGCAAGTTCACGCTGTTCTTTGTCTGGACCAGCATGATTCTGGCGCCGTTGTTTCCGCTGGCGCCATGGTTCTGGAGCTTGTTGGCATTGCAACTGGTCAACGGCGCCGCGGTGTCGTTCGCCTGGTCCGGGGCTCAAACACTGATCGCGCAGTTGGCCAAAGGTGAGGCGCACTATCTCGGGCGGTTTACATTTTTCGCTCGACTTGGTTCGACAACCGCGCCGATGCTGGGCGGCGCGGCGTGGGATTTCGGCGGGACCTGGTTGTCCTATATGTTCGGCGTCGTATGGGGCGGCGTGCTGATCGTCGCCTTGTTGTTTACCCCCGAGGCTGAGTTCTTCGCCTCACCACATGAACAGGGTGCGGTGCGCGCCCGGTTCCGCGCCCGCGATATTTGGCCCCGGCTTTCCGATTTTTATTGGGCCTCGCTGATGCTGCTCGCCATTCCGGCGATCGCCCTGTCGCTGGCGATTATGGCGATGCGCAATAGCACCTACAGCATCCAGACATCGGTCTATGTTGTCTATCTCAGGCAAGTGGGGCTGGTAGGCACAACAATCGGCATCCTGTTCTCGGCGGCTGAAATAGCCAGCGGGTTTGGAGCGCTTTTTGCCGGGCGCGCCATGGGCCTCGGCAACGCGCAGCGCACGATGCTGAGGGGCACCGCGATTTCGATCCTGCTGATCGCGTTGACGCCGCTGCTCGGCGGCGTCCTGGCAATGCTGCTGCTGTTTCAGGTGATGCGCGGATGGCTTGAAGGCGTGATCCAGCCTTTGGTGTTGTCCGTACAAGCGCGCGCCGCCGGCCGTCATCAGCAGGGCGCTGTCGTCGGTCTACGCCAAACGGGCCAGCGGTTCACGTCGATCGTGGTTCCGCCGATAATGGGCACTATCGCCGACCGCTTTGGCGTCAGCGCGAGTTTCCTTCTCATTGGCGGATTTATGCTGCTGCTTTGCATCTCAGTGGCACTGATCATCCGCCGGGTCGGGAGGCGGCGGTCTCTTGACGAGTTGCTCGCGGGCGCCACCGATTGACGCTCGCCAGCGCCAGAACGGCCGGCGATCGAGTGGCTGGTTTGGCGGTTCCAGCACATCCCGACAAAGCGGCATTGGGGCCGGCGTGGCGACCAGCCACGCCCCTCACCCCGCTCGTGACCAACGACTGCGATGAGGCTACGTCCACGCCAGTCCGCCGGCAATCGAGACGGCGATGTCCTTGAGCCTCGCGACATCCCCGCGATCCGGCCACCGCCAGCGGTCAGGTGTTCGTCCTTACCAATGTCTCGATTTCCGCCAGACGCGGCCCCACACGCTCCGGCCGCTGGCTGCCCAGATTGACCACCAGACGGTGCACGCCCAGTTCGGCGTATTCGGCCATCGCCTCGATTGGCATCGCGACCGGCGGGGTGATGATGATCTGGAACTCCGGGCCGCGGGCCTTGCCGGCCTTGGCGAAGGCGACGTCCAGGCGTTCCAGCATGTTCTTCGTCGCGTCGATGTCGCGGTTGAAACCATACCAGCCCGCACCGTACCGAACCGCACGGCGCAGCGCGGCATCGGCGTAACCACCGACGATGATCGGAATATGCGGCTTCTGAATGGGCTTCGGGTCCATCCGCATTGTTTCGAATTGCACCCATTTGCCCTTGAAATCGACGACGTCTTCGGTCCACAGGCGGCGCATGACCTGCATGAACTCATCGCAGCGGGCGCCGCGATCCTCCCATCGGTAGCCACAGGCTTCGACTTCCTCCTTGTTCCAGCCAACACCAATGCCGAAGTCGATCCGCCCCTCGGTCAACCAGTCGAGCGTGCACATCTCTTTCGCGGTGTAGATCGGGTTCCGCTGCGGCACGAGAGCGACGCCCGTGCCAAACCTGAGCTTGCTGGTCACCGCCGCCAGAAATCCGAAGGTCGCCGTGACATCCAGCATCCCCCCACCGGCGGGCACCGGAATGCGGCCGTCCTTGGAACTGGGGTAACCGAACGTGTTCTTGTCGAACAACGCGACATGCTCGCCCATCCAGATTGACTCGAGACCGATATCCTCGGCATGGCGGCCGAAATCCCTGATCATGCCTGGTGTCGCCAGCGGGGACATGAAGGTGGAGAATACGCCGATTTTCATGTGAACATCCCTTCCGCTCGATCGGTTCCGTCTGGGTAGGCCCCGGGGAACCTCCGATCAACCCGCGCCAGACAACGGGTTCGCCACCGGAGACGGTCTGTCACGACATCGAACCGAACGGTTCATGGCCGGCACCGTGTTACTGCACCAGAGACCTTTCGCGGGTGAGTTCGTGGAACCCGCATTTGCGGAATTGGCGGAGCTCGTTCAGGAACATGGCCTGGATCTTCGGACCGGTGCCAGCCAGCAGGAGGATATGTCATGTCGCCAGGTGTGTTCGACGCCGGAACGGCGGAACGATTGCGCGAGCGGATCAACCATGATGGCGCGTTCCATCAGGTCTCCAGCGACATGACACTCAACCTGGCGCTCGAGACCGATGGCGCGGCGCGGTTGGTCACCTTCCGCGACGGAACGCTGACGTCCATCAAACCCTTCGTCACGGTCACCGAGCCCGTGGATGTGACCATCCGCGGCGACGCCACGTTCTGGCGTAACCTGTTGTCGCAGGTGCCACCCCCGCGGTTTCAGAACCTGTATGCCGGTGTGCGCGCCGAGACCTGTCAGGTCAGCGGCAACGCCGAATTGTACTGGGCTTATTTCGCGGCACTGACGCGCCTGTTCGACGTCATGCGCGACGTCGAGAACAACCGCTAAGGAGGGCCAGAACCATGGCGAAGTTCGAGGCCGCGATCGGCCGTTACGTCTGGCTCGAAATTCAGGGCGTTGAATATCGCGTGTATTTCGAAGAAGCTGGACAGGGCATTCCGCTGATTTGCCAGCACACCGCCGGGTCGGACGGCAAGCAATGGCGGCACTTCCTGACCGATCCCGACATCACCAGCCGGTTCCGCGTGATCGTGCCCGACCTGCCATATCATGGGAAATCGCTACCGCCGGAATCGCAAGAGTGGTGGGCGCAGGAATACCGCCTGACCAAATCCTTCTTCATCGATTTCCATCTGGCGCTGAAGCGGGCTTTGGACTGCGAGAAACCGGTGTTCATCGGCAGTTCGATGGGCGGGCATCTGGCGCCCGATCTGGCGCTGGCCTGTCCCGACGAATACGCTGCGGTGATCGGGCTGGAAGCCGGTCTGAAAACCGGTGTAGGCACAGACGACGATATCCGCGCCGCCTTGGATGTTGTTTCATAGTGCCCCCAGGCTTATGAGATTGGTTAGCAAGGCCGCGTATCGAGCATATCCTTCTGTTTATTATGACTAATCTCAGCCGTCGATGGCCAATCTGAGCGCGAGCCCATCATAGATTACATCGTGCGACACTTCAGTCGCGGCCAAAATCCTTGGGCGGCACGATGCTCTGCAGTTCAGATAGATCAAGGTCACAGATCGCGTGCCACCTCTGAAAGCGGCTGCGACGATCTGCGGGATTGCGATAACGGAGCGTGTGCGCGCCCTCTGCTTGCTTGGTTCTGTAACGGGCTTGCCTCTCCGCATGGGTCATGGCCTTGCCCGACAACGGTTTGGGTCCTGGCTTCATCGTTCAAAGGTTCTTGCGTTTGGCGCCACTGTAATTCGTCACGTGACGAATTACAGTGGTAGGTCGACGATCGCCTTCAGGCGAGCTCAAAGAGGTTCGGTTGCCGGTCGGCAAGCTTAATCCGCAATCCGACTTTGCCACCCTTGGTAACGTGCGCTGCTTCGATCTCGCCACGCTTTACACGTTGCAAGACGGTCTGACGGGTGACACCGAGCGCGCGGGTGGCCTCCTGCATGGTGATGAACCCTTCACCCGCTGAGGCGGTGAAGCGTGCCTTTAGCTCGTCAGTCATGCGGATACGCCACGGCGCGCCCGGGGTGACTTGCTCACCGGCAATCAGGCCGTCGTTCAACCAACGATGCAGGGTCGATGGCGCAACGTTCAGGGCGGCCGCCGCCCTCGCGATCGTCATGACGTCGCCTTCCGCGATCTCTGGCTTTCGTTGAAAGCAGGGGATGCGCCAATGGGTCCTCAAGGTCGCGACGCGATTTGCCTCGAACCGGTGGCCACGAGCCGTTGTTCGTCCCTGTCGACTGAGAATGCCCGCGATCACAGCGTCCGGGTAAAGCGTGGCGAGACGGCGCACGAGGTGCAACGTGTCCTCGTCGGTTCTGATTGTTGGGGGTCTCGAGCGAGGCAGAGGCACATCGACATCGGTCAGCGCGCCGCCCTTCCAGCGTACCGTCAGATGGGCGGCCGGTTCGTTGCGATCGACCGAGAGAATCACTTCCTCGATCAACGTTCGCAGGAGTTCCTTTTGATCGCGTGGCGTCGTCGTCGGTGCGTCCCAGACCGCGGCGAGGTCGGTGCCAAGGGTAACAAGGCGCTCTCGTTCTGCATGGTCGAGAACGCGCGGTCGTTGCTCCAATCGGTGGGCGAGTTCTTCGTTTGCCGTCTGCACAGCAGCAAGGTGCTGCTCCCACTCGCGTTCAAGCCCGCGGGCGACAAGCCGATTGTCTGGATCGACAGCGCGATAGCGCCGCTCGGCACGCTTGGCTTCATAGGTGGCCCGCTCGACGGCTTGCCGCCATTGCTTCAGCGTCGCCTCGGTGTCGGCTTCGAGCCGCTCGGCGGCGGCGAGACTGGCGGCCAGCTTGGCCGGTGCGATCGCGATGAGGAAGGTCTTAGCGAACGCCTCGTCGATCTGCACGCCGCCGACGTTCAGACAGTAGCAGCCGCGGCCCTCGACGATGATCTTACCGGCGCAATGGTAGCCGGGGGTGGCGTTGCGTCCGCGATAATGTGTCTTCAAACGCCGACCGCAATGGCCGCAGCTGGCAAGGCCTTGCAAAAGAGCAACCCCCTCCCTCACGGCACCGCCCGCATTGTGCGGCCCAGGGCGGGTGTTTGCAGCCAGCCGGATTTGATTGGCTTCGTAGGTTCGCCAGTCGATATAGCCCTCATGGTGCTCCTTGATCAGCACTTGCCACTCAGACTGCGGCAACTGTCGCATGCGTTTTTTAGGGACGCCAGATCCGTCGAGCTTCGTCTCCTGGCGTGTCCTTCCGTAGACATAGGCACCGGCATAGAGGGGATTGCTCAGCACCTGGTGGATGGCGTGATAGCTGGCATCCATCCAGAGGATTTCTGACTTCGGGACCATCTGGGTCGGCAGGCGCAGTCCCTCGGATCGGAACCACAGCCAGACGCGACGCGCCGAGCCGGTCTCAGCGAAGCACGAGAAGATCGAGGCGATCGCGGTCTGAACGGCTTCGTCGGGATGCAGCCTGACTTCGCCATCGGTGCTGCCCCAGACCAATCCGACCGGCAGGCCGCGGCGGAGTTCTCCGCGCGCCGCCTTGTTGCGGATCCCGCCGTTGAGGCGGGCACGAAGGATATGGAGTTCGGCCTCGCTCATGGTTCCCTTCAGCCCGAGGAGAAGGCGATCATTGAACAGAGCTGGGTGATAAATCCCGTCCGCGTCGCCAATCAGCGTATTGGATAGACCGCACAGATCGATAAGCCGATACCAGTCAGCATTGTTGCGGGCCAATCGCGACACTTCGAGGCCCAGGACGAGACCCACATGTCCGAGAGCGACCTCGGCGGTCAACCGGGCGAACCCGGATCGCGCCACGCCGCCTGCCCCTGAGACGCCAAGATCCTCGTCGATAACGACGACGTTGCCGGCTGGCCATCCGAGGTCGCTGGCTTTGTTCACCAAGGCGTATTGTCGATCGGTTGACTTGCGATTGTGCTCGACTTGAGCCGCGCTGGATTGGCGCAGATAGACAATCGCCGCACGGGCGAGATGGCTGGAGGTTATCTTGAGTGGATCATTCATCGGCGCTCTCCCGTGCGACCTTTGACACCAGCTTTTGCGCGATCAGCCGCGAAAGAAGCACAAGTGCGGCGATCTGAGCTTGCGGATCGATCCGGTCCCACGGGCCGTTCGATCCGTCGTCCGGGTCCACGGGCCGCCGTTCGAGAAACGCCAACTCCAACTGCATCGTCGCCCTCCTGTTCCGAGGCCGACTCGACGAGCCGGCTCAGAAGAGCGTCCGTGACGGCACGCGCCTTGAGCAGATCGCTGATCGTGCAAAGAGTTCTCGGCGGTGTCATCGCCTGCGGACAGCTTCAACTCGGCGTTCTGGCCGCGAACTCCAATCCGTCCAAGCAGCTGGAATGAGCGTGCGGCTGCCGTCGGGTAAAATCACCAGCAAATCGAGAACGCCCCGCCGCTTCAGGCTCCTGATGACGGAAAGTCGGCATCCTTCAAAGGGATGGCGCTTGCGTATGACGACGGTCGAGACCTGAACCTCTTGGTGATGGGTAGTCTGTCGTGGGTTCGTTCCGTTACTTCCGTCACCCGCGCGTCAACGGCGCCGACCGGGCGGCGGCCGCGATGTACTGCATCAACGGACCGCGATCGCCCGAGAAGTACAAGCGTGAGGTCGCCTGGTCCTATAGCCAGGGCGCGCCGGGCGCCTTCGCGGGCGATCTGAATTATTACAACATCGAACATGATCTGCGGGAAACCGCGCATCTGATCGACACCGCGCGCTGCCCGGTTTACATCATGAACGGCGAATACGATCCGTCCACCGGTTTCAAGGAAGGCGAAGAACTGGCGGCGAAGATCAACGGCGCCGTGTGGATTCCCATGCCTGGCATTGGCCATTTCCCGATGACCGAGGATTATCCGACGATGAAGCCATTCCTGATGCCGGTGCTGGACGAAATCGCTGCGCGCGGGCGTGGTTGACAGGCGACTGCCGCGCCGGAAACGCCCGCCAACGGATAGCCCCATGGGACCAACCCGGTAAGGGCTGATCGTGGGGCGCGGCTTTCAGCGGACGCGGTATTTTTCCAGGGCGTCCCGGTTCAGGGTGACGCCCAGTCCGGGGCCCTCCGGCACGCGCATCATGCCTCGACCGTCGTAGTCGAATGGTTCGTTTAGCAATTCAGTGCGCAGCCCGTGGTCGGTCTGGTCCCATTCGACCATCAGCACGTTCGGGCTGGACGCGGCGAAATGCAGCGCGGCGACGAACAACAGCGCCGACGAGAAGCAATGCGGCGACAGCGTCAGATTATACGCCTGGGCGAGAGCCGCGATCTTCCGGCATTCGGTGAATCCGCCCGACCAGACCAGGTCGGGCTGAGCGATATCGATTGCGCCGCGCGTGATCAGCTCGCGATAGCCGAACAGACCGACCTCGGTTTCGTATCCGGCGATCGAGGTCGTCAAGGCCCACGCCACCTCCGCGCTGCCATCGACATCGTCGGTGGCGACCGGCTCCTCCAGCCAGAACAGGTCGAAGGGCTCCAGCGCCTTACCCATCTTGATCGCGGTCGCCGGGCTCCACACGCAGTTGGCGTCGGCCATCAGGCGGCGGTTGGAGCCCAGTGCCTTCCGCACGGCGGCGACGCGGGCTATGTCTTCCTCGGGCGTGACGACACACAACTCCGGCTGGTTCAGCAGACGGCGGAAATTCGTGCCGGTGAAGTCATAACGCCCAATCTTCATTTTCATCGCGCGGAACCCGCGTTCGACGTAGCTCTCGGCTTCTCGCGTCAGACCGTCGAGGTTCTTGTCGCGCTGATAGAACCCGCCGCTGGCATAGACCTCCACCTGGTCGGTGAAGGCGCCGAACAAACGATAGAGCGGCATGCCAGCCGCTTTTCCGGCGATGTCCCAAAGGGCGATGTCGATACCGCTCATCGCGTGCATGACGATGCCGCGGCGGCCATGTTGGCGGGATCGCCCGAACATCAGTTGCCACAGGTACTCGATCTTCAGCGGATCCTGACCGATCAGCAGCGGCTTCAGTTCATGTTCGATCACGGCGGCGGTGCTGGCGGGCGGGCCGCCGGCCGATCCGGCCTCGGCGATGCCGGTCAGTCCGGCGTCGGTTTCGATTTCCACGATCAGCGCGTTGCGGGCAGCGTTGAAGCTGGCGGCGCTCATGCTTGGGTTGGCGGCGCGGTACGACAGTTGGATGGTGCGGATATCGGTGATTTTCATGGCCGGTCCTCTCGCCGCCGGGCCGGAAGGTCGGCCACGCGCGTATCCTCACCTGACCGTGCGCACTGGAAGGGGTCAAGCGGGTCGAACGCGGCGGGTAACGGCGGTAAACGCCCGGACAGATGTTGCGCGCCGATCCTGAACTGCTGGCGATGACTTGTCGCCTGGCCAGCGCTGCCATACCGTTTTGCTCTGCCCCAAACGGACCCGGTTGCCAATCATGAGCACAATCCAACTTGTCGACCCCGAATTGCGCGACGCGCTCGCGCTGGCGCCACAGGTGCCGCTGACCGCCGAAACCTTGACCGGACGTCGCGCCGATGCGCTCGCGTTGCTGAGTTCCGTTTTGAAACCGGACCTGCCCGACATCGTGACGGGCGAAATCCACGTCGAGAGTGCGTTTGGCGCGAAACCGATCCGGGTTCTCACTTATCGCCCGGTCAGGTCCGACGATCCGCTTCCCGTCATCGTACACATCCATGGCGGCGGCTTCGTGATGGGCGCGCCGGAGATGAAGGATGTGGAGAACAGGCTCTTCGCATCAGAGCTGCAATGCGCGATCTATTCCGTGGATCACCGCCTCGCGCCGGAAGCACCGCACCCGGCGCCGGTGGAGGACATTTACTCGGTGTTTGTTGGGCTGCACGCGAATGCCGGTCAACTCGGTCTCGATCCCGCCCGCATCGGTATCAAGGGCGAAAGCGGCGGCGGCGGTTTCGCAGCGGGTGCCGCGCTTTACGCCCGCGACCGACAGGGACCGAAATTCGCCTTCCAGCATCTGATCTATCCGATGATCGACGACCGAACGGCGGTGCGCGAGGACCTCCATCCTTACGTTGGCGAATTCATTTGGACGCAAAAGAACAACTATTTTGGCTGGCGTTCGTTGCTTGGCCAGGAGCCCGGCTCGGCCGGCGTCTCGCCTTACGCGGCGGCCGCGAGCGCGGCGGATGTGTCGGGCTTGCCGCCAACCTACATTTCGGTCGGTGGTCTCGATCTCTTCCTCGAAGAAAACCTGACCTATGCGGATCGACTGAGCCGCGCCGGAGTGCCGGTCGAATTTCACCTGTATCCGCGAGCTTATCACGGCTTCTATCGTGTGACGAATGCCCGCGTGACCAGGCAGGCCGAGCATGACACGCGCGAGGCGCTGCGACGCTTCCTGCACGGATAGGCCCTTCCATTTTCGACGCCGGCCATTGTGAAACTTCCAGGTTTCGAAATACGTGAGTTCATCGCCGGATTGTTCCGGCTTGCCACGTGATTTGCTGGCGATGACAAACGCCCAAAGACCGTCTGTTTTCGACGAATGGCGCTGCCACTGACTCAGGCCGCCCTCAACGGTCGTCGCGGTTCCCTCGGAGCGGTGATGGCGCCATTGACGTAGACTTTGCGACCATGGTGAGGATCGGAAAGGAACCATTCACCCAGCTCCTTCGCTCTCCTCGCGGTTCATGCCATCACGGCCGATGGGGTGCTGATGCTTCCGACGATCCAGCTTCTAGTGTTTCTCCTGGTCGCGATTGCCGCAGTCGCGTTCCTTGCAGCACGATTGCAGATTCCTCTGGCCATTCTGCTGGTAATCACCGGCGTCGGACTGGCACTTGTCCCCGGCCTGCCAAGGATCGAGCTGGCCCCGGAGTTCGTGCTGCTTCTCGTGCTGCCACCGATCATTTATTCGTCGGCCGTGGCGATGAGCTGGCGCGAATTCCGCTTCAATCTGCGCCCAATCTCGCTTCTCGCCATAGGATGCGTGACGTTCACGATGCTCGCGGTTGCGGCGGCGACCCACTGGCTGTTGGGCTTCGCCTGGCCAGTGGGCTTTACTTTGGGCGCCATTGTTTCGCCGCCGGACCCCGTGGCGCCTCTCGCCATCGCGCGCCGAATGCAGCTTCCGAGACGCCTCGCCGTCATCCTCGAAGGCGAAGGCCTCGCGAATGACGCTACCGCGCTGATACTTTATCGCTTCGCGATCGCGGCCGTGAGCGTCGGCACATTTTCCTTCGGCCGAGCGGTCGGCATGTTTGCCGCCATTCTTGCTGGCGAGTTTCTCTGGGGGATCGGCGTCGGTTGGGTGATGCTGCGGCTGCGGCACTGGGTCGGCGATACGCGCATCGAGATCACGCTCTCGATCCTGACACCTTTCGTCGCCTATTGGCCCCCCGAATACCTGGGCGGTTCCGGCGTGCTCGCCACCGTGACCACCGGGCTCTACATCAGCTGGAACGGCCTCCGGCTGATCAGCGCCGCGACCCGGCTTCAGGGTGTCTTCTTCTGGGAGTTCCTGATCTACCTTATCGAAGGCATGGTGTTCCTCATCACCGGCCTGCAAGCTCGAAAGTTGGTTGTCGGCATCCGCGGTTACTCGATTTTCGACCTGGCGATCTCCGCCACGGTAGTCAGCGCCGTGGTGATCATCGCGCGCTTCGTCTGGATGTATCCCGCGACCTATCTCCCGCGTTGGCTTATTCCTGCGGTCAGGCGCAAGGACCCCTCGCCGCCCTGGCAGTGGCCGACCGCGCTTGCTTTCACCGGCGTCCGAGGCATCGTCTCGCTCGCGGCGGCGCTTGCGATACCGTTCACGACGGACAGCGGCGAGCCGTTTCCGCAGCGAGACCTGATTCTCTTCCTCACCTTCTCCGTCATCCTGGTGACCCTGGTGGGACAAGGCTTGGTGCTGCCCGCGGTGATCCGCTCGCTCCGCCTTGCCCATGCGGGGCGTCGAGAGCGCCACGCCGACAGGGAAGAGGAATTTGCCGCCCGGCGCCTGGCGATCGAGGCAGCGATCGAGCGGCTCGACCAGTTAGCGAGTGATCGCCAGCTTTCGGATGAAATCGTTCGGCCGCTCCGCGCGCATTACCGCGACCGCTTGAAACATGTCGAGCACCGAAGCGACGGCGACCGCGGTCGCAGGAAGCTCGCAGACCTTAACGACGAGATTGAGTTTCAGCTGATTGAGGCGGAGCGACAGGCGATCAACGATCGCTATCGTCGCGGCCAGCTGAAAGACGAGGCGCGGCGCCGGGTCGAGCGGGAGCTTGATCTGCGCGACGCGCATCTCACCAATTTACGCGCCGAGAATTGAGCGCGAGCGCGTGCTGATGGCCAAGGGTAGACGACGTAGTGCGCTGATCGCGCCAGGGTCTGCTCTGCGCCCAGATTGGACGGCCAGCCGCACCTGGTCGCTCCTCGAAAGCGGACCTTGTGTCGCAGCTCTGTTATCAGTAAGGGTGGCAATCGGTCGTCAACCGGCATTCCGGCACTGGTCGGATGAATGCGGAAGAGAGCGAATTGCCATCTCGGGGCTCCTGCCAGCGTTCCTGTCGGCGTCTGCCCCTTTCAAGGATAAGCCCGATGGGGAAGGTGACGTCATCCCGGTAAATCCAAGCCACTGGCGTAACTGGTCCACCTATCTCCGTGGCAACACAGGCTTGCGGTGGTCACGACTTCCTACCTGCGCCGACGAACGCTGACCGAAGTACCATGTGACCCAGCCTCACGGAGCTCCGCGACAATTCATTCACGGACGGCTTTGGCCTGATCGAAATAAGTATAGCTCGCCGCACCGCGGGTAAGGATCTTTGTCTTCAGCTCTACGGAATAGCTGCTTAGCTTGGGATCGATATTGCGGCCATCCAGGTCGGTCGGCAGCTTCACGGTCAATCCGGTCTTGGTGAACGACCTGTGTGTCCTGTTCAGCACCGCGTACTCGCTGATCGGCGGGCCGGCCCGCAGCGCTTCCTCGAGCACGCGTCCCTGAACATCCGGCATGCTGAACTGGAGGATACGCGCGACCGTGGGCGCGATGTCCACGTTCGCCGTGGGCAGCGTATTGTAAAGCCCGGACTTGAAGTCAGGGCCACTAACCATCAGCGAGATATGCGTATCGGTCGGCGAGAAACTGCCGTGATCGCCCCTGCGGTTGATCGAACTAACGTAGCTGACGCCGGACTTCCCCGCCACGGCAACGTTTTCATCGTAGCTGAAGCGGACGATGATGTCCGGCGCTCGGCCGTTTCCGCTGTTCTCTGTCTCAATGAGGCTCATCGGCAGCGTCCCTGCGACCTCGCCGTATTTGTCACTCACGAAGATCGCGCCGAATTGTAGGTGGCTTTGCAGACTGACCACGGCGGCCTTCACCGTCTCGATGGTGCGGTCCGGCACGAACAGATAGTCGCTGCCAGCGTTCTCATCCAGATTGTCGCGCTATTGCCGTTCCGGTTCCGGCGAGTTCGCGCCCATGGCAGGCGTTCCAAGGCGCCCCGCTGTCGCTCAAATGCAGACGTTCGCTCAAGTGGTGGTAGCTGTTCAGATGCCGACGCCGTGACGCATTGCCGGGCCAGTAGTTGCGTGGGCTGCGTCAAGCGGCATAGCCAGGCGGCGGGACGGCGCGCCTGGGACGCCTGCTCGAACATGGCGCTTGCTCTCAGATTGCAACGCAGATGGGAGGGCCGTGAGGTGCTGAGCCTTCCGAGTTGGCCCTTCTCCCGCCTCGTCGCGGCCGCCGGACAGCCCGGCCAAGATGGTGGGACGTCGCTCGACTGCCCAGCTACCCCCGCATCAACGCAGATCGGCAAAATGCCGGTTACTCCGCAGCGATCCGTGGCGGGTCCTGCTCGTCGATCGCTGCACGCAGTTTCGGCGGCGACATCGGCAGATCCCGCAGCCGCAGCCCCGTCGCATCGGCAATCGCGTTAGCAACTGCCGCCATTGGCGGCACGATCGGGACCTCGCCGACGCCGCGTGCGCCAAACGGATGCCGTGGGTTCGGCACCTCGATCAGGATCGCGTCGATCATCGGCAAGTCGGAGCAGACCGGCACGCGGTAGTCGAGGAAGCCGGGGTTCTCCAAGCGGCCGTCCTGATCGTAGACGTATTCCTCGTTGAGCGCCCAGCCGATGCCCTGCGCCACACCGCCCTGCATCTGGCCCTCAACATAAGAGGGATGTATGGCCCGGCCCACATCCTGGATCGCCGTGTAGCGTAGGATCTTGACGTAGCCGGTCTCCGGGTCGACCTCGACATCGCAAATATGCGTCGTGAATCCGGGCGCTTGGCCTTGTGCATTGATCTGCACCTCTGCGCTGATCGGGCCGCCGGTGCGGGCCGAGATCGCGGCAATGGCGGGCAGATCGAGCGGCTCGAAGCTGCCGGCATTTAGACCAGCCGGGTACACCTTGCCGCCCTTCCACTCGACCGCGTCTGCGCTGATGTCCCACATGAGCGCAGCGCGCCCTTTCAACTCCTCGATAACCTTCTCGGCCGCCTGCGTCACCGCCATGCCGCCGGCGAAGGTAACGCGGCTGCCGCCGGTGGAGGCGCTGAACCCGATCGCGGTCGTATCGCCAACGACCGGCCGGACGTGCTCGAACGGGATTTTCAGCACCTCCGCGACCATCATCGCCATCGAGGCGCGCGAGCCGCCGATATCGGGATGGCCCTCGGTAACGGTGACCGTGCCGTCCTCGTTGACATGCACCGCGGCGCTCGATTCGCCGCCCGCATTATGCCAGTAGCCCGAGGCAATGCCGCGTCCCTGGTTGGGCTTCAGCGCGACCTTCACATGCTCGCTGGCACGCGCGGCCTCCAGCGTCTTTTGATAGCCGATATTGACCCAGGTGACGCCGTGCGTCGACTTGGCGCCGTCCTTGGCACCGTTGATTTCGCGCATTCGCAGCGGATCAATGCCCAATTCGCGCGCTAGTTCGTCGACGCAGCTCTCCAATGCGAACGAACCGATCGGCGCGCCTGGCGCGCGGTACGCCGCAACCTTCGGTCTGTTGCACACCACATCGTAGCCGACGGTCAGGGCGTTCGGGAAGTCGTAGACCGCCATCCCGCAGATGCAGCCCTGCTGCACCGGTGATCCGGCGAACGCGCCGGCCTGGTATTTGAGGATACTTTGCGCCGCGATGATATGACCGTCCCTCTTGGCGCCGAGTTTGACTTCGACAACGGCACCAGAGGTCGGACCAGTGGCACGGAACACCTCTTCGCGGCTCATCACGATCTTGACCGGTCGCCCCGATTTCTTCGACAGCATATAGGCAAGCGGTTCGAGGTAGATGATGGTTTTGCCACCAAAGCCGCCACCGATCTCGGCCGGGATGGCACGGATGTTCGCGATATCAGCGCCGCAGATGCGCGCGGTATAGGCGCGCACCATGAACTGACCCTGGCTCGAACTGTAGATGATCGTCTGGCTGTCGGCCCCGACCGAAACCAGACAGGCGTGCGGCTCGATATAGCCCTGGTGTACCGGCTTTGTTGTGTAGCGCCGTTCGATGACCACGTCGGCTTCCCTGAAGCCGGCCTCGACCTCGCCCTTGGCGAAACGCACGACCTTGGCGATGTTCGACGGCTTCTCGGGCTTCGGCTCGATCCCCGCAGTAAAGATGTTGTCGTGCAGCAGCGGCGCGTCTTCGGCCATCGCCGCTTCGACATCCATTACGTGCGGTAGGACTTCATACTCAACCTCGATCAGGTCGAGCGCCTGCTCGGCGATCAGCTGCGAAGTCGCCGCGACCGCGGCCACCGAGTGGCCCTCGTAGAGAACTTTCCCCTTCGCCATGCAATTCAGTGACATGTCGTGCAGATTATGCGGCGCGGCGCCAATATGCGCGCGCTCGGGCGTGATGTCGGGAAAATCGGCGCGGGTGATGACCGCCCTCACTCCGGGCAGGGCCCGCGCCTTTTCGGTATTGATTGATACGATTCGGGCGTGAGCATGGGGGCTGCGCTTGATCCGGCCCCAAAGCATACCCGGCATCGTCATGTCGGCGCCAAAATTGGCCCGGCCCGTCACCTTGTCGACGCCGTCAGGGCGGATCGGCCGGGTGCCGACTACCTGCAGCGCCGTCTTGTCGAGATAGCTCATCTGCACCCTCCCTCGTCCGTGTACGACGCCGCACATGGGTATCAAAAAACCGTCGCTGCGCGAGGTTCTCGGGACTCTTGCTTGGCCGCAAATGGTCTCCCACCCCGCTTATAAGGCTCATCAATAATCAAGATCGCGGCACAGCGCCAGCTGACCATCGTTTGCCCGAAGGTGGCAAGCGGCCAAAGGTGCGTGCCGCACCGGCCATCCTTGCCTGTCGCCCGGTACACAATCTCGCACCACAGCGCATCAGCAGCATTGGTCCGGCGCTTGATCGCCGCTTCTGAGGCGCAGACCACGCGGGCACTGGAGGTTTTCGGTTGCGACCTTTAATGTAAACATCAATCAGGAGAGGCCGGGCGACAGTCAGCTTCATGCTTCCGGTGGAAGCGTGCGGGCAAGAATGCCAGACGTGTCGTCGTCGTCGATGGCACGGATTGCGCGTTTGCGTTCACGATAATCTCTCTGTGGGAAGGAGCACGCGCATGATCGTACGGATTTATACGGGCCACGACGGCCAGACGCATTTTGAAGATCTCCCTCTACCGGCCGAAGAGAACCACAATGTTGCGCTTCAGGCGGATGCCAACCTCGTGTTCCGCTGTTTCCCTGCGGACTATTGGAGCGATTGGCACACCGCGCCGAGGCGACAATACATTTTTATTCTCGTGGGGCAGATGGAAATCGGAATTGGCGACGGCACCACGCGCTGTTTTGGACCGGGTGATGTGGTCCTCGCTGACGACCTCACCGGCCAGGGTCACACGACGCGCTCGGTGGGAACTCCGCGCATCAGTGCCACTGTGCCGGTGGTCGCCTAACGTGTGCACTGCCCCCATCCACTTATGAGAGCACCCCCATGGCACTCCGGCCACTGTGTTGCTCTGAGTCACCCCGAAGCATCTTGACACGAGCCGGCGAGGCGCTGGCTGGCTGCCCGGCACCGTGACGCACCCCGCGAACGCCAGGACGGTTCGGTCACACACGAGGAGACTGCGTTATGCCAGAGCGTCAACGTATGACGACCCGACTGAAGACCCTGTTTCAACGGCCCGAACTATTCGTCTTAGCGGGCGGGATCAATCCCATTGGCGCGAAGATGGCGGAAGCGCTGGGCTATGACGCCTTCTACATGTCCGGGGGCAATACCTCGGCGCACCAACTGGGCTGGCCCGACTCCGGGACGAGTATGCGCGATATGGTGGACAACGCCCGGAAAATTGTCCTGAGCGTGCAGATCCCGGTCTTCGCGGATGCCGACACGGGCTACGGTGATGCCATCAGTACGCACTACACCGTGCGGGAATACATTCAGGCGGGCATTGCTGGCGCCCACATTGAAGACCAGACGTTTCCGCCGAAATCCGGCCCCCGCCGCCGCTGTATCTCGATTCAGGAGATGGTCGGAAAGCTACGGGCGGCGATGGATGCCAAACAGGCTCTCGACCCGGACTTCGTGATCATGGCGCGGTGCGACCTCGGCGGCGTGCCGGGTGCGACCTTCGCGGAGATCATTGAACGTTGCCAGGCCTACAAAGCCGAAGCACAGGTCGATGTCGTCTGCCCAAATGGCTTGCGCACCTGGGAAGAAATTCGAGAGGCGATCCGCCTCATTCCCGGGCCCGTCGTCCCCCTCATTCCGGCCCACCTGTCGCCGTATCCCTCTTTGCAGGCGCAGCAGGATGCCGGGGCCGCCGCGGCCTGGTTTCCCGCGCTGACCACCATGGCAGGCCTGCAGGCTAACTGGGATTTCTTGAGTGACTTCCAGCAACGCGGCACGTTGGCCCTGGATGCGCTCCGTGCCCAGGCGGCTCAGAGTTCCTGGGGCGTCGCCAGCAATGGCCGCATTCTGGACGAGCCGCGTCTGCGCTCCATGGAGGAGATGTATCTTCCAGACTAAAAGCTGGGAGACGCTGCCCCGGGCTCTCGGAGGGGAGAAAGAGGACTCCCCCGCGGTGCGAGGTGCGCTATTCACGGCGGTGTTGCTGAGGTGATATCGTGTAGTTTCGCTGGCCGTGAAATTCGTCGTGTCGGATTTTGTGGTGTCTATCCGGCCGACGAAGCCCGCCTGCTTCGAGAACAGCCGCTTCGCAAAGCAGGGCAGGAAAAACTTGTCCTGAATGACACCATGTTTCACGCCGGCGTCGTGGGCGTGCGCCACGTGCCAGTGCCATAGCCTCGTCGGCTGGTGGACGCCGCCGGCGGCAGCTGGCAAAAAGCGCGGGTGCTTATTGAGAGGGCACCGTGAACTCGCGCTACTGGACGCTTGCCCAACGGCCCCCACCGCCCTGGCCCGATGAGGTCACCTTTGCGCTAAGGGAGGCGTCCGTCCCGACACCCGGTCCCGGCCAGGCGCTCACCCGGACAATCTACGTCTCCCTCGATCCATATCAGTGGGGCTACAAGCGCCGCGGTGAGGAGCCCGAGGGTTCACCCTGCCACGCCCGCTCGGTGTCACAAGTTGTGGAAAGCCGGATTGACGGCCTCGCGGCGGGCGATTTCGTACTCAACACCAACGGCTGGGCCGAGTACCGGCTTGATGGGGGAAGGCGTCCCCCGGCCCAGCTACATGGTCCCCCGCAAGCTCGACCCGGCCCGCGGCAAGATCAGCCACGCCGTGGGCGTGCTCGGCATGCTCGGCCTCACCGCCTATGCAGGAATGGTCCTGCAGTGCGAGCCGAAGCCGGGTGAGACGGCGGTCGTGTCGGCGGCGTCAGGCGGCGTGGGTCAGATTGCCGGCCAAATTGCGCGCTTGAAGGGCTGTCGCGTGGTCGGTATCGCCGGGCGCGAGGAGAAGTGTCGTTATGTGGTGGAGGAGCTCGGCTTCGAAGCCTGCATCTCGCGCCTGTCACCCAGGTTTGCCCAGGACTTGAAGGCTGCCTGCCCGGACGGCATCGACATCTATTTCGAAAGCGTCGGCGGGATGGTGTTCGATACAGTGCTGCCGCTGTTAAACTCCGGCGCGCGGATGACGATTTGCGGACTGATTGCGCATTACGGCGATGCTCCCGGGGTGGATGCCAGAGCACAGGAACGCCACCGCGCCGAAGCCTGCGGCGTGCGCGTGCGGAACCTCTCCGTCGGCGAGTATGCGGCGGAGTGGCACGACACGTTCCTGGCCGAGATGGCACCCTGGGTCGCCTCCGGCGAGGTCCGCTACCGCGAGGATATCCGCGAGGGACTTGAGGTCATCCCCACCGCTTTCGCCGAGATGCTTCGCGGGCAGAACTTCGGCAAGACCTTGGTCCGCGTCGCGCCGGATCCGACTCTCGCCTCGCAACGCGGGTGACCTCGTCTCCTCGAGCCTTTCGCGCAGGACTGTCGGAGTCCGCTGCGAACTGCCTCGGAGAGATCAATGCGACCCATCTGAACCAGAAGCGATAACAGCCCTTTTCGCGTGTTATCGCTGAGGCTGCTCAGCGCCCATTACTGCCGTCCTGAGGAGCGTCGCCGTTTTTCGGAAGGGGTCGTTCGTGGGCCCGGCGGCAAATGGCTGGGTTGGGTGGATTCCGGTCCCTCGTCCCGCGGTTCTCAGACGACAAGGTCGCGCCGGGAGCGGTCATCGGAATCCAATGCAATGCAGGATCCCGCTATGGTGTTACTGTAAATTGCGCCGCCCACAGCTTCACCCGCTCCTAGTACCCGTGCACAGCGATTTTGACTGTGGCTGGGGAGTAAAGGCGGCATATAACGTCCGAAGTGCGGTCCAGCGTGCCGGGGGCCGTTGGACGAACCGGAGGAAACGATGCGGAAATCCCAGGGGAACCAGCCTGTCTCTTCAGCATCCTTGAAAGGCGCGGCGCGCCGCCATCTCCTACTCGGCGGTTCGGCGCTCGCGGCCGCTGGGGCCGCTTTATCTCTTTCGAAGCCAGCCCTTGCCCAGAACTCACCGCCGAGCGGCCCGGAGATCCTTCCTGCACCGGAGCCCAAGTTTCGCGGCGTCATAGGACGGAAGGCAAGCGAGTCGAAGCCTGACTTCCCGGAGGCAGTCAAGGCTCCCGGCGGCGCGCCGAACGTGCTCCTGATTTTGACAGATGACGTCGGCTTCGGGGCGTCCAGCGCGTTCGGCGGCCCGATCCCCACGCCCACCCTTGAACGTTTGGCCGACAACGGCCTGCGCTACAATGAGTTCCACACTACTGCGCTATGTTCCCCGACTCGCGCTGCACTTCTCACTGGCCGCAACCACCATAGCGTCGGTATGGGCAACATCACGGAGTTCGCCACGGGGTATCCAGGCTACACCTCAATCATACCCAAGAGTGCCGGCACCATCGGCAACATTCTTGTGGACAACGGCTACAACACAGCATGGTTCGGCAAGCACCACCTGGTTCCGGAGTGGATGCAGGGTCCGGGAGGGCCCTTTGATCAGTGGGCTGGGGGTCTGGGGTTCGAGTATTTCTATGGCTTCCTCGGCGGCGAAACGGACCAGTGGCATCCTGCGCTGTTTGAGAACACGACGCCGGTGCTGCCGCCATCCGGCGATCCGAACTACATCCTTATCCACGATCTGGCCGATCGGGCCATCAACTGGGTTCGTACGCAGCACGCGGCAGCTCCAAACAAGCCGTTCTTCCTGTATTTCGCTCCGGGCAACGGTCACGCTCCGCACCATGCCCCAAAGGACTGGATCTCCGAGTTCAAGGGGCAGTTCGACCTAGGCTGGGACAAAGTGCGCGAGGAAACGTTGGCGCGGCAGAACAGGCTTGGCGTGGTCCCGCCCGGCACCCTCCTCACCCCGCGCCCGAAGGAAATCCCAGCCTGGGGTTCGCTGAACGACGATCAGAAGAAGGTCTATGCGCGGATGATGGAGGTCTACGCCGCCGCAACTGCCCAGTGCGACTACGAAATCGGGCGGGTTATGGACGCTTTGCAAGAATCCGGACAACTCGACAACACGCTCGTCATCTATATCGAGGGGGACAACGGCGCCAGCCCGGAGGGCACGATGCAAGGGACAACCAACAAAGTTACCGGCCAGGTCGCACCTGAGTCTCTCGAGTTTCTCGTCTCGATGATCGACCAGCTGGGAAGCGATCGAACCCGCAACCACTATCCCATTGGTTGGGCCCATGCGATGGACGCGCCGTTCCAGTGGACCAAGCAGGTGGCATCGCATTTTGGCGGGATCCGAAATGGGCTGGTCATCAGCTGGCCAAAACACATCAAGGTTGGCGGCGAGATCCGTTCGCAGTTCCACCACGTCATCGACATCGTGCCGACCGTACTGGAAGCGGCTGGCATTCAACCGCCGTTGCGGCTGAACGGAACGCCGCAGAAGCCGCTCGAGGGCGTTAGCATGGTCTATACCTTCAATGACGGGAAGACCCCGACGCGGCATACGATCCAGTATTTCGAGATGACGGCCAACCGTGCGCTTTATCACGATGGCTGGATCGCGAGCACCACTCCTGCGCGGTTGCCCTGGGAAACCATCGGCAGGGCACCCGATCCGGATGACTACCAGTGGGAACTCTACAATCTCGCCGACGATTTCAGCCAAGCCAAGAATGTCGTGAAGGAGAATCCTGAGAAGCTTCGCGACTTGCAATCCCTGTTCTCGATTGAAGCAGCCAAATACAACGTACTACCTCTTGACTCCAGTTTCGCCGACCGCATGGTCCCATCAAGCCGTCCAAATCTTCTACGCGGTCAAACAGACTTCACATACTACCCCGGCATGATACGCATCCCGGAGGCTAACTCCCCCGATGTACACAGCAAGTCGTTCCGTATCGCTGCCGATGTGGAGATTCCGCCAGGCGGAGCCGACGGCGTTCTGGCGACTCAGGGCGGACGTTTCGGCGGCTGGTGTCTGCTTGTCTTGGATGGAAAGCCTATGTTCGCGTACGCCTACACAAATCAGGACGGAGCGAAGTACCCAAAACAAAGGGCAGACAAGACCCGGATTGTCGGCGCCGAGATGCTCACGCCGGGCAAGCACACCATTGTTTTCGACTTCAAGTACGACGGCGGCGGGATCGGCAAAGGCGGCCTTGGAATTCTCGCAGTCGACGGCGTGACGGTGGCCGAAAGTCGAATTGAGCAAACCTCTCGTGCGGGCAAGTTCTCGCTTGATGCAAGTTTCAATGTCGGCGAAGACACCGGAACGCCAGTGATCGACGATTATGATGCGAAAATGCCTTTCAAATTCAGCGGCACCTTGAACAAGGTCGTGATCCACCTGGGAGCGAACCAGCTCACCCCTGAACAGCACGGCGAGTTGGAGAGGCTAAGGAGGGACTTCGCACTGGCGGTGCAATGACGGATTGGCTCCGACGAATCGCTGGTGTTTTGAAACACCTCTGGTTGACCGCCGGAGGGCTGCTATGCCGCCAGGGACCGCTGTCAGCGAGCCGTTGGAAGTTCGGGGTTTGGATTGGACCACGGAAGGTGCTGCTCGCCCCGAAGCCCACGTCGTCCGTCAGGATCAACAGAACATTGGGAGCCCCCGCTGGAGCCTCTATTGCCTTCGGAAAGCCGGACCGCGAATCCTTTACGGTGCGACCGATACGCCCCTGGAGGTTCGGCTCGCGGCAGCACTTCGCCCTGTGCCGCTGCGGAGCGCAGAAAACGCCGCCAACGCGCACGGCGATACGCCGGCGAGAAACGTGGACCCGAGCGACCTGCTGCGTCGCCTGATACCGGCATGGTTCCGCGAGGCATTGGTTGGAGCCGTTTTGCCGTCTTCTTTGCTCATACTTTCCTCCCGGGGCGAATGACACATCTGAAGCCGACATGGCTGGTGGACGTATCGGTCGGCTGCGGGTGGCGGGCTGCGGGCCGGTAGCGGCGGCAGTAGTTCGGAGCGCACAAATGTGAGCCGCCCTTCAAGACCTTGCGCGGAATCCGGATGTCGGGTTGACATGGATCGTAGCTCGTCTCCTCGGAGGCGCCGCGCGGATTTGCCGGGATGCAGCATACCTTCGGCGTGCCGGCTTGGTGTTTCGGCGAATAGCAATCAGCGGTCCACTCCCAGACGTTGCCGATCATGTCATGGATGCCGAAGCCGTTCGGTGGAAACGCGGTCACCGGCGCGGTACGCTCGTACCCATCTGCGCAGAGGTTCTCCGAGGGGAAATTACCCTGCCAAGTGTTTGCAAGATGCTTCCCGTCGGACGTGAACTCTGCACCCCAAGCGAATTCGGCACCGTCGAGGCCGCCACGCGCCGCGAATTCCCACTCCGCCTCGGTCGGCAGCTTCTTGCCAGCCCACTCCGCATACGCCAGGCGTCGCGATAGGCGATGTGGACGACAGGATGATTGCTGAGTCCGGCAGTCGAGCCGCGTGGACCGTATGGCCGGCGCCAATTGGCGCCGAACTTGAACTGCCACCACTGCTCCCAGCGGCTCAGATCGACTGAATGATTCGGCGGCATGAATACCAGCGAGCCGGTGCGCAGCATGTGCGGCAGGGCGCCAGGATAGTCAGATGCCTCGGGTGGAATCTCAGCGAAGGTAACGTAGCCGGTGGCGCGAACGAATTGGTGGAAGTCGGCGTCGGTGACCGGAGTGCGATCAATCCAGAACCCGTCGACCGTTACATTATGAGCCGGTGCCGCCGCTGACTACCGCGCGACAGCAAAGTTGGCCGGTCAGCGACACGGAGGATGGCCGGTTTGGTCGGCTTCAGAGTGGGCATAGCCCAGTCGTAGGTGGGCCAAACCGGGCGGCACGGATTTCCGTGGTCTCTGGTCGCTGCGTGTGTGCGGGCAGTGTCGGGTCCTCGATTTCCCAACGAGGCCCGATGTGCCCGGACGCCCCGCCACCGACCAGCAGATGAGAATGTATATGAAGCTCCGTTGCCACCATCCCCAGCATGCCGCTGCCGCCAAGGCCGGCTTCAGCGAGCGCACTGGCCGCCGGATCGAGGGCGATCCGCGGCTGCCGACCCAGAAGAGTGCTGAGCGACCCTTGCGGCGGAAGGTCGCCGACCCGCTCGGCAGCTTGTGGGAGAGCGACATCCTGCCGCTACTGGTCACCCGTCCCGGCATGCGGCCGGTGATGCTGCTGGACGAGATGCAACGGCGTCATCCCGAGCGCGATTGGGATCGGCTCCGCCGCACCTTGGAACGTCGTGTCCGCGCATGGTGTGCCGAACACGGAGCTGCGCGCGAGGTGATCTTCCGTCAGGACCACCCGCCGGGCCAGCAAGGCCTGTCGGACTTCACCGACATGGCCGAGCTTGGCATCCGTATCGCCGGTGAGCCGCTGGCGCACCGTCTCTATCACTTCGTTTTGGCGTATTCCGCCTGGGAGCACGCCGAGGTGGTGCTCGGCGGCGAGAGCTACACTGCGTTGGCTTGCGGCCTGCAGAACGCGCTGTGGTCGCTCGGTGGCGCCCCGGCCGAGCATCGCTCCGACAGTCTTTCAGCGGCGTTCCGCAACCTCGAGCGAGACGCCGTCGAAGACCAGACCCGCCGCTACGAAGCGCTGTGCGCTCACTATGGTATGCAGCCGACCCGCAACAACCGCGGGGTCGCGCACGAGAACGGCGCGATCGAGAGCCAGCACGGTCACCTCAAGCGTGCCGCTGCTCAAGCCTTGCTGCTGCGCGGCAGCACTGACTTCGACAGCCTCGAGCTCTATCGCGATTGGATCGCCGACCTCATTGGCCGCCGCAACGCCAGGCGCGAGAAGCTGGTCGCGCTGGAGCGCGCCGAACTGGGCAGATTGCCGCCACGGCGTACCTCCGATCATGACGAGGTCAGCGTTCGGGTGACCTCCAGCAGCGGCTTCATTCTGCGCAAAGTGTTCTACACGGTGCCATCTCGCCTGATCGGCTATCGGCTGAACCTGCGGATCTACGATGACCGTCTGGAATGCTTCGTCGGTCAAAGCCTGGTGCTGCGCCTGCCACGTCGTCGTGCGCCCAGCGATGGCCGCCGCATCCAGGTGGTGGACTATCGGCATATTATTCACAGCCTGCGCTGCAAGCCGATGGCGCTGCTGCATCTTGTCTACCGCGACGCGCTGTTCCCACGGCCGGCTTACCGTGCCGCCTGGGAACGTCTGCTCGACGCGTGCGATGCACGGGTCGCCTGCCGAACCATGGTGGAGCTGCTGGCGCTCGCTCACGAACGTGGCTGCGAAGCCGACCTTGCCGCCGCGTTGTCGCAGCAATTGCTCGAGGATGGCATGCCCGACCTGGCAATATTGCGCGCCCGGTTCGCCCCGAGCATCGCTTGCCTGCCCGTCGTTGCGGTGAACCTGCCGTCGATTGCCAGTTACGACGTGCTGCTGCCCGCAATGGCGGCGACAGCCGGGGCAGCACGACACCATGAGCGACAGTATCACCATCGACACTGCGCGCCTGCCGCTGCTGCTGGGGGAATTGCGTCTGCCGACCATCGGCAAGCTGTGGCAGTCGTTTACCGCGCGCGCCGATCGTGAGGGCTGGCCCTCCGCGCGCTTACTGGCAACCCTCGCCGAACTCGAACTCGCTGAGCGTGCGCAGCGACGTACCCAGCGACACCTGCTGGCAGCGCGACTGCCGCCGGGCAAGACGCTCGGCAGCTTCGACTTCGCCAGCGTGCCGATGATCAGCCACGCTCATGTCACAGCACTTGCCAGCGGTGACGCCTGGCTGAAGAAGGGCGTCAACATCCTGCTGTTCGGGCCCAGTGGGTCCGGCAAGTCGCATCTCGGTGCAGCGCTCGGTCATGCTCTTGTCGAGAACGGCTATCGCGTGTTGTTCACTCGCACGACCGACCTCGTGCAGCGTCTGCAGACTGCTCGACAATCGTTGTTCTTGGAGAGCGCGATCGAGAAGCTCGACAAGTATCACCTGATCATTCTCGATGATCTGTGCTACGTGAATCGTGATCAGACAGAGACTAGCGCACTGTTCGAGTTGATCGCTTCTCGCTACGAACGGCGCAGCTTGTTGGTAACGTCTAATCGACCCTTCGGCGAATGGACAACCGTCTTCCCGGATGCCGCCATGACGCTCGCCGCAGTTGATCGCCTCGTCCATCATGCCGTCATTCTCGAGATGAACGTTCAGAGCTATCGCCAACGCTCCGCAGCAATCCGTCAGAAGCAACGCCCTTCCAGCGACAGCAAGGGCGACACCAAGCAGAAGGAGATCATCACCGCTTCGTCCGCGTGACATCCCAACGCGACCCTTGTCGCGAAGCTCCCGTCACGCCATCTTCCACACACGCAGCGACCGGACATCCTTGCTGTCGCTCACCGGACATCCGAACTGTCGCGCTATAGCTGACTATTCCAAGGACGAACGTCTGCTTGTTGCCGTTACGCAGCCCAGAACGGCTGTTCCGGTTTCGGCCAGCAGCCGACGCGTGTGACCCCAAGCACGCATCGAGCATGCCTCGATCCCTCACCCTGGGCCCGAGGGCGGTCCTTCGAGATCGATCCCCTGTTGAGCCATTGCGCTCTTCGTCACCGCTAGGTTGGCGATCTCCAACGTGTGACGATGGTAGCTTGGAAAATCGCGTGTGCTCGTTGCCAGCCGCAAGCCCAAGCGTCCGAAGACGAAGAGATGGAAATCAGCGGCGGTAAGATGGTCTCCTGCGACCCACTGCTGGTTCGCAAGATGCTTTTCAATGTAAGCGAAGTCATTGGTTAATTGTGTCGCTGCCACATGCTCCACTGAACTCTTGCAGTCCGCGTCGTCACAAAAGCGCTCCGCCCGCCAGAGCCGTCCAAAGGCGGGATGCACCGTACTGGAAAGATACGCCATCCAACGCAGAGCCTCATATCGTTCTGGCGTTCCAATTGCCGGCAGCAGCCCGTGGCCCGTGGCAACATCGGCGATGTAGGAGAGAATGGCCGGCACCTCAGTGATCGTGCCGTGAGTCGCGGTCACAAGTGCCGGGACCAGACCGAGCGGATTGATGGCGAGATACGTCGGATCAGTCTGCCTGCCCCTCTCGATGCGAGCGGTCTCATAGGCAAGACCACAGGTACTCCAGCGCGATGTGCGGTCCCAGGGCGCACGATCCGGGAAGATAGAATAGCTTCATGGCCCCCAACTCTCAGTTGTCGGGGCGAGCGTAACCGGTGCTATGTTGGAAAACGTTTGGCTTACGGTATATCGCCAGGATGACCGCGCCCTCGTCGGAATGCGTCTCGTGGAAGGAGCCAACTCGCCGCCACACATACTCGCCGGCGCGGCAGATGCCATCATGATCATAGAACGAGCCTTCGAGCACAAAGGTCTGCTCGATCTCGGGATGCTTGTGCATGGGCAACGACGTGCCCGGCGCCCATTTGAGCAGGCAGGTCATCTCGCCCTTCTCTTTGTCCTCATAGAGGACCTTGATCGAGACGCCGGCAAATTGCGTGGGGGCCCAATCCATGTCTTGTGGTTTGACGTAGGTTGAGCCGCCGATGGTGGGTTGTACACCAATCCTCGACCGGCCCTCTGACACCGCTTCCGCCGCCTTGCTCATTGCCTACCCCCTCGCAGCGCCCGTCCTGATTGCGGGATCGCAAATAGGAGCATCGTCCCCGCACGGGGTCAATCAACGATCTGTGCGGTGGCGGTGCGCGCCGTCTTGAGGCCCGAGCTGAGAAACATTTGAGGGTCCCATTTGGGTCGATGGCTGCGGTTGGCAATCCCCCTGAACGAACGTCTGCTTGTTGACGGCGCGTGCTCCAAAGCGGCTGTCCGGTTTCGGCCAAACTAAAACGCCACTGCATCCAGCGAAGCTCCCGCTGGCCAACCAAGGCCGACAGGAGAACTATGATGGGACATTCGGAATATGACCCGGCCTCTCGGGAGCGGCGCGCTTGGAACGCGGGCCGGAAGCTCGGCGCCAAGAGGGCACTGAAGCCACAGCACGTCTGGGCTATACGCTTTTGGCTCGATCGAGAGCGACGGCTACGTGATCGGGCGCTGTTCGATCTGGCCATCGACAGCAAGCTGCGCGGTTGCGATGTAGTGAAGATTCGTGTCGGTGACCTCGTCAGCTGTGGCCGTACCCGGACGCGTGCGATGGTGGTGCAGCAGAAGACGGGCCGGCCCGTCCAGTTCGAGCTGCTCGAACCGGCGCGGACGAGCATGTTGGCTTGGCTGGAGCACCGCGGTGGCGCGCTCGACGACTATGTCTTCCCAAGCCGGACCGATCATGCCGACCACCTTAGCACACGGCAGTACGCCAGGTTGGTTGACGAATGGGTCGCCGGGATTGGGCTTCACTGCGAGGACTACGGCACGCACTCGCTGCGGCGGACCAAGGCATCCATCATCTACAAGGCGACCGGCAACCTGCGCGCTGTTCAGATTTTGTTGGGCCACACCAAGATCGAAAGTACAGTTCGCTATCTCGGCGTGGATGTCGAGGACGCACTCAACCTCGCCGAAGGCACAGAGGTGTAGCGCTTAAGCCGGCTTCCCCGTTTCGCACGCGGGAAGCCGGCCAAAGCAGCAGCAGTGCGCCCAAGGCAGTCGTTCCAGACCGCCTCGCCGTTGCTCGAATGCGGACGTTCGGCCAAGTGTGGCGGCATGTGGTCAGATATCCGCTGTGGGTGGGCATTTGCCATTCAAGTTAGGCGAGCCAATGGGCTGGTTCCGACGGAACCAGTCGTTCGCAACACCGGCGTCTCACGTAGTGGCCCCCTTGTATGGACCACAGAACGTCCAGGGCTGCCCCGGGCGGCACATGGCAGCATAAGTCGAAGTCAGGAGGCGAACTGTGGCTAGAGGCCGCGCGATAAACTCGCAACCGGAGTCAACCCATATGATGCGGACCTCGGCCCCGCGTGTTGTCGCTATTCCACACTATTTGGGAGCGGAATATGACGTCCAATAGGTCTCAAGCGGTCCAACAAGGCGCAGCCACGAGCTCGCTTGGTCGGCTCAATTTTGCCGCGCTGACTGGTCAGGACTCACCCGAGCACCAGGAAGTGTTGACAAGCATTCTCGCCAAGATCGATGAGGATAAGCTGGAGGTCATACGTGTCGCATTCGTAGATACGCACGGCATTGTCCGGATTCGACCGGTCGAGGCGCGCCTGTTTTCCCAGGCGATACGGAATGGCGTCCCGTTTACCACGGCGCTCCTTGCCATGGATTCCGCCAACAGCATTTTCCAGAATGTCTTTGCCCGCGATGGTGGCTTTGGCCGCGATACCATGGGCGGTGCGGGGGACATGCTGGCGATACCAGACCTCAGCACATTTCGCGTCCTGCCCTGGGCGCACAAATGCGCCTGGGTCGTGAGTGACCTCTATCTCTTATCTGGTGAGCGTTGCCCCTTCGATCCCCGTCTGATCATGCAAATCGCCTGCGAGCGGCTGACGCAACAGGGCTTTACCTATGTCGGCGGGGTGGAAGTCGAATGCCATATCCTGAAGATCACCGATCCTCGGAACGATCTGGCCGACTGCACACAGCCGTCAACACCGCCAAGTGTCGAGGCCGTGCGCCACGGGTACCAATACATGTCGGAGAACGTCCTCGACGAATTGGAGCCGATTATCACGCGCATTCGTCACGCGCTAATTGGTGTCGGCTTGCCGCTGCGGATCGTGGAAGCAGAGTGGGGTCCAGCTCAGATCGAAATATCGCTCGATCCCATGGAGAACATGGCAGCCGCGGACGCAGTGATCATCTTGCGGGCAGCCGTCAAGCAGGTCTGCCGCCGAATGGGCCTGCTGGCGACCTTCATGTCAAAGCCCGCGCTACCAAACGTGTTCTCAAGTGGCTGGCATCTTCATCAGTCGCTGTTTCACACTACGAGCGGGAAAAATGCCTTCGCCGAACCAGGTGTTCTGTTGTCGAGCACCGGCATGCACTTCGTAGGCGGCCTGCTCGAGCATGCGCGGGCGAGCGCCGCTTTCTCAAATCCGACGATCAATGGCTACAAGCGGCTGAACGCCAATCCTTTGGCGCCTAAGCGAGTAGTGTGGTCGTACGACAACAAGGCCGCGATGTGCCGGCTGGTTGGAGGGATGGGAGACCCGGTGACCCACATCGAAAATCGGTCCGGCGAGCCGGCCGCCAATCCGTATCTCTACATGGGCTCGCAGATTATCGCCGGCCTGGACGGCATGGCAAACAAGATCGATCCCGGTAGTCCTCTGGCGGACCCCTATGCACAGACGCAAAAACCACTGATGCCGAGCAGCCTGGGCGAGGCGGTGGACGCGCTGTCCGAATCAAGCATGTACCGCGAAGCGCTGGGGAACGAGTTCATCGATCACTACATATCGGTCCGTCGCCACGAAATCGGACGCTTCCAATCGCACGTCACAGACTGGGAGCATCGCGAATATTTCGAGGCATTCTAGACCGAGGCGGCCTGCTGCAGAAGTGCGCGGCATTCGGCGAGAACAGGAACGTCGAGGTCCGCAGGAAACCAGTCCACGACGCTGCGCAATTTCTCAAGCGCCTCGGTCGAGCCGCCCGCCTCGGCGCTCAGCCTGACAAGATCGCGGGCAGCGTGCAACTCGAACATCCGCGCCCGCTGATCGCGTGACCGCGCGACTGCTCGCTCGAAACAGAGTCTGGCCTTGTCGTGATTACCCTCGCTTTGCCAGATGCGGCCTCGCAGCCGGATGATCTCGGCGAGCTGATCCTTTTCCTCGGTCGTCTCGGCCAGCCGTTCAGCTTCGCTGAGGTTGGCGCAGGCCGCTTCAAGCCGATTCGCACGAAGCTGATATTCCGCAAGTATGGCCACATTTCGTGCCAGCATGAACGTGCCGCTTGTCTTGCGCCAAAGGTCGACGCCACGTTGAATGTCCACCAGGCCTCGTTCTTGGTCACCAAGCTCGAATAGTGCCGGCCCTCGATGCAGCAGCACGTTGCCGATTCGTGCGTCGAAGCCGTACTTCTCACAAATCTCGATGGCGCGATCGGAACACGCAACTGCTTCTGCGTAGCGGCCAAAAATTCGCAGCGCAGACACGCGCGATACGGTCGCCCAGACAACCGAAAATAGGTGCCCGCGGTCCAAGGCGATCGCCGTGCTCTGTTCGGAAACCGAGAGCGACCGCTCGAAATGGCCCATCACACGCGCAGCCATCTCCACGTAATCGCGCGCAACGATGGCTGGGTCGGCAGCTGCCCAGGGAGACTTGTGCGTGCAGGCGACATCGTCATCCAGCTCGATCGCTTTTTCCGAGTAGGCAAGCGATTGCAGAAATTCCCCGATATGACTACTGGCTCCTCCCATCATGACCCAGAGGTGCACACGGGTTTCGGGTCGCAGCCGGTCCGGATTCCCACTCAGGATTTTGCTGCCGATTTCCATGACATCGTGATGGCGGCAACTACCGAACAGGAATGGTGCCATACGCATGGCGGCTTCCGCGGCCTCGTCCTGTTGGTCCAACACCAGCGCAACGTCATGTGCTTCCTGATAGGACCGCATTACTTCTTCGGAATGATAACCTGCGATCTGCGTCTGCGCATTGCCCAGCTTCATCAGCACCTCAGAGACCCGAGCCCGATCGACCGCGGACAGCTCGGTTCGCTCGGTCAGTTGCTTCGCGGATTGGAAGTGCGCAACGGCTTCCTGGTTTGCACCGTATTGCTCCGCTACGTCGCCAGCCGCAATCCAGTAGGCTAACGCCGCACTGAAATCCCCCGCCTCCTGGAAATGGTAAGCCAGCAGTTCCGGCTCCGCCGCACGGACAGAACCATCATCATACACCTCCAGCGCGGTCGCGACGCGTTGGTGGCAGATCTGCCGACGGCTCCTCGGCAGGCTGGAGTAAGCTACATCGCGCGTGAGAGCGTGATTGAATGTATAGACGGCGTCGGGCGGCCTGCCTCGTCGTGCAACCAACCCTGAGGCAATCAGCTCATCCAACCCGCGCGCAAGCTGCCCCTGCGAAAGCGACGCCACTGGAGCAAGCAACGCATACGGAAATTCTCGGCCAATCACCGCGCCGATCTGTGCTACCTGACGCGCCGTCGGCAGTCGGTCGAGCCGCGCCATCAGTGAGCCGTGAAGCGTGCTCGGAACGGCGGGTGGCAGCGCGGCAGCGGCGACATCCGTGGACGTTTCCAGCACCGCCTTGGTCAGTTCTTCGATGAACAGCGGCACACCATCCGTCTGCGTGACGATGCATTCCAGCACCTCACGCGTCAGCGCGCGCTCCGCGCTCACCTGTGCAGCCAGCGTCTCGGAATGCCTCCGGTTCAGCCGGCTCAGCGCGATCAGGCTGACGCCCGAGCGGCCGATCCAGGCGGCCGTGAAATCAGCACGGAAGGAGATGACCAGCAGGATCGGCAGTTCCGACAACCGGTCGATCAGCATGTCCAGCAATTCGACCGAGCTGGGATCGGCCCATTGCGCGTCCTCGAACAGCATCAGCACGGGATTGCTTTGTGTCAGCCGCCCCAGCCGACGGAGCAGCGCTCCGAACGTCCTCTCCTTGCGCCGTTGCGGATTGAGTTCAAGTTGCAGATAACGGCCGTCCGTCGGCACCGACAGCATCCCCGCGATCAGCGCGAAATCCTCGGGCGACAGTTCGGCCGATGCGACAGCTTTCTCCAGCTTGCGCAGACGCTCCTCGGGCGAATCGCCGCGCGCGAATGCGGCCTCCTGCTCCCAGCGCGCCACGATTGGATGCAGCGTGCTGTCCTGGTGCAGCGGCGAGCAGAAGTACCGCAGGCTGTTATGAGGCTTGCCGGCTAGGCGTTCTTCCAGTGCTGCGAGCAGGCGCGACTTGCCGATCCCGGGTTCACCGGACACCAACACCAGCCTGCCTTCACCGGACTTCGCCTGCTGCCAGGCCCGCAGCAGCGTGTGCAACTCCTCCTCGCGACCGACGAGCGGTGTCACCGCCGTGGCGTGGAGCGCCTCGGAGCGGCTGCCGAGCGCGCTGCGCCCAAGCACCTGCCACGCCGGCACCGGACCGACGCCCCTGACAATGAGCCGGCCGAGGTCGCGATAGGCGAACAGATCGCCAGCCAAACGCCGCGTGCCTGCGGCAACGAAGACTTCGCCCGGCTCCGCAAGACCCTTCAGCCATCCTGCCTCCCCCGGCGTCTCGCCCAACACCTCGCCGTCCGGGTCGGCAATGACGAGGCCACTGGCCACGCCGACCCGGATCGCCAGGCCGGCAGGGAGCGCCGTCTCCCCGACAGGCAGATGCTCGGCCAAGGCAAGCGCCGCGTGGAGCGCACGCTCGGCGGCGTGTTCCTGCGCCACCGGAAAGCCGAAATAGGCGAGAACCTCCCGCAGCCGGCTTTCCGCCAGCATGCCTTCGTGCTTCGCGACGACGGCCGCGGCGTAGCGGCGCCAGGCATCGATGAGGGGGCGCAACTCCTCCGGATCACGCGGCAGGCTGCTTCCTTCGGCCGCGAGCACTTCGGCAGCGACAGCGGTAACGAAGCGTCGTTCGCCGCCAACGGGGCGTGTCTCGGGCGGGGCTGCTGTCGGTTCCGGGTCCGGCAACGCGGCAGGCTCCGCCTGGCGCACCGTCGCGGTGAACTTGTAGCCGCTGTTGGGGATGGTAACGATTAGGGTCGGGCGTTTTGGGTCCGGCTCAATCTTGCGGCGCAGACGGACGATCTGCATGTCGATGCTGCGGTCGTAGGCCTCGGCGTCGCGCCCGGACAGAAGTTGCAACAATTGGTCGCGCGACAGTACCCGTCCCGCCCGCTGCACTAAGACGCGCAACAGGCCGAACTCGCCGTGCGTCAGCGGGATCTCCTTTCCCGCCGTATCCAGCAGGCTGTGGCCGGCGAGGTCCAGGCGGTATCTAGCGAATTGCAGCACTGGTTCCAGGGCCTCAGGCTCCGAGGCGGGTGACAGCGCCTCGGCAACCCGTGCGAGCAGTGCGGCCTCATCCGAGACATCGTCTAGATGGCCGTGCCGTTCGCCCCTGTCGCCCGGCGCCGCGACGAGCAGAACGCGTCCCACCGCGGCCTGCAGATCCTGCACGAGGCCTCTGCCCGCGGGACCCAGTCCGGCGCGCACAACAATTGCTAATTCAATACCATTGAAGCCGATGCGGCGCGCGTGAGCAGCGCTTTCCGCGATCTCGACGCGGTAGCCGTTCCCGCTCAGCAGTCGTGCGAGGCAGGCGCGCTGCGCCACGTCCCGACCGACAACCATGACGCGGCTGCGCATCCAATCCACCCGCGAACCACCAGCACGCGGGAACCGTACCCGACGCGGCGGCTTGTTACCAGCCGGTTACCTGCAGGTGATGCGTCCGTGAGATCGCGAGAGGACGATTGCCTCGCGAATTGGGAGTAGGACCATGAGCGCAGCCGATATCGCCACCAACAATGGTGCGTTTGAGAAGGCCGTTGAGACGGGGAACGTGGAAGCCATCGCCGCCTTGCTCGCTCCCGACATCATATCCCTTCCACCCGATAGCCCGATTGTTGAGGGCCGGGAGGCAGTCAAGCAGCTCTGGGAATCAGCGATTCGGGATTACGGCATGACGAAGTTTCTGATTCACACCGAGAAACTTGATGTCGTCGGTGACATGGCAAGCGAAGTCGGTCGCGCGACGATGACGATGGCGCCGCCGGGGGCCAAGAGCGAGACAACGGAGATCAAGTATCTGGTCGTATGGAAGCGGCTTGACGGCAAGTGGCTGCTGCATCGCGATATCTATAATGCCATCGCCTAAACTAGGGTCGGAGGGGAAGACGATGCTTTCGCAATCTGCGACCACTGCCTTCAGAATGTCGCTGCGCGGCCCGTCATTCGTGCCTGGCGAGCCTGGTTACGATGCAGCGCGCGTCGTCTTCAACCGGATCGTCGATCGGCGTCCCGCGATCATTGCGCGATGCGCCGGCGCGGCGGATGTAATCGCCTGCGTCGGCTTTGCCCGTGAGCGCGACCTTCCGGTCTCGGTGCGTGGCGGCGGTCACAGCATCGCCGGCAAGGCAATCTGCGACGATGGGCTCATGATCGATCTCTCAGCCATGAAGGGGATTCGCGTCGATCCTGCCGCGCGAACAGTGCGAGCCGAACCCGGCCTCACCATCGGCGAATTCGACCGCGAGACGCAGGCCTTCGGGCTGGCGACAACGATGGGTGTGATCTCCACCACGGGTATCGCCGGATTGACCCTTGGCGGTGGCATGGGCTGGCTGATCGGCAAGCACGGCCTGGCGTGTGACAACGTGATTGCCATCGACATTGTCATCGCGGACGGCCGACTGCTCAAGGCGAGCGAGCAGGAGAACGCGGATCTGTTCTGGGGCATGCGCGGCGGCGGCGGCAATTTCGGTATCGTCACGTCGTTCGAGTATCGCCTGCATCAACTCGGTACCGTGTTTGGCGGCGGCGTGCTCTATCCGGTTGATCAGACCCGCGACGTACTGCGGTTCTATCGCGACTTTGCCTTCTCCGGACCCGATGAGCTCAGCACGCAGGTGGGCAGAATCTGCACGCTGGATGGTACTCCCGTTATCGGTGTCGCCGGCTGCTATTCCGGTTCACCGGAAGATGGCGAAAAGGTGCTCGCACCATTGCGCCGGTTCGGCTCACCGATCGCGGACCTGTTCGGACCGATGAGTTATCTGCAGATGCAAACCATGTTCGACCCCTGGTTCCCGCCGGGGCGCCAGGCCTATTGGAAGGCCAATTTCCTACATGGCTTGCCGGACGAGGCCATCGAGGTCTTCCATCGCTATGCGCAAACGGCACCTTCACCTTATACCAGCGGACCATGGCTCGAGTGCGTACACGGCGAGGTCTCGCGGAAGGGCCCGTCTGAGACCGCATTCGCGCACCGCCAGCACCCGTTCAATTTCCTGGTGCTGTCGAGCTGGACCGAAGCGTCCGAGACCGAGCGAAACGTCACATGGACGCGCGAGTGCTGGGATGCCATGCGGCCGTTCATGGCACCCGGCGCTTATGTCAACTATCTTGAAGAGGAGGCCGACCCCCGCGCACGCGCCGCATTTGGCGCCAACTACGACCGGCTCGTCGCGCTGAAGAACCGGTACGATCCCAGGAACCTGTTCCGGATAAACCACAACATCCGGCCAATCGTTGCCGGTTAGCCGCACAGCACGGGGTTCTCCATGCATGGCGGAAGTCGCCGTGCCTGTGTCACAACATGAAGGAGCGACACAACACCGTACCCGCGAGTGCGGCTTTGGGCCGAGTGCTGCCGCTAGGTGGCGCGGTCGTGAATGTCCGCTCTGGCATGCGAGCTACCGAAAACTGCCGCTCTCCTTTCGGCCAGTGTCGGTCGGTCAGCAGTGCTCTATCGCACGACCCTCTGCTCTGTTCGACGCGCACTATCGCGCCTTTGCCTTCTACGGAGGAACCTGCACGCGAAGGGACGAACCTTGAAAGGCGTGATGCAAAGGTATGGATCGGATTTCGCCTCGAGCCGCCTGCTCGGAGCAGTGTCAAATCGTCCTATCAGCGGTCAAGCGGCGTTGACAAACATCAGGGCGCTGAACCACCGCCTCGATTGAGCCGAGAGCGGTAACAACCGGCTGCACCGGCGGCCGCCGATGCCGTCAGCCTTGAATTTGTCCGGACAATACGCCAGAACACTCGGCGACCATGAGCCTTCCAGCCTACCTCCAGATCCTCCAGTCCCTGCGCACCCGCCTCGCCAAGGGCGACTGGCGCGTGGGCGATCAGATTCCGACCGACGAAGACCTCATGCAGCAGTTCGACGTCAGCCGCTTCACGGTCCGGGCAGCACTCGACGTGCTTGTCGCCGATGGGATCATCAAACGCTATCGTCGTCGCGGCACCTTCGTCGTCGCCCGGCCGCAGGGCGCCGGCACATGGATGCTGACCTCGCTCGACGACCTGGTCCTCAACGGCTTCCCCACGCGCCCCATCGTCCTCGACACCATCGAAGCCAAATGCCTGCCGCATGTCGCCGACACCCTCGGCCTGGACCATGACGCACGCGCGCTGCGCATCCGGGTGCTGCGCAAGGCGGATGGTGAGCCGTATGCCCATTCGGTGATCCACATCCCGCGCCCGCTGGCGCGCCACATGCCATCTGATTGGCAGCAAAGATTGGCGACCGAACCCTTCGTCAGCCTGGTCGCCAACGCCAACGCACTGCCGGTGCACAAGGCCATCCAGGTGGCGCATGCCATCGCCGCGCCCGCCGCCATCGCCGCGCTGCTCGAAGCACCCACTGGTGCCCCGTTGCTGGTGCTGGAACGCATTTTTTTCGCCCGTGATGGTGCCGCACTTGAGCATGCGCAGGTGTACTGCCGGCCCGACCGCTATCGTCAGATCATCGAATTCCGCAGTGCGACCAAGGAGGAGGCATGATCCGAACTCATCCCGTTGCTTTGCACACTCA
Organism: uncultured Alphaproteobacteria bacterium; assembly: GCA_963790445.1. Taxonomy (GTDB): domain Bacteria; phylum Pseudomonadota; class Alphaproteobacteria; order Acetobacterales; family Acetobacteraceae; genus JAMXLO01. The sequence continues at coordinate 30,224 of CAWBON010000014.1, read as the reverse complement.
CGCTTGCGCCCTTGCTAGCGCGCGCCGCCGATCCCGCCGTGATCGAGGCCGCGCGGCAGGAAGGTGCGCTTGCCGTGGCCGATGCCGCGCCGGGCGAGAACTTCCAGAAGTTCATGGAGGCGTTCAAGGCGAAGTATTCGTTCCTCGATATCGCCACCGGCTTCTATTCCGCGCCGACCGGTCGCGTGCTGGCGCGCGTCAATGCCGAGATAGACGCCAAGCGCCTCAGCTTCGATGTCATGCTGGCGGCCAATACGGCAGCCTGGATCGAGATGACCCAGCAAGGCCGCATCGCGCGATATGATTCTGCGGAATATGCGGCTTTTCCAACCGGCGCGAAGAGCGACGGCTACTGGGCCGCCGCGCAGGCGATCGGCGTCATCCCCGTCTACAACAAGAACACGTTGCCCGCCGGGCTCACGCTGACATCCTGGCGCGATCTGCTGCGCCCGGAGCTGGCTGACCACAAGCTCGCCATTCAGAATGCCGCCGCCGGTACGCAATTCAATTGGAACTACCTGCTGGAGCAAACGCTCGGCTCCGACTTCACCGCCAAATTCGCCGCCCAGAGGCCGGTGGTGATGGCAACCGGCGCGCAGCTGACCGACGCGGTGACCCGCGGCGAAGTCCTCATCGCCGCCGCGCTCGATCATTGGCGCGCATTCACGCCGGAAGCGGCGCAGGCCGGCCTGGTCGCAGTCTACCCCGCCGAGGGAATGCCGGTGACGCTGGTCCCTGTCGGCCTGCTCGCCGGCGCGCCACATCCCAATGCTGGAAAGCTGTTCATCGACTTCGTCCTGTCGCAGGAGGGCCAGCGCCTGTTGGATACCGAGCTCTACGGTATGTACTCGATGCGCCCCGACGTGCCGCCGCCGGCGGGCCAGAAGCCGCTCGCCGAGACACATCCTCTGCTTCCCGCCGATGCCCACACCTACGTGCAGGCCAGTCGTGACTTTTCTCGGCATTTCGAAACGCTGTTCCACTGAGTGGTTCGCGCACTCGCGCGTAACCCCGACGGTACGGCTGCCGCATGCCGAGGCCGTCGTGGGCATTGGCGTCAGCCTCGTCGTCGCGCTCCTCGTGCTGCCGCCGATGGGCGCCGTGGTCCTCGCCGGAACCGGCAGCGGATTTGCCCCGCTGCATCACCCGGACGTGGTGCTCAACACGCTGCTGTTCGGGCTGCTGACCACGCTGTGCGCGATGTTGCTGGGGGGCGGGCTGGCACTTTCGCTGGCGCCGGGCGTTCCCGGCCGAGTGCTGCTGGAACGGCTGGTGGTAATGCCGCTCTACCTGACACCGCTGCTCACGGCGATGGGCTGGAGCTGGCTCGCCTCGCCCAAAAGCGGCCTGCTAAACCTGCTGCTGCACGCGGCATTCAGTGCGCGCGTCACGATCAATGTCGTCTCCGCCGCCGGCGCGATCGTGGTGACCGCACTGGCCGCCGCACCGCTGCCTTTCCTGTTGCTGTCGGACGCCTTGCGCGCACTCGACCCCGCATTGTTGGAGGCCGCGCGCGTGCATGGTGCGATGCCGCGTCTGGTGTTCCGTCGCATCGTCCTGCCATTGCTGTTGCCGGCGGCCCTGGCATCCTCCGTGCTGGTGTTCGTGCAGGCCATCGGCATGTTCAGCGTCCCCGCGGTACTGGGCATGCCTGCAGGCTTCAATGTCGCCACCACTGAGATCTATCAGTTGTTGGAGAGCTATCCGCCCCGCACCGCCGATGCGACCGCCTGGGGATTACTGCTGCTGGCGATTACCGCACTCCTGACGTTCGCTCAGACGGCGGTGCTGGGGCGTCGTTCGTTCGTCACCATCACTGGCAAGGCGTTCCGTCCTAATCAGGATCCGCCGCGCGCGCGCCGGTTGCGGGCGGGGGGGGCCTGGTCCTATGTGGCGCTGGCAACGGTTCTGCCGGTGATCGCCCTCCTCTGGGCGGCGAGCAGTGCCTTCATCACTGCCGACATCAGGCTGATGCGCTTCACGTCACAGCACTTCGCCTATGTGCTGCGCGACTATCCGAAGACCTGGCTCGCCGCCGGCAACTCCGTACTACTCGGCATCCTGACCGCCAGCCTGGTCTCCTTGCTCGGCCTGGCCGTGAGCTGGATCGTGCTGCGAACGCGCCATCGCGGCCGTAGCCTGCTGGACCAGCTCAGCATGATCCCCCTCAGCATGCCGGCGATGGTGTTCGCGCTCGGACTATTATGGGTCTACGTCCAGGTGCCGCTGCCGATCTACGGCACCATCGCCATTCTGCTGATCGCCTACGCGACCCATTACCTACCGTTCGGCGTGCGCGCCACCAGCGCGGCGCTGCGTCAGCTGCATCCGGAACTCGAGGAAGCCGCGCGCGTCGCCGGCGCCTCCTGGCTGCGCACCATGCGCAAGATCACCCTGCCGCTGGTGCAGCCCGCCATGCTCGCCGCCTGGGTGCTGTTGTTCGTGATGTCGATGCAGGAAGTGAGCTCGTCGATCCTGCTCTACAGCAGCCACAGCATCGTGCTGTCGGTCGCCGTGTTCGACCTGTGGGAGAACGGCAACCCGGGCGACGTCGCCGCACTCGGCTTCCTCCAGCTCATCGCCAGCTCCGTCATCGTCGGGGTCGTCCTCGGCATGCGTCAGCGCCGAGGATTTGCATGAGCCGCGACGTCGTCGTGGAGACATTGACAGTCGCGCACGGCGCCGTTCCCGCCGTCCGCGCCATCAGCTTCACCGCACGCCGCGGCGAGCTGCTGACGTTGCTCGGACCGAGCGGCTGCGGCAAGACCACGACGCTGCGCGCCATCGCCGGCCTGGAGACGCCGCGACAGGGACGGATCGCGATCGGTGGCCATACCGTGTTCGACGCTGTGCGTGGCGAGAATCTCGCGCCGGAGCGTCGTGGGCTCGCGATGATGTTTCAGTCCTACGCGATCTGGCCGCACATGACTGTGTTCGAGAACGTGGCGTTCGGCCTGCGCGCGCGTGGTCTCGCCAGCCGCGATCTGCCGGACGCCGTCCAGCGCAGCCTCGATCTGGTTGGGCTCGGCGCCTTTGCCGATCGTCCCGCCACGCGTCTGTCCGGCGGACAGCAGCAGCGGGTTGCGCTCGCCCGCTCAATTGCCGGCGATCCGGCAGTGATCTTGCTCGACGAACCGTTGTCGAACCTTGATGCTCAACTGCGCCTGACTATGCGCGCCGAGTTCAAGGCGCTACAGCGCCGCCTGGAACTGACCGCGATCTACGTCACCCACGATCAGGAAGAGGCTTTGGTTCTGTCCGATCGGATCCTGGTGATGCGCGATGGCATCATCGAGCAGGAGGGAACGCCGGCGGAAATCCATGGCTCGCCGAAGTCCCGCTTCGTCGCCGAGTTCGTCGGTGTCAGCAACATCCTGCCCTGCGACGTGGCAGGGCCGCAGGACGCGGCGATTGCGGTGCTGGCCGGCGGCGTGCGATTGCCGGTGAGGACCAATGGCATGCGCGGCAACGCCTGCGTCTGTTTTCGTCCGATCAACGTGCGCCTATCGCCGACCCCAGGCGCGTTCGGGCAACCGGCAACGGTCACGGCGTTGAGCTATCTCGGCGATCTCATGCAGTACGAGCTGCGTTCCTTCCGGCTTACGATCCAGGCGCGTGGCATGCCCGATTCAACCGTAGTCGAAGGTGCCCAGGTGTTCTGGTCGGTGGCGCCCGACTCCTGCTTCCTTATTCCTGAAAGCACATGACATGCCGATCTCGATTCAGCATCAGCGCTCCGCCAACCGGACGCTGCGCATCGTATGCCCCAACGGGCACCTGGGCTTTGCACCGATCAAGACCGGCAGCTTCGAGATCGGCGTCGCGTCCGAGCCGGATGTGATCTGCGCCGATTCCGGCTCCTGCGACATTGGTCCCGGTCCCCTCGGCGCCGACGTCTCGTCGAGTCCGCTCGCGTGGCAGACGCATGATCTGGAACACATGCTGCTCGCGGCGCGTCGTCTCGGTGTGCCGATGATCATCGGGTCGGCCGGCGATACAGGCACGAACAGCCGCGTGAACATGTTCGTGCAGATCATCAAGGAGCTCGCTCGTAAGCACGCGCTGCCGGCTTTCCGCGTCGGCTGGTTCCATTCCGAAGTTCCCAGGGTAGAACTTGAACGCCGCCTCGGCGCCGGAGAGGTCATCGCAGGCCTGGACGATCGTTCGGCACTCGACGCCGCCACGCTGGCGGCAACCGACCGCGTCGTCGCGGTGGCGGGCGTGCATCCCTACATCGCGCTGTTAAACGCCGGCGCCGACGTGATCATCGGCGGCCGCAGCAGCGACTGCGCCATCTTCGCCGCGCCGGCAATTCGCGCTGGCTATCCTGAAGCACTCGCCTATTACTACGGCAAGGTCCTGGAATGCGCCTCGTTCTGCGCGGAACCCTACGGCGGCAAGGAGTCCATCCTCGGCGAGATCACCATGGAGGACGTGAAGGTGACCGCGATGTTGCCCTCGCAGCGCTGCACGATCGCCTCCGTCGCCGGACACGCAATGTACGAGCGCGCGGACCCGTTCTCTGAATACGTACTCGGCGGTCGTCTGGACATGAGCCAGTGTGTCTACGATCAGTACCGACGAACGAACCTGCCGCATCACCGGCCCACGCTTCGTCCCCACCCCTGACCTGCAGGTGAAACTGGAAGGCGCCGGCAAGATCGGGGAACGCTATGTCGGTATGGTTGGTGTGCGCGACCCGTACACGATTGCACATATTGACGACGTGATCGCCTGGGCGCGCAGCCAGGCACGTGAGCGCTTCGGCGATAGCGGCTATCAGCTGCATTACACCGTGTATGGCCGCGACGGCGTGATGGGCGAACTCGAACCGCTCCGCCACCAGCCGGGCCACGAGCTCTGCATCGTTGTGCAGGGCGTCGCGCCGACCAGGGAGATGGCCGAGGAGGTCTGCATGATCGGATTACGCCAGATGTTCTATGCCCGGTTGCCTCAGGTGAAGGGCACCGCGGGCGGGGTCGCATTCGCACTCGACGAGGTGCTGCCGGCCAGTCCGGCCTATCGCTGGACACTCAATCACACGATGAGCGTGGCCAATCCGATGGCGTTGTTTCGGACTGGGATGACGAACGCCGGAATGCCCGCATGAATCTGTCCGAATTGGCGAAGACGATTCGCAGCAAGAACGCTGGCGTCGATCGGATTACCTTCGACGTGATCTTCGAGGACGAGGCGGCCTATCAACGCGTGCGTCGCAGTGGCGCACTTTCGCACGAAGCAATTTGTCGCCTGTTCAGCATCGCTCCGGATCGGATCACCCACTGGGTGGCGTTTGATCCCGCCCGCGCGATCAAGTTCACCATCTGCCGCACGCTTCCCAGCGGCAGCCCTGGCGACGGTGACATCTTCGGCAGTCAGCAATATGGCCCTTTGCTTGGTCTGGAAATACCCGTCACGGGCGAATAGTCGTCGCGCATTGGTCCGCGTGCATGATGGTCTGGCGGCAATCGTTCGTGCTACCCGTCCAGTTCCGAATAGCGGCGAAAGATCCCGGTCTCCTTGAACGGTACGCGCCGTTCGCTCGCCAAATAGGCCTTCAGGCGCGGCCGTTTCGCCACCGCCTTGTGCAGGGCCATCAGGTGCGGCAGCTTCGCCAACGCTCGCTCGCACGCGAGAGGAAATGCGAAATGCAATCCCTCGACCAACTGGAACGAGGACAGATCGGCATAGGTGACGGAGTTGCCAACCAGGTGATCCGCACCCGCCGGGTTCGCCTCCAGAATTCGCTCGAACCAGCCAAGAAACTTCGGCATCCGGTCCTTGCGGAAGACCGCGGCGCGCGCGATTGCCTCATGCTTTTGTTCGTGGAACCACCTATCCTCATCAATCGGATGGTGTGAATTATACACCTCCTGGACGATGTCGGTAATCGTGAGCTGGATCTGATGCGTCCATAGCCGGCCGTCTTCGTCGGTTGGTGCAAGTCCGATCCGGCCGCCCAGATACAGCAGGATCGCCGCGGTGTGGCTGACAATCAAGTCGCGATCGCGCAGGAACGGCGGCGCGAACGGGATGTGTGACGTGCCCTTTCCGCGAAGCAAGGCCAGCATGGCCGGAACGCCGCGTCCCTCGCTCTCCAAGCCACGCGCCACGTCGATATAGGCCGCCCCTGCATCTTCCAGCGCGAGGCGAACGAACTCGCCGCGTCCCTGGATTTCCGGCCAATAGAAGAACTCGTAAGCCATGGCGCCTGTCCTGCCAATGACGGTGAGACCGCATCGTTGCCCCCGAAGGCCCTGCTGTCCAGCCGTACTGCCTCCGTGTCAATCCAATTTGTAAGGCGGAGCCGCAACTTATACCGGCCGCCGGATGAGTTATATATTAGCGCATTTGCACAACGAGAGCTTGGAGTGGCTGGACCAGTACGCGGCAGGGCGTGTCGAGTGTTGGCGCTGGCCCTAATGCTGGAAGGCTACCGCGACATGGCAGATGCACCTGCGTCAACGCAGTGTGGGCAAGCTTTTCGGTCAGTACAGGCTGCTCTGCGCCCATGCACGAACCCGCTTCGCGGGATTGGTGTTGTGTGTGGGGCATACCCAGCACCCGAACCATTGACCGATGAAGCAAGCAAGGTTGGGGCGCTGCCCCAAACCCCGCCAGGGGCCGAGCCCCTGGACCTCAATACTTATGCGCGTTTTCGATGAAGTCTTGAGCGGGGCGTAGTTGCCTCTCGAGCATGGAGTTCCCTTCATCATGAGAGGAACATCCGATGCCCGTTTCATCTGTCGAACGCCCCGTCAGTGCGCTGCGGCAGCGCATGCTCGAAGACATGGCGATGCGCGGCCTGCGATCACATACGCAGCACGATTATATTCGCTTTGTGCGCAGCTTCGCAGGGTTCCTCGGGCGGTCGCCCGATACCGCGCAGGCTGAGGATATTCGCCGGTTTCAAGTGCACCAACGCGAGATCGGGGTACAGCCGCCCACCATCAACGGCTCGGTCTCAGCGCTGCGCTTCTTGTTCAGCGTAACGCTCGACCGGCCGGATCTGTCGCGGCGCCTGGTCCTGGCGCGCTTTCCACGCAAATTGCCAGCGGTGCTGAGTGTTGAGGAAGTTGGTCGGCTGCTCGAAGCGGCACCTGGGCCGAAGTACAGGGCTGTTCTCGGCACTGCCTATGGTGCCGGGTTGCGGGTATCAGAAGTGGCGGCCCTCAAGATCGGCGACATCGACAGCACGCGCATGCTGATCAGGGTCGAACAGGGCAAGGGACGCAAGGACCGCAATGCCATGCTGTCGCCGCAGCTGCTGGAACTGCTGCGGCTCTGGTGGCGCGAGGGCAAGCGGCGCGGCGTCATGCTGCCCCAGGGCTGGTTGTTTCCTGGGCGGAACTCTCTCGAACCAATTTCGACGCGCCAAATCAACCGCGCGGTTCATGAGGCAGCCGAAGCCGCTGGCATCAAGAAGCGTGTCAGCCCGCACACATTGCGCCACAGCTTCGCCACGCATCTGCTCGAGCAGGATGTCGACATCCGTGTCATCCAGGTGCTGTTGGGGCACAGCAAGCTTGATACGACCGCGCTCTATGCGCGTGTTGCGACCAAGACGATCCGCTCGGTGACCAGTCCTCTCGAGCATTTGGCGTTGCTGATGGAAGGCAAGGATCCCGGCGGCTGAAGCGGCTTGCGCACCGCGATCGAGGTCGCCGATATCTTCCGAGCTGAAGGCCCCGGCTATCGTGCCGTCCAGGCCGGTCATCTCAGCCTGACCCAGCTCAAGGTCATGTCGGCGATCGAGAACTGCCGCACGGCGGCACTCGGCGGCCACGTCGATGCCTGCGAGGACTGCGGGCACTGGCGCATTGCCTACAACAGCTGCCGCAATCGGCATTGCCCCAAATGCCAGAGCGCCGCTGCGCGCACCTGGCTGGCCGAGCGTGAAGCCGACCTGCTGCCGGTCGGCTACTTCCATGTCGTCTTCACGCTTCCCACCGAGGTCGCAGACATCGCCCTGCAGAACAAGGCGATCGTCTACGATCTGCTGTTCCGCGCAGCGTCGGAGACGATGATGACGATCGCGGCTGACCCGAAGCACCTCGGCGCCCGCATCGGCATCACCGCCGTCCTCCACACCTGGGGATCAGCCATGACACACCATCCGCACATCCACATGATCGTGCCGGGCGGCGGCATCTCGCTCGACGCGCAGCGCTGGATATCTTCGCGTCCGGCCTTTCTTCTGCCGGTGCGGGTGCTGGGCGCGCTCTTCCGCCGCCTGTTCCTCACCCAGCTGATCGAGCTCTATCAGGCTGGGCGACTTGCCTTCTTCGGCACCCAGGCAGGTCTCGCCGACCGCCGCCTGTTCCTGCGTCGCCTCGCCGCAGTCAGGAAGAAGCGGTTCGTGGTCTATGCCAAGCCGCCGTTCGCCGGCCCCGAGGCCGTGCTCGCCTATCTCGCGCGCTATACCCACCGGGTCGCCATCTCGAACCGACGTCTGATTGCGTTCGACGAGACCGGCGTCACCTTCCGCTACAAGGACTACCGTCGCGACGGTGCCGAACGGCAGCGCGTCATGACGCTCGCGCCGCACGAGTTCATCCGCCGCTTCCTGCTCCACGTCCTGCCACGCGGCTTTCACCGCATCCGGCATTACGGCTTGCTCGCCAGTTCAGCACGCAAAGCAAGTATTGCGCGTGCCCGCGAGCTGCTTGGCGTCGTGCCCCCGCCAGAGCCTGTCGAATTGCCAGAGCCGCTCGATCATCTCCCGCCCTGTCCCTGCTGCGGCGGGCGCATGTTCATCATCGAGACCTTCGAGCGCTGGAGGCAACCCCGCGCGCCACCTCACGCATCTGCACCAACCGGGAGCGTCCCCTCGTGACCCGGCACGCCTTGCGCTCATCTCACGCCGCAACACCGCCATTGCGACGAATGCGCCCATACGCGCTCTTCGCCAAGCTCAGCGCGACAGGACCGAATATGAGCCGTGGCCAGCTCCCGATCCACGCGCCACCTGACGAAAAATCTCACTCAACAAGTCCCCGCCGACGCCAGCGCCCAGCCGGTTTCGCCGTCACCTCAACAAAGCAAAACTTCAAATCCCCATAGACCACCGCCGCAGCCCCGCGGGTTCGTGCATGGGCGGTTTCCGTACGCCGGCCCCATGCCCTGACGCCAGACCTGTGATGGCCGGCATCCGAAAACCTTCACCATGGCGGTCGTTCCAGGCCGCCTCGCGGTAATTCGAATGCAGACATTCTCCCGGATTTGTGCGCAGCTGCTGAAATGTCCGAAGCGGGTGGAACTCGGACATAGTGGCGGATGCAAGTCTCAAGGTAAGATGGCCAATAGCTACCACTGCACTCAGGTAAAGTGAGTACGGATGGATACGCCCCGCAACCTCCAAGCAGGCGCTTTTGCCGGAACTGCCGAAGCATATTTTCGCTATCGGCCGCCTTATCCCAAGACACTCCTGGCGAGCCTTGTCACCCAAGCGCACCTCCCTGGGTCGGCCGTTCTTCTTGACCTGGCCTGCGGGCCGGGACGTGTGACGCTGGACCTCGCTGCCTCCTTTGAGCATGTGCACGTGATCGATCTTGAAGCCGAGATGATCGAGGTAGGCCGCCGCGAAGCCGCGCGCCGAGGCGTTCGAAACGTTGAGTGGCGTGTTGGGAGGGCGGAGGAAGCGTCGATTGGCGCAGAGTCGATTGACCTCATCACCATAGGCGAAGCTTTCCATCGCCTGGACCAGATGGCGATCATCGAGAACTCGCTTGACTGGCTGAAGCCCGGTGGCTGCATCGCCATTCTTGGAACGTATAGCATCCTCGCCGGTGGCGAGGCGTGGAAGGAGACGGTGCGAACAGTGGCCTGGCACTGGATGACGCGAGCATTTCCGGCGGGCTGGGCGGATGCTCAGCCAGGCGCGGCGGTCAGACCGGATGCATTCAAACTTCTTCTGGTCAGCGCAGGCTTCACCGACGTGAAGATCAGGTCCTTCGCGGAGCCACGCGATTGGACATTCGGCGAGATCGTCGGTTATCTGCGATCAACCTCTGTTTGCTCCGAGGGGGCGCTCGGCGATCTGTTTCCGAGCTTCGAAGCGGGCTTGAAGGAGGCGCTCAGACCCGCCGAAGGACGCTTGTTCCATGAGCGGTTGCGATGCGGTTTTACGATGGGGCGAAAGCAGACTGATCCACATCCACCGGGCTTTGCGCTCCGGCCGGATTGAACAGCGGAAATGTCGGCTTCGGGTGTGCGCCGTGAAAGGCTGCGCGTTCCAGTGGGTGAAAGGCCCACCCGGCAACTCGCTCCAGCCGGAAGCAACCGGAGCAGTCATGGAGGTGACGAAATGGCTGAAGCCTTCGGTATAGCGGGCCACGAATTGGTGGCCGCGCGAGTGTGCAGGCCGCAACGCGAGTGAACGCCGAGCAAACCTCGAAAAGGACGATGTGCAGGCCGACCCGACAACCCTTTCGGGGAAGGCTGATACGGCTGGGCGAGACGAGCGAAGAGTACGTCCAGCTGCTGCACCGGGGCAGTGGCGGCAGCATGTACACAAGGAAAGCGTACGCAACAAGGGAAGCCCCAAGGCGTGGTCAAGGATGACCAACCGGACGCCCGCGAGGAACGGGCCGGGCGCTCTGGGGTGTCAAATCGCTCGCAACTGCGCCCCCCATTTCGCGCGCAATCGCGACCCCTCTTGGGCTTGATAGAGCTCCGCGGGATGGCGTTTGCGGGTGTTGGGAGGCTGTGGGTAAGTGGCCTGCCGGAGCGACCGTCGAGAGTTCTGGCGTAGGCAGGCCACTTATCCATAGCGGACAGCGAGGGCGTGGGGTGGCGAGGTCAGTTTCGGTTCTTGAAGCGCCAGCTGGTGTTGCCGGTTTCGACGATGTCGCAGTGGTGCGTCAGGCGGTCGAGCATGGCAGTCGTCATCTTGGCGTCGCCAAAAACCTGCGGCCAATCTGCAAACGCCAGATTGGTGGTGATGAGCAGCGACGTGTTCTCGTAAAGCTTGCTGATCAGATGGAACAGCAGTTGGCCGCCGGACTGGCTGAACGGCAAATAGCCAAGTTCGTCGATGACAATGACATCATAGCGCAGCAGCGTCTCGGCGAGCCGACCGCTGCGACCAGCCGCCTTCTCCTGCTCGAGCTGGTTGACCAGATCGACCAGGTTGAAGAACCTGCCGCGCGCACGGCTGCGAATGATCGCGGATGCCACGCCAATGCAGAGATGCGTTTTGCCGGTGCCCGTGCCGCCGATAAAAATTGCGTTGCGTTTGGCATCGAGGAACGCGCCGGTTGCGAGTTCGCGCACCTGGCCCTCGTCAATCATCGTGTCGCCAAAGACGAACTTGTCCAGGTCCTTCAGCACCGGGAACTTGGCGCCACTGATGCGATAGCTGATTGAGCGAGCCTGCCGATGCGTGCGTTCGGCCCTGATCAGGCTGGCGATGAGCGGATAGATCTCGTCACGCCGCGCCAGGCCCTTGCCGGCGATCTCGTCGAAACTCGCGCGCATGCCGTAGAGCTTCAATTCGGTCATGGCGTCCAGGATCTCGTGGCGTTCCATCAGGCGACCTTTCGTATGCTGTCATAGCGGCCGCAATCGGCCACGGGCTCGACCTTCAGGCGCAGGCCATCCGGCGTGGTGATCGAAGCCGGCGTCGGGGGTTGGTGCCGGCGCGCCAGCACGGTCAGGATCACGTCGCCGCTGGCGATCCCCGCCGCGAGCGCCTCGGCGCAGGCAGCCTCCACGGCCGACAAGCCATGAGCCAATACTGCACCGAGGACTTTGACGAATTGCTGATCGCCGTCGGCATGCTGCTTCAGCTTCGCGCGAACCTGGGCCAGCGCCGGCGGCAATGCCCAATCCTTGAACGGCGCGCCGTTGCGCAATGCACCCGGCTTGCGCACCAGCACAGGCAGATAGTGCCAAGGATCGTAGATGATCTGATAGCGCCGGAAGTCGCGCGGATGGTCGGCCACCCCCTCGTCGCCGAGAAGAACCACGATGCGCTCAGCATGAGATCGAACCAGCACCATCCGGCCGGCGGCTCGTGCATCAACGCTGTAGCGATTATGGTCGGCCATGATCAGGCACGTGGTGGTAGCCCTGACGGCCTTTTCGACAAAACCATCGAATGGTCCGCGTAATTCCATTAGGCTCGCTTGCTCTTCCTGGAAAACCTCCCAGATCGTCCGGTCCTTGAACTCCGGATGCTTGTGGCGCTTCGCATAAGCGATGCACTGATCTGCCAACCAGCCATTCAGCTCGGCCAGGCTCGATACCCGCGGCTTGGGCCGGAACAGCTGATCGCGCAGATTGCCGACCTGGTTTTCGACCTGTCCCTTCTCCCAACCCGATGCGGGCGTGCAGGCAACTGGCTCAACCAGATGATGTGAACACATCTGGAGAAAACGGCGATTATATTGGCGCGCCTTGCCCACGAAGATCGCTTCCACCGCAGTCTTCATGTTGTCGTAGATGCCGCGCCGACAGATGCCGCCGTAAAACTCAAAAGCCTTGTCGTGCGCATCGAACACCAGTTCTTGTGTCTCGCGGAAGTAGGCGCGCACGAATGGCATGCGGCTATGCGACAGCTTCATGTGCGCCGCCTTGATGACCAGCGGCAAACCCTGCAGCGTGATGGTCTCGTGGCTCCAGTCGAACTGGTAGGCTTCGCCGGGCGCAAAGCTCAGCGGCACAAAGGCGTGCGCCGGCGTCCGTGCCTGCTCGTCGCGCCACGATTTGGTGAAACGATGCACGCTGTCATGCGCGCCATCGTAACCGCGGCCTCGCAGCTCTTCGAACAGGCGCTGCGTCGACCGGCGTTCTCGCCGCGGAAGCTTGGCCTCCTTCTCAAGGATCTGGGCCAGAACTTCCACCCACGCACCGAGCTTCGGCGCCGGCTGCACGCCGCGCTCATACTTGAACGCGGTCTTGTGGCTCCGAACGACCTTGCGCACCGTGGCCCGTGAGACGCGGAGCGTCCGCACGATCTCCTTAATCGGCAGGCGCTGCTCGAAATAAGCGCGCCGGATATCGCCGATCACGTCCACGGACATCATCCCCCAAACCCCTCCCAGGCCAACCTGGGCCATAGGGAGAGACGCTGACACACAGAGCCGAGGGGTCGCGATTGGAAGCGAAAACCGCCCTCAGGGGGTCACTATTGCGAGCGATTTCACACGCTGGAGCTGGCGGAAGCGGCGCAGCACCGGGGCCTGATGCTCGCACCGGGAACGGTGTTTCGCCCGCATCTGGAGCGGTCGCCATGGATGCGGTTCAACGTTGCCATCTGCGAAGAGCCACGTGTGCAGGCTCGGCTAGAACGACTGGTGTCGAGGAAGGCAGAGTGACGCTGGCCCGTGGGCAGAGATCGGCGGTTCGATGTTCGTGAAGATTGGCCCTGCAAGAAGACCCGCAACGCTTGGGGGAGAGCCAGTCATGAGGGAACCAACGACGATCATCGGCGCCCCGGTGTCGTCCAGACTGACCGCTAAGATTCCGGGGCGTTCCCTATAAGACGCCGACCCGCCATCTATCCGAAAGTAAAGTCATAGGCGCGTACGCCGGGGTCGAAAAATTCGATCTCGAAGGTCCTATCCAAGATCGGGCCGGATTGCCGGATGAGTTGATAAAGCCGCGGTTGATCGACGGTGCCCCGACCCCCGGCGTTTGCATCAACGCCGAGCGCATCGTCGGGCGTGGCGCCATCGATGGTGATGCGGAAGCGAGCGGCGCGATCCTTGGCAGGCGGCGCCAAAACGAGATGAAGGTCGCGCGCATGAAACCGATACTGGATGCGCCCGCTGGATCCGTTTAACAGGGCGGCTTGATTTTCGACTGTCCAATCACCGGAAAGACTCCACTGATTGCGCTGCAGCCGGTCTGGCACCGCGTAGTCGCGCGGCTTGCCCACGAGGGCACCGCCCGGTGACGCGAAGTTCTCGGCTTGATCGTACCCGAGATAGCTTTCGGGGGACTTCAGGTTGGGCCAATCGGCCGCAGCTTCGGCACCGTCGGCACGCACGGAAGCGAGATCGTGGCTCACGTCCTTGGCGCCACTCTCGGACAGCAACTGCTGGATGATGCGTTCCGACTGGTCGTAATCCCCTTCGCCATAGAAACGATGACGAACGCGGCCTTGTGTGTCGATGAAATAGAGCGCCGGCCATGCCCCGTTGTTGAACGCATTCCAGATCGCATAACCACTGTCGACCGCGACCGGAAAGGTGACGCCGATCTCCTTCGCGGCTCGGCGCACATTGTCCGGATCGTGCTCGAAATCGAATTCCGGCGTGTGCACGCCGATCACAACAAGACGTTCCATGCCGTACCTCTCCGCCCATGCGCGTACGTAAGGGAACTGGCGGCGCCAATTGATGCAGGTGTAGGTCCAGAATTCCGACGAGAACGGTTTTTCCTTTGAGGCCGGCCGGGGTCAGCGGAGCAGAATTGATCCACGCGGTCGCACCGGCCAGCGAGGGAAACTTGCCTTCGATCGGCATGCGCGCGCCGGCAAGCGTCATTCGCCGAGCCGTGCGCGCCGGCGGTGCAACGACGGTTATTGAAGCTCCGGCGAAGGCGTCCACGGCGAGCCCGAGTGCTCCGGCTGTTGCGGCGCCGGCGAGCACGCTTCGGCGGGTCGCCAAAGATCGCACGGAAGACCATTTGGGGAGGGTCATTCTTCGTCACCGACTTCAGTGCGCGTGAGACTTGGTGGAAGGCACCGTGAACGTCACCGTCTGCCTGCACTCAGCGCACCCAGCGAATACGTGGTGTTGAGCGTCGACCAACTCGACAAGCATCTTGTGCTGACCGGGCGGGAGACCCGCCACGCTGATTGTATTGTTGTCACTCGCTTCCACCCAACCCCAAGGCACGTCGTCGACGTGTACGTGCAGATGCCCGATCCGGGGAGATACGTTGAGCGCGCCTGCCCCAAACACTGGTACGATATGCACGTTCTCCACACGATATTGGATCCAGACGATGCCGTGGGTCAGTCCTGCGGCAAGCGGCGTGGGGTCCACAATCAGTTTGGGTGGGGGCTCGTTCTCGATGGCGGCGTACGGTGAGGTGCCACCTAGTTCCTTGACGCTCTGGGCGGATGCACTCGCGGTCAATACGCTGGCCGCCAAGATGCCCACCGCGGCGTTCAATAGTCGGCGCCTGGCTTGATCGATGACGTACATCGTGCGCCTCCCTGAAGAGTTAGCGAGTGGCCGCTCACCCGCCGTTGAGCACTTGTATCGGCAATGATAGAACGGCTCAAGGTGAAGGTCTGATTTGACGGCCAAACGTGCCAGACCTTCGCTAACTCTTTGAGGGGATAAACGATGCAGCTGCAGCTCAAGTCAAGCGTCGTCGACCAGAACAGGCGCCGACTGCAGGGCTGTTAAATGCTCTCAACTGAAGCACCAGTTGGCCAGGGCACTGAAACCAGCGAGAGCGGCGGCGTATCTGTCCTGACTGAAGGAGCTGGTTCGGTTACGGCATAACACATTGTAGGCGAAGCTGCGCAGCCGCACGAAGACACCCGGGTTACGACGGATGCGGGATTGATCTTCCTGGAAAGTGACGTCACGAGTGTAGTGCAGTGTGTTCTCGACGTTCCAATGGTGCCGGATTGCGGTGGCGGCGAGGCACGCCGATACGGCAGAATTGGCCACGTAGTATGCGACCTCGGAGGTGCTGCTCCAGAGGCCGGTCTTGGCATCTCGATGCAAGACCTCGCGGGTGACGCGGACGATAGATTTGATGAGAGACTTCCACTCGGTTGCGGCAACGGAGCGGGTCGCGCTGAAGACGTCGGCCGACCTGGTTTCGTGTCGGTTGCGCCCGGTGCAGACCGAGGTGTGGCTGCTGATGGGCCGCTGGGAAGCGCAGGCGGTTTCGACTTTCTGCAACAGCGAGGGCTGATTGTCCTTCAGTTGGACGATGAGGCGAGCCTGCACCTGTGCGGCGGCCTCGAAGGTTTTTTTTGGCAATGCATGGCATCAAGGGTAACGATGCTGTGCGCGACATTGAGTTCGCCGAGCAACTGCTGCGCGGCGGGGATTTCGTTGGACTTTTCCTCGATATCGACGTGTGCCAGGACGAGACCGGCTTCGACGTCGAAGGCGTGCAACACCTGGGCCGCCTTGCGATCGGTGAAATTGTCGAAGCTTCGTCTGAGTGTCTTGCCGTCGATCGCGATGACGCGTCGCGCCGGATCGGTAATGGCGCTGCACAGACCAGCGGCGTGTTGGCGGAAAATCTGCTCGACCGCCTGGGGTTCAAGGCCCTGGAGGATATATCGAATAGAGGTATGGGCTGGGGCACGCCGCCAGTGCAGACCGAAGGCGGCGTTCAATCGGCGGCGGTGCACTTTGATGAAGGTCACGATGGAGCGGTAGGAATTGCCGCCGGTGACGACAGCAAGGATCGAGAACAGCAGGACATGTTGCAGCTTGTAGAGCTTACCCTCGGCCCGGCGCGGGTCGGGGATATTGCTGAGCAAGCCGAGCAACTGATCGAACGATCGCATGGCAACCTTCTGGCGGTTTGGTTGCCGTGCATAGATTCGAAGAATTCACCGCGCCGGAATCCGCCACCTGGGACTGCTGGGATGATTTGCGCAACGTGTAGCGGCGCGGACTTAACCTATCCGCTCAGTTGTATAGAGCGTTGAACAGCCCTGGCGCCGACTGTTGGGCGCCGCAGCACTTGGCACTTTGGCGTCGGGCGTGACCAATTTGCTGCCCGCCGGTCTTGCGGCTGCTTCCGAGCCGAGGACAGTGCGTCCATTCAAGATCAAGATCCCGGATGCCCGGCTTGCCGACCTTCGCAGACGCATTCTGGCGACCCGCTGGCCCGACCGGGAAACGGTCGCGGACGACACCCAGGGCATCCAGCTTGCAACGATGCAAGAACTCGTTGTTGCACGAAGCGCTCACCCTGATAGGCCGGGTGGCAAGAGCCGTTGCTTGTATGTGGCCAGCTCTTCTTCTTTTCGACGCTGGAGCCGATCAGCCGCTTCCTGCTCGCGGCGCCGCTGCGCCTTACGCTCTGCGAAAAGTGCAGCAACCGACAGGTCCTCTGAGGCCTCTGGCATGGCATTCCCTTCCTGATCCGAATGTGCTTCGACCACTAGCCGAACCAACGCGTCATCGCCTTGATCCACATCAATGCGATGAAGAGTGGGTCAGCCGCTAAGATGCAGCGGTAGCGCGAAGGGTCCTCTGCAGGCTTATGAGTGCCGCTTTTGGATTACTGTCGAGCAGTTCGCGGCGCCTAATCTCGTCGGCATGTAGATTCGCTAATTGATGGCAGCGCCGGCAGGGTCAGGCACCGCGCCCTATGGTCGCTCACCTGTCCTTTTGGCAGCAGCATGACGAGCCGGCCTTGTCCGTTAGATCGATCCGGCCAGTCCGCTCGATCACGCTCTCCAAGGCCGCGACGTGACATCCGGCATTCGTCACCCGGCGCCTTGCAACCCAGCCGCGCTCGCCGGATTCGCTGCTTGATATCTGCGCGTGTTTGGACGCCGACGTCGCACGCGTTCGCACGCATAGCCGTCAGCTGGCGTCCGGCATCGTAACGCGGGGTACAGTCACGCTTGGGCAATCAATGTTGAGACCTTTGATGCTGATAACCAGAGACCCGTCATCCTTGATGATGCCATCGATAACGGCGGTGCGCCTATCGCCCATGAGCTCCCTCGCCTGCAGGTGAACGGTCCTGGCCTCACTCTTCACAATCCCGATGACTTGCGCCATTGAACGCATTTCATCCCAGGAGACCATTCCTGCAACAGTACCGTCCACTTTGACCACCACATGCCAGTCAAGTGCGGGACAATTGCCCTCAGCAGCCGAGTGAAGGATATAGATACCGGCCTTAGTCGCTTCCTCCCCCAAGCAGGCACCACAAGAAGCGATTGTCGCCAACATCGTCCCGAGAATCATCGCGGTTGATCTCATTAGTGCACCTGCTCAGTATGCGTGCTGATGCTAGCTACTTTCCGGCGCAAAAGTGACATGGGGACGTGGCCGGTGCCTTTAGCTTTCAGGACGGAAAACTGCGTGACCGCACAGAGCTGATCGGCTGGTAATCAAAGAATCTGCGGGAGGCAGATTACGCAGCAATCGAATCACGGATTCCGCTAGGTCCGACGCGGCCGTTCGGTGTTTGGTCGTGATCAATGATAGGCCACGAGATTGCGGCGGGATGATCGAGGCAAAACGTCTGCAGCGCAGCTTCGGTGACGGGCTGATCGCGGAGGAGATCGAGGATCTACGAGAGACCTGGATGCGCCGCGTCGATGTGGTGTTGCAGGATGAGATGCTCCTGTCAGCAGTCCACCAAGCGCTGTCGAGCCGTTATCCCAACAGCCGCAGATACGGCCGTCCGGGCTACCCGGCCGAAGTCGTGCTGCGCTTGCTGATCCTGAAGCACATTCGCAATTGGAGTTATGCGGTCCTGGAACGGGAAGTCCGGGCCAACCTGGTGTATCGCGACTTCACCCGCGTCGGTGCCGGCAAGATGCCCGATGCCAAGACCATGGGCCGCTGGGGCGTCGCGCTCGGACCAGGCGTCATCAAGGGGATCCACGATCGGATCGTGCAGATCGCGCTGGCGCAGAAGGTGGTGCAGGGGCGCAAGATGCGTGTCGACACCACGGTGGTCGAGAGCAATATCCATTATCCGACTGACAGCAGCCTGTTGGGCGATGGGGTGCGGGTGCTGACGCGCAGCATGCGCAGGATCACCGAGTTGGCCGGCACGGTCGGCGCGAAGTTGCGCGATCGGAGCCGCAGCGTGAAGTGGCGAATGCTGGAGATTGCCCGGGCAGCACGCGGCAAAGCCCCGCCAAGCCGGGACAAACTGAAGGCGGCCTACCGCAATCTCCTGCAGGCGGCAGGCCGTGTGGTGGGACAGGCCAAACGCTTCTCACGGGAGATCGGTGATGGCGTGAAGCACTGCACAGCAATCGTCCAGCAGACAGCCCTGGAGGGCCAGCGTCGGGTTCTCGACATGATGGTGCCGCGGGTTCAGCAGGTCATGCGCCAAACCAGGGCCCGAATTTTCCGGGGCGAGGCCCGCAGCGCGGGCAAGATCGTCAGCATCTTCGAGCCATCGACCGAGGTGATCCGCAAGGGCAAAGCATCCAAGCCGACCGAGTTTGGCAAACTGGTGAAGCTACAGGATGCGGAGAGCCAGATCGTCATTGACTATGAAGTGTACGCCCAGCGGCCCAATGATTCGGATCTGCTGATCCCAGCGGTTGAGATACACGCGGCCATGCTGGGACGTCCACCTCATCTGCTCGCAGCTGACGCCGGCTTCTACTCCGCGAAAAATGACATCGCGGCACACGCCAGAGGCGTCAAACGTGTTTGCATTCCGAACCGTTCAACCAAGAGCGCCGACCGCAAGCGCGAGCAGGAAAAACGCTGGTTCCGCAGCGGCCAGCGATGGCGCACGGGGTGTGAGGGTCGTATCAGCGTAAGCAAGCGTCGCCACGGTCTCAACCGTTGCCGGTATCCCGGCGACGATGGAATGAAACGCTGGGTCGGGCTCGGGGTCATCGCCGACAATCTCATCAATCTCGGCCATGCTATCGCTGTCAGACCAACCACCTAGCTGACCGCCACAATCTCGCGCCGGCCCGCCGATGTTCATCGGCGGGACGTTCGCTTTGGCAGGGTTCATCATCCGGTGGCGTGGTCATGGATGTTTTGCGCCGGAAAGTAGCTAATCCATCCGTCGGCCGGATAAATCGCGCGGTTTGTTGTTCCGGAGTAAGCCGAAGCTCTTCCGTTCCATGGCAAGTCACCAGGTCCTCCTCGGTGCGTTAGGTTGGGCGTAGCGAGTTTCGCGCTCCAAGACGTTGTGTAGCCGTCCCTGCATTGATTCTGTATCAAAGCTCGCTGCCGTTCCGCTCTTGCACGGCTGGTCGATATTCGAATTCCCATGCTCGCCCGTTATGCGTGTGCGGTGGCCTCCTCTGGCTGAATTGCGGCGTCGCTGGCTGCAGGTTCCGTGATCCGGAACCAGGCGACATACAGGGCAGGCAGGAAAATCAGGGTCAGCACCGTCGCCACGGCCAGCCCGCCGATGATGGCGAACGCCATGGGGCCCCAGAAGACGGTCGGCGCGATCGGTATCATCCCGAGTGTGGCGGCAGACGCGGTAAGCAGGATCGGACGGGTGCGGTGGATCGCGGCGGTGACCACCGCGTCCCATGGATTCATGCCCGCCGCCCTTTCGTGCTCGATCTGGTCGATCAGGATGACCGAATTTCGCGCGATCATGCCGCCCAGCGCCAGTACGCCGAGGATCGCGACAAAGCCGAGAGGAGCCTGCGCCAGCAGCAAGGCCGCCACCACGCCGATGAGCCCGAGCGGCGCCACGCTCAGCACCAACAGCACGCGCTGGATGCTCTGCAACTGGAAGATCAGGATGATGAGCACCACCAGCACCATCGCAGGAACGACGGCCAGCACCGAAGCCTTCGCCTTGCCGCTTTCCTCCACCGAGCCGCCGGTCGCGATGCGATAGCCGTTCGGCAGCGTCGCCGCGAGCTTGTCGATGCGAGGCTGCGCGGCCTGAACCGCCGTCGCCGGCAGCACGCCCGGCACCACATCGGCCTGCACCGTCAGGGTCGGGACGCGGTCGCGCCGCCACACGATCGGATATTCCCGGTCGTACTCGAAGGTGGCGATCTGCCGCAGCGGAACCACCCGACCGTTGGACAATGAGATCTGCAGCGAGCGGAGCAATTCGAGCGAGGTCCGCTGCACCTGTTCGGCCCGCGCGACCACGTCGATCAGGTAGATGCTGTCGCGCACCTGCGTCACCGTGCTGCCGGTCACCACACCGTTCAGCGCCAGTGCCACGTCCTGCGAACTGAGGCCAAGCTGCCTCGCCTGGTCCTGGTCAATGCGGATGCGCATGACGCGCGCCGGCTCGACCCAATCGAAGTTGACATTGCGCACGCCCGCCGTCGCGCCCAGCAGATCGGCGACCCGCAAGGAGATCGAGCGCACGCCCTGCGGTTCCGGCCCGCTGACACGGTATTTCACCGGCCAACCAACGGGGGGGCCAAGTTCCAGCGGATAGATCCGCGCGACCACCTCCGGGAAGCGCGCGGCCAGGGCTTGCTCAAGGCGCGCGCGCACCTGGTCACGCTGCTTGAGCCCCTTGGTCACCACGACGGACTGAGCGAAGAAGTCGTTGGGCAAGGCAACGTCGAGCGGCAGATAGAAGCGGATGGCGCCCTGACCGACATAGGTGGAGAAACGCTCGATATCCGGGTCGGCCGCGAGCAATTGGTCGATCCCCTCGGCGACCTCGCGTGTGGCCAGGATCGAGGCGTTGTCCTGCAGTTTCAAATCGACCAGAAGCTCGGGGCGGTCGGACGCGGGAAAGAACTGCTCCGGCACAAGACGGGTGCCGGCGAGCGCTGCGGCGAACAGGGCAGCCGTGACAGCGATGGTGATCCACTTGGCCCGCATCGCCGCCACGAGGCAGCGCCGGAACAGGCGCATCGGCGCACCCAGGGTCTCGCCATGCGGATGCTTTGGGGGGCGCAGCAGCGCCAGGCCGACAACCGGTGCAAACAGGCCGGAGACCACCCAGGAGGACAGCAACGCCAGGGCCACCACGGCGAACAACGAAAAGGTATATTCGCCGGCATCGCTGCGGGCGAGGCCCACGGGCAGGAACCCCGCGATGGTGACCAGCGTTCCGGTGAGCCGCGGATAGGCGGTGGAGGCATAGGCGAAGACAGCAGCCTGCTGCTTGTTGTCGCCGCGTTCCAGGCGGAACACCATGCTCTCGATGGTGATCATGGCATCGTCCACCAGCAGGCCGAGCGAGATGATGAGGGCGCCGAGAGAGATGCGCTGAAGGTCGATGCCGAGGGCCTGCATCGCCCCGAATACCACCGCCAGCACCAGCGGAATCGAGACAATGACGATGGCGCCCGCGCGCAGGCCGAGGCTCACCACGCTCACCGCGAGGACGATGGCGATCGACTCCCACAGCGCTTCCATGAATTCATTGATCGATCTGTTGACCGTCTCCGGCTGGTTCGCCACCATGATCGGTTCGATGCCGATCGGCAGGTCGGCCCTCAGCTCCTGCATGGTCTGCTCGATGTCGCGACCCAAGCGCGAGCACGTCACCACCGTCTCGCATCGAGATCGCCAGACCTAGGCCGGGCTTGCCGTTGATACGGAAAATCGGAGCCGGCGGATCTGCGTCCTCCCGCTGCACCTGAGCGATGTCGGCTAGCCGGATGATCCGCTCGCCCACGGCGAAGTTGACGGCGAGGATGTCCTTCTCGGACCTTAGCGCGCCGCTGACGCGCAATTTGATCGCCTCTGCGTCGGTGGTGATCACGCCCGACGGGACCACGATGTTCTGCGCCTGCAGCGCCGCCGTCAGGGCTGTAGGCGTGAGGCCGTATCCGGCCAGCTTCGCGGGAGAGAATTGGATGTAGATGCGCTCAGGCTGGGCGCCGATGAGGTTCACCTTGGCGACATCGGGCACCTGCAGCAGCCGCGAGCGGATATCCTCGACATAGTCGCGCAACTCGCGGTGCGTGAACCCGTCCGCGGTGAAGCCGTAGACGATGCCGTAGGTGTCGCCGAACTCGTCGTCGCAGACAGGAGGCGGCACACCCAACGGCAAGGTCGGTTCGATGTCGTGCACTTTCTTGCGAACCTGATACCAGGTGTCCGTCACCGCCTTCGGCCCGGTGGATCCCTTGAGATACACGAAGACCGTTGATTGGCCCGCCTTGGTGTAGCTCTTCAGGTAGTCGAGGTTAGGCGTCTCCTGCAGCTTGCGCTCGATCCGCTCCGTGACCTGAAGCAGCGTGTCCTCCAGCGTCGCGCCCGGCCATTGCGCCTGCACCACCATCGTCTTGATGGTGAAGGTGGGGTCTTCGTTGCGCCCCAACCGCAAGTAGGAGGCGATGCCGACGACAACGATCGCCAGCATCAGGAAGTAGACGATCGAACGGTGCGCGATCGCCCAGGCGGACAGGTTGAAGCGGTTCATGGCTCTCTCCGCCAAGCGCACCTTCTGGCCGGGTCGCAACGCGTGCACTCCGGCCGTCACCACCAGTTCGCCGCCTTCAAGCCCGCGCGTCACGACGATGCTGGAAGAGTCCTGGCGTTGCAGCTCGACGGGTCGCAGCGACACAAGCTGAGTTGCGCGATCGACCACCCAGACGGCCGGCTTGTTGTCCACCATGGTCAGCGCGGTTGCCGGCAGCTCGATGCCACCCGGTGCGACCATGCGCGTCTGCCCGGTTACCGTCGCTCCCAGCCGCATGGCTTGCGGCCAATCGCTCAACCCGACCTTAACCCGGTAGCTGTTCGTCACCGGGTCCGCCTGCGGCGCCACTTCCCGCACCTGACCGACCGTGTGCACGGTCGGATCGTCGGTGAGCGCGATGCTGATCAGGGCGTCCGGCGACACCTGGCGGAACAGAGAGGCGGGGACATCGAATACCGCGTCTGCGCCCTCATTGTGCGCGACCGTGACGATCATCTGGCCGGCCCGCACGACCTCGCCGGCTTCGGCACCAGTGGCGATCACCGCGCCTGACAAATCCGCCAACAGCTTGGTGTAGCCGAGCTGGTCTTCGGCCGAGTGTAACTGGGCCGTGTTGGAATCGACCTCGGCCTTGGCGCTGAGAAACGCCTTCTCCGTCGCATCGTACTGGACCCGGGTGGACCAACCCTGGCCGACCAGCGTCCGCTGGCGCTCGAGGTTGTTAGCAGTTTCATGGAGGGAGGCCACCGCCGCGGCAAGCGCGGCTTGCGCGGAACGCAAGGCGTCCTGCTTTGGCTGCGGGTCGAGTTCGGCAACGAGATCGCCTGGCTTCACCACCGCCCCCACATCGACCTTGCGCGCGATCATCCTCCCGTCGATGCGGAAGGCGAGGCTTTCCTCGGTGCGTGCCCGGATATGGCCGGTGAGCGATACCGATTCACCCTCTACGTGCGGGGTTACCACTATGGTCCGGACGGGCCGGATGTCTGGCGAAGGTGGCGGCGACGCGCCGCCGGCCACAAACAGTGCCAAACCCAGCCAGGCAACAGCGGGAGCGGCTTTCATCGGCATCCTCATACGTCCCGGGCGCGCTCCGATGCGGGCCCATGGTTTCGGAGAACAGGGTTGAAGATATACCTTCATGAATGTATGTAAAGAGGGAACCACGCTCAGGAGAAAAAATTCGTGCGGCGCACCAAGGCTGAGGCCGAAAAGACCAGGGAAGCCATCATCACGGCTGCGATCGAGGTGTTTCTGGAACGCGGCGTCACCCGTGCCACATTGGACGAGATCGCCCGTGCCGCCGGCGTAACCCGTGGCGCCATCTATTGGCATTTCCGCGATAAGCTGGAGATCTTCCTCGCCCTGGAGCGGCGGGCGAACCTTCCGAACAAGGAGCTCGGTGAGCGCCTGAGGGCCCGCCTCGCCACCGATCCGCGGCTCGATCCACTTGACGAACTGGCAGACACGATACGTGAAGGGCTGCAGTCGTTCGAAGCCAGTCTCGAGCGCCGCAGCATTCTCACGATCCTGTGGACGCGCTGCGAGTACGTCGATGAGATGCGGCCTGTGCTCATACGCCAGCAGCGCGCTGACGCAGCGCTGCGAGAACTCTTCGAGGCGGTCATCGGTTTGGCCGTAGCACAAGGCAGCGTCGCCGCTACATGGCCGCCCAACACCGCGGCGCGCGCCCTGCTCCTCTTGATCAATGGGTCGGTTGCGGACTGGCTGCACGAGCCCGGAAAAGGTCAGCTCGTCACCCTGACGATGCCGATGGTAAGTGCATTTCTGGAGGCCATCAGTTTGCCGCCGACCCCGGTCGCAAGTGGATAAGACGACGAAATGGCTGTGACCGCGATCGGCCGCGGTGGAATCGACGTCGGCCTTCGCGACGATGGTTCGGACGGGTCGGACATCCGGAGGCGGTGACGCACCGCCTGCCATAAGCAAAGCTAAGCTTACACAAGCAACAGTGGAAGCCGATGTCATGCAACGCCTCCTTACTTCGCCGCGCCCGCACCCGCTGCGCGACGCTTTATCGGCGGATGCGCAAGACGCTGGTGAACTTCGCAAGGTCTGCAAGATTGGGACAATGAAAGCACGGGCGGCATTGATCTAGATCAATGCGAGCTATTCAGGCAGCCATAACTTGAAACCGCAGTACCAAATTCAAACGGGTGGGCTTTGCCGCAGCCAATTTGTGTCTCCGTCGACAGACACCGCGCCCCTGTGATGCGCCTGGCCAGCGAGGTGGCGATAAGCGCAGGCGAAACCGACGTTCATGATGTCGACCAGCCACTCCATCGTAGGTCTTGCGCTAACGTTCCGGATATTGAGCGACAAGTGCGCGAACCGTGTTTCGTGCCCAAAGGGCATGCGTTTTTCCGATGTAGACTGCAACGCCAGCTCGTCAAATAATACGAGATAGACTGCAGGTCCCACTGGCGGGGTCCGCTCTAATAACGGTATCCGCTACCACCAGCGCGCCTGCAAGGGGAGGGCTTAGGTGAAGGTGCAACGCCGACGGGCGGGCGGGAAGGATAGCAACAGGAGTGACACATGCGCGTCGGCATTGCCTCGGATCACGGCGGCTTCGACCTGAAACATGAGCTGGTCGGGCAGCTCCGTGTGGCGGGCCATGAGATCATCGATTTCGGCGCGAACAGCCTGACCCAGGATGACGACTATCCGGACTTCGTCATACCGCTCGGGCACGCCGTCGCGGCAGGCCAGGTCGAACGTGGCGTGGCGATCTGCGGCAGCGGCGTTGGCGCAGCGGTCTGTGCCAACAAGATCCCCGGTGTCCGGGCTGCGTTGATCCACGATCATTTTTCGGCGCGGCAGGGGGTCGAGGATGATCACATGAATATCCTGTGCATGGGTGGCCGGACGTTGGGGGTAGCAGTCGCCTGGGACCTGGTTCAGACCTTCCTCGTCGCCCAGTTCAGTCAGGCCGAACGACACCTACGCCGGCTTGGCAAAGTGGCGTCCCTGGAAGCAGCAACGGGCACACGATAGGAACGCCATGCTTCATCATGAACGGCTGAGGCCACCACGCGACGACTATACACCCGACGAGTGGAACCTGATCGAAAAGGCCTTCCACCCCGAATTCGTCGCTCAGACGGAGTCCCTGTTCGCGCTGAGTAACGGATATCTCGGCATGCGCGGCGTGCCGGAAGAGGGCGACCCCAGCGTGCAAAACGGCACGTTCATCAATGGATTCTATGAAGAGTGGCCGATTGTCTACAGCGAGGCGGCCTACGGTTTCGCCCGCACCGGCCAGACCATGCTGAACGTGACGGACAGCAAGATCATCCGCCTGTTTGTGGATGATGAGCCATTCGGGGTCGCTGGCACGAATATACGTCATTACGACCGACGCCTAAACCTGAAGGCTGGCACCCTAGACCGCGAGCTGCACTGGGAAACTCCCTCGGGCAAGCTGGTGCGGATAAGAACCCGCCGGCTGGTTTCCTTCCGGCACAGGCACGTGGCGGGTATTTCCTATGAAGTCACCCTTTTGAACCAGGAAGCACCCGTCGTCATTTCGTCAGAGATGCTTTGTCATATGCCAGAAGTGCGAAAGGCCGAAGACGACCCGCGCCGCGCCAAAATGTTTTCTGGCGACGTCCTGCAGCATCGCGCAGGCTATATGCGTGATCGTCGTATCGTGCTGGCTCATGGTACGGAACGGAGCCGGATGATCGTGGCCTGCGGCATCGACCACGGAACTCGAGACCGACTGTCAGCATAGCTACAAAAGCAGTCATACCAACAATTCTGGCCAAGTGGCTTTTTCAGTCGCCGCTCTGCCAGGAAAGCCGATCCATCTCACCAAGTACATGGCTTACCATACTGCGACGATAGCCAACCCGGAGTCGCTCTGCGACCGCGTGGAATGGACGTTGGACAGAACCGCAGGACAAGGGTTTGCGAGGCTGTTGCAGGAGCAGGAGCAGTATCTGGCCAGCTTCTGGCAGCGAAGCGACGTCAACGTCAGCAATATCGATGTGGCGCGGGCAAGGCTCACGACCGTCGAAATCCAGCAGGCGATCCGCGTCAATCTGTTTCACATTCTGCAGGCTTCAGTTAGAGCGGAAACGACCGGCGTTGCAGCGAAGGGGCTGACGGGGCAGGCGTACGAGGGGCAGTACTTCTGGGACACGGAGATCTACCTGCTTCCCTTCCTGATCTATACATCACCCCGCACAGCCAAGAACCTTCTGCGATTCCGCTATGGGATGCTGAACCATGCGCGCGCTCGCGCCCAAGAGCTGGGCCATCGGGGCGCCTTGTTTCCTTGGCGCACGATCAGCGGCGAGGAGGCTTCAGCCTATTATGCGGCAGGGACCGCACAATACCACATCAACGCGGACATCATGTATGCCCTGCGCAAGTATGTGAACGCAACCGGCGACCAGGAATTCCTCTTCGAATGCGGCGCGGAAATGCTGGTGGAAACCGCGCGTTTGTGGTGCAGCCTGGGATTCTTCTCGGCGACAAAGGGCGGAAAATTCTGCATCAACGGCGTGACCGGCCCCGATGAATACAATACCGTTGTGAACAACAATACATATACGAACCTGATGGCGCGGGAGAATCTCCGCTATGCGGTGGATACGGTGGCAACCCTTAAAACCGAGAAACCTGACATTCTACAAGCTTTGATCACGAAGACAGGCTTGCAGCCGGAGGAAGCAGATATGTGGGCGCGAGCGGCCGATAACATGTACGTTCCGTTCGACGCTGCCACCGGTATCTATCCCCAGGACGACGGATTTCTTGATCGACAGCCATGGGATTTCGAGAACACGCCGGCCGACCGATACCCGCTGCTGCTGTTCTACCATCCCTTGAACATCTATCGATCTCGGGTGATCAAGCAGGCCGACGTCATCTTGGCGATGTTCCTGCTCGGCCATGAATTCTCGGCGGAGGCAAAGCGGCGGAACTTCGATTTCTATGATCCTCTCACCACCGGCAATTCGTCACTCTCTTCCTGCATCGAGGCTATTGTCGCCTTGGAGGTCGGCGAGTTCGACAAGGCCGTGACATATATGCGCGCAGCGTTGCTCATGGACCTTGCAGACGTTGGCGGCAATGTTACCGACGGATGTCACATAGCGTCGATGGGCGGTACCTGGATGGCATTCGTCTACGGGTTCGGCGGCCTGCGCGACTATGACGGCATGCTGTCGTTCCGGCCGCAGAGGCCCCCGGAAGCGAGGTCGTCGCTTCGGTTTTCTTTGACCTATCGTGGGCGGGCGTTAGAGGTTGAAATCGCCCCCGAATTCAACAACCTACACCATGCGAGAGGGAGACGAACTCGTTTTCCGTCATGAAGACGAGGTTGTGACACTGACCCATGCGAACCCCACCGCCATCCGGCCCACGCTTAAACCATAACTGTGTAAGGTAATGCGTCATTGCAGGAGACCGCGAAGGGCGACTATCCTCTCCCAAGTATGGGAGAAAAAGACCGCCTGATACGGACGGCGGCTTTCTGCATTCCGCAATACGGTGCGACAATTGACCCGACCAGCCCGCGCACCTGATGCGCGGCATCGATGACAGCAAATCACGGAGGCGATGGTGGCAAACGTGTTGTCGAACAACGAACGGGCACTGATAGACGCGTACTGGCGAGCCGCCAACTACCTTTCTGTCGGCCAGATCTATCTCTACGACAATCCGCTGCTCAAGCAGACGCTGACCAAGGACCACATCAAGCCGCGGCTGCTCGGGCACTGGGGGACCACACCGGGACTGAACTTTATCTACGCGCATTTGAATTGCCTTATCAAAGCGCACGATCTCGACATGATCTATGTGACCGGACCGGGCCACGGCGGGCCCGCATTGGTTGCCAACGCATATCTGGAAGGTACCTACAGCGAGGTGTACCCGAGCGTCTCGTGCGACGAGGAGGGGATGGAGCGCCTCTTCAAACAGTTCTCGTTCCCGGGCGGCATTCCCAGTCACGTCGCACCCGAAACCCCAGGCTCCATCCACGAGGGCGGCGAGCTTGGCTACGCCCTCTCACACGCTTATGGCGCCGCGTTCGACAACCCGGATCTTATCGTCGCCTGTGTTGTCGGCGACGGTGAGGCCGAAACCGGACCGCTGGCGACAAGCTGGCATTCCAACAAGTTTCTGAACCCAGTGCGGGATGGCACCGTCCTGCCCATCCTGCATCTCAACGGCTACAAGATCGCCAATCCCACCGTGCTTGCCCGCATCAGCCACGAGGAACTCGATCACCTGATGCGCGGCTACGGATACACGCCGCATTTCGTCGAAGGCCATGAGCCTGACGTCATGCACGAACTCATGGCATCCACCCTCGATCGCGTGTGCGATGAGATACGCCGGATCAAGGAGGACGCGCGGAAGAATGGATACTCCGAGCGTCCCCTCTGGCCGATGATCGTCCTGCGCACGCCTAAGGGATGGACGTGTCCGAAGGAAATCGACGGCCGCCGAACCGAGGGTTACTGGCGAGCACATCAGGTGCCGATGGGCGAAATGCACGAGAACCCGGAGCACGTCCGGATTCTCGAAGAGTGGATGAAGAGCTATCGTCCATCGGAACTGTTCGACGATGGCGGACGCCTGCGGCCGGAACTGGCCGAACTCCCTCCCCGTGGCACCCGCCGCATGAGCGCCAATCCACACACCAATGGCGGCTTGCTGTTGAGCGACCTGCGTCTTCCCGATTTCCGCGACTATGCGATCAAGGTGACGGCGCCGGGCGCTGCGATTGCCGAATCCACAAGGGAAATGGGCCGGTTCCTGCGCGATGCGATGAAGCTGAACATGGAGGCACGGAACTTCCGCCTGTTCAGCCCCGACGAGAGTAACTCCAACCGATGGCAGGACGTTCTCGAGGTCACCAACCGCGCCTGGGTCGCAGAAACCTAGCCCTGGGATGACCACCTTGCCGCGGATGGACGGGTGATGGAGATGCTCAGCGAGCATCAATGCCAGGGATGGCTCGAAGGCTATCTGCTCACCGGTCGGCACGGGTTCTTTTCCTGTTACGAGGCGTTCATTCACATCATCGACGCGATGTTCAACCAGCACGCCAAGTGGCTGAAGGTGTGCAACGATATCGAGTGGCGTCGGCCGATCGCCTCGTTGAACTATGCTGTCGAGCCATGTCCGGCGGCAGGACCATAATGGGTTTAGCCGATCAGGATCCTGGC
>CAWBON010000013.1:0-11649 GCA_963790445.1 uncultured Alphaproteobacteria bacterium | reverse complement strand
ACCCAACTTCAGCAGCTTTAGCGACCGGCAGCATTGACGCCATGCCGCGTGGACGGAGCTCGCCATGTTCCTCTGGTTGATGGCCCTGAGTGAGCGCCTTCGGCGAACGAGCGCCAGGCTGCTGCCAAGTGTGCTGGCCGTCGCTTTCCTCATGGCGGCCGGAAGCGTCCAGGCTGTCCAGGCGGCCGATCCGCCGCTATTTCTGGTAAAGAGCTACGGCGGCAAATGTTTGGACTACGGTCCACGCTGGTCAGGCGACAGCGCTGTTGGGCTGGTTTATCTGAA
This sequence comes from uncultured Alphaproteobacteria bacterium, assembly GCA_963790445.1. Lineage (GTDB taxonomy): Bacteria > Pseudomonadota > Alphaproteobacteria > Acetobacterales > Acetobacteraceae > JAMXLO01. Next base: position 11,364 of record CAWBON010000013.1, on the reverse strand, counting down.
TGAATGCGCGCGGGCGCATCCGATAGGCGTCCAGGAAATCGACGCCAACCACGATGTGGTGCTGTATGCAGGCACCGACGTCATCGGCATCCACAATCCGCCAGCGAGTTCGACAGGTGGCCCGCCGCCGCCGCCGCCAACGCAATACGCGCTGGAGCTGCAGCCGCTTGCCCAGTCGTTTTCGGTCAATCGGGGAAACCAGATCTTTGCGCTCGATGGGGACAGCATCATCCTGGCGGACAGCCGACCTTGCACCAACTCCGACCAGGCGACGAGCCTGTGCCCGCCGCCGCCGCCGGTCATCGTCGTTCAAGTGGAAAACGGCAGAGGCGCAGATTTCTCGCCTCTGGTGGCCGCCGTGCGACGCCTCGCCTCCTTCGAGTTCTGGGACTTCAACGCCGTCGATGGTTCGGGCCGGTTTCCGACCAGCGGCTTTGTCACGGTCTCGACAAACCAACAACTGTGGAACGCCGTCTGCAAGGCACCAGCCGCGACGGCCGACACGCCGCCGCTCGCGGTAGATCCGGGGCAGTCGGACGACGGGTTCTATCTCGCCGAGAGGTGCCGGGTCTTCAATGCCGGGCCCGGCAGCGTGATCCTGGTGCAGGACGATCCGAAAGAATGCGTCCTGGTCGGCAATGGGATCGGCCCTTGCATAGATCTGACCTATTACCCGCCGCTCATCCTGCCCTCTGGGGTCACGCTGCGCAGCGACCGGCGGGGAACAAATTTCGGAAGCCAGATCCACGGTTCCCTGGGCGGCGAAAGAGCCATCACAGACGCTTGCGGCTGGTGCATGCTGGAAGTCCACGGCGACTATGTGCGGATCACGGGGCTCAGGCTGCGCGGGCCGAGCCGTAGCCTCTACACGTCGAGCCTGGAGCCCGAAGCGATTGCGATCGACTGGCCGGGACCGGACACCGGTCCGCTGTTTGGTGTTCAGACAACAACGGAATACATCGCGACGATCGACCACAACGACATTTCGGACTGGCAGAGCGCCACGGTGGACGTGTTCGGCCCGTACGGTCAGAACACGAAAAAGAATGAATGCGACGTGCTAAGCGGCGGGGGCAACGTGCCGCAAACCTGCAGTTGCACCGTCACCGATCCGGCCACGCAGACACCGGTCTCCGTGGCGAACGATCCGGCGACGCTAGCCAACGTCAGCATCGTGCGGAACTTCCTGCATCACAACGAGCAATCAGGCGCGGGTTACGGCAGCGCCCTGTCGAACGGCGGGCGGGCGGTCATCCTCGGCAACACCTTTCTTGCCAACCGGCATGCGATCACCTCTCCAGGAGGGCCGCATGACGAGTATGTCGCATGGTACAACCTGGTCCAGACGAATGTGCCCGACTACACGGACAGCGAAGCCGGCACAATTTCCGACATTGGGCGGCAGCAGGATTTCGATATGCACGGCACAGGCCCTGGCGGCTACGGCTGGATCGGTGGCTACGGGCTCGACATCGCGGCCAATACCTTCCTCGGTGGGAACCGCTTCAACTTCGAATTGCGCGGCCATCCCTGCCACACGATCTTCTTTCGCGACAACGTCACCCAACAAACGCAGACCAGCGGCGGGGGAGGCGTCATCAATTTCCACAAGGTGGGCGTTCCGGGCATTCCCTTTCACCTGCTTGGCCCAGATGTGGTGAAAAGTCCGGTCACGACGGCCCCCGACCTCGCGGTTTCGCAAGTCTTCGACGAGCACAACCAGTTCGGCAACAGCAGCCCCGCGTACGCAAATCCCGGCGCACTCCTGGCAGTCGGTGACTTCGACGGCGACGGTGTCCAAGACCTGTTCATGGCGACCGGGACGGCTTGGTATTACGCGCCCGGCGGCACGGCCGAATGGCGCTTCCTTAACGCCCAGTCCTATCAGGTTGGCAGTCTTTTATTCGGCGATTTCGACGGTGACGGCCGCACCGATGTCGTCGTGAAGGACGGCAACCGCCTGCTGGTTTCCTGGGGCGGCGAGTCGGATTGGGAGGTGCTGAACCCGGGCCCTGTCACGGCGTCAACAGCCGACATGGCTGTGGGCCATTTCACCGACATGCCCACCAGGAAGAAGGGTCCCTGGCGCGACGACATTTTTCTCGCCGACGGGAAACGATGGCTGGTCTCCACTGCGGGGTCGGGGCCGTTCATCCAAGTCCAAACCTCCAGCTTTCGCGTCAAGAATCTGCGCTTCGGAAACTTTGACCAGGATCCGAAAACCGATGTGATGGGGGTGGTCGATGGCAAGTGGCAGTTCAGTTCCGGCGCCAGATCCAGCTGGACGCCGCTGGCAGTTTCCCTCACCGACAGCGTCGATGGGCTCGTCGTCGCAGACTTCAATGGCGACGGTGTGTCCGACATTGCGATCAACATCGCAAATCAATGGATGGTGTCGTACGGTGGTGCAAATCCCTGGTCGAGCCATACCGTGACGAACGGAAACGGATGCACCTACATGGATGCGACGACAGTACTTGGCCAGACGAGCCCGTCCTTCCAGCTTTCACGCGCTCCAGGCGTTGGCAGGTTCAATGGCACGTCCGCGTCGGAAGTACTCGTCTGGAATGGCCAGGGGCTGTGCATCGTCGGTGGAATGGATTCGACGGCCGGGCCCTGGACTCTCCAACCCTGGAGCCGCCAGGACATGAACTGAGGGCTATGTCTGCGGCGTCGTCGCACACCGGCGATCTCGCCGGGGCCAGCCGGCCTCGTGGTACCCTGGCGGATCAGACTGTACGGGACGGAGTAGAAGAACCCGGCGACTTCGACGTGATAGTCGATGCCAACGCGGGCAAATGCCATTCGGCATACTGGTGATCGGTGTCGGGCAGCGGTCGCATCGCCGTTCGTTCGACCATCGCAAACAGCTCCCGTCGGCACGTCGAAAGGATCAGTTCAATCTAAGCAGACTGCATCCCAAGGCCGAAGTGTGCCTGCCATCTGGAATGCAGTGCCGGCGTCATGACAGGCGAGCCGCTGGTGTGGCGTTGCCAGGAATGGAATATTGTTTGCACCAGAGTTGCCAAAGCGGTGTCTGTGCCGGTCGGAATCAGAGTTCCGCTCCTCGATGCCGATCAACCGGCTTTCATGGCGACATCGCACCGATGATGCCGAATGCTACGGCTGGATGGATCTTCATGAAGAAGCGGCACGCACGGTCTGGCGTAACGAATCGCGACGAGGTCTGCCCGAAGCGGGCATTGCAGACGACCGACCGGTTGCGTCAGCCCGGGAACGCGCAGGGAGCCGTCAGCGTGATCGACCGGATCCGGCAGGTCGAGCCACTGTTGAACCGCGCCGAAAAATCGGTCGCTCAGGCCGTCCTCGCCGATATCGACCGGGCCACGCGCAGCAGCACGAAGGAACTGGCGAAGCGGGCCGGCGTCAGCGAGCCAACCATCGTGCGCTTCGCTCGCCACGTCGGCTGCACCGGCTTCGTGGACCTCAAGCGGCGGGTCTCGCAGAACATCGCCACCGCCCGCATGTTCGTGCTGTCGGACCACGCGGTCATCTCGCACGACGCGGAATCGCTCGCCGGGCAGGTCTACGAGGCGACCGCGCAGGCTCTGGCCTACAGCTTCGCCCAGCGAGATCCGCAGGCGTTGGAGCAAGCTGCGAGCGCGATCGACGCCGCCCGCCGGGTCTTCTGCATGGGAACCGGGGGAAGTTCAGCGAACATGGCGCAGGAGGCGGAAAATCGCCTGTTCCGCTTCGACATCCACATCTCCGCCCTGATCGATGCCTACAAGCAGCGGATCGCCGCCGCGACCTGCCAGGCCGAGGATGCGCTCCTGGTGTTTTCGGTGACCGGGCGGCCGCGTGCATTGGTCGATTGTGCGAACATGGCGAGGGAAGCCGGCGCCGTGGTGATCTCCGTCACGCGGCCGGGTAGCCCGCTCGCGCAAGCCAGCGGCATTCTGCTGCCCTTGGATATCCCGGATAACGACCGGCGCTTCGAGATCCCCAGCCGCAGTCGCTATGGGCAGCTCTACATCATGGACTGCTTGGCGACGCTGGTTGCTGCGCGGCGGCAACATCTATCGGCGCCGAAACTGCGGCGCCTGCGCGCCTCGCTACTCCAATTGCACGGCGCGACCGACAACCAGCCGATCGGCGACTGAGCGAACGCGGCGCTGATCGCTCCAGCGCAACCGGCGCCGATGTCCGCTGGGGACGCGCGCGGGATCGCGCGACCCGGATGTAATGCAAATACGCGCTGAGCCCCCAGGGGCAGGCCAAGGCGACTCAAATGTGCCCCGGGCGGGACCCGGCCGGGCACCCGATGGACACTCGATGTTGCAAAACTACAGAAGGCAGGTATCGTACGGTCACACGCTCCGCAACGCCCCCGCGTTGCGCGCAGTTGGAGCGACTGGATGACGGTGCGCACCGAGGCCCGGTTTCAAAGACCCGATCCGCGCGGTTCGGCTGCAGCCGCGCTTCCGGTTGTCCGCCGCAGAACGTGGATCAGCCGGCGCACCACACCGTTTGCGTACCTGCTGAACGCACCTGCAATTTTGGTGATCCTCCTGCTGGTCGGTTATCCGATCTGCTATTCCTTCTGGGTCAGCCTGCACCGCTATGATCTGCGGCGGCCGCGGATCTTCCGTCTTGTCTGGCTGCAGAACTACTTCGACATCCTGGCGGATCCCGACTTCTGGACCGCCCTGCGCATCACCGCCGTGTTCACGGTGATTGCCGTCATCATAATCGTCTCGGTTGGCCTTGCGGTCGCACTTCTGCTGAATCGTCGCTTTCCCGGCTGCGGCTTCGTGCGGACCGTCATCCTGATTCCGTGGGCGATCCCACCGGTCGTCAATGGTCTGATGTGGCAGTGGATCTACGATCCGAAGATCGGCGCGCTGAACGCGTTGCTGCGCTGGCTCGGGGTGATCGAGCACTATCAGGGCTGGTTGGCCGTCCCCACATACGCGCTCGGCGGATTAATCGTCGCGCATACGTGGAACGAGTTCGCGCTCGCCGCGATCCTGTTTCTCGGTGCATTGCAGCGCGTCCCCGCGGAACTTTACGACGCCGGACGTGTCGACGGCTGCCGGTCATGGCAGCTGTTCCTGCACATCACGCTGCCCTGGCTCGCCCAGGCGCTGCTGATCGTGCTGATCCTGGAGACCATGCTCGCCGTGCGGGCATTCGATATCATCTACGTGCTGACCGCCGGCGGTCCGGGCACGTCCACGACGACGCTCACCTGGGCGACCTACCTGACGACGTTCGAAAACCTCGATTTCGGCCACGGCAGCGCATACGCGTACATCGTCACCCTGATCACGCTTGGCCTGTCGGTGATCTATTTCCGCATCCTCTATGGCCGCGGCGAGTTCGAGGCATGAGAGCGGCGCGCGCGCAGAGCCGGATACATACGCTTCTGCTGATGGGCGGCGGCCTGCTGGTGACCATCTATGTCCTGGCGCCGTTCTCATGGCTCGTCCTGACCAGTTTCATGCACGAGAACGATGTCCTGTCTGTGCCGCCCAAGATCGGCTGGGACAGCTTCACGATCCGCAATTATCTGACATTCATCCACGCCTCCGGCATCGAAGCCGTGGTTGGCAGCCGGGCCGCGGAGAACACGCTGCCGGGGATCTTCAACTCTCTCGTTGCGGCGACCGCGACGGCGGCGCTCAACCTGATCCTGGGAACGCTCGCAGGGTACAGCTTCGCGCGTCTGCGCTTCCCGGGGCGGATGCCGCTGCTGCTGATGTATCTCGGCTCGCGGATGGTGCCGGGCATCGCATTGATCGTGCCGCTGTATCTGACGATCAAGACGTTCCATATGCTCGATGACCTGGCGGCCCTGGCGATCACCTATCTGACGCTGACGCTGCCGTTCACGATCTGGCTGATGAAGAACTATTTTCAGGGCATCCCGCGGTCGTTGGAAGAGGCCGCCCTGGTCGACGGCTGTACCTGGACACAGATGCTCTGGAAGATCCTGATACGCGTGGCCGCGCCCGGTCTCGCCGCCGCCGCCATCTTCGCGTTCATGACCGCGTGGAACGACTATCTCTTCGCGGTCATCCTGACCACCACGATGGCATCGAAGACCGCGCCGGTCGTGGTCGCGGGCTTCGTCACCGACGTAACGACCGCGCGGACGCTGATGGCAGCCGGCGGTGTGCTCGCCGTACTACCCCCGTTGTTGCTCGCGCTGATGTGCCAGCGCCTAATCGTGCAGGGCCTGACCAGTGGCGGGGTCAAGGGATGACGTCTCGACACAATGATATCCAGGCAATCCGAGGAGAGAAGCTCATGACCACGCATCGGCTGTCGCATTCCGCTTCAGCGCCGTGCCTTCCTGGCAGGAACGGCGCTTGCCGCCGCCGGGATGCCCGCGTGGGCGGCCGCGCAAACCCAGATCACGTTCTCCGGCTGGGCGTTCGAGCCGCAGGTAACGGAAGCCGACGTCAAGTTGTTCATGCAGCAGAACCCCGAGATCTCCGTCGGCTACACGCCACTGGACATGCAGTCCTACAATCAGAAGATGATCGCGCTGTTCGTTGCCGGATCGCAGCCGGACTCGTTCTATATCCGCGACACCGATCTCGGCGCGTGGGTCGAAGCCGGATGGGTGGAGCCGATCGATGGCATGAGCGGCCTGGACGCACTGAACGCGGACATGTTCCCGTACATCCGCCAGGCGATGTCGTACGGCGGCAAGCAATATGGCACGCCGTATTATGGCGACATCTTCATGTACATGTTCGACAAGAAGGCTGTGGCCTCGGCACATGTCGCAAAGCCGCCGGTAACGCTGGATGAACTGAAGAACGCCGCGCTCGAGGTCAAGAAGGCGGGCATCGAATACCCGATCCTCAAGGGCTACAAGACGGACGTCGATGGGTTGAGCGAATTCTGGTCGATGGTGCTGGCTTCGGGCGGGCATCTCTTCAATGCAACGCTCGACCCGGTCTACCCCAATGAAGACAAGACCGCGCTCGGTGTCCTGGAATGGCTTGTCGACGCCATGCACACCTGGAAGCTCATGGACCCGAGCGGCCTGCAAATGGATCAGACGCAGGCGCGCGATGCGTTCCTGGGCGGGCAGGGCGTATTCACCTCGAACGTCGGCAATGTACTGCCGCGCGCCAACAACAAGGCGTACAGCAAGCGCGCCGGTGACATCCAGATCACCCGCTTCCCCGCGTTGCAAGATATCGGCAAGGGGCCGATGGGGTGGGCGCGCATGTACGGCCTGAGCTCGAAGACGAAGCAGAAGGATGCCAGCTGGCGGCTGATTTCCTACATGGGCGGCAAGGACAAGAGCGGCGCGTACTACACGGCGAAGGACTGGTACCTCAAGTTCGGCGTCGGATATTCCTACAAGTCAATGGATCACGATCCGGACATCATCGCGGCGCAGAAGGCCTCGGGCTATGACCTTGCGGTGCGCAGCCAGCAATACGCGACTGCACAGATGCGTGAGAACATCAGCTCTCCATGGTACAGCGAATGGGATCGCTTCACGCAGGAGCAGATCCAGAACGTGCTTCTGCAGCAGACCAAACCTCAGGCGGCGCTGGAGGCTTCCGCGGCCAAGGCCCGCGCCTTGAAGAAGCAGAGCTGATCGAGTGATGTACTTCGTGGAGCGTCGCGGCGCGGGCGTGCCGGTGGTCTGTGTGCATGGCTTTTGCCAGTCCTCGGCTTACTGGGAACCCACCCTGGATCGGCTTGCCGAGAGCGGCCGTGCCGCCATCGCACCGGATCTTCCCGGCTTCGGCGGCTCCGCCGATCAGCCCGGGCCACACACGATGGAAGGATACGCCGACGCCGTCGCCCGCATGCTCGACGCGCAAAGCATATCGCGCATCGTCCTCGTCGGCGGATCGATGGGCGGGGTGGTGGCGCAGCATTTCGCGCTGCGCCACTTCGATCGGCTCGAGCGTCTCCTGCTGGTTGCGACAGGCGCGTTCACGACCGATCCGGCAGCGGCTCTCGCCAAGGCCGATGCTCTCGCGAGCGGCCCATGGGACGCGGCGACCGCAGAGTCCGTCGTGGCGGGCTTCTTCCACCAGCCACAAGCCGGCGAGCGGAATGAAATGGTCATGCGTATCGCGATGGGCGCGTCGCAGCCCGCGGCAGTGGAAGCGGCACGTTCGAACGCGAGGTCGAATACGTTCGACCGCCTTGGCAGCATTGCGGTTCCCGTCATGATCATTCAGGGTCGCCACGACAAGGCACGCACGCCCGAACACGCGGCGGCCATGCAGAAGCAGATCGCCGATTGCCATGTCGCCGTGCTGCCGAACTCCGGCCACACGCCGCAACTGGAAGAGTCGGATGCGTTTCACGCCCTGGCGCTGCCGTTCCTGACTGCGAAGGGCGCCGGGGGCTAGGTCACGGGGCAGATCCTCGCAGTGAACAGTGGCCTCGTGATGCCGTCAGCTAGGCGACGGGATGCGCGTCGAGGAAGCGGCCCAGCACGGCGTTGAAGCGTGACGCCTGCTCGATATTGGGCAAATGCGCGGCGTGTTCGATGACCTCGAGCTGCGATCCGGAGATCGCCGCGTGAAGGGCCTGCGCTTCGGCGACCGGCGTCGAGCGGTCGTCCCGTCCGACGAGGATCAAGGTCGGTTGGGTGATGCGGGGGGCCACGCTTTCGAGGCGCATGTCGCGCATCGCCATCGCACACCCGAGATAGCCATCGAGTGAGGTGGCGCGGATCATCGCGCGCATGTTGTCGACAAGCTTCGGCTGGCTGGTGCGGAAGCTGTGCGTGAACCAGCGCTCGATTGACGGCTCGACTTGCGGTTCGAGTCCGTTCGCCTCGATCGCCGCGATCCGCTCGATCCACATGTCACGCGGGCTGTGCATGGTCGTGTCACACAGTACCAGGGATCGGACCCTGTTCGGGTGACGGACGGCGAGTGCCTGCCCGATCATTCCGCCGAGTGAGAGACCGACCTACGCAACGTTGCCGATGCCGAGCCGATCGAGAAAGTCGACGACATCGTCGGCAAGCTGCTCGATCGTATACGGAGGCGGCGTCGCCTCGGTCGCGCCATGCCCACGCACGTCGTGTCGCAGCACGCGAAAACGCTTGTCGAAGTGAGCTGCCTGCGGCTCCCACATGGCCGTCGCGGTGGCCAGACCGTTTCCGAACATCACGACGGGCGCGGTTTCCGGACCTTCGAGACAGCAATTCACGGCGATCCCGTTGACGACGATTTTCCGGAGGATCTGAGCAGCGGCCATCACAACCTCGAAGAAAATCGACAATCAGACCGCGCAGCTTGCGTCTGCGTCATACGGCGGGATTCCTGACCGGCACATTAAATGCCCGCAAGCAGTGTCGGCTGTCTGCGTTTCTATTCCGGGCAACCGTGCATGTCACGATGATCGCTGGATTGCGGTGGCGGCCTGCGGCGCTGGCTGCCCTTAGGCTCGCCATTGCGCACCGTCTATAAGGCTGGCTACCGTGTTGAAGCGTCTTCCGTCCGGGCCGAAATTCCGGGCATGTCGGGCCCGAGCCCGCCAATGTTGATCCGAGATATCGGAGTTTGCTTGTTGGAGTATCCAGGATGCATTTCACGATCCAAGTCAACGGTGAACCACGCCACGTCGATATTGATGGCGAAACCCCACTCCTGTGGGTGTTGCGCGACACGTTGGATCTCAAGGGTACGAAGTTCGGCTGCGGCGCTGCACAGTGCGGTGCCTGCACGGTGCACATGGACGGCTACCCCATTCGCTCCTGCCAGATCCCGATCGCCTCCGTCGGCAATGTGTCCATCACGACAATCGAGGCGATTGGCGAGACCAAGGTCGGCCGAAACGTGCAGGCGGCCTGGGTCGACCTGGATGTGCCGCAATGTGGGTACTGCCAGGCGGGCCAGATCATGTCAGCCACAGCCCTGCTGGTGCGCGTGCCGGCCCCGACAGACCAGGATATCAACGAGGCCATGAGCGGAAATGTCTGCCGCTGTGCCACCTACACGCGGATTTCGCGCGGCGATCAAGCAAGCCGCGGCTGCGGGGAGGACCTGATCATGCTGGCACGCAGAAATTTCCTCAGAGCCAGCCTCGCCATCGGCGGCGGTCTACTGTTGACGGCATCCATTCCAGGAATTTCCCGTGCGGCGATATTGGGCAAGGCAGGGCCGGATGCAGTTGCGCTGAACGCCTATGTCCGCATCGCGCCGGACGGGCGTGGACAATCACGGCGAAGAACCCCGTTCGGCTTCCTCACGTGTTGAAAGTCCCCATGGCAGGAGCGATCTGAACAATCCATAGCGCATCAAACCGGTTCGCCCAACGAGGACGTTGTCCGTAACCCCTAGCTCTTCAACCAACTGGCAGGTCTGAAACGTTCTTCCAACCAACCGGGATCGTCGATGCGGGGCGAGGCCAGTTATGTTGTTGCCAGTCACAACTACGCTGCCCCGATCCATTGGAACCAAACCGGAAACAGCATTAATCAATGTGGTCTTGCTGGCACCATTCGGGCCGATTATGCCGCTGATCTTGCCTCGCTCGAACCATGCCGTCACAGCGTCGACTGCGCGCACTCCACCGAAAGAGACCGTCACGTCCGTCAGCCTCGATGGCCGCTTCTTCGCCGGACTTGCGAGATCTCTCCGAATCGCTGTGGGCCACTTCAGACCCCAAGATACGATTTCCTGACAAGGTCACTTTCCTTGATCTGCTCCGCCGTGCCATAGCCACCTGTGCGCCCTCGGTCCAGGATGTAGACGAGATCGGCCACGTCCACGGGCTACCGGCTTGCTCGACCAAAAAGACGAAGGACCGTGGCCGGTCACGATACGCCGGACCATCTCGAGCAGGCGGAGCACGACCACGGGACTCACACCAAGCGACATCTCGTCGATGACCAGTAGGCGAGCATCTAGGGCCAGAGCCCGAGCTAGAGCTAGCATCTGCGCTCGCCGCCGCTCAGGAACCCCGCTCGAATCGAGCGGCGCGCACCCAATGATGGAAACAGGTCATATGACTGATCGAGCATCTCTGCGCGGGAACGATTGGAGCCCCGGACCCTTCCGGTGGCGAGAAGGTTCTCCTCCACCGTCAGCGTAGTGAACACTTTGTCCCGCTCCGGGACAAGCACGATGCCTGATCTGGCCGCCAGGTCAGGGGCCATCCAAGAACGTCTTTGCCGCCGACCATATTTTCCCCGAAGTCTGCACGCCTTCGGTGCGCAAGAATCCAGTGATCGCGCGCACCGTCGTAGTCTTGCCGGCGCCGTTCGGGCCAAGCACCGCCACGACTGACGATGCAGGAACCTCGAGTGACACATCGGCAACGGCAACCGACAGGCCCCCGTATACGACCCGCAAGCCTCCTGAGACTACAGGAGCGGCACAGCATCGCTGACGTTAGGCTCGC
>CAWBON010000012.1:0-34543 GCA_963790445.1 uncultured Alphaproteobacteria bacterium | reverse complement strand
CCGGCACCGTCGCCGTGCAGCGACTGGGTGGCCGGCGCGAACAGGACGCTCTGTGGAATCGATGTGGTCAGCACCCAGCCAGCCAGTTTCACGCGGCTGAACGCGACGTAAGTCGGCACGCCGGTCCGCATGCTGGAGAGGAATGAGCCTTCATCAAGTCCATCGATCTGCCGGAGCACATCCGAGGGTGCCTTGAGCCCGATATACCGTTCCGCCTCACGCGTTCGGTAGATGATCGATCCCTGGCGATCGAGCAGGCCGATGGTCTGCTCCGGCAGCACGAGTTGCTCTGCCATCTCGGCCGCGATCGCGCTCGAGATTTGCACGACCAGAACGTAAGCCGGCTGAGGTCGCGCATCACCGGCACAGCTATTTTGACGATGGGTTTACCGGTTCGGGCATCCGAGGTGAGATCGGAGATATCTGCCTGCCGGTCTCGATGACCTGGCTGATCGCCTCTGGATCGGTTGGCAAAATATTGCCGAACGGGACGGACGTGTTTAGCAATTGCCGTCCTGCGGTGTCATACAGCACGGTCGTCAGGTTCTGGCGCTGCGACAGTTCGCTTGCCTGAACATGGAACGCGGCGAGGTCGCCAGTCTGCAGCAGCTTCGAAATCCGCGAGCGCGAGGGCAAGCAATTGCATTCCGCCGACCATGCGATTGATGTCGTCCGCCGCTCCACGTGCGGCGGTCCGGACTGTCAGGGCGATCTGTTGCTGCTCATCGGTCGCCGAGCGGTGGACCAGCAGACCGCTGAACACCAGGAACGGAAACACGGTGCAAACCACCAGCGCCGTTATAGAGGTATGGATCGAGACGGTAGCTCGCATACCACTACCGAGCGCAAATTCGTTAACCAACCGTGAAGCAAGGCGTGGTATCGCACCCAGTGTCGGGAGGTGGTTTCGGAAGGCTCTCGCGTTCAAGGTGCGCGGCGCCGCGTGAAAGGCTAAGCTCCCGCCGGGTCCGTCCCGGGAGACCAGAACGTCCATGGATACGCCGCTCGGTACCGTCGCCCCGCTCACGCCAGCCGACACCCGGCAGGTGCACATCCTGAAGCAGCTTGAACGCAAGCTGCTGTGGCTGTCGTCGTGGATGATCCACAATGCCAACCATATCCGGCCCAATCGCGACGGGCTGAAAGTGGGCGGCCACCAGGCGTCCTGCGCCTCGGTGATCTCCATCATGGCGGCGCTGTATTTCGAGATCGCCCGGCCGCAGGACCGCATCGCGGTGAAGCCGCATGCCGGGCCGGTGTTCCATGCGATCAACTACCTGTTCGGCCGGCAGAACGTGGAGAAGATGGCCGGCCTGCGCGCGCTGGGCGGCGTGCAGCCCTATCCGTCGCGCGTGAAGGACGGGCCGGAGGTGGATTTCTCCACCGGCTCGGTCGGGCTGGGCGTGGCGATGACGACGTTCTCCGCGCTGATGGCGGATTACGTGCGGCTGCACGGGCTGGGACGCACCGATCTGCCGCCGGGTCGGCACATCGCGATCGCCGGCGATGCGGAACTGGACGAGGGCAATATCTACGAGGCGTTGCTGGAAGGCTGGAAGCACGACGTCCGCAATCTGTGGTGGATCATCGACTACAACCGGCAGAGCCTGGATTCCGTGGTGCCCGACCGGCTGTTCGGCCGCATCGAGGGTCTGTTCCGCGACATGGGCTGGAACGTCGTCACCATCAAATACGGCCGCCGGCTGGAGGCCGCATTCGCGCAGGAGGGCGGCGAGGCGCTGCGCGCCTGGATCGATGATTGCCCGAACTCGCTGTATGCCGCGCTGACCTTCCAGGGCGGCGCGTCGTGGCGCCAGGCGTTGCTGGCGGATCTGGGGCGGTCCAAGGCGCGCGCGATCATCGATGCGCTGTCGGACGACGATCTGGGCGCGCTGATGACCAACCTCGGCGGCCATGACATCGAGATGATGATCGACACGCTGCGCGCCGAAGCGGATGGCGACCAGCCGACGTGTTTCATTGCCTACACGATCAAGGGCATGGGGCTGCCGTTCGCCGGCCACAAGGACAACCACGCGGGGCTGATGACGAAGGAGCAGATGGAGGGGTTCCGCACCGCGATGGGCATCCGGCCCGGCCACGAGTGGGATCTGTTCGAGGGGCTGGATGTGCCCGAAGCGGAGCTGCGTGCATTCCTCGATGCCTGTCCGTTCGCCACCAAGCTGACGCCAGAGGGGCGCTTCGCTGAGCGCGCCGGCGGTGCCGGTGCCGGCGGTGCTGCCGGTGCCGCAAGCTGGCGGGGCGGAAGATGTCCACGCAGGCTGGGTTTGGCGACATCCTGGCCGAGATCGGTCGCGGGCAGGGCGAGCTGAAGGCGCTGGCCGAGCATATCGTCACGACGTCGCCGGACGTGACGGTGTCGACCAATCTGGGGCCATGGGTGAACCGGCGCGGCATCTTCGATCGCCACACACGCAACGACGTGTTCCGCGACGCCAAGCTGGCGAGCGCGCAGCGTTGGGGCATGTCGCCGAAGGGCCAGCACATCGAACTGGGCATCGCCGAACAGAACCTGTTCCTGCTGCTCGGCGCGGCGGGGCTGACGCCGGCGATGACCGGCGCGCGGCGTGCTGCCGATCGGCACGGTGTATGATCCGTTCGTCAACCGCGGCCTCGATGCGCTGATCTACGCCTGCTACCAGGATGCGCGGTTCCTGCTGGTGTCCACGCCGTCGGGACTGACGTTGGCGCCGGAGGGCGGGCAGCATCAGTCGATCAACACGCCGCTGATCGGCATGGCGGCGGATCGGCTGGCGAGCTTCGAGCCGGCGCATGTCGATGAGCTGGCGGTGCTGCTGCGGCATGCGTTCGATCATATGCAGCGGCCGGATGGTTCGTCGGTGTGGCTACGTTTGTCCACACGGCAATTGGAGCAGCCGGCGCGCGCGCTGGACGGCGGATGCGGTGATCGCCGGGGCGCATTGGGTGGTGCCGCCGGCGTGACGGCGCGCGCATCGCGATTGGCTATCAGGGTCCGGTGGCGCCGGAGGCTGCTCGCGGCATTTGCCGAGTTGCAGGCGGAGGAGCCTGGGGCGGGGCTGCTGGCGATCACCTCGCCGGATCGGCTGCATGCGGGATGGCTCGCGGCGATGCGGGCGCGGCGGCGAGGGCATCGCGACGCGGTTCGCATATCGAGCGTATGCTGGCACCGCTGGCGCGGGGAGCGGCGCTGGTGACGGTGCTGGACGGCCATCCGGCGACGCACGCGTGGCTGGGTGCGGTGCGCGGACAGCGCGTGGTGCCGCTGGGGCCGGATCATTTCGGGCAGAGCGGCGATATTCCGGATCTGTATCGGGAGTATGGCATCGATACGGACGCGATCCTGGATGCGTGCGCGCAGGCGCTGCTGGGGTATTGGTTCAAGCAAGTCGGACACAGAGTTTCGCCGAGTGCACAAAGCGCGGCCCATCGCGGCAACCAAACAACAGTGGCGAGCTATCACCTGTCGCGAACAATTGCATCCGAGTGATTGCACCGGTTGGTTCAACGCCTATTCGCGTCGAACCGCACCGCATTGGCACTGAGCAACGCGCCTGCTTGCGTTACGCGGCCACTCCACTATGCCGTTCGCGCAACGCCATAAAACGAGGAAACAACGATGCGGCTGCGCCATGGGATTGCAACCTTGCTGCTGGTCCTCGCCATGGCGCCGGGCACGCGGGCCGATGACGTGACCGACCAGATCAACGAGGCGCTGAAGGCTTATCAGAACCATGACACGCAGACCGCCATCGCGGCACTCGATGCGGCGGCGAACCTGCTGCGTCAGGCGCGTGCCGATGCGCTGAAGAACTGCTGCCGCCGCCGCCGTCAGGTTGGACCGCCGACAATGCTGAAACCAGCGCGGTCGGCGCCGCGATGCTGGGTGGCGGCATCACCGCCAGCCGCACCTATCATAACGGCAGCCAGCGCGTGGAGGTGACGATCATGGCGAACTCGCCGATGCTGCAAGGTATGGCGGCATTGCTCAGCAGCCCGTTCGCCGCGGCTGGCGGGATGAAAACCGTCGTGGTCGATGGCCGGCGCCTGTCATACACCGACAACGACAACAGCTACATGGGACTGGTCGCCGACAAGGTGATCGTGAAGGTGGAAGGCAGCAAGGATACGCCGGATCCCACGATGAAGACATTCATCGGCTCGATCGATTACGCCGAGATCGAGAAACTGGCGCACTGAACGGGGGTTTATTGCAGCAACGCGTCCAGCCGCGCCGCGGCATTGGCCCAGGTGAAGTGACGCTGCACGGTTTCGCGCGCTGACTGTCCCAGGCGTTGGCGTTGGTGTGCGTCGTTGAACAGCCGGACGACGGCGGCAGCCATCGCATCGGCGCTGTCGCACACCAGCGTCGCGTGGTCCGGCGGCACGATCAGACCGTTGGTCGCCAGCCGCGTCAGCACGACCGGACGCGCGCAGGCCCAGGCCTCCAGCACTTTGTTCTTAATGCCGACGCCGGATCGCATCGGCGCGATCGACACCCACGATTGGCCGATCGTCGCCGCCATGTCGGGGACATTCGGCGGCGACTTCGATGCCAGGCTTGCGGCGAGAGTCCCAGGATTTCGGGCGTGGGATTGCGTCCTGCGACGACGAAGCGGGCGGTCGGGGTGGCGGCGATGATGCGGGGCCAGATCGCGCGTGCGGCGAACAGCACCGCCTCGATGTTGGGCTGGTAATCGAGCGCGCCGGTGAAACTGAGTGTCGGCGCTGTGGCTTCGGCGACAAGGGCTTCGGGGGGTGGGACGTCGACGCCGTTCGGCACGACGTGGACGGTGTCGCGTCCGCCGATCCGGCGCAGCCAGCGCGCATCCGCCTCGCCAACGCACACGGTGGCGGCGTAGCTGCGCACGGTGCGGCGGGCGTAGCGCGTCGCCACGGCGATCTCGCGCAGGCTGCGGTATCGCTGGCGCAGATCGCGGTAGGACAGGAAGCCGCGCCAGAATTCCAGCGGATTGCAGTCGATCACGTCGACGACGGCGCGCGGCAGGTCCGGGCGATCGAACCACAGTGTCTCGGCGCCGGCCCACAGCAGGGCGCGATCGGGACGGTTATCGCTCAGCATGCGGTCGACGGTGGCGCGCAGGATGGTCTGATCGAAGCGCCACGGATAGGTGACACCGCTGGTGGGCAGGCTTAGCGGCACGTGGTGTGCGATGGATGGCGGGATTGCGTCGGATGGCGGTGCGATCAGGGTGATCGACCAGCGGGAAGCCAAGTGTTGCAGCAGGTGCGACACGCGCAGGGAGTAGCCGTTAAGCGGCGGCCAGGGCGGCAGGGTGCAGACCGCAAGCAAGGAGGGGAGGGGCGCTGTGGCGGACTGGCCGTGCATCGACATGTTTGGTGCGGCTCGGGGCGGCGTGTGTGTGTGGCGCGGTGATGTAAGGCGGCGGCGGGGCGGTGGCTATGCGGATGGCGGTGGCAGATCGGCTGACCAGTGAGCAGAGCCAGAGATAAAGCACGCAATCCGCCCTGTCCCATAATGCAGCGCCGAGATGCGCCCGGCCAAACCGTGCCGAAGGAAGATCGCAGTCGTCCGTCGCAACGACGCCGACCGCGAGGGCGGCGTATCAGCCACTGTTCACGGTCACCGTGTGATCCTGCCCAAGCCATTCGCCGCTGGCCAGGTTCTTCCAGGTAAAGACGATCGCACGACCCGGCACGAAACCAGCGGTGGGAATCTCCGCGGTGTGGATGCCGAGCCCGGTGTCATGCGTGAGCATGTCGCTGCGCGTGTGCCACCCATCCATGCTCCAATGCACGAGCGCCGCTTCCGACAGATCGAGGCGCAGCACGCGGCCGACCGGAATCGACGGCGGCCGCCAATCCGGGCGCCAGGTCCGCACGCGCGCCACGCGCTTCTCGCGCAGATAGCGGCGGGCTGGTTGCGGCGGGCGATCGAACACCGCGCCGTCCGCCAGCGAGCGCAGCAGCTTGATATGCTCGGCGTGGGCCCACGACCAACGGCATCGCGGAGCCGCTGGGCTTGCCCGGCTCCAACTCCAGCGCCGGGATCGGAGGGCCGTCCCATACCTGCTCCGGGAGCAGCTTTCCCGGGCTCGCACCGCTCTCCATCGCCGCCAGCAGCCGCTCCGCAATGGCCGGCCGGCCGGCCGCCAGCTCGTAATGCGCGCGCTCGCCGGCAAGCAATGGCCAGACGCGCCCGACGCCGGTGCCGTCATACGGGCTGCCGTCCTCATGTTCGCCATAGCCGTCGCCGTTGTAGCGCCGCCAGCCGGGCCCGTACGGAAGATCCACGCACAACACGTGGTCGATCACTTTCACCGTATCGGTGATGCGTGGATCGTCTGCCGCGCGCAGCCCGAAGCGCACCAGCGCCAGTGCGTCCGTGCTGATCAACTCGTCTGCGGCGACATGGGACGCCTCGCCGAAGCGATTGCGCACGTGGACCATGCCGCGCAGTTCGGCACGCGCCTCGCCCGGTATCTCGGGCGCAATGCGCACATAATAGCCCGGCACGCCGACCTCGCGGCTTAGCCTGGTGTCGGTGACATAGATCCAGTCCTCGATCTGGTCGTTCCACGCATCCGCCGTGTCGCGCAGGAAATCTGCGACGCCGTCGTTGTCGCAGATGTCGGCCAGATCGGCGGCAGCCAGCAGTGCGGCGACCTCTACGGCCAGGGTAAACGGCGTGTAGCCGGCATTCTCCTCCCAGCGGTCCTGGCCGGTCCTGGGACCGTGGCTGAACGACGAAGCCCGCCGCGCGTGTCACCATCGGCCAATAGGCAGCCAGCGCCGGCTGCGGCATCGCACCCTCGCGCAATGCCATTTCCAGCAGCAGCATCGGGAACGCACATTCGTCTAGCTGCACGCCGTGCCAGTACGGCGTGCCGTCCAGCCAGCAATTCTGCGGCCAGGAGCCATCCTCCTCCTGGACGGCGCGAAGATAGCGCACCACGCGCATCACCTCGTCATTCGCGCCGCAGGCGAGGAAGGCGCCGGCGGTCTGCGCCAGGTCGCGCGGCCAGACCAGGTGATAGCCGCCCAAGTCATCGTCCCCCTTGCTGCCGCCCCAAGGGATCGACAGGCTGGCGATCAGCCCGCCGGGAAAGGTCGGGCTTTCGTGACAGCGCAGCACCGCGGTGCTGACACGATACACGTTGTGCCCATCCACCTTGCGCTCCAAGGAGCGCAGCCGCGCCTGCCAGCCGCGCCAGCCGGTAGCATATTCCTCCAGCTGCCTGTCGGCCGGCGTCTGCAAGCTGGCGCGCACGCGGAACGCTGCTTCCGGCGCGGTGCGGCCAAAGCCGAGAGCCAGGGTGAACTCGGTGCCGGGGTCGGCGATTTCGGCACTGAGCGCGACATTGCCATCAGCGGCGCGGTCGTACTCATCGGTCAGGCTGCCGTGCGCGTGCAGCATCTGCCAGCCGTCGCTGACCCCGACGAAACCGGCCGAAGTCGCCAGGAACGGCCGCGAGCAGCCGAGCGCCAGGCAGGAGCCGTCGCCCTCGGCGAACAGCAGGCGGTGGCCCTTGTAATTGTCGATCCAGGCAGTGTTGTGTGCCCCACCATTGACCAGATGTGGCGCCAGCAGCGCGAACAGGCGCAACGGTGTGCCGGTCAGCACTTCGAGCCGGACCCGCTGCAGGACGACATCAGCGCGTGGGTCACTCAGGATGTGCTTGATGATGCGGAAGCGGCCGCCGATGTGGGTGTTGGTGAGTTCGAAGGCAGGGACGCCGTCCTCCAACCTCATCAGTTCGAAGCTGCAGTCGCGCTTTTCCTCCGCGAAGAAGCCGTCATCACCCGTGACGATGAGGCCGAAGTCGCGGGTACACGCCTGGTCGACACGAGGATAGTAAATCTCGTCCAGGATGCCGTGGCTGATGGTGAACCAGACGCGGCTGATTTCCGACAGCGCGGTGCCGATGCCGCTCTTGGCGCTGGAGGTCCAGCGGGGTGGTATGCCTGGGCAGCCGGGTGCATCGGTCACGCGGTCCTCCTGGTTCATTCGTTTTTACCGGAAGATACGCGGCTGATGGCAATCTGCCGGGTAGCTCACGTTGTCGTGAAACGTTTGACGCGAAAAGGCGAATTGAACAAAATAGCAACATGAGCGGCCCTGGCGAAAACGATTTTCCGGTTGGCTACGACACGCTGGAGCTACGCTTTATCTGGCTGCCTGAAAACTATGACGGACAGCGACCTGGTTATCCATGGTTCGAAGCGGGTTGGATGGCATTTGCAGCGGCGAAGACGAAGCCAGAATCCAGACAGCCTTGGCAGCGGCCGGACGTTGCTGACGAGGCTGGTGCCGCGCCTGGCAACGAACAAGCCGATGGGAGCAATTCGGCTTCCCGCGTGGATGCAGAACCCGGTGACATGACCGGGAATGCAGTGCTGGCGCATATCGACCGCGAAGCACCGTCTGCTGGCGCATCCGCGCGACCGCGATCGTACGGTGACGCTGCGACACTGGCCGTGTCTGCCGCGGTTCACGCGCTGGGTGCCTTGGCGCAGCCTGATCCGGGAACATCGCTGCTCGATGCGGCATCGCAGCGGAATGCTGTGGCGAAATTCGCGACCCCGAACCGGTCCGCCGGCTTTACCCCATCGGGTCGAACGGACCACCCAATTGGGCGGCCCAATGACGTGTGAGCCAACCTATATAGGGCCAACCTGCCCTGCGCGCCAACGCACAGCGCCAATAGATATCTCTGCGAAACTCTGTGCGCAGTTGGTGTGACCGACTGTCCCAATTGCCTGCTTGCCGTCCCCCGATCCAGCCACTCGGGGCGAACCCTTCCTTCCATCAAATCACCCGCACAAAGAACGCCACGGTCACAGTCGCGCTCAACACCACCACGAAACCCCGCGTCACGGGCGCCGGCAGCCATCGCCCCACCCGCGCGCCAAAATATCCCCCAACAATGCTCGCCCCCAGCATCGCCAGTGTCTCCGGCCACCGCACCGCACCCGCGGCGATGAACCACACGACGGCCGATCCGTTCGTCGCACTTACCAGCAGCACGCGCGCGGGCGCCATTGCCTTCAGATCCGCGCTTGCGGTCAACAGGCTCCAGGCCGCCAGCATCATTAGCCCGACCGCGCCGCCGAAATAACCGCCGTAGATCGCGATCGGAAATTGCATCGCCAGCACCGTGCCCGGACCGATCCGCACCACCCGGCGCAACAGCAGACCAGCGCGATCGCCGAGTGCGAAGGTCAGCGTGGCCAGCAGCAGCAGGAACGGGATCACCATGTCGAACAGCTGCCCCGGCGTGGCGAGCAACAACACTGCCCCAACCAGCCCACCGGCCACGCTGATCGGCACCATCATGCGCAGGTTCATGCCCATGACATTCGCGAAGTCGTGCCGGTAGGCGAATGTGCTCGCTGCCGTGCCGGGGAACAATGCCACCGTGGACGACGCATTCGCGATCACCGGCGGCAGTCCGGCCGCCACCATGGCCGGAAAACTGACGAACGAGCCGCCACCTGCGACGGCATTCATCGCGCCGGCCAGCAGTCCGGCGATAGCGAGCAAAAGGAAATGTTGCACGCGCCGAAGGTGCGCAGCCTTGGCGACGCGCCGCAATCGGGAAAGCTTCGGGGTCGGACGAACCGATCCTGCGGAACGCGTTGTTCTTCAGGTTAGTTTGCTCACCTACGGCCAATAGATTCGATAACCACCATATCCGCCCTCGCGCTACGGCAAGCGGGCAGATCTCCATCCTGGACGCACCGCCCGCATCCGTTGCCGCCACGGGCTGCCAAACCGTCCTGCCATCAGCTCGCCCGCTGCGAGCGTGCCACCAAAGGGAAACCGCCGACACGATCGAACGTTCCAGCGGGCTTTGCGGCGTCTCGGGAGTTGGCGTAGCGTACGCGAGCTCTGCATCACACAACGACGTGTCGGTGCATATACGATCCCACGGGATCGCACGACGAAGCCAAAGGGAGTCGACCAACCAGGAGCAAAGTCCATGACCTACGACCTGCTGATCAAGAACGCGCGTGTCGTCGATGGTTCGGGGGAACCGTCATTCCAGGCGGACGTGGCGGTGCATCAAGGTAGAATTGTCGGCGTCGGCAAATACAATGGAGGCGCCAGGCGCACCATCGACGCGGACGGGCAGGTCGTCGCTCCGGGCTTCATCGATCATCACACCCACTTCGATCCGCAGGCGCTGTGGGATCCGTATTGCGGATCTTCGGTGCAGAACGGTCACACGACCATTCTGGTCGGCCAATGCGGCCAGGTGATTGCTCCGGCACGTCCCGGCGACCACGATTGGTACCTGGAATTCTTCGCCGAGGCGGAAGCCATCCCGATGAGCGTGCTGCGCCAGGGCGTCGACTTCACCTGGGAGTCGGTCGCCGAATACATGGACGCGCTGGGCCGGCGCCGCGGCTGCAACGTCGGCACGCTGGTCGGACATTCCGGTGTCCGCCGCTATGTGATGGGCGAGGCAGCCTCGGAGCGTGCCGCGGCCACGACTGACGAGATCGCCGCCATGCAGAAGCTGGTGCGCGACGGAATGTACGCCGGCGCGCTTGGCTTCAGCACATCGCCGCAGGGCCGCGGCGATCCCGCCGGCGCCGCACCGGATGCGGAGCGTCTGGCGCTGGCCGATGTACTCGGCGAGCTGGGCACCGGCGTCATGCAGGTTTCCGGCGGTGCGCCGGGCGGCACCAAGGCAACACGGCAGATGGCGCGCGACCTGGCCGCGCGAACTGGTCGTCCGACCATTTACAACCTGGTCACACAGCCGATCGAACGCCCCGATGAATGGCAGGAACATCTGCGTTGGCTGGCGGACTCGTTCCGCTCCGGCGCGCGCTGCTACGGTTCCTGCGTCTCCGTGGTTGCCGGACCGATCTTCGACCTGCGACTGGGTCTCGACGTGCCGCAGGACGAAGACCTGACCAACCCGAACAGCCTGTTCGCCGGTATGCCGACCTGGGACAAGGTGATGGCGCTGCCGTATGGCGAGCGCATGCAGGCGTTCCGCGACCCCGCACTTCGTCAATCGCTGAGCGCCGAGGCGGTAGAAGGCACGGTGGCACAGGAGCGACCCGGCACCGATCGACGCGGCCGCGCGCGCGGCTTCTTCAACCGGCGCTGGGACCTGATGCAGGTGTTCATGACGCAGCGCGAGCGCAACCGCGGGCAGGAGGGCAAAAGCATCACGCAGATCGCGCAGGAACAGGGCAAGAGTGTGATGGATGCGTTCCTCGACCTGTCGCTGGATGAGGAGTTGCAGACGTTCTTCATCTGCGTCGACCGCAACACCGATCCGGCGGCTCAGAAGCAGATCCTCGGCTCGCCGTACACCGTGATCGGCACCAGTGATGGCGGCGCGCGTCCGCACTCGGCTGACCGCCATGAGTACAGCACACATCTGCTGGGATACTGGGTGCGCGAGCAGCAGGTGATGTCGCTGGAGGAAGCGGTGCATCGGCTGACCGGCCGTACGGCGCAGATGCACGACATGCACGACCGCGGCATTGTCGCCGCGGGCAAGGTCGCGGATCTGGTGATTTTCGACCCCGACACGATCGCGTCGAAGCCGCGCGAGCCGGTGGCCGATATGCCGGCAGGCGGCGTGCGGGTGAAGCGCGACGCGATCGGAATCGGCCATGTGATCGTCAATGGCACCGTGCTGCTGGATAACGGTGTGCTGACGGATGCGCTGCCAGGACAGATCGTGCGAGGGCCGCTGTATCAGGCTGGCCACGCGTAAGGCTGTTGGTGCCGAACCCCTCCCGCTGACTATGGCAACGGGAGGGGTGGCTTACCCGGAACGCTGGTCATCGGGGCGGTCCGCGGGCTGCGCATTGGGGCCGCACGCCTTACCCAATTGGAGCGCGTCGCGTCGCTTCCCCACCTGCCGGCAGGGATTATGCCGGTTTTGAATTCGCTCGCGAAGGGTCGGCCGGCGACCGCATGTTATGGTAAGTCGGCCGGTGCCCGGCGGCGGATCGCGCCGTCAGGCACGATCAGTCTTCGCCGCCCGGCATGTCCACGGCCTCATTCACCTGGGTGAGCTGATCCCATTCGTCAGACATATGGCAGAGTGCCGCAGCCGTGACCGCCGGTCCTGGCTTACCGAACCGATGTCCGCTTTTCTGCCGCCCAAATTCGGAGTTGCTCCGGCATCGCTGTGTCACGGATCAAAAATTCATGGACGTCAGTTTGCTTACGTCCCGACGGCAAAGCGCTTACTGAATCGATCGGACGGGCACGGGATGTGGAAGACACGTCTACATCCCGATTTCTTCGGCGCGATTAACAGCATCGGCTTTTTTTGACCTCCTCCACCCGAGTCGCTCCGTAGGAAGAATGCCGCCCCTAGCGGCTGGCCAATTGCCGCTGGTCGGGACGAAGCACCAGGCAGGTGGCTTTGTGGCGCATCAGGGCGGAGCAGGCGCTTTGCGCCTCGGGGGCTGTCAGTCCGGTGACCTGGGCGCGCCAGGCAGTTCGGCCGTGCTGGCTGGCGGGCTCGACGCGTGGTTCGCCACCATCCGCCATGCGGCGGGCATTCTGTGCCACTTCCCGGGCGACCTTCTCGCTGGCGAAGCTGCCGACCTGGATGGTCCAGGCGCTGGCCGGTGGTGTCGCGCGGGTGCGGGCTGGCTGGATCTCCGGTTGTTCAGTCAGCGTTGCCGCATGCGCGGTGCCGACCAGGCTGGGCAGCCTGCTGGCCACGGCGGTGGTGCGGTGCTCGGGCGGCACGTCCAGCTCCTCGAAGCCCTGGTTCAGCAGCATGGCCATGTGGGTGTCGCGCTCGGGATTCGAGGCCGCTCCCAGGACGACACCGATCAGCCGCACGCCACTGTGGACGGCGCTGGTAATCAGATTATGCCCCGAGGCTTCGGTGTAGCCGGTCTTCATGCCGTCCGCGCCGGGATAGGTCTGCAGCATCCGGTCGTGATTGAAGATCACGCGGTGCTGGAAGGTGAAGCTCGGGGTGCTGAAAAACGAATAGAAGCCCGGGAAATCCGTCAGCAGGCGGCGGGCGAGAATCGCGAGGTCGCGCGCCGTGGTCCATTCATCGGGATCCGGCAGGCCGGAGGCGTTGGTAAATGTGGTGTGGCTCATGCCAAGGGCGCGGGCGCGCAGGGTCATCATCTGGGCGAACCTGTCCTCCGAGCCGCCGAGCAGTTCGCCCAGGGCGGAGGCTGCGTCGTTGGCGGACTTGGTGACCAGGCCGAGGATCGCCTCTTCCACCGTCAGGCGGGTGCCGGGCAGCAGGCCGAGTTTGGACGGTTCCATCGAGGCGGCATGGGCCGATACCGGCACCAGTTGCTCGGCGGTAATGCGACGATCGCGCAGCGCCTCGAACGCCATATATAAAGTCATAAGTTTGGCCAGGCTGGCCGGATGGCGCGGCGCATCCGGGTTCGCCGCCTCCAGCACATTGCCGGTGGCGGCGTCGACGACGATGGAACTATAGCGATCGGAACCAATCTGCGCGCGCGCGGCGGCAGGAAACGCCGCGACGCCAGCGGCGAGAACGGTGGCCAGAAGGGCCAGACGCATCACAAAGTTGCGTCCGTGGCGCTCCATCCCCGGCATTCCGTCTCTCCTCCGGCGCTGTGTTGCAACTCTATGGGCGGGGCGCCGCGCCTGTCCAGCCGAAATCGAACTGAAAAGAGAAAAAATTGAACGGGTTATGGGAGACTCCTTTGACGGGGGAGGGAGCCAGAGCGTGCGCAGGAGGAGAGGTGAAGAAATATTGTGCACTGCACAATATCTGCTTGATCGCGATCAGGTGGCGGCTTATATCGGCTTCGTGCTGCATTGCAGCAAAACGGTTCAGCATCCACATCGACGGTTCGACCTTTCGCGTTCGGCGGCCGTCCCACACAGGAGATCATGGTGCATGACGACCAGGAGCAAGACGATTGAAGCGATGGCCGCAACCGAAGATACGGCGGCGAACATGGCCGGCAAGGGCTTTGAGACCACCGTGGCGGGGCTGAAGGACGGCATGGCGCAGGCGACCGCGGGATTCGCGGAGACACAGGCAAAGGTGAAGGCAGGTATGGAAAAGGCAATGAAGACGGCCGAGGAGATGGTGGCGTTCGGCCAGGGCAACGTTGAAGCACTGGTGAAGTCCGGTCAGATCTGGGCGACGGGCATGCAGGACCTGGGCAAGCAGATGGCGGCCAATGCGCAGGCCTCATTCGAGGAGACGATGGCCACATTCAAGGCGTTCTCTTCGGTGAAGTCGCTGAAGGACGCGCTCGACCTGCAGGCGAACCTGGCCCGGTCGACGATGGAAAAGACGCTCGCCGAATCCGGCAAGCTGACCGATGCGTCGATGAAGCTGACCGAGCAGACGCTGGCGCCGATCACCGCCCGCGTGAGCATGGCGGTCGAAAAGTTCGCCAAGTCGGCCTGATCTGCAGGGAGACACACGGTTTACGAGCTAGGTCGCCGGTCTCCTCTCCCGGCGGCCCTGCTCGATTGGAAGAAGGTCCTGGCCCCGTGCCCGGGCCTTTTTTCATGTCTGGAGACATGAACGTAATCTTTGCCGCGTCAATGCTCTTTTATCCTCCCGCCGCCTTCCGATATGGTTCGTGCTTCGGCAGAGAGTGGGGCGGGGCCCCCGCGGTGGTCCGGACGGGCAGGATCGCCCGAATGCGGCGGGGATGTCGCGACAGGTGGACGCGGAAGACAGATGAGCGACAGCGACAGGCGTGGCGGCAACGGCAATACCGAGGGCCCGAATACCGGGGTCGTCGTCAAGGCACGGCCAAAAACCCGGAAACCAGCGATGTACAAGGTTCTCATGCTGAACGACGACTACACACCGATGGAGTTTGTCGTTCACGTTTTGGAACGCTTCTTTCAGAAGTCGCGCGAGGAGGCCACACGGATCATGCTGCATGTGCACCGCCGCGGGGTGGGGGTGTGCGGCGTCTACACCTACGAAGTAGCGGAAACGAAAGTGACGCAGGTCATGGACCTGGCGCGGCAGAACCAGCATCCTTTGCAATGCACGATCGAGAAGGAATGATTGCAAGGATCAGGGTATAGGACACCAGATGGCCACAAGACGTATGGACCACCTGAGGGCGTCCGGATTTTTTGCCCGAGTTGACGGCCCGCCGATCGGGCGCGGATGATCGGGTCCAGCTTACCGACTTCAGCGCGTAGGAGCGTCGACGACAATGCTTTCACGTAACCTCGAACAGACGCTGCACCGCGCCCTTTCGCTCGCCAGTGAGCGCCGACATGAATATGCGACGCTGGAGCACCTGCTGCTCGGCTTGGCGGACGACACGGATGCGGCGACGGTGTTGCGTGCCTGTGGGGTCGATCTGGACAAGCTGCGCAGCGATCTGTCGGAGTTTCTCGACAAGGACCTGGCAGGCCTGGCGACCGACCGGGCTGGCGATCCGAAGCCCACCGCCGGCTTCCAGCGCGTGGTGCAGCGGGCGGCGATCCACGTGCAGTCCTCCGGGCCGCGACGAGGTGACTGGGGCGAATGTGCTGGTTGCGCTGTTCTCCGAGCGGGAAAGCCACGCGGTGTATTTCCTGCAATTGCAGGACATGACGCGGCTCGACGCGGTGAATTTCATCAGCCACGGCATTGCCAAGGCGCCCGGCCGGTCGGCGCAGCGTCCGGTGCAAGGCTCCGGCAGCCAGCCGGAAACGCACCAGGAGCAGGAACGCGAGGAGAAGCCGAGCCGGCGCAATCAGGACGCGCTGTCGAACTACTGCGTCAACCTGAACAAGAAGGCGATGGCGGGCAAAATCGACCCGCTGATCGGCCGTGAGCCGGAGATCGAGCGGACCATCCAGATTCTTTGCCGCCGCACCAAGAACAACCCGCTGTATGTCGGCGATCCTGGCGTCGGCAAGACCGCGATCGCGGAGGGCTTGGCAAAGCGGATTGTGGAAGGCGATGTGCCGGAGGTGCTGGCGCGCTCCACCATCTACGCGCTGGACATGGGCGCGCTGCTGGCGGGCACCCGCTATCGCGGCGACTTCGAGGAGCGGCTGAAGGCGGTAGTGTCGGAATTGGAGAACCAGCAGGGCGCCATCCTGTTCATCGATGAAATCCATACGGTGATCGGCGCCGGCGCCACGTCGGGTGGCGCGATGGATGCTTCGAACCTGCTGAAGCCGGCGCTGGCGTCGGGCAACCTGCGCTGCATCGGGTCCACCACCTACAAGGAATTCCGCAACTACTTCGAGAAGGACCGCGCGCTGGTCCGTCGGTTCCAGAAGATCGACGTGAACGAGCCGACGCTGGAAGACAGCGTGAAGATTCTGCGCGGGCTGAAGGCGAATTACGAGAAGCACCACAAGGTGCGCTACACCGACGAAGCGATCCGCGCCGCGGTGGAACTGTCGGCGAAATACATCAACGACCGCAAGCTGCCGGACAAGGCCATTGACGTGATCGACGAGGTTGGGGCGTCGCGCATGCTGCTGCCGGAGCACAAGCGGCGGAAGACGGTGACGTTGCGCGACGTGGAGGAGATCGTCGCCAAGATCGCGCGGATTCCTCCGAAGAGCGTGTCGGCCGATGACAAGGAGACGCTGCGCAATCTGGAGCGTGACCTGAAGGCGATGGTGTTTGGCCAGGATCGTGCGATCGATGCGTTGTCGGCGGCGATCAAGCTGGCGCGGGCCGGTCTGCGCGAGCCGGAGAAGCCGATCGGCAACTACCTGTTCTGCGGTCCGACCGGCGTGGGCAAGACCGAGGTGGCGCGGCAGTTGGCGTCCACCATGGGGATCGAGCTGATCCGCTTCGACATGTCGGAATACATGGAGCGGCATTCGGTGTCGCGGTTGATCGGCGCGCCGCCCGGCTATGTCGGGTTCGATCAGGGCGGGCTGCTGACGGACGCGATCGACCAGCATCCGCACGCGGTGCTGCTGCTGGACGAGATCGAGAAGGCACATCCCGATCTGTTCAACATCCTGCTGCAGGTGATGGACCACGGGAAGCTGACCGACCACAACGGCAAGACGGTCGATTTCCGCAACGTGATCCTGATCATGACGACGAATGCGGGTGCGTCCGATCTGGCGAAGGAAGCGATCGGGTTCGGCCGCGACACGCGCGAAGGCGAGGATGAGGACGCGATCAAGCGTCTGTTCACGCCGGAGTTCCGCAACCGTCTGGATGCGACGATCGCGTTTGCCGGGCTGACGCCGGAAATCGTCGGGCGCGTGGTGGAAAAGTTCGTCATGCAGCTTGAGGCGCAATTGGCCGACCGCAACGTGACGATCGAGCTGTCGTCCGCGGCGAAGGAATGGCTGGCGGAGCGTGGCTATGACCGGCTGTATGGCGCGCGCCCGCTGTCGCGCGTGATCCAGGAGCACATCAAGAAGCCGCTGGCGGAGGAGTTGCTGTTCGGCAAGCTGGTGAAGGGTGGCTCGGTGAAGGTCACGATGAAGGATGGCAAGCTGGACTTCGAGATGATCGAGGCGGCGCTGCCCGCGTTGCCGAAGCCGGACGAGGACGGCGATGGCGGCGTCGACCGCGAGGAGATCGAGGCTTAGCTGCGGCTTGGTGGCGCAGTTCGTGGCGGAGGGAGGAATGTCATGAACCGCAAACACTTCATCCGCCTGCCGCTGGCGATCGTGGGGTTCTCACTCGCCGTTACATTGGCCGCATCCGCGGGGCATGCCGAGGGTCTGCTGCCCACGCACCGCATCCCGGCAGAACTTGCCAGCCAGGCGGCGGCTGAAGTTGTGGCGAGTTGCGCGAAGCAGGGTTACGCCGAGACCGCCGTCGTGGTTGACGCCGACGGCGGGCGGCAGGCGGTGTTGCGCGGCGATCGTGCCGGCAGCCATTCGCTCGATAGCGCATTCGACAAGGCTTATACGGCGGCGTCGTTCAAGACCGATACGAGCGCGCTGTTCGAGCGTTCGAAGACAGCTCCCGGGTTCGCCAATCTGTTCACCCAATTGCCGCACCTGATACTGTTCGGTGGCGGAATCGTGATCAAGGTCGGCGACGAAGTGGTGGGCGCAATCGGCGCGGCCGGCGCACCAGGCGGCAATCTCGATGAGGCGTGCGCACGCGCGGGTCTCGACAAGATCCGCGATCAGCTCAAGTAGCGGACGCTACGCGGTCGCTTCATGGCGGGGCCTGGTCCATCACCAGGGCCTGGCCAGTCAATCCTTGTCCAGTCCGCCCGATGCGTTCAGCCGTTCCGCGGTGATGTAGTCTGGTGCATCGAGCACGAGCCAGACGATCGTGCTGGCCACCGTTTCGCAATCCGTTCGCCGGCCGAGCGGAATGCGGCGGGTGCGTTCGTTCAGGAATGCGTCGATGTCGGTGCGGCCTTCGATCGCGGCGAGTTGCTGCTCCGTGATGCGCTGCATCGGCGTGTCCATCATGCCAGGTGCGACGCTGTTCACCGTGATGCCGAACGGCGCCAAAGCTACCGCGGCGGAGCGCGTAACCGAATCTACGCCGGCCTTGCTGGCGGCGTAGGCGAGATAATTCGGCAGCGCCATGCGCGATGCGGGCGATGTCACGTTCACGATGCGTCCGCCGCCGTGATTGCGCATATGGCGCCCAGCGGCGGCGCAGATCAGCGCAACCGCTTTCAGGTTGAGATCGAGCGTGCGATCCCAGGTTGCCTCGCGCATCTCCAGGAATGCTTCGCCCGCGCCGTAGCCGGCGTTGTTGATGACGATGTTGAGCCCACCGAGGGCTGCGATGCTGCGGGTGACGGCTGCTTCCGCGCCGCCCGGTGTGGTGAGATCCTGAATGATCGCGTGGGCGTGGCCACATTCGCGCGCGACAGTTGCCGCGGCCGTTGCATCAATGTCGACGATGGCGACCTGGCAGCCGCGTTGCGCCAGGGCGAGTGCTGTTGCGCGACCGAGTCCGCTGCCCGCGCCGGTAACCATTACACGTTCCATACCTGCACCGTCTGTCATTGGGGAGCCCACTAGAAAGTCGTGCATATTTTAGTCTTCATGGCCGCGCTTGTCCCGGCTGGGGCGGCAGGACGGTGGCGCGCGACGCGTTGATTGCGTGCGGATCCGTCAGCCGCCGGCAGGGACCTCGCAATGACAGTCGGACCAATCCGCGCTAACCTGCGTTGCAACGGGAGGATGCCAATGCTGAGCAAGACACAGATCGAAGAATACAACGAGATCGGCGCCATCGTCGTCCCCGATGTGCTGAGTGCGGACGAGGTGCAGCGGTTGCGCGACGTGACCGATGGGTTCGTCGAACGGGCACGCAGTGTGACGGCGCACAATGATATCTACGACCTTGAGGACAGCCACACATCGGAGAACCCTCGTGTGCGGCGCATCAAGACGGCGCATCTGCATCATTCGGAATATGGCCGGCTGATGCGCCATCCGAAGATCATCGCGGTGCTGCGGGATCTGTGGGGACCGGACATCCGCTTCGACACCGCCAAGCTCAACCTGAAGTCCGCCGGTTTCGGCGCTCCGGTGGAATGGCATCAGGACTGGGCGTTCTACCCGCACACCAATGACGATCTGGCCGCCGTCGGTGTGATGTTCGACGACATGGAACTGGCGAACGGCCCGCTGATGATCGCACCAGGCAGCCATCGCGGGCCGATCTTCGATCACCATGCCGACGGAGTGTTCTGCGGCGCGATGGATCCGGCGAATCATGACGTCGATTATGCCAAGGCGATCGCGCTGACCGGCACGGCTGGTTCGATCACCGTGCACCATGTGCGCGCGGTGCATGGGTCGGCGCCGAACGTGTCCGACCAACGACCGCCGCCTGCTGCTGTTTCAGTTCCGCGCCGCCGATGCGTGGCCTCTACTGGGGTTCCCCGGCGGCATCGACGAAATTCAAGGCACTGATGGTCTGCGGCGAACACCGCGAGCCTCGGCTGGAACATGTGCCGGTGCGGCTGCCGCTGCCGCCGGCAAAATTGCAAGGTTCGCTCTATGAGAATCAGAAAGGGCATGACGAGCCGCTATTTCGCATTACCGGTTGCCGCGCGTCAGCCGGAGGCGGTGAAGTGAACGACAAGGTTTCCGACCTGCGGTCCGTCGTGGTTGATTCTACATTCGACGCTACGCGTCCGTTGTTCGCCGATGGTCCACCCGATCCGGTGGTGTACGATGGTTCGGCACGTGCCATCCGCCAGCGCACGGTGAACTTCGCTGCCAAGCGGTTTGCCGACATGATGTATGTCAGCGGCCTGGACCGCAGCACCGCCGAACGGCATTTTCGCTGGCGGGCGCTGGGGATTCCCGGCGGCCTGACGGCGCGGCCGGATGCTTCGGACGAACAGGCGGGGCTGAATGCCGCGCACCGCGCTGGCCGCATCAGCATCGAGACGAACGATGCCGACCGCCGCGCAACGGTGCGCTGGACCGATCCGGAATTTGGCGTCTCGCTGGTCGGTTCGGCCATCGCGCGGCCGGGCTATGGCGGCATTCTGCTGGGTCCGCGTACCGTGCCGGCATTCGATCCGGTGCCGATTGCTCGCCGTGCGGCCGATCCGGATCGTGCGTGGCCGCGCGGTGATGGTGTTGAACCGCCGGGAGCGCTGCCGGCGGACATGGCCACGGCGCTTGACGCATTGTTTGCCCAGTCGCCGGGGATCTATGGCGTCCTGATCGCATCGCCTGATCGCGTGTTGGCGGAACGCTACAGCGCGTTCGGTGCGCCGGATCGCGCGACGCCGAGTTGGTCGATGACCAAGGCCGTTACCTGCACGCTGATCGGGCGGATGATCAGGCAGGGCTGGCTTGGCTCGGTTTACGATGCGGCGCCGGCGCCGTTGTGGCGTGATCCAAGAGCCATCCACCATCTGATCACGATCGATCATTTGCTGCGCATGCGATCGGGATTGGCTTTCCCGGTGGTGGATGACAATGGCCACGCGACGATCGGATTCGAGAACAGCGCGGTCTATCAGGATGCCGCCGATGCGTTCGATGCTGCGCAGCGTTCCATTGTGGCAACCGTGCCTGGGTCGGTGTACCGCTATATCAACGCCGGCATCAACGTGCTTGGGGCGGTGATCCGGGATCGCATCGAAAGCCGCGGGATGGCTTATCATCAGGCGGTCTATCAACTGCTTGCTGACCGGCTGGGCATGACGACTTATCAGCACTCGGCTGACTGCGTCGGCAATTTCATCGCGTCCGGCTCTGGCTTCGCCACACTGCGCGACTATGCGAAACTGGGCGTGCTTTACGTGCAGGATGGCGTGTGGGAGGGCGAACGATTATTGCCGGAGGGGTGGGCGGACTATGCGCTTGCACCGACACATGCCGGCAGCGGTTATGCTGCGTGTTTCCGCAGCAATATCGATCGTAGCTTCCCTGATTTGCCGGCTGATACCGCGTGGGCGACCGGCGCTTCGGATCAGCGCGTGTTTATCTTGCGTGCGGCATCGGCTGGTCGTCGCAGTGGCGAACGAGACGGATCATCCGATGGACCTGGCGGCGCTCAACCGTGTCGTCGCCACGGCCCTGACTGCTCGTTGGCGGTAATGGTGGAATGCCCCGGCATCAAGTCAGGGTATTGCGCACTACGTGACAATGTCGTGGCGACCGGGATAGCGCATTCCACCATCATGAAGGAGCATTCGATGCCGACGGTTCGTAATGTCGCCCGCGAGAAACTCGAAGCACGGCGAGCTTTCGCTTGGCACCGGCGTGCGCTTGACGCGCAGCGTGGAAATCGCGATCGCCATGAGGACCGCGGGCTTCGACTGGCTGTTCCTGGACCTTGAGCATGGCACGATGTCGATCGACGCTGCGGCGCAGATCGCCGTCGCCGCTCTGGATGCGGGCATCGCGCCGATCGTGCGCGTGCCGAACGGCGAATACTCGATCGCCACGCGCTTGCTGGACAATGGGGCACTCGGCATTGTCATGCCGCATGTCGACACGGCGGACGAGGCCCGCGAGGTGGTGGAGAAATTGAAATATCCGCCGGTCGGTCATCGATCGATGGGTGGCATCGGGCCGCATTACGGCTTGCGCTCCGCCAGTACCGGTGAGGCTGCCAAGGCGCTGAATGCAGCGAATCTGACCGTGGTGATGCTGGAAACGCCGACGGCGATCGCCAATGCGGACGCGATCGCCTCGGTTCCCGGCGTCGATGTGCTGCTGATTGGAACCAACGATCTGTGCGCCGAGATGGGCATTCCCGGTGATTTCGGCAACGATCGCGTGGCGGACGCGTATCAGAAGATGATTGCGGCAAGCACGAAGCACGGCAAGTTCCAGGGATGGCCGGCATCTACAACGAGCCGATCATGCAGCGCTACATCGAGATGGGCGCGCGCTTCATCTTGTCCGGTGCCGATGCAGCGTTCTTGATGGCAAGCGCGTCCCAGCGCACCAGCTTTCTGCGAAAGACGTTGCCCAGCCGAGCCTAATCCTGGCGCTGCGCTGTTGTCTGGCGCGCGGATTTCACATCGTCCGCGGACACGGCGGGCGCCGCATTGCCCCATGCATTGCGTATATAGGTGGCGACTGCCGCAGCCTGCTCGTCCGACAGTTTCCAGCGGAATGCCGGCATTGCCGGTGCAGTTGGTTCATAGCGTGTCGCGACGGCGCGGGTGCCTTCCAGGATGACGTGAATCAGCGTTTCGGGGTGACTGGACTGAACCGATGCACTGCCCTTCAGCGATGGGAACAGCCGCGCGATGCCGGTACCATCGATGGTGTGACAGGCGGAACACTGATCGACATAGATTGCCTCGCCCGCCTGCATCGTCGGGTCGTTTGTGGCGATGGCCGTCGCCGTGTGCTGCTCGTTCGAAGCAGGCTGATCCTTCAGATACACCGCGATCGCACGCAGGTCCGCCAACGTCATGTGTGAGGTGGAGTTGGAAATTACCTCGGCCATCGGTCCGGACGCATTGGCATACGCGTTGGCGCCGGTTTTCAAGTACTCGGCAATATCATCGGTAGACCAGGCGACAGGTGTGGCCTGAGCATTGCCGGTGAGCACCGGCGCGTACCAGCCTTGCAGGACAGAGCCTTGCAGACGATGGCTGTTCTCATCGGCGCCAAACACGTTCTTCGGCGTGTGGCACGCGCCGCAATGGCCAAGCCCCTCCACCAGGTAGCCACCGCGATTCCAGTCTGCCGATTTGTCCGCATGGTCCCGCCACTCGCCGGGCGTAAAGAACAGCGAGTTCCATCCGATCATGCTGGCACGCACATCGAATGGAAAGTGCAGTTGATTGGAATGAACGATGTTGCGTACCGGCATCCACGGTGGCCAGATAGGCGCGGATCGCCGTCACATCCTGATGGGTGACCTTCGTGTAGTACGGATATGGCATCGCGGGGTACAGATGTTCGTCGCCGCTTATGCCGTCATGCATCGCGCGATAGAATTTATCATCGCTCCATGCGCCGATCCCGGTATCGATGTCCGGCGTGATGTTTGGCCCCAGTAACGTGCCGAATGGCGTTTCGATCGCCCTGCCGCCGGCGAATGGCTTGCCGCCGGTTTCTGTGTGACAGGACACGCAGTCGCCGGCGATGGTCAGATAATGGCCGCGTTCTATCTGCGCGAAGTCCTGCCGGTCGGTGGCGTGGGCCCCGCAAACCACGGTGCCGATGCAAAGTGCGACGGCAGCGAATCGGCAGGCGTGTCATGTCTGCACCAGCGGGCCGGGCTGCTTCAAATACTGCGTGCGGATCGCATTCGCTGCCCAGTAGGCGAGAGCGCCGACAGTGCCGGTTGGATTGTAGCCAGCATTCTGCGGAAAAGCCGTCGAACCGGTAACGAACAAATTCGGCACATCCCAGCTTTGCAGATAGCGATTGACCGCACTGGTCTTGGGATCCGTGCCCATGATTGCGCCGCCGCAGGTATGTGTCGTCTGATATTTCGTGACGTCGTAGGTGCCGGCGCGTGGATGCTTCTCCAGCGAGCGCGGTCCCATCTTCTGCACGATGTCGGCCAGACGATCCGTCAGGTACTGCGACATCTTGCGTTCGTTGTCATGGAAGTCGAAGGTGATTCGCATCAGCTTCCGGCCGTAGGCGTCAGTGTAGGTTGGATCGAGATCGAGGAACACGTCACGATAGCTGTAGCAACCGCCGTGTGTCGCCGCTTCGTAGCTGCTGAGATAATTCTCCGCCACCGCCTGCTTCCATTGCGCGCCCCAGCCGGGCGTGCCCTTCGGAACGCGCGTCCCAAGGATTGGCCGGCCGTTCGTCATCACCGCGCCGATGTAGCCACCGCCGACGAAACCCAGTGAGCTGTGGTCGAAATTGTCGCCATTGAACTCGTCGATGCACATGCCGATCGCACCGGACGCAACGAATGGATTGAAGTTCTTGTCCTGGAAGTAGGCATCGACACTGGATGTCACCTGGTAGGAGTAATTGCGGCCGATCACACCGTTGCCGGTGTTGGGGTCGTACGGTGTGCCGATGCCGGACAGCAGCAGCAGGTGTACGTTGAACAACTGGAATGCGCAGAGCATGACAAGCTCTGCCGGCTGTTCCCATTCCTGGCCGCTGCTGTCGACATAGGTGACGCCGGTGGCACGTTTACCGGAGCCGTCGGTATTGATCTTCAGCACGGTGCATTCCGTCCGTGCCTCAAAATTCTTGCGTTGCATCAACACTGGCAGGATCGTGGTCTGCGGACTGGCCTTCGAGTAATTGCCGCAGCCGAACCATTCGCAGAAACCGCAATAGCTGCACGGGCCGATCGTGACCCCGAGGGGATTGCGATACGCTTGCGACAGATTGCCCGAGGGTTGCGGGAATGGGTGGTATCCCATCTCTTGCGCCGCCTTGGCGAACAGCACCGGTGCATAGGGTTGTTTCTGCGGCGGGGTGGGATAGTCCCGCGCACGCGGCCCTTCGAACGGATTGCCGCCGTCCTGCTTCTGCCCCTGAAGGTTGCCGGCCAGACCGGATGTACCGCACAAATATTCGAACCTGTCGTAATGTGGTTCCAATTCGTCGTAGCTGAGTCCCCAGTCCTGAATAGTCATGTCGTCGGGCAGGAACTTTGAGCCGTAGCGCTGCGTGAGGTGCGTACGAAGCTGGAAGTCTGTCGGCAGGAACCGCCACGTTTCAGCATTCCAATGCACGCCGCCGCCACCGACGCCGTTCGGCGGCATGAACGAGCCCCAGGAGCGGATTGGCAGCGCTGTCTGGTTGACGTTGTGGCGGAAGGTCATCGTCTCCTGCGCTGGTCGCAGGAACAATTCGTGGCGGATATGATAACGCAATTCATCCTGCGCGAAGGTGGGCGGAAAATCCGTCGCCGTATCGCGCCATGGCCCGCGTTCGATCGCGACGACATTCAGGCCCGCATCGGTCAGTTCCGTCGCCATGATCGATCCGGTCCAACCGAGGCCAACGATCACGACATCCGTACTGGGAAGCTTGCGTGCCATGCCGACCTCATCCGAATGTCAGGTGTGCTTGGGTGTCCACTCCGCGCGGCCCGTGATGCCTACCGGCGGCAGCGGATACTTCTCGTTATGGCGCTCTACCCAATCACGATAGTCGTAGCGTGCACCGGGGAATCCGATCATTTTCCAGCCAACCATGTCGCGGTTGCCGCCGTACAGCGGATCGGCGAAAAAGCCTTCCTGCGTATTTTGCAGCAGTAGGTCGAAGAAGCCGCGACCGCTGATGCCTTCGAGCGTCACCGCGCCGCTTTCCAGTCCGCTGATCAGTTTGTCCTGCTGATCCGAGGGTAGTTGTTCGACGTGCTTGCCGGCGAAACTCGCCTGGCAATATTTGTCCAGAGCCGCCAGCGAACGGCGATAGCGCATCGCGGGCGTCAGCGGTGACTGCGGGCCTTGATCGGGTGGACCATCCTGAAATGGTGGGCGCATGTACAGGCCGCGCGATTCACCGAAGCCGCCGGCAAGCTGACGATCGATGAACACCGCACAGCCTGCATCCTTGCCGCCGGGCGTTTTCGGATCGGGCGGTATCAGACGATCGACAAGCGCTTCGATCGCGACGGCTTCCTCCGGCGTGAAGAATTGCCACGGCCCCGGGCGCACCGGCGTGGGTGGCGAACCGCCGGCTCGGATTCCACGCCGGAATGCCGTGAAGTTCGGTGGCGCCCGCGCATTGCAATGTGACGAGAAGGCAGGCTGCACTGGCCAGTAGATCGCGGCGATGCAGGTTCATCGGATTCAGCCGCCACCGCCGGCACGCGGCGCGCCGGAGTTGCCGCCTTTGTCATCTCCAGCGGGCGTGTGCGATTGGGAACCTGCCTGATTCGCGCCGGCCGCTACACGCGTGTCGTCCCCAAGGTTCGGGGGCTGCGCGTTGTTGCCGTTGTACATGCTGCCAGTGGCCGCGGGCGCACCGTCCGATTGCCCGGCGGTCGTCGATGCGGAGCTGGGCGCAACTGCGATCAACCCCGCGGCTAGCGCCAGGGTCGCCAGGAACTCATGCGACATGCCGAAACCTTGCTCTTGCCGCGGATCGATTACCAATCAAAAGGTGATAAAGTGATACTGCGCCTTGGTCACAGCACGTCCGAGATCAATTGATTGTGTTGGGGCCGAACCCGTAGCCCGCTGGCAGGCTGATATTGCATGGCTCGCACTGGTACCGCTCGCGATACATCCACCGCTCGAGACACATCGCTTCGGAGCTATCGGGCGAAGCGCAACCTTGCCGTGACCAGCGAGCCCGCGCCCCGCGCACGCGCAAAGCCCACTGTTGCGCCGATCTTCGTCGTGCAGAAACATCAGGCGCATCGTGCTGGTCTCCACTGGGATTTTCGGTTGGAGCATGACGGCGTGTTGTGGAGCTGGGCGGTGCGCAAGGGCCCCTCGCTGGATCCTGCGGACAAACGAATTGCTGTGCACGTGGAGGATCATCCGCTCGATTACGCGGACTTTCAGGGGACCATTCCGGATGGTCAGTATGGTGCCGGGACGGTGGAGAGCTGGGATCGCGGAACGTGGGAACCGCTGGATGATCCCGCCGCGGGAATGCGCCGGGGCGAGATCGAGTTCGTGCTGCACGGCAAACGACTGAATGGTCGCTTCACGCTGGTGCGATTGAAGGCGCGTCCCGCACAGCGCAGCCGGCAGGACAACTGGCTGCTGATCAAGGGGCACGATGAAGCGGAACGCGCGGGCGCGGATTCGACGGTGATCGAGCTCGATATGAAGGCGCCGAGAACTGCTGGCGCCAAGGCGGACAAGCGGCACGAAACCGCGCCGGCGGAGAGTGCGGTGCGGGCGAAGCTGTTGCAGCGGGCGTCGCCACAGCTCGCGTCGCCTGTGGAGGAGCCACCAAAAGGTCAAGGCTGGATCAGCGAAATCAAGTTCGACGGGTATCGCCTGCTGTGCTGGGTCGATCACGGCAAGGCGCGTGTGATGACACGCAATGGACTGGACTGGACGGACCGGCTGCCCGCGGTCGCGCGTGAACTGACCAAGCTAAACGTGGCTTCGGCGATTGTGGATGGTGAACTGGTGGCGCTCGACGAGGCGGGCGTGTCGAGTTTTCCTGCATTGCAGGCAGCGCTTTCCGCCGGCAAAGACGAGACGCTGCATGTGTATCTGTTCGACGTGCTGTATCTGGATGGCTGGGACCTGCGCCCGTGCAAACTGATTGATCGCAAGCGCGTGCTCGCCGGCGTGTCGGACTGGCGCCGCATGCTGCGCTACAGCGACCATCACGTGGGCAATACCGGCGGCATG
The DNA here is from genome assembly GCA_963790445.1 of uncultured Alphaproteobacteria bacterium. Classification (GTDB taxonomy): domain Bacteria; phylum Pseudomonadota; class Alphaproteobacteria; order Acetobacterales; family Acetobacteraceae; genus JAMXLO01. The sequence continues at coordinate 6,907 of CAWBON010000012.1, read as the reverse complement.
CGGCGCGAAGCGTGCCGCCTGGGCCTGGAAGGGATAGTCTGCAAGCAGGAGGATGCACCGTATCGCGCAGGGCGTGGACACGGCTGGGTGAAGGTGAAATGTCTCGGCCGTGAGGAACTCGTCGTGCTCGGCTGGACGGTGCCTGGTGGCAGCCGCACCGGCCTCGGCTCGCTGCATCTGGGTTATCATGACCCGCAGGGCAACCTGCACTATGCCGGTGCTGTCGGTTCGGGATTTTCCGCCGAAGAGCTGGTGCGGTTGAGCGAGCGGCTTGGCGAACTTGCGTCCGATCCGCCGAAGTCGCTGATGGTCGGCGGCGATCCGCTGCCGAATTCCATTCATTGGGTGCGGCCGGAACTGGTGGCGGAAGTGCAGTTCACAGCATGGTCCGGGTCGGGACGGGTGCGCCACGCTGTCTATCTTGGTCAGCGCGAAGACAAGTCGGCGTCCGAAGTGGTGCGTGAACCAGCCGATCCGAAAGCGGAGAGAAAAATGGTCAGTCCTCGTCAAGCATCCGGCGCCGCGGGCACGGCGAAGCGCGGACCGGTGGTGGCGGTGCCGCCGCGCCGCAGCGGGCAGAAATATGCGGCGACGCCCAAGCAAAGCAGCAATATCGTGACGGCTCGCGCGCCGAAGCAACGTGGCGTGACGGTCGGCGGTATTGCATTGACGCATCCTGATCGTGAACTGTGGCCCGGAATTACCAAGCTGCAGCTGGCGGAATACTGGCAGGCGATTGCTGACCATGCACTGCCGGGATTGGCACATCGGCCCCTCGCGATCGTGCGCTGTCCGGAAGGCATCGGCGGAGAGCACTTCTTTCAGAAGCACGGCCACGGCACTTTGCCTGCGGGAATTCGCCAGGGTGAGGCTTCGGGTTCGCCTTATCTGGCGATTGACGATGTCAAAGGCCTGATTTCAATGGCGCAGATCTCCGCGATCGAGCTGCATGCGTGGGGTGCGACCGAGGCCGATCCATTGCATCCCGATCAGATGGTTTTCGACCTCGATCCGGGGGATGGCGTGGCATTTACCGACGTTGTGAGCGCCGCTACCGAGGTCCGCGATCAATTGCGTCGTCTGGGCCTAAAGTTGTTCTGCCGCACTACCGGCGGCAAGGGATTGCACGTGGTTGTGCCATTGCAGCCGTCGGCACATTGGGACGAAGTGAAACCGTTCTGCCGTGCGTTCGCCGAGACCATGAGCCAGGAAAAACCGGATCGCTACCTGCCGACACTGAAGAAGGTGGATCGGCGCGGCAAGATACTGATCGATTGGCTGCGAAACGGCATGGGTGCCACGGCTGTCGCATCGTTCTGCCCGCGTGCGCGCCCGGGTGCGACCGTGGCCACACCACTGGCGTGGGACGAAGTGAATCGCAAGCTGGACCCGGCAAATTTCACGATGCGGAATATTCCTGATCGCCTGGCGCGGCTGCAAATCGATCCATGGGATGGCTTCGCTTCGATGCGCCAGCGGTTGCCTGATCTGGGATCCGGTTCCGAGATCCCAAAGAGTGGCACCGCGCGGTCCGGCAAGACCGTGATCGTTAGCGCAGCCAAACCGAGGAGGCGGGCATGAGGGTTCGTGAACCATGGTGGATCGGCCGCGCGTAAGTGTGAAGTTGACATGACTGGGTCAGCACCAATGTCTAGCGCGCGGCAGATGGCCTCCGGTCATCTCGCTGCGTGACGTTTCCCCCCAAACTTGGCGGCGCCCCTCGGGGTGCCGCCATTTTTGTGTCGGTTTGCGCCTAGGCTGGCTCCGGTGACATCTCCGCCATAGCATCCCGACAATTCCCGCGAGGAGCCAGCCTATGGTTGCTGCACTGCCGATTCCGACGCTCGATCACGTCGTGGTCAACGTCCGCGACCGATTGGATGCGGCGCTGGACAGATATCGTCGTCTTGGCTTCACAATGACCCCGCGCGGGTTTCACACGTTAGGGTCTATGAACAATCTCGCGATTCTTGGGACGGAATATCTGGAATTGATCGCCGCAGCTCCTGGCGATGCACGTAGGACCGACATTCTTTCGGCGCCCCTTGGATTGAACGGTCTGGTGTTCGGTACCGAGGATTCTGCTGCGGTCTACGCTGCCCTGCATGCGGCAGGCGTACCGGTGGACCCCCCGTTGGAATTTTCGCGTCCCGTGGAACTGCCGGATGGCTCGCGGAATGCGACATTTCGCACCGTGCGCCTTTCGCCGGGGATCGTGTCGGCGGGACGCATCTACTTCTGTCACCACTTCACACGCGATCTGGTGTGGCGTGATGAATGGCGACATCACGCGAATGGCGCCGTCGGCGTTGCGCGGGCCGTGATCGCGGCGCGCGATCCCGATGTGCTTGGAGGGCTGTTTGCACGCATGTTCGGTGAGGACGCGGTGCGGCGCACGCCGATCGGGTGTGCGCTAATCGTCGGCCTGTCGCAATTCGATGTGATATCGCTTGATCAACTGATGCGTGAATACGGTGATGCCGCGCCGGTTGCCGATGGGCGAGACGAATTTATGGCCGCATTGACCATACGGACGCGGTGCTTGAAGCTTGCTGCCGCGGCGTTTGCGTCAGGGGGGATTACCGGGGTCAGACATGAATCCCAGCGGATATTGGTGCCGGCGACCGAGACGTTCGGCGTGACGCTGGAATTCCGGGCGTGATGCGATGGCGGTGACGAATTTTGGCAGCGCTGTCGGTGGCTCGGTTGATCCAGCGACTGTTGCGGTGATCGACCTTGGTGGCGCGGCGCCCCGCTTATTCAGCTATGGCGACGTCCAGCGGTTCAGCGATGCGTTCGCACGTGGTCTGTTGCGACGCGGGCTGCGGCGTGGCGATCGCGTCGCGATTTTGGCGGCGAACTGCGCCGAGTATCTGGTGGCATTTCTGGGGACCATGCGCGCGGGGTTGGTTTCGGTTCCGGTAAATCACCGGTTGCCCGCAGCCACGGTGAACTTCATCATCGAAGATGCCGACGCGCAATTGGTGCTGTGCGATGCCGCTCGGCTTGGACTGCTGCGTGCCAAGGTGCCGCGGGTCGTCATCGAGGAGGAGTATGCGGGCCTGCTGGACGAAGGCGATTTCGTTCCGACGGATGCGGCGGACGGCGAGCCGGCAATGTTTCTCTATACGTCGGGTTCGACCGGGCGTCCAAAAGGGGGTGGTGCTATCGCACCAGAGCCATCTCTGGGTGCTGGAGATGCGCGCTAACCCTGCTCTGCCGCCTGCCCAGCGTGTGTTGGTTGCCGCACCGCTGTATCACATGAACGCATTGTCGACATGCCAGGTGACGCTGAACAATGGTGGCACGATCGTGTTGTTGCCAGGCTTCACGGCGCCTGCCTATATCGAAGCCGCGTCGTGCTTTCGGGTGCAAGCGTTGACCGCGGTGCCGACGATGATCGCCATGATTCTGCGTGAGCATGCGCTGATGGCGGCGGCGGATCTTTCGTCTGTGGAGAGTCTGCGTGTCGGATCGGCGCCGCTTTCCGAGCAACTGATCCAGCAGATGAACCGGGCATTTCCGCGCGCGCGCATTCTGCATGGTTACGGCACGACGGAGGCGGGACCGATCGCGTTCGGTCCGCACCCGGATGGTTTGGAACGGACTCCGCTGTCGGTTGGCGTGGCACATGCGGCAGTTGCTCTGCGTCTGATGCGCGATGGCGTCGAGGTGACGGACGAAGGCGTGCTGGAAATACACTGTCCGGCCGTGATGAACGGCTATCACAATTTACCGGAGGCGACACGCAAGGCAATGACGGTGGATGGCTACTACATCACCGGCGACGTGTTCCGGCGCGACGCTGACGGCTTCTATTACTTCGTCGGCCGAGCCGATGACATGTTCGTCTGCGGTGGTGAGAATATCTATCCGGGCGAAGTCGAGCAGATGCTGGAGCGGCATCCCGCCGTGCATCAGGCGTGCGTGGTGCCGGTGCCTGATGAACTGAAGGCGCACAAGCCGGTTGCGTTCGTAGTGTCTCGCGCCGGTGCGACTGTGAGCGAGGACGAGCTGAAGCGATTTGCCTTGGCCAACGCGCCCGCCTATCAGCATCCGCGACGCGTCTGGTTCGTGGATGAACTGCCGCTTGCCAGTACCAACAAGATCGATCGCAAGCGCCTGGCCGAGCAGGCGATGGCGCAAACATGACGGAGGCTGGATGAGAGCGATGGTCGTCCGCCAACATGGCGGGCCCGAGGTAATGGAACTGGCTTGCGACTTTCCCGATCCGACGATCGGCGAAGGGGACGTGCTGGTTCGTGTACGCGCGGCGTCGTTGAATTACCACGACGTGTTCACGCGCCGCGGCATGCCGGGCATCAGGATTCAGATGCCGCTGATCATGGGCCTGGACATTGCTGGCGAGATTGCCGCGGTTGGCCCGGGAAGCGAGGGCTGGTCTGTCGGTGAACGTGTACTCGTCGATCCGATCAACCGCGTGGAAGGCGGCCTGATGGGCGAGACTATGCATGGCGGATTTGCCGAATTGTGTCGCGTGCGGGCGCATCAACTCGTACGGATTCCTGGCGACGTCAGTTTCGTCGATGCCGCGGCGTTGCCGGTTGCGTATGGCACGGCGCATCGCATGCTGGTGTCCAAGGGGAACGTGCGGGCAGGCGATACGGTGATGGTATTGGGTGCCAGCGGCGGTGTTGGTGTGTGCTGCGTGCAACTGGCGAAGCAGGTCGGCGCCTACGTGGTGGCGTGCGCCAGCACCGTGGCTAAGTTGCAGCGCCTGCGTGCGTTGGGAGCTGATCACCTTATCAACTATACAGAGCACGACTTCGTGCAGGAGATTTATAGGCTGTATGGCAAGCCTTCGCGCCGCGGTGCGAATATCGGCAATGGACTTGACGTGGTAGTGAATTTTACCGGCGGCGATACGTGGGTGAAGTCGATGCGCTGCCTGAAGGTGGGCGGCCGGTTGCTGACCTGTGGGGCAACCGCCGGCTACGATCCGAAGGAGGACATTCGCTTCATTTGGACATTCGAACTGGAGATACGCGGATCCAATGGTTGGCAGCGCAGCGATCTCGAAGCACTGCTACAAATGGTGCGGCAAGGTCGATTGAAGACACTGGTGGAGCGGACGTACGAACTGTCTGAAGCAGCCGAGGCGCTGAGAGTGATTGAAGATCGCGAAGTGTTCGGCAAGATTGTGGTGGTACCATGAACGAGCCACTGACGGCTGCGCAACTGCAGGAAAAGCTTACTGCTTCGCCATTCATCCGCTTCCTGGGGCTTACGGTTATCGAAGCCGATCCGGTCCGTCAGGTTGTGACGATGACCCTGCCGATGCGCGCGGAGTTCGAGCGCATCGCGGGCAGCGGTCAGTGGCACGGTGGTCCGCTTGCCGCCGTGATCGATACGGTGGGCGATTATGCACTGGTGATGAGCGTTGGGCGCCCGTTGCCCACAATCAATTTCCGGGTCGACTATTTGCGTCCCGCGGTGAACACGGCACTGACCGCGACCGCGCGGGTGCGTCGTGCCGGGCGTAGTGTTGGCGTCGTGGACGTCGACGTGACCGATTCTGCTGGCAACCTGGTCGCAATTGGTCGCGCCAGTTATTCGACACAGAGCGGCTAAACCCGCCGTTTCAACTCCGCCCAACGGTCGAGTATCGGCAGGACCTCGTCTGCCTTGGCGGAAGGTAGTGTGATTACCACCCGCGCGATGCCGATGTCGCGGTAATGGCGCAGGCGATCCAGTGCTTCCACGACGCGGAACATGGTGACCGGCAGCGACGCGGGATCGCGCCCGGCTTCCGTTGCCATCTGACGAAATTGCGGCAGGAAGTCGCTGACGTCGCCGTACTCGGGGCGAGAAGCGTGCGGCACCCAGCCGTCGCCGTAGCGGATTGCGCGTCGCGCACCGTAAGGGAATGCGCCACCGACAATGACCGGCGGGTGTGGCTTCTGCAACGGTTTGGGCCAGGTCATCATCGGATCGAAATTAGCGAATTCACCGTGATACTCTGGCTTGTTCTGTGTCCATATCAGCTTCATCGCCTCGATGCGTTCACGGGCCACTTTATGACGTGTCTTGAAGGTGGTGCCGTGGTCGGCCATTTCCTCCGCATTCCAGCCGGAACCGACGCCGAACAAGAACCGTCCGGCCGAAACCTGATCGATGGACGCTACGAGCTTCGCTGTTTGGATCGGGTCGCGCTGCTGCACCAGGCAGACGCCTGTGCCAATTCTCAGCGTCTTCGTGGCCGCCGCGGCTGCGGTCAGAGTGACGAACGGATCCATCACATCGTCGTACTGCTTCGGCAGATCGCCACCATTCGGAAATGGTGAAGCTCGTGACACCGGAATATGCGAATGTTCGGGAGCCCAGAGCGATTTGTAATTGCGCTCTTCCAAGGCACGTCCCAGCGCGCCTGGTGCCATGGAGTAGTCGGTGAAGAACATCGCGGCGCCGAATTCCATAAGCGTAACTCCATCATAGCGCCCATCGCCGATCATGCGGCGGACGGGTGCGCTTGGGGCGGGCAATGCGCAGGCACGTTCCGCCTCAGTGAGCGGCGGCGTAGCGCGCTACGCCTTTACGCCTTACGCCGTCACGCCGCTCGTTGTGCTTGCCATTGGCCTTTGCCGAACTGGCTGAGGTTGACCGGACCGCGGTGATTGTCAGTAGCGCTGCCGAGTACCACTTCTCCCGCCATGCGGTCGGCGTCAGCCTTGCCTTCGAAGCGGTACGCGATCGCGCTGCCTTCGTGGCGCACTTCGAATTCGAGACGGACGGTCTGCGCTATCAATTTGCCGACTACGTTGCCAGCGAACTGCTCCGATTCCTGGCGGCCAGCGAGATTACTGCCCTGCTGTTGCAGGTGCAGCGTGTGCAGCCGCTCGCCATGCAGGAGCAAGGCACCATGAAGTCGAAGGCAGCGGCGGCGGCA
>CAWBON010000011.1:0-178139 GCA_963790445.1 uncultured Alphaproteobacteria bacterium | reverse complement strand
TGCGCCAATCCGGCGAACAGCACGGTGATGATGATCAGGTTGCGGGTATAGACATCGCGAATTGGCAGCGGCAACACTGCCAGCACCAACAGCAGCGCCGCACCGATGATCAGCTCGTGACGGCGGCGACGTGTGATGGAAGTTTCCATCACAGCGTGCCGAACAGCCCACGCGGGCGAAACATCAGCACCAGCAGATAGATCGCAAACATGCCGACCTGCTTCAGCGATGGCTCTATCAGCAGCGCTGTGAGCGCTTCCACCTGGCCGATCAGCAAGCCGGCCACAAGTGCACCGATCAGGCCGCCGAAGCCGCCAAGTGCGACGGTGACATAAGCGATCAGTGCGAAATTCGCGCCGACACTTGGCGAGACGTAGTAAAATGTGGCGAGCATTACGCCGGCAATGCCGACCGCCCCCGCCCCAAGGCCCAGCCCATCGCAAAGATGCGGTTGCGGTCGATGCCGATCAACGCCACTGCATCGCGATCCTCACGCGTGGCTTCCAGCGCGCGGCCGAATTCGGTGCGACTGATCAGCAGAAGCAGGGCGAAGGCGAGCAGGCTGACGACGCCGGCGGCAAGTTGAGGTAACGGAATGTAGACACCCGCGAGATCGATGGTTTTGCCGGACAGCCACGACTTGCTCACGCTTTTGAAGTCGCTACCGAACGTGAACTGCGCGGCGCCACGCAGCAGGATCGCGAGGCCGAAAGTGACGAAGATCTGCACCATCCCGCGGTTGAAACGCACCGAAAGTGCACGCGCCATCAGCAGATGGTAGATCGCCACACCAAGTGCGAACAGCAACAGCGCAACGGGAACCAGCAGCAGCAGAGGATCGAGGCCGGTTACCAACCAGATGACATAGGTGGCGTACATCGCCAGCATCAGCAGTTCGCCGTGCGCGAAGTTCACCACGTCCATCAGACCGAAGATCAGGCTGAGGCCCGCGGCGACAAGCGCGTAAATCAGCCCCATCAGCAGGCCGCCAACCATGACCTGCAGAAGGATAGTGGCAGTCACGCCGGCCCGAGCAGCATCAGTACAAGCTGCTGTGACGTTGAACTATGGTCACTTTCCGACGTTCCACACCGCTGGCTCGACCGCCACATCGAACGGATAGATCGTGTGATACACACCACCCTTGATTTGCTGGATCACCGGCGTCGCCTCGATATTCTGCCCCGTACCTGTCGAACTTGATGCCCTTCCACGGCATGATCGTCTGATCACCGGGAATGTCGGTCGCGACCAGCGCCTGGCGTATCTTCTCCTCATCGGTCGAGCCAGCTCGATTGATCGCATCCGCCAGCACGATCACCGCGATGATCTCGCGCCCGGTGTTGTCGTTCAGATCCTTGTTGTTGCGTACCTTGTACAGCGCATCCACCGCAGGAATAGCCGGCCGCGCCTTCGCCGCATCCAGCGCGAACGCCGACCGACTCATTACGCCCTCGGCCAGTGGTCCGACCGCGTCGATGAACGCCTGCTCCACGAAGCCGGCCGACTGCGCCATGATCGCCTTCGGCGCGTACCCAACATCATGCAGCCCACGCACCATCAGGATCGCGTCCGAGGTATAGGACGAAGGCATGATCACGTCGGCATTGGCCGCCTTGAGTTGCTCCACCTCCGCCGACAGCGACGGTGAATTGCCGCGATAGCGGATGTCCGCCGCTACCTTGATGCCCGCAGCCTCGGCCATCTGCTTCTGCGCATTGGAACTGTCGGTGCCGAAGATCGTGTCCTCGTGGAACAGCGCGACGCTCAGTACCTTGCGACCGGTCTTCGCACCGATGTCACGGAAGAAATCGAACATCGCCTGGGTAAACATGATGTCGTGCGGCGAGGTCCTGAAGAACCATTTCAACCCGCGTTGATTGAGGCTGGGCGACGAATTATCCGCCGACATGTACGGCACCTGATACCGATCCGCGACCTGCGAGATCGTCGCCGCCGTGGCACTCTGATACGACCCGATCAAAGCCACCACATGCTCCTGGGTGATCAGCCGTTCGGCCTCGGCACGCGCCTTCTGAGGATCGCCCTGATGGTCCGCAAAAATCAGCCGGATATGCGCACCGCCCAGCTTGTCCAAACCGCCGCCCTTACCCATGAGCATCGGAATATTGTGGTTGCCATTGATGATGTCAGCCGCGGTCTCCATGGCGGCCTTGGCATCCGCGCCGACCTGAGCATTCGGCCCGGTCATCGGATACAGCGCGCCAATCAGCACGTCATCCGCCGCGCGCGCCGAACCAATGCCGAGCGCCAGCACGAGTGCCGCGATCGCGTATACCAGACGTTGCATGAGAAGCCCCTTCGGTTTGTCGGCGACTGAAAGCGGACGAGAGAAAGCTGTCAAGCAAGCAGCCAATGCACGGCCTCCAATTTCGCCGTCCACAAGGCAAGCGGCGGGGCCGTACGCAAGCGGCGCGCCGCTACGTGCCGACCTTCAGCGTCGACACCAGCCCACGCAGACAGGCCAACATGGAAAGCGCGGTGATCTGGCCGGTACGCGGGTTCTCCACGCTCGGCACGTTCTCGATGGTCATGGTGAAGCGCGCCGCGTCAGCTTCCACACGGATCGTATGGATGTTGCGCGTGATGGTCGGGTCCACCCAGATCTCGACGCGCGTGCGTACCGGCCCGATACCCGCCAACGCCAACGCCGCGGCCACATTGACGTTGGCCGGAAAGCCGGCGGCGGCATCGAAGGCGTTGCCCTCGAACACGCGCCGCGGCACGGTGACGCCGCTGACGTCGATGCCATGTTGCACCAAATACGGTGCACCCGCCAATCCGCCTGGTGGCTTGCGGCTTTCGATGGTGACGCTCTCCACCGGCCCCTCGGCTGCCGCACGCACCGCGTCGAGACCCAGCAGAGCGCCGGTCGGCACCACGATGCGGGCGCCAGTCTCCTGCGCGCGGCGCGCCAGGTGCATGCGCGGCAGCAGTGCACCGACTGACGCGGGCACGAAGATGCGGCCGGCCTCGATCGCGGGACCGGCGATCTTCTCGAACACCGCAGCCGGCGCCGATTCCACCACGATATCTGCCTCCGCCAGCGCCGCCAGGGCGACGATCCGGGGCGGCGAACGGAAATTCTCGAGGTTGGCCTGCGCCTTGGCCTGGTCGCGCGCCGCCACCGCAATCAGTTGCAGACCATCCACACCGGCATCCAACGCGCGTGCCAGCTTCAGTCCAATCGCGCCCAGGCCACCGATTGCGACCGTCTTCACCATGGCTTCCCCTCCGCGATCGACCGCGCCGCCACCAAATCTTCCGGCGTGTTGACGTTGAGGAACGGGTCCCATTTTGCCGTGGGAAAATCAACCCGGCGCGCGCCGATGAGGGAGGAGAAATTAGCCACATCGCGTCGGCCAGGAGCAGAAAGCATCTGTCGCAGTTGGTCGCGCCGCGTCACCGGCCAGAGCGCGACCAGGTAGTGCGGCCGGTTGCCGCTGGCTGCGCAGGCGGGCGCCGGGGCGAGCGCGGCGGCCAGTCCGCGTGGGATGAACGGGGTGTCGCCCGGCACTGTCAGCAACACCCGCATGCCCAGTGACGCCGCCCAATCCAGACCGGCCAGTACACCGGCCAATGGCCCTTCGCCGGCAAATTCTCCGTCAGCCAGAACACGCAGGCCGGACGCGGCGAAGCGCGCAGGGTCACCGTTGGCGCTGATGGCGATATTCGGCAACTCGAGTGCGGTGATAATGCGCTCGATCATGCGCTTACCCGCCAGATCGAGCAGCGGCTTGTCGCCGCCTCCCATGCGACGAGCCATGCCGCCGGCGAGGATGACCGCGGCGATATTATCGGAAGTCATCGGGGTGCAGCGCCAGTTGCAAGCGAAATTGCGCAGGCATGCGCACGATGTGGCAGGGACAGCCCCCGCTGCATTGCCGGACGCCCCAACCACGGAAGCGGATGGGGCGAGCAACGGGACTCGAACCCGTGACATCCAAGACCACAACCTGGCGCTCTACCAACTGAGCTATGCCCGCCATCCGGGCGGCGGCTTTAGGCCGATCAGCCGGCAGCCGTCAACGCTTGCGGCCGTGTCCTGGCAAAATGCCGCCTCAGCCGTGCCACTGCCTCGTCCAGCACCTCGTCGCGTTTGCAGAACGCAAAGCGGGCGTAATGTCGTGGCGGGTCCGGTGCGTCGTAGAACGCCGTGACCGGTATGGCGGTGACGCCGGCAGCCTCGGTGATATGACGACAGAACGCCACATCGTCACCCACAAAGCCCAGCGGGGCGAAGTCGGTGGTGATGAAATAGCTGCCGTGCGCCGGCAACACCGTCATGCCGAGACCCGCCAGTCCAGCAGCCAGCCGGTCGCGCTTGGCCTGCAGCGCGGTGCCCAGATTGGCGAAATAGGCATCGTCCTTCGCCAGTCCCACCGCCACCGCGCGCTGTAGATTGGGCGCGGTGGTGAAGGTCAGGTTCTGGTGCGCCTTGGCCACCAGCGGGGCGAGCCCCGCCGGGGCGGTGACGTAGCCCACCTTCCAGCCGGTCAGTGAAAACGTCTTGCCGGCACTGCCGATGCGCATCACCCGGTCCCGCAATCCGGGCAGCGTCATCAGCGGAATGTGGCGCTTTCCATCGAATATCAGGTGCTCGTAGACCTCGTCGCACACCGCATAGGCATCGTGTCGCACCAGCAGGTCCGCGATGAAGGCCAATTCCGCGGCGGTGAACACCTTGCCCGTGGGATTCATCGGCGTGTTCAGCAGGATCGCCTTGGTCCTCGGCCCGAACGCAGCAGCCAACTCGGCGCGCGGCAGCTCCCATTGCGGCGGCGCCAACCGCACAAAGCGAGGCGTGGCGCCCAGCATGCGAACCACTGGTGCGTAGGTATCGTACAGCGGCTCGATCAGCACCGCCTCATCGCCCGGATCGAGCACGGCCATCAGACAGGCGGTGATCGCCTCGGTGGCACCCGAGGTAACAACAACCTCGGTCGCCGGATCGACCTCCAGCCCATAGAAGCGTGCGTTCGCCGCCGCCACCGCCTGGCGCAGCTCCGGCACGCCGGTCATCGGCGGGTATTGGTTGCGCCCGTCCATCAGCGCCCGCGCCGCAGCCTGCAACACATCCGCTGGCCCGTCGGTGTCAGGAAATCCCTGCCCCAGGTTGATCGAACCATGTTGCACCGCAAGCGCCGACATCACGGTAAAGATCGTGGTGCCAAGTGATCCGAGAAGCGAATTTACCGGGCGCATCGGCCACCTTGCTGGTTCATTGCAGGAACACAATCACATAGCATGATAGCCGGCTTCCCACCGGATGCCAGCTCCCGCCGGGCGCGCCAGTGGCCGCGTTCCCTCGTCACGGTTTCGCCGCGATCACGGACTCCGCGTGGCGGGCCTCGGGCTGGCGTGGAACGATCAACAGCTGAAATGCTTCCAACGGGGCCAAACTGGCCGACTGGCACAATTGTCCTGCTTGCACTGGCCCAAATGTCGACCCATCGAGAAACGATGCTGTATAGACGCAGTGATACGCCTCGCTTGCCTCCTGCCGCAGCCGGACGCGCAGATTCCGCAGCGGCGTACTCAAGCCACGTGTGCCGCAATAGCCCCCGCCACTAACCCAAGGGCGCACCGGCTCGAAGACCTGGCCGGCTTGGTATTCGATGTCCTGGGGCGCCAGGCCTTGCCGAGGCGTGATGCTAAATCCCTCGATCCACAGGCCGCTGTTTGGTTTGCCAATCCACCCGCCGCAATCGCCGGTAACATCACCGACATTGTGAATATGGGCAACTATCGCCGCTTGGATGGTGCGAACGGTGGTGGGCGCAAGTGGCTGGGGTGTTGCCGCAATTTTTGCTGCCTGTGGCCGCGGGTCCCCGAACGAAGTGCCCGTTGCGCGTCGGTTTCCAGCAGGAAGCGCGTTCTCCAAGCCTGATTGATTTCATTCGTTTGGCGCTGATATCGTAATCGGCTGAGGTCGGCTCTCAAGCTCGGCAGGCCCAATCTTCTGACGATCTCGTGCAGCTCCTGCTGGGGCTCGCTCATAACCCGTTCGTATTCTACATTGATTGGTACAATTCCGTTGTACGAAAAGAATTGTCCAAAGCATTGGTTTGAATAGCTGATAAAATACAGAAGTTCGCTAATACGCTTGGACGAGTACACCAACTTATCATCCGGGACTCTTTTTGGTAGATCCCATGTCCAATGATTGTTCTGCTCGGCAATAGCTTGGGATACTGCCTGAGCGAGTTCGTCCGCGCGGCGCAGAAACAGAAAGACGGATCTGTCGATAATCTGATCAAGTATTCCTGATTGGATCAGCAGCAAGATCTGTTCCGGCGCAACTTTGACAATGTAGGTGTTGTTTCTTGTGTCATTGCGAACAATGTAACTGAAATATTCGATAAACGATCGTAGCCCCCGCTCCTGACAGACCGCCAGGACCTCAACCGCATTGAAGGATTCCCCGGCTGGCATGAAGTATCCCGTGGAACTCAGAATGTCACCGAGGTGGGCAGATCCCGATCGGTTGGTAAAACACACAAAAACAAAGCGATGCACCGGCGGCAAATCCGCCAGAGTGCCCAGCCCTATGGCGATCCGCTCCGCAATCTCGTCACGGTTCGGACTTGGGGCGTGGGTCATCAATTGGGGATAACGAGAGGTTTTCTGGTCATCCCGCCGCTCCGCTACGGAAGGACATTCTGCTAAGAGATGTAAGCGACAGGCGGACGCACCCATAAGGCGCGTCCCTGGTTTTCGCGATCGCGCCCCGACCGGGCGTGCCCGGTGCGGTTCGCCGGTCTCGACCGGGATGCCGGCGGACTTTGCTGCTGTATGGCGGGGAGCAGGCGTCCACCGGAACGCGCTGCTGCCGAGCGGTCGGAAAGCAACGCCCGCAACGCTACGCAGTGTCCTCTGCAACCCCAACGATAACCACCAGGAAGCCGTCGCTTCGACCAGACAGATTTGTGCTTCGTGCCTAAAACAATGGCAGACGGCGATTGACTCATAGGCAGTCGGTGGAACATCTCGCGAAAGATAGACCGGCTTTTATAGGCCGTCATCGGCAATAGTGGTATCCAATACCGCGAACCGCATCAACAAACTCCGTCATCCTTGGCGGTTTCCGTTGGCGGTTGGCCAGTCTCGCTGCCACTCCGCCCGCATTGCCGCTTGGCACGCCGCGTGCAAACCTGTAGCGCTGCCGTTCAGCCACCGAACGAACCAGGGCAGCCACACACCAAGGAGGCCCGGTCAACCCGGGCGTTGAACGCGCATGAAGAAAATCGAAGCCGTCATCAAGCCGTTCAAACTGGACGAGGTGAAAGAAGCGCTGCACGAGGTGGGTCTGCAAGGCATCACGGTGGTGGAAGCCAAGGGGTTCGGCCGGCAGAAGGGCCATACCGAGCTCTACCGGGGCGCCGAATACGTTGTCGACTTTCTCCCCAAGGTGAAGATCGAGGTAGTCTGCGATGATGCGGTTGTCGAACGCGCGGTGGAGGCGATCATTACCTCCGCGCGCACCGGACGCATCGGCGACGGCAAGATCTTCGTATCCTCGGTTGAGGAAGTGATCCGCATCCGCACCGGCGAACGCGGCGAGGACGCGATCTAGCGCGCAACGACAGACCTGGACGAAATCCGCTGTCGGCCCACGGCGGAAAAGAGTAAACGGGCCGTTTCCTGCGCCAGCCCCCGCACGGGGTCGCCGGCGCGCCAATCAAGACGAGGACGGGGAAAACCATACATGGCGAGAAAGCCTGCAGGCGCGGCCAGCGGCGTAGGGAAAGTGCTGGAAATGCTCACGGAGCATTCCGTGGAATACGTGGACCTGCGGTTCACCGATCCACGCGGCAAATGGCAGCACACGGCGCAGCACGTCTCCACCATCGAGGAGGATACGTTCCGCGACGGCATCATGTTCGACGGCTCGTCGATCGCCGGTTGGAAGGCAATCAATGAGAGCGACATGATCCTCATGCCGGACACGGACACGGCGACGATGGACCCGTTCTCCGCCAAGCCGAGCCTAGTGTTGATCTGCGACATCGTCGAGCCGTCGACCGGCCAGCCTTACAACCGCGATCCGCGTTCCACCGCGAAGAAGGCCGAGGCATACCTGAAGTCATCGGGCGTCGGTGACACTGCGTTCTTTGGCCCCGAAGCCGAGTTCTTCGTGTTCGACAGCGTGCGGTCCGGCACCGGTGGCAACTACGGCATGTACCAGCTCGACAGCCAGGAAGGCCCGCAATCGAGCGTAAAAGACTATCCAGAAGGCAATATGGGGCACCGGCCGTCGGTGAAAGGCGGCTATTTCCCCGTGCCTCCGGTCGACAGCGAAAGCGACCTTCGCGCTGAAATGCTCTCCACCATGGGCGAGATGGGCGTGGTCGTGGAAAAGCACCACCACGAGGTGGGACAAAGCCAGCACGAACTGGGCATGAAGTTCGGCCCGTTGACGCGCATGGCAGATAACCTGCAAATCTACAAATATTGTATCCACAACGTGGCGCACAGCTACGGCAAGACCGCCACATTCATGCCAAAGCCGATCTTCGGCGACAATGGCTCGGGCATGCACGTGCACCAGTCTATCTGGAAGGCGGGCAAGCCGCTGTTTGCCGGTAACGGCTATGCCGATCTGTCGGAAGCCGCGCTGTACTACATCGGCGGCATCATCAAGCACGCGAAGGCGCTGAACGCGCTGACCAACCCGCTGACCAACAGCTACAAGCGCCTCATCCCGGGCTTCGAGGCGCCGGTGCTGCTGGCCTATTCGGCCCGCAACCGTTCCGCGTCCTGTCGCATCCCCTATGCGACGAACCCGAAGGCCAAGCGGGTCGAGGTGCGCTTCCCTGATCCAGGCGCGAATCCCTACCTGTCGTTCGCCGCGATGCTGATGGCCGGGCTGGACGGGATTCGCAACAAAATCCACCCCGGTGACCCGATGGACAAGGACCTGTACGACCTGCCGCCGGAGGAACTGAAGGGCATCCCAACCGTGTGCGGCAGCCTGCGGGAGGCTATCGGCGCGCTGGAGGCCGACCACGAGTTCCTGCTGGCCGGCGATGTGTTCAGCTCCGATCAGATCGAGAGCTATCTCGAGCTGAAGTGGACTGAAGTGTATCGTTTCGAACACACGCCGCACCCGGTCGAATTCGAAATGTACTATTCGGTCTGACCGGTAACACCTAAGCCACGCTGCAAGCGCCCGCCGTTCGCAACAACGGCGGGCGCTTTGCTTTTGGCCTATTTTTGCCCATTCCTTAGGCAACTACCGTTCGCACACATCATGATCCGGCTTGACCGGCCCACGCGTGGACCAGGTCCCGCCAAGCCACGACGCGCGCGCGCGAAGTAACGCAGTAGATCGTGGCCCTGCGCCCGCCATCACTGGGGCTGGCCAGTCGCGGCACAATTCTTGATAGGTGTTCCCGCACGACCGTCCCGCCGACAGGCGGGTTGCGGCGTAGAGAGCAATCAAGGGGCAGCGACATGAAGCTGATCATGGCCATCATCAAGCCCTTCAAGCTTGACGACGTCCGCGAGGCACTCACGCCACTCGGCGTGCAGGGCCTCACGGTCTCGGAAGTGAAGGGATTTGGCCGACAGAAGGGACAGACCGAAATCTACCGTGGCGCGGAATATCATGTGAATTTCCTGCCGAAGGTGAAGATCGAGGTCGTGGTACCAGCCGAACTCAGCGACCAGGTGATCGAGGCAATCACCAAGGCGGCACACACGGGTAAAATCGGCGACGGCAAGATATTCGTGCTCGACATCGAACGCGCCGTACGAATTCGCACCGGCGAGATTGATACCGCGGCACTCTGAACAAATAAGGGAAACACGAACGATGAATCGACCTCGCCTCACCTGGGGACTTGGCGCGCTGCTGCCACTGTTGTTGGCAGCGATGCCGGCGCTGGCCGACGATGCAGCCCCCAAGCTGGACTCGGGCGATACCGCCTGGATGCTTGCCAGCACTGCACTTGTGCTGCTGATGACCATTCCAGGATTGGCGCTGTTCTACGGCGGCATGGTGCGCAAGAAGAATATTCTCGCGACACTGATGCAGTCCTTCGCCATCACCTGCATTGTCACCATCGTCTGGACAGTGGCCGGCTACAGCCTGGCGTTCACTCCTGGCAGCGGCAGCACGCTGGCTATGTCGGCGACCTGTCGCGTTTCATGCTGAACGGCATCGCTGACCATATCAGCAAGGGCAACGACACGCAGGCGTTTGTGCTCGCGTCCGGGATCAAGGACGTCGCACCAATGACGACGACGATCCCCGAGACGGTTTACATGATGTTCCAAATGACCTTTGCGATCATCACGCCGGCGCTGATCGTCGGCGCAATCGCGGACCGCATGAAGTTCTCGGCGCTGTGCATCTTCATGACGCTGTGGTCGCTGTTGATCTACTCGCCGGTCGCGCATTGGATGTGGGCACCGAGCGGCTGGGGCGCACTCAACGGCCAGCTCGACTTTGCCGGCGGCACTGTGGTGCACATCAATGCCGGTATCGCTGGGCTGGTGGCCGCGCTGGTACTCGGCAAGCGGGTTGGCTACGGCACCGACAACATGGCACCGTACAATTTGGCATATTCGGTGATCGGCGCGTCGCTGCTGTGGGTCGGTTGGTTCGGCTTCAATGCCGGCTCTGCCGTCGCCGCGAACGGTCGCGCCGGCATGGCGATGACGGTGACGCAGATCGCCACCGCGGCCGCGGCACTCGGCTGGATGTTCGCCGAGTGGATGGCCAAAGGCAAACCCTCGGTCCTGGGCTGCATCTCTGGTGCGGTCGCAGGTCTGGTGGCGATTACTCCGGCATCGGGCTTCGTGCTGCCCGGATCGTCGATCATCATCGGCGTAGCCGCCGGCGTGATCTGCTTCTGGACCGCGACCAGCCTGAAACACTTGCTGGGCTACGACGACAGCCTGGACGTGTTCGGTGTGCACTGCATCGGCGGTATCGTGGGTGCCTTGCTGACCGGCGTGTTCGCCTACGGTCCGTTGTCGGCAACCGACGCAGCGCCTGACGGCAGCCCGGGCGGGCTCCCGCAGCTTTGGATTCAGTGCCAGGGCGTCGCCGCTACACTTGTGTATAGCGGCGTGGGCACGCTGATCCTGCTGTACGTTACCAAGGCGCTGGTGGGCCTGCGGGTGAACGAGGAAGAGGAACGCGAAGGCCTCGACCTGGTGTTGCACGGAGAGCAGGTGTTCTGACAAATCGCACGGATGTAGGGGGTGCTGTGTTGCGGCGCCCCCTCGTTTGTGTCTACAAACGATTCGGGGAAAGAAGAGGTTAATATGGATCAAATGAAACCAATTGGCGCAGCCCCCTGGGTTCTGGCAGCATGCATTGCAGTTGTCGGACCTATGGCGAATGCACAGACTGCCACACCTCCAGCCGCCACACCGACACCTCCTGCCGCCACCGCACCAGCGCCTCCTGCGACCACGACAGCCGCGGCTCCAGCCGCCCCGGCCGCCCCGCCGCCGGGATTTTGGATCGATGGTATCCACCTTTCGGCACAGCTCGATGCGGGCATCCTGGGCAACCCAAGCAATCCCTCCGACGGACTGAACTTCGGCCATCTCTTCACCGACCACGCCAATCAGGTCCAGCTCAACCAACTCCTGCTCACCGCGAACAAGCCACTCGACCCGAAGAACTCCGATTATCAGTGGGGCTTCAAAGTCCAGTTCATGTACGGATCGGATGCGCGGTACACGCAGTTCCTGGGTGAGCTGAACAGAGTTGACCCCAACCAGCGCTATCAACTCGACGTCGTCGAGGCGAACGTACTGGCCCATCTTCCCTGGCTGACCGCGAACGGCATCGATCTCAAGGTTGGCCAATACCCAACACCATTGGGCTATGAGACCATCGATCCCTCGACCAACCCGTTCTACTCGCACTCGTACATCTTCAACTTCGGCCTGCCTCTGAAGCACACCGGCGCGTTGGCAGTGACCCACATCAACGATACTCTGGACATCTATGGGGGCATCGATACCGGCACCAACACGACGTTCGGGCCGCTCGGTGACAATAACGGTGCGATCGGTGGTATCGCCGGATTCAACCTGACCTACCTCGGTGGCAATCTGACAATACTCGCGCTGACGCATTTCGGCCCGGAGGACGCAACCCGCCTACTGTCGCCGTTGGGCTTCAATGGCAACGGCTATTGGCGCTACTACAACGACGCCATTGTGACCTGGAAGGTGACCGATGCGCTTACCCTGATCACGGAAAACAATCTGGTGCGTGACGGCTTCGGCAATACCTTCAACCCCGGAAAGCCGGTGAATGCCTTCGGCATTGCGCAGTACGCCTCCTATGCGCTGACCGATACGATTACCCTGAATGGACGTGTCGAGTACTTCCGGGATGACAACAATTTCTTCGTTGCCTCATTCCCTACCAACTCGGCACCGATCCAGGCAGAGCAGGGCTTCGGCCCATTCGTGCACACTGCGCCGGGATCGAATACCACCTACGGCGCGCTGACGCTTGGCTTCACCTGGAAGCCTAATGTGCCGACACCGGTCACCGGGCTGCTGATCCGTCCGGAAGTTCGCTGGGATCATGCCTTCACCAACAACCATCCATTCAACGCGCAAACAGACAACAATGCCGTGACGATCGGCACTGACGCCGTGATCACGTTCTGATCGATTGACACAGACATCCACCCCCTCCCCATGGGGAGGGGGTGAACTCATCGGTCGCTTTGTGTTGTGCGAATCCCAATCTGTTACAACGTAAGCCCACCATCAACAGTAATGGTCTGACCCGTCACCATTGCCGCGCCGAACCCGAGGAACAGAATCACCTCGGCCAGATCCTCCGGCTGACAGCGCCGCTTAAGCAGCGCGCGTTCGATGGATTGCTGGCGCTCCTCGTTGGTCCATTCCACCATCCAGGAGCTGTCTACCGCACCCGGCGCGATCGCGTTCACCCGCACCTCCGGCGCCAGCGCGCGCGCCAGATTGTGCGTCAGACTGACCACGCCCGCCTTTGTCGCGCTATACGCCAAACTGCTGCCCGCGCGTCCGAGCCCGGCGATCGAAGCAGTGTTGACGATGGCACCGTTCGTAGACTTCAGCGCCGGTGCGGCAGCCTTGGCACAGCGGAACACACCAAGCAGATTGGTTTCCAGCAGTTGCGACCACAGATCTTCGGTGATCAGCTCAAGCTCGGGCGGCGTGATCCGTCGGCGCGTGCCGGGCGTGCCGGCATTGTTCACCAGCAGATCCAGCCGGCCCAGATCACTGACTGCCTTCAGCACCATCCGTTCGGCTGCGCCCTTTTCACCGACACTGCCGGGCGCGCCGATCGCCTTGCCGCCTGCCGCGACCAGCTTGTCCACCGCCTCCGGCCCACGTGGATCGTCCACCAGATGGTTCACTGCCACCGTGGCGCCGAATTTCGCCAGCATGCGTGCGGTGGCGAAGCCGATGCCCGACGCACCACCAGTCACCAGCGCTGTCTTGCCTGCGAGATTGTAGTTGATCATGTTCCCTCCATCGGTCCATTGCACGCTGTGCGCGTTTCAGTGCGAGTGTTCCTGGATGCTGTCGGTCAAAGGCACCTGATCATCGCCGGACGCAAACCGCGGCGCGAGCACATGGCCCAACAGCCAGGTGCCGACTACGCCGACTTCTGTCATATGTTCATCCGCGGAGCGCTGCGACCATCGAGGCCGCCGCGATCGGTGGGATAGCCGGGAAAGCGATCGCCCAATCCGCCATGCAGCGCCACCATGCGCGCCCGCCAGTCACGCGTCGCATCCATCTTTGTGGCGTCACCCAGCACATCTCGCGGGCTACCGACGCGTGCCCACTTGAACACCGAAAACACGATGTAATCCACATAAGCGGGTGCGCCTCCCGCAAGGAAGGGCTGTTCGGACAGCGTGCGCTCGATGGGGGCGCAGGCTTCGATGAAAGCCGGCAATGCAGCGTCGCGGCTGGCGCCAATTTCTTCCAGCGTCACGCCAAGCATCGCCTCGCGTGAGTTACGAAAATACGCCCGATCGCCTGGGTCGATGCACCAGATGAAGTCGGCATAGATCTGCCGACGCATCATCGAGCCCAGCATGCTATCCGACCAGTTGTTCACCAGTCGTGACGCGCCTTGACCGATAGCACCACCGAACAGCGATGGCCTCTCCGGAAAGCGATCCTCCAAATAACACGCGATCGCCCAACTATCGTGCACCACTTGCTCGTCACGCTGAATGATCGGCACAAAATCCTGTCCACTCAACGCGCGGATGCGACCAACGTCGGCAAACCGGGTTGGGATCACCTCCGCATCCAGCCCCTTGTGTGCCAACGCATATCGGATCCGCCAGGAGAACGGACTGATCCGTCGCCCATCCAGCCCCACGCGTTCGTGAAAGATCAGAGGCATTTCAAGCTCCAGCCGGCAGCCATGGTTCCGGTGCGCGCGCGTCAATATCGGTCGCGACGTCGACGACCACCGTTTCGTCCGATGCCAGCGCCTCCTTCAGTGCCGGCGCGATCTGCGACGCTTCCTCCACGCGAATGCCGCGCAACCCGAACACGCGCGCCACATCGGCGAAATTGGTCGGTCCGAAGCGCACCAGGTCACGTACGTCACCTGGCTTGTTGCCTTGCTGGCGCTGGATGTTTGGCCAACCCTGGCCGAAGCCGGAGTTGTTGTTGATCACCAGCACCACGGCAATGCCGCGTCGCCGAGCGGTCTCCAGTTCGGTCAGGTGGTAGTAGATCGCGCCGTCACCCGACCAGCAGATGACCTTGCGCTTCCCCGCCGCACATTTCGCACCCAGCGCTGCAGGAAACGACCAGCCGAGTGAACCGGCCGCGCGCAGATACGTCTGTCCGGCGCCATTCAATTCGATGAGCGTAGAGGTCCAGATACCGGAATAGCCGGTGTCGGCAACCAGAATACCATCCTCCGGCAGTGCGCGCGTAATCTCCGCGCACAGACGATCGGGCAGGATGGGTGCAGCATTGCTGGCAAGTTTCGGCATCCGCTGCTCACGCCAGGCAGCGACGATGCCGGCGGCACGATCGGCAAAAGCACTGTCCCGCACTCTTGCTCCCGGGCTTAACCCAGGGGTGCCGATCGCCAGCAGCAGTTTCGCCAGTGTAGCCTTCGGATCGCCCATCAGGCCGAGTGTGTTCTTGTAATTGCGGCCAAGTTCCACCGGATCAATGTCGATTTGCACCACGTCGGTGTCCGGTGACGGAATCCGCCAGGTATGCGTCACCTGATCGCCGGTCTGGCAACCAACGAACAGCACCAGATCGGCCTCGTGCACGATCTGATTGGCAGGCGGTGCGGCATAGTTTCCGGCGCAACCTACCGACAGGCGGTGCCGCGTCGGAATGATCCCGCGCGCACCAAGCGATGTCGCGATCGGTGCCGCCAGCGCCTCGCCAAGCGACAGCAGTTCCGCGCCAGCACCCGACGCTGTCGCACCCGCCCCCGCGACGATGGCGATGCGCTTCACGCCACGCAGTTTCGCGGCAGCACGCTCGATCTCGTCATCCGCCGGCGTCGGCCGATGCGGTGGCATGCGAAGCTGCAAGGCGGGCTCCGCACCGGCAGCCTCATTCACCGCGCCAAGTTCGATGATGTCCGCCTGCAGCCCGTTCAGGTCTAGATGCGCCGGTCGCGGCGAACCGCTCATTGCCTCCCGCCAAGCCTGCCGCAACAGCCGAGGCAAGTCCGCCGCACTGTCGACCTGGGCGGAGAACTTTGTTACCGGCGCGTACAGCGGCGCGTGTGGAATCTCCTGATAGGCATTCCGATGTTGATGTGCCGGCTGCTTATGCCCGGTTAGTGCGATCACCGGGCTGCGCCCCAGATACGCATCCTGTAATCCCGCCGCCAAATTCGCCGCACCCACCGACTGCGCAAAACAAATCCCTGGCCGGCCGGCGATCCGCGCATAGCCATCCGCCATATAGGCCGCCGACTTCTCAGCATGTGCCAACACACGCGTCACACCCAGCGTGCCAAGTTCGATCAGCGTGCGACGCAACACCGCGTCGATGAAAAACACATGCGTGGTACCATTTGCCGCCAACGTGCGCGCCAGCCATTCTGCGCCGGTGATCGCCTCCGCCTCGCTCATGTCGGTGTCCCCCCATGGTCAGCGGCAAGCTTACGCTGCCGCTTCCGACCAGCGAAATCCTCCATCATCCGTCGCGGCTCATCGGTCCGCCACGCTTCGGCGAAACTGTCGATGCCGCGCTGGATCGCATCGCGTAGCGGTAGATCCTCCCACGCGGTAATCAACGCCTTCTGCAACCGTATTGCTCGTGGACCGGACATCAGGATCGACTCGACCAACCGCTCCACTGTCTCATCAAGCTGGTCCGCGGGAACGACTTCCTCCACCAATCCCCACGCCAATGCCGTCGCCGCATCGATCGTATCGCCCGTCAACAGCAGTTGCCGCGTGCGTCCCCATCCAATCAATTGCGGCAGCAGCGCCGCCTCCACCACCGAGGGAACACCAAGCCGTACCTCAGGCATGCCGAACTGCGATCCCGTGGCGGCCACCCGAAGGTCGCAAGCCGCTGCAACCTCCACACCCGCGCCAAACACATAGCCCTGGATGCGCGCGATCACCGGCACCGGCAGGCGGCGGAACACATCGCAACTCCGGTGCACCAGCGTGATGAATGTCCGCGCCGATGCTGGATCAAACCCGCCCATCTCGTTGACGTCGGCACCGCCGATGAACGCTCGTTCGCCAGCGCCGCGTAGCACCACTACCCGCAGCGCATCATCCGTACCCAGCCGCTCCGCCGCCGCCACCAGTTGGGTCATCACCGGCGTGCTCAATGCATTCAGCCTGGCCGGATTGTCGATGGTCGCGACGGCCACGCCGCGGACATCCCGCCGCACCTCCACCCAGCTTCGCTCCGTCATCATCCGCCCTCGCCCATTTGCGCCACGCGATGCGCCATCCCATACTGGGCAGGAAACCGCAACGAGGGGCCTTATGGCCATCGCGCCGCTGCAGCCGCACAAATCGTGGTATCGGCACTTCTGGTATGCGCAGCGTTCGCCGCGCGATACGCTCGCCGACCGGGCGCTGCTCTTCGCAATCGTTTCGCTGTCATTGATAGTCGGCGGAATTTACCTGATCCGCCACAACGTCACGTCACGCACGGCAAACCCATTGCCGATCACCGAAGTCGCACGCTGAACCAACCAGCAGGCCTGATCACGCCACCTTACGGATTGGCGTTGCGCTCTCGGCAGGCGCGACAATCGGTCACCGTGTCTTGACCCGAGGAGCAATGCCACGCTGAATGCCGCCATGCGCATTGTCATCATGGGGGCTGGCGGCCTCGGCGGTTATTTCGGGGCACGCCTTGCAGCGGCAGGTAACGACGTTGCCTTCGTCGCACGCGGTGCGCATCTCGCGGCAATCAAACAGAACGGCCTTCGCGTCACCAGCGCGCGCGGCGATCTGCATCTTCCCGACGTAGTCGCAACAGACGATCCCTCGACATTGGCGCCGGCCGATGTGGTGATGATCGCAGTGAAGCTGTGGGACACCGAAACCGCGGCCGAAGCAGTAAAGCCGCTGGTGCGACCAGGCACCGCCGTGGTGTCGTTCCAGAACGGCGTCAGCAAGGACGAAGTACTCGCACGCATCCTAGGGCGACAGGCAGTGATCGGCGGCGTCGGCCAGATCGGCGTGGTCATCGCCAGTCCCGGCGTGATCGCACACACCGGCACAATGGCAAAGCTGACCTTCGGCGAGTTGGATAACGCGCGATCCGCGCGCGTCGAGAGCCTTCTGGCGACCTGCACCGCGGCGGGGATCGATGCCGAGATCGCCGACGACATCAACCTGGCGACCTGGCAGAAATTTGCCTTCCTGGTCGGCATGTCGGCCTGCACCGCAAGCATGCGCTCCACACTCGGCCCGATCCGTGCCAATCCGCAGACCCGCGATTTCCTGCGCGACGTCATCCGCGAAGTGGTGGCCGTCGGTCGTGCGCTGAGTATCCCGCTGGCCGAGAATTTCGCCGAGCAGCGGATGGCCATGATCGAGGCGCTGCCGCCGCAGATGACCGCGTCGATGCAAGGCGACCTGGCACGGGGTAATCGGCTCGAAGTGCCGTGGCTCAGCGGCGCGGTCGTCGAAATGGGCAAGCAGGTTGGCGTGCCGACGCCGCTTAACCGTGCGGTATTCGACATCCTGGCGCTGTACGCCAACGGCACGCCGCGGACTTAGAACACCAGCCGGCCGCCAACCACCAACAGAGTCGCCGCCAGGACCGCCCGCAATATCGCGTCGGGCACGTGCGCCGACAGGTAGCTGCCGATTATGATGCCGGGAACCGAACCGGTCAGCAGCGACACCAGCAGCGGCCAGTCCACCGAACCGAGGTACCAGTGGCCGACGCCCGCCAGCAGCGTCAGCGGCACCGCGTGCGCAATGTCGGAACCAACGATGATCGCCATCGGCAAGCGCGGATAGAGCAGGAGCAGCGCGGTCACCCCGATCGCGCCGGCGCCAACTGACGAAATCGTCACCAGCACGCCAAGAGCCACGCCCACAATCACGGTCAGCAACGCTGTCCGCCGCGGTCGAACCGCCAGCAACCGCGTGCCTGCGATGGCGAGGAACTGCCGTCGAAAAATCAATGACAGCGCGGTGATGAACAGCATCACGCCAAGTAAGCTGGAGATCACTCCAGCAGCCGCGCTTCCCGTCGGATCGAACCTCGCGATGGCCAGAAGCGTCAGCGCGGTCGCCGGCACGCTGCCCGCGGCGAGCAGGCCCACGATCCGCCATTGCACGGTGTGATTGAGGCCGTGTACCAGGTACCCGCGGTTTTCGTTGCCGACGCGTACAGCAGATCCGTGCCAACCGCAGTTGCCGGATGAATACCGAACAGCAGGATGAGCAGAGGAGTCATCAACGCACCTCCGCCCATGCCGGTCTGCCCAATCAGCAAGCCGACGAAAAACCCCGAGAGCGAATAGAGCGGATCAATCGAACCGAGCATGCTCGCCTGTTCCCGCCATACACGTCCCTCTGCGTTCATTGTGCGTTCACAGGAGCCAGCGTAACCGACGCTGGCACATGGAAGCCAGCGATGTGAATGCCACACGGATTGGAGGACTATCGGGTGGCCACAGTCTGCTCGGGACCCGTACGCAGTCGGCCGGCGAACCCTGCCAACAGCGAGTGCGAACACGACAGATCGATCGGCCGCTGGCGGCGGACCTCGCCCCGCGCTAGCCGACGCGGTAGCGCTGTACGGTGGTCATCCGCCGGTGGGCGCGGGCTGGGTACGGATGCTGGACGATGCCCCTGCCGAGCGGGCGCGCCGCGCTATCCCAATGCATTGCTGTCGCCAATGTCGTTGTGGATCTGAGCAAAGCGCCGCTTATCGCCCGCGGGCGGATTGCGCGCTGAATGACCGAGCGCCGGCAGGGGAGTAGTGAAAGTGCGGCAGGAATCGCACCGTCGCCACCAGCCGGCATGCAATGATCCAAGGCGGGCGGGAAGTGTGGGGAAGGCAGTCCGTCGTCAGATAATCAGCCAGGCGGTCAATCCCACAACGCCCCAAAACAATGCCGAAGCCATGCCCGCGATGGCAAACCCGGTCGCAGTACGCATCGGCGACACCTTGCCACGGATGATCTCCAATTCGCTTGACCGATCCTCTGACAGGGCGAATTCGGCAACCATATGGCGCATCAACGTCCTCCCGGGACCGGGCGAAAAGTAGCAGCTCACAGAGACGCGAGCAAGCACCTCAGTCACCTTTGCCGTCAGTGCAGCCGGATAGAAATGCCGGTCAAGCGGCTGATCCGTCATGGAGGTGGGCCAAAACCATCGCGATAATGCAATCACAACAGAATTGTCGTTTCTGGATTGCATCGGACAGATCATACCATGATATCAATCTGTTACCGACAATTTCTGGCATACAATCTCGGAACAGTGGCGATCCAATTGAACAATCGTCAGAATCTCAATTTCAATACTTGTCATCACGGCAACGTGAGGCGTATTATCACGCGTATGTGAAGTGCTGTTCCCCTTCAAAAGGACCGGGGCCTGCCATGGAAATGCCGCAGATCACGCCGAATGCGCCGACTGGCTTCGCCTTTGAGATCGCCGATCTCATGTTACTACAGGGCTGGGCGGAATTTCATGATGTTCAAATGGTCGTGGAACTCGACCATTGCGTAGAAGGCGATGAGTACGAGGAGGTCGTGGCCTTCTACGCCAAGGACAGTCCGATCCGGCGCTGGATCCTATGGCGTGCCGCCTGCGATGTGGTCGTGCAGCCCTTGATCGGCCGTGGCCGCCGCTTCGGCACGGTCGCCGACGCATTGGAGAGCTTGATCCCCGCGCGTTCATAGGCGCTCCGACGCGCCCCGGCACCGCGCCGACAACTCCGCAACGGGCCGGGAATACTGACAACGCGCCCAGACCCGTTACCTGGCGATCGCTCAGCAGTCCCGCAGTTATCGCCAATCAGCGTCGGACCAGTCAGCTTCGGTACGAGCCATTGATATCGATGTAACCGTGCGTCAGATCGCAGGTCCACACGGTGGCCTTGCCGCGGCCCAGGCCGAGATCAATGGCAATAGCCACCTCGCCGCCTTTCATGTGCTGCACCACCGGCGCCTCGTCGTAACCCGGCACCACGCCACCGTTGCGCGCCATCCACACGCCGCCCACGCCGACCGACAGCGTGTCGCGATCCGCCGGCTCACCGGCCTTGCCGACCGCCATGACGATGCGCCCCCAGTTGGCGTCCTCTCCAGCTATCGCAGTCTTCACCAATGGTGAATTCGCCACCGCCAGGCCGACGCGCTTCGCCGACCGCGCCGTGGTCGCGCCGGTAACATCCACCCGGACCAGCTTCTGCGCCCCCTCCCCGTCCCGCACCACCTGCAAGGCGAGATCGAGCAACACCGCATTCAGGGCGCGAGCAAACTCCGCCAGCACCGCGCCACCATCCGCCGGCACGCGCGGATGTTTCGCCTGCCCGGTGGCGAACAGCAGCACAGTGTCGGACGTCGAGGTATCCGAATCCACCGTGGTGCAATTGAAACTGGCGTCGACGCCTTTTTTCAGCAGCAACTGCATCGCACCCGCCGGCAACTTCGCGTCGGTGAACACAAAGCACAGCATGGTCGCCATGTCGGGCGCGATCATGCCGCTGCCCTTGGCGATGCCGGTGATCCGCACCGAGGTCCCGCCGATCCGCGCCGTCCGCGTGGCAGCCTTGGGGAACGTGTCGGTGGTCATGATGCCGCGCGCAGCCGCTTCCCACGCGTCGTCGTCGCAACCCGGCATGCAGCGCCGGCAGCGCCGCCACCAGCCTGTCGTGCGGCAGCACCTCGCCGATCACGCCTGTCGACGCGACGAACACCTGCTTTGGCGGGCAACCCGCCAGCTTGCCCGCCGCAGCCGCGGTCGCAGCGCAGGCATCGCGCCCGGCCTTGCCGGTAAATACGTTGGCATTGCCGGCATTCACCACCACGGCACGCGCCTTGCCGCCTCGCAGCGCCGACCGGCACCAATCCACCGGCGCACCCGGACACTTGCTGGAGGTGAACACACCAGCCACCGTGGTGCCCGAAGCCAACTCCATCATCACCAGGTCGGTGCGGCCCTGATAACGGATGCCCGCCTCCGCGGCGCCCAGGCGAACGCCCGCGAGCGGCGGCAATTCCGGCAGTGGAACGGCAAGCGGAGAGACGGACGAGGCCATGGCTTCCTTCCTGGGACAGACAGGTGTGCTGGACTACTTGTTGGGCGGCGGTTCGGCGGTGTCGGTGGCGCGAATCTGCGAGCCGTCGAGGTTGAATTTCTCGATCGACGCCGATGCACGAGCCTTCGCCACTGCCTTCTGCACACCCTCCTGGATCATCTTCTGGCGCAATTCGTCACGCGCCTGATCGAATGTCGGAGGGGCGGCATTGCGGCGTCCTATCACCTGGATGACGTGCCAGCCGAACTGGGTATGCACCGGTTCAGGCGAGATCTGACCAGGCTGCAAGGCGAAGGCCGCGGTGGCGAATTCCGGTACCATCTCGTCTTTCTTGAAGAAGCCCAGATCGCCGCCGTCCTTGGCCCCGCTGGGATCCTTGCTGTACTGCTTGGCGAGCGCCGCGAAGTCGGCGCCACCCTTGAGTTCGGCAATGATCTTCTTCGCATCCGCCTCGTTGTCCACCAGGATGTGCCTGGCGTGGACCTCTTCCTCGCCTGGCTTGCCGGCGTACTCCTGGTCGTAACGGGCGTGCAGCGCATCGTCGGTGATGGTGGGAGTGACTTCCTTGGTCAACATCGCGTTCTGTAGCGCCCGGTCCTCCGCGGCGGCCACCTGGAGCTGCACCGCAGGGTCCTTGTCCAGTCCGGACTTGCGCGCTTCGGCGACCAGGGCGCGGCCGTCGATCACCTGGTCGAGCAGCAAGGGCAACAGAGTTTGCTGCGGCATGCCGCGCAGGTTCTCCGGCAGCGATTGAGCCGCGTCCTGCAAGTCGCTCAGATGAATTGGGGCACCGTCCACTTTGGCGACGACCGGATCGCCCGCTGCCGCAGTCGGCGGGGTCCCCTGCGCCAACGCGGCAGCGCCGCTCAGCAGCACGGCGGCAAGCGCAGCGGTAATCAGACGGGACCGGGTCCCGGCAGTGCGCGACATCAAGTCTCCTGTTGAACGCAGGCCTGGATCATGGCCGAAGCGATCCCGCCCCACAAGAACTCGCCCACAGAAAACCCCGCGATGGCAACGTTCCTATGGCTTCGGCGGCGCATCCTCCGTCTTTATCAGCGGCTGGCTCGGCGTGATGTCGGGAACCGCCCCCATCGGCGTGCCATCCACATTGAACTTGCGAATCATGAGTTGGTCGCGCGCCTGCTTGATAGTGCTCTGCACGGCTGCCTGCAAAAGCTCCTTGCGCAGCGCCTCATGCATCTCGGAGTAGGTCGGTGGCGCGACGATGCGCCTTTCCTCCACCTTGATCACGTGCCAGCCGAATTCGTTGTGGATCGGCGTCTGGGAGAATTGCCCCGGCTGCAAGGCGAACGCGGCATCGGCGAACTCCGGCCACACCTGGTCGCGACGGAAGAAGCCCAGATCGCCGCCATTCGCCCCATCGGGATCCTTGCTGTACTGCTTCGCCAGCGTCGAGAAATCGGCGCCCTTGTTGAGTTGCTCGATGAGCTTTTTCGCTTCCTCCTCGGTGGGAACCAGGATGTGGCGCGCGCGCGTTTCCTCGGTGGCCGGCTTGCCGGCATATTTCTGCGTGTAGAGGGCCTGGATCTTCTCCTCGCTGGCAGCCGGCACCGCGACGCGGCCGAGCAGAGCGCCCTCCAGGATGCGGTCGGTCGCTTCGTCGATTTCGCGCCGGACCGCCGGGTCGTCGTCCAGGTGCTGCCGGCGCGCCATGGCGACCAGCGCCTGGTGATCGATGAGCCGGTCCAGCACCACGGGATACAACGTCGTGAACGGCAGGCCGCGGATGTTCTCCGGCAGCGCCGGAACCGCTCGGCCGACATCGCTGAGGTAGATCATGTGCCCTTCAACGATGGCGACGATCGGATCGGTCGGCAGCTTCAACAAATCGCCGGGCTTCATCGCGGATTTAGATGGCTTGGTCACTGCGGCCGGCTGGGGGCCCGCCTTGTCGGCCTTGGATTCGGCTGACTTGGACTCCGGCTTCGGATGTACCGACTGCGGTTGGGCGCAGGCGGGGCTGCAGAACAGAAGCAGCGCAGCCGGCAGCGTCACGGCCAGGTCGATCGGACATCGCCACCGAGACAACGCGAACACCATGGCAACTCCTATCCGTAACGCAATCGAGAGCCTACATGGCAGCGAAGCCGGCCCTGGCGCAACAATCGTGACATTGCGACCTTGTTAGCCGAAGCGACACGGATCTTTTCGTGGGCGAACAGCAGCCCTCCGACGGACAAATGCGGCCCGATCATTCAAGGACCGTTGGTATGAGCCGCGGCATCGCCCGGCGCCGGCGGGTAAGCCGGCGTCGGCCATTTCCACTATGCCGCCGCCTGGGCCGTCGCGAGACTGCGGCGGACCTCGGCCAGCATCTGTTCGACCGAACGCTGCGCCGGTTCCACCGAAGAACCCTCCAACTGCGGCATCCGAGACGCCGGCGCCTCGCTTGCGATCGCCTCGCCACGCACCGCCGCCTGCGCATTACGGGCCAGTTCCATGCACTCGTTCAACGCCGGCATCGCCTCCTCGGCAAAGCCGCCCCCCGCCAAAGCATCGCCATGCGCAGCTTGCGCTCCGCGCTGCCCAGCCATTCAGCGCATCGCGCCATGCGCTGCCGTCGAACCGCCTCGGCGGCATCCGGTAGCCGCGACGAGCGCACCACGTCGCTCCGCCCTTCCGAGATCGCGTGCAGCAGCCCGGCATCGGTCAGACGCCCGATCGTCTCGTAGGTCGCACGATCGAGCACTTCGACCCGCGGCGTGTCAGCATCCGCCGCACCAGCCAACCGCCCGCGCTCGCCATCCACCGTGGCCGCATCGGCATCCAGCACGACCAGCAACACCTCATGCCCGTCCGCCGCCTTGCGCGCCTGCAACAGCAGCAGCGCGTCGCCATGCCGCGTCATCAGATCGTCCCGCAGACTGACGGCAGGCGGTGGCGTCATAGCCTGCGGCGCTGACGGCACCGGTGGTGTCATCAGCATCGCCATGCGGTCGAGGAACGCCTGTCGCCCGGATGGCATCTTCAGCTTGGTCAGATCGCCGGTCCCGTCCAGCACGCCATCCGCCAACGCCTGCTTCTGCGCCAGCAGATGCAGCATCGTGTGCTCGATGCTGTCCTCGGTCACCAGGTTGATCACGTCGACCGTGCGGAACTGGTTCTTGCGCCACGCGCGGGCGATGCGCTGTTCAAGCTTGGCCGGATTCCACGGCAGATCGAGATTGATGACGGCACTCGCCGCCTGCAGATTAAGTCCCACGCTGCCGCTGTCGGTGGACAGAAACAGCCGGCAATCTGGATCCTGCTTGAACCGCGTGATCTCGGCGCGCCGCCGCTCCTGTGGCACCGAGCCGGTGTGCCAGGCGAATTCGAGCCCCATCTCCGACGCCAACTCGCGCACCAGCGTCAGCATGCGCTCCCATTCCGAGAATATGATCACCTTACGGTCAGGCTCGGCCAGCAGTTCCGCCAGGATGCGTTCCAGTTCCTCCAGCTTCGGGCACAGCCGGCAGTTGGCGTCCAGAATGTATGGCGTGTCGCACAGCATTCGCATGCAGGCGAGAAACAGTTGCAGCCGCTCGAATTCCTTCTGCGTCAGCGGCCGCCGTTTCGCGATCGCTGCGATCCGTGCCGCGTATGTCCGGTATTCTTCATAACGCGCCCGCTGCTCCTCGGCCATACCGACCAGGTAGTTGGTGACTGTGCGGCCGGGCAGTTCGGTCTCCACATCGATCTTTCGCCGCCGCAGCAGGATTGGCTGCAACTTTCGCATCAGCACGTCGAGGTTTTGGTAGCCGACCGGCCGCCCGCGTTCGTCCAGCTCGTAGAAGTCGCGATTGAACCGGAACAGCGGACCCAGCAGTCCCGGATCAAGGAACTGGACGATGGAGTAGATCTCGTCGATGCGGTTTTCAATCGGCGTGCCGGTCAGCACGAACGCATACGGCGCCGCCAGCGACTTCACCACGCGCGCGGTCTTGGTGTGCCAGTTCTTGATCCGCTGCGCCTCGTCGAGGATGACGACATCCGGTTTGACCAGGCGATTGATCTCGCCGGCATCGATCACGACCTGCTCGTAGTTCACCACCGTGAAGAAGCTGGGCTCGGCGTATTGGTGCAGCCGAGCGGGCCGGCTGCCGTTGACAAGCCGCGTGGTCGCCCCACTGAATCGGTCTATCTGCTCCTGCCATTCACCCTTGAGCGAGGCAGGGCACACAATCAGCACCCGGCTGATGCCGCGCAACCGACGCAGCAGTTCGCACGCCGCGATCGCCTGGATGGTCTTGCCCAGGCCCATGTCGTCGGCCAGCAATGCGCGCTCGCCAAAGGCCAGATGGAGCATGCCTTCGCGCTGATACGGCAGCAGCTTGTGACGCAGCACGTCGACGGTTTGCCGCCCCGCCTCTACCTCGGCCAGGAATTGTTCGCGGTGTTCGATACGCGCCGCCCGTCGCGTCGCCTCCGCGACCCACGACGGCAGATGGCGCGACACCCTTACCTGCTGCCGCAGGCTGGGTTCGATCGCCCCGATGGCCTGCATGAGCACTTGGAGCGCAGTCGGCGTTGCGTCCGCAAGCTCACCGTCGGCGGTCAGAAACGGTGACAAGGTCGCACGGAGGGCCACTGCTGCCGCCGGATTCGCCGGCCACATGATTCGCGGCATGGCTTCTCCTCCGCGCGCCAGGAACAGCTCCACTCTGGGGCTGCCAGCGCGTATCGCCGCCGCGAATGCCCGGACACCGCGCCGGCGCAGATGGGCCAGCACACCCTCGACATGCTTGCAGGTCCCCAGGCCGTTGACCTGATGATCCGCACAACCGCAGGAATTCAGTGGTTTATCGAGCGATCGTATCTCGACATCATAGCTGCCACCGGAAGCTGATCGGACGCGGAACGTGCCAAAATACCCGTCAGCCGCATCGATCGGTTCGGCGCCCACGACCTCAGTTCGGCCACGCCACCGCCGCCGTTCAATCTCTTCCTCATCGCTGGAACGCCAGCCCTGCACCGGCGGCGCACGCTCGACGACGCGTCTGGCACGCGAGCGGCGCATCGTTTTGCCGCCGCGGAGCGTCTCTGCAACGACTGACTGTTCCAAGGTTCACCCCGTCGATTGGTGCCGATGCTCTACTGGGTGCTGCTACACCATGGGCTACGAGTTCGCAGGAATCGGTGATCCCCACGGCCACGCAGGCACTGTGCCTTAATCTTTCTGCCCGTTCACTTGCGGAAGGGCCTAGGACAGGGCGTGTGACGCCACTGGTTGCGGAGGTGTGGGGTGCTAAGCCGGGAGAGGGGCGGAGACGAGACGTTGCGCATCGCCCGAGCGCCCCGATTGCCGTCATATCGTTGACCCGGACGGGTACGGGTCCTATCTGAACGGATCGCCCCGGCCCGGCGCCGGCCATCCGAGAAGGTCTCATGTTCGCTGCCATAGCCCGCGCCGTGTTCGGCACATCCAACGATCGTTCGCTCAAGGCCTATCAGCGCCGGGTGCCGCAGATCAATGCGCTCGAACCGGCCATGGAGGCACTGTCGGATGAAGCCCTGCGGGCCAAGACTGCGGAATTCCGCGACAGGCTTACCGAGGGCGCGACGCTGGACGACATTCTGCCGGAGGCCTTCGCCGTAGTCCGCGAGGCTGGCAGGCGCACCCTCGGCCAGCGACATTTCGACGTGCAGCTGGTCGGCGGCATGGTGCTGCACGACGGCAAGATCGCCGAAATGAAGACCGGCGAGGGCAAGACTCTGGTGTCCACCCTGCCCGTCTACCTCAACGCGCTCGCCGGTCACGGCGTGCACGTCGTCACCGTGAACGACTACCTGGCCCGCCGTGACGCCGAATGGATGGGACAGATCTACGGCTTTCTCGGCATGACCGTCGGCGTGATCGTGCACGGCCTGGACGATGACCAGCGCCGCGCGCAATACGCCGCCGACATCACCTACGGCACCAACAACGAGTTCGGCTTCGACTACCTGCGGGACAACATGAAGTACCGGCTGGAGGACATGGTCCAGCGCGAGTTCTACTTCGGCATCGTGGACGAGGTGGACAGCATCCTAATCGATGAGGCGCGCACGCCGCTGATCATTTCGGGCCCGGCGGAGGACAGTTCCGATCTGTACCGCCGAGTGGACGAAGTGGTGAAGGAACTGGTGAAGGACGAAAGTACCTACGAGAAGGACGAGAAATTCCGTACCGTGACACTGACCGAACCCGGCTCGGAGCGGGTCGAGGACATGTTGCGCGAAGTGGGCATCATCACCGAGGGCAACCTGTACGACATCTTCAACGTGTCGGTGGTGCATCACGTGCAGCAGTCGCTGCGCGCCAACACGCTGTTTGCACGCGACGTGGATTACATCGTTCGCCAGGGCAAGGTGGTGATCATAGACGAGTTCACCGGTCGCATGATGGAAGGCCGCCGATATTCCGACGGACTGCACCAGGCGCTGGAGGCAAAGGAACACGTCGAGGTGCAGGCGGAGAACCAGACGCTCGCCTCTATCACGTTCCAAAACTACTTCCGGCTGTATCCGAAGCTCGGCGGCATGACCGGCACAGCCATGACCGAGGCGGACGAACTGGCCGAGATTTACAAACTCGATGTGGTGGAGGTTCCCACCAACGTGGAATGCGTCCGCAAGGATGAGGACGATGAAGTATACCGCTCCGCCGCGGAGAAATACGAAGCGGTGGCGACGCTGATCGAGGAGGCGCGAAGGATTGGCCAGCCGGTGCTGGTCGGCACTACCTCGATCGAGAAGAGCGAGACGATCAGCGAGTTGCTGAACAAAAAGAAGGTGCCGCACGCGGTGTTGAACGCGCGCTTCCATGAACAGGAGGCGGAAATTGTCGCACAGGCCGGCGCACCGGGCGCGATCACCATCGCCACCAACATGGCCGGCCGCGGCACCGACATCAAACTCGGCGGCAATCTGGAGATGCGGCTGAAGAAAGAACTCGATGGAATCGAGGAGCCTTCACTCCGTGCGGCGCGCGAGGCCGAAATTCGCGACGAGATCGCCGCCGCGCATGAGACGGTCAAGCAGGCCGGCGGGCTGTTCGTGATCGGCACCGAACGCCACGAGAGCCGCCGTATCGACAACCAGTTGCGCGGCCGGTCGGGCCGGCAGGGCGATCCGGGCCGGTCGCGATTCTTCCTGTCGCTGGAAGACGACCTGATGCGCATCTTCGGTTCCGAGCGGATGGGCGGGATGCTGCAACGCCTCGGCTTGAAGGACGGCGAGGCGATCGTTCATCCGTGGATCAACAAGGCGCTGGAGAAGGCGCAGAAGAAGGTCGAGGCGCGCAACTTCGACACCCGCAAGAATGTGCTGAAATACGACGACGTGATGAATGCGCAGCGCAAGGAGGTCTATGCGCAGCGCAAGGAGTTCATGAAGGCGACCGACGTGTCCGAGACGGTGAGCGAAATGCGCGCCGAAATCGTCGAGCAGATGGTGATGCGCCGCGTGCCGGAGAAGGCGTTCTCCGAACAGTGGGAATTGCAGGAACTCGCGGAGGATGTGCGCCGCATTCTCAACCTCGAGCTGCCGGTGGAGGAATGGGGACGCGAGGAAGGCATCGACGAGAGCCATCTGCGTGAGCGCGTCGAGCAGGCGGCGGATGCCATGATGGCGGCGAAGGCGGCCAATATGGGCCCCGAATTGATGCGCTTTATCGAGAAGTCGCTGCTGATCCAGACGCTGGATGCGGTGTGGAAAGAACACCTGTACGCACTGGACCATCTGCGCCAGGGCATCGGCCTGCGCGCCTACGGTCAACGCGATCCGCTGAACGAATACAAAAGCGAGGCGTTTGCGCTGTTCAACGCGATGCTGGATGAGCTGAAGGAGCGGGTGACCAGCATGCTGGCTCGGGTCGAATTGGCTCCGGAGCCGGTGCGCCCACCGCCGCCCACGCAATTCCTCGAGCTGCATCCGCAGCCGATGTCGGCATTCGCCGGCGAGCCGGAGATGGCGCTGGAGGGGGCTGCAACCGGAATCCCCGCGGCGGCAGCGGGGCCAGTGCAGATGGCGGTGGCGGCGCCCCAGTCGATGCGGTCCGACCTGATCGACCCGAACGATCCGTCGACCTGGCGGAATGCGTCACGCAATGCGCCGTGCCCGTGCGGGTCTGGCAAGAAATACAAGCACTGCCACGGACGCTTGGGATAGCGCTTGCCTGGTTAAGCGACTGACGGTCTGAGCAGAAGCTCTAACCCGATCAGCAACGCCCCTCCCGCGGCGCGCATGTAAAAGCTGCGTAGGAGCCTCACGCAGCCAACAGCGCGCTTCGCCCTACCAGTGCGCCGCCGCGCAGCGTACCGGCGCGCGTGTCGCCCCATTGCACCGCATGCCCGACCGGCAACATCCGAGTGAACGGCGCCGCCAGCCAAATGCGCAGCAGCACGCGACGAGCGCCCGATGCCGCATCATCGGTGAACTGCGTGCGGCCGTGATACGTCACGTGTTGATTGAGGAACTGCATATCCCCCACCTCGAACGGTGCGCGCAAACACACCTCCTCGCCGATCGCGTGGATCAGGTCCATCGCCTCGATCTGCATTGGCGTCAGCCGCGGCACCTCGACCACTTCCTGCGCCTGACTGATATAGGTGCGCGAATATTGGCTGGTAAAACTGCCATCCGCCGCTCGCGCAAACACCGCCATCGGAAACACGCGGTCGTCGCGAGCGCCCTCTTCATCAGTCGGACGCATGCGCCAGGACCGGCTCGTACAGCACCCGCAGCAGATCAGGCCGCCGCCGACCGATCTCGTTATGCAGGGTGACGCTGGACACCACCTTGGACACGCCGCCTTCAATGGCGTTGGTCGCGCACAGCAGGCACAGCATGTCTGTCTTGTCGGTATGAAATCGCAAGGCACCGGTCGAGCGCGCGATGGTGCGTGCCGACTTCAGCGGACCGGGACCATCATAGGTCAGTGCCGCGCCAGTGCCGGTCTCGTCCTTGACCTCGCCCAGCACTTCGCCGGCCGCGGTCTGATAAACCGGCATGCCGAGATTAACGCAAAAGCCCCAGAACAGCCGTTTCAGATCTTCGCGGGGGATGGACGCGGCGGGCAGCCCGCTCAGACGGACAACGCCAGGCCCGCGTTCAAGCTGCTCCACCATCCAGGCGAACAGCGGCGCCAACTCCGGCACGGCGAAGTCCGACCTGCCGAACCCTGGCAACGGTGCGTAGCGTGCGCCGATTGTCGCCCGCTGCAATGCCGCGATCTCGTCGTCGGTCAGCACACGACGCCAGGCCGGCGAGGCAAGCAACTCGTCACCGCGCCAGGCGGCCGGACTGTCGATCGGCTCGAACACATCATCCATGGCTGCTACCTTTCCTGACCGCCTCAAGCATGCATCCGGTTGAGGAATTCCACCACTCGGACTGATGCACCGCCAGTGCTGCCGTTCTCTACACTGCAACGCCACGTGCCAATCCGCTACGCTCGTCTGTCGTTGTCCTTGGGAGGCGCGATCAACCCCGCTCCGTCTTTACCGTCACGGCCGCGTCCAACCCATACTTCGGAACCGCCGGCGGCCGATCTGATCGCGACTGGTCAGCGCAGCAGCGCTGCTGTCGCAGCGGTATCGGCTGCGTATCAGACATTGATAGGTGTTGCTGGCGGATGGGGTGGGATTCGAACCCACGAACCCTTGCGGGTTGGCGGTTTTCAAGACCGCTGCCTTAAACCACTCGGCCACCCATCCTGATCAAGCACCAATTCCGCTGGCATTGGCAGTGGCGCAGCTTGCGACCCGCGCCCGTACCGCCGCCGAAGATTGCCGCGCCGCTGCGCCGCACACAACGACAGCGGCGATCAACCGCACTCAGCATCCATGCTAATTGACGCCGACCGCTCGCTCGATCTCCGCCTCGATGATGCCAAGCGTGGTGGCCGCCTCGCGAATGTCCCGCCATGTGATGTCATCGACCTCGATTCCGACCTGCGCACGGTGCTTCGCGTTGCGACGCTCCGGCTCGCCGGGCAGCAATACCTCGTCAAAACCCGGGGCTGTCCGTGAGGAGCGGATATGCGCCTTGGTGGCCTCGATGCCCTGGCCGATCGCCGCGGCGTCGCCCAGCCGCGACAGGTCGATCACCGTCGCCAGCATCGAATTCAGGATGCCGCCCTGCACCGGCTGTTCCGCTCGCTGACCGCCGCCGATCGCGCCCGCCATGATTTCGCACATGATGGCCAGCCCGGACCCCTTGTGCCGGCCGAACGACAACAGCGCGCCGCTATGGTCGGCGATGAAACCGGCGGGATCGTTGGTGGGCTTCCCGGCCGCATCGATCAGCGAACCCTCAGGGACCGGCACGCCCTTGTTGTACGCCACGCGCGCCTTGCCGGCCGCAATCGTGGTGGTCGCCATGTCGAGCATCAGCCCCGGCCACTCTTCACTGCCCTTCTCGCCACCCACCACGCCAGGGACTGCGGTGCAGAACGGGTTGGTACCAAGGCGCGCTTCAGCGCAGGCCCAGGGCGCCTGCACATCGTGATGGTCGGCGACATTGACGAACGCGGTGAACGCCATGCCGGCGCGCGTCGCCAGCTCGCCATACGTGCCGATCCGCCCGACGTGAGAGCTGTTGCGTAGCGCCAGCACGCAGGCACCGAGTTCACGTGCGCGTCCGATTGCGCGGCGCACCGCATCAGCCGCCATCCGCTGGCCAAAACCGCGGCGCGCATCGATCACCAGCAGCGCGCCGGCATCCAGCACGGTATGCGCCGTCTGGTTGGGCACCAGCAGCCCGTCACGCAGCAGCCGAACGTAGGCGGGCAGCATGCCGACACCGTGGCTGTCATGGCCGCACAGGTTGGCGCGCACCAGATGGTCCGCGACCTCCTGCGTTTCCTCCGGTGCGCTCCCCATGCGCGTGACGACAAGACTGGTCAGCGCGTGCAGCGCCGCGGGCGTGAAATTGGGCATGACGCGAGTGTCTCCGGACGGCGCTTTGGGATTGTCGCGCGCGTTCATAGCCTAAACCGGCGGTCGATCAAAAACACCGGCGATCTGGCGCCGCCACCGGAGTGGCGTGACGCCATTCGCCGATGCGGCGAGCTTATTGCCGTACCGTAAGGACTACGCAGCCAGCGGCGACCACGCCGGATCCGAGGCGTCGGTCGGCGTCGCCACCACCCGCTCGTTGAAACCGGTGATGTCGATCGACACCAGCCGCGACGAGAAGCCGGTACCCCGATTGTCGCGCGCCGCAGTCTGAGCGCCAGAACATCAGCACGCGGCCGTTCGGGGCGAACGTCGGACCTTCCACCGCAGAAGCTTTCCGACAGGATGCGTTCCCCCGATCCGTCCGGATGCATGACGCCGATCGCAAAGTTGCCAGATTCGCCACCGAATCGGGTGTAGGCGATCAGGTCGCCGCGCGGCGACCACACCGGTGTGGCATAGCGGCCGGAACCGAAGCTGATGCGCTTCACCCCACCGCCGCCGGCGCCCATCACATACAGTTGCTGATCGCCGCCGCGGTCCGAGTTGAACACGATCTGGCTGCCGTCCGGGCTATAGCACGGGCTGACGTCGATCGCGCCGGAATTGGTCAGCCGGCGTGACGCGCGGCTGGCCAGATCGACGGTGACGATGTCCGAACCGCCGCCAACCGACACCGACATGATGACGCTGTTGCCGTCGGGCGAGAAGCGCGGCGCGAAGGTCATGCCCGCGAAATCGCCGAGTACCCTTTGCTGTCCGGTGCCCAGGTCGAAGGTATAGACCCGCGGGCGATTGTTGGCGTAGCTCATGAAGGCGATCTCGTCGCGCGTCGGATGGAAGCGCGGCGTCAGCACCAGCCAGGAACCGTCGGTCAGGTAGCGGTTGTTCTCGCTGTCCTGGTCCATGATCGCGAGCCGTTTGGTCTGCCTCCCGCGCGGTCCGGTGGCGGCGATATAGACAATGCGGGTATCGAAATAACCCTTCTCGCCCAGCAGCCGCTCATAGATCACGTCGGCGATGATGTGGGCGATGCGCCGCCAGTTGGCCTCGCTGGTCGTGTACGCGGTGCCCTGGATCTGCTGCTGCGGCAGCACGTCCCACAGCCGGAACTCGACGCGGATCTGGCCGCCGCTCTG
Source organism: uncultured Alphaproteobacteria bacterium (assembly GCA_963790445.1). Lineage (GTDB taxonomy): Bacteria > Pseudomonadota > Alphaproteobacteria > Acetobacterales > Acetobacteraceae > JAMXLO01. The sequence continues at coordinate 144,301 of CAWBON010000011.1, read as the reverse complement.
TGCTTCCGCACGCCCCGTCACCAGCGCCTGCGCGCCGATGGACTTCCAGTTGGCGAAGTTCGGCACGTCGCCTTGTGGCGCGCGCCTGGATGAAGGCGGCAGGCGCGATCGGCCGGAACAGGCCGGAATGCGCAAGGTCGTTGGTGATGACGTTGGCGATGTCCTGGCCGAGCTGGGCGGACGCGCCATCGCCGCCGCCCAATGCCGGGATCGCGATCGGAATCGGATCGGTGCGCGCGCGATTGACGTCGATCACCGCACTTTGGCCGGCAGCCGGCGCGCCCGCTGCCGGCTGCGGAGGTGCCAGCGCCTGAGCTCGCACACCGCCCGGAGCGGCAAGCAACGCGGCAGAACCAGCGGCACCTGCCAGAAGCGAGCGGCGGCCAAGCGGCAACATAGGCAATCCTGTCATAGCGGCGTCTTCCCTGAAGTGATTTCGCTCACGGTCGGAATCGGAAGGTGAATTCACGCATCTGCCCAAGCATCGTCGGCGGCAGCGGCAGGTTCGCGCAATTCGGGTCGAGCACGGCACGGATGGCGCGCTCCGAAAACACGCGCAGCCGCATGTCACCATTCACGCGGCCCTGGTCCGCGTCCGCCACCGCGGCCTGACGCACCACCCGCTGCCGTCCGTCTTGACGGTCAGCAGAACCTGCATCTTGTCGAGGTCCAGCATGCCCGGATCGGTGCTCCAGCAGCGCCGCACGTAGTCGCCGATCGCACCGCGCTGCGCGAGCGTCAGCGCCGACGTGTCATCGCTTAGCGGGTTGCCGCCGCCGTTCGGCGCACCGCCGGCTTGCGGGTTGTACTTCGACTTCGGCGGCTGCGTCTGCTTCTGCAGACTGCGCAGCTTCTCCAGCGTGTTCTCCAGCGCGTCGCTCTGCGGCGCCGGGTTCTTCGTCGGGTTCGGCTGCGACGTCGGGCTCTGGGGCAGTGGCCGGCGCCGGCACGGGCGGCGGTGGCACCGGCAGCGGTGGCGTGGGCAATGGCGGTTGCGCCTGCGGCGGGCGTCGGGCGGCGCCGCCGGCGGCGGCGGGGCCTGGTCGGGCGCCGGCGTGGGCGTCGGCGGCGGTTGCGGCGTCGGCGGGGTCGGCACCGGTGGCGCCACCGCCTGCGGCGGCGGAGGTGGTGGCGGCGGAGGCGGTGGAGGGGGCGGCGGCGCCTCGATCGGCTGCGGCTTTGGCTGCTGTTGCGTCGGTGGCGCGGGAGTGGGCTCAGGCGCGGTTGACGGCGCCGGCACGGCGGCCGGCGCCGGCGCCTTCACCGAAGTCGCAGCGGTGCCATCGAACACCATCGCCACCGTGGTTTCCTGCGGCTCCTCGGGCGGTTGGCGAATGCGGCAGGCCGACCAGCAGCGCAATCAGGATCAGCAGATGGATCGCAGCGCGGAGATGATCGCGCCCAGACGCAGAGCCAGGATTCATCGCCTGGGTTCGGCTCCCCAGGTGATCGCCTCCACGCAGGACGCGTTGCAGCACGCGGTCCCCTCAACCGCCCTTTGGGGAGTGGCGCTGCCGGCGGTGGCTGGGGACTGGGTCGGAGCTGGCGTGGGCGCGGCGGCGGGCGTGGTCGGTTGCGCGGCGGGCGGCGTTCCCGGCTGTTCCGCCAGCAGCGCCACCTTGGTGAAGCCGCCCTGGGTGATCGTGCCCATCACCTCCATGATCCGCCCATAGGCGATGTCCTTGTCGCCGCGCACGAAGATGCGGCGATCCTGGTTGTTCTGCGCGATCGCCTGCAGTTTCGCCACCAGCTCCGGCAGTTCCACCTGCTGGTCCTGCAGGAAGATCTTCCCCGTCGCATCGATCGACACGGTCAGCGGCTGGCTGTCGGTGTTCAGCGGCTTGGCGTCGGTCTTCGGCAGATCGACCGACACGCCCGGAGGTCATCAGCGGCGCGGTGACCATGAAGATGATCAGCAGCACCAGCATCACGTCGACCAGCGGCGTGACGTTGATCTCGGACAGCGGCCGATAACGGCCGCGGCGCTGCATCCTGCTGTTGAATGTGGCGGCCATGGCTAAACCACCCCCCCTCCCCTTACGGCAGGGGGACGGTGCGAGGGATGATCTGCCAAGACAATCACCATCGTTGTTCCAGTCGCTATCCGGCGTCTCGCCATCGCTTCCCGCATCACGCCCGCTCCTCGCTCTGGCGCGACAGGATGGCGCTGAACTCGGCGCCGAAACCTTCCAGGCGGGAAGCGAACCGCGCCAGGTCGTTGCTGATCTTGTTGTAGGCCAGCACCGCAGGAATCGCCGCCACCAGGCCGATCGCGGTGGCGAACAACGCCTCGGCGATGCCAGGCGCCACCACTGCCAGATTGGTGTTATGCATCGCCGCGATCGCCGAGAAGCTGTGCATGATGCCCCACACCGTGCCGAACAGCCCGATGAACGGCGCGGTGGCGCCAACCGAGGCCAGGAAGATCATCCAGCGCTCCAGCCGGTCCATCTCGCGCTGCACGGTCACGGTGATCGCGCGGTCGACGCGCTCGCGCACCGAGCGTGCGGCTGATGTCGGCACCGGCGACACGCACCGAGCGGCGCCATTCGCCCATCGCGGCGCCGAACACCGCGGCCATCGGATGCGCCGGCGTGGTCGCCTCCTGCTCGAACAGCTCTTCCAGGCTGCCGCCCGACCAGAAGCGATCCTCGAACCCGTCCGCCTCGCGGTTCACCTTGCGCAGGCTGGACCATTTCTCGAACACCACCGCCCAGACCCAGACGCTCGCCGCGAGCAGGCCCAGCATGACGATCTTCACGACGATGTCGGCCTCGAGGAACAGCCCCCATAGCGAAAGATCCGCACCCGGCGTCGCGAGATTTAGCCGCATCGACTGCCCGATCCACCTGCTACCCCCTGTGTTGTCCGGCGCCCGGCTGTTCGCCTCGCGCCGCGCACATTTCTGTCAGAACCGCCCGCCAGCGCTGCGGCAGACGTCCCGGTTTCCCTTCCCCGGGCTTCACGCAGGCGAGCCGCACCGTCAGCACGGCGCACGACCCATCCTGGCCCACGCACATCCTGGCGCAGCATCACGGACGCGCCTCCCACCGCGAGCGGCTCGGTCACCACGGTCAGCGAATTCGTCGAGGCGGGCGGGACGGAGATAGTCCACTTCGATGCGGCGCACCACGAACATCAAAGTGAAACGTTGCAGCAGGTCCGCGTGCGGGATGCCAAGATCGCGCAACGCCTCGGTGCGCGCACGCTCGGCAAAGCGCAGATAGCTGGCGTGATAGACGACTCCGCCGGCATCGGTGTCCTCATAGTAGACCCGCACGGCATAGCGATGCCTGCCATCCGGCGGAATGGAGGCCGGATTGCCATTCATTCAGGATCAGCTTGCGCAACGCCGCGCAGCAGGTCGAGCTGGTCAGGCGTGCGTGCGGGCGGCGCCAGATCCAGATGCCGCCAGCCGGGTTCGCCCAGCATCCGGCCGCGGCTGGTGCGCAGCACCAGGCCCTCCTGGATCAGGAACGGCTCGACCACGTCCTCCAGCGTATCGCGCGCTTCGGCCAGCGCGGCGGCCAGCGTCTCCACGCCGACCGGCCCGCCGGCATGGTGTTCGGCGATACGCAGCAGATAGCGGCGATCCATCGCGTCCAGGCCGAGCCGGTCCACTTCCAGCCGGTTCAGCGCCGCATCGGCGGCATTGCGATCGATTTCCTTGGTGCCCGCCACCGCGGCGAAGTCGCGCACGCGGCGCAGCAGCCGGCCGGCGATGCGCGGCGTGCCGCGGGAGCGGCGCGCGATTTCGGTCGCACCGTCGCGGGTCAGCGGCACGCCAAGCTTCTCGGCGCCGCGGCGGACGATCAGTTCCAGTTCGGCAGGCGGTGTAGAACACCAGCCGCAGCGGGATGCCGAAGCGGTCGCGCAGCGGCGTTGCCAGCAGGCCCGCGCGCGTGGTGGCGCCGACCAGCGTGAACGGCGGCAGATCGATGCGCACCGAGCGCGCCGCCGGTCCCTCGCCGATGATCAGGTCGAGTTGGAAGTCTTCCATCGCGGGGTAGAGCACTTCCTCGATCGCGGGCTGCAGCCGGTGGATTTCGTCGATGAACAGGACATCCCTGGGTTGGAGATTTGTCAGGATTGCGGCGAGGTCCCCGGCACGCTGGATCACCGGTCCCGAGGTGGCGCGAAAGCCGACGCCGAGTTCGCGGGCGACGATCTGGGCCAGCGTGGTCTTGCCGAGGCCAGGCGGCCCGTGCAGCAGCACGTGGTCCAGGGCTTCGCCGCGGGCGCGGGCGGCCTGGATGAACACCGCGAGGTTTTCCCGGCTGGACTGCTGGCCGACGAACTCCGCCAAGGTCTGCGGGCGCAGGGACGCTTCGGCGGCGTCGTCCTCCCGGCGCACCGGAGAGACGGTGCGCGTCGAAGCGGCGGAGGACGCAGAAGCAGAGGCGGACGCAGCAGCAGCGGCAGTGACGGCAGGCGAGACCGCAGCGGGCGTAACGTCCCCCTCCCCCAAACCCTTTCCCACCGAGGAGGAGGAGGCGTGGTGTTCTGCGCCGGCTTTCCGGCGCCCCTGCGGCCAGTTCCGCTCATCCCGGCGCCCTCTGCGCCAGTTCCTTCAGGCTGTCGCGGATCACCGCATCCAGCGCTGCCTGCATCGCCCAGCCGCTCGACCACCCGCGCCACCACCGGCTGCGCCTCCGGCCGGCGATACCCGAGATTGACCAGCGCCGAAATCGCATCCTCCAGCCACGCCGGGCGAGCCCGGACGCGGCATCGCAAGGCCCGGCGCCGACGGCATCGCGCCAGCCTTGTCACGCAACTCCGTCAGCAGCCGCACCGCCAGCCGCGCACCAACCCCTGGTGCGCGCGTCAAGCTGGCGCGATCGCCGGCGGCGATCGCAGACACCAGATCGCGCGGCGACAATGCCGACAGCACGGACAGCGCCACGCGGCCGCCGACGCCCTGCACCGTGGTCAGCAGCCGGAACCAGTCGCGTTCAGCAGAATCGGCGAAGCCGTACAGCAGGATGGCGTCCTCGCGCACATGCGTCTCCACCAGCAGCCGCGCGGCGGCCGGCGGCGCTGGCAGCGCCGCGAGCGTGCGCGTGGACGCCTGCACCAGATAGCCGACGCCGTTGACATCGATGATGCAGCGGCCATCCTCCAGCGCCTCCACACGTCCGGTGAGTTGCGCGATCAAGCGATCCTCGCCCGCACAGCCCAGGCCAATTTGCTGGCGCGATGATGCGCGTGGCAGATCGCCACCGCCAGCGCGTCGGCGGCGTCCGCGCGGCGGATCGCGGCACCCGGCAACAGCCGGCGCACCATCATCTGCACCTGCGCCTTGTCCGCCCCGCCGGTGCCCACCACCGCCAGCTTCACCGACTTGGCGCCGTATTCGGTGACCGGGATGCCAACGAGCGCCGGCGCCAGCAACGCGACGCCGCGCGCATAGCCCAGCTTCAGCGTGGCGCTGCCGTTGCGGTTCACGTAGGTCTCCTCGATCGCCGCCTCGTCCGGCCGATGCTGCGCCATCAGTGCGACCAGCGCGTCGTGCAGCACCTTCAGCCGCTCCGGCACGCTGGTCGCGCTGTCGGTCGCGATCAACGCCGTCGGCGATATGGCGCAGGCGGTTGCCATCGACCTCGATCACCCCCCAACCGGTGAAGCGCAGGCCTGGATCGATGCCGAGCAGTCTGGCCATGGGCGAATCGGGTGCCTGTTCCTGTCTTGTGCCGGTATACGCCGGGCGGGCATCAACCGCATCGTCAGATCGACGCACATCCGAATTATGGCTATATCGTTAGCCGTAATGCACGAATTGCACGCGCCGGATGCGCTGCATGCTGCAATTTGTCGGAGGTTCGAATGCCAGCTTATCGCACTCGACCGCCGGCTGGCCGCAGCGGCGCAGGAACTCGCGATCACCGTCGTCGTTCCAGTGCAATAACGCGGGAGACAACAGGCAATGAGTGACGAACTGGTCTTCTACACCAACCCGATGTCACGCGGCCGCATCGTCCGCTGGATGCTCGAGGAAGTCGGACAACCATACCGCACCGAACTGCTCGACTACGCCACGACGATGAAGGCGCCCGATTACCTGGCAATCAACCCGATGGGCAAAGTGCCGGCGCTGCAACACGGCGATTCCGTCGTCACCGAATCCGCCGCGATCTGTGCCTACCTCGCCGATGCGTTTCCCGCAGGCCGGCCTCGCGCCGCCGCCCGCCAACAGACTGCGCGGACCGTATTATCGCTGGCTGTTCTTCGCCTCCGGCCCGCTGGAGGCGGCATGGACCAATCAGGCGCTGGGCTTCACCGTGCCGCCCGACCGCCAACGGATGGCTGGTTACGGCAGTTTCGCCGCGGTGTTGCACGCGCTCGAAGGCAGCGGTATCGCGCGGTCCCTATTTGGTGGGCGACAGCTTCACCGCCGCGGACCTGTACGTCGGGTCTCAGCTCGGCTTCGGCCTGCAATTCGGCATGATCGAAAAGCGTCCCGCATTTGTCGACTACGTCGGCGCGCCTGACGGTGCGTCCGGCCGCAGTGCGTGCGAAGCAGATCGACGATGCCCTCACACCGGCGTCACCGTCTGCTGCGTAACTCCGTATGGCGGAAGTGCGCAGTTCTTCCGCCATACACAAGCCACCCGACATCAAGCCGAGAGCTTCTGCATCACCGCATCCGGAATGTCGAAATTTGCATAGACATTCTGCACATCGTCGCTCTCGTCCAGCACATCCAGCAGCTTCAACAGCGCCGCCGCGCGGTCCTCGTCCAGCGTGACGCTGGTGGTCGGGCGCCAATCCAGCCGCGCACTCTCCGGCGCACCGAATCGCGCCTCCAGCGCATCCCGCACCACGAAGAAATCCTCCACCGCCGCGGTGACCTCGTGCGCGTCCGCGTCGCTTTCGACATTCTCCGCACCCGCCTCGATCGCCGCCTCCAGCATGTCGTCCTCGGACGCAGCAGACGCCGGATAGCGGATCACCCCGAGCCGGTTGAACAGGAAACTGACGGAGTTCGTTTCGCCCAGCGCACCGCCATGCTTGGCAAACGCCGACCGGATATCAGACGCGGTGCGATTGCGATTATCCGTCAGCGCCTCGACGATGACCGCGACCCCGGCCGGCCCGTACCCCTCGTACCGCACCTCGGCGTAATCCTCGCCCCCCGCTCCACCGGTCGCCTTCTTGATCGCGCGATCGATCGTGTCCTTAGCCATGTTGGCCTGCCGCGCCGCCACCATCGCCGCGCGCAACCGAGGGTTGGATGCCGGATCAGGCAGCCCCTGCCGCGCCGAGACCGTGATCTCGCGGATCAGTTTGGCAAACTGCCGGCCGCGGCGCGCATCCTGCGCACCCTTCCGGTGCATGATGTTCTTGAACTGGGAATGTCCGGCCATGGTTCAGTGGTCAGTTGTCAGCGGTCGATTAGGCCCAAGATTAGACCACCCGGACAGATCGCAACAGGAAACCGAATTCAGCTTACTTGTCGCACCGTCGCCCGCTCGATGTTCGGCAGGAACGCCGTCAACAGCCCGATCAGCGGCAGGAACGAGCATACCCGATACACCGTGTCGATGCTGGTCCAATCGGCGATCTCTCCCAGCGCTGCCGCACCCAGGCCGCCCAGACCGAAGGAGAAACCGAAGAACATGCCCGCCACCATGCCGACCCGGCCTGGCAGCAGGTCCTGCGCATAGACCAGGATGGCAGAGAACGCCGATGCCAGGATCAGCCCAATTGCTACGCTGAGGACACCGGTCCACATCAGGTTCGCGTACGGCAGCATCAGCGCGAACGGGAAGGCGCCGAGGATCGAGAACCAGATCACCGGCTTGCGGCCGAAGCGATCGCCGATCGGACCGCCCGCGAACGTGCCGGCCGCCACCGAGCCCAGGAAGACGAACAGGTGGATCTGCGCGTTCTGCACCGACAGCCCGAACTTATGGATCAGGTAGAACGTGTAGTACGACCCCAGGCTGGAGGTGTAGACGTTCTTGGAGAACAGCAGCGCAATCAGGATGGCGATCGCGCCCATGACTTTCTTGCGCGACAGCACGGCATAGGCGGCGCCCTTGGCGCTGCTGCCACCGACGCGACGCGGCACCAGATTCCGGCTGTACCACTGACTGACATACGCCAGCAGGAAAATCGCCAGCAGCGCGGCAGCGGAGAACCAGGCGACGCTGCCTTGGCCGTGCGGCACCACGATGAACGCAGCCAGTAGCGGGCCGATCGCGGAGCCGGTGCTGCCGCCGACCTGGAACAGCGACTGGGCGAAGCCGTGGCGGCCGCCTGACGCCATCCTCGCGACGCGCGATGATTTCGGATGGAACACCGACGATCCGAGCCCCACCAGCGCCGCTGACAGCAGGATCATCGGGTAGGTATGCGCGATCGAGAGCAGCAGCAGGCCGATCAGGCTGCACCCCATTGCGATGGGCAGGGAAAACGGCTGCGGGCGGCGATCGGTGACCAGGCCCACCACCGGTTGCAACATCGATGCGGTAAGCTGGAAGGCCAGCGTGATCAGGCCGATCTGGCCGAAATCCAGGTGATAGGAGTCCTTCAACACCGGATACAGCGCCGGCACCAGCGACTGGTTCATGTCGTTGAGCAGATGGCACACCGAGAGCGACACCAGGATCGCGAAGGTGGTCGTCTCTGCGCTGGACTGCGCTGGGATGGTATGGATGGGCGGATGCTGGACGACGCTGCGTGGCGCCGCGATGGTGTTCTCGCTCAAGATCAATCCTGCCGTGTGACTTGTGTCGCATTATGCGTGGGATGGGCCCGGCGGACCTATGCGTCAAACTCAGCGCTGGTCCGCGCCAATTGCCGGCACATGGCACATTGTCTGCAAGAAACTGCCGCATTGATCCGCTAGATAGAAAGTGATGAGCAGGTTGAAGCGCGAAGAGATGGGCAAGCGTGAAGAGACGGGCGGCCCTGGCAGGTCGGGGCCACGCCACGTGTATTATGGTACTGTGGCCTGGATTGCGGTGCTGCTCGGCTGCTGGTTCGTTATCTCCCAGTGGCCGATGCTGCCGACGCTCATCAGCACGACGATGGCCGCGCTGCCCTGATCAGCCTACCGGGATCAGCCTGCCGGCACCGCCGGTGATGGCGGTGCCGGGTGGTGGGCAGTTCGTTGGGTTTCAGTCAGCCCAGCTCGGTGCCAGGTCGGCATCGGCATCGGCATTGATGTCCTCGAGCGAGCGCTGCGCGGTCTCCGGGATCACCAGCATGGTGCAGACCGCGCCGACGATGGACACCGCGGCCAGCAGGTAGATCACGCCGGTCTCGCCGAGTACGCCGAACAGCAGTGGAAACAGGAATGCGCTGATCGAAGCGCCGATTCGGCCGCCCACCACCGTGATCGACTGCCCGATGGTGCGAATGCGGGTCGGGCTGAGTTCGACACCCAGGATTCCGGCGCCGGCCACGCTGCTGGGACCGGCCGTGATCAGCAGACTGTAGAGCCCGAACAGCAGCATGCCGATGGCAGGCGTCGCCATCACCTGGTCGTGCAGATAGGCGAAAAGGCTGAGCATCGCCGCTGCGCCAATGAAGCCCCAGGTTTGTAGTTGCTTGCGGCCGATGCGGTCGATCAGCGAGACGCCGATCAGCGCGCCGGGGATGACGAAAACGAACGACGTGATCAGCGAGAAGATGGCCGGAGCCAAGCCGAGACCTTGCGCGATCAATGACGGGCCGAACAGGATGCCCGAATAGACCACGATGTCGAACAGCAGCCACAGCAGCGCGGCGCCGAAGATAGCCGGTGCATGTTGGGAGAATACCGCCCACCACGCGCGACGGTCATGCGACGCGGTTGTGGTCGGCGCGGTGCCGGCGATTTGGTGTACTACCTGGGCGGCGCCGAGGCTGTCGCCCTCGAGGCGGGCAAGATAGCGCGCCGTTTCCGGCATTTTGCGGCGCAGATAGAGCACTGACAGCGCCGGCACGCCGCCGAACGCGAGCACCAGGCGCCAGCGGAGATCGGCATCGACGCCCAGCGAGCCCAGCAGCAGCGCGACCAGTGCGGCGGCGGCACCACCGAGCGGCCACATGACGCCGAAGCCGAGGCCGATCTTCTTGCCGCGATCGCGCCGATTGGCGTGCTCCGCCATGATGGTGGGCGACAGCACGTAGTCGGCGCCGATGCCGATACCGAGGACGAAGCGGATGGCGATCAGGGTCCAGAGATCTGGGGCGAAAGCCTGCGCGGCTGCCATGATCGCCATCAGCGTGACGTCGAGGCCGTAGAACTTCTTCCGGCCGCGTTGTGCCAGTGCGCCGAAGATCAGTGCGCCGACGGCGGCGCCTACCAGGGCGGACCCGGCCAGCATGCCGCCTTCAAGTCCGGTGATATGCGCCACGCCGAATGAGGCGAGGACCAGTGGCAGGACCACGCCAATCGAGGACAGGTCGTAGCCGTCGGTGAACACGCCCATGCCGGTGGTGAACAGCGTCAGCCAGTGGAAACGCTTGAACGGCTGTTCGTCCTGGTTCGCGAAGAAGTGGGTGCGCGGCATGGTTGGCATCTCCGTGGTCGATTGCCTGACGGAGGTAGCGGCAGAGCGTGACCGCGGCATTGCGCTGCGATGAAGGTTCCATGACCAGGTTGCGATTGTGGCGGGCGCTGCAGGCGTGTCCCCACGAGCGTTCACCCGGCGTGCGCGGTCTTCATTTCGCCGCTCCGCGGCAACGCAAGTCGTAGAACTCGGCTACCTGGAAGCCGTTCTATTCATGGTCTCCGAATGGTCCCGATAACCGAACCATTCATTGGTGGCCTGTAGGCGCGTTTGCGACGTGTCGCATCCGGATGCCGCAGGAGTGGTTGAACTCACGTTCGCCAGCATGACCTCCTTCACGAGCGCGCTCGGAAGGCCGCCCACGACGTCCGACATTTTACTTCGCGTCGAGCCCCACCCGTACCAGCAGCTTGCCGAAGTTGCGCCCGCCCAGCATGCCGGCCAGCGCGTCGGGTGCGCTCTCCAGCCCTTCAACTTCGTCTTCGCGATAGATCAGGCTGCCATCCGCAACCCATGGCGCCGCCAGATTGCGCCATTCAGCGATCTTCTCCGGCTTGTCGGATACGATGAATCCCTGGATCTGCACGCGCTTGCCGACGACGAAGCCGAGGTTGGGTCCAGGCGGAAACTCGACTTCATTGTATTGCGACACCATGCCGCACATCGCCACGCGTGCGAACGGATTGAGCAGGTCGAACACCGCCGCCTGCACCGCGCCGCCAACGTTCTCGAAATACGCATCGATGCCGTTGGGGCAGCATGCCAATAATTCGGCCCGCAAATCGAGTGAGCGGTGATCGACGCAATCATCGAAGCCGAGGCTGTCCTGCACCCACAGGCACTTTTCGGCCCCACCGGCCACGCCCACCACGCGCGCGCCGGCACGCTTGGCCAACTGTCCGGCCACCGAACCGACCGCGCCGGACGCGGCGGAGATCACCACCGTCTCGCCCGGCTTCGGCTGCAGGATCTCGGTGACGCCGCGAAACGCAGTGGCGCCCGGCATGCCAAGCACACCGAGATACGCCGACAGCGGCGCGCCATGGCGATCGAGCTTGGTCAGCCGATCGCCGGGTGTCACCGAATGCGTCTGCCAGCCGCGCGCACCCACCACGACATCGCCGGCAACGAAACGCGGATCGGCGGAAGCCAGGACCTCGCCGACCGTTTCGCCGGTCATTACTTCGCCGGGGTTCACCGGCTGCGCGTAGGTCTGCTGCTCGCGCAAGCGTCCGCGCATATACGGATCGATGGACAGCCAGATCGTACGCGTGACCACTTCCCCGGTTGCCGGGCTCGGGATGGCATCGTCGATTATCTCGAAATCCTCGCGGCGCGGGCTGCCATTGGGGCGGCGCTTCAGCACGACGGATCGGCGGATGGTTGCCGTATTGCTCATGGCTCAGGCCGCCTCTGACCGCAGTACCAGTCGTCCGGTCACCCGACCGTCGCGCAGGCGCATCAGAGCGTCGTTGGCCTCGTTCTGCGGGACCATGGCGACCGGCAGCGCGGCCAGTGTACCGTCCTGTGCGAGCTTCACCAGTTCGCGCAGTTCCTTGGGATTGCCGACGTAGCTGCCCTGCACGGTCAGTACGCGGATCGCCATCAATGGCAGCGGCAACGTCAGTTCGCCGCCGAACAGCCCGACCTGCACCAGTTTGCCCCCCTTGCGCAGCGCATCGAACGCGAAGCGCGCGGTCTGCGTGCCGTTCACCAGGTCGATCACCGCCAGCACCGGACCGCCGGCGGCTTCGACGATGCGCTGCGTCGCGCCTTCGCCGCTGCCATCGACGACCTTATGTGCGCCGGCCTTCAGCGCTGCGTCGCGCTTCTTGGCGCTGATGTCGACCACCACGATGTTCTGGTGCTTCAGTGCCCTCAGCACGGCGATCGCGTTCAAGCCGAGACCACCGGCGCCGACCACGACAATCGCCTCGGTCGGCGGGATCGGCATGGCTTTGCGAATGGCCGAATAGACCGTGATGCCGGAACAGGCGTAGGTCGCCGCCACCGCCGGATCGATCGTCCCCGGATCAACCAGATGACGCGGATGCGGCGCGATCACGTGCGTGCCGTAGCCGCCGTGCGCATAGACGCCGAGACTGCGCGGCGTGAGGCACATGTTGTCCTCCTCCGCCAGGCACTTTTCGCAGGTGCCGCAACCGAGCCAGGGAAACACGATGCGCAGGTCGCCGATTTTCACGCCCTTGGCGTCGGGGCCGAGTTTCGCGACGCGGCCGACGATCTCGTGTCCCATCGCCAGCGGCAGCACCACGCCGCGGTCCTTCAGCGACATCTTCTTGCCGCCGCCGATGTCGTAATAGCCTTCCCAGATGTGCAGGTCGGAATGACAGACGCCGCAATGCGTCACCTCGATCAGCACCTCGGTGCCTTTCGGTTCCGGCGTCGGCAGTTCGAGCTCCTTCAGGGGAGCTCCGTTTTCGACCACGGCCCAGGCGCGCATTGTCGTCTCCCGCAACAGGTTCAGCCGGATGGCATAGCGCGGTGCGCGGTTCGGTCAAGCGCCGCGGTCGCCGACGCGTCAAACTCGGTGGCGGACGTGACGCCGCCAGCCGATGTCCGCCAGCCGATGTCAGCGTGTCGACGGCGGCGTTCTCAGCGCTTCCCCAACGTCTCCGGATTGGTCACCCGCACCGGCTTGCCATCCAGGAAGGCCAGCGCATTCTCCACGCTTTGCGGATAGAAACCCTGCCAGGTCTCGTGCACGCCATAGCCAAGATGTGGCGTCATCACCGTGTTGGGTGCGATGCGCAACGGATGGTTCGCCGGCAGCGGCTCGCGGTCGAACACATCCAGTGCGGCGACGATGCGACGCGCCTGCACGGCCTCGATCAGCGCCTTTTCATCGATGATCGGCCCACGCGAGGTGTTCACCAGGATCGCGCCCGACTTCATGCGCGCGATATCCGCGGCGCCGATCAGGCCGCGTGTGCGATCCGACAGCACAAGGTGGATGCTGATCGCGTCGGAACGCGACAGCAGTTCCTCCTTCGACACCATCGTCGCACCGGCCGCCTGCGCCTTCTCCGGCGTCATGTTCTGGCTCCATGCCAGCAGGTTCATGTTCAGCGCCTTGCAGTAGCGCGCCATGTGCGAGCCAAGCCGGCCCAGCCCGATGATGCCCATCGTCTTGCCCGCGAGCGTGTAGCCGACCGGCACGCCTTCCTGGAATTTTCCCGCGCGGATATTGGCGTCGCCGACCGCAATGGCGCGTGCCGCGGCAACCAGCAGACCCAGCGCCAGTTCCGCCGTAGCTGCCTCACTGTTGCCGCCGCCGGACGTGCTGCACACCACGATGCCGCGTGCCGTGCAGGCCGGCGTATCCAGCGAGGCATTGCGCGCACCTGTCATCCCCAGCATGCGCAGCTTCGGCAGCCGGTTGATCAGCGAACCCGGCAGCGGCGTGCGTTCGCGCATCGACAGCACGATGTCGAAATCCGCGAGCTGGCGGCCCGCATCGTCCTCGTTGTCGAATGCCTTGGCGAAGAACACCACCTCGGCACGCGCCTGCAACGGCGACCAATCCGCGCTGGTCCTTGCCACACCCTGCCAATCGTCCAGCACCGCTACCTTGGTCATTGTTCTCTCCCCACCGTGTTGTGCCAACGATCATGGCCGGGACACGCTCGGCCATGACGCCAGGCGAACGTCAAATTACGCCCTGCTGCTTCAGGCTCACTATCTCATCGGACGGCAACCCAAGCCAGTCGCCATAAATCTCTGCATTGTGCTGCCCCACCATCGGGCTTGGCACAGTGGGGACTTTGTCGGCGCCGTGCAGGCGCAACGGCGTTGTCGGCACGACGATGTTGCCAAGGTCCGGATGATCGATGCGCTCCAGCATGCCGCGGCCATGCATATGCGGATCGTTCATCACCTCCGGCACGGTGCGCACCGGCGCGCAGGGAATGCGATAATTCTTGGCTGCCGCGAACACGTCCATCTTGCCGTGCTGGCTGGTCCATTCGGTGACGACAGCGTCGGTCGCGGCCAGATTCTCCACGCGCGCGGCGTTGGTGGCGTAGCGCGGATCCTGCGCCAGATCCTCGCGGCCCATCGCCTTCAGCAGGTTCTGCCAGTGCCCTTCGGTGACCACGTGAATGGCGACCCAGCCGTCGTTGGTGGGAAACGCATTGTACGGCGCGCTGGCGAGTGCGGATTGCCGGTTGCCGGTACGCGGCGGTATTTCGCCGGTGCGCACATGGTAATCCATGCTGGAAGCCAGCGAGGAATACACCGTCTCCTGCATCGCCACTTCGACCAACTGGCCAACGCCGGTACGCTCACGCTGGAACAGCGCCGTGACGACCGCGGCATAAAGATGGATGCCGCCCATGAAATCCACCAGCGTGGGACCGGCCTTCACCGGCGGGCCATCAGGAAAACCGGTGACGCTCATGATTCCCGACTGCGCCTGGATAGTGAAATCCATCGCGAGATTGTCGCGGTCCGGGCCGGTGATGCCGAAGCCGGACCCCGTCGCATAGACCAGGCGCGGATTGAGCCCCTTCAGCACGTCATAGCCGACGCCCAGGTCATCCATCGTGCCGGGCGAGAAATTCTCCAGCAGCACATCGGCGCGCTCCACCATCTGACGCAGCAGCAATCGGCCACGCTCCGACTTCAGGTTCAGCGTGATGGCGCGCTTGTTGGAGTTCAGCATCGCGACCGGCAACGTCGCACTGTGCCCCGGCGCCGCTCGGCGGCGAGCCGGTTCGCCGTGCGGCGGCTCGATCTTGATCACGTTGGCGCCGGCCTTGGCCATCAGCAGCGTGGCATAGGGGCCTTGGAATATCTGGCCAAAGTCGAGCACAGTGATGCCTGCCAGCGGGGTGTTCATCGCGAGCCTCCAGGGACGAAGTCGCCAGGATAGGACAAACCCCGCGGGAATGGCGACTGAGCTAACAACGACTGGGCGAACGGCGACTGAGCGAATGGCGACTGAGGGAATGGCAATGCGACGTCTGCGCGTGCTGCGTAAAGCCGACACACTCGACGACCTCGACCTGCGGCTCGAGGCATTCGACCCCCCGCCACTCGGCTCCGATGAGGTGCTGATCGCAGTGCATGCCGCCGGTGTGAACCGCAGCGACATATCCGCAACCCTCGGTCGCATGCCGCACGCGGTCTGGCCGCGCACGCCGGGCCGCGACTGGGCCGGCGTGGTGATCGAAGGACCACAGGCGCTGATCGGCCAGGAGGTGTTCGGCACCGGCGGCGACCTTGGCATCAGCCGCGACGGTACGCACGCAACTCATCTGGTGCTGCATCGTGACGCGCTGGTCGTCACGGCCGCAAAGCCTGACGCCGGCGGAGGCGGGCGCTCTCGGCGTGCCGTTCGTCACGGCGTTCCAGGGCTTCCGCCGCGCCGGCATGCCGAAGCCCGGCGACGTGGTGCTGGTGACGGCGGCGAACGGCATGGTGGGCCAGGCCGCGGTGCATGATCGCCGACGATGCTGGGTGCCCGCGTATTTGGTGTGACCCGCCGCGCCGAACCCTTCGCCCTGCCAGGCTACGCAGTGCGCATGATCGACGGATCGAGCGCCGACATCGCCGCCGTGGTGCGCGGCGAAACCGGCGGCCACGGCGCGGACATCGTCTACAACACCGTGGGCAGTCCGTATTTCGCCGCGGCGAACCAGGCGATGGCACATGGCGGCCGGCAGATCTTCATCTCGACTGTCGAGCGTCCCGTGCCGTTCGACATCTTCACGTTCTACCGCGGCGAGCACACATTCGTTGGCATCGACTCGTTGGCGCTGGATGCGTGTGCCTGCGCGGCCATCCTGCGCGAGTTGCTGCCCGGTTTCGCGAGTGGGCGGCTGCGACCGTTGCCGGTGGCCGAACGCGCCTGCTATCCGCTGGAACGGGCGAAGGACGCTTACCGCGCGGTGCAATCGATAACGCGGGATCGAGTCGTGCTGCTGCCGTAGCGACGGCGCACCAGCCTCGCGCAGCGGATTGCCCTGCGTTCATCGACCGACGAGGCGGCCGGCGACGTGGCCACGGCGGCAAAGCGGCTATACTTGCCAACGACAGCGGAGTCGCAGCCATGGCGGTGGTGATCACGATCGCGCAGCAGAAAGGCGGCACCGGCAAGACCACGCTAGCCGCCAACATCGCCGCGGCGTTCGCGCCATCGCGACGTGTCGCTCTGCTCGACATCGATCCGCAGAAAAGCCTTGGCCGCTGGCACGGCCTGCGCCTCGCTCGGCTGTGAACAGAGCTGCCGCGCTGGCATTCTCCGACATATCGGGCTGGCGGCTGGCGGCGGAACTCGATCGGCTGCGGCGCGATCATGACGTGGTGCTGATCGACAGCCCGCCGCAACTTGACACTGACGCCCGCGTCGCGGTGCGCGCCGCCGATATCGTGCTGGTGCCGATCCAGCCGAGCCTGCCCGATATCTGGGCGGCCGAGGGAACGCTGGCGCTTGCGGGCGAAGAGCGGCGCCGCGCGCATCTGGTGTTCAATCGTGTCCCGCCAACCTCCCGCCTGCGCGGAACCATCGAAGCCGACCTGGCTGATCGCCGCCTGCCCCTGCTGCACTCGGCTCTTGGCAATCGCGCCGGCTTCGCGCATGCCTTCGCCGCCGGCCTTGGCGTTACCGAGGCTGCGCCACGCTCCACCGCCGCCGCGGAACTGCGCGCCTTGCTGACCGAATTGCAGGAGTTGACGGGATGACGATCTGGGGATGGGTGCTGGCGCTCCACGTGCTGTGCGCGGTGATCTGGGTCGGCGGCATGTTCTTCGCCTACGTCGTGTTGCGGCCGAGCCTGTCGGTGCTTGAACCCATGCAGCGGATCGCGCTTCACACGCAGGTGTTTCGGCGCTTTTTCCTGGTGGTCTGGCACGTCATGCCGCTGATCCTGATCACCGGCTTCGCCGTGCTGTTCGGCTTCTATGGCGGCATGGCTTACGTCGGCTGGAACATCCATGTGATGATGCTGCTCGGACTGATCATGAGCGCGGTGTTCGTGCTGATCGTGTTCGGCCCCTATGCGCGGTTTCGCCGCACCACCGATCGCACCACCGCCGCTGCCTGCATCGACCGGATCCGCAAGCTGATCGGCATCAACCTGGTGCTGGGCATCGTGACAGTGGTAGTGGCATTGCTGCGCTGATCGCGTTGAGCGGCGGGGCAGCACCGGTGGCAGACGGATACGCAACTCCAACAGCGATGTATGGCTCCCGGGTTGTGATCGACACACCCAACGCTGATTGCGTGGCCCCGGCATCTACCTTTTGCACGCAGCCGTCCTGTGGTCGAATGGCCTGAATGACTGAAACGATGCAGCACCCGGGAGGATCGCGAAGTGCCGGCCGCCCGTTTGCCACGCACCAGTCAGCGAGTGATAGCGGTCGGCGCCGTTCTTGTTGCCCTCACCATTGCCCTCGCTGCAATGGCCGCCTGGCTGGAGCACCGGAATGCCGTCCGCCAATCCCAAGCCGATCTGGCGACGCTGGGCGCCGTGCTCAGCGAGCAGACATCGCGCTACATGTCCGTGGTCGATCTGCTGTTGAGCGATGTCGCGGCCCGGGCACAGCGATCAGCGACGACGCCGGCGGAGTTCAGTGACGACCTGAAGGATGAGGCAACGCACAGCTATCTGGTAGACAGGGTAAGGAGCCTGCCGGAAGCGAACGCCATCCTGCTGGTCGATAAGGACGGCTTCCTGGTGAACTTCTCCCGCACCTGGCCAATTCCGCCGATCGATGCATCAGATCGCGACTACTACCGCCACTTCATCGAACACGACGACCCGGCGCCGTTCCTGAGCGCGCCCCACGTCAGCCGGTTCAATGCCCATCGGACATTATTCGCGGCGCGGCGCATCGGCAGTCCCAACGGCGCGTTCATTGGCCTCGTGGTCGCCGCGATCGACACGCAGTATCTGACGAAATTCTACGGTGCGATAAACCTGCTGCCGGGCGAATCGGTCAGTCTGTATCGCCGCGATGGAACGCTGATCGCCTGCTATCCGAATACCGCGCCGATGCAGGGCGAACACGCCATGCGGGAAACTCCGTGGGGCCACGCCGTTGCCGGGAGCGCCGGCGTCTTAGGCGGCAGCGCGTCGAGCGGCGTCGTTTATCGCAAGTCGACTGCCCTGAATGGTGTTGCCTCGCTGGCTGCCGCGGTTCCGGTGAACGAATTTCCATTGATGATCGAGGTCTCCAGAACCGAGACGGCCGCATTGGCCGACTGGCGCAGCGAAGCCCGCCTGATCGTGTTGGCGGCGGCCGGCGCGGCCATCGTGTTTGCCGTGCTGACCGGTGTGATCGCGGTGCAGTTTCGTCGCCAGGAAGCACAGAACATTCGGCTACTACAGACGGCGGACGCGTTGGCCAACAGTGAGCAACGGGTACGCACCTTCGCCGAAATGGCGTCGGACTGGTTCTGGGAACAAGACGCGGATCTGCGCTTCGTCTCGCTGATCAGCCGATCGACAATACTGAACGACAACCCGTCCACGGTTGTCGGAAAAACTCGCTGGGAGTTGTCCAACGCCGATACCTCGGTTGAGCCGTGGATCAGTCACCGACGGGACCTGCTGGCCAGGATGCCGTTCCGTGATTTCCGATACCAGTTTCTGGATGAACATGGCAGCGTGCAGCATGTCAGCGTCAACGGCGATCCGATCTTCGACAGCGACGGCACGTTTCTCGGCTATCGGGGTACGGGCCGCGATTTCAGTCGTGAAGTCGTAGCGGAAGCCGAGTTGCGGGACGCCAAGGAACAAGCGGAAGCGGCAAGCCGCGCCAAGTCGGAATTCCTGGCCCACATGAGCCATGAACTGCGGACCCCGCTGAATGCGATCATCGGATTCTCCGAGCTGATCGGTGACGGCATATCCGGCAGTCACGCTTCCTACGCCAAGGAGATCAATGAAAGCGGCCGCCATCTGCTGGATATGATCAACAACGTACTGGACCTCTCGAAGATCGAGGCCGGACGCTATGAACTCAGCGATGAGCCGGTAGACATCGGCGTGATCGTGGACAGCAGCCTCGGCATGCTGAGGCTGCGCGCGCACCGAACCGGCGTGCTGATCGATCGATCGAGCGACGACCAGTCAGCGGTGGTGCGGGCGGACGTCCGCGCCATAAGGCAGATCGTGCTAAACTTGCTGACCAATGCAATCAAATTCACACCGGCGGAAGGCGTGGTCTCGGTCAGGTTGGATTTCCCCCATAACGGTGACGTGGCCCTGGTAGTGTCCGACACCGGCATTGGTATCGAGAAAGCGGCGCTCAAATATATTGGTGAACCGTTCAGGCAGGCGGACAGCTCGATTGTCCGCCAGTTCGGCGGTACCGGCCTGGGCCTTGCCATCTGCCGAAAGCTGATCGAATTGCACGGCGGCTCGCTGGCGATCGAAAGCAAGCCGGGCGTGGGAACCACGGTGACGGCGACGTTTCCCGCTGGCCGTGTCATAGCTCGGCAGCAATTGGCAGCGCACCCTTACCCTGCCAACTCTTCGGCTTTGCGTCCAATCAGTGGATAGTGTGTCGTGCAGGCCACGCACAGCTCGATCGTTGTCGCGCCGTGCAAGCGCGGCGCTGCGGTTCGTGCGGGAAACCCTGCTGCCAACGCCGCATCGAGCTTTTCGTTACCCCAGCAACAGTCGTGCCTCTACCACGTCGGGTTCATCCTGCATTCTCTTAAGCGAAAAGCCGAGATGGCGCACGAACGCCAGCATCGGTGCATTGTCCGCCAGCACCTGGCCAACAATAGCGCGCAGTCGCCGCCCGCGTGCCCAATCGATCAGGCGTTGCATAAGATGCGTTGCCAAACCCCTGCCCTTCATGTCGGACTGCACGATCACGGCGAATTCGCCTTCGTCCTCACCCGGTTCGCAAACCAGCCGCGCAACTCCGACAGTCTCGCCACTCGTCTCACGCACCGCGATGAGCGCCATCTCGCGATCGTAATCAACCTGCGTCATGCGCGCCATCTGTTCCGCCGACAGCTCACGCATCGCGGTAAAGAAACGATAGCGGATGTCCTGCGGCGACAGCCTGGCGAAGAAGGCGGCGTGCTGGTCGGCGTCCTCCGGGCGGATCGGGCGGATGGTCAGCCGCTCGCCATCATGCGCCGTCCAATGCTCCACCAATTCCGCCGGATAGGGAGTAATCGCCAGACCACCGCCGGTATCGCCTGTCTCGCGCAGCCGCAGCCAAGCATCCGCCGCCAACACGCCGTCCGCATCGGCGAACAGCGGATTCACTTCGATTTCGAGGATCTCGGGGAAATCGACGATCAGCTGGCTGATGCGCACCAGCGTTTCGGCCACGGCATCGATATCGGCTGCCGGCATGTCGCGCAACCGCGCCAAAGTCGCGGCGGCACGCGTGCG
Organism: uncultured Alphaproteobacteria bacterium; assembly: GCA_963790445.1. GTDB lineage: Bacteria > Pseudomonadota > Alphaproteobacteria > Acetobacterales > Acetobacteraceae > JAMXLO01. The sequence goes on along the minus strand of CAWBON010000011.1, from coordinate 123,417 downwards.
CGCGATCAGCCCATGCGCCAATGCCAGATTGAGCGGCGGCAGATCGGCGGCAACGTCGCGCGCGATGTCCGCCGTCGTGCCGCCCAGGCCGAAGCTGATCACTGCCCCGAACCTCGTATCGTCCGCTACCCGGATCCGCAACTCGCGCGCGTGCGCTGCCTGACGCTGCACCAGCAGCGCGGTACCGCGTGCATCAGGCGTTCGTCGGGCAGGCCGAGATGCGAGCAGACGGGCCGCAATCATAACCTCTGCCGCGCCGTGCAGATCGAGCGCAAGTCCGCCCGACGCACGCGCACTCGGTCGATCGTTCTGGCGCAACTTCACCACGGCCGGGAACCCCAGCAACATCGCTGCCGCCACCGCATCGTCAGGCGATACGGCCATGCGAGTCGGCACCGTCGGGACGCCATATGCGCACAGCACCCCCAGTGCCTCGTCCTGCATGGATGCCAGCCGGCCGGCACACCGCATCGTCGCAAGCGCTTCCCGCACCGCCGATCGGTCGGGTGCCACGGTCAGCACCGCGCCCGACGGCAATTCGCGAGCGGCGGCCCGGTTGCGACGGTCCTGCACCAGATGCAAGAAGCCGCGCACCGCCTGATCGGGCATAGCGAACACCGCCATGCCAGCGTCGGCCAGGCTGCGCCGGTACTCGGCGCCGGTAGTCTCGCCCATCGCGCAGATCAGCAACGGTACCGGCAATGCCGCGCGAACCGACGCCAGAGCCGCGATCGCCGCCCTATCGGCCGAACCGGACGGCGCGTGCACCACCAGCACGCCACCAACCCCCGGAGATGCAGCAGCGGACGCAGCGTACTCGGCGAGCAAGTGCGACTCATCCGGCCCAACATGCAGGATGCCATCGTCCGCACCCGGCACCGGCGCAAGCCGTAGACCATCGCGCAGCACCGCATCGGCCGCCATTCTGCCGGCACTGATCGCATTGGTGACGATCGCCAACGCCTCACTTCGCACCGGACGCGCACGCGAGAGCGTCTCGGCCGCCGCCAGCATATCCTCGAGCCGCGTGACGCATAGCACGCCGGCGCGCCGTAGCGCTGCACTCGAGCGCGCGTTCCGCCTCCCCGGTCGGATCGGACAGCAGCGTGCCGGGACCGATCGCCACCACCGGCCGCAATCGCGATGCCGCGCGCGCGGCTGACAGAAAGGCGCGTCGGTCCTTCAAATGCCTGATGTCGAGCAGGATCGCGCCAGTTCCGACATCGCGCGACAACCAGTCCAGAACAAGGCCAAAGCCGACATCGGCATTCCCGCCGATGCCGACGATGTGGCTGAAGCCGACGCCGTTCGGCTGCGCCCAGTCAAGCACCGCGCGACATAGCGCCGCCGATTGCGACACCAGCCCGATGCGGCCTGGCGGCGGCGGCAGATGCGCACGCGAAGCATTCAATCCGATGCCCGGTACGGCAATACCGAACGAACCGGGGCCGAGTACGCGCACGCCGGTCTGCCTGGTTATATTGGCGAGTCCGTCCGCGGCACCGATGACGATAGCGGCAAATGTACCCTTCGCCGCAAGAGCCGTCATGATGGCCGGCAGCGTGTCCGGCGGCGTTGCGATCACGGCCAGATCGGGCGCAGTCCGCAATGCCGCGATGCCGGAATGCTGCCCGGTTTCCACTGCCAGGATTTCTCCCGTGAAGCCGCCGGCTTGCAGATTCGTCCAGCACCTGGCTGCCCTCCGACGAATCGTTGCCGATCACGGCGACCGATGCGGGGCGGAACAGGCCGCTCGGATGAAAACGGCCGGTTGGTCGGATGGGAAGGAAGGGCATGATGCGAGCCAGCATAGGCCTTCGGCGCCGGCGACGCGCGCAAGATCACGACGCGGCTGCGTGCGCGACGATTGGGTTGCGATGACGTAGAGTGTGTGTTGTTGACGGCATCGCACCGTCAGGCTGTAGCCCCGCCGTCCACTGGCAACGCCACGCCAGTGATGTATGACGCCTCATCCGAGATCAAAAACAGCGCGGCATTGGCGATTTCCTCCGGACGAGCGGGCCGCCCTATCGGTACCTGACCGCCGCGCTTCAGCACCAGTGATTCCGCAGTTTCTCCTGGCGGCAACTGACTATCCGGACGCGCCACGAACACCCGCAGCATCGGCGTATCGGTGGGACCGGGACACACCGCGTTCACCCTGATCTTCTCGCGCGCATAACGTTTCGCCAGCCCGTGCACCAATCCGACAACGCCGAACTTCGCGATGTTATAAACCGGGCTGAACTGCGAACCGGTCAGCCCCGAAGTGGACGCGGTGTAAAGCAACGCGCCACCGCCGCGCGCGCGCAATTCCGGGAATCGCCGCCTCGGTGGTGACCAGGACCGTGCGGACATTCAAATCCATCGCAAGTTCAAAATCCTTCCAGTCGATGCCCTCGATCGCCGCCGGTCCCGGATGGCCGACATGGTTCCAAACGAAATCAAGTCCGCCGAACTCGTTGGCCGTGCGGCGAACGATCTCTCGGGCAAACGCGTCTTGGCGCAGATCGCCGGCCAGCGCGATCGCCTTCCCACCAGCATCGGTGATCTGCTTCGCCACCGCATTTGCACCAGCCTCGTCCAGATCAACCACGCCGACGGCCGCGCCCTCCTGCGCGAAACGCAGCGCGCCGGCGCGCCCCATGCCGGACGCCGCCGCAGTCACGATGCCAACCTTGTTTGCCAGTCGCATGTCCGCCTCCTGTCAACGCTGAGCGTTCAGCCAGCCCAGCATGATGCGATTGAACGTCTCCGGGATGCTCGACGTTGGGGAGATGCAGTGCATTGGCGATCTCCTCGTACCGCGCGCCAGGCACCAAGCTGGCAATGCGACGGTTGCCTTCCGGTGGCGTGCCCACATCGTCGGAACCGCATACCACCAGCACCGGCAGCTTCACGGAAGGCAACCGCGCCACGAAATCGAAGTTGCGGATCGCCGCCACACACCCAAGATAGCCCGCCGGCGAAGTGCCAACGATCGTATCGCGGATCTGCTTCCAGCGTCCGGGATCGCGCTGCTTGACCGCTGCGGTGAGCCATCGCTCGATCGTCGGGTCGGCCAGCGGCGCCAACGAATTTGCACCGCTCACGGTATCCACGCGCTGTTGCCAGACTTCGGGCGCGCCGGCAGGTGTACCCGGCAGCGTATCGCACCACATCGCCGAAGCCAGCTTGCCGCCATGTTCCAATGCAAAGGCCTGGCCAAGCATGCCGCCGATCGACAGCCCGATGAAATGCACGCGTGCGATACCGAGTGCGTCCAGCACCGTGGCGACATCGGCTGCCAACGTGCTCATGGTGTAATCGCCGGCAACCGGACCGCTGCCGCCATGACCGCGCATGTCGATACGCAGCACGCGGAAGTCGGCGGCGAGCAAAGGCGGCACCTGTTCCGTCCACATGCCGCCGTCCAACGCCAGCGAGTGCGTCATACAGACGACAGGACCGGCGCCCGGTCCGACCAGGTCATAGGCGATGTTGCGTCCATCCAGCGGCAACAGCATGACAATTCTCCTTTAAGCCGTTCAAGGTCGGACTTGATCCGGCCGTCAGCCGGTTTCCATCGGCAGTGTCGGATCGCGCGCCCATTCCGACAGCGATGCGTCGTACAGCTTCACATCCGTGTGCCCAAGCATGATCAGCGCCAGAGCATCGGCGCTCGCGGCGATACCGCCGCCGCAGTAGTTGATCACCTGCTTGTCCATCGCCCCTACCGCGGTAAACCGCTGGCGCAATTCTTCGGCTGGCAGGAACTCGTTGGTCTCCGGATTCAGCAAATGCGCCGCGGGCAGATTGACGCTGCCGGCGATGCGGCCGGGCCTGCCATAGCTGTTGCCGCCGCTGCCGGTATGCTGCGCGGGCTGCAATGCATTCAGCGTGCATATCGCGCCGTTGCCGATCGCACGCAGCACCTCGTCCTTGTCCACCATCAGGTTGCGCACCTCGCGCACCGTGAAATCGCCCGGCGGACGCGGCCGCGCGGCACCGGTTTCCTCCGGCCGGCCTTCGCGATGCCATTTCTGCCAGCCGCCATCCAGCACCGCGGCGTCGTCGTAACCGAACTCATGGAACAGCCACCACAGACGCGTCGCCCACCAGACATTCGCACTGCTGTAGGTCACCACGCGCGTCGAGTTGTTCACGCCAAATCGCCGCATCGCCGCCGCGAATTCATCCGGCGCCTGCCGCATGAAGCGCAATCGCTGCGAGGTATCGGACACGTCGCGCAACATGTCGACGAATTGCGCGCCGGGAATATGCCCCTGTTCGAAGTCCTCGCGACCCGGTTTCACCTGGTAGGTGATCTTCGGATCAGGGATCAGATGCGTGGTGCAATCCAGCACCACCACATTCGGATCATCCAGATGCCCGGCCAGCCAATCGGTTGTGACCAGGTACTCCGGATGGGCGAAGCCACTCATGCGTGCGCTCCATGTCCTGCAGGCAGTTCGGCCAGTTCGATCAGCATGTTCCCCGTGCAGATCGGATCGATGAAGGCGATGCGCGCACCGGCATGGCCGATGCGCGGCGTGTCGTTCAGCAGCTTGACGCCCTTCTGCTTTCAGCTCGACCAGCGCACCATCGATGTCCTCGACCTCGAAGCAGATGTGGAACAGACCTTCGCCCTTTTCGGCGATCCATTTGGCCGCGCCGGCTTGCGGATCGTGTCCTTCCAGCAGTTCCAGATAGGTCTCCCCGACCGGCAGCATCGCCAGCCGCGTGGCACCGATCTGTTCCTCGTACTCCACGTTGAGCCCGAACGTATCCTTCAGCATGGCCATCGACTGATTGATCGAGTTCACCGCGATCGCGATATGCTCCACACGCTTGATCTTCATCGCACCCTCCTCAGGAAATCGTAACACCGCTGTCCACCGGATAGACCTGCCCGGTGATCATGCGGGATTCATCGGAAGCCAGCAGCAACGCCATGTTGGCGATATCGGCGGGCTCGATCAGCCCCAGCAGATGCGAGTTCGCCAGCTTGTCGAGCGCCGCATTACCCGCCACCAGCTTGCGCACACGTTCGGTCATCGTGGCTGATGGCGCAATCGCGTTCACCCGCACGCGCTGTGGCGCGAATTCCACTGCCATGGAGCGGGTCATCGCAGCCACCCCACCCTTCGCCGCGGTGTAGCAGTCGCGCCCGGCGATGCCCATCAGCGCGACGTTCGACGACATGTTGATCACCGAGCCGCCGCCCGACCGGATGATCTCCGGAATGCCGACGCGACAGCCAAGGAACGTGCCGAACAGATCCAGCTTGATGACCCGCCAGAATTCCTCGATCGGCGCATCCACCACGGTGTTGTCCTGCGGTGTCGAACCGCCGGCATTGTTGTGCAGCACGTGCAGCGCACCAAATTGCTGCACCGTCGCGCGAACCGCCGCCTGCACGCTGGCTTCGTCCGTCACATCGGTGCGGATGGCGATCGCGCCGTTGCCCGCGAGATGCGCGGTTTCCTCACCCGCCGCCGCATCGATCTCGGCGATCGCCACGCGAGCACCTTCGCGCGCAAACAGATCGCGGTGGCGCGCCCGATCCCTGTACCGGCGCCGGTGATGAATGCCACCTTGCCTGCGAGCCGCGGCATTTCGTTTCCTCCTGTTCGCGCCGTCATCGTCGAAAAGGGTCGGCGACACGTCGCCTCGCTTCTCGCAATGACAGATTTACCTGCTAGTGGCTCAGTTCCTTCGCCATCTCGTCGATGCCGTTCACCGTCAGCGGATACATCCGCCCGCCCATCAGCTCGCTGGTCATGCCGATCGAACGCACATGCTGCCAACTGTTGCGCGGCGTCGGATTGAGCCACGCCGACCGTCGGTAATGCGATGTCAGCCGCTCCAGCCAAACTTTGCCCGGCTTCCTCGTTCATGTGCTCGACGCTGCCGCCCGGCATGGTGATCTCATACGGGCTCATCGCCGCATCGCCGACGAAGATCAGCTTGTAGTCCGGCCCATAGGTGCGCAGCACCTCGAATGTCGAGATCTGTCTCGTCATGCCGGCGGCGATTGTTCTTCCACACCCGCTCGTACGGAAAGTTATGGAAGTAGAAATACTCCAGATGCTTGAACTCCGACCGCGCGGCGGAGAACAGCTCCTCCGACAGCTTCACGAAGTCGTCCATCGAGCCGCCGATATCCAGGAACAGCAGCACCTTCACCGTGTTATGCCGCTCCGGCACCATCTTCAGATCCAGCGTCCCGGCATTCTTCGCGGTGGACGTGATCGTGTTCGGCAGATCCAGCTCGGTCTCCGCACCCTGCCGCGCGAAACGCCGCAGCCGCCGCAACGCCAGCTTCAGATTGCGCGTGCCCAATTCCACCGTGTCGTCCAGATCGCGGAACTCCCGCTTGTCCCACACCTTCACCGCGCGGCGATGCCGCGATTCATGCTGACCGATGCGCACGCCCTCGGGATTGTAGCCATACGCCCCGAACGGCGAGGTCCCCGCGGTGCCGATCCACTTCGAGCCACCCTGGTGCCGCCCCTTCTGCTCCGCCAGCAATTCGGCCAGCCGCTGCATGATCGCCTCGAAGCCGCCCAGCGCCTCGATCTTCGCCATCTCCTCCGGCGTCAGCAGCTTCTCCGCCAGCTTGCGCAGCCATTCCTCCGGCAGCTCGCGCGGCACCACGCCTTCGCGGCGGCTCCAGCCCCTTGAAGCACTGCGCGAACACGCGGTCGAACCGATCCAGATGGCGTTCGTCCTTCACCAGCGTCGCGCGGCTCAGGTAGTAGAAATCATCGACGCTCCATTCCGCCACGCCCGGCCTTCATCGCGCCCAGCAGCGTCAGGTATTCGGTGATCGAGGTCGGCAATCCCGCCTGCCGCAGCCCCATGATGAGATGCGCGAACATCAGTTGTTGCGCCGCGCCAGGAACGCCAGGCGCTCGAACAGATGCACGTCCTGCTCGTTCTTCAGCAGCGCGCCATGCAGCGGCGGGATCACCAGATGCTTGTCGTTGGTGCGCAGCGCATCCGCCGGCAGGTCCTCCACCATCAGCAGCTTCAGCCAATCCAGCAATTCCGCTGTCGTGGGCTTCTTCTTCAGGCCCGGGCACCTCGCGGATCTGGAAGAACACGTTCAGCGCCTCGCGCGCCAGGTCGTGGCGGATGTCGGGATAATGCGTCTGCACGATCCGCTCCATCGTCTCGCGATCCGGGAAGCGGATGTAGTGGAAGAAGCAGCGGCGCAGGAACGCATCCGGCAGCTCCTTCTCGTTGTTCGACGTGATGATCACGATCGGCCGATGCTTCGCGATCACCGTCTTGCGCGTCTCGTAGACGAAGAACCGCATCCGATCGAGTTCCAGCAGCAGGTCGTTGGGAAACTCGATATCCGCCTTGTCGATCTCGTCGATCAGCACGACCACCGGCTGTCCGCCTCGAACGCGTCCCACAGCTTGCCGCGCACGATGTAGTTGGCGATGTCGTGCACGCGCGGATCGCCCAGCTGCCCGTCGCGCAGCCGCGACACCGCGTCGTACTCGTACAGTCCCTGCTGCGCCTTGGTGGTGGACTTGATGTGCCACTCGATCAGCTCGAGGCCCAGCGCCTGCGCCACCTCGTGCGCCAGCACGGTCTTGCCGGTGCCAGGCTCGCCCTTCACCAGCAGCGGCCGCTGCAGTGTCACGGAGGCATTCACCGCGACCTCCAGGTCGCGCGAGGCAATATAGCGTTCGGTACTCTTGAATCCGGCCACCCTCGGCTCCTTCATGCATCGTCACAGCAACGCGAGTGTCGGGCCAGATCGGCGATGCCGCAAGCCGCTCGATGCTGACGATTTGCGTGCCGGACTGCCCCTGCCGGAGCGGGAGGAGAAGCACTTCACCAGCATCAGCACCGCATCAGGCGGCGATCCCCTCCACCGGCGCCAGCGGCGGCCGGCCGCGGATCATGTCGGCGGCCTTCTCCGCGATCATCATCGTGGTGGCGTAGGTGTTCGCCGACGGCATGTTGGGCATGATCGATGCATCCGCCACGCGCAGCCCCTGCATGCCGTGCACGCGCAACTGGTCGTCCACCACGGCGGTCGGATCTGTCGCCGGTCCCATGCGCGCGGTGCCGATCAGGTGATACGCCGTGGAACCGTACTGCCGCGCATAATCCAGGTACTCGTCGTCGCTCTGCACCTGCGGTCCCGGCAGCATGTCGCCATCGAAGTAGTGCGCCAGTTCCGGCGTATGCAGCAGCTGCCGCGCCAGCTTCATGCCGCCTGATCAGCACGCGGCGGTCCATCGGGTCGGCCAGATAGTTCGGCTGGATGATCGGATCCTCGAACGGATCGGCCGACCGCGCCCGCACATAGCCGATGCTCTCCGGCCGGTGCTGCCACACGCCGCAGGTCATTCCTGGATAGTCGTCCAGCAGGCCGACGAACCCCTGCTTGTAGCTCGCCGGACTGAACACGCCCTGCAGATCCGGCTGGTCCATGCTGTCGTCGGACTTCCAGAACCAATGCACCAGCGACGGACTCAGCGCCAGGATGCTGGGCCGCCCCATCGCCCAGCGCATGATCTGCCCGGCCAGTCCCATGCCGCGCGCCATCTCGTTGATCGTGCGCGCTGTTCTTCACCCGCGCGACCAGCCGCGCGGAGTAATGGTCGCGGAAGTTCTCGCCGACGCCCGGCAGTTCGTGCACCACCGGGACGCCGATCGATCCCAGCAGCGCTGCCGGACCCACGCCGGAAATCTGCAGCAGCTTCGCCGTGTTGGCCGTGCCGCAGCGACACGATGACCTCGCGCCGCGCATGCACCTCGCGCTGCGTCGCTGCGATCGCGATCGTTCACGTACCGCACGCCGGTCGCGCGTTTGCCGTCGAACAGCACCGCGGCGGCGCGCGCATCGGTGCGTATCTCCAGCCGGCCGGTCGCCTTCGCCGGATGCAGGAACACACGCGCGGCGGAATGCCGCCAGCCGCGATGGATCGCACGCTGGAAATAGCCCACGCCTGCCTGCCGATCGCCGCTGTTGTAATCCGTGCAGCGCGGTATCCCCGCGCCGACCGCACCCGAAATGAACGCCTCGCAGATCGGATGGATCCAATCGATAGTCGGTGACCGGCAGATTGCCCTCGCGGCCATGGATGCGGTCATCGGCGATGCCGATCCGCCGCTCGGTGCGCTTGTAGTAGGGCAGCATGTCGACATAGCCCCAGCCGCGATTGCCACGCTGCGCCCAATTGTCGAGATCGGCGCGCTGGCCGCGGTTGTAGATCATGCCGTTGATCGAACTGGACCCGCCCAGCGTGCGCCCCTGCGTGGTGGGGATCTGCCGCCCGCCGCTGCCCTCGGACGGTTCGGTCTTGAACTGCCAGGTGAAGTCCGGATTGAACAGCATCTTGATGAACCCGGCCGGCACATGGATGTAGGGATGCCGATCCGGTGGCCCGGCTTCCAGTACGCAGACGGTGGTCGCCCGGTTGCTCGGTCAGCCGATTGGCCAGCACCGAGCCCGCCGCGCCGCTGCCGACGATGACATAGTCAAATGTATCGCCGGCGCTGCCGCTTCGCCTGCGTTGCCATTCCGTCCCCTGCCCGTTTGATTGTCGGCGCGTCATCTAGCTGCGCGGGCGCGCAATCCGGGCCATCCTAAGCTGGGCGCGTCGGGTCAGTCCAAGTTGGGCCAGAGCCAAGCCGGCGGGAGGAACACATGGAGTATATCTGCGACGCTCCCGGTGACAGAACCTGGTTCCGGCTGGTCAGCGAGGGCGAGGCGCTCGCTGAATCCGAGCAGATGCGCCACGCGGTGGAGAAGTATTTCCGCCGCGAATGGGAGAAGGCCGCCGACAGCTTCCAGCCCCTCACCAACGTGTTCATCGAGCAGGATATCGGCAAGGCGGCGCATATCCAGCGCGAGATGCCGCTGTTCCTGACGCTGCGCGACCAGGACGGGGCGCCGCTGGTGACTGCCATGCTGCCGCCCGGCGGTCGCCGCGACCGCTCCTTCGGCTGCATCATCGTGGGGCCCGCCAACGGCGATCCCTACAAGCAGCACGCCGATGCGATCGAGGCGCTGGCCGATCATTTCGACATCCCGCTCGATCGGGCGCATTGTTATCCGTATCGTCGGGAATGAACCTCAACACAGGAGATGAACGCAATGGGCTACACGCTCGAACAGTTCGCCGCCAAGTGTCATGACGCGCTGAAGAGCCAGCCGGGCACCGAGGGCCGCAAGGCGGTCTGCGCGCTGGTTAAGGAAGTGCTGAAGGACGGCGAATTCGCCGCGAAATACATCCCGGAAGGCACGCCGGAGCGGAAGGTGCTGTACGAAGACCCGGAGCTCGGCTTCACCATCCTGGCGCACGCCTATGACGGGCGCGAAGAACAGCAAGCCGCACGATCACGGCCCGTCCTGGGCGATCTATGGCCAGGCCGCCGGCGAGACGATCATGACCGACTGGGACTGCCTGGCGCGGCCGGCCGATGGCCAGCCCGGCAAGGCGAGCCACGTGCGCGACTATGCGATGAAGGCCGGCGATGCGTACCTCTACGATACCGGCGTGCTGCACTCGCCGCGGCGCGAAGGCTCGACGCGGCTGCTGCGCATCGAGGGCATGAACATGGATCGCGTGAAGCGCTTCCCGTACGAGGCGGTGGACACGGTTTCGTCCGCGGCGGAGTAACGCCAGCCCTCCTGCCGCCGCTGTCATTGCGCGGCGGCAAAGCTGACGGAAGCAGGCCCGGTCCGGTTGGCGCACACCACTGGACCGGGCGCACCGCTCCACGCAATGACAGTCAGGACTTCGGAATGATCTGCTTCTCGTCGATGATGTAGGTCTTGATCCGGCCGATGAACAGTGCGCCATCGTCGGTCAGCCGCTTCATCTCCGGTGAGGCGCGCAGCGCGCGCCAATGCCGCCTCATCGTCGTACCACAACTCGGCAATCCCATCGACGTCCACATCGGTTTCCGGGATATCCGGCCGCGTGCGCGTACCGACGATGTGCGACTGCACGTAGCGCCGAACGCCCGGCACGGCATGGCCAGCGGCCCGTGGATCTCCAGCCAGTGCTTCACGAACTGCTCGTGGGTAAGTTCGGGCTTGCGGGTCAGCAGGCCGACGACCTTGATCATGCCGCCTGTTCCATCGTGGACAGTTCGCACGCCACCGTGGTGCGATGCATGTCGCGCACCTCGGCGTTGTTGAACGGACGCGCGCGATGCATCGTGACGCGGTTGTCCCACATCACCAGGTCCCATTGCCGCCAGACATGCGCGTAGACGAACTGCCGCTGCGTCGCATGCTCGGTCAGGTCGCGCAGGAACGCGCGCGCCTCCGGCACCGGCCAGCCGAGGATGGCGCCGGCGTGCGACGCCAGGAACAGCGACTTGCGCCCGGTCACCGGATGCCGCCGCACCAGCCGCTGCTGCACCGGCGCGAACTTGCGGCGCTCGTCGTCGGTGAAAGTCGGTAAAGCCCAGCATGCTGCGCGAGAAAAGCTGGCTGTGCTCGCAGATCAGGTTCTCGCACTCGGCCTTGGTGTCGTCATCCAGCGCATCGTAGGCCGCGCGCATGTCGGCGAATTCGGTGTTGCCGCCGGCCGACGGAATGCGCCGCGCCGACAGCAGCGAATACTTCGCCGACACCGCCTTGAACGAACTGTCCGAATGCCACAGCCGGTTGCCCAGGCCGAACAGCCGCCGCCGGTCGTCACGCGCCAGAAGCTGGTTGTTCTTGTCGAGGTTGGAGATGTCGTTGACGTCCATCGACAGCCGTCGTTCGGAGCCCTGCGCGATGTCGCCCGTCGCCTGCTCCAGCGCACCGAAGTTGCGGCTGAACGCAAGCTGCGTTTCATCGGTGAAGTGCTGATCGTGGAACACCAGCACGCCGTACTGGTCCATGCCGGCCGAGATCGCCGCGGCATCGGCGTGGGACAGCGGCCGGGTGATGTCGACGCCCGATACCTCGCCGGCGAAGTGCGGACGCGACACGGGATCGATCGGGCGGATGGAAACGGTCATCGCATGCTCCGTTCGACAGTCGGGCTGCTCATATCCGTCTGCATCACTGCCACGGTCGGATCAGGTCCGACCACGGCCGTGTGATGACGGCTAGTTCAGCGACACACCCATCGCCTCGCCGAAGCGCCGAGCCGGCTCCAGCGGATCGCCGTACTTGCGATGCATCGCCGTATGATACGCCGCCGCCAGCAGCAGCTTGTCACGCTCCGGATGCCGGTTGGTGCCGAAATCCATCAGCATGCACTGGGCGATTTCCTGGTTGTGCGGATCGTTGCCCAGCTTGGTCGCGGCCAGCGCGATGCGCTCCACCAGCGGCCCGCGATCGGCGACATTGTCGCAGATACGCCTGCGTCCACGCCAGGCTCTCCGGCGCCGTTCAGCGCGCACACCGCGGTATCGACGCGCTCCAGCAACTGCCCGGCGGTCAGCCTGTCGGCGCCACTCGGCGCCTTCATCGAGACCGGATTGGACGTCGCCGATCCCCTTCTGGTGCCACGCGACGCGGTTGAGGAACGACGCCAGCAGGTAGATCAGCCGCAGCCGCCGCGGATGATCGAAATTGTCGAAGAACCACGCCAGCGTATTGCAGTACTCGTAGCAGTGATGCGGCATCGAGAAGTTGTTCGGCCCCTGCGTCTCCATCACCACCTGCGCCGCGGCGATCTGCATCACGTCGAGGATGCGCCGCGGATCCTTGCCCGCCTGCAGCAGCCTGGTCACGCATATGCAGGTCGTCGGGCTCCTGGCCGCGGATGATCGCTTCGATCAGCGCCGGCCGACTTCCTCCTGGTTCACCGCATCCTGGTGTTGCGCAGCACCGCCACCTCGGCATCGCTGACGCCACCATACGGCACGGCGTGCAGCGCCTCGCCCTCGATGCACATCTTCACCAGGTTGCAGGCCATCTCGTAGGTCGAGTACCAGCGCGGCCCGACCGCGATATCCAACGCGCCGGCGTACAGCACGTGGTGCGCGCTTGTCCCAGCCGATGGCGTTGCCGATCTCGACCGTCGAGCGCGCGCGATACGCCTTGTGCCCGGTGGTGTAGGAGCGGTTCAACAGCATCCGGTCCTGCACGTCGATCAGGCCGGCGAACACCAGTTCGGCCAGCACTTCGCTGGCGGTTCGGCTTGTCTTCCATCACGCCGAGGAACGTGCGGTAGGCGTCGATCACCTGGCCGCGATGCACCAGGGTCAACCAGTTGTTCAGCCGCTCCTGCAACGGGCCGTCCTGGCGCAGCGGCTCCTGGTCCGGCCAGTACACCACCGGCGCCGGCGGCGCCTCGATCGCGCCCAGTTTGCCGCGCGCGCGCGTGTAATGGCCCGGCGCCTTGTTGATCTTCTGGTTCCAGATATCCAGGCCGCTCGGGATGTACCAGATGGTCTGCGCCATCGGCAGCATCGCCAGCTTGCCCGGCAGCATCTGCGCCAGATTCACCGTGGCGCGCGCGCTCAGCAGGCAGTGATCGTTGTTGACGAAGTTCGGATAGCCGTCGTCGATGCGCTCGTGATACGGCACATGCGTGTACGGCGCATGGATGCGCACGCCCTCGGCGATGATCTCGTTCAACGGCCGGCCGGCACGCACCAGATCGTAATAGACCTTGCTGGCGCCAACCTGATCGCGCGCCATCACGCGCTCCTCCAGCTTGTCGTAGAGCGTGCTCGTGTCGCGGTCCACCTGCATGTCCATCTTGGCTTCCTCTGGTAATTCGCTGCGTCATCCTACGCTTGACAGACCGGTTCCGACAACCATGGTGGCACCAACGGGAGGAAAACGATCATGCCGGACACGCATTGGAACATCAGCACGATCGCCGGAACGGGTGCGCAGGGCTATGCCGGCGACGGCGGTCCGGCAACGCAGGCGTTGCTGAACAACCCGTTCGATCTTGCATTCGATCCAGTCGGGAAGTCTGTGCTTTTCCGATACGTACAATCATTGCATTCGCCGCATCGATGCGCGCAGCGGCGTGATTACGACGATTGTCGGCATCGGCGAACAGGGCTTCTCGGGTGATGGCGGCTCGGCGATACAGGCACGGATGAATCAGCCGTACGGGATGGTCATCGACCGCACCGGCAACATCTACGTTGCGGATCGCCTCAATGGACGCGTGCGTCGCATCGATGGCGCGTCGGGCGTGATCACGACGGTGGCCGGCGACGGTTCGGGCAAGTACAGCGGTGATGGCTGGTGCGTCCGCACAGTCCGGGCTGGCCGAGCCGAACGGGCTGGCTTTTGATCGCGAGCACCGCCGCTTGTTTATCACGGACGTCGCGGATCATCGGGTGCGCGTGATCGATCTTGCGTCCGGTGTGATCACCACGTTTGCCGGCACCGGCAACGGGCGTCACGCCGGCGATGACGGTCCTGCCGCGTCGGCCGACATTTTCGGCGCGCGCGCGGTCGCGCTGGCACCGGATGATTTGCTCTACATCATGGAACGCCAGGGCAGCAGCGTGCGCCGCGTGCGCGATGGGATCATCGAGACCGTGGCTGGCACCGGCGCGCGCGGCTATGCCGGCGATGGCCATGACGCGCGCCAGGCAGTGTTCAACGCGCCGAAGGAGATGGCGGTCGATGCCGCCGGCAACGTGTTCATCGTTGATACCGAAAACCACGTGATACGTCTGATCGATGCGCGGACCTGGATCGTCACCACCATCGCAGGCACCGGCACGGCCGGCGCCGACGGTGATGGTGGGCCGGCGCAACAGGCATCGCTCGCTCGCCCGCATGGCGCCGTCGTGGGCCCTGACGGCGCGCTCTACATCGGCGATTCGGAAAACCATCGCGTGCGCAAGCTGGTGCGGACGTGACGGTATTGGCACTTCGGCGGTTCACTGCCGGCATGGCCGCCTGCGTGATCCTGCTCGCACCGGCTGCCGGCCGCGCGTGCGATCAACCGCGGCAGATGGATGGCTTCAAGACCTGTGCGGATGTGACGAAGGCCGAACAGGAGGGCGCTGTCGTCGTTTACTCCACCGAGCCGGAAAGCCTTGTCGAGCAATTCCTGGCGCGCTTTCACGCGATGTTTCCGAAGATCGCGCCAACCTATGTCGGGATGCAGGGAGGCGCGCTGTACGTTAAGCTGCTGACCGAACGCCGAGCGCACGCCTATGTCGCGGACATTCTGCAACCCGCGGACATGGGATTCGCCCTCGATTTCCAGAAGCGCGGCGGCTACCTGAACTATATCTCGCCGGAAATGTCGGCGTACGCACCGCCGTACAAGAGTTCGCCCGAAGGCAACTGGACGTTGGGCGCACTTGTCATCGCCGGCATCGCGTACAATTCCAGCACGGTTGCAGCAGCCGAGGCGCCGACAAGCTGGCAGGATGCATTGGACCCGAAATGGTCGGATGCGATTTCGGTGAAGGACTCCAATTCGGGCCTGCAACACGTTACCTGGTACGAACTGCGCAAGATCTATGGCGATGCGTTTTGGCAAAAGCTGTTGCCGCTGAAGCCCCGCGCACTGGACTCCAACGTGCAGCAATACGACCGGGTGGTCAGCGGCCAGGACAAGGTCACATTGACCGCCGCACTGGCGGGCTATCTGCACTACAAAGCGAAAGGCGCACCGATCGCCTTCGTCTATCCGTCGGAAGGCGTGACAGCGGCACCACAGCCCTGGGGTATTGTCGCCGACGCACCGCACCCCGCGGCGGCGCAGCTTTTCATGGACTGGTTTCTCGGCGTGCCTGGACAGACCGCCGATGTGCAGGTGCTTTACAACAATTCGCTGCGCCCCGACGTACCGCCGCCGCCCGGCGGCGTTAAAGCCGACACGCTGAAACTGCTACTGCCAACAGACTGGAGCGACTTTCAGGCAACCCACCCACAATTTGTGCGCGAGTGGGACAAGATCACCGGCCTGCGCTGAACACAGCAGCTGAACACAGCAATTGTCAATTTCGGGTGAGGCGCAAGTAAGCCACTTCGTCATGGCAGTGGAATCTGCCGCGACCCCCCACACCCGGGTATCGAACTGCCGCCGTCGAACACCTCGGCTTTGAGCCCGTGCAGTCCTGTGCTGTATTGGTGCAAGTGGCCGCAGTGCAACGGCCCGCATCAGGGGAGAACGCCATGCATCGTTATGCCGCCCGCGTCTTGTCGACGGCGCTTGTCTGCGGCCTCGCATGGCTGAGCCCGATCGCTGCACGGGCGGACGGCGCCTGTCCAACGCCACGCCAGATGGACGGATTCAAGACCTGCGCCGATGTGGCCAAAGCCGAGAGCGAAGGCAGCTTCGTGCTTTACAGCACGGATCCGGAGGCTGGGTCGGAAGCGGAACTGGCGAAATTCCACGCGATGTTCCCCAAGATCGCCACCAACTATGTTCGGCTTCAGGCTGGCGCACTGTACGCAAAGCTATCGGCGGAGCGCCAGGCAAAAGCCTACTTGGTCGATGTGGTGCAGCTCTCCGACATCAGCTTCGCGCGGGACTTCGAAAAGCGCGGCGGCTACATGAGCTACGTTTCGCCGGAAATGGCAGCCTACAAGCCGGAGTACAAGAGCCAGCCTGAGGGTTTATGGACCTGGGGTGCGATCAGCATGGCTGGCATCGCGTATAATCCGAACCTGGTATCGAAGGACGAGGCGCCGAAAACCTGGAAGGACATGTTGGATCCGAAGTGGACCGACAGCGTGACGGTGAAGGTCTCCACTTCCGGCATGCAGCACATGACCTGGTACCAGATGCGGTTGTTGTACGGCGATGACTACTGGCAGAAATTCGCCGCGCTGAAACCGAAGGCGTTCGACTCCTACGTGCAACAGTTCGATCGCACGGTGGACGGCCAGGACAAGGTTATCGATACCGCGCAGTACTCGGGCTATCTGCAATTCAAGGCCAAGGGCGCACCCATCGAATATGTCTATCCGCCCGAAGGGCTGGTCGCGGTGCCGGAATTCTGGGGTGTCGTGAAGGAGGCGCCGCATCCGGAAGCGGCGAAGCTGTTCCTCGATTGGTTCCTTGGCGTGCCCGGCCAGAAAGGCTACGGCGAGACGTTGTTCTACAATTCAATCCGCGACGATGTTCCCGCCCCGGCCGGAGGCGTCAAGGCCAGCCAACTCAAGCTGCTGTTTCCCGCCGATTGGGACGCCTTCCTGAAGACCCACACGCAGTTCGTGCGTGAGTGGGACAAAGTCACCGGCCTGCGCTGAACCGGACCTGCAGGTGATTTTCCGAGGCCTCACCCCGCGACACATCGTGATGCCGCTTGTCGTGCTGCTGTGCGGCGTGCTGGTGCTGTATCCGATCGGCTTCCTGATCAACGAATCGCTGAACGTCGGCGATCCGTCGGCGTTCCCGCCTGAACAATACGGCTTCGACAACTACACCAACCTGATCGACGACGCCCACATACTGGGCAACACCGCACTGGTCGCCAGCATCGCCACCGTGCTCGCGGTGCTGTTCGGTTTCTTGCAGGCGTGGATCCTGACGCGCACCAACATCCCGGGCCGCCAGCGTCTGGAACGTCTGATGGAACTGCCCTACTACATGACACCGCTGATCGGCGCGCTGGCGTGGGGCGTCCTGCTGGGGCCCAAGACCGGACTGGTCAATCAGGCATGGCGCGCACTCGGCTCGCCCGTGGACCTGTTCAACATCTACTCCCCGTACGGCATCGCCTGGGTGATGGCATTGTTCGAGGGCACCATCGCCTTTGTCATGATCTCGGCGTCGATGAAATCGATGGATCCGTCGCTGGAAGAAAGCTCGCGCGTACTGGGTGCCGGCAAGCTGCGTACTGCGCTGCGCATCACGCTGCCGCTGGTCGCGCCCGGCGTACTCAGCGCGACGATCTTCGTGTTCGCCGAAATGCTCGGATCGTTCGCCGCCGCATTTGTGCTGGGAATTCCCGGGCGCTTCTACGTGGTGACCACGGCAATCTGGGAAGCGACGCTGTCGTTCCCGCCGGACTACGGACGCGCGGCCGCCATGGGCCTGTCATTGTTCGGCGTCATGCTGATCACCCTGACATTGGCGCGCCTGGTGTTGCGCCACGGCACCTACACCACCATCACCGGCAAGGGATTCCGGCCGCGTGAGATGGACGTCGGGCGAATGCGCTGGCCACTACTCGGCATCGCCTGGGGCTACATCATCGTCGCAGTAATTCTTCCACTCGGCGCACTCATGCTCACCTCGTTCGAACGCTTCGCCACGGTTATCCTGCCGCAGATGCACTTCACCCTGGCGAACTACCAGACCGCATTGCAGATGGGTTCCGTCGGACCGGCGTTCGTCAACAGCCTGACGTTGGGTATATCTGTTGCGACCATAGGCGTGCCGGTGATGGGCGTGCTGGCGTGGATCATCTATCGCTCGCGCATGCCGGGACGCGGCGTTGCGGAATACGTCATCATGTTTCCGCAGGCTGTGCCACGGTTGGTGTTCGGGCTCGGCTTGCTATGGGCATGGATCAACCTGCCGATCCCGATCTACGGCACGTTATGGCTGCTGGCGCTGGCATATTTCACCGTGTTCCTGCCACTCGGCTTGCGCACCATCGCCGGCGTCGTGCTGCAGGTGGACCCGAGCCTGGAGGAATGCGCCCGCGTCTGCGGCGCACCATGGATTTACCAGATGCGCACCGTGACGTTGCCATTGCTGCGGCCGGGCATGGTGGCGGCGTGGCTGCTGATCTTCATAGCGTCGGTTCGCGAACTGGGCGTTTCGATCTTCCTGATGGGTCCGAATTCCAAGGTGATCGCGCCGGCCATCGTCAATTCCTGGCTCAGCTCCAGTTCCGAACTCTCCGCGGCGATGGCGCTGATCCAGACCGCGACCATCTTCGTGGCGGTCGCCATCCTGTTCGGCCTGGCGCGCCGCGTCACCGGAGTCACCCAATGAACCAGCCGCGCATTGAAGTGACCGACCTTGTGGTGCGCTACGGTGACGTGACCGCGGTCGACGGCATCGGATTCGATATCGCCCCCGGCGAATTGGTGACGCTGCTGGGTCCATCCGGCTGCGGCAAGACCACCACGCTGCGTGCGGTCGCCGGGCTGGAGACGCCGAGTTCCGGCAGCATTCGGCTGAATGGACAAACGGTGTTCGGCGCGGCGGAACGGCGCAACGTGCCGGCGGAGAAGCGCGGCGTCTCGATGGTGTTCCAATCCTATGCGATCTGGCCGCACATGACGGTGTTCGACAACGTCGCCTACGGCCTGCGCGTGCGCAAGTTGCCGCAGGCAGAGGTGCGACAGAATGTCGCGCGCGTGCTGGGCCTGGTGCAGATGCAGGATTACGCCGACCGCCCCGCATCGAAATTGTCCGGCGGCCAACAGCAGCGTGTCGCGGTGGCGCGGGCGATCGCTTTCTCACCGAATGTGCTGCTGTTCGATGAACCGCTGTCCAACCTCGATGCCAAGCTGCGCGCTGAAATGCGGGTGGAACTGCGCGAGTTGCAGCGACGGTTGGACATCACGTCGCTGTACGTGACGCACGACCAGGAGGAGGCGCTGGCAATCTCCGACCGGGTGATCGTGATGAACGGCGGCCGGATCGAACAGATCGGCTCGCCCGAAGAGATCTACAATCGCCCGCGCAGCCGTTTTGTCGCCGACTTCGTGGGGTCGGCAAACCTGATCAAGGGGCAGGTCCGCGGCCCGGCCGAAGCGGGCGGAACGCTGATCTTCGAAGCGGAAGGCGGCATACGGCTGGAGGTCATCGCATTGGATGCGTCGCGCGGCGACCATGACACCGTCGCGCTGCGGTCATCGTACATTCACCTTGGGCACGTGCCTGGCTCAGGGAACGCGGTGCCCGGCCGCATCCATCGCCGCATGTTCCACGGCGACTTCATCCAGTACGTGGTGGACTGGCCGGCCGGCCAACTGATCGTGCGCCGCCCGCCGACCGAGCTGTTCGATGAAGGCAGCGAGGTGACGGTTTCGTTCGCGCCGGTGCATTGCGTCCTGTTGTAAGGCGCAACCCTGCCACCTCCGGTCATTGCGAGCAGCGCAGCGACGCGGCAATCCCGACCCGATAGGGCACTGCGTCTGCGACCCACTGGCTCGAGATTGCTTCGTCGCTATGCGCCTCGCAATGACAGAGGGTAACCGCTACGCCGCCTTCGCATGTCTCGGCCAACGAGCGGCTACCAACGGCAGAACCTGTTCGATCAGTCGCCGGGTCTGATCCAGCATGTCCTCATCCCCGCGCGCCGCCGGCCGCAGGATGAACTTCGAAGCCCCTGCCTCCACATATTCGGCAATGCGCCCCAGCATCATTCCGGCATCGCCGATCGCGAAGTGATTCCGCGGATCGCGCCCCGTCCTCTTGCGGTACGCCTCCATCACCTGCGCCACGCCGGGATCGTCAATGCGGCCGAAGTGATAGGCGAACGCCGCGCCGTAGTGATCTTCGTCTATACTCCGCCCGCTTTCGACCAGCGCCGCCTTGATCTCGCTTATCACCCGGCCGACATCCGCCGCCGTCTCCGCCCCTGCCTGCCAACCAGTGCCATATCGCGCCGTGCGCCGCACCGCGGCCGCCGACGAACCACCGATCCAGATCGGCAGATCGGGCTGCACCGGTTTCGGCGAGATCGACGCACCGGTCAGGTGATTGTGGCGCCCCTCGAAATCGACGGACTCTTCCGACCACAGACGATGGATGATCTCCAGCGCCTCATCGGTCTTGCGGCCGCGCGTCGCGGTGTCGATGTGCAGCGCCTGCCATTCCGGCCCTTGTGGACTGCCGATGCCAAACCCCGGCAACAGCCGTCCCTGCGACAGCACGTCGATCGTTGCGCACTGCTTGGCCAGCAGCACCGGATCGCGCAACGCCAGCGACACGACGTTGACGCCGAACTTGATGCGCCGCGTGCGTCCGGCAATCGCCGCCAGTGCCGTCATGCACTCCAGGATCGGTTGGCGGCTGATGATGCGGTCGGTCTGCCAGATTGAATTGACACCGCCGGCCTCGCAAAGATCGACCCAGCGCCAGAACCCGTCGGTGCTGGTGAAGGGAAACTCCATCAAGCCAACGCCGATGGCTATGCTGCGCGCCATGATCACGTCTCCCTAATTGTTGCCGACCGCCTCGCCCAGCGTTGCGCCGATTTCGCGGTGCAGAACAAGGTCGGCGAGTGGATCAAGTCCGGTCGGTTCGCGGTTCAGGATCACCAGGCGAGCCCCATTGCGCGCGGCGATTTCGGGAAAACCCGCCGCCGGATACACCACCAGCGATGAGCCGATGGCAATGAACAGATCGGCCGCCAGCGTCTCTTCCTCTGCCCGGATCATTGCCGCCGCCGGCATCGACTGCCCGAATGAAATGGTCGCGGTCTTCACGAAGCCGCCGCACGCAACGCAGTTCGGCGCGTCCCCGGTGCGTTCGAATTCAATCCGGATATCCTCCAGCTCGTAGCGCTGAGCGCAGTCGAGGCAATGGGCGTAGGTCGTGTTGCCATGCAGCTCGATAACGCGGTTTGCCGGCACGCCCGAGGCCTGATGCAATCCGTCGATGTTCTGCGTGATCACCGCCGATGCCTTGCCACGACCAACCAGCGTGGCCACGGCGCGATGGCCACGGTTGGGCTCCGCCGCACGCATCGTCGGGTCGGTCGCGAACCGCCGCCGCCAGGATTTGCGCCGTGCCTCCTCGGATGCCAGGAACTCGGAAAAGTCGATCGGCCGCATGCGTGTCCAGATACCGCCAGGACTGCGGAAGTCCGGAATGCCTGATTCGGTGCTGATGCCCGCGCCCGTGAAGACCACGATGCGGCTCGCTTCCTCGATCAGCCGGCGCAACTCGGCGGTATCGGCATCCATATCCCAACCCTTGCTGGCCTGCTGTATCGTCGCACCAAGGACCGCCCGGCTACAAGACCATGGGCCTGCAAGACCATGGGCCACGCGGTCAGCGATGCGGCGCTGCCGGCAGGCCTTGTCTGCGCAATCGAGCCTGACACGGATGACGCGGATCGAGCCACGGAGTTGCCCGGACGTCCATGCCTTGGACATCCGGCTCAACACGCTCGGCATCCATCGGCCTGCATGATCGGCCCCGGCTGGTGGTCCCGAACGGCAGAACGGTGACCGTATTGTGCGGTCGCCAGACCAAATACACGGGACTCGACCGGACCATGTCGATGCGGCACGCTTGGCCGACAGGGAGATTTGATCCCATGCAGTTCGGCGTGTTCGATCATATGGATCGCGGACCGACCACGCTCGACCGGTTCTACGCCGATCGGCTGCGACTGGTGGAAGAATACGACAACGCCGGCTTTTACGGCTATCACGTCGCGGAACACCATGCGACGCCGCTTGGCGTGGCGCCGTCGCCGGGCGTATGGCTCGCCGCGGTGGCGCAGCGCACCAGGCAGTTGCGCTTCGGTCCGCTGGTGTATCTGTTGCCGCTATATCATCCACTGAAGCTGCTGGAAGAGATCTGCATGCTCGACCAGATGAGCGGGGGCCGGTTTCTACTCGGCGTCGGCCGCGGAATATCACCGATCGAACTACGATATTACGGAATCGATCCGGAAATCGCGCCGGCGATGTACGCCGAGGCCCTGGAGGTGATCCTGCGTGGCATGACCTGCAAGGAGCTGAGCTTTCAGGGGACGTATTATCAGTACGACAAAGTGCCGATGGAGCTCGAGCCATTGCAAAAGCCGTATCCGCCGCTGTGGTACGGTATTGGCCGACCGGATGCCGTCCCGTGGGCGGCGCAGCACCAGGTGAATGTCGTTGCCAATCTCGGCGGCAAGGGCATGCGAGCGATTACCGACCGTTATCGTGCCGAGTGTGCGGCGTCAGGCGAGCCGGCCAACACGCTGCCGCTGATGGGCGTCAGCCGTCACATCGTGATCGCCGAAACCCGCAGAGAGGCACTGGAGATCGCGAAACGCGGCTATGGCAAATGGCGCGACAGTTTCCTTATGCTGTGGCGCAGGCACAACATGCAGCTCCCCAACCCGAATGCGTTGTTCCCGGAGCAGTTCGAGGAAGCGGAGGCACAGGGCCGCGCCATTGCAGGCACACCGGATACGGTTCGCGCGTTCCTGCAAACGTCGATCGATGAGGGCGGCCTGAACTATCTGCTGTGTCGCTTCGCGTTCGGCGACATCACCTGCGACGAGGCAACGCAGTCGGTGCGATTGTTTGCGCGCCACGTGAAGCCTGCGATCACGCCAGCCCGAGAGGATGCATGATGCAACCGGAATACGAAGTCTTTGCTCTTCGCTACGCCACGCGCGAAGCACGCCGCGCCGACCATTTCATCGGCGGAGATCCGCATGATGGGCCGATGCCGATGGACTACTTCGTCTGGGTAGCGAAGCATGCCGACCGCACAGTGGTGATCGATATTGGCTTCACGGCGGAAAGCGGCGGCAAGCGTGGCCGCACGCTGCTGCGCGATCCGATCGATTCGCTGGCGCTGTTGGGCGTTGATGCGGCCGATGTGAAGGACGTTGTCCTGACGCATATGCACTACGACCATGTGGGGAATTTCCACAAGTTCCCGGTGGCACGGTTCCATTTGCAGGAACCGGAAATCCACTACGCCGTCGGCCGCTACATGAAGCACAAGCAGTTGGCGAAGAGTTTCGAGCCGGACGATGTGTGCGGCGTGGTGCGGCTGAACTTCGACGGCCGTGTGGTGTTCCGCACCGGCCCGGGCGAGATCGTGCCTGGAATTTCCGTAGTGCCGACCGGCGGGCATTCGGTGGGGCTGCAGTTCGTCAAGGTGAACACCCGGCGTGGAATTGTTGTGCTGGCGTCCGACGTGACGCATTTCTACGAGAATATGGAGACCGGCCGACCGTTCACCACGGCATTCAACATCGGCGAGATGCTGGATGCCTACGACACGCTGCGCGCCCATGCGCCAACGCCGCAGCACATTGTGCCGGGCCATGATCCGGCAGTCATGCGACGCTATCCGCCGCCGAAGCCCGAACTGGAAGGGATTGTCGTGCGACTGGACGTCGCCCCCAAGGAATGAAGCTGAAGGAATGATGCTGCCGAGTACGTTAAAAGCTTGCTTCGTTGCTTCGCTGCACGCAACGACATCGAATATGGACGGGAGGACGCCATGGACCTGACCCTGTCGGACAAGCACCGGGCGTTGCAGGAAGCGGTGCGCGCGTTCATCCGCGATCATGGCCATGCATCGCCGAAGCTTGGTGGCGGGCGGAAGCGGCCGGACCAGAAGGCGCTGGATTGGCAGAAGCTCTTGGTGGATCACGGGTACGTCGCGCGCACGATTCCCGCGCGAGTATGGCGGCTTCGGCGCCGAACCCGATGTGATGGAAGCGGCTGTGATCGCCGCGGAATTCGCTGCCGCCGGCGTATATGCCGGGCTGACGAACCAGGGGATCAGCATGCTGGTGCCGACACTGCTGGAGGTTGGCACCGATGAACAGAAGAAGCAGTGGATCGAGAAGACGATCCGCGGCGACGTGATCTGGTGCCAGGGCTATTCGGAACCCGGTGCCGGCAGCGATCTGGCTTCGCTGCAAACTCGCGGTGTGCTGCGCGACGGAGAATTCGTGATCAACGGCCAGAAGATCTGGACCAGCTCGGCGCATTATGCCGACATGATGTTCCTGCTGTGTCGTACCGAACCGGACAAGCCGAAGCACGATGGGATTTCCTATCTGCTGCTGTCGATGCGGACGCCGGGGATCGAGGTACGACCGCTGCGTACCATGACGGGACGCGCAGAGTTCAACGAAGTGTTCTTCACCGATGTGTGCGTGCCGGAGACGCAGATCGTGCTGGGACGCGGCAAGGGCTGGTATGTTGCGAATGTCACGCTGAAGCACGAACGTTCGATGATCGGCGATGCCGGCAAGCTGACGCAGCGGCTGGAACAGGTTATCGCGTTGATGCGGTCTACCGAGGTCGACGGCACGCCGCTGATCGCCATGGCGGAGTACCGCGACCGGCTGCTGCGGCTGCAAGGCGAGATGCTGGCATGGAAGGCGCACAGTCTGCGGCTGCTGACCGAAGCGGCGCAGGGCATCGATTCCGGCGTGAAGCGCATGATCATCAAGTATGGCGGCACGATGCTTGGCTTTCGTCTGGCCTCGCTTGCGATCGATGCGCTGGGGGTTACGGGACTGCCGTTTGAAAGTGCCGGTGAGGATGCCGAAGATGACGACGCCACCACTTGGAACATCGATTACATGTACGATGTCGGTCTGATGATCGGCGGCGGTTCCAACAATATCCAGAAGAACATCATCGCCGAGAGGGGTTTGGACCTGCCGCGGGAACCGAAGGTCGCGAGGGTGTAGCCGATGGAATTCGCGCTCAACGAGGAGCAGCGGCTGTTTGCGGATTCGCTTCGCGGGCTGCTGGCCGATCGGCTTTCGGTCGAGGCATTGCGCCGCCATTCCGCGAGCGGCAGCGGGTTCGATGCGGAACTGTGGGACAGCCTGGTGGAACTTGGTCTGCCGGGACTGCTGGTGCCGGAGCGTTTTGGCGGTGCGGGACTGGCGGTGCTGGATGCCGCGGTGGCAGCGGAAGTGCTGGGCGGTGCTGCCGCGTTCGCGCCGTTTGCCGGCAGTGTGGTGATGGCGACGCTGGCGTTCGTGCATGGCGCCAGCGCGGCGTTGCAGGATGAGTGGTTGCCGCGGGTTGCCGCGGGAGAGGTTCGCTTCGGCGTGGCGTTTGTCGGGTTGACGGGACAGACCGGGCTGCTGCTGCCGCCGCGACGCTAAGCGATGGGCGGTTGTCCGGTCGTGTCACAGGCGCGCTCGATGCGGGTGCACCGACGCACCTGCTGGTGTATCTGGCCGATGGCACCGCGGTCGTCGTGGGCGCGGACGAACCGGGCGTGTCGCGACACATGCATCGCAGCGTCGATCGCACCAGGCCGGTGGTGGATCTGACATTCGACGATGCGCGCGCAGTGGTGCTGGACGCGGCGAATGCGCCGATTGCGACGGCACAACGGGTGCTGGATGCGGGACGGATTGTGCTGGCGGCGGATACGCTGGGTGCGGCGCAACATATGTTCGACCAGGCGCTGGGATTCGTGAAGCAGCGCGCGCAGTTCGGCCGAACCATCGGCAGCTTCCAGGCGGTGAAGCATCAGTTCGCCGATATGGTGACGGTGTTGGAGCCGTGCCGGGCGATGGTGTGGTACGCGGCCTACGCGCAGGAAGCGCTGCCCGATGAAGCGCGGCTGACCGCGCTGCATGCCAAGGCGCATCTGGGCGATGTTGGCCGCGATATCGCGCGCATGGCGACCGAGGCGCACGGCGGCATGGGCTTTACCGATCTCCTGGGACTGCACTACTGGTTCAAGCGCATCAGCTTCAACCGCCAGATGCTGGGCGGCCCGGAGCGTTGCCGCGAAGAAGCCGCGCGTTTGCAAGGATGGCTATGATGCAGGTTTTTGCCGACTCGAGTGATCTCATGCACGACGGATCGGCGCTTGCCGAGAGGATGCGTCGAGACGGATATCTGTTTCTTCCCCGCTTGCTGCCGGTCGCGGATGTTGCCGCCGTGCAGCATCAGGTCGGCGAGATCGCGCGCGATGCGGGGTGGCTGCGACGGGATCTGCCGGTGGAATCCGCGATCGCGGATCCCTCGGGCTTCTGCGTCGATCCCGATCCCACGTATCTGCGGACACTGCGGCAGATCAACCGACTGGAAGATTACCACGCGCTGAAACACCATCCGGCACTGATCGACCTGTTCGAGCGCATACTCGGCGGCCCGATCCTGCCGCATCCCCGCGTGCTGATGCGCAACATCTTTCCGGCGCGCGACGAATTCACCACCAAGGCGCATCAGGATTTCCCCAATGTCCAGGGCACCGCGGAGGTCTACACCGCGTGGATGCCGCTGATCGACTGCCCGATGGACGTCGGGCCATTGCAGGTCGCGGTCGGATCGCATCTAGCTGGCGTCTACGACTTTGGCATTGCCGGGGGCGCCGGCGGCATCGAGATCAGCAATCCGCTGGCGGGACGCTGGGCGTCCGGTGCGTTCGCGGTTGGCGACGTGCTCCTGTTCCACAGCATGACCGTGCACAAGGGCGTGGCGAACCGCAGCAACCGGCTGCGGATGTCGATGGATGTGCGCTATCAGCTTGTCAGCGAGCCATTCAACATCGACAACGCGAACCCCGATGGCCAGCCGCTGTCGTGGGACGAGGTGTATGAAGGCTGGCGATCCGATACACTGAAATACTACTGGCAGCGGATGCCGCTGACGCTGAAGCCGTTCGATCCGGTGTGGTTCGACAAGCGCGACGCGCTGGGTTTTGAACGCGGGGAGGCGGGTGATCCGCGCGCGCGTGCGGTGCTGCAACGCATCGTGGCACGTGACGCCAATCCAGAGAAGCGCGCGCGGGCGCAGCGGCTGCTCGACGCACTGCCGTGATTGCGTTCGACGTCCGGCATTACGACAGCATCGGCTCCACCAACGACGCAGCTTTGCGCCTCGCGCGGGAAGGCGCGGCACACGGCACGGTGGTGCATGCAGACGAACAGACCGCCGGTCGCGGCCGCCGGTCGCGGCATTGGCAAAGTCCGCCCGGCAACCTCTATCTGTCGATCGTGTTACGACCGGACGTGGCCGTGACACGCTATGGAGAAATTGGCTTCGTCGCCGCGCTTGCGGTGGCCGATACCATCGAAACCATGTTGCCCAATCAGCTTCGGACAACGCTGAAATGGCCGAACGACGTTCTGCTGCGTGACGGAAAGATCTCCGGCATACTGGTGGAAACAGATGATGGCATCTTGATCCTTGGCATTGGCGTGAACGTTCTGCATGCACCTGCCGATGTTGCCTACAAGGTTTCGACCATTGTCGGCTGCGGCGGCTTGGCGACGGTGGACGGCACGCGCAAACATCTGCTGACGGCATTGGCAACCTGGTGGGAGATCTGGGAACGGGACGGATTCTCACCGATCCGCGCAGCCTGGCTGGCGCGCGCGCACCCCCCCGGCACAGTGCTTCGCCTTGCGGACGGGGATGGCTCGATAGAGGGGCATTTCGCCGACTTGGCGCCTGATGGCTCCCTCATCGTCGATACCAATGTTGGGCGCCGCCGCTTTGTCGCCGGGGACGTTGCACAGGTCTAGCAGCGCTATCGGGCTGACAGCGTTCTAGCCGGTCCCGGCAATACGATCGCGGTGAAACTGCGCCAGCGCATTGGCGCGAAAGATCGCGCGCCAGTCAGCATCGTTCAGGAAATCGGCGTGGTTCCAGACGTAGGTGAACGTCTGCCGATAGGCGCAATAGCGCTCGACGTTCGGCATGTCGGAACCCCAGACGAACCGCCGCGGGCCGAACCGGTCCAGCAATTGTTGGTGGCATTGCGCTGCTTGTCCATCAGTCGCTCGATATTGACCTTCACCGCGGCGACATCGACCGGCGTGCCATCGTGGAACTTCGCACCGCTGCGCAGCTTCAGCGTGCAGGATTTCAGATCGTCCGCCATCTTCCAGCTTTCGCCGAGCTGCGGGGTGATCTTCATGTCGGGTGCGAACGTCAGCAGCCCGTCGTAGATGCAAAGCGCGGCCTCGCTGCCTGCCGGGTACAGCGTGTACAACCATGCGCCGGATCCAGCGTCACCACGCCGACGCTTTGCCCGTAGGTCAGTTCGACTGCCGGCGTGCCTTGCGCGTGCGCACGCAGCGCGCCCGCCATGGCAAGCGGCGCGCCGGCCAGCCCGGTCAGGAAATCGCGACGTTGCATCGCGCCGACCCTTCTCAAACCCACAGAGTGTTCCAGGTGAAAATCGATGGCGTTCCACCGGTGTGCACGAATACCAGCACGTCGTCCTTGCTGAAGCGGCCGTCGCGAATGTGCGCGATCATGCCGGCCGCCGCCTTGCCGGTGTAGACCGGGTCCAGGATCACGCCCTCGGTCCGCGCGAACAGCTTTGTGGCTTCCACGGATGCTTCGCTCGGGATGCCGTAGCCGGCGCCGACAAATCCCATGTCGTTGGCAACCTCATCCTCGGTCACCCGCGTATCGAGACCCAGCACTTGCAGCGTCTCATTGGCGATCGCCGCAGTGCGCGACGGCGCGTGGAATTCGTCCGTCGCCGTGACACCATGCACGGCGTGGCCGGAATTTGTCAAACGCTTGCCGAGTACCAGACCCGCCTGCCCCTTGCCGCTGGATGACATGTAGAACGCGTTGGGCCGCACGCCGGCGCCCGCCATCTGCTCCAGCAGTTCCAGCGTGGTTTCCAGGTACGCCAGCGCCGATGCGACATCGAACATCGGGTTGTCGTTGAGGATGTGTGGCCGCCCACCCGCCTCCCGCACCCGCCGCGCATGTTCGTCCAGCGCGACACGCTGCGCCTCACGCGTCGGCGCGAAAACCACGTCCGCACCCAGCAGGTAGTCCACCAGCAGGTTGCCCTGCACGATGTCGGGCCTCCGACCCTCCAGCACCAGGATGGTTTTCAAGCCGAGTTTATTACAGGAACCGATCGTTTGCCGCGCCGAGTTGGATTGGATGTCCAGCCCAACCACCACCGTGTCCGGCTGTTCCGCCATGGTGCGGGCCAGGCGGAACTCCAGGTTGCGCAGCTTGTTGCCGCCGAACGCCACGCCGGTCAGGTCGTCGCGCTTGATGAAAATGCGCGGGCCACCGAGAGCGCGGGTCAGGTTCGGCGCTTCCTCGATCGGTGTTGGTGTCAGCGCCAGCTTAACGCGGGGTATCAGGCCGATACGATCACGTATCCATGTGTGCTGGGCAGCGCTCGCACTGGCATCGTTCATCGGCAAACATCTTGTCCATCCGGCCCCTCTTGTCCACCAGGCTTTGCGCATTGTCAGGCGGGCGCTGTTCGGATTCAAGCCTTGGCAGCACAATCAGCACGGCAATCGGGTGAACGGCGGACTGTCGGGCTGCCCAGTCATTGCAGTGGCCATCGATGAACGCTCACCGCGACGCGGGCATGACCAGTGGAATCCCTGACACAGGGTTCAATCGAGCTCCGTCCAGATTGATCGCAGAAACAGCAGCCGCATGCCGACACGCTCCATATTGCGATGGCTGGTCGAGAGGAATTCCGCTCCGCTGCAAACAAAATCGACGCCTGCGGCTCTGGCGTCCTCTGCGCGGCGGCACAGCAGGGCCGCGTGAAGACCACGATTGCGGAGCGCCGGGTCGGTTGCGGAGTCTGCGAAGTAGCCGACGCCTCCAGCGGTAAAGAGGATTGCGGTCGCCGCAGCCCGACCTTCCGCCCGGGCAAGATAAAGCGACCAGTCAGGTTGACCTAGCCAGGGTCGAACGTTCCTCTTGAATTGATCGTGCGAAGCCTCCGGAATGCCCCAACCCACGACATAAGCTGCCAGGAACTCGTCCATCTGCTCAGGAGTGGTGACCGCTTCGACCGGGATATCATCCGCCACCGAGGCGTTGAGCACGGGTTCACCGATGAGCGCAGCGTGACAGGCCGACTGAAAAAACCCGCATTTTGCCAGTTCCCTGCCAAGCGCGGGATCGTTGTCTCCCGACGTTATTTCGAACCGAACTGCCACTTTATGCTCGCGATACCACTCGACCAGTGGCCGAATGTGATCAGCCTGACCCTGATGAAGCCCCACCACGCTGTTAAAGGCGGGCGAGGGTAAATGTTCCGCCATCAGAGCGACCACATTTTCGATTGTCCGGGTCCGAGATGCCGATCGGATTGCCCGGGATGCTTTCGAGGATACGCATCCGCGCGATCGTGTAGGCGTTGGCTGCCTCCGTCACGCGATGTACGAGATCGAGCGACGGAACCAATTTGGCGGACGGCTCCATGTACGGCCTCCGGCTCCCGGGTGCGTCGGTAACTGGTCAGCTCGATCGTATAGACCAAAGGCGTCACGACCGCGCGCGAGAGGCGTCGCGTCCGATATCCGATTTGGGTCACGTACTGCGAGTACCAAGCATCAGATTTTATCGACTGGAACAGTTGGGACAGCTCGATGCCCGGCGGGGCGAACCGTATCGTCCCGTATAACGCTGCCCGTCGGGCTGCCGCAGCGTCCAAACAACGAACTCGTCTGCCGTCATTCGACAGTGGCGCTCACACTCATGCCTGTGCCAAGGCCCTCGGCTTTCCGCCGGACAAGATGGAAAAGCATGCGCGAAGGGACTTTCGCAGGTGCGGCATAGGCCGCATGCTATGGCCAACCGAAGCGCCGAGGCATGCATGGCTGATTCCATCCAGACCAAACCGCCGGTGGTCGTGAAGAAATACGCCAACCAGCGGCTCTACAACACGGAGAGCGCCAGCTACGTCACTCTGGACAACCTGGCCGAGATGGTACGCATGGGGCGCGATCTCGCGGTTTACGATGCCAGAACCGGCGAGGACATCACGCGCGGCGTGCTAACCCAGATCATCGTCGAACTATGATAACGGCAGCGATCGACAAACACTCATCGCAGCGCGGGCGCAGCCAGAACAGCCAGGTCAACTCGATGCCCGGAAGATCGAGCCGTATCGCCCTTGCATCGGCTTCCCATAGGACAAGCCCACCGGACACGATTTAGAAGAATGCAAGAAGGGGCTTTCGCAGGTGCGGCATACGCCGCATGCTAGGGCCCATTGAAGCCCCGAGGCATGCATGGCTGATCCCGTCCAGACCGAGCCGGCGCAGAAGGCCGACGACAAGCCACCGGTGGTGGTGAAGAAATACGCCAACCGGCGGCTCTACAACACGGAAAGCTCCAGCTACATCACGCTGGACAACCTGGCCGACATGGTACGGCTGGGGCGCGATTTCGTGGTTTACGACGCCAAGACCGGCGAGGACATCACGCGCGGCGTGCTGACCCAGATCATCGTCGAGGAAGAGGGCAAGGGCCGTTCGCTGTTGCCGACCGCGTTCCTGCGCCAGCTCATCGGTTTCTACGGCGACCAGATGCAGAGCCTGGTGCCGCGCTTCCTGGAGCAGGCGATGTCGGCGCTGACGCAGCAGCAGGAACAGATGCGGACGGCGATGCAGAAGACGATGGGGAATCTGTTCCCGTTCGGCAACATCGAAGAGGTCGGACGGCAGAACCTGGCGATGATGGAGCGGGCGTTCAGCTTGTTCACGCCGTTCTATCGCGGTGGGGAAACCGGTGGTGCGGGTCAGGCGAAGGATGCCTGGGCCCCGGACCACGGTCCGGAGCAGTCACAGGAGATTGCCGCGCTGCGGGCCGAGGTAGAGGGGCTACGTCGGCAACTGGAAGCGGCGAAGGCGCAGGCGGACTTCAACCGCGACCAAAGCGAAGGCCTGACGGTGTCGCGGTCAGTCGGTCCAGTTCATGCCACCCGTAAGCGATATATTGCGGGCGGTGAACCCGTCGCGCTGTGCTTCCCTTCCGGCAACTTCACTGCGGCCGAGCGCTTGATGATCGTCAACCTGACGTGTCCCCTTCCTTAACCGGAGGCGGAGGTATTGGTAACGCCGGCTGCCGACCTGGCGGCCTCGATGAAGGCGCGGATCAGGGCGGGATCCTTCACCCCGCGCGCACTCTCGACGCCCGAGGATACGTCGACCGCGCGGGCGCCGGTGGTGCGGATCGCCGCGGCGACATTGTCCACCGTCAGGCCGCCGGCGAGCATCCATGGCGCGGGCGCAGTCCAGCCGCGCAGCAGCGACCAGTCGAACCGCAAGGCATTGCCGCCGGGCCGAGTGGCCTCGGGTGGCGACTGGGCTTCCACCAGCAGCATGTCGGCGCCACCGGATGTCGCGGGCAGGTCCGCCGCGGTCGCGACGCCGATCGGGCGCCAGATCGGCAGGCCGAAGCGCGCATGCAGCGCGGTCAAATCCAGCGCGCCGTAAAGCTGGAGAATATCCAGCCGCACCACGTCCAGCGTCGCGGCGATCGCCTCCGGCGTCGGATCGACGAACAGCCCGACGCGCGGCGGCCCGCCCGGTGAGCGCGCGGACAGTGCAGCGGCCTGCAATGGCTGGAGATAACGCGGCGATGGCGGGAAGAACACGAAACCGACCCAGTCGGCGCCGGCGGCGATCGCGGTGTCGAACGCCACCGGATCATTGATGCCGCAGATCTTGACCCGGACCCTATCGGGCACGACGCGATGCGCTTCCGTCATGGCCGGCCTTTTCTCAGCCATGACAATGAATGGAAGACCGGCGCGTCATGCCAAAGGCGGCGGTAGTTGTGCCTGGGGCAGCCGCGCCTTCAGTTCCTGCACCTGCGCCTCCAGCAGCCGCACCGCCTGCTCCGCATGGCGCGCGCGGCGGCGCTGGGACAGTTCGGAAAGCCACACGATCAGTCCGCCGGCGAGGAAGGCGATCGCCATGCCGCCCAGTACGGCCAGCGAAAGCGGCAACTGCAAGGTAAAATCGGTCGGCCAGATGCCGAGGCGCACTGGCGTTTTGTTCGACAGGGCGAACAGCAACAGCACCAACAGCAGGGGAATCGCGATCAGCAGCCGCATGACTTTGCCCCCACGAAAGGCGTCCATGCCCTTGCGATGCCGACGCACGTCGACAGCCTCGGCTTTGCCGATGCAGCGACGCAAGACGTTGACGGCAACCTGCATCGGCATGACCACCGGGGCATAGGCATCAACGGGATAAGCATCGGTCGTGCGATGGCCGCGCCGATAGTGCGCGTTGACCCGTCAGGACGCGGCTGCCGCGCGCGCCGGCCTGCCGCGGTTCACCCGGTCGCGCAGTTCCTTGCCGGCCTTGAAGAACGGCACCGCCTTCTCGTCCACCGGCACCGCCTCGCCGGTGCGCGGATTGCGGCCGGTGCGGGCGTTGCGACGCTTCACGGTGAAGGCGCCGAAGCCGCGCAGTTCCACCCGCTCGCCGCGCGACAGGGCACCGGTGATCTCATCGAAGATCGTCGCCACGATCAGCTCGACATCGGCGCCCCGCAGATGCGGATTGCTGCCGGCGAGTTCCGCGATCAGTTCCGATTTGGTCATGACCCGGGCAGCGGCCTCGACAATTCAACCGCCGGAACGTTGCCAGATCGCCCACGCGCCGTCAAGGATAACTCCTTGGGAAAACAGGCTTTTCCACAGCGAGTCGAACATCCAGCCGAGACTGGAAGACAGCACTCGGCTGGTGAAACTGCCGGTGGAAACGTCATCGACCGGCAGATCGGCCGACACGCCCTGGGTCTTCGCCAGCCATTCGCGCGCGTCATGCTCGCCGCCGATGGCATCGACCAGGCCGAGTTGCAGCGCCTGGCGCCCGGTATAGGCGCGGCCGTCGGCCAGTGCGCGCACCCGCGTCGGCGTCCATGTGCCGGCCGGTGGCGACCATGCCGACGAACTGGTCGTACATGTCCATGACGAGGCCTTGCAGCACGTCCCTGGCCTTGCGGCGTCATCGGCTCGGTGAAGCTGGGCTGGTCCTTCAGCGGACCGGAGACGATGGTGGTCGCGGTGATGCCGAGGTTCTTCAGCAGGCCGGACACCTCGCCGGTTTCCAGCAGCACGCCGATCGAACCGGTCAGCGTGCCCTTCACGGGCGAAGATGCGCGCGGCGGGCACCGCGATCATGTAGCCGGCCGATGCCGCCGTGCCGCCCATCACCGCGACGACCGGCTTCTTCGGGGCGACACGGGCGATCGCATCGTGCAGGCCCTCGCCGCCGGCGACGCTGCCGCCGGGGCTGTCGATCGACACGATCAGCGCCTTCACGCTGTCGTTGTCCGCGAGCTTGTACACCGCATCGTCGAGCTTGCGGTCCTCGGTGATGATGCCGCTGACGGTCAGCCGCGCCAGGTGCGCCCGGCCGAACGGCAAATGCGCGCCGCGCAGCCCACCAGCACGGCCGCCAGCACCGCGAGCACGGCAAAGCTGCGCCAGAACACCAGGCGGCGCTTGAGCCGCCGCCGGTCCAGCAGAAGGTCGGTCTCGAGCGACAGCGGTCGGTGGTCAGCGGTCAGAAGTCACTGGCGCGATGCCACTGACCCTGCCAGCCGACCCCTTCAGGAAACCGACCACGGACCGCTGACCGTCAGCTCTCGGTCTCGGCCTGCTGGTTGCGGCGACGGATCGCCGCGCCGAGGATGTCGCCCAGCGAGGCGCCGGAATCCGACGAGCCGAATTCGGCCATCGCCTGCTTCTCTTCCTCGACCTCCTTGCCCTTGATGGTCAGGGTCAGCTTGCGGGCGGCGCGGTCGACCGCGGTGATCTTGGCATCGACCTTCTCGCCGACGGCGAAGCGGTCCGGCCGCTGGTCGCCCTTGTCGCGGGCCAGTTCGGCGCGACGGATGAAGCCGGTCAGCACGTCGTTGACCTTGACCTCGATGCCGTTCGACTGGATCGCGGTGACGACGCAGGTGACCACGTCGCCCTTGTGCACCGTGTCCAGCACCGACGCCGCCGGATCGTCCTTGAGCTGCTTGATGCCCAGGCTGATGCGCTCTTTCTCGACGTCGACGTCGAGCACCTTGGCCTTGACCATCTGGCCCTTTTCGTACTTGGCCATGGCCAGTTCGCCGGGCTCGTCCCACGACAGGTCGGACATGTGGATCATGCCGTCGATGTCCGCGGACAGGCCGATGAACAGGCCGAACTCGGTGATGTTGCGGATTTCGCCCTCGACCTCGGAGCCGATCGGATGTTCGTCGACGAACTGCTCCCACGGATTGCGCTGGACCTGCTTCAGGCCGAGCGAGATGCGGCGCTTGGAGCTGTCGACGTCCAGCACCATGACGTCGACTTCCTGGCTGGTGGCGACGATCTTGCCGGGATGCACGTTCTTCTTGGTCCAGGACATTTCCGAGACGTGCACCAGGCCTTCGACGCCCGGCTCCAGCTCCACGAAGGCGCCGTAGTCGGTGATGTTGGTGACGCGGCCGGTGTATTTCGCACCCGGCGGATACTTCGCGGCGACACCTTCCCACGGATCGGCCTCGAGCTGCTTCATGCCGAGGCTGATGCGCTGGGTGTCGGAGTTGAAGCGGATCACCTGCACCTTGACCTGCTGGCCGATCTGCAGCGCTTCGCGACGGGTGGTTGATGCGGCGCCAGGCGATGTCGGTGACGTGCAGCAGGCCATCGACGCCGCCGAGATCGACGAAGGCGCCGTAGTCGGTGATGTTCTTCACCACGCCGTCGAGGATCTGGCCTTCCTTCAGGCCCTGGATCAGCTCGCTGCGCTGTTCGGCGCGGGTTTCTTCCAGCACGGCGCGGCGGGAGACGACGATGTTGCCGCGGGCGCGGTCCATCTTCAGGATCTGGAACGGCTGCGGGCTGCCCATCAGCGGTGCGACGTCGCGCACCGGGCGGATATCGACCTGGCTGACCGGGCAGGAACGCCACGGCGCCGCCGAGATCGACGGTGAAGCCGCCCTTGACCCGGCCGTAGATCGTGCCGTTGACGCGCTGCTGGGTCTCGAACGCCTTTTCCAGGTTGGTCCAGGCTTCCTCGCGCCGCGCCTTCTCGCGCGACAGGATGATGGAGCCGTCCTTGTCCTCGTAGCGCTCGACGTACAGCTCGATGGTGTCGCCGGGCTTGACGTCGGGCTTGGTGCCGGGCGGGCCGAATTCCTTGAGAGCGATGCGGCCTTCGGACTTCAGGCCGACATCGACGATGGCGAATTCGTCGGTGAGGCGGAGGATGCGGCCGGTGACGACGGAGCCGTCGAAGCCGGTGTCCTGGCCGAGGGTTTCATCGAGGAGGGAGGCGAAATCCTCGCCCTTGAAATGGTCCTGCATCGGGGCGGGTGCGATGGTGCGGGCGACAGTGGCGGATGATGCCATGTGGTGGGTGTGTTCCGTTACGGTGGTTCCGGGCTTGTGTCCGGGGGTTGCCGTTGGTTTGCGCATTCCATTGGGGGAACACGTCTTGCCCGCGGAGTGTCGCGGGCCGGGTTGCGGTCAAGCGGGCATGCTCGCGAAGCGAGCGTCGTTGCGGAGAGATACGCCCGGATACGGCGAAGTCAAGCATTGCAGGGATACGGCGAAGTCAAGCATTGCAGGACGTTTTGGCAACCGGTCACACAACAGCCGGTCGCACGGCTGCCGCCCACAAGTTTGCCTAGCCGGGCCTTACGTGTCCCAGATTAGGCAGCACCGTAGCTGCGAAAGATGCGATCGGCGCTGATGATGGTCAGGT
This sequence comes from uncultured Alphaproteobacteria bacterium, assembly GCA_963790445.1. Lineage (GTDB taxonomy): Bacteria > Pseudomonadota > Alphaproteobacteria > Acetobacterales > Acetobacteraceae > JAMXLO01. The sequence goes on along the minus strand of CAWBON010000011.1, from coordinate 86,397 downwards.
CTTCCTCGCGCGCCTGGGCGATCAGCATGCGGTCGAACGGATCGCGGTGCAGACCTTCGAGCATTCCCGCCGCCCTGGCATGGAGTGCGCTGATCGGCAGGAGGCCGAAACGCGACCGCAGAACGAAGGTCTCGAACCCTTCGACGATGGGCGCGACCTCGGGCCACTTCCCGACGCGGTGCTTGGTGGCGATTTCCCACGCCGAGGCGGCGCTGACGATGACGGTGTTGCCAGGGTCGGCGATGGCGCCACGGGCAGGTTTGGGTAAGCGCGGGTCGTCCGTCCACCACCAGACGAGCGCATGGGTATCGAGCAGGAGCCTTACTCCCACTCGTCCAGTTCCTCGTCGGGCAGCGGATCGAACAGGGCATCCGGAATGATAACGCCCTTCAGCAACCCTGGCTGACGCGGCACCATATCGTCCACCGGCACGAGGCGAACCAACGGCTTGCCGGAGCGGCCGATCAGGATTTCCTCGCCGGCGGCCGCGCGATCCACCAGCCGGGAAAGCTGGGTTTTGGCGTCGTAGATGTTCACGAGTTCAGGCATAGCGGCACCGGATTGATGAAAGGTGACGAGCAACAGTTTCCATATCTGACTAAGTTAGTTGGTCTGGTCAGAACATTCAAGCCTCTTTCGCACCTCCGACAAACCTAGTTCGAAGGCTTCGTCAGCGCCCAGCAGCGTTGTGTCCAGTACGACCGCGTCTGCCGCCTGGCGCATGTTCGGGAGCGTCCCGTGTATCGCGCGCCAGCATCTCCGCCTCGACCGTGGCGGGGTCGGCCTTGACGCCCTTGGCCTGAAGCTCGAGCCACCGACGATGCGCTCGTTCGGCGAGCGAGGCGGTGACGAACAGCTTCACCGCGGCGTCGGGGAAGATCACCGTGCCGATGTCGCGTCCGTCCAGCACCGCGCCGCGCTCCTCGCCGAAGCTGCGTTGGAAATCCAGCAGCGCCGCGCGCACGGCCGGAATTGCCGCCACGGCAGCGGCGGCGGCATCGGCGATCGGGCCGCGCAGATCGCGGCGTTCCAGATCGGCTGGTAGCAGCGCGCGCGCCGCCGCTTCGGCTGCGCTCGGGTCGGCCGGGTCGCCGCCGGTGTCCAGCACGCGGCGACCGACGGCACGGTACAGCAGACCGGTGTCGAGGTAGGGCAGGCCAAGGGTGGCGGCGAGCCGCCGCGCCAGCGTGCCCTTCCCCGCCGCGGCAGGACCGTCGATCGCGATAATCGGGCCGCCGGTCACGCCGCGGCCAGCGCCCCGCCCGCGCCGTTCATCAGCTCCACGAATCCGGGGAAACTCGTGTCGATGAAGCCGGCATCGTCCACCATCACCGGCTGATCGGTCGCCAGGCCCAGCACCAGCGCGGCCATCGCGATGCGGTGGTCCATGTGGGTTTCCACCATGCCGCCGCCGGACGGCGGGCGGCCGGTGCCGTGCACGATCAGGTCGTCGCCTTCGATCTCCACCCGCGCGCCGTTCACCGCCAGCAGCGCAGCGGTGGCGGACAGGCGGTCGCTCTCCTTGACCCGCAGTTCCTTCAGTCCGCGCATCCGCGTGCTGCCGGATGCGGTGGCGGCGATCACCGCCAGGATCGGGTATTCGTCGATCATGCTCGGCGCATGTTCCCACGGCACATCGACGCCGCGCAGCGGACCGTGGGTGACGATCAGGTCGCCGACCGGCTCGCCGCCCTGGATGCGGCGGTTCTCGGTGACGATGTCGGCGCCCATCTCGGCCAGCATGGCGAACAGCCCGCAGCGCGTTTCGTTCAGCCCGATGCCGGGCAGCGTCAGGCGCGAGCCGGGCACCAGCAACGCGGCCGCCGCCAGGAACGCCGCGGACGAGGGATCGCCCGGCACCGCGACATCGGCGCGCGCGGAGTTCCGGCTGGCCGTGCAGGGTGATGATGCGGCCGCGACCGTCGGCTTCCACCTGCACCGTCGCGCCGAAATGGCGCAGCATGTTTTCGCTGTGGTCGCGCGTGGCTTCGGGTTCCTCCACGCGCGTGATGCCGGGCGCGTTCAGGCCGCACAGCAGCACCGCCGACTTCACCTGAGCCGATGGCACCGGCACGCGGTATTCCAGCGGCAGCGCCTCCCGCGGACCTTGCACGGCCAGCGGCAGCCGGCCGCCTTCGCGCGAGGTGAACCGTGCGCCGCAGGCGGACAGCGGATCGATCACCCGGCGCATCGGGCGGCGGCGCAGGCTGGCGTCGCCGGTCATCACCGCGAAGATCGGGTGGCTCGCGAGAATGCCGCACAGCAGCCGCGCTGCGGTGCCGGAGTTGCCCATGTCGAGCACATCGGCCGGTTCGATCAGGCCGCCGATGCCGCGGCCGGCGACGCGCCACGTGCCGTCGGCGTCGTGCGTCACCTCGGCGCCTAGAGCGCGCATGGCGGCCGCGGTGCGCAGCACGTCCTCGCCTTCGAGCAGGCCGGTGATACGGGTTTCGCCCACTGCGAGCGCGCCGAACATCAGCGCGCGGTGGCTGATCGACTTGTCGCCGGGCACGGCGATGCGGCCGGCGAGCGGTGCGGTGGGGCGGCGGGAGAGCAGTTGGTGGGTGGCGGCGGCGTCCATGCGGGGCTTCCTCGGTCGCGGCGATTAGCATGGGGGCGGCGGATTGGACAGGCGGAAGGTTGGGGCGGACGGCTGGCGCAGACCGACGCGGACGGCGTGGCGCCCCTGGGAAATCGGCGTTGCGACCCTCCGTTCGAGGTCGATCAGATCGGCGGTTGGTCCACCGCGCCGATCACTCGGAGATCGTCCGTTGCGAGCATAATGACCATGCCCTGACCTGGGGCGGGTGGCTTCGCGGTGAACCGTCGCGCGCTGCCATCCCATTCGCCGAGTGTCTCAACCTCGCGCACGATGCGGTATTCGCGGAGTCGTTCGCCGCTGTTCTCGCCGGCTGCGATGTCGGTTGCCTGCTCCGGATCGTAAACGATGCGCAGAGCGCGGACCGCTGTCGAGGCGACAGCGATCTCCACCGTGCTGGTGTCTTCGCTGCGGGTGAGCGTGATCGGGACCGGCATTGGTCGCGCCGCGGCAATGGCTTTCTCAATGGCGGTGCGATCGGAGCCGACCACGACCTGCGCGCCGTCGATCACCAGGGCTGGCGTGAAAACCTCGTCGCCGAGTTGCCGCGCGTAGGCTTGCTGGCGGGCTGTGGCCTCGCGGCTCGCATAGCGGTCACGCCAGCCCAGGCGGTCCCAGTAGTCGACGTGCCAGGCGAGGGCAATCACGCCCGGCCGCTTCGCCAGTGTGCCCAGCAGGGCGTCGGCGGGCGGGCAGGAGGAGCAACCCTGGGAGGTAAAAAGTTCGAGCACGACGGGCACGGTGGCGGCTCGCGATGGTGACGCGAGGCCCGTGGCGATTGCTGCAGCGATCAGGTCGCGCCGGCGCATGGGGCATCCTCTGCTGGTATGTGGCGGTTGAGACCTGCGGCCGTTGCAGGTGTTCCGATATTCCCTGGTTCCGTCCTGACTATGGTCCCCTCCCCCGACGCCCTCCTCAACGGGAGGGGTTAGTAGCCTTCACCACGATGCCTCGCCTCCTCTTGCGGGAGGCGGGAACCAGGTGCGGCGGATTCACAGACTTCCGCCGCGCCGCCCCGCCATCGCGCCCAGCCGCAGCCGCAGCGCGTTCAGCTTGATGAATCCCTGGGCGTCGAACTGGTCGTAGGCGCCCTGGTCTTCCTCGAACGTCACGACTTCTGCGTGTATACAGGCTGTTGGGCGATCTCGCGGCCGATCACACGTCACGTTGCCTTTGTAGAGTTTCAGCCGCACGCGGCCGGATGACGCTCTGCTGGCTTTCGTCGATCAGCGCCTGCAGCATCCGCCGCTCCGGGCTGAACCAGAAGCCGTTGTAGATCAGCTCGGCGTAGCGCGGCATCAGGCTGTCCTTCAGGTGCGCCGCCTCGCGATCCAGCGTGATGCTTTCGATGCCGCGATGCGCGGCCAGCAGGATCGTGCCGCCGGGCGTTTCGTAGACGCCGCGCGACTTCATGCCGACGAAGCGATTCTCCACCATGTCGAGCCGGCCGATGCCGTTGGCCTTGCCGAGTTCGTTCAGCTTGGTCAGCAGCGCGGCGGGCGACAGCGCGAACGCCGTCGATGCGCGGTCGGATCGCCGTGCTCGAAATCGACCGAGATGACCGTTGCCTGATCCGGCGCGTCCTCCGGGCGGATGGTGCGCTGGTAGACGATTTCGTCCGCCTCGATCGCCGGGTCTTCCAGGATTTTTCCCTCGGACGACGAATGCAGCAGGTTGGCATCGACGCTGAACGGCGCCTCGCCGCGCTTGTCCCTGGCGATCGGGATCTGGTTGGCCTCGGCGAACTCCAGCAGCTTCGTGCGGCTGGTGAGGTCCCATTCGCGCCACGGGGCGATGATCTTGATGTCGGGCTTCAGCGAGTAATACGACAGTTCGAACCGCACCTGGTCGTTGCCCTTGCCGGTCGCGCCGTGCGCCACGGCGTCGGCGCCGATCTGTTCGGCGATCTCGATCTGGCGTTGCGCGATCAGCGGGCGGGCGATGGAGGTGCCGAGCAGGTACTGGCCTTCATACAGCGCGTTGGCGCGGAACATCGGGAAGACGAAATCGCGCACGAAGGTTTCGCGGAGATCGTCGACGAAGATTTCCTTCACGCCGAACATTTCGGCCTTTTGTCGGGCCGGGCCGAGTTCCTCGCCCTGGCCGAGATCGGCGGTGAAGGTCACGACCTCGCAGCGATACGTCGTCTGCAGCCAGCGCAGGATCACGCTGGTGTCGAGGCCGCCGGAATAGGCGAGCACGACCTTCTTCACATCCTTGACGCGCATGGGCGAGCTTTCCTCAGGGTTGGCACGGGCAGGTAGCGCCGACGTAGCTCCGGGCAAAGCGATTGCGCAAGCGTCGGGCCGGCGGAATGACAGCCAGCGCCTACTCCGCCGCTTGCGCGTAAGCCTCCAGCGGCGCGCAGGTGCAGACCAGGTTGCGGTCGCCGTAGACGTTGTCCACGCGCTTCACCGGCGGCCAGTATTTCGCCGCCGCACACCCACGGCAGCGGGAAGGCCGCCTGCTCGCGTGAATAGGCGTGTGTCCATACATCCGCCATGACTTCGCGCGCGGTGTGCGGCGCGTGCTTCAGCGGATTGTCCGGCTTGTCCAGCCTGCCCGCGGCGATCGCGGCGATCTCGGCGCGGATCGCGATCATCGCGTCGCAGAAACGGTCGAGCTCGGCTTTGCTCTCGCTCTCCGTCGGCTCGATCATCAGCGTGCCGGCGACCGGCCAGGACATGGTCGGCGCGTGGAAGCCGAAATCCATCAGGCGCTTGGCGATGTCCTCCACCATCACGCCGGCCTCCGCCTGGAAGCCGCGGCAGTCGATGATGCACTCGTGCGCGACCATGCCGCTGGCGCCGGTGTACAGCACCGGATAATGCGGCGCGCAGCCGGCGCGGCGATGTAGTTGGCGTTGAGGATCGCGACCTCGGTCGCGCGCTTCAGGCCCGCCGCGCCCATCATGCGGATATACGCGTAGGAGATCGGCAGGATCATCGCGCTGCCGAACGGCGCGGCGGCGACCGGGCCGACGCCGGTTGCCGGTCCGGCATCCGCGCGCAGCGGATGGTTCGGCAGATGCGGCGCGAGATGCGCGGCGACGCCGATCGGCCCGACGCCCGGACCGCCGCCGCCGTGCGGAATGCAGAACGTCTTGTGCAGGTTGAGATGGCACACATCGGCGCCGATCGCAGCCGGGACTGGTCAGCCCGACCTGCGCGTTCATGTTGGCGCCATCCATGTAGACCTGGCCGCCGTGCGCGTGGACGATGTCGCAGATCTCGCGGATCGCCGCCTCGAACACGCCGTGCGTGCTGGGATAGGTCACCATCAGCGCGGCGAGACTGGTCGCGTGCTTGTCGCGCCTTGGCGCGCAGATCGGCCAGATCGATGTTGCCGTCGCGGTCGCAGCCGACGACGACGACCTGCAAGCCCGCCATGGCGGCGCTGGCCGGATTGGTGCCGTGCGCGCTGGACGGGATCAGGCAGATGTTGCGATGCGCCTCGCCGCGCGCCTCGTGATAGGCGCGGATCGCCAGCAGGCCGGCGTATTCGCCCTGCGATCCGGCGTTCGGCTGCAGCGTGACCGCGGCGAAGCCGGTGATCGCCTTCAGCCAGTCCGTCAGGCGCGTCGATCAGCTCGGCGTAGCCCTGCGTCTGGTCGGGCGGCGCGAACGGATGGATGTCGGCGAAGCCCGGCAGGGTGATCGGGATCATCTCGGCCGCGGCGTTCAGCTTCATCGTGCAGGAGCCGAGCGGGATCATGCTGCGGTTCAGCGCGATGTCCTTGTCCTCCAGCCGCTTGAGGTAGCGCAGCATCTCGTGCTCGGCGTGGTGCTCGTTGAACACCGCCTGTTCGAGGAACGGCGTGTTGCGCGAGCAGTTCGGCCGGGATGGACGGCGGTCGCGCCGCGCGAGGCTTCGCCGCCCAGCACGCGCTGCCAACGCGCGCCAGCTCCGTCGCGCGTCACGGTTTCGTCGAGCGCGATGCCGACGCGCGTGTCGCTCGATGCGGCGGAGGTTGAAGCCCTGCGCCAGCGCCGCCTGCATCAGCGCATCGGCACTCGCCGTCTCGATCGCGATCGTGTCGAAGAACGCGTCGTGCACGCAGCGCGATGGCCGCCCTGCCGCGCCGCATCGGCCAGCAGCCGCGCCTGCAGATTCACCCGCCGGGCGATGCGCCTCAGTCCCTCCGGGCCGTGCCAGACGGCGTAGCAGCCGGCGATCACCGCCAGCAGCACCTGCGAGGTGCAGATGTTCGATGTCGCCTTCTCGCGCCGGATATGCTGCTCGCGCGTCTGCAGCGCGAGCCGCATCGCCGGCTGGCCCGGCGGCATCCAGCGACACGCCGACCAGCCGGCCCGGCATGTGGCGCTTGTAGGCGTCGCGCGTCGCGAGATAGCCGGCGTGCGGGCCGCCGAAACCCATCGGCACGCCGAAGCGCTGCGACGAACCCGACCACGACGTCGGCGCCCATCTCGCCGGGCGGCGTCAGCAGCGCCAGCGCCAGCGGATCGGCGCAGACGATCACCAGCGCATCCGCCTCGTGCGCCGCGCCGATCTCGGCGACAGTTCGCGCACCGCGCCGGTGGTGCCGGGATATTGCAGCACCAGCGCGAACGGCTGCGCCGCGCCGATCGCCGCCAGGTCGCCGGGCGCGACATCGACCAATCGGATGCCGATCGGCCGCGCGCGCGTCGCCAGCACGGCGCGGGTCTGCGGATGCAGATCGGTCGGCCACCGCCAGCACGTCGGACTTCGTCTTGCTGATGGCATGCGCCATCGCCATCGCCTCGGCCGCCGCGGTCGCCTCGTCCAGCAGCGAGGCGTTGGCGATCTCCATGCCGGTCAGGTCGCAGATCATGGTCTGGAAGTTCAGCAGCGCCTCCAGCCGGCCCTGCGCGATCTCCGCCTGATACGGCGTGTAGGCGGTGTACCAGCCGGGATTTTCCAGCACGTTGCGCAGGATCACCGGCGGCGTGTGGGTGCCGTGATAGCCCATGCCGATCAGCGATTTCTTCAGCACGTTCTTCGCCGCCAGCGCGCGCAGTTCGGCGATCACCGCCGCCTCGTCGATCGGCGGCGGCAGGTCGAGCGCCTGGTTGGTGCGGATCGCCGGCGGCACCGTCTTCGCCGCCAGATCGTCCAGCGTCGCCGCGCCGACCGCGTGCAGCATCGCGGCGATGTCGGACTCCGACGGGCCGATGTGACGCGCGACGAAACCGTCCGCCGCCTCGAGCGCGGCGAGTTCGGCGAGAACGTCCATCAGTCCAGCGTCTCCACGTATTCGTCGTAGGCGGCCGCATCCATCAGCGCGTCGAACGCGTCGGTGTCGTCGATCTCGATGCGGAAGAACCAGCCTTCGCCCTCGGCGTCGCTGTTCACCAGCGACGGGTCCTCGATGATCGTCTGGTTGGTCTCGACCACCTTGCCGGCGAGCGGCGCGTAGACGTCGGACGCCGCCTTGACGCTTTCCACCACGGCGCAGGCCTCGTCCGCCGCGACGTCGCGGCCGATCTCCGGCAGCTCGACGAACACCACGTCGCCGAGCGCTTCCTGCGCGTGGTCGGTGATGCCGACGGTGGCGATGTCGCCATCCAGGCGGACCCATTCATGTTCCTTGGTGTAGCGGATGTCGGAGGGTGGTTTGGCCATTGGGACGCTCCTTTCAGCGGACGTAGCGGTGGGGGACGAACGGCAGCGGCACGACGCGGGCGGGCAGCGGCTTGCCGCGCACGATCAGGTGCAGCGGCGTGCCATCGGCGGCGAGGTCGCTTGCGGACGTAGCCCATGGCGATCGGCGCGTTCAGCGTGGGCGAGAAGCCGCCCGACGTGATGGTGCCGGCCGCGGTGCCGTCGCCGGCGACGATGTCGGTCTGTGCGCGGGCGGGCGCGCGGCCGTCGGGCCGGATGCCGACGCGGTGGCGCGGCGCGCCGTTGCTCGAACTGGTCGCGGATCGCGGCGGCGCCGGGAAAATCCCACGCGGTGCGGCGGCGCTTGCCGATCACCCAGGTCAGGCCGGCCTCGACCGGCGTGGTCAGTTCGTCGATGTCGTTGCCGTAGAGGCAGAGCCCGGCTTCCAGGCGCAGCGAATCGCGGGCGCCGAGGCCGGCCGGGCGCGACCTCGGGCTCGGCCAGCAGGCGCTGCGCCAGGGCCTCGGCCTGGTCGGCCGGAACCGAGATCTCGAACCCGTCCTCGCCGGTGTAGCCGGAGCGGGAGACCAGGCACGGGATGCCGGCGAGCGGGACGCGCGGCGACGCCCATGAACGGCAGTGCGGCGGCCTCCGGCGCGAGGCGGGCCATCACCGCGGCGGCGGCGGGGCCCTGCAGCGCGAGCAGCGCGCGGTCCTCGTGCGGCTGCAGCTGCACGCCGGCCGGCAGGTCGGCGGCGATATGGGTGAAATCGTCGTCCTTGCGGCTGGCGTTGACCACCAGGAACAGCCGCTCGTCGCCGAGGTTGGCGACCATCAGGTCGTCGATGATGCCGCCCGCCTCGTTGGTCAGCAGCGTGTAGCGCTGGCGGCCCGGCTTCAGGCCGAGCATGTCGCCGGGCACCAGGCGCTCCAGCGCGGCCGCGGCGCCGGCGCCGGTCAGCGTCGCCTGGCCCATGTGCGAGACGTCGAACAGCGCCGCCTGCGCGCGGCAATGCAGGTGCTCGGCCAGCACGCCCTGGTACTGCACCGGCATGGCGTAGCCGGCGAACGGCACCATGCGGGCGCCGTGGCGCGCGATGCCAGCGCGTCGAGCGGGGTGGTCTTCAGCGGCGTCGGCGTGGGGTCGTCCGGCAGCGCATTTTCGATCACTGGTCCGCTCCGCAAGGGTCACCTGCCGGCGATCAGTGCCGGCGTGGATGACCCCCCTCTGTCGCGGAACCTGAGAGATTCAGGGCGCCTGCTGGCGCCCCTTACCTCCGTCGGTGCGGCCGACGCGTGGCGCGCCTGCCGGCTTTCCAGAGATCCCTGATCCCGCCGCGGTCCTTGTTGCCTGAGCGTTTCCGGGGGCCGGTTGCGCCTTCGGCGGCGGAGGTGACTCCGCTCTCTCCCGCGCCGGGTGGCTGGGACAATGGGAAGATGACGCTTCAGTGGGTGGGCGCCAAGGGGAAAGTTCGCGGGGTGGGGTAGCACGCGTTCCAATAAGCGGCGGAGCGGCGAAATTTTTCTCCTCCCGGTGCGGCAGGCGGCAGGTAGATGCGTTCGAACGCCCCGATGCCGCTGGGCCCCCACACCCCTCCCCCGAATCCCGTCCCGCAGGGGGCAGGGACGGCCGATTGCGGTCGGCGCCGCGTCAGGATCATAATCCCCGACCAACGCGGAGGACCGTTCATGACAAACGCACCGCAACTCCGTCCACTTGGGGAAACACTGGGCACCGAGGCTCTTGGCGTCGACCTGGCGAAACCAATGGATGCGGCGACATCCGCCTGGGTCGTCCACGCCTTCGCCGAGCATCCGGTGCTGGTGTTCCGCGACCAGGACCTCGGGGCCGCGCAACTCGCCGACTTCGGCCGTCGCTTCGGTGTGCCGCGTATGCACGCGCTGATCAAGTACCGTCACGCCGATTGCCCGGAAGTGTCCTGGCTGACCAATGTCGAAGAGGACGGCAAGGTTGATTGGTACGGCGTAAAGCGCGCCACCGATTGGCACACCGATTCCACCTACGAAGCCGAATTGCCGCTGCTCGCCATCCTGCACGCGAAAGAGGTGCCCTCGGAAAAGGGCGGCACGATGTTCGCCGATATGGGTGCGGCCTACGAGGCGTTGCCGCAGGCCAGGAAGCAGCTTCTGTCCGGACTGACCGCGCTGCATGGTCGCAGCATCGGTCCTGCCGGCGAGCGGCTGTACGGCGACGACAAAGGGGTAACCGCGAAGCAGTATCGCGATGTGCCGTGGCCCGCCGTCACGCAGCATCCGGTCACTGGCCGGCCGATCCTGTTCGTCAATCCGATGCACACCTACGGCTTCGTCGGCATGGCGCAGGACGAGTCCTGGCCGCTGATCGAGGAACTGGCCGAGCACGCGACACAGGAACGCTTCGTGTATTATCACCGCTGGCGGGTCGGCGATGTGCTGATGTGGGACGAGCGGGCAACGATGCACCGCGGCGCCGGCGATTATCGCCCCGAAGAGCATCGCGTCATGCTGCGCACCATCGTTTATCCGAATTGAAGGCGCCGCGGTAAGCCCACGCGAAGCGGGACAATCGCATTTGATAACGCCTGCGGATAATCCTCGTCCCGTCTTTCTCGCGAAGCCGAGGTCCCGGGGGCATCCGATACGCGCGGCGATTCCGGGCCCTTGGCTTCGCGAGCATGACGATCGTGGATGAGGAGGCATGCCGCATGTGCGATAGTCCCGCCGCGCAGCGGGATAGCGTGCGCCGCGCGGGGTTTCGATGAACACGGTCCTGCCGCTCGCCGGCATTCGCGTGGTCGATCTCACCCGCGTGCTGTCCGGCCCGTTCTGTACCATGCTGCTCGCCGATCTGGGCGCCGATGTCATCAAGGTCGAGACGCCGCGCGAAGGCGACACCGTGCGGCACCAGGGCGCAGGAAAGGACGGTCTGTCCTGGTATTTCGCCAACTACAATCGCAATAAGCGATCCATCACGCTGAACCTGCGCAGCGATGAGGGACGCGACATCCTGGCGCGGCTGATCGCGAAAGGCGATGTCCTGATCGACAACTATCGGCCTGGCGTGCTGGGCGCGATGGGCTTCACCGACACGCGGCTGCGCGAACTCAATCCGCGGCTGGTGCGCGGCAGCATCACCGGATTCGGCACCACCGGCCCCTATCGCGACCGTCCGAGTTTCGATTTCATCGCGCAGGCGATGAGCGGCTTCATGAGTGTCAACGGCACCGCCGATCAACCGCCGATGCGTTCTGGTCCGCCGGTGAGCGATCTGATCGCCGGTCTGTATGCCGCACTCGGCATCGTCGCCGGGCTGCTGCGTGAGGGACGCACCGGCGAGGGAGGCTCCGCATCGGTCAGCCTGACCGGCGGCCTGACCAGCTTCCTCGGTTTTATGGCGACCGATTACCTGGCGACCCGTCGGCAGCCGAAGCGCACCGGTAACGATCATCCGATCGGCTCACCGTATGGCCTGTTCCGCACTGCCGATGGCCAGATCGCGATCGCACCGGCCGGCGAGGCGATGTATCAGCGACTGCTGCGTGCGTTGGACGCCGAGGTGCTTCGCGAGCGTCCGGAGTTTGCCACCAACACGATGCGTGCCGAACAGCGCCCGGCGATCAATGCTGAGATCGAACAGCGCACGATGCGGCAGACCAGCGAACACTGGATCCGCGTTTTGAACGAAGCCGGCGTGCCGTGCTCGCAAGTGATGAATCTGGAGCAGGTGTTTGCCGACCCGCAGGCGATCGACCAGAAGGCCGTGGTGACGGTCGAGCATCCCGGTCGTGGCGCTGTGTCGATGCTTGGGTCGGCGCTGCACATCGATGGCGCACCGCTGCCGGTGCGCGCGCCCGCGCCGGAACTGGGCGAGCACAATGCCGAAGTGCTGGGCGAACTGGGGCTTTCTACCGCCGAGATCGATCAGTTGCGCGAACGCGGCGTGGTATGACGTGCCTCGTTTGGTGCCTGCGCATGCTGGCCAAGGATGCGAGCCGCTCTTGGGCGACCGCCGCATCTTCCCCCAGCGCGGATTGCCGGGTTCAAGATCAAACAGCGCAGCGGCGATCAGATGTTTCATCTCGCACCCAGGGCGCGGCGACCTCATTGAACAGCAGGGGCAGCGGTCGCGGACGCATCGACCATGCGGATCATCGCGATCTTTCGTGAATCATCCTGGCGGATCCTGCTCGACAGCGTGACGCCCATGGGTTGCGTCCGGGCTGCGTTATGGCACCAATACGGTTGCACCGCCCGCCGATGGCGCCGGCAACTCCGATCGGTGTAGCCTGCGAGGGGACCCAGCCAAGGACACCAGCCATGGACTTCGGTTATTTCTCCATGCCCTCCCATCCGCCCGAACGGGGCCTCAAGGCCGGCCACGACTGGGACCTGCAAACCCTGCGATGGTTGGACGAACTGGGCTACACCGAAGCGTGGATCGGCGAGCACCATACCGCGCCGTGGGAGCCGCATCCGGCGCCCGATCTGCTGATCGCGCAGGCGCTGCTCCAGACCAGGCGCATCCGTATCGGACCGGGCGGCTTCCTGTTGCCGTATCACCACCCGGTCGAACTCGCCAACCGCGTGGCAATGCTGGATCACCTGTCCGAGGGCCGGCTGAATTTCGGCGTCGCGGCATCCGGACTGGCCAGCGATTGGGCGATGTTCCGGGTCGATGGCAATTCCGGTGTGCACCGCGAGATGACGCGGGAGTCGCTCGAAATCATCCTGCGCATGTGGAGCGACGAGAAGGAATTCGAATACGACGGCAAGTTCTGGAAGGTGGCGAAGCCGCCGGAACAATTGGGCTTCCTCCGGCCGCACATCTATCCGTTGCAGAAACCGCATCCGCCGATCGGTGTGGCTGGCGTGTCGAAGCGGTCCGATACGCTGATGCTTGCCGGTGAGCGCGGCTTCCTGCCGCTGAGTTTGAACCTCAATCCGAGCTATGTGGCGAGCCATTGGGAGGCGGTGGAGATTGGTGCCGCGCGCACTGGCCGCACACCGAACCGTGCCGACTGGCGACTGGTGCGCGAGGTATTTGTGGCCGACACGGATGCGGAGGCGTGGCGGTTGTCGGTCGATGGCATGATGGGGCGCATGATGCGCGAATACTTCCTGCCGCTGATGGGGAATTTCGGGTTCCTGGAGTTCTTCAAACATGATCCGGACGTGGCGGATTCCGACGTGACGCCGGCGTATTGCGCGAAGCACAACTGGGTCGTGGGATCGCCCGCCACGGTGGCGGAGAAACTGGAGCGCATCTACCACGACGCGGGCGGCTTCGGCTGCCTGCTGGTGTTCGGCTTCGATTACGTCGAGCAATCGGATGCGTGGCACAACTCGCTTCGTCTGCTGGCAGAAGAAGTCGCGCCGCGCCTGGCGCATCTGATGCCGGGTCGGAAGGCGGCGGTCTGAATGTCTGGTCATGACCTGGCGGCGCTGTGGGAGGCGCATTGCCGCCACGAGTTCGAGACGCGCGACGTCGATGCCACCATGGCGACGATGGTGGCGGCACCGTACGTCAACGACATCCCGACCATGGCGGGTGGCGTTGGACACGATCAGCTCAAGCGCTTCTACAAGTATCATTTCATCGGCGCGAACCCGCCCGATACCACGATGATCCCGGTCAGTCGCACCGTCGGTACCGATCGCATTGTCGATGAAGTGGTCTTCTGCTTCACCCACACCGCCGCGATCGATTGGATGCTGCCGGGCATCGCTCCGACCGGCCGCAGGGTCGAGGTGCCGCTGGTGGCGATCGTGCAGTTCCAGGATGGCAAGGTCGCGCACGAACACATCTATTGGGACCAGGCATCGGTGCTGGTGCAGATAGGGCGGCTCGATCCGCAGGGCCTGCCGGTGGCGGGGGCCGAGACGGCGCATAAGGTCCGGGACCCGAACCGGCCAAGCAATACATTGTTGCGCGATGCCTGGCAGAGCAGCGAGGGCAAACCAGTCTAAACCGTCGCTGCGCCAGGTCGTGACATTTCCCGGCGGTGGTGACATGAAGCGAACCTGCAACCGGAAACTCGACAATTGAACTCGACAACTGCCATGACCAGTCGCGTCCTGCACCGCGCCGGCGGTGCGCCACCCGTCGCCGTTGGCGGCGATGGCATCTATCTGCACCTTGCCGATGGCACCCGCGTCATCGACGGATCGGGTGGCGCTGCGGTCGCCTGCCTCGGCCATGGCAACCAGCGCATCGCCGCCGCGATCGGCAGGCAGGCCGCGACCATGGCATACGCCCACACCGGCACGTTCAGCAGCCAGCCGGCGGAGGACCTCGCGCACATCGTGCTGGATGGCGAGCCGGGCGGGCTCACGCATACCTACTTCTGCTCGTCCGGTTCGGAAGGCACCGAGGCGTCGCTGAAACTGGCCCGGCAATACTTTGTGGAAATCGGCCAGCCACAGCGCGTACGTTTCATCGCGCGCCGCCAGGGTTATCACGGCAACACTCTCGGCGCGCTTGGCGCCGGCGGCAACATGATGCGGCGCGCGCTGTACGAGCCGATCCTGGCTCCAGCGTTCAGCCTGGTGTCACCGTGCTTCGCGTACCGTTTCAAACGCGACGACGAGACCGACCAGCAGTACGTCGACCGTCTCGCCGACGAACTGGAAGCCGAATTCCAGCGTCTCGGCTCTGATACCGTCATCGCATTCATCGCCGAACCGGTGGTCGGCGCCACCACCGGCTGCGTCGCCGCACTGCCTGGTTACTTCAAACGCGTGCGCGAGATCTGCGACCGTCACGGTGCGCTGCTGATCCTGGATGAGGTGATGTGCGGCATGGGCCGCACCGGCACGATGCATGCGTGGGAGCAGGAAGGCATCGCGCCTGATTTGCAGGTGGTGGCGAAGGGTCTCGGCAGCGGTTATCAGCCGATCGGTGGCGTGCTGATCGGCGGCAGGATCGTCAATGCGATCAATGCCGGCTCGGGTGGTTTCATGCACGGCCACACCTATCAGGCGCACCCGGTCGCCTGCGCCGCCGCGCTGGAAGTGCAGCGCATCATTCGCGAGGACCATCTGCTGGAGAACGTCCGCGTCATGGGTGCGCGCCTGGAAGCCGCACTGATCGAACGGTTCGGCAACCATCACCATGTCGGCGACGTACGCGGGCGCGGGCTGTTCTGGGCGCTGGAATTCGTCACCGATCGCGCGAGCAAGCAGGTGTTCGACCCGGCGCTGAAAATCAACGAGCGGGTGAAGCGCGAGGCATTGGCGCGCGGCTTGGCGATCTATCCAATGGGCGGAACGATCGACGGGAAACTCGGCGACCATGTCATCGTGGCGCCGCCCTATATTGCGACCGCCCCCGACATCGACACGATCGTCGATCGCCTCGGCGCAGCGGTGGATGCAGCGCTGACTGTCTGAGGCAATTGCGAAGCATTTGCATCGTTCCGCTGTCATCTTGACGCGGCGTCGCCATTCGCCAAAGTGCGCGCCATGCGCAATTTTTCGGACCTGACCGAACGCGAAGTCCTCGCCCTGGCGATCGCCAACGAGGAGGAGGACAATCGTATCTACACCGATATCGCTGAGGGCCTGCGGCAGGATTATCCAGCCAGCGCCAAGGTGTTCAGTGAAATGGCTGAGGAAGAGAGCGAGCACCGTCATCGCCTGCTGGATCTCTACCGGGCGAAATTCGGCGAGCATATTCCGCTGGTCCGTCGCCAGGATGTGCGCGGCTTTCTCCAACGCAAACCGGTCTGGCAGGTCTACCCGTTGAACCTCGACGAGGTGCGCCATCTGGCCGAAAGCATGGAGACCGAGACCCAGCAGTTTTACCGCCGTGCAGCCATGCGCAGCGAGGATGTTTCGGTACGCCAATTACTCGACGACCTGGCCGAGGCCGAGGTGGAGCATGAACATCGCGCCGACCAGTTGCGCGATGAGAACCTGCCCGACAACGTGCGTCGCGGCGAGGATCAGCATGCGCGCGCCTCGTTCGTCCTGAGAGTGATCCAGCCGGGGCTGGCCGGACTGATGGACGGCTCGGTTTCCACACTTGCGCCGGTGTTCGCGGCGGCCTTGGCCACGCAGAATACCTGGCAGGCGTTTGTCGTTGGACTTGCTGCTTCGATCGGCGCCGGCATTTCCATGGCCTTCGCGGAAGCTCTGTCGGATAACGGCAGTCTGACCGGCCGCGGCGCGCCGATCGTGCGTGGCGGAATCACCGGTTTGATGACCACACTTGGTGGCATCGGTCATACGTTGCCGTTCCTGATCCCGGCGTTTTGGACTGCCATGGCTGTCGCCATTTCCGTGGTGGTTGTGGAACTTGCGGTGATCAGTTGGATTCGCTGGAAGTACATGGATACCCCGCCGATTTACGCCACGTTGCAGGTGGCATTTGGTGGTGCCCTGGTGTTCGCGACCGGCATCCTGATCGGCAGCAGTTAGAGGTTCGCATGGACAATTCGATGGTGACGCAGCCTGCCGAAACGCAGGGCCTGCGGCACGACCCCACGACCATTGCGCTGCATTGGCTCACGGCGGTGCTGGTGATCGTGCTGTGGACGATTGGCCAGACTGTGGATTTCGCACCGAACGGGCCGCTACGGATCGATTACCGGTCGGTGCATATCGCTTGCGGGGTGATTCTTAGGGCTGGTTCTGATGGCACGGCTGATCTGGCGGCTGACTCGGCGGCAGAGTTTGCCGCCGATCGATCGCGGGTTGCTGCTGCTCATTGCCCGCATTACGCACTGGCTGCTGTACGCGCTGCTACTGGTTACGGTCGGGCTTGGCATTGCGTATCTCTGGGTGCGTGGGGATTCGCTATTCAACGTGTTCACGGTGCCGGCTTTCGATCCGGGTAATCGGGCGCTGGTGAAGCAGGTTGGCGGTTGGCATGCGCTCGCCGCCAATACCGTTTTGATCGTCGCCGGTGCGCATGCCGCGGCGGCGCTGTTTCATCATTTCCTGCTGCGCGATGCTACGCTGAAGCGAATGCTGCCCTGGCGAACGTAAACCATCATCCCCGCGAAATCGGTGACCCGCACCGTCGCTCTGCTTCGACTCAGTCGAGCGTCTCGCGGTACATGCTGACGGCTATCGTGCCTACCACCAGCGCGAACAGCGCCATCGGCCACAGATCGGGCCAGATCTCGGGCAATCCGTTGCCCTTAAGCAATATCCCTCGGCAAATGCGCAAGGCATGCGTCAGCGGCACCGCCTCCCCGATGATGCGTGCCCAACCCGGCATGCCCTGGAACGGGAACATGAAGCCAGACAGCATCATCGACGGCAGCAAGCCGAACTGCGCCAATTGCTGAGCCTGCATCTGTGTCCGCGCCATCGTCGAGAAGGCAAACCCCATCGCCAGGTTGCAGGCGATGAACACACCAAGCGCGACCAACAGCAACGGGATCGATCCGCGTACCGGCACGGCAAATACGGTGACCGACACCGTCAAGATCAATGCCGTTTGGACGTAGGCCAGGCCCACGTAGGGGATGATCTTGCCCAGCATGACCTCGACTGGCCGTACCGGCATTGCCAGTAGATTCTCCATCGTGCCGGTCTCGCGTTCACGGGTGATCGCCAGCGTCGTCATGACCAGCGTGGAGAGCGTCAGGATCATGCCGATCAGGCCTGGCACGATGTTCAGTGCGGTGACCTGCTCCGGATTGTAGCGGGCGTGCAGCTCCACCTGAAATGGTGGCTGCACCGGCTGGACCTGCATGCCGATGGGCAGGTCGCGGTTCAGCACGGTGGCGTTCAGCGCTACTATCGCCGCCGTCGCGTTGGCGATCGCGGTAGGATCGGTGGCATCGGCATCCATCAGCACCTGCGGCTGCTCCCCCTGGTCGATGCGGCGGGAGAAGTCGGGTGGGATATTCAGCACGAACAGCACATCGCCGCGCGCCAGCGCTTCATTGGCCTGGGCTTCGGTCGCCATCGGCCGGATGTCGAAATAGCCGGTGTTCTGCAGCGCGGTGACCAGCGTTCGCTCGTAAGTGGAATGTTCGGCCGTGATCAGCCCAGTCGGCAGGTGCCGCGGATTGGCGTTGATCGCATAACCGAACAGGAAAAGCTGGATCAGCGGCAGCATCACCGTCAGCCCGACGGTGCCGCGGTCGCGCCGCATCTGCAGCGATTCCTTGCGCAGCATGGCGAACAGGCGCGCGAACGAGAACCGGCTCATGCTTCGGTGTCCTGCTCGTTCAGCATGTGGATAAACACATCGTCCAGTCGGGGCTGGACTTCCTCCCAGTGCAGGCCTGCATCGCCCAGGCCGTCGATGGCTTGACGCAGGGCCGCGCGATCCATGCCGGCGACACGCAGCGAGCGGCCGAACACCGCGGCGGTTTCCACACCGGGGAGATGCCGCAGTTGGCGTACCGCCTGTTCGATGCCGGGTCCTGTTGCTTCGAACGTGACGAGGTGTGCGGCGCTTACGACTTCGTCCGCGGTGCCTTGCACGACCAGCTTGCCGCCGGCGAGATAAACCACACGCTGGCAGCGTTCCGCCTCGTCCATGTAGTGCGTGGACACCAGAACGGTCATGCCATCGGCTGCCATCTCGTGGATCATGTCCCAGAATTCGCGGCGTGCCTTGGCGTCCACGCCGGCGGTCGGTTCGTCGAGCAGCAGCAGGCGCGGCTTGTGCAGTACGCAGGCGGCCAGCGCCATGCGCTGCTTCCAGCCGCCGGACAGTTCCTGCGCCAGCTGATTGGCGCGATCAGCCAGACCGATGCGTTCAAGCACGTCGGTGATGGTGCGGCGACGGTCAGGAATTTCATAGAGCCTCGCTACGAATTCCAGATTCTCGGTGACCGTGAGGTCGCCGTAGAAGCTGAAGCGCTGCGTCATGTAGCCGACCTGCAGGCGGATGCGCGGAGCGTCGTGGATGAGGTCGAGACCAAGGCAGGTGCCGGTGCCGCTGTCTGGCCGCATCAGCCCGCACAGCATGCGGATGGTGGTTGTCTTGCCGCTGCCGTTGCCACCGAGGAAGCCGCAGATCTCGCCTTCGGGCACTTGCAGCGTCAGGCCATCGATCACGTGGCGGGGACCGAAGCTTTTGTGCAGGTCGTGCACATCGATGGCGAGCGCAGTCATCGAACTTGCTGTTGTCATCGTTGAACTGCGTCACGTCGGCATAGGGACATGCGGCATGCGCAGATGGGTTTCTCCCCCTCCCCTGCCCCCGCTTGCCGCGGGCGGATAGGGACGAAGACTATGCATTTGCACCTCGGACGTTGACCGAACCTGGCAATAATCATGCGCCGGCGGCCGACGCCATCAGCCGGACATCCACTGGTTGGCCCGGCTTGAGCTGGATCGCTTGCTGGGGCGATGGATGTGCCTCGATCAGGTACACCAGCTTTTCCCGATTGGTTTCACTGTAGATCACCGGGGGCGTGTATTCCGGCTGCGGTGCGATGAACGTTATGATGGCGGTGAGGTCTGCTGCGCAGCCGTCGCAATGGATCGCTAGGTGCTCACCTGGATGCAGCGTGGCGAGTTCGGTCTCCGGCACGAAGAAGCGCACCAGGATATTCTGCGGCGGCAGCAGTTCGACGACGGGAACGCCGGCATTGATGGTCTCGCCAGGCAGCGCGTAGGTGTCAGCGACCAATCCTGCGACCGGCGAGACGACATGGCGCTGGTCGAGCCGCCACTCGGCTTGTGCCAGCGCCGCGCGCGCCTGCTCGACCATCGCGCTTTGCGCTGCGATCTCATATTGGCGACCGGTGGGCGACATCATCTGCTCGACTTTCGCGTTGGCGGCTTCGGCGCGCGCGGTGGCTGACGCGAGGTCTGCACTCTGTTGATCCACGGTCTGCCTGCTGGCAGCCCCTGACTTCAGCAGCTCTTCATTGCGCGCGAGATCCTTGGCGGTGCGATCCCGGGTGGCGACCAGACCCGCGAGATCGGCGCGGGCCTGGGCGATCTCGGTCTCGCGGCTGCGCGTCTCCAGATTGTCCAGCTGCGCCTGGTTCTGCGCCAGCTTTCCCTGGGCAGCGTCGCGTGCCGCCTTATCGTCCGCATCGTCCTGGGTAAATAGCGGGGCGTCGGCGGTAACCTGATTGCCGCGGGCCACCGCCAGGCTGACGATGCGGCCGGTCAGGGTGGGCGATACCCGGACGTATTCGGCATCGACGTAGCCCTGCCAGGATGCTGGAGCGGGGTCGCGATTGACCCACCACCAACCGGCCCCGCCAGCACAAGCGGCAAGCAGCACCACCAACAGCAACGCGCGCTTCATGGCCGCTGGTCCGGCGCGAGCCCGCGCAGCAGCGTCTCGATGTGCGCATCGGCGACGGCACGCGGGTCGAAGGTGAGATCGGTGTGGCGCCCTAGCGAGTGCTTCCATAGCGCCAGCAGCAGGAAGGGGCCTGCGAACAGCGGCAGGGTGGCCTGCACGTCCATCGGACGGAACTCGCCGCGGTCGATGCCGCGCGTGAGGATGCCCTCGATCAGCACGAAAGCCCGGCGCAGCACGGTATCGGCGTAGAATTGCGCGATGGCGGGGAAGTTACCGGATTCAGCGACGACAAGCTTGGGGATCGCGGTCAGGTCGCTGTCGAGCAGGCGCAGGAAGCGCTGCGCCATCATGCGCAGTAGATCGGCGGCGGAACCGGTGTGGTTGGCCAGGTCGGCTTCGGCTGCCTCGACGTTGGGCAGCACGGACTGGCGGACGACTGCGCGGAACAGGTCTTCCTTGGTCGGGAAGTAAAGGTAGATGGTGCCTTTGCTGATGCCGGCTGCTGTCGCCACGTCTTCGAGTTTCGTGGCGGCATAGCCACGCTCGGCGAAGGAGGCGAGTGCGGCGGCGACGATTTCGCCGGGGCGGGCTTCCTTGCGGCGGGAGCGGGGCGTTGGGGCGGTCACCACCGTTAGTTACTGACTGTTCAGTCAGTATTCAAGGGGCGAGCCATCGCGAGGTCCCTACCGACCGCTGCTCGGCCGGCCCTGGATAAAACGGCGACGACTCCACGGTTTTCCGATCCTGGCGGTGGCAAATCTTTCCTGTTGGTCCACCACCGGCCGTCGCCGAGCCGCTATGCGTGAAACACGTGCGGCGTTGCAGGGTGCGTCGGCGTCAAGTGGAACCGCATCGAGCATCGCCTGTTCGCCTTCATCACCCGGAATTGGCGTGGCAAGCCGCTGCCCAGCCATCAGGTCATCGTGCAGTTGATCGCCAATACCACGACAACCACCGGGTTGACGGTCGCCTGTCGCCTTGACGCCACTACCCACCAGAAGTGTGTCAAAGTCCCCGACCGTAAGACGGCAGCGCTCAACATCCACCCTGCCGGGTTCCACGGCGAATGGAACTGTACCATCTCTCCAAGACCGCCTCTGCTTTGAAACGATTGTCCAGCTCAGACACTTTGTATCTACCGCTCATGGTCTTCCTTGATGCGTCGCCCGTCGTCACCGCGTGCAAGCACGGCAGATATTTTTACGGTTACAGCGTTCAACACTACCGATTGATAGCTCATTGATTATCAGTAATTCATGCAGGTATCGGTCGTGCGGATTTATCAGATAGCAGGGAAAGGGAAGCGGACCATTCGTTCACAACCATCCGATCGCTGTCCCAGCACCCGCGTCTTCGCCCTCGGTCCCGAAGCGCTGAAGCTCTTCGTCGCTCGTGAACCGCCAAACGGGTCCATGAGTGTGTGTTCGCAGTGCTGGCGCCTGAAAGCAAGACGATTGATCCGTGAACGACGACGTGCCGACCTGGGGAGGCGAATGCAAGGGATTGGCCTGCAAATTTACTCTTCGAAAGCCGCATGATAAGCAGTACTCGAACAGATAATTAAGGAGCGGCGCGTGCCACTCGCAATTCCGCAACCGGTCGTCGCACAACTCACGCGCGCCGCTATTTTTCTCGTCGTGACAGTGAACCCTGGTGAGGAAAATGAAGCCGCCGTGCGCACGTTGTGTGGCAATCTGGCCGCTCTGCTGCGTGCCGTGGGCTTCCGCGATATCGAGGGGAGGCTGTCATGTGTCATGGCGTTCGGCTCCAACGCATGGGACCGTCTCTTTGGCGAGCCAAAGCCGAAAGAATTGCATCCGTTCCGTGAAATCCACGGCCGGCATCATGCTGTCGCAACGCCTGGCGACATCCTGTTTCACATCCGCTCGATACGGATGGATCTGTGCTTCGAGCTGGCGACGCAGATCATGTCGCGGCTCAATGGCGCGGTTTCTACGGTCGATGAGGTGCACGGCTTCAACTATTTCGATGATCGCGACCTGATCGGCTTCGTCGATGGCACCGAGAACCCGGTGGATCAAGCCGCCGTCAGGGCCACCATCATCGGCGAGGAGGACGCCACCTTTGCCGGTGGCAGTTACGTCATCGTTCAGAAATATCTGCATGATCTGAAGCGGTGGAACGAAGTTCCTGTCTCCGAACAGGAGAATATCATCGGTCGACACAAGCTTTCCGACATCGAGCAGGACGATGCTGTGAAGCCGGCTTACGCACACAACGCGTTGACGACGATCATCGAGAACGGAGAGCAATTGGAAATCGTTCGCGACAATATGCCGTTCGGCAATGTGGGCGCGGGTGAATTCGGCACCTACTTTATCGGGTATGCGCGTTCTCCGCGTAGAATCGAGCAGATGCTCGAGAACATGTTCATTGGGCGGCCTCCCGGAAATTACGATCGGTTGCTCGACTTCAGTCGCGCGGTGACAGGAGCGCTGTTCTTCGTGCCCACGGCAACCTTCCTAGAGGATGTCGTGGCGGAGAAAGCGTCTCCCTCGATTGTTGCTCCGACCTCGAAACAGCCGGAGGCCGCGGGCAAAGCTCAATCGATCGCGGCCCCAACCGACGGTTCACTCGGTATTGGTTCGCTGAAAAAGGCGGCGGGAGATGAATAGCCTCCATCGGAAGCTCGCCCTGTCTATCAAAAGGCTTGGGCTCTAATCGAAGAGCAGCCATCCCGCACGCTCAAGCGTCATTTGGCGAGGCGGCGGGTCGTCGATGCGCTGGGCCTGTCGCGGAATATGATATCGGCATTGCTGATGAGCACACTCAGCCCGAGTGATCCGCGATCGGCTTGTTCGCAACCTTGGTGATGCTCGCTGGGTCGGCCACGTCGAATTCGACCGCTGTGCTCCCCGGACTGGCGGCGATCACCACGTCGAAATTACACTTGCCACGCCCCGAGATGATCACCCTGTCGCCGAGTTTGTGCAGCGCTTCGGCAAGGCCGCAACCGATGCCGGAATTGCCGCCGTCAGCGGCGGGCAAAAGCGAGACCGGTCCCCTCGGGACGCAGTGAGTAGTTTCCGAGGGTATCTTGGCGATCCATCGGCCGATACCGTGAACCTGCCCTGTCAGGAGAACATCGCAGACCATGGTTCCGGTTCAGGCGAGATGCCACGTCGTTTCGCCGATCACGTCTCATATCCGCCGGGCTGAAAGCGACAGCGCTCCCGTACATCGCCAGTCAGTTGAACCAGACGGCCCGTCAGAGAATCCAAAAGGCGACGAATGAAACCGACAGGGAGAACACCATGGACCTTTTGACGCTCGCTCTCGAAGCCCATGGCGGACTGCACAGCTGGAACGAATTCAAGACCCTCAAGGCCGAACTGTCGGTTGACGGGGCCATCTGGCATGTGAAGCAACAGCCCGGTCTGCTCGCCGACAAGATCTTCGAGATCGACACCCACACCCAGCGGCTGACGATCACGCCCTTCACCGCGGCCGGCCGGCGAAGCGTGTTCGTGCCCGATAGGCTGGTGATCGAAACACTGGACGGCATGATCATCGACAGCCGCGACAATCCTAAGGCGGCATTTGCGGGCCAGACGCAGGAAACGCCTTGGGACAAATTCGACGTCGCCTACTTCGCCAGCGAGGCGCTGTGGACTTATCTCACCTCACCCTTCCTCTATACCTATCCTGGCTTCGAAAGCGAAGAGACCGAGCCCTGGCACGAAAATGGCGAGGTATGGCGCCGCCTGAAGGTCACGTTTCCTGAATACGTTGCCAGCCACACCAAGACGCAGATCACGCATTTTGGCCCCGACGGGCTCATGCGCCGTCACGACTACACCGTCGACATCCTCGGTGGGTCGACCGGTGCGAACTACGTCAGCGACTATCGCGCGTTTCAGGGCATCAAGATGCCGACCAGGCGGCGCATCTACGCCTACGACCAGAACATGCAAAAAGTGCCCGAGCCGCTACTCGTCTCGCTCGACTTCCGTCACCTGACGTTCAGTTGAGCCACCACTGCTATCGGCCGCGAAATTCTTGGTTTGAAACAGGGGCGCGAAAATGTCGAAACCGATCGAAGAAACAAACAAGGCGCTGGTCCTCGAAGCCTTCGATACGCTCTTCAACAAGCGAGATTACGCAACGGCTGAGCGGTACTGGTCGCCGAACTACGTTCAGCACAGCGCACACATAGGGCCGGGGCGCGAAGGCCTGTTCGATCTGATCAAGCGTGCACCGCCGACGCTTCGATACGAGCACGGCGCAATCGCAGCCGATAAGGATCTGGTGATCGTCCACGGCCGATTTTCGGGTCACGGAAGACCGCGCAGTTGGATCGCCGCTGATGTTGTACGCATCGCCGACGGTGTGCTCCAGGAGCATTGGGACGTCTTGCAGGACGAAGCGACCAGCGCGGAGTTGCTAAGCGGCCGGCCGATGTTCGGTACGGAATTTCCCGCGTGAGGTCGGCGGCGGACGCCATAGCACTTGGCGCCTGATCAATTGTTGGAAAGTCATACGAGTCATGTCCATCGATATCCTCTTCAGACCGCTTCAACTCGGCGCACTCTCCCTTCCGAACCGGATCGTGATGCCGGCGCTCACCCGCATGCGCGCCGGCCCCCGCGGTGTTCCCACAGCTCTCAACGCCGAATATTACGGCCAGCGCGCCTCCGCCGGGTTGAATATCACCGAGGCCACCGCGATCAGCGTTCAGGGCCACGGCTATCCGAACATGCCTGGGATCCATACCACGGAGCAGATCGCAGGATGGCGTCTCGTCACCGATTCCGTCCACGCCAAGGGCGGGCGGATCGTGCTGCAGATCGTCCACCACGGTCGCTGGTCTCACTCTTCCTACAATCCCGACGGCAGTCTGCCCGTTGCGCCCTCAGCGATCGCGCCTCCCGGCAAGGCCTACACGCCGACCTCAGAGCAGGTCGCTTACGAAACGCCGCGTGCGCTCAAGGCGGACGAACTTCCTGGCATCGTCGCCGACTTCCGGCGAGCGGCCAGGAGCGCGCGCGAGGCCGGGTTCGACGGCGTCGAAATCCATGGCGCCAATGGGTTTCTTCTCGATCAGTTCTTGCAAGACGGCAGCAACCACAGGACCGACGCCTATGGCGCCACGATGGAGAACCGCGCACGGCTGCTTTTCGAGGTAGTGGACGGCATTGCCGACGACATCGGCAAGGATAGCGTTGCCGTCCGGCTGTCGCCGCATGGCAATCTGGGGGGTCTCAGCGACAGCGATGCCATACCTCATTTCGGCTACGTGATCGGTGAACTCGGCAAGCGCCACCTTGCTTATTTACACTTGATCGAGCCGCGCGCCTCGTCCGTCGGGTTCGCCGACGACGCCAGTGTCGATAGCGCCAACAATGCCTTGCTCTTCCGGCATCTGTTTGACGGTCCGATGATAACCGCGGGCGGTTACACAACAGAGATGGCCGTCGAAGCGGTCAAGGCTGGCCTGGCAGATGCCGTTGCGTTCGGCCGGATGTTCGTTGCAAACCCGGATCTTCCGCGGCGAATTCGGACGGGCGCCGTCCTCAACGTGTTTGACCGATCGACCTCCTACGGCGGTGGCGCTCACGGCTACACGGATTATCCGACTCTCGACGCAGCGGCATTGGTCAACTGACATGGGCCCTGATCAAGCACTTCCCCCCGGCCATGCGTGGCTCGAAATCATCAAGCGTCCCAGCCAGGAGGCCTTCGCGTCGGCATTCACGAAGGATGCTGTTCTCGATACCTCGGTTGCGAGCGCTCCGATCGTCGGCGCGGTCGCTATCCGGGCGTTTTTCGATGCGACCCGCACTATGTACGATCAGATCGCCTTCGTTCACGAGACTCGCTCGGACACGCGGACCTGCCTCGAATGGGAAGGCAGGTTCGCGGAGCGAGAGATTGCCGGCACAACGGTTCTCACGCACGACGCGGGGGGCAAAATCGAGAGCATCCGCCTTTATCACCGACCCTACGAACAGGTCATCGCGTTCTCGGCCGAACTCGCTCGTCGTCTCTTAGGCAAGGTCGATCCACGAATTTTCGCGAATTGGTGACACGATGCGCCTTCCCTTGATCCATCCGGCCGATCTCAATCCCGTCCAGAGGGAACTCTACGACGACATGCGTACCGGTATCGTGAGCAGCTTCAGTGTGTTTCGGACCGCGCAGGATGACGGTACCATGATCGGGCCGTGGAACGCTTCATTGCATCATCCTGCCATCGGCAAGGCATCTTGGGAGCTCACCAAGGCCGTGAACGCGATGGGCATGATTTCAGCAAACGTGAAGGAAGTGGCGATCCTTGTCGTCGCAGGCTTCCACAGGGCGTCCTATGAAATCTGCGCTCATACCGCGGTCGCCGAGCATCTCCGCATGCCGCTCACCCGGATCTCGTCTCTGGTCGCGAATCTGAAACCGGCCAACCTGGTCGCCGAAGAAGCAGTCGCATTCGATGTCGCATACTTGCTCGTCCGCGGCGGATCACTTCCAGAACCCGCATGGCGCCTGGCTGTCGAAGCTTTTGGCGACCTGGGTGCAGCGCACCTCGTCTATCTCGTAGGCGTCTATGCCTTCGTGTCTACGGCCCTCAACGGTTTCGCCGTGCCCATGCCGGAACAGGATTCGATGCCGGCTTCGTCAATCAAGGCGACGTCAATCAAGGCGACGGCGGCTACGTCGTGACGACGGATTTGGCGCCCACGACCTGGCGGGCCACCCGCCCCTCGTCCGATCCCTCGACAAACTGCCGGCAATCGCCAGCACAAATAGAGAAATGCAATGACCGAACCCAGGACCAAGAACATCGTTCTTGTCCACGGCGCGTTCGCCGATGGATCAGGCTGGAAACCAGTCGCCGATATCCTCACAAAGGATGGCTACAAGGTCAGCATAGTCCAGCCGCCGATGACCTCGCGTGAGGAGGACGTCGCAGCAACTCAGCGCATCTGTCCACCCGCAAGGGCGCACTCCAAATGGGGGGCAGCGTTCCAAGCGATTTGAGAGTTAAGTGCGGGGAAGCCGGAACGATGTCGGTCTTGGCGAAGTCGGGGGCCTTTGAAAGCTGTAGACCGGCCTGTCGGGCGCGGCTTCGGAAAGAGGCGGGGAGCAGGTCTGCCAATACTCCGACTTTTCTGGCGCGCTCGGATCGCGAAGCGGACCAAGGCTGGAGGGAGGGGTCAGCGCCCCCCCTTCCCGACCCCGGATCGGCGCGCGTCGAACCACCCTGCCAGCATTTCGGCACCTGTGGTGGCTGCGTGCTGCAGCACTGGCGCGATGATGCGTATATCGCCTGGAAAATCGACCTGCTGCGGATCGCACTGCAACACGCGGGATACGCCGATGCAGTCCTGGCGCCACCCGCGCGCACGTTACCCGGTCAGCGCCGCCGCATGGACCTCGCCATACGTCGTGCCGGCGGCAAAGTCGTACTCGGCCTGCATCGGCCGCGCAGCACGGCAGTGGTGGATTTCGCCGAATGCCACGTGCTGCATCCGACGCTGGTCTCGCTGATCGCACCAATGCGCGTGCTGCTGTCGCGGCTTCGCGCCTTCCGCCGCGAGGGCTCGGTGATCGCGAACCTGCTCGATAGCGGCGCCGATGTGTTGCTGCGCACCGACGCCACGCTGGACGTCACCGACCGGCTCGCCGCAACCGAATTTGCCCGCGCACACAGGCTGCCGCGCATTTCCGCCGCAAAGGGCAACGATGAACCGGAGCCGATCGCGGTGCTGCGCCCGGCGAGCACATTGCTGTCCGGCATCAGCGTCACCCCACCGCCCGGCGTCTTCCTCCAGGCGTCGCCGTCGGGCGAGGCAGCGGTCATTGCCGCTGTGCTCGATGCGCTTCCCGCCAAGGGTCGTATCGCGGAACTGTTCGCCGGCTGCGGCACCATCACCTTCGCACTGGCGCAGCGGGTGCGCGTCGCCGCATGGGAGGGCGACGCGGCGTCAGTGTCCGCTCTGCGCGCAGCAGCCAATCATGCCGGACTGGCAGGCCGCGTCACGGTGACGCAACGCGATCTGACGCGCCAACCGCTGCAAGCGAAAGAACTGTCGGGGTTTGCAGCCGTCGTGCTGGACCCGCCATTCGCCGGCGCCGCCATCCAGGTCGCGCAGATCGCAGCGGCAAAAGTCCCAGTGGTGATCTATGTGAACTGCAATCCCACCACGCTGGCGCGCGATGCAAGACTGTTGTCGCAGGCCGGTTACCGTCTGCAGGCGGCGACACCGATCGATCAATTCCTGTGGTCGGTGCGGTTGGAGAGCGTGTGCGTGTTTGTGCACGCGGCAGGATGAGCTGTCGTCGCGAGGGCATCACCTGTCATTGCGAGCAGCGTAGCGATGCGGCAATCCGGTGCCCGCCTGTCACGAGAAGCCAGTGCCTGGCGTAGTTGCTGCATGACGCCGATCATCGCTTCCATCGTCACGCCGTCGCTGTCCATTATAAGCCGAATGAGTGGATCCCGGAGCAAGTCATCGCAACCCATCCGTTCTGCACTCATCCATCCTGCGCACATGATGCCCTCGCCCTGAAAACGGATGCCAGTGTTAGGGGACGCGTATTGCTGCAAGTTGTGCGAATGGTAACAGGATATATCATCGCGCAATTCCGGCACGCCACGCGTCGAACCTGTGGCCATCGCGTGAATTGCTGACGCGTCGGGCAAGCGTTGCATGCACGGCGTGCCGTACACGGCCACGGGCAAACCGGCGTGTCCGCGCCGGTAATGCACGCACCGTGCGCCATGGCCAGGGGCCGATACGGCGACGATAGCGACCAGCAGCGGCTGCAGGATGCAACGTCCCGGCGGGCCGAACCGATCCGTAAGCGCCGGGACCGGCGATCACCCTCCGGTCACTTCCCTTTCCCGCACCACCCGGTCACTTTGCCGCTATGCGCCGTCTTCTCCGCAATCTCCGTCGCCTGCTGACCGGCCTGGGCATCGTCTTGCTGATGGTGGCTGCTGTTGTCACCGGCATCCTCTGGCTGGCCCTGCCGCCACGTTCCCAGCAGGCCCGCATCCCCGGGCTGACCGGTCCGGTGGACATCGGCTTCGACGCCGATGGCATCCCGCGCATCCACGCCGCATCGGCGATCGATGCCGCCGCGGCACTCGGATTTGTGCATGCGCGCGACCGGATGTTCCAGATGGACCTGATGCGACGCGCCGCCTCCGGGCGGCTGTCGGAGATCGCCGGTCCGGCGACGCTCGACTATGACCGCACCATGCGCACACTCGGCTTGCGGCGGCGCGCAGTAGACGACTACGCGGCGCTGCCCGCCGACACGCGCGCGGTGCTGGAAGCCTACGCCCGTGGGGTCAACGCCTGGATCGCGGCACGCGGGCGCTTCAGCGCGCCGGAGTTCCTTGGTACTCGGCGCGCCGGAACCGTGGCAGCCGTCCGACAGCCTGCTGTGGGGCGAGACCATGGGATTGTGGCTGTCGTACAATTGGCACACCGAACTGTCCCGCCTCGCGCTGTCAGGCCGCGTCCCTCAACCGAAAATCGACGAGTTGTGGCCGCCGTCGGGCGGGCCCGGGCAGCCGGAAGCAGGCATCGCGCCGATGCGGAATTTTGCCCGTGCCGCCGGTGACCTGCTGGCCGCCGGTGACCTGCTGAGCATACTGCCGCGCTTTCCCGATCCGTTCACCCTGCCTGACACCGCCTCCAACGAGTGGGCGGTGGATGGACATCACACCGCGACCGGCGCGCCGCTGCTCGCGGGCGATCCGCATCTGGCGTTCGGCTTTCCGGGTATCTGGTATCTGGCGCGGATCGAGACGCCGGACGGCGTGCTGGCCGGCGCCACCGCACCGGGCGTGCCGTTCCTGGTACTCGGCCACAATGGCCACATCGCCTGGACCTTCACCACCACAGGCGCCGATGTGCAGGACGTGTTCATCGAGACGCCGGCCGGCGACGGCCAGTACCAGACCCCGGATGGCCCGCGCCCGTTCACCGTGCACGAAGAGCGCATCAAGATCCGCGGCGAGCCCGACCAGATGTTGACCGTACGGGAAACCCGCCATGGCCCCGTCATCAGCGACCTGCATCCTGACGGGGATCGCATCCTTGCCGTGGCGATGGCCAACCTCGCGCCGGGCAACACCGCCGCCGCCGGACTGCTCGCGCTGAACCAGGCGAAGGACGTGGAGGCTGCCGGCAAGGCCGCGGCGCTGATCA
The DNA here is from genome assembly GCA_963790445.1 of uncultured Alphaproteobacteria bacterium. Lineage (GTDB taxonomy): Bacteria > Pseudomonadota > Alphaproteobacteria > Acetobacterales > Acetobacteraceae > JAMXLO01. Next base: position 55,807 of record CAWBON010000011.1, on the reverse strand, counting down.
CCTCGCCGGTGCAGAACATGCTGGTGGCCGATCGCCAGCACATCGCGCTGTATGTCACCGGGCGCGTGCCGATCCGCCGCGCCGGCGATGGCGCGGCGCCGGTGCCGGGCGATGGCTCGCACGACTGGACCGGCTGGGCATCCGGCGATCAGCTGCCGCACTACATCGACCCGCCGAGTGGACGGCTGGTCAACGGCAACGAGCGCATCGCGCCAGCGAATTTTCCGGTGTTCCTGGGGCGCGACTGGTTCGGCGACTGGCGTTCCCAGCGGATCCGTGAGCTGCTCGATCGCTCCGATCGCCTCACCGCTGCCGATTTCGCCAGCATGCAGCTCGATGTGCGATCGACGTTCGCCAGGCAGATCCTGCCCGTGCTGCTGGCGGTTCCCGCCGCCACGGACGACGTGGCACGACGGTCCCAGGCGCTGTTGAAGGACTGGGATGGCAGCATGACGATGAACGCGCCGCAGCCGCTGATCTTCAACGCCTGGGTGCACCACTTCTTCGGCCTGGTGCTGCAACAGGCCGGCATCGGCATCAACGACAGCGGCCCGCTGGCGGAGTTCGTCGCCTACGTGCTGTCACCGGCCGGAGCGCACTGGTGCGGCGGCGACTGCACCGCCACATTGCAGCAGGCGCTTGCCGATGCCGTGCGGGACGTGGCCGGCCGCTTCGGCAACAATCCGGCGGAATGGCGCTGGGGCGACGGACACCCGGCGGTGTTTGCCCACCCGGTGCTGCGCGGCCTGCCGATCCTCGGCGCCTTCAGCACGCTCAGCATCCCAAGCCCCGGCGACGACACCACGATCGATCGCGGCGGTCCGGCGTATAATCAGTTTCAATCCGTGCATGGGCCGGAGTATCGAGGGGTGTATGATCTCGCCGATCTCGACCGTTCGTTGTTCATCATGGCACCCGGCCAATCGGGCAATCTGCTCAGCCGGCATTCCCGCGACTTCCTCACCCGCTGGCGCAACGGGACGACGATCACGCTTGGCGCCAAACCCGACACAACCACGGCAACCATCCAGTTGACCCCATGATCTACCGCACGCCAACGATCGACGATTACCCGCTGACCAGCGGCGTGCTGACGCGCCGCGTGTTCGCCTGGCTGATCGACCTGCTGCTGATCGGGCTGATCTGCGCGCTGCTGTGGTTCGTGCTGCTGCTGTTCGGCCTGCTGACCTTGGGCATCGGACTGCCACTACTCGGCGTTCTGCCGTTCGTGCCGTTCTGCTACCACATGCTGTTTCTGGCGGGCCCCCCATCGGCCACGCCCGGTCAGTCGGCGCTTGGGCTGGTGGTCCGCCGCAACGACGATTTCGGCCATCCGACGGTGGGGCAGGCGGCGGTCTCCACCTTGGTTTTTTACGCCACCCTGGCGACCAGCGGCCTGCTGCTGCTGATCGCGCTGTTCACCGTGCGCCGGCGTACGCTGCACGATCTGATCAGCGGATTGGTGGTGGTGCGATCGCGGGCGTTGACCCGCGGCCTCGGGTCCTGGAACATGCAAGGCGGATCACCCTACGCATGACCTACAAACCCCCTCGCCGGCCGCAGTTCTTCTACACGACGGCCCCCCTCCCCTGCCCGTATCTTACGGGCCGGACCGAGCGCAAGGTGGTGACGGAAATCACCGGCCCCGACGCGGACGCCCTGCACGACCGGCTGTCGCGCGCCGGCTTCCGTCGCAGCCACAACATCGCCTATGCGCCGGTCTGTCCGTCCTGCCAGGCCTGCGTGCCGATCCGCATTCCGGTGGCGACGTTCCAGCCCGACCGCACCCTGCGGCGCATCGTCCGCACCAATGCGCTGGTCGAGGGATTTGAAGTGCCGTCGCGCGCAACGGCCGAACAATTCCAGTTGTTCCAACGCTACCAGCAGGCGCGCCACGGCGACGGCGACATGGCGACGATGAGTTTCTATGACTACCGCGCCATGGTGGAGGACACGCCGATCGAGACCTTCATCGTGGAGTTCCGCGATCCGGATGACCGCATGGTCAGCGCGTGCCTGGCGGACAAGCTGGGGGACGGGCTGTCGGCGGTTTATTCATTCTTTGGGCCGGGCCTGGAGAAGCGCTCGCTGGGCACTTACGCGATCCTGTGGCTGATCGAACGCGCGAAGTCGCTGGGCTTGCCATATGTGTATCTCGGCTATTGGGTACCGGAGAGCCGCAAGATGGCATACAAGTCGCGCTTTCGGCCGGCCGAGGTGCTGGCGGGTGGGGCGTGGCGGATGCTGACCGAGGCCGATCTGGGCGAGGATTCGGGTGGCACCCTGCGACATGACGTGCTGGTGCCGGAGTTGGCGGATTGAGCGCTCGGGATTGCTGGCTGATCAGGTTGGCGGCACGGCATCGATGCGTTTCGCTGCGCTCTAGCTGGCCTACGGTGTGACGGGGCCAGCGGCATCGCTGGACGGGTCCCTTGCGCAGCGAAACGCATAACGACCTGCGAAGGTATATGCGTTTCCGGTCAGCCTGAACGCAATGCCGCATCCTTGCCGCCGGTGTGCTGCATCGCCTGCGCGGCGGCTCCGCCGAAAGCGACTATCCCGCGTGATCCGGGCGAGCGTGATCTGGGGACGAGAATCAAGTATCCGCTGGATGCGCCCACTCCATGGTCCACAAGCGTGCCGCCATGCACGAGGCTGGGGCCGCACGGGACTTGTGCACCAGTCGCCGCGCGAAGGTGTCCACGCCATGGTCCTGCACCGTGGCGTCTGCGAGGCGACGGCTGTAGCATGGATGAAACACAGGCCGTACCGGCATGCCGCAGTGCCGGACACTGCTTGATTACGTGCACCCAATGGAACCAACGATGCCGGACCCAGCCGTCCAGTCCCCGCAAGAAGCCGAGCTGGCACAGCTCATCGTCAAGACGCTCAATCTCGAGCTCGCGCCCGACACCATCGATCCGGAGGCGCCGCTATTCGAGAATGGGCTCGGCCTGGACTTCATCGACATACTCGAGCTCGCCCTGGCGGTGTCGCAGACCTATGGCGTGCGGTTGCGGTCGGACGACGAAAACAACGCGACGATCTTCCAGTCCCTGCGCAGTCTGACCACCGACATCCAGCGGCGCCGGCTGGAGTAGATGCCAGCACGGGCACACCGGTTCGGCAGCGCGCTGCTCATCCTCGTGCTGCTGGCGGCGCCACTGGCTGTCCATGGCGCGCTGGTGATGCATCGCGCCAGTGGCCTCGCCGGCATTCTGGTCGCCACCCAGGCCGCACTCGTCGCCTGGATCGCGTTGTCCGCGATCAGCCGACGCACGCTTCGCGCGGGCGCTTGCGGTGGGGTTTTCCTGTTCGTTCTGTTCCTGTCGCGATGGACCGATGGCGGTCCTGTCATCGCTTCGGGGGTGCCCCATGCGATGGCCTATGCGGCGGTCCTCGCGCTGTTCGCCGCCTCGCTCCGACCGGGGCGCGAACCGGTGGTGACAATCCTCGCGCGCCGGTCGCGGGGTCCTCTGCCGGAGAAAATTGTGCGATACACCCGTCGTGTCACGTGGGCGTGGTGCTGGTTTTGCGTGGCACAGCTTATTGCTTCACTCCTGCTGCTGCTGTTCGCGTCGCGCGAGGTCTGGTCGTGCTTCATCAACCTATGCAACCTACCGCTGGTCGCTGCGATGTTCTGCACGGAATACGTGTATCGTCAGTGGAGATATGCTGCGCGATCGACCGAGCGTCTGACGGATATCCTGCGGGTGTTTCGGCAGATCAGGACGGTCCCGACCGGTGACGACCGATAGCGGCAACTGATGGTCGAATATCCGCTGCTTCACGCGTTTCGGCCGGATGCAAGCTTCGCCCGGCGTGCCGGTGCGCCGATCACAGTCGAAACTTTCCTGAAGGACGTTGCTGCACTTGCCGCCGTGCTGCCCGAGCGCGGCTACGTGGTCAATCTGTGTCGGGACCGCTACCGCTTCGCGGTCGGCTTTGCCGCGGCGCTGTGTCGTCGCCAGGTCAATCTGCTGCCGCCGCATGACGCGGCGACCATGCTGGATCAGCTCGCCGTCGACTATCCGGGCCTCTATTGCCTTGGCGATACCCCAGCGCCCGCAGCTCCCGCCTTGTTGCGTTATCCGGTAGAGCTGGTTCATGGCTCCGCCAGCGCGGAGATTCCGACTTTTGCAGCCGATCAGCCGGCGGCGGTGCTGTTCACCTCGGGTTCCACGGGGCGGCCCCAGCCGCATGGCAGGAGTTGGGGCGATCTGGTCACCAGTACGCTGGCTGCGGGGCAGCGGCTCGGCTTTGGTTCGTTGCATGGGGCTTCGCTGCATCGGGGGTCACTGCATGGCGCTGCGCTGCTTGGTACGGTGCCCCATCAGCACAGCTACGGTCTTGAATCCCTGCTGATGCTCGCGCTGCAGCACGGCCTGGTGCTGCATGCCGGCCGGCCGTTCTATCCCGCTGATATCATCGCCGAGCTTGCTGCTGCCTGCCGCCCGCGTCTGCTGGTGACCACGCCGGTGCATTTGCGGATAATGCTGGCCGAACCTCGCGATCTGCCACCGGTTGACGTGCTGCTGTCGGCGACCGCGCCGCTGTCGGTCGAGCTGGCGCGGACCGCCGAAATCCGATTCGGCGCGGCGCTGTTCGAGATTTATGGTTGCTCGGAGGCCGGACAGATCGCCGTGCGACGCACTGCGCTGACCGAGGAATGGCGCTGCCTGGATGGCATCGTGTTGCGTCAGGATGCAGCAGGCACCTGGGCATCCGGCGTGCCGATCGCGGAGGAGACCTTGCTGTCGGATGCCATCGAGCTGCGCGATGCCGAACGGTTCCTGCTGCGGGGCCGGATTGCCGATCTCGTCAACATTGCCGGCAAGCGTGCGTCGCTGGCGAATTTGAACCATCATCTGAATGCGATCGATGGTGTGCTGGACGGCGTCTTCGTTGCGCCCGACGACGAGGACGGCGACGCGGTCCACCGGCTCATCGCATTCGCGGTTGCCCCGGGTCTTGACGCTGACGCGATCATGGCTGCACTGCGATGCCGGATCGATGCAACCTTCCTGCCGCGGCCGCTGCATCTCGTCGCCGCGTTGCCCCGCAACACACTGGGCAAGCTGCCGCGGGAGGAAGTCATGCGCCTGCTCGCTGAAAGCAGGGGCGCGATCGGTCGAGTGACATAGCCATGGCCTCGCATTGCGTCGAACTGTCTCTGCCGGTCGACGATCGCTCGGCCGAGGGCCACTTTCCGGGGAATCCGATCATACCTGGCGCGCTACTGCTGCGGACCATTGTCGGGATCGTTGCTGCCGACGACAGGATGACCTGCTGCGGGATCCGCTGGGCCAGGTTCCTCCATCCGGTCCGCCCGGGCGACCGGCTGACCGTCGGCTGGGAGGAAAAAACGGCGGGCGAAATCGGTTTCACCTGTTCGACGGGCAGCCCCGAACGCCGCGTACTCGTGGGCACGCTTCGCATGCGAACACGATGATGCGGTTGACATCCACGCGGGAGGAATGGGCAACGCGTCGGGAACGCGGCGCTGTGCCGCTGATCAGGCTGTTTGTCTGGATCGCTTTGCGCGTCGGTCGGCCAGCCGCTCAACTGCTGCTGTTGCCGGCCTGTGTTTATTTCTTTCTGTTTTCGGCGCGGTCGCGCAGGACATCGCTGGATTATCTCACGCGCGTGCTGGGCCGTCGACCGACGGCGGCCGATCGTTGGCGCCAATACTGCTGCTTCGCCACTTGTCTACTTGATCGCGTCCTGCTGCTCAACGACCGCATCGATCTGTTCGATGTCACGCTGCATGGCGAACAGGCGGTCACGTCCATCATCGGGGAGGGTGGCGGCGGATTCCTTTTCGGCGCCCATCTCGGCAGCTTCGAGGTGGTGCGCGCGGTCGGGCGCCGCGTGGCGGACGTCCGGACGAGCCTGGTGATGTATGAAGAAAACGCGCGCAAGACGAACGCGGTGCTGAATGCGATCAACCCGACCCTGGCGGTAGACGTCATCGGTCTAGGCAAACCTGGGTCGATGCTGGCGGTGAAGGATCGACTGGACGAAGGCTATCTTGTCGGGATGCTTGCCGACCGCTCGCTGGAGAGCGAGCGGCGGCTGCGGTTTTCGTTTCTCGGTGCTTTGGCGTGGTTTCCCGCCGGCCCGTTCCGTATGGCAGCGATGCTTCGGCGGCCTGTCGTGTTGATGCTGGGTCTGTATCACGGCGGCGGGCGCTACGAGATTGTTTTCGAGACGATCTCTGTCAGGCCGGCTGATGAAGCGCTGGAAGAGACGATGCAGCGCTATGTCACGCGGCTTGAATTCCATTGCCGCAGGGCGCCATACAATTGGTTCAACTTCTACGATTTCTGGGCATGATCCGGAGGGATCGTCGATTTGGTCGCTTTGCTTCTGTTGTGGCGCGCGGTCGATTTAGTCTTCATTGGCGGGATGGATTGGGGAAGAGAGCCGCGGCGTAGCGCGGAGTACTTTTCTGCGTGTGACACTGGTACCGACCATTGTATTGACGATGTCGCTGCTGGCGTTTGCCAGTGGCGCTGCAGCCGATCCCCCGATGCGTGCGCAGGACTGGGGATTGCCGCAGCTCATGGCTATGATGCAGACAGTGCACACCGCTACCGCGCACTTCGTAGAGCAGAAATTCGACCGCTTGCTCAACCAACCCCTGCTGTCTTCCGGCACGCTGACGTTCGTTGCGCCGGACCGGCTGCAAAAGCAGACGCTTGCGCCTGCGGCATCGCAGCTGACCGTTGTCGGCGACCGTCTCACTGTCGAACAGCCGGACGGCAAGCTACGCACTCTATCGCTGTCGGAGGTTCCCGAGGCCGGCGCGCTGGTTGCCAGTATCCGCGCCACGCTCGCCGGCGACAGTGCCACGCTGAGCCGATACTACATGCCCACGCTGACGGGCAGCGTCGGGGACTGGTCGCTTCTGCTGCAACCGAAGGACGCTCGCTTGCGCGATCTCTTGACGATGGTGCGTATCCAAGGCGAAGGGAACACGATCCGCAGCATCGAGACGATGGAGCGCGACGGCGACCGGACCGAGATGACCATCACGACGGAGCCGGGATGATGCTTCTGAGATGATGCCCGGCCGCCGCGTCATCATCGCGATCTGGGTCGTCGGACTTTTCGCCGGCTGCGCAGTCATCGCGCGGACCAATTTCAGCACCGACATGTCGGCGTTCTTGCCGCGCTCGCCCAGCGCGGCGCAACGCGTCCTGGTCGATCAACTCCATGAAGGCGTTGTCTCTCGTTTGATCCTGCTGGCGATCGAGAATGCGCCACCCGAAACACTGGCCGCGCTCAGCAAGGCTACGGCCGGCGAACTGCGGGCGGACCCCGCGTTCGCGATCGTCAGCAACGGCGATGACGCGGCGTTTGCGCGCGACCGCGATCTGCTGTGGCATAACCGCTACCTGCTCAGTCCCGCAGTCGCGCCAGGGCATTTCGCACCGGCTGCCCTCCACGCGGCGCTGGAGACGGATGTGGGGCTGCTCGGCTCGGATCTGGGCGTACTGGTCAAGCGCAGCATTCCCGCCGACCCGACCGGCGAAATGCTGCGGCTGATCAGCGCATTCGGTGCGCAGGCGCATCCCGCGCATGCGCGACGGCGTGTGGTTCTCCCCCGACAACCGTCGCGCGCTGCTGATGGTGCAGACTGCCGCGGCAGGGTTCGACATCGATGCACAGCAACACGCGCTCGACCGAATCGAGACAGCCTTCGCAGCGCAGCAGCGTGCCCTTGCCGCAGGTCAACCGAACGCCACACAGGCGAGGCTGATCGAGTTGGGGCCGCCGGTCTTCGCGGTGCGAACACGCGCGCACATGAAGGCTGACGTGAAGCGGTTTTCGCTGATTGCCACCGTGCTGGTCGCTGGCATCCTGCTGTTCGCGTACCGCTCTGTGCGAATGCTGGTGATGGCGCTTCTGCCAGTGCTGAGCGGGGTGATCGGCGGGATCGCAGCGGTCAGCCTGGCGTTCGGCTTCGTGCACGCCATCACTCTCGGCTTTGGCGTTACGCTGATCGGCGAGGCAGTCGATTATGCGATCTACCTGTTCACGCAGACCGCTCCAGGTGCCGAACTTGCCGCGACGATGCCGCGGATCTGGCCGACGCTCCGGCTGGGTATGCTGACGTCCATCTGCGGTTTCAGCGCAATGTTGCTGTCGAGTTTCACCGGCTTCGCCCAACTGGGTCTGTTCACCATCACCGGGCTCGTCGTTGCGCTCGCTGTCACACGATGGGTACTGCCGACGCTGCTGCCATCGCGTTTCGCTGCAACCGGTTCGACGATGTTTGCCATCCCCGTGCTTGCCCTGATACGTATCGGGCCCGTGCTGCGCTACGTCGTACTCGGGCTCGCGATTGCCGCGACAGTCTCGCTGGTTTTTCATTCCGGTCCGTATTGGAACCACGCACTGGCAAGCATGAGTTCGCTATCTGCCACCGAAAAATCGCTGGACGAGCAACTGCGCCGGGAGATCGGCGCTCCCGACGTACGCTATCTCCTCGTCGTGCGGGCGCCCGATCGGCAGGCGACGCTGATGGCAAGCGAGCATGTTGCCGAGAGGATCACGCCGCTTGTCGCAGCAGGCACGATCACCGGGTTCGACGCGGTCCGGCACATGGTTGCCGAGTTTGGCGACGCAACGCGCGCGGCAGGCGGCGCTGCCGGATGCATCGACGCTTGACGCCAGTTTGACGGAGGCGATTGCGGGCACACCGTTCCGCCGGGACGCATTCTTGCCGTTCCTGGCGGACGTGGCAGCTGCACGAACGCAGAATTTGCTGCGACGCGAGGACCTGAACGGCACCAGCCTGGCACTTCGGCTCGATGGACTGCTGGTGCAAGGCGCTCGCGGCTGGCTTGCAATGCTGCCGCTGCATGGTGTGTCAAACGCGCAGGCCCTGGCAAAGACGGTGGCTGATTTCGACGACAAGACGCTCGTGTTTCTCGATCTCAAGGCGGAATCCGACCGGTTGCTTGGCACCTATCTGCACGAAGCCTTGACCCTGTCGATCGCAGGCAGCCTCGTCATTGTCGTGCTTCTGTCCGTCAGCCTGCGCTCCCTTCGCAGGACCGCCGCCGTGCTGCTGCCACTGGCGGCCGCGGTGCTCTGCACGGCCGGACTTCTGCTGGCAGCAACGGGCCGACTGTCGATCTTCAACCTGTTTGGCCTGCTGCTGGTCGCCGCCGTAGGTTCCAACTATTGCCTGTTCTTCGAACGCAACGTGTCCGATGAGCATGATCCAGCAGCGCGACGCATGATCGCTTCGCTGGTGCTGGCCGATCTGTGCACGGTGATCGGGTTTGGCATTCTGTCGTTCTCCGCGATTCCGGTTTTGCATGGGATCGGCATGACGGTGGCGATCGGCGCCTGCCTCAGTCTGCTGTTCGGTGCGATCCTGAGCGCACGGCCGGGTACTGGTTGGACAGCGCGCCCGGTGAACCTTAAATGGAAATCATGACAGCAGTGCGCATGACGGCGGACCGGTGTGGTACCGGAATGGTTAGCGGCGACCGCTGGGTCACGCTCAGGCTTGCCTGCGCGATGGTGGCGGTGATGGGGCTGACAGGGTGCGTTCATGCTTACTTCGATGCGCCGCACACCGCTTTGAACGAGCGTTTGTATACCTCGATTTATCCTTACTATGCTGAGTATTGTGCCGAGTTGGAGTTCGATAAGAAGAAGGGCTTTGGTGTCGATATCGAGGGTGGTGGCCCGGGCGGCCATTCGGTGTTCTACCTGAACGGTGCGTGCCGGGTTCCTGATGCCGGATACCCGGTGCTTGAACTCTGCAATGAGTCACCGGACGGCATGGCGGGAAAAGGCGTTGGCCTGAGCGTCAATGACCATTATCGGAACGCCAACTGGACGGCGACACAGGGCCGCGATTTCTTCTTTCACGGTGATCTCCGTCCGGGTGAAGCGGTGACGCGCGACAGTTACGACCGCACCCAGGACACGGCCAAGGCGATGGGCATCCTGGATGGCGTGGCGTTCCATCGCGAGGCGATGGCGGACAAGCCCGCGAACATGTCGGTGCGGGACTACATGTATGAGGTCTCCATGGCTACCGACTATGCGGTGGATTTCGCGCGGGATCGCTTTTGCGCGCGCGTACCGCTGGATCGCGGCAAGATGGACATCATCGTGCACTATCTCAATGCGCTGAACCAGCCGTATCGTTCAGCCCAGAAGGATTTTCATTGGAACGTATTGCGCGACAACTGTGCCTATCTCGCGCACAATGCGCTGGCGGCCGTTGGACTTTGGCCGGAATTGCCGACGGATCGTCCCTTGCTGGTGGCTGCGTTCGACTTCCCGGTACCGAAGAACGAGTTTGTCAATTTGATGCGGCGCACAAACGATATGCCGATCGCCGAGCCGGATGCGCTGTATGACGACGAGACGGCGCGTTCCACACTGCTCGATCAGGGATGGATTGCAACCGAGCCCGGCGCGCTGGCCGAAGCCAGGCGCGTGGTGATGCCGAACGAAATCTATGGCACCCACCTGCGGCTGATCTTCTACGACGAAGCGATGTTTGGTCACTACCAGGAACGCTTCGAAAGGATCCTTCGAGAACCGCGCTACACCGACCTGGCGGCGAATCTGTCGTATTTCTCGGCGCTTTACACCGCGATACTGAACACGCGGCAAGCGCCGGAACCGAATGGCCGTCGCGCGGCTTTCTATCAAGCCTACTACGATGCCATTGCGCGCGCGAAAACAATGGTAGACACGACCCTTCGGTTGGCCCAGCGGTAAGGATGCCAATCGGCGCAAAATCGGCTAGTAGGCGGAATACATGCTCCCTCTGCTGATCAGCCATCTATCCATCGCGTCCAGCATTGGCGCAGGCCAATCGGCCACTTCGTCCGCCCTGCGCTCCGGCACCAGCGGATTGCGCGCCTGCGGATTCGAAACTGTGGCGCTGCCGACCTATGTCGGGCAGGTCGAGGCACTCGACGCGTGCGAACTGCCGAAGGCGCTTGCCGCATTCGACTGCCGCAACAATCGTCTTGCCGAAATGGCGCTGAGTCAGGACGGGTTCCGGGACGCGGTGGCAGCCGCCGTGGCGAAGCATGGCGCGCGACGCATCGGCCTGTTCCTCGGCACCAGCACCTCCGGCATTCTGCAAGCGGAACTGGCGTATCAGAGCGCGCGATGCGACGACCGGGGCATTGCCGGCGGACTTCGATTATCGCCGGACGCACAATACGGGTTCGCTCGCCGCGTATCTTCGGCAACGGCTTGGTATCGACGGCGCTATCGTTTGTTGTGTCCTGCGCCTGCGCATCGACCGCCAAGGTTTTCGGCAGCGCCGCACGCATGATCGAGGCCGGACTGTGCGATGCCGCCGTCGTGGGTGGCGCCGACTCGCTGTGCCTTACAACGCTGTATGGCTTCCACGCGCTGGCACTGAACGCGCCCGGGCCGTGCCGTCCGTTCGATGCGGCGCGCGACGGCATCTCCATCGGCGAGGCTGCCGGATTTGCCCTGCTGGAAAAGCCGCAAGAGGTTCACGGCCCCGACGACGTCCTGCTGCTCGGCGTCGGCGAGAGCAACGACGCGTACCACATGTCCTCGCCCCACCCCGAGGGCATCGGCGCGACGTCTGGCGATGGAGCGGGCGCTGACCGCGGCGCGGCTGTCGCCGGCGCGATATCGACTACATCAACCTGCATGGCACCGCGACGCGCGTGGGCGATGCCGCGGAAGATCTCGCGGTATCCGCGCTGTTCGGCAGCCGACACGCCATGCAGTTCCACCAAGGGCCAGACCGGTCATACGCTGGGCGCCGCCGGGATCGTGGAGGCGATCGTTTCCGCGCTGGCGATTCGCCATGGCCTGCTGCCCGGCAGCGCGCACACGGAAACGGTCGATCCATCGTTCCGCAGCCGCTATCAACTGATCAGCGAGCCGGCACGGATCGATACGGTGCTGAGCAACTCCTTCGGCTTCGGCGGCGGCAACTGCAGCCTGATCTTCGGGCGGGCGCGGTGATGCAGGTCTTCGTCGAGGGCATCGGCATTGCTGCGCTCCCGGCCTCGATGGCTGGTCCGCGGCACGCTCCGTGCTGGCCGGTCGCGAGCCGTACCACGAACCGGCCGGTGCGTCCTCCGCCCGTCGAACTGCTGCCGCCGGCGGAGCGCCGCCGCGCGGGCTTGACTGTCAGGCTGGCAATCGCCGCCGGCACGGAGGCGTTGGCGCAAGCCGGGCGCGACCGCCGCCGACATGGCCATGGTCTTCACCTCTTCCGGCGGCGACGGCGAGACGATCCATGAGATCCTGTCAGTACTCGCCACCGAGCAGCGCGAAGTATCACCGACGCGCTTCCACAACTCCGTGCACAATGCGCCGTCCGGCTATTGGGCGGTCGCGACGGCTCGCGCGCACCCAGCACCAGCCTGAGCGCGTACGACGCCAGCTTCGCCGCGGGCCTGCTGGAGGCCGCGGTGCAGGCGACGTGTCGAGAATCGTCCGGTCACCTTGATCGCCTACGACGTGCCCTATCCTGAGCCGCTGCACGCGGCACGCCCGATCGGTTCGTTGTTCGGCATGGCCCTGGTTCTGGCACCGCGCGCGAGCGATCGGGCGCTCGCGGCAGTGACGGTCGCGATGCGGCGGACGCCGAATTACCGGCAACGCCGATGGCGGATGCCGGAACTCGAAGCGGCTGCGCCTCGGCAACCCTGCCGCCCGCGGTCTGCCGCTGCTTGCGCGCCATCGCCGCGCGGCGACGGCGGCACGATCGCATCTCGATGGGACTCGATATCGCGGTGCTGCCGGCGTGACAGCTGATGCTCGATCAGGCGCGGCGATCGCGGCTCTGATTCCCGCATGCCGGCGCCATGTGCCTGCTGGATGGTGTGCTGCGCCTGGGACAGCACGACCATCGCCTGCGTGCGCCTCCAGTCATCGCGCGCCGGACAATCCGCTGGCGCGCGATGGCCGTCTCGACGCGGTCTGCGGCGTCGAGTACGCAGCGCAGGCGATGGCGGTGCACGGCGCTCTGGCTGGTCGGCGGGCAGCCGCCCCGCCGCAGGCTATCTGGCGAGCCTGCGCGACGTGACCTGCTCCGTCGACCGGCTCGATGCTGCTGGAGGAGCGATTTGCCGGTGACCGCCGAATTGCTGATCGCGCGATGCGGGCCGGGTGATCTATCGCTTCACCTGACCTGCGATGCGACGCGCGGTGCTGTCCGGACAAGCCGCCGTGGTGCTCGACGCGGATCCGTCGGAATGAAGCGCGCGCTGGTCACCGGCGGCAGCGGCGCGCTCGGCGAAGCGATCTGCCGCAAGCTTGCCGCGGCCGGGCAGCATGTCATGTCCATGCCAACACGGCCTGGACCGCGCCGAGACGGATCGCGTCGGAGATCACCGCCAGCCGGGGATCGGCTGCTGTCGTCGCTTTCGACGTCGCCGATGCACGAGGCGGCCGAAGCGGCGCTCGACCGCTGTGCTGGCAGACGGGGCCGATCGAGATCCTGGTCAACAATGCCGGCATCCACGATGACGCGGTGATGCCGGGCATGCGCCGCGAGCAATGGACGCAGCGTGATCGACGTCTCGCTGAACGGCTTCTTCAACGTCACCCAGCCACTGCTGATGCCGATGATCCGGCAGCGCTGGGGACGCATCGTCAACATCTCCTCGGTCGCGGCGCTCGCCGGCAATCGCGGCCAGGTGAACTATGCCGCGGCCAAGGCGGGGCTGCACGGCGCGACACGGTCGCTGGCGCTGGAACTCGCGAGCCGCGGCATCACCGTGAATGCCGTGGCGCCCGGGATCATCGCCTCGCCGATGGCGGACAAGGCGTTTCGACCAGGAGACGATCGAGCGGTTGGTGCCGATGAAGCGCGCCGGCACGCCAGAGGAGGTCGCCGATCTCGTGCAGTTCCTGGCATCGGAATCGGCCGGCTACATTTCGGCGCAGGTCATCTCCATCAACGGCGGAATGATCTGAACCGCCGCAGCAACAGGTGCGGCAGACGGGCAGCAGCTCGGCGAACAGCCGCGCAGTACATCCAGCAAGAGCAGCATTGTCACGCAGGTAATTGAAATGCGAGACGCCGCCGTCCTCGCGGCGGAAATAGCGCACCGGCGTCGGCACGTTGATCGGCGGCACGCCTTGCCAGGCACAGCCGGATTGCGGCCTCCGAGTCGAAATCGAATCGCCGCATCCAGCGCGTGTCACTCGAATGTCCGCAGCAGCGGCGCGATCGGATAGACGCGGAAGCCGAACAGCGAATTGCCAATTCCTGCCACAGCGTCTCCAGATCGGCCCAGCAGTTCGCGACAGCGTGACCGGCGATGCGGATCGCGGGCGCACTGGCATCGAACACCGGCACGCCGAGTATCATCGCTTCCGGATATTCGTCGCGACAGCGCCATGAATGACTCGATATGCTCGGCGGAATGCTGACCGTCCGCATCCACGGTCAGCGCATGGGTGAAGCCCGCGTGCGTCGGCCAGCGCGCAAGCCATGCAAGACAGCGGCGCCCTTGCCGCGATTTCGCGGCACACGCAGAACGCGCAGATCCGGGTCGTTCGGCGGCGATGCGCGCGAGTTCCTCGCCGGTGCCGTCGGTGCTGCCATCGATGACCACCCAGACCGGCCAATCCTGTCCGCGGATTGTCGCGACGGTGTCGAACAGCCTTGCGCCGGTGTTGTAGCTGGGAATGATCACCACATGTCTGGTCGGTCGGCGATGCTGCCGCCGCGCAGACGCGTCCTGTCGGTCAGAAAAGCGGTTGCGGGGCTGTCCGAGGGCATAAAATTCATGCTTCGCGGGAGCGAACCGGCGACCACGCCGGCAACGGTCGTGCCTGCCGCAGCAGAAAAGTCTTGATGTAGAAGACGCCCTTGAACAACAGCAGACGGGAGTGGATCGGCGAGTGGTCGAACACGTCGCCGGACAGCAGCGACAGCATCGCCTCCTGCATCCGGAAATAATTGCGCGGCGCCATGAACAGGTCGCGCATGGCCGGGCGTGTTGATCCGATAGATGTACCAGGAGAACCTGGCGAGCGCAGCGCGCACTTCCGTCTCGAAGCGGCGCAGCGCGCGGTCGGCCTCGGCGCGTGGCTGATGCAGGCAGGCGGTCACCGCATCGGCGCCGAGGAACGCGCTTTTCATGGCGAGATAGACGCCGGTCGAGAACACCGGATCGATGAAGGCGTAGGCGTCGCCGAGCATGATGAAGTTGCTGCCCGCTCATGCGCTCGGCGCGGTAGGAGTAGTTTCCGGTCGCAGTCGCCGGCCCGGTCATCTGCGCGCCCGCCAGCCGTTCGGCCAGCGCCGGGCATTGCGCGATCAGGCTTTGCAGGAAGCTGGTCACGTCGGTCTTGCGCTGACTTCATGAAGTCCGGCGGACAGACCGCGCCGACGCTGGTGGTGCCATCGGCCAGCGGGATGAACCAGAACCAGCCATGATCGAACCAGAAGATGCTGATGTTGCCCGCGGCCTTGCCGGGCAGGCGCCGCGCGCCGGTGAAATGGCCGAACATGGCGGCGCTGGCATGACGGCGGTTGCGCTGCTTGATGCCGAGCCGGCCGGCAAGCAGCGTATCGCGGCCGGATGCATCGACCAGGAACTTCGCCTCGAACCGTCGTTCCTGCCCGTCGCCGTCCTGTCCGGTCGCGACGACGCCGCCTTCCGGCGGAAACTCCACCTGTGAGATGCGGCAGCCCTCGATGACGCACGCGCCCTTCGGCGGCGGCGTTCCTGAACAGGATGTGGTCGAATTCGGACCGGCGCACCTGATACGAATAGGAACAGGCCTTGTCCCAGGACTGGGCGAAATCCAGGTGCATGGTCTTGTCGTGCCAGGGCGAGACGAACTCGACGCCGTATTTTGGCATGCCGATGCGCTCGATCGCCTCCTTCACGCCGAGCTGCTTCGAACAGCGGAAGGTTCATCGGCAGCAGAGATTTGCCGATGTGGAATCGCGGATGCCTGTCCTTCTCGACCAGGACGACCTTCTCGCCGCGTTGGGCGAGCAGTGCAGCGGCGGTCGAGCCTGCGGGTCCGCCACCGACAATCAGGACATCAAACTGGTCGACAGTCATGGTGCAGTCGGGGCCCCCTGTTCGTTCCGTCCATGACCGGTCGCTGCGCGTGCGGAGCCGGCGCGTTCATTACCATGGTTAGACTACCACGATGCCCAGTTCAACGGCCACTATCCGGTGCGCGCACGAAGTCATTGCGTTGTAGCAACCTGTGGTGCATGCGGCGGCCCGTGCGCATCGTCATGGCGACGCAGGTCGGCGCCGGCGATTTATCCCGCTGCGATCAGCAAGACTTGCATCGCCGGACTGCACCAGCCATGACGGGTGAAGTTGGGCATCCGGCATCATTCCGCCGCGCGCGCCGCGGCTTGGTCGGAAAACGACGGCATCACTTCGCGGGCGAAGCGGCGCATGCTCTGGCGTCCGCGTTCGCCACCGCCGGAGCCGCCACCGTTGACCAGCACGTAGCCGACGCCGACCTGCTGCAGTGCTTCCAGCCTGCGTGCGATTTCGTCTGGGTTGCCGTAGATCGCGCTGTTTACGTTGACTGCCTGCGGATCGCCGGTGGCACGGTCGGGCCCACCATGCACCGTGCCATCCGGCCGGGTGGCAAGCTTCAACTGCCGCAAGCGATTGTGCAGCCGTCGGTCCAACGCCGCATCGCGTTCCGCATCGGTCTCGGCAACGAAGAAGGCGCGCGTGACGCCAACCTGCATCGGATCATAGCGCCGGCCGCTGGCTTCGACAGCGGCCTTGTACCACGCGATGTTCTGTGCCACGTCATTCGGCGATGCGTACTGTCCGAGCAAAAGATTGAAGCCCCTCTCGGCAACGTTGCGAATCGAGCGTTCGCTGCCGGCGCCCATCCAGACCTGCGGGTGTGGCTTCTGTGCCGAAGGCGGCTCGACGACAATGTCCTTGAACTGCCAATATCTGCCATGATGAGAGAAGCGTTTTTCTGATGTCCACGCCTTCAACAGAACCCCGAGTGATTCCTCGAACCGCGCATCGGCTTCCTCCATCGGCACCTCGAAACCGGCAAATTCATTATAGCGGTAGCCTTTGCCGATACCGAAATCCAAACGGCCGCCCGACAGCAGGTCCAGCGTCGCAGCCTGTTCTGCCAGCAGAACGGGATTGTGCCACGGCAACACGATCACCGCGGTGCCAAGCCGCAGGTGGCGGGTGCGCGCACCAAGCCAGGTCAGCAGGTTCAGTGTCGCTGAAACCTGGCCGAATCCAGTGAAATGATGCTCCACAACGAATGTGCCGTGGAAGCCGAGTGCCTCGGCCTCGACATTGTATTCGATGAAGTCGCGAAACCCTTCGGCGCTGTCGAATTCGCCGCTGCCACGTCGCGCGGCCGCACTGCCGAACAATCCAAACCGCATGGACGGGCCTCCCGTTACACAGGGCACGGAGGTTAGACGTTGCCCCGGGATGTTCCAAATGCGACGTTGCCTGTGGCCCATGTCATAGGAAGCGATCATGGAATTCGGCTGGTACCATGAATTTCACCGCCAAGTGGATCAGCAATCGGATGCCGACGCGTTTACCCAGGCGCTCGACCAGGTCTCCGACGCCGAGCGTTGGGGGCTGGATGCGATCTGGTTGGCCGAGATTCACCAGCAGGCAAACCGTTCGGTGCTGTCCGCGCCGCTGACCGTCGCCAGCGCCATCGCCGCACGTACCAGCAGCATCAAGATCGGCACCGCGGTGCAGGTGCTGCCGCTATGCCATCCACTGCGCCTGGCCGAGGAGACCGCCACCATCGACCAGATGAGCCGTGGCCGGCTGCTTCTCGGCGCCGGGCGTAGCGGCAACCCACGATCCTACGCCGCCTACGGCGTGCCCTATGCGGAGAGTCGCGAACGCTTCTTCGAGACGCTGGACATCCTCAAGCTTGCCTGGACGCAGCCGAGCTTTTCCTACGCGGGCAAGTTTCACACATTCACCGACGCGCGCGCGGTGCCGCGGCCGTATCAGCAACCGCACCCGCCGATCCGCATCGCCGGGGCCAGCGAAGATACGCTTTCCGGTGCTTGGGGCGCTGGGATTCCCATTGTTCGTTGCGGTGCGCAGTGGCTCGCTATCGGGACTGGCGCCGGATCTACAGGCGTATCGTGCCGCCTACCAGGCAGCCGGCCATCCCGGCAAGGGCGAGGTGTATCTACGTTTGTCGCTGCATCTCGCCGAGACCGATGCGCTGGCGTTGGAAGAAGCCGAGCCCAGCATGATGCAAGGCTACAAGTCGCTGACTACGCGGCTTGAAGGCTCGCCGAACAGTCGCCGGCGGGCAGAACTGGAGACGGTGCGCACGATCACCTATGCAGAGGTGCTGCGCGACAAGGTCGTGGTGGGCGGTCCGGAGCGGGTGACCGATCGGTTGCTGCAGTTGCGCGAGGAACTGGGCATTGACGGAATTCTCGCCGAGCTGAATTTCGGCAGCCACATCCCGTCGCCGATGATGATGCGGTCGCTGCGACTGCTGTGCGAGAACGTGCGCCCGCATTTCGTGTAGCGCCACGCCAGTGGGAACTCGCAATGCGGTGGGAATCGCCGTGCCCGTGTGCCGGATCATGGAGTTCCGACGATGAACGACGCCGCCGATTTCACCGCACTGTTCACGCCGTTTGAACTTGCCGGGAAACGGTTACGCAACCGCATCACTCATGCGTCGATGACTCTGCTGGTCACACCGGCCGGACGCGTGACGGATCGTCTGATCCAGTACCACGCCAATCGCGCCGCTGGTGGTGCGGCGATGACGGTGACGGAACCCTTGGGCATGATGCGGCACCAGGCTGGCCTGCCGCGCGTGCAGGTGTGGCGCCGCGACGATGCGGACGGCCTGAAACGCTTCGCCGATGCCGTGGAAGGCCAGGATTGCCGTCTGCTCGGGCAGATTCAGGATGCCGGGCGCGGGCGACATTTTCCGGGGCGCAACCCGGAAGCCATCGGCGCCTCCGCATTGCCCGACGATCTGTCGTGGACGGTGCCGCGTGCGCTGTCGGCGGTCGACATCCGCGAACTGATCGAGCAGATCGCCGGGTCGGCGTCGCACCTGAAGGCCTGTGGCTTTTCAGGCGTCGAAATCTCCGCCGGGCATGGACATCTGTTCCACCAGTTTCTCTCACCCTGGTCCAACCGGCGGGATGACGACTATGGCGGCGACTGGGAAGGCCGCACGCGGATCGTCGCCGAACTGGTGCTGGCATTGCGAGCGGCGTGCGGCAGCGATTTCATCGTTGGGTTGAAGCTGCCCGGCGATGATGGAATGCCAGGCAGCATCGGCCCGCCCCAGGCCGGCATCATTGCCGATCTGCTTACTCGTCTGCGCAACGTGGATTACGTCTGCTTCGCCGGTGGCGCGCACGCACGCACGTTGGAGATGCACACGCCCGACCGGTTTGGGCCGCCGATGCCCTACATGCCGTTCATCAGGCAACTGCGCCACCGTCTGAACGGCGTACCGCTGATGGCACTCGGGCGCATCACCGACCCGGCGGAAGCAGATGGGATACTTGCACGCGGCGAGGCGTCGCTGATCGCGCTTGGCCGACCGCTTGTCGCTGACCCGGCGTGGCCACGCAAGGCTGCCCAGGGGCGCACCTGGGACATCCGGTACTGCCTGTCCTGCAACACCTGCTGGGGGGCGATCGTCATGATGCACGTGCCGATCGCCTGCGTGAACAACCCGCGCGTCAGCCGGCCTGACGAAGTGGATTTTTTCCCGTTGCGCAGCGACACCCCGAAGCGCGTGGTGGTGGTCGGCGCCGGCATCGCGGGGATGGAAGCCGCCTGGGTCGCGGCCGCGCGCGGGCACGATGTCACGGTGTTCGGTGCGTCCGATGCGATCGGCGGCAAGGCATGGTTGCGGGAGAAACTACCGGGCGGGGAGACAGTGTCGTCCATCTACGATTACCAGACCGTGGCGGCACGGCGTGCGGGAGCGCGCTTTGTACTCGGCAGGCGAGCCACCGCGGCAGAGATCGTCGCGCTGCGGCCGGACGTGGTGATCCTGGCGACGGGTTCCACGATGATCGCGCCCGACTGGTTGCCCGCCGCCGTCCGCGCGGAAGGCTGGGTGCCGGATCTGCGCGAGGCGCTGGTCGAAACGTTGCGTCATGCCGGCCGCCAAGCCGGCACCGTGGTGGTGTTCGACACGGACCACACCGAAGGCACGTACGCGGCGGCCGAGGCACTGAACGCGCGCTTCGATCGGGTGGTGATTGTCACGCCGCGCGACACGATTGCCACCGACGTGCAAATGGTCACGCGCCAGGGCATCCTGCGCCGCATGGCGGAGCGGCGCATCGAGGTCGTTACGCTGTGCGAGCCGCGCTGGAGCGATGCCTGTGCCGAGGGGCGGCTTCAGATCGTCAATATCTACAACGGCGATTTGCGCGAGATCGATGATCTGGCGTTGCTGACCTACGCGACGCCACGCACCCCGAATGATGCGCTGGCCGCACCGCTGCGTGCGGCAGGCATTTCGGTTGTTCCCGTGGGCGACGCACGGGCACCGCAGGAAATGCTGTACGCTACCGCAAGCGGGCACGCGGCAGGCGAAGCGGTCTAGCAGGCTGTCGGGTGGCCGAACCGTAGAGTTTGGCAAAAATCGATTGGCTCCTGCAACACCGTGCGTCGCACCGCCGATCGGCGAGAAGAGCTTCATGCTGGACGGGCAGACAAATCAGTTGAAGAACCGGGCTGGGCGAAAGTCGGCCAGTTCCGCGCGTTGACGATTGCCGATCAGCTCGTCCGCCACCGCCATCCCAATGAACGGGGACATCGTCACGGCGCTGTGGGTGATGGCGAGATAATAGCCAGCGACGCGCGGCACCGGTCCGATCGCAGAGAACTGGTCGCCGGGAATCGGCCGGATGGCGATGCGCACCGCTTCAGGCTCCACGGCGCCGATCGATGGCAAGAGAGTGCGTGCGCGCTGCACCAGATCGCGCGCCTGCTGCATGGCGGGACTGATCTTGCTGTCGACAGTCAATGTTGCGTCGGTCGGGTTCCAGTGCAGCATCAGGCGTCCGGCGCCATCGGGCCGCGCATCGATCACCGGCGTGCGCACGACGCGCGCAAGACCTGTCGCAACGGGTGGCGTGAACACCAAGAACCCGACAGTTGGTGCCAGCGGCAGGTGCAACCCGGCGTCGCGCACCACATCGTTTGTCCACCGCCCCGCACAATTCACCACGACATCCGCTTCATATCGCGTGCCGTCTGTCGTGGTCACGCCGAGGGTGCGGTCGCCTTGCATGATGAGGTCGGCCACCCTTGCGCCGCAGATGATACGCGCGCCGTGCCGGCGTTGTGCGGTTGTCAACATGGCGTGGGCGTATGACACCGGATCGAGCCACCCCTCTTCGGGGAAGAAGGCAATGGGCGCATCACCGACAGTGGCAGGATCAATATCCGGCTCGAGCTCGTGAAGCTGCTTGCGGTCGATCCACTCGGCTGCGTAGCCCCAGGACTGCAACTGCTGAACATTCGCATTCTGCGCGGCGCGAGCGGCCTCGGGTTCCCACTCCAGGCTGCCACCGCCGTGCCACCATGGCGTGGCACCAAAATCGTCGCGCAGCGCCGCGTGCGCCTTCATGCCGGCGACGTTCAGTTCGTGATATGCGCGCGGCGGTTTGCTATGGGCATTGGTCCAGGCGAAGCTGATCCCGGATGTACCGCCGCCGATACGCGTCGGCCTCCAGCACGGTGACAGACGCGCCGGCCTGCGCCAGGCGGTACGCTACGGACGCACCCATCACGCCGGCGCCGATCACGATAATTTTCGCCATTGCTCGATCTCTCCGCTGCTGGATCGACGCACCTTGCTTAGCGCAGAGGATGACGGGCAACCAGCCGCCATGAGCATGTCGATTTGTGCGGCGGAATGGAATGCCAGATAATTGCCGGCAGGAGATAGGAGGTCACTCGACATGACTGCAACGCACGGACCGCTTCAGGGTGTCAAGGTCATTGCCTGTTCAACCGCGCAGGCGGGTACCGTGCCTTATATGTTGATGGCCGATCTGGGTGCGGAGGTCATCAAGATAGAGGTGCCGGACGGCGGTGATAATTCCCGCGGCAGTACCGTGATGCCTGGCCTGCCCAGTACCCTATTTCGAAACCAATAACCGCGGTGTGAAAAGTGTCACGCTGAACCTGAAATCCCACGAAGCGCGAGAGATCCTGTATCGGCTCGTCGCGGGCGCGGACATGTTCGGCCAGAATTTCCGACCCGGCGCTGCCGAGAAGAATGGCTTCGGCTACGATGAACTTCGGCGACACAATCCGCGGTTGGTGTACGTATCGATTTCGGGTTATGGCCCAAATGGACCTAATGCCAATCTGCCAGGCACGGATTCCATGGCGCAGGCACTCGGCGGCATTGCCGAGGCCTATTCGACTCCGGGGCAGCCATTACGGACTGGTATTGTATCAGTGGCCGATGAAACCTGCGCCATTCTCGCTTTCGGTGGCGCACTTGCCGCTCTGACCTACGCACGCGCAACCGGCATTGGACAGAAGGTCGATTGCTCGCTGCTCGGCGGCCAGCTGCGGCTGATGGGCTGGACGCTGACCACAACCATGTGGCGTGATCGCAATCCGGTCACCGGTCAGGCCCGTGTCACCGGCACGCCTGAACGTCCGGGAATCAGCGCCAGCTTCAACGACCGGGAGGGCAAGCCATTGGTGTTTCAATTGAACGGCGCCCGACATTGGAAGACAGCCATGACTGCGCTTGGCTTTTACGAAACGCTGGAGAAGGTTGGATTCGGTGATCTCGGTGTGATCATAACGTCGGATGAAATGCGGCAGACGTTGCTGCGCACGCTCGATGATCTGTTTGCCACGGGGTTACGCGACGACTGGGTCACTCGGCTGCGCGCCGCTGACATTGTCGCGGCACCAATCAACACACTGCTTGAGGCATCGAACGATCCGGACGTGCTGGCGAATGGCTATGTCACCGAAGTCGAGTATCCCAAGTATGGCAAGACGCTGAAGGTGCACGGCACACCCTGGCAGTTTTCGGAAACACCAGCACGGATCGGTCTCGCTCCTGAGCTTGGGGCGCATAATGACGATGTACTGGCCGAACTCGGCTATAGTGCCGGGCAGATCAGGGACTTGCGGGAGCGGAAGATCATCTGACGCGAGCGGAAAGGGGCGTGTAAGTGCTACGCCTCGAGCAACTGATGCATATCGTCGGCTTTCCGATGTTCCATCAGCAGTCGGGGCACTTGCCAGCCAGGAATTGGCATTCCCAGCAGATACCCTTGTACCTGCGGACATCCTTGCTGCCGCAGAATGGCCAATTGTTCCGGTGTCTCGACGCCTTCCGCCGTAATCATGAGGCCGAGATGCCGGCTCATGACCACAATCGCCTCAACGATCGCTCGTGCCTCGCGATCCTTGTTCTGTGCCAGAACAAATGACTTGTCGATTTTTACTTTGTCGAACTGGAAGCGCAGGAGATTGCTCAGACTGGAGTAACCGGTGCCGAAGTCATCGAGAGCAAAGGTGATGCCGAGCGCGCGTAATTCCGCCATCGTTCCGAGCGTTGTTTCGCTGTCGTCGCTCATGACACTCTCGGTGATCTCGAGTTCAAGCCGACGTGGCGGCAATCCCGTGCGATCCAGGATGAGTTGGACGTAGGAGGCGAACGCCGGATCGCGAAGTTGAATGGGGGAAACGTTGACTGCCACATGATAGGAGCCGGGCCACTGTTTTGCCTCGAAGCACGCCTGCTCCAGCACCTTCATGCCTATCCGAGCGATGAGCCCGCATTCCTCGGCTGCGGCGATGAAAACACTTGGTGGCACCCATCCACGCTGGGGATCATTCCATCTGACCAGTGCTTCAAATCCAATCAGCTTCAATTTCGCACAGTCGAACTGCGGTTGGTAATGCACCTGCAAGCTATCGTTGTCGACCGCCCTTCGCAGATCATCCTCCAAAAGCATTTGACGCTGCAGCGCCTCGTCCATGCCGCGCTCGAACGCCACGCAACGCGCACGGCCTTCAGCCTTGGCACGATACAGTGCGATATCTGCCTTCCTGAACAGCGTCTCCTTGCTGCGACCGTCCCGTGGAAACACCGAAATTCCAACGCTGGCGCTGATGCGAATCTCATGACCGGACAGAATTATTGGAGCCGAGATGCGCTCGATGACCCGGTAGGCCAGGTCGACGCCGTCACAAACGTCAGCAGCGTTTGGCCGCAGGATAACGAATTCGTCACCGCCCAGTCGAGCGATGAAGTCATCACCGTCGATGGCGTTGCGAAGCTGGCTCGCGACATGACTCAGCAGGCGATCACCCTGGAGATGGCCTAGCGTGTCGTTCACGCCCTTGAAGCCATCCAGATCGATGAACAGCGTAAGCATCTGCGCATTACTTGAGGACGCTCGGTTAAGCATTTCCCCCATCGTCTCGTCCAACAGGACGCGATTTGGGAGACCGGTGAGCGAATCATTATGTGCCAGATACCGAATCCGCTCCTCCGCCCTGCGTCGTTCCGTCACATCCGTCAAAGTGTGGATAATACCGCCATCGTGCAAAGCTCTTCTGCCGATCTCGATGACCCGGCCATCTTCCTGCACTGCTTCTACGACCATGCCATCGGCCGTCGGCGTGTGTTCCACTCTTAGGATGCCTTCGCTCGAGGCATTCATCAGATCACGAATACGGCGCACGGCCGTTTGACTGTCCGCGGGTTTGATGGTGTCCATTGTTTGAACGTTCAGAAGCTTCAAGGCACGTTCATTGATGACCGGAAGGCCTCCGCGCATATCGATCAAGGCAATACCCTGGCTCATATTGGCAAGTGTCAGGGACAACGCACGGGCAGACGCCAGGCCTCTACGTCTTTGTTGGATCCAGAACCACCCAAGCAGCAATATCACGATCGTCGTCACCAACCCAGTGAGCGTATAGTGCTCGAAGGAATAGCGATATTGCTGGAAGATGCGCTTTTTGTTGAACGCGACTTCTATGATCAACGGGTAGCCGCTGACATGCCGGTAGCTGACGATACGCTCTGTACCTGTCGATGAACCGCGCAACCACAACGAGCCACTGCTTCCCTTCCTCAGCATCTGGAAATTGGATGTGCTGGCGATGCTTGCACCGATCTTGGCTGGCTCGTTCGGACCACGGGCCAGCAGCACTCCCTCGGTGTTCCGCAAGGCTACAAAGCCGTCGCCGACTTCCGACGTTTCATAGAATTCAGAAAGTTGCGCACAGCCAAGAGACAGCACCGCGACACCGTTGAATGCCCCCGCACTATCCATCACCTTTCGCGTGAATTGGATAGTCTGCTCCCCACTGCCGCGTCCGATGACAGGATTGCTGATATAGAGATCGTCGTGCGAGGGATCGAGCTGAGCTCGGAAATGTGGGCGATCCGCGATATTGACAGTGCGCAGGTTCGATCTTGCCAGCGTGGATTTAATCTGGGTGCCGCTGCGATCCATCAACGCGATCTGCACACGCAGATCGTCTGACCGCACCATGCTCTTGGCCCACTTCTGGATATCGAAGTTGTCTCCCTCCAGGAGGTATGTGGCCCGGGCACTAAGCAGTGTCTGGTCGATTTCGGTGATGATCC
Organism: uncultured Alphaproteobacteria bacterium; assembly: GCA_963790445.1. GTDB lineage: Bacteria > Pseudomonadota > Alphaproteobacteria > Acetobacterales > Acetobacteraceae > JAMXLO01. The sequence goes on along the minus strand of CAWBON010000011.1, from coordinate 30,178 downwards.
GCTTGGTGCTTTCCTCGAATGCCTTGGCGAGCGCTGACGTGGTACCCATGGCAGCATCCACGGCGTGTTGTCGTTCCCTGGTCAGCAGAATGCTGATGCTGATCCAGATCAGTGCAATCATGCCGATCACCGCAAGAATTTCTGGCACCAGGGGTCCCAGTCCGCGGGCAAGTTCCGCCGGTCGTGTCATCTTCGCGGCAATCGCGACGAAGCGCCGGGAGAGCCGCACAAGGAACGCCGTGAACTGCACCAGCCAGGACAAGCACGCAGCTATTTTGCGATAAATCAAATCATGCGGTCTCATGCGGGCGTCTCGGACCGAATAGGGTGCGGCATGCAGGCCCTCCACGGACTTTTTAGCTGCCACCTGCTTACGCCAACGTTGCATCCGCCGATAGCTGTAACGGGCTTGTAGCGACCCATTCGTCAAATTGGCGGCCGTCGCACTGGAGTACATCATGTCGAATGGTGAACCGCACGCTGCTATCCTTGACGGGGTGTCGCGCCGCGTGCAACCGGTGCGCGCCCGACCTTCAGCGACACAGAGCGCAAGCCACGCTCTCATCGCCACGCGGGTCGATCGCATCATGACCTTGATCGCCGCAAACCGTCTGCACGACGCGCGTGAGGCATGCGCTGATCTTGTGTTCGGCTTTCAACCTCTCATCGTGGCCCGACCCGAGCTGTTCGAACGCGTTGTCGCGGCCCTGCGGCGGTGCGAGGGGCATCAGTTGCTCCGGCGGCTGGCCGATCGCGACCGACTGGGATATTGCTTAGTCAGGCCGCGACATTGCTCACCCCGGGCGGATAAGCGCAAGTCGCGGACTGCCAAGATCCTCAGCGATGATCTGCATACGTGCCAGGAAGCGCTGCCGGATTGCCTGTGCTTCCGGCTGGTTGACTGCCTGGAACAGCACGACGGCGCCCGGCCGCTGTTGCGCCAGGCGTCCCAGATCAGCGTCGATGATGACGCCGATCTTTGGATAGCCGCCAACGGTTGGCGCATCTCGCATCAGCACAATCGGTATACCGCTGCCAGGTATCTGGACGCAGCCTGGCACGACACCATCCGTGATGATGTTGTAGCCCTTCGCGTGGGTGAGCATGGGCCCGTCCAATCGGTACGCCATGCGGTCCATCTGATGCGTCACCCGATAGGCAGCGCGCAAAAATGCAGCCACCGATTCGTCGCTGAAATAGTCGTTCTGCGGCCCCAGGACCAAGCGATACGGCTTATCCTGCCGCGGAGGCACATCGATCGATCGCTCGGGTTCGCCGGACGCCAGCTCGGCTCGCAGCGGCAATGCGTCGCCAGGGCGGATGGCACGCCCATTCCAGCCGCCAATGCCGGTTCGCGCGTGCGTCGATCGGCTGCCGAACTGAACAGGCATGTCGAAGCCGCCGCCGACAGCCAGATAGCCCCACACCGCGTCCGTGGCGCCCCCGACCTGCAGCCGCTGGCCACGGGTCAGCGTGATCGACGCTGCATGCGGCGTGCACACGGCCATCCACCGTGATGGCGAAGGAACCGCCGGCCACGGCGATCCGGCAACTCGGCGCGTCCACCTGCCATCCACCGGCGGCGTGCGCGAACTCCAGCGCCGCCTCGGTCGGCCGGTTGCCAACCAGCGCATTGGCGACCACCAGCGACATGCGATCCATCGCGCCGGACGCCGACAGGCCGAAGCGGCGCCATCCGCGTCGTCCGGCGTCCTGGACGGTGACAAACGGCGTGGGTGCAATCGCGCGAAGCAGAGCGGGCACCGCGATCAGGCCTCGGTATCCAGGAACCTTTCGCCAGGCAGCCCCATCAGTTCTTCTGCCTCGCGCTCCGTGACCGGGCGAAACCGTATCCGGTCACCCGGCCGGAACAGGAACGGATCCTCCGCGCCAGGGCTGTAGCAACGCAGCGGCGTCTGTCCGAGGCTGTACCAACCACTCGGCATCGTTACTGGAACGATCAGGCCCTGCATGCCACCGATCATGACACGCCCGGCTTGAATGCCCTGTCGCGGGTCGGGTCGCCGAGGCAGATGAATCGCTGGTGGCAGACCGCCGAGTACCGGCAGGCCGGGAACGAAGCCGACGAAATACACCTGATAGTCGGCACTGCTGTGAATCGCGACGACCTCTTCGCGTGACAAAGCTGTTGCCGCGGCCACTTCCAGCAGATCGGCGTCGCTCGGGCTGCCGTAGGCCACCGGCACCGTCCACGACCGTCCGGTGACAACGCGTGCCCGCAATCCATCAGCGATCAGCTTGCCGAGTCGGTCAACCAGCGCATCGGCGGCGATCGTTTCCGGCTCATAAATGATCAGCAGCGAACGAAAACTTGGGGCGGTCTCGATGATGCCGGGAAGATTCGAAGCGGCAATCGCCCGATCCAGTGCCTGAACCGAGGCGTTGACCGCCGGGTCGATCGCATTCGCGAACTCAACGGTCAGGGCGCTGTCGCCAACGGGTAGGAAGCGCGGGTAGATCGATGTTCTCCACCTTGGCGGGGTCTGGTTGCCTGCATGCTACATTTCGTGCTGTCAGTCCATGTCCCGCGCAGGAGCACCATCATCGTGTCGGATGTCGTTGCGGTCTATCCACGTCGCCCCCTGGTGCTCGCGGCGTGCATGATGGCCACCTTCACTGCCGCGGTGGAAATCACCATCGTTGCCACCGCAATGCCGACCATCGTTGCTGATCTGCACGGAGCGCAGCTCTACTCCTGGGTGTTCTCGGTGTACCTGCTGACCCAGGCCGTGACGATCCCGATCTATGGCAGGCTTGCCGACCTGCATGGACGCAAGCGCGTCTTCATCGCCGGATCGGTCCTGTTCATGGTCGGTTCGGCGCTGTGCGGGCTTGCCAACAGCATGACGACGCTGATCCTGTTCCGCGCGCTGCAAGGCTGCGGTGCGGGAGCCGTGCAGCCGATCGCCTATACGATTGTCGGGGACATCTATACACCTGTCGAACGCGCACGCATCCAGGGCATGCTGTCCGGCGTGTTTGGCGCCGCCGCCATCGTTGGGCCTTCGCGTCGGTGCGTTCCTGGTGGAGGCGGGAAACTGGCGGTACGTGTTCTGGGTCAACCTGCCGATCAGTGCCGCGGCAATCGCGATGGTCTTTGGCTTTTTGCAGGAAAGCCGCGTGCCGCGTCGTCACCGGATCGACTATATGGGAACGGTGCTGCTGGTCGTCGCGATCAGTGCGATCATCTTCGCAGCCGATCGCGGGCGGCAGATCGGCTGGATCAGTGTGCTGATCACGGTGACGATCGGATTGGCGTCGCTGCTTGCCCTGCTGCACCATGAACGGCGTGCGGCCGAACCGATCCTGCCACTCGGTCTTTGGCGCAGCAGGATCATTGCGATCGGCAGCCTCGGCGGCTTTACCGTCGGCGCGACCATCATGAGCGTGACTGCCTTTCTGCCTTCCTACATCCAGGCGGCGATGGGCCAGTCCGCCGGGATGGCCGGTATCGTGCTGGGCATCATGACAGTCATCTGGACGCTTGGCAGCGTCGCGTCGGGTCGTCTGATGGTATATGTGACCTATCGCCTGACTGCCTGCGCGGGGGCTGCCTGCATCATCGCCGGTGCGCTGATCCTGGTGACGCTGACACCGCTCGCGAGCATCGCGCACGCCGCGTTGGGCGCGTCGTTCGATTGGCATCGGACTGGGATTCTGCAACACCACCTGGGTGGTTTCGGTACAGACCCAGGCGACCTACGCGCAGCGCGGCTCCGCAACTTCGGCAGTCCTGTTCACGCGATTTCTCGGCCAGGCAATCGGCGCGGCGGTCGCGGGGATCATTCTGTCGGTTACGTTGCAGCATCGTCTTCCCGACGTGACCGATCCGCTGGGTCGGCTGCTCGCGGGGGCTGCGAGCAGGCAACTTGCGTTCGCGGTCGCCGATTGCTTCCGCGGCATCTTCGTCATGACGGTGTTGCTGGGGCTTGCCACGTTGCTCCTTGCCTTACAGCTTCCGCGCGGGATCGGCGCCGGTTCGCCGACCGGACCTGCTCGCTGACCAGGAGACGCAACGTCATGCCAAAGAATGGCGCCACCCACCTTCGATCCCTGCAGGATGGGCGGGACATCCGGCTGAATGGCGAGCGCATCACCGATCCGACCGAGCATCCCGCCTTCCGCAACGCCTGCCGCACCGCTGCCATGTTCTACGACTTCCAGGCGCGGCCCGAGCATCAGGAGCTGATGACGTTCACGACCGAGACCGGCGCGCGGGTCAGTCGGTGCTGGCAGCTTCCCACAAGCTATGCCGAACTGGTCGAACGCCGTCGGGCGCTGGAGGCGTGGGCAGGGCTGCATCTCGGGTTCTTCGGCCGTTCGCCGGACCACGTTGCCTCGACGCTGTCCGGGTTCATCATGGGCATCGACGTGTTCGAGTTGTATGACCCGGCGCGCGCCGCGGCGCTGCGCGACTATGTGCGTTATGCGCGCGATGCCGACCATTACCTCAGTTATGTCATCGTCAACCCGCAGGCCGATCGCAGCCAGGCGCAGAATGCGCAGAAGAACCAGTTCCTGACTGCCGGTATCGTGGATGAGGATGCCGGCGGCATCACTGTGCGCGGTGCCAAGATGCTGGCCACCGCAGGCATCATGGCGAACGAGGTGTTCGTGTCGTCGTTGCCGCCGCTTGGCAAGGGCGACGAGAATTATGCGCTGTCATTCGCCGTGCCGATGAACGCGCGTGGCTTGCGTATTCTGTCGCGCAAATCGTATGAGGCGGCAGCGGTGTCGCAATTCGACAATCCCCTGTCCAGCCGGCTGGATGAGAACGACGCGTTGCTGTACTTCGACGATGTGCGCGTGCCGTGGGATCGCATCTTCGTCTGCCGCGACATCGAGATGTGCCAGCGTCAGTTCCACGGCACCCCGGCGCATGTATTCCAGAACTACCAGGCGCAGATTCGCCTGATGGTGAAGCTGCGATTCCTCGCCGGTCTGGCGCATCGCATCGCAGACACCAATGGCACACTCGGCTTCCCTCAGGTGCGCGAGATGCTGGGCCAGATCGCGGCCAATGTCGGGCAGATGGAGGGTCTGGTCTGGGGCATGGAGGCAAGGGGGCGGATGGTCGGCCGCTATTTCGTACCCGATCGCGCGTTGCTCTACACGGCATTGGTGCAGGCGCAGGAGATGTATCCTCAACTCATCGCGAAGCTGCGTGAACTGGCTGGCGGCGGCATGATCATGCTGCCCTCGTCGGTCGCGGATTTCGCTGATCCCGATACGGCGGCCCTGATCCGACGCACCCAGGTGTCGCCGTTCTATGAAGCGGACGACCGGGTGAAGTTCTTCAAGCTCGCGTGGGACGCGACCGGTTCCGAATTTGCGTCGCGACATTTGCAGTATGAGATGATGTATGCCGGCACGAGCTATGTCAGCCGCAACCATGCGTACCGCACATTCGATTGGGACAACGCATGCGGCATGGTCGATGCGGTGATGCGCGCCACCGACGGTCCAGCTCCATGAAACCGTTCGGCACCCGCGATAAACGTTTGCCAACGCCACGCAACGCGGCGATCATGTTCGCAGCTTGGTGGAGCGACTGACGAATGCCGATCCGACCTGACATCCTTGAAGCGCAGACTCGCGCCTGGACCGCAATTGGCCACCCCGGTGGCTGGTGGGCCGGCGCCGAGCGTGTGGCGATTGCCGCGGAGACGCGCCATGCCGCGTCCTGCGCGCTGTGCGCTGCCCGCGCGAAAGCGCTGTCCCCGAGCATGGTGGGCGGCGATCACGCGACGCTCGGATCGTTGCCCGGTGCCGCCGTCGAGGCGATCCATCGCATTCGGACCGATTCCGGCCGGCTGGGGGAGAACTGGTTCCGACGGTTGCTCACCGACGGGCTCGACGAGGAACATTATGTAGAACTGGTCTCCGTCGTGGCGATCACTGTCGCCATCGATACGTTCCGTTCGGCCGTCGGGCTGGACGCACTGCCTCTGCCAGTCGTGCATGCCGGTACGCCGGAACGTCGCCGCCCCGTCGGCATCCGGCACAATCTCGCCTGGGTCGGTACGCTCGCCCCGGAGGACGTCGGTCCTGACGATCCCGACCTGTATCTCACCCGCCGCGACCCATCGCTGCGATCGGGCGCCAACATCCAACGCGCGCTGAGTCTTGTGCCGCCTGCGATGATGCAGTGGTGGGACATGCTTGAGATCATGTACATGCCCGGCCCGTGGATGCGCGACTTCACGCGCGAATATCGCGCAGTTTCACACGCTCAGATTGAAATGCTGGCTGCCCGGGTCTCGGCGCTTAATCGTTGCATCTATTGAACGGTTAGTCATCTCGCCCTGCTCCGTGCGAGTGGGCAACATGCGAACCGGGACTTTGGGATGGACGGCGTGATGGATGGCGCCAGCGACACGGGCGTGCTTCACGCCAGCGAACTGCTGGCGTTTGCCGAGGCTGTTGTTGCATTCGATACGCCGCTGATCAGCCGCACCCGCGATGCGCTGCTGGACGCCATGGGGGAGGATGCCATGGTTGATGCCGCCGCGGTCATTGCGGGTTTCAATGGCATTACCCGCATTGCCGATGCAACCGGCATCCCTTTGGAAGACACCAAGGCTGAGCAAACCGCAAATTGGCGTAATACACTCGGCATAGACCGGTTTGCCGACACGAAATCGTAGCCGGGCAATGAAAGTATGATGCAAAATTAACGCCACTGTCCCGCCGCACTCAAACGGTTCGTGCGAAGCGTCCGGCGATTGCGCACTTGTGCGAATATAAACAGTGTTGGGCGAATCAAATGGACGGGCAGCGGCGAATGACCATTTCGCCTCCGACTGGCGTGGCGTTCCCGCGTCCCGCGGCATTCTGGCTGGGAGCGCTGGCAACCATTGCGGGCGTCGTCCTGCATTTGCCAATGTATCTCAATGCCCGCGACATGGGCTATCGCCTGGTCGGTATGCCGATGGACGGACCGATGAAGATCGGCATGGCCCTTGTGGTATTGGGCCTCGTTCTCAGCTTCTACGGCCTGTATCCCCGATCAGCCGAAGCGACCGCGGGACTGGTATCGCGAATCCGGGTGCGCGCGCTGGATGAAGCGCCGATTCGCGCCGCGCATATCGGCCTTCTCGCGGTAATGGCGATTGCCGTCACCATCGACGTGATGAAGCCGACAGCGCTTGCCTTTGTCGTACCGGGCATGGCGCTGGAGTACGGATTGAAATCACCGCTCAATCCAGCCGGCATTGTGCCTGTTGCGTACCTGCCGCTGTCCGGGATAACCGGAACCGTTGTGGGATCGTTCCTGTGGGGTTGGATGGGCGATCGCATTGGGCGCCGGGCCTCCATCCTGTTCGCTGGGATCACGTTCATTGGAACATCGATCTGCGGTTGCATGCCGGATTATCGATGGAACTTGGTCATGTGTTTCATCATGGGACTGGCTGCCGGCGGAATGCTGCCGATCGCCTACGCCTTGATGGCCGAGGCGATCCCGGCGCGGCACCGCGGCTGGCTGATGGTGGTGATCGGCGGCGATATTGCCGGCGCTTACATCATCACAAGCTGGCTCGCATCCGAGTTGGTGCCGGTGTACAGTTGGCGGATCCTGTGGTTGCTTGGCGCGCCGACCGGGATTCTGCTGATCCTGTTGAATCGATGGATACCTGAATTGCCCCGCTACCTGCTTGCCACCGGACGCGAAGCTGAAGCACGCGCGGTCATGGGTCGCTATGGCGCGATGATCGTCGAAGAAACGTCCGAATTGGAGATCGACAAGCAGGTTCGCAGCCAGTGGCTACAGCTTATTCGCCGGCCGCTGCTCAGTCAGACCGCGGCGATATCGCTGCTTGCCCTGGGTGTCGGGTTGGTGCTGTTCGGCTTCAATCTGTGGATTCCGTCGAACCTGCGCCGACTCGGATTCACGGAAGTCAGTGCCGATCGCATCTTGCGGGATTCCGCGTTGATCGGCTTTCCGTTCACCTTCGTGGTTGCCTGGATGTATGGTTTCTGGAGCGGCAAGAAGACCATCATCCTGCTCAGCGTTCTGACGGCCGCGGCACTATTCGGCCTCGCCATTGCGGGTGATGCGGTGATTCGCGACGGCGCATTTCTATATGTGCTGCTTGCCGTTCCGATCTGGGGCATCAACGCGGTGACGGCTGTGCTGACGGTGTACAGCGCTGAAATTTATCCTACGCGCGTCCGCTCGCGCGGAACGGGCTTTGCCGCGGGGGCCAGCAAGGCCGGCGGTGTATTGATCATCGCGCTGGTCGCGCTAAGCGCCTCGACGCCGTCGATCGCAGAGACGGCACTGGTCGGCGGAATTCCTATGGCCCTCGCCGCGGCAGCAATACTTTTCTTTGGCGTCGAGACGCGCAACCGTCCATTGGAACAGATTACGGCCGAGGAGTTCACGGGCGTCGGAGATGGCAGCATGCCGCTGCGCCATCAGCCATTTGCCAATCGATAAGAACCGAGACGGACGTGATCTTTCTGGCAAATAACGGATGGAAATTTCACGCCAAGTCGAGTACATCTATAGTTGGTGGTGGAAGTGTCCTGGACCTGTGGCAATAATGACTGTTTGGCAAGGGCTGTGTCGGCCAGTGGGCTACTGCGTCGGGATGCGACCGATCACGGCGGCGGGTTGCAGGATTGAGCCATGACATTCGGCTTACCACTGGATCTGCAAGACCGCGTAGCGACCGCTGATCAATGGGCACGAAGCACGCTCGCGGGCCGGCCGCGCAGTGCGGAATTCGATGCGGAATCATGGCGAGGGCTGGGCCACTCCGGTTTGTTTCGCATGGCGCTTCCGGTGAGCGCGGGTGGCGAGGGGCTTGGCGCGCTCGCCGTCACTGCCGTGTTGGAAGCGTTGGGCCGTGGTGGCGCGGATCGCGGGCTGCTGATGGCGGCCGGTGCACATCTGTTCGGCTGCATGCTGCCGCTGGCCGCCCACGCGACGGCGGGACAGGCCGAACGATGGTTGTCGGCGCTGCGCGATGGCGAGGTGATAGGCGCGCTGGCGGTGACCGAACGGAGCGGTGGGTCCGGGTTCGACCAGATGGCGACAACGGCCACCGCAACGCCCGATGGGGTTATGTTGCGCGGCCGCAAATCCCTGGTCTGCAACGCGTCGCATGCCGGACTTTTCCTTGTTCTGGCCAGGCAGTTTCCTGACCGTGGCGCGATGGGTTTGACGACGTTTTTGGTGCCTCGTGATGCCAGGCGGTGTTGCCGTTGAACCGATCACACCGGTTGCCGGCTTGCCAGGGGCCGCGATGGGCGAACTCGTGCTGGACGGCTGCAGCTTGCCGATGGACGCAATTCTTGGCCGACCCGGCACTGGTCTACGCGTCTTCATGACAGCAATGAAATGGGAACGCTGTGGACTGTTGGCAGGTTTCATTGGCGCCGCCGATCGCGACCTTGGTGTTTGCGCTGGGGCGTTGGCCTCGCGTGCGGACGGCGCGCTGTTGCGCCACCAGGCGGTATTGCACCGGATGGCGCGCATGAAGGTGCGGTTGGAAACCGCCCGCCTGATGCTGCGCCGCGCCGCGTGCAGCATCGATGACGGACACGACGATCACACCGCGTCCGCGATGGCGAAGTTTGTCGTCAGTGAAGCACTGGTGGACTGCGCGCAGGACGTCGCGCGCTTGTTGGCGGGTGCCGGCTGGCGTGGCACACCATTCGATAGTGGCGCGGCGCTGGTCGATGCACTTGGCGGCTTGTTCGCCTCGGGCACGTCCGAAATTCAACTCGATCTGATCGCCCGCAGCGTGTTGGCCGAAGCCACGCCGCAATGAGCTTAACGTTTTCCGCATCGCCGCTGATAGCGCCGTTCCTGGAGGATCGCGCGGGGGCGGCCCACGCCGGCGGTCAGCGCCGGCGATGTGGTGCTCAGCTATGGCGAACTGCAGCGTGCGGTCACGATGACCGCCGACGAATTGCGGCGCGCCGGTGTACGCCCCGGCGACCGCGTGGCGATCTGCCTGCCGAAGTCCATCGCAACATTGACGCTCATACTGGGTACGCTGGCGGCGGGCGCTGCCTACGTGCCATTGAATCATCGACTGCCGGCCGCTCCGTTGCGCACGATTCTGGCAGAACTTCGACCGCGTCTGCTGATTGCCGCAAACGATGTGGCGGACACGCTGGATCCCGATGCACTACCTGGATTGCGCGTTGCCGTGACCGATGGCGTGCCCGGAGCACGGTTCGTTGCTCTGGCGCGCTTGCACGGTGCCGCCCCGGACGTTGCCTCGCCTGAGGATCTGGCGGCGGTGCTCTACACGTCCGGCACCACCGGTGAGCCCAAGGGGATCATGCTGTCGCACCAGGGCATGACCAGCTTCGTTGACTGGGCCGCGGATACGTTCGAAGTGTCGGCAGCGGATCGCGCAATCAGCCACGCACCATTCCATTTCGATCTCTCAGTCCTGGATATCTTCTGCACGCTGAACCGCCACGCAACGCTGCACCTGCTGGACGAGGCGACAACGCGATTCCCGGGCGTGATGCGTGCTGCGATAGACAAAATCGGAATCACCATGTGGTACTCGGTGCCCACTGCACTCGCTCAGCTTCAGGCGCGCCGCGCATTGAAGGGCGTGCAGTCCCTGCGCCTGGTGCTGTTCGCCGGCGAGGTTCTCCCGGTACCGGTGTTGCGACAGATCATGGCGGATCTGCCCGATGTTGAATTTGCCAATCTTTATGGCCCGACGGAGACCAATGTCTGTACTTGGTATCGCGTGCCTGGTCACTCTGCCTGCTGAAGTGGACACGCTGCCGATCGGCCAGCCGTGCGCGCATTGCGACATCACCTTGCGCGATCTGGACGGAGCACCGGTAGCAGCCGGCGAGACCGGCGAGATCTGCGTGACCGGGCCAGCTGTGATGATGGGATACTGGCAGAAGCCGGCGCTGACGACCGCTGCCCGGGTTGCCGGCCAGGTTGGCTCGTATCGCACCGGCGATCTTGGCTATGTGCGCGGCGACGGTGAACTGATGCTGGTTGGACGGCGCGATCAACAGGTGAAGCTGCGCGGTCATCGGATCGAACTGCTTGCGCTGGAGGCTGCGCTGAATTCTCACCCCTCCGTGCAGGAAGCGATTGCCGTTGTTACGCAGGACGCGGCCGAAGGACAGCTTTGTGTGTTCCTGTCGCCGAGCGGCTCTGCTGATGCTGCACCGTTGGAGCTGCGCGAATTCCTAGGCACCCGCCTGGCGCCGTACTACCTGCCTGACAGGTTCGAATTTGTTGCGGAACTGCCCCGCACCGCCAACGGCAAAGCCGATCGCAGCGCGCTGCGTCTGCGCGCCCACACCGCAACCACGAAGTGAAACATCGCCATGCCTGTTATCGACCCGGTTATCGACTCCGTCACCGCCTGGCTCAAGCGCACCGCGTACATCCGCGCGACCGGGGAAGTTACTCCTGATACCGAACTGATCGCCCGGGGAATTCTGGATTCGATCGAGATACTGAACCTGGTTTCGTATCTGGAAGAGAATTTCGGCATTGCTCTGCCGATTGACGAATTTGTTCCGGAGAATTTCGAAACGCCGCGTGCGATTGCGAACCTCGTCGTGCGCCTGCGTCCCGCAGTGGCGGCAGAATAGGGCAGAACTGACGAATGTCCCTGCCAGGCAAAGTCGATGTGCTCGTGGTCGGTGGCGGCCCTGCCGGCAGTACCGCAGCCGGCCAGCTCGCGCAACTCGGCTATGATGTCGTGCTGATCGACAAGCAGCAGCATCCACGCGAAACGGTCGGCGAAAGTGTACTGCCGTCGGCCTGGAAATACTTCGATCTGCTCGGCGTCACGCCGGCAGTCGAGCAATGCGGATTCGTGCGCAAGGCTGGCGGGATCGTCGCATGGGGCGATCAGATCACCCAGATCTCGTTCAGCGACTTCGCCTACGATCGGCCGGGACTGCACGTCGAACGCGAAGAGATGGACCATGTGCTGCTGCAGCACGCACGCTCCCGTGGGGTCCGCGTGTTCGAGGGTTACCGCGCCGGTACCGTGCTGACCGATGTCGCCGGCGGCGCGACCGTCGCTGTCACGGGCGAGAATGAGCGGGAGCAGATCACCTGCCGCTACCTGATCGATGCAACCGGGCAGGCATCGCTGATGGCGCGCCAGTTGGCTTGTCGGCGGACCAATCCAGAATACCGCTTCGTCGCATTGTGGGGATATTTCCGCAACTCGCGCTACGTCGATCCGAATGGCATTGCACGTCCGTTCGCCGACCTGGCGACGCATGCGCCGGTGACCTTCGTCACCCGCCTGGGCGACTGGGGCTGGTCCTGGCATATCCCGATGAAGCAAAACACCAGTGTCGGTCTGGTGATTCCGATCGATGACTATAAGCGCGACAGTCCTGCCTTTGCGACGCTGGAAGACTATTTCCTGGCGACCTGCCGCAACGCCGGCTACCTGGGCGATCTGCTGGACGGTGCTACGCTGACCAACGGCGGCGTACAGCATGATGCGCGATTTTTCCTATGTCTCTGAGACGCTTGCCGGTCCTGGTTTCCTGATCACGGGCGATGCGGCGGGATTCGTGGATCCGATCTTCTCGATCGGATTCGCGATCGCGATGTACTCCGGAAACATCGCCGCCTGGACCGTGGACCGATCGCTGCGGCGCCCAACGCAAGGCGCGCTCGCGCGCGCGGTGTTCGAGAAACAGATGCTGGGCCGCTACCAACTTGCCCACACGATGGCGCTGCCCGGTGTCGAAGCGGTGACGCCGGAAGAAGCTCGGCTGCATTTCGACTTCTTCTCGCGCAGCGAGAAAGAGCTGATGTGGTCGGCTGCATCGATGACCACCCGATCCGGCAATTTGGTGCGAACGTCGGCGGACGGTTCGGCGCTGTCGGTGCTCAAACGACGCGAGCTGGCAACCATCCGGTTCAGCTAAGAAAGCGCAGCACCGCGGCGGCGAATAATTTTGGCGCCGCATTGATGGCGTTATGGATCTGGCCGGGCAGCACTTCGATCCTGCTGCCAGGCAGGCTGGCAAGCAGCAGGTCGGCCGTCGCGCGGTACTGTGCCGGGCTGTCGCTACCTAGCAGCAGCAGCGTCGGAATCCGCCAACCCGCATAGTCATTCGCGACAAAGTGGCTGCGCCCGACTACCTCTAGTTCACGCAACACCAGCGGCGCGAGTGCGACCTGCTCCTGCCAGGCGGCAACACGGCGCATGCGGGCGACGTTGTCTGCCGTAATGCCATGCACGCCGATAAGGAAGCTTGTCATGGCACCCGCCTGGTCGCCGCGTGCAATCGCCGCGCGCATCGCCGGGATCACGTCGGGAGGACAGTAGTCGCCGCTGGCAGCCGGTATCGGCGGCTCGTACAACACCAGGCGCTTGACGCGCGCGCCATGCCGCGCGGCACCCAACGCACAGATCGCACCATAGGAATGCGCGACAACATCGATCAGGGCCCGTACCGAATGCGTCGATGCAGCATGCGATGTCGTCGTATTCCCGTTCGATGGCATAGGCCACCGCGTCATCGCTCAGTCCGTGACCGCGGCGATCCATTGCATGGACGGTGAACCGCGCTTCCAACGCCGACCGGACGGGTCGCCAACGCCCGCCTGCCGTTCCCGAACCATGTACCAGCAGCAGGTCTGGTCCGAGCCCACTGGCATCACAGACAATGCGAGTGCCGTCGCGCGATTGGATCAGCATGTATGAACCATCGCCGTGCGGACGCGGACCCGTCAGAATCCGACGCGGTCACCACCCTTCAACTTGAGAATCTCGCGCGCTTCCTTCGGCGTCGCGATTTCCAGGCTCAGCTCCTCCAGAATGCGGCGGATCTTCGCCACCTGCTCGGCGTTCGATTGCGCCAGCGCGCCGCGGCCAATGTACAAGCTGTCCTCGAGTCCGACACGCACATTGCCTCCCAGAATGCCGGCCATGGTGGTGAACGCCATCTGATGGCGCCCCGCTGCCAGCACCGACCAGACATAGGCGTCGCCGAACAACTTGTCCGCCGTCTCCTTCATGAACAGCAGGTTGCGCGGATCGGCGCCGATGCCGCCCAGTATGCCGAAGATCGTCTGCACAAACAGCGGCGGCTCGACGATCTTCTGCTCCAGGCAATAGGCCAGATTGTACAGATGGCCAACATCGTAGCATTCGAATTCGAAGCGTGTGCCATGTGCCTTGCCCAGACGCTCGACGATACCGGCGATGTCGCGGAACGTGTTGCGGAAGATGTGATCGTCGGTGCGGGCGAGATACGGTTTCTCCCAGTCATGCTTCCAGGTCTTCACCCGGTCGCCGGCGCGGGAGATGTTGAAGTTCATGCTGCCCATGTTCAGGCTGCACATTTCAGGCTTCGCAAGCAACGGCGCCGCAAGGCGGTCATCCAACGTCATGTTCAGGCCGCCGCCGGTGGTGATGTTCACCACCGCATCGGTGCTCTGCTTGATCACCGGCAGGAAGCGCATGAACACGGCCGGGTCCGGTGTGGGTTCGCCGGTTTGCGGGTCGCGTGCGTGTAGGTGGATGATCGCGGCGCCGGCTTCCGCCGCCTCGATTGAGGAGCGCGCGATTTCATCTGGCGTGATCGGCAGATGGTCCGACATGCTGGGCGTGTGTATGGCGCCGGTAACGGCGCAACTGATGATGACCTTGCCGGCCATGTGTCCCTCCCGTTTCGCTCAGGCCTGTCACTGTGCACCGGGCGGCGGTTACAGGCCAGGGGAACGGACACAGGGGAACGGCCCAGGTGACGGCGCGAAGTTGGTTGGCTATATGGAGCCCAGGTGGTCCCCGTAGCTCAGCAGGATAGAGCACAGGATTCCTAATCCTGGGGTCGTGAGTTCGAATCTCGCCGGGGACGCCAGATAATCTATTGAAAGGAAAAGGAAATGCTGCTCGCGTCGCTTGCGGCATGATTTGACAAATCGCTCCTGACAGGACATTGACAGGACACAGGGGCTGGAAACCCTCGCACGGCCTGCGCCAACATGCCGATGCTCGGGCCACATCCCTTGCCGGACTTCGAGCCGGTCCCGCCGGTGGTCGTACCCCCATTCGATACCTACGCAGGGCGTGGATCACGTGACGATAATCAACCACGTGGCCACAGCGGCCGCGATCGGCCTGGCCCTTTGGAATGCGCCCCCGCCGCAACGTCAGCACAGGGTGCCGCCGAGCAGGCATTCCAGCCGCTCGTCGTACAGCCGGACCCGCAGGCGATGGCCGATCAGCCGTGAGGGAACCTTGTAGAAGATGCGGCGCAGGAAGAACCCACCGCTGCGGGTGACGGTGACCAGTTCCTCCTCGTGATCATCGGTGCGGCGTGACGGCAGCGGCTTGAGCTTGGCTCGCTCGATCTCCAATGCCTTGCGGCGGCCTGCATTGGCGCGGCCGACCACCTCATCGATGAAGCGGCGGTAGGCTTCGAGATCGGCGAAGTCGCCGCTGCCGCGCAGCAGCAAGGCCTGCTGAAGCGATCTCTTGAGATGGGCGTGCGGCCCTTCGATCGCGCCGTTCTCGTGCGCCACGCCGCGATTGTTGCGCGTCGGCGTCATGCCGTAATGCGCACACAGCGCCTCGTAGCGTGCGGTCAGATCCGCCGTGGCGTCCCGCTCCAGATTGCGGAACGCCGCCGAGAGGCTGTCGCTGCGGTGCTCCACCGGCGCGCCACCGAGAGCCCACAGGGCGTTCTGCAAGCCCTCGGCCAAGGCCACAAAACTCTCGCCACCCAGCACGACGTGGGCCTGCTCCCAGCCGGAGAACGCCAGGCGGAAGTGATAGAGCCGGTGATCGAGCGGGACGCCAGCAATGGTCACGCCAAGCTCCGCGGCATCGGTGAAATCCGACAGGGCCTGCTGACCAGGCGGATGTTCCTGGCGAAAGATCACCTCCCGCTCAGGGCCGTGCAGCGCCTGCCACAGGCGGATCCGCCGCTCCAGCGTGCGGCGCAGATTGTCGGAGAACGCCGCATGCCGTCGCTGCATCTCGACGCAGCACGGTGATCGGCCGCAATCCCGGTGACGCCCGCAGCATCGGCACGATCTCGCTGTCCCAGTACGCCGCCAACGGATCGGGACGGCGACGGCCGCGCGGCGTTGCGCTTCTGGGAGGGCAGCCGGGGATCGGCATCGAGCCGCGCAGCACCGGTGCTGGTGCTGAAGCCAGCCTTGGCGGCGGCGGTCTCGCGGGTGTGGGTTCTGTCGGAGGTTCATGTACAACTTCGCCTGCTGATCGGTGATGTGTTTGCCGGGCACGGAGAGGTCTCTTCTGGGCAGTTGAGAACCTCGCCATTCCGGCACCCGTCACGGAGTCGCAGGCGGTTCCCCTACACGGGAACCCGCTTCGACGCGGGGGCCAGCCTACGGTCGGGCTACGCCCAACCTCCGGCCGACCCCCGCGTCATCCATCCAGATTGACGCCCAAACCATCCTGATTGTCGCCGCGCAATCAGCGGTGCTCCGGCTCGGCGGGCATCTTCAGCGTTGAGGTTGAGGGTTGCTGATGGAGGAGCCAGAGCGGAAGTCGGCTGCGTTTGAAATCCCAGGCGGCGAGCGGTGCGAACCACTCGGGGACCGGCGCGCCATTAAGTTGAACGATTTGGTCGCCGTCCACCGTCCGGGTCGCGAAATACCGCGTGAAGATCCGGCTCGCCCAGCCAATCCTGTCAAAGCCCTGATCGGAGGGCTCCACAGGGGCGGCCACGAATTCGACCCCTGCGATGCCGTCATCGCGCATGATGGCCACTGGCCCATCCGCCGGCCACTCGCCGTAGACAAAAAGTATTTCAGCTAGACGGCGATCGCGTGGATCGGTCAGTTCGACGTCGCCGCTATAGACCCGCGCCGATCCAACGATGAATTCCGCCAGACCCTCGGCGCTGAGCTTGGGAGGCTTGTCGGTCGCGGCGTCAAGGACGAGCCGCAGGGGCGGCTTTGTGAAGATCGACACGTCACCCAGACGGCCGAACTCATTCGCCATGAGCGCTTCCATCATCGTGACCCGAAGGCCGCCGTCGGACCGGCGGAAACGATCTGGCGCAATGACAGTCCAGAGGTTCCAGCGGGACCAGTAAAGGGCGAGCCGCAACGGGGTTCCTACCGCGTTGGCATAGGCTTGCAGCGAAGAGAGATAGGCGGCTGACATTGTCGCTCGCTGTTTTTGCGGATTTTCGCAACGCACGTTCTTAACCTCGACGAGCCATTGGTCGCTGTCGTCGAGCACGACCCGAAAGTCCGGCGCACGGTAGGTCGTAGCGGCGTGAACCCGCCCAATGTCTTCGGTTTTGAACAGTCGGAAGCGCCCAAGGCTGAGGACCGTCGCCTCGAACATGCGCTCGGTTCGCGCGCCATGAAGAAAAGGTCGATCGGCGAGCGCGGCCTTCAGACGAGGAGCCGCGTCGGTGAGGAATTCTCGACCAAAGCCGGATCGTTGAGGCCCAACCCCTGCCGCTGAGCAAACGCCGCCGCTAAGGCCAGCAGGTCGAAGGCCTTCTGGGCCGGATCGCTATTCCTTGAAGGCAGGGTCACGTGACATCTCCGATCATCGAACAGCGCGCGACGCTTGGCCGAGCATGCAATTCGCTCCATAGCCGCGACCACGACTTCGACCCGACCATGAGTTCGCGAGCAGAACGCAGGCGGATGCAGCCAAGGGCGGCGCCAATCGCTGGAGCGAGCTTGGCGGTGATCGCTTCTACAATATCGCTCTCGACCACATCGGATCGAGTCAAGGTGTCGATGGCGTCGACGCGGACCCAGCGGGGCTGGTCGCGGACTGCAGCATTGCTGCTGCGGTGTCGAGCGCCACCATCCCAAGCGAGCGGTCGTCCGTGCGCTCGGCCCGAAACAAAAGGCTTCCCCGATGTCGTCCGAAAGGCGATGGTAAGCGGCCATGCCGACAACCATTCCAACCATCACTGTGCCGTGCGACTCGCGGCGTGATGTGGGTAGGCATTTTTGTTCCACTTTCCAGTTGGTGTTTTACCCAGGCGAAAAGCCATACTTCGATCTGTGACGTGTCATGTTGACCAGGTGTCCGGGCGTTAGCGCGACGACCGCTGAGGAAAGTTTGCTGCTGTTCAAAGCCGCGTACGCCACGGCCGAGAGCATGGCGGCGGCCAGCACCGTGCCGTCACCTGCGAAGCTGACCAGACCGGCATCGAACGCGGCGTCCCACAGGGCGGAGAGCAGCAGGCCGTTGTGCACGTAGAGCCTGTGCGCATCGTCGTCGCACTCGGCCCAGGGCACGATGTGGGAGGCGCGCAGCAGGGCCCGGTTGGTGATGCCCGTGAGGGGGCACCGCCCGCCCCAGTAATCCAGCAGCGCGGCGCGGAAGATGTCCTGGCCGACGCGCTGCACTGTCAGACGCTCGACCTCGGTGGCGCGGGGCAGGCCGGCGGTCGCTTTCTCGAACTGGGCGAGTGGCGCGGTCGGAAGGCTGCGCGCGAGACGCCAGGCTCGATTGAGCGCGTCGTACAGCCCAATGAGGGTCGAGAAGACGTACCTGTTCACGCCTGGGCCGGGAAGCTGGATGCCGGGGCCGAATTCGGTGGCGACGCCTCGGTGGTCCATCGCGAGGAACCACGGTCCGGCCGGCCCTCCGCCGGCGATCCAGATTTCGGTGGGCGCGGTGGTGGAGGCGTACCGCATCCATGGACCTTCGATGCCGCGCTCTACACGAAAGCCGCGCTCGAACGCTGCCTTTTGCGCCTCGGTGCGGACGACGAAGTCGGGCGGGTCTTCAGGTGTCATCGACCATTGGTCTCCCGGACGCTGCGCGGTTCGCCCAATGGCCCATTCACTTCCGATACGTTGGTTGCTGCCATCAGCTCGAGCCTTCCGAATCAAAGAGATCCTGCACAATGAAGAGCTGGGCACCAAAGTAGCGTAGCGAGAAATCGGCCAGCTGGCGTAACTGCCCTTCTTCGTCACTTTTGCCGGGGCGGCCATGATCCTGTTGGACGGTCGACAATCGGTGTCGCCTCAGAACGCGCTCGACGCGTGACAGCGCGTCCGCGAGGGGGCCGTCGCGAAGGGGGCGGCTGTCGGCGTCGCGACGGTGTCGAAGAACTCCACGGAAGGCATCTCCTCGAATACCGGTCATCTCTCGGGGTTCGGAAAAAACATATGAACGAACGCCATCGAATGCGACATGATGAAAATCATCATCGAGCTTACCGATGTCACGCGGACGGATATAAAAGGACCGAATGCTGACCTCAGTAGAGAGGTATGCTTCGTTCAGTTCTTTGACTTCGTGGAATAGAGGAGCGGCATAGAATACCTGGTTTTTCCCATCATCCAATTCCAGCAGCATGTCGTGCTGGTCTGAACGGGATCTCTCGGTGATTTTTAGTCGATAGAAGGGCAGATTGAGATTATAGCCTTCCTGCAACTCTTTCGCCCTGCCCGATACCATGCAGTCCGAGCGTTTGAACTGCAGAAACAACGGAAAGCCGGGCCAATTCAAATTCACGTCATAGCCACCACCATCCTTTCCTTCCTCGATCAAACTTGGGAAGATTGGTGCGACCTGAAGGGCCTCGTCGGCCAGCCCAATCAGTTCATGGGTTAGGGCGAACCCATATGAGAATTCCGACAGAGTCGGTGTCATTCTGAAGCGTCCGGCCCAGCCATCGGATTTGCTCGCAGGACTGGGGCGTTATCAACCGGCGCCAACATGCTTTGTCCGCTGGCCCCCGCGGGCACCCTCTGAGGAACAGGCAATTCATCCCAGGTCCGTAAGATCAGGTCACGCGAGGTGAACTTGTTCCGGCTAATGCGCATCTCGGCACGCTTGAGAGCACCAAATGTCTCGAAGCCGCAGTCGGGGCCGAGGATATCCGCGGGATCAAGCAGGTATCGTATCTCGTCCCGACTTAGGCCAAAGAAGTCTCTGGCAACAAGGACATCAAGTTCCGCACGCAATATTTTGCGATGAGAGGGATCTTCGCAGGGGCCATTGCAGGCAGCTGTAGCCTCAAACAGAGGTGCCGCACGATCCCAAAAATCTCTCATCTCCGGACCGGTTGCGGCCAACAGCAACACCCGCTGGGCAATCGCATTCTCCAAGGGTGTGGATGCCCACGCACGAGGCAATGGAAGACTGTCAACAACTGTGTAGGACATCTTCAGCGCGACTTTCTTCCTGGCAACAAAATCAAGACAGAAGGAGTTTGCTACGCCTAACCATCCGAGCATCAGCCTGTCTTCGTTTGGATGAAATTGAAAAGTCGGAACTTTGTCGCCACAAATGGCTCCGCCGGGTATGAGCGTGGCAACGAGCGCCCGCTGATTTGTGGGACTCGCAACGTCACAAAACCCAATTCTGAACTCTTGCCACCTTGGGAAGACCTTTTCAGGCAGCATTGTCTCAGCAACGCGCCATTGCGGCAAAATGCTCTTGCCCGATGTACCGAAGATTAATTCTCGCCAAACGGCCGCCCGTCCCCGACCCGAAACGTACATTTTTGCTCTATGGTCATATAAATCGACCATCCGCCCTTCGTACAAAGGAATTCCACCTGCATCCTCATCAAAATCATCTCGATCGTTTCCCATATCGAGTTCACGCATGTATTGTCTTGTCGCTGCGTCCGGAAGCACAGCTCCAAACTTTGGTAGTCGACTGTATAGCTTCCGCGAAATCACGATGTCTGAGGGATGAGCAACCTCAGCGACAGCAAAGGCTTCGGGACTGAATTCCTCCACGAGGGAAACCGGAATATCGAGAGGGAGGCCGGCATGCAACGCGGCCAACTTTTCGCGAGAATTGACGCCGAACGCAGCGGCAAAGCTGGATGTTGTTCCACCTGGCGTAGCGACGTACAGACAAAACTTGGCTCGGCTATCGATGTCGAACCAAACCTTGTGAGTGTTCTCGAAGGCGACAAGGGTGTGCAATCGGCATTTGTCGAACAGGTGCCGCCTGATAGCCGAGGCATTGGCGCCATTGTAAAGGTTCTCGGGAACAAACTGCGCTGCTCGGCCACCTGGCTTCGTCAGGCTGCAACGCCAATTCAGTGAACATCCGATATATGTTGAAGTCGCCCTTACCGAGGTTGCCCTGGGCAAACAGCGTGTACCGTCCGCTCTCCTTGAAGAAATTCGCCAACGCATACAAGTGCTGACAGTGGTCAGCCCAGGCCTTGGACAGCCCAGGCAAGGTCAGTAGCTCCGCGATGCGGGCCTCCTGATCGTCGGGCGACATGAACCGCACTTGCTCGTCGTAGGGCGAGAAGAACTCTTTGGCATCAGGACTGATCGTATCCCAGGGCGGATTGCCCAGCACCACGTCGAACCCGCCGGACGCCATGATGTCCGGAAATTCCAGCGGCCAATGGAATGCCCGGGCTCGCCTCGACGCTTCAACCGAACGAGCCACGAGAGGCGGATGCACCTGCTTGTCAGCGAAGGCCCGCCACACGTTGCCGGTAGTCGGTATTCGCGGTTCGCTCCCGAGTTCCGGAGCTCCGCCGGTCTTGGGCAGAAAGAATGCGGCGATAAATAAGTCCGCTGCCTCTCCCCATGCGTAACTTAAAGGGTTGGCGCGCGTCGCATCGAACCGGCGGTGTTTCTCGGCGATTTGTTCCGGACTATCCTCGGGCATGGCGCGCAGCGCAGCTCGTTCCCCGCGCCAGCGGCGCCGTCGGTGGCAATCTGCCTCCGCCCCGCGCGAAATCCAGGCTGCCCTGGCCCTGACGCTCATCGCGATTTCGCGCTGCGTAGAATGCCGCTGTCGATTTGTCGTCGCCCGCCAGCGGCTTGTAGGCGGTATCCGGAATACCGTTGTGTAACAATTGTAAGTCGGACAAGCCGAGCAGAGCGTCACCACAACGGATATTAGCATCCAGAAAGCCGAGAGGCTTACCCGGATCAACCGTCTCGATCCACAGCGCGACCTTCGCCAACTCGACCGCCATGGGATTGCGGTCGACGCCATGCAGGCACGACCGTGCGACGTCGCGCAACGCGTGTCGATACTCCTCCGCTCCCGCCGTGCCGCCGGCCCGCAATCTCGCCACCCTCGCCGCGATGTGCCGTCCAGCCGCCAAAAGGAAATGGCCCGAGCCGCAGGCTGGGTCGAGGACCTTCACGCCAAGCAATGCTTCGGCGGGATCTTCTGCCTCGGCGCGTACCCGGTCCAATACTGGATCCAGTGCCGTGGTGAGCAGCAACTGTACCAAATTGTCCTTAGTGTAATAGCTGCCGGTCGACTTGCGCTGGTTGCCCCGCTTCTCCGGACCTCCGGCAAAATTGAAGCCATGGCCGTCATTCGCTGGTCCCCGGCGTCAGTTCCAGCAACAATTTCATAGACCGAACCGAGCTCCTCCGTCTCCATATCGCGCCAGTTGACCGGGACAGGCGCGCCATCGCTGTCCAGCCACGCCAGACCGCGCACGGCGCGCAACAGCGCACTGTTCGATAACGCCGCATTGTCGAGGTCCGGTGTAGCGCCGAGTGCGAACAGCCCATCTAACGCTGGAAGTGCCAGCCGTGGCTCGCCGCGAGCGAGAGCGGCGAAGAGAATGCAAATTCCGTCCCACAAGTCATCATGCGCGTCCCATGCTGCCGGCCGAACTGCGCTGTCCCGCAGCCGTGACAGGCTATAGCCCGCTGCATAAAGCGAACGGGTGGCGGCGGTTGCATCGGGCAGATGCAGCAACCCCCTATCCTCTGCCGCGAGTAAGAAAATCATGCGATAGATCAGTCGTAGAAGCTGGCCGAAGAAATCCGTCAACGAGCAGTTCACCCGATACCAGACGGCCGCGTAGCGAACCGTTCGCGGGATGGTTGAGCAACCCCCTCGCCGATCTCTTCCAGGGCGCGTTTAACACCATCACGGAGCCGCTCGCGCGCCGCTTCACCAGCTTTTTGTCCCGCCTCGCGCCAGCGTTCCAAAATGCAGTCGGTGGATGGCGTGCCCGGCGTGCCAAACCGGCTGGCGTGCATCAACAGCCACAATGCTGCGAAATCGGCGAGCAAGTCGGCCTCGAAAATGCGGCGCAGATCGGCCTCGATGTAAGCCGGACGTGTCAGGCTGGGATTGTCACGCAGGACCCGAAGCCCCTCTCCACTGCAAGCCAGACCCCAGAGCGCCGTGTCCTGGGCGTTGAGCCAATCCTGCACCGCGAGCGCCGCCGAGGTCCGGTGCCCGAACATAGCGGAAAGGGTAGCGCTGGGCCTGTCCAGCCCTTCGGGAGGCGGAACGACGACGACGGGAACCCGCCCGTCCAGTGCCACCAGCGTTGCGCCCGGCCGCGGCACGAGGTCACTGAAGCCGAACACGTCCCGCAACAGTGCATGGGTGAACGCGACCGTCGCTGTCTGTGACGGGGTCGGCGATGCCACAAGTTCGGCAAACAGCGCTTGGCCTATGCGATAAAAGCGCGGCAACTCGTCTCGCAGATCCAGGCCCTTGGGCACGAAGTAATCAACGGGGGTCTGCTCGCCTGCGTCGAGCGCCGCGATACGGGCAAGTTGCGCGGGAGCGATCAGCGCGCCCTCGACCTGAAGCGCATCAAACGCCAGGGCGGTGCGCCGCGTCGCACGCGAGGCCGCGGTGGCACGCGATGCGCGGGCGGCACGAGCCATCGCTAAAGCGCCGGCACGAGGACGAACAGCCCGACAACATCGGCCGGCAACACCGGCTCAACCAGCACACTCATCGCCGCCCCGCGACGGCCATCGGCGGATCGCACCCTGTCGTGGTCTTCGGCCAGCGAGACCGCCCGTGCGCGAGCGTGATCAGCGATCGGTCCCGCCATCGCCGCCTCGACCCGAGCCAACGCCAATCGCACCAGCCGCTCGCGCGCCAGTTCCGCCAGATCGCTCGCCGCCTGGGCTTCAATCAAAGCCCGGGCCGCGTTGCCGGTCGTCACCAGATTGCCGTCAGGTGCCAGAGCGACCGCCTCCGCCTCCTCCGCCAACAGCAGACGGCCACGTCGGGCTTGCGGTGTCAGCTTGAAGCGAAGGCGTAACAAAACGACGGTGGTGACGACCTGCACAGCGTTGGTCGGCCACGCGCCGACCCGGCCTAGAGGCGGCAGCGGGCTCGACCGCGGATCTAGCGCGCCTTCCAGCACCGCGTCCGCGAGGATCGCAGTAACCGGATGACTGCGGGTCACGACCCGCGCACTCGTGGTGGCGCGCTCGAAGGCTATCCGAACGATCCCGCGCTGCCCGCGTGCCCGAGTCGCTCGACCAGCGCCGGCGGAAGCAAAGGAACCACCAGCTTCATTTCACCACCGTGGCCTGGCTCCAAAGGCGCCTTCAGTCGTTGCAGCGCGCGTTCGACGAAGCGCTTCACCTCGGACGGTGTACCCAACACGTCACGCCACCGGCGCCATTCGGGCGCGACCTCGTCGGGACGCATGGCGTTTTGAGCGAAGCGCGCGCGGGACCGGCGCTCACCCTCTTCGGTGTCCCGCCATCGGGTTTCCATCGAGGCAGTGTCGACGTCCAATCCAAAGTCCAGCGATAGTTGTCTGGCACGTCCTCGGCGCAGCATGACCGCGTTCATCAGCGCGCCAGAGACTGCGCCGCGTTCCTCAGGCAGAGGCACGGAAACGCCGGTCCGCTCCCGGATGGCGTTTGCTTTCCGCAGGATGACCTCAAGGACGGCGCCATCGATCGCGCTGTCCGAGGAGAACATCAGCGCCGTGCGGACGAGTGTCGCCGGTTGCCCGAAGCGATCCACTCGTCCTTCCCGCTGCTGGTGCCGCGTTGGGTTCCAGGACAGGTCGTAGTGCACCACCGTATCGAACAGTAGTTGTAGGTTGATGCCTTCTGACAAACAGTCCGTGGCAACCAGCAGGCGTTGCGGAGTGTCGCCGGTCTCATCCACCTCGCCCATTGCCCGCACCCGGGCGCGCCGGTCATCGGGCGGCAGAGCACCCGTGATGGCTTCAATGCGAATCTTGGGAACAGGCGCTGCAATCCGTCCCGCACGTAGTCGGCAGTCGCAAGATACCGGCAAAACACCACGGGATTGGCGCCGCCGTTTAGTAATGGCCGCAACAGCGCGGCGAGCGCGTTTAGTTTCGGATCCGGCGCCTTGGCGAGTGCTTCCGCCTGCTCCAACAAGCTAGTCAAAGCGGGGTCGGCATCCGCGCCGAAATCAGTGGACGGTGCGACATCCACCGCGTCGGCGTCGTCATCGTCGTCCAGCACCTGGTCCGGCAGGCGATCGACGTCCGCCGCCATCCGATTGCGCAACGTTGAGATAGCCGCGGCGGGCGACGAGCCAACGCATCGCATCAGCGCGAGTACGCCCCAAAACGCCAGCCGAGCCTTGCCACCAGCCCGCTCGACGGTGCCCAGGCACCAATCCAGGACGGCGTCGTGAAACGACTGATGCGCGGCATCGAAACGATACGGATGGTCCCGAGTCTCGTGCTTCGGGAACGCCCGGCTCTCGTTCCATTCCTGGCCGGTGATATCGACCCGTCGCCGCTGAACGAAATGACGCGCCAATCGGATGCGCCCCGCATCAGTCGCGGAACGTGCCCCGGCAAGCGATCGATGAGCAGGCCAGTAACCGGTCGAAGGCCGCCTCGTCGCCGCTATGCGGTGTGGCGGTCAGCAGAAGTAGACGACGCTCCATGTCCTCCGAGAGGCGCTGCAACAACTGTACGCTGATGTTTCCCGCGCTCGCCCCCAACGCATGTGTGCGCCTCGTCGACGATTACGAGCGGCGGACAGGCCTGGGCGAAACTCTCCCGCCGCTTGTCCGCCTTGATGTAATCCAGGCTCACCACAGTGCACGGGTAGGCATCGAATAAGGTTTGCGAGGGTGGAAGGCCGCGCTCCAGCCGGGAAGCAAACGCGGCCGTGACGGCAACAGGATCGAAGTCAAACAGCGTGCGGAGTTCGGCCGTCCATTGGTCGACAAGCTGCGGCGGGCAAATCACGGTAAAGCGGTCAAGTTCGCCGCGGTCATAAAGCTCGCGTGCGATTAACCCCGCCTCAATGGTTTTGCCGACCCCAACATCGTCGGCGATCAGCAGGCGAGGAATAGGTAGGCGAAGCGCCATGAGGAGCGGCACGAGTTGATACGAACGCGGCTCGAATGCGACGCGGGCTGCCGAGCGGAATGGTCCGGCACCGCGTCGCAATGACAGGCGAACGGCATCGGACAGAAGACGTGCGCCGTCCTGGGTGGTGGCGGGTGCCGGCAATGGCAAACCGAAACTGGCTGGCTCGACCGGTCGACGTTCCAGCGCTGGGTGAAGAACCTGCACGTTGCTCTCTGCGCCGGAGAGCGGCCTCAGTCGCAAAACCTCGGGTTCGGACGAGGGCAGCACAACCCACTCGCGACCGCGAGCGCGGACCAAATCGCCAGTTGTGAACGCGTGGCTCATACTGTCATGCCGAACGCCTCAAGCAGTTCCGGCGGGGCAGCAGCGCCAGGTTCTGTCGGCAGGCAGACCAGCGTGTATCCCTGGGCCTCGGCTACGGTTCGGGCCGCATGCACCTCCGTCTCTGGTCCCGCCGCGACCAAATGGGCGCGCCAGGCGAGAGGGATAACCACTCCATCCATGATGATGGGCTCGCCGTCAGGGCACGGAACGCCCCAGGCAGTCAACGCATCTCGCCAAGGTCCAGCGCACGGTGCGTCGCAAGCGAATTGGCCGCCCGCCTGGCCTGATGGTTGCAGAGCGACCCTGGATCGAGCCAATCGAAGCAGCACGTGCAGCGCCGCATCGTCGGTGCGATCAATCAATTCGTGATCGGGTTGGTTGTAGTAAGACAACAAACAGCGATAGCAGCCCTTCACGCAGTCTGCCTTAGGAATGTCCTGCAGCAAACCGGGGTCGGACGCGGCGATGGCGGAGCTTGCGATCTTCGTAGTGCATTAACTCCAGAGCCTTGACCGCAACCTGGGCCAGCATTTCCGGCTCAGCGGCAAGGCGTCCAAGCACGCCGGCACCGCCTTCGGACGCCTCGTAGGCCAAAAGCGCCCGGCGTTCTTCGCGGGACGGGGTTGGCTCGATCAAGACTTCGCCTTCCTCGACCTGAAAACACAGCTCGACGCCTCGAGATGAATGCATGTTGCAGAGTGGCCATGCTTTTCTGCGACAATGCCTCGCCGCCGAGACGTGCCAGTACGGCGTTCTTATGGTCTTGAACAATCGGGACGACAGGTTGGGGCGGAGCTTGGCCGGGCTTCCGCTCATCTGGCTCAGCATCGTCGTCCAACCGTGCCCAGACGCCGTTGGCGGGATTGATCATGAAGCCGAGGCGGCTCTTCAGCGCGCGCCGGCGCAATCCTTTGTTGACCCGACTGATCAAGGCGCCTGTCGCGTAATCGATATGGCAGACCAGACCGTTCGCGTCTGTCGCCTTGGCGCGCATACGTCTGGCCCGCCATCACGCACGGGCCACGCGAATACGGTCTGTAGGTCGAAGCCTTGCCGTTGACGGTCCTCGTCATTGGCGGTGATCCGCTCTTGAACGGTGGTCTCGACGTTGTCGATGCGCAGGACGTGATCAATCGTTTGCGTTTCCCCCGCCATCGGGCCGGCGCATGCGTGGCAACGCTCGCGTCCTTCATCGTGGGTGGCACCGCATGCTTTGCAGACGTGCAGCGTCCGGGTCACCAGGCGGCCATCAGCATCGCGGGCGTCAGGTGGGAGTTTCGCCTTGTAAACGCGATAGGCGCGGCCTTCATGATAGACGAGGCTGCGTCGCCCAACTCCGCGATGGCGAGGAAGCGGGCACGCTGAAGGAATGCGGCCGATCCTTTGCCTGATCCACCCGGCACATAGGCATAGAGGGGCAATCGCGGAAAATTATAGCCGGGCAGGAATCCCTTCAGTGGCCAGGTAGCGGTACGTGTAGAAGTCCGAGGTGCCGCTATTGCTGCCGCGTTCGAGCAGTGTGATTTGCTCGTTGGCCTGAAGTTGCTGAAGCTTGGCCTCGCGCCGATCGTCCGCACTTAGCCCGTGCATTTCCGACCGCCGGTTCGCTTCCTTCAGTTGCGCGCGGGCGGATAGATAAAGCTGCCGCCAGCGATCGAACGCCCGATCGAAATGTTCAAACGCGTCGACCGCGGTCGTAGCTGCCAGGGTGGCGTGGTCGGCAGCCCATGGTGCTTTCTCGAGAGACAGTTCGGGTCGATGCTGTCGAGCAGCGTCTTCATCGCCGAACCGGCCCCGGTGAGTTAGCTCCGGATCCTGGAAGCGGGCGGCCAGATCTTCCACGCAACGGGAGTTTGTCAGCAGGAGCGGTCAAGCAAACTTGGAATTTCTCCGGGGTAGTTCCACGACACAGCCTCGGCCAACCAGACGGCATGCATATGTGCCCGCCACGAGATCGCGGTTGGCCAACTCCAGTGCCGGAGGCCGAACAACTCCGCTCACCATGGGGTGCGGTGCGCGCGGAAATAATATTGATCGTGGGGGCTTTGCGCCGCGCAATAAGCCACAGACAACAGCAGCCTGACCTGATCGACCAGCCCGGCCGGCACGTTGGGCGTAGATGGCCGGTGTCGGGGGAACATTTCGTAAATACACTGCGTTCAGGGCGGGAATACCCACCCCGAGCTCCATTGTGGGGGAACAAAATAGTGCTGACAGGCGCGTCCGCGGCTCATCCGCCAAAATAGAGCTCGGCCTTTTCTTCAATGAGTTTCGCCTGGTCCTCCTCGCCCCAGCGAAACCTACGTTCGCGCCAAATGCGGCGCTTCTGGTCCACCATCGCGGTATGAGACAGGCCGTCCCTCCAAACCGAAGAAGATCCGCCGCCGCCCGGGAGCACAGCCGCGAGCGAAGTCGTAAAGTGCCGCGAAGTATGGGTTCGTTCGCCGGTCGTCAGCTCGGCCGTTGCTTTCCTTTAGTCGAAGGCCGTTGGGGGCAAGACCGCCATCCCGGCATATCAAAACCAGTATCGACTGGCAGCACTAGCCCATAGCTATAAGCGGCCTGGAGTAGCTTCTCTACCAATTCGCGATATATGGCTTCGGACAATCGCACAGGGTTGGTTCCAGAATCTTTTTCCACGTCGAAGCTGCCGCGCGGAGTGCGCCGCGACAAGCCCTTCAGGATTAAGGGCTCGCTTCGGAGGCCGGTCTGTTTCTTTGCTGGCGCCTCGATCATCAGTGCCGCCGCAGATCGCGGGGTGTTTCTTGCGAGGAAAAGGCCCAAGGTTCGCGCAGAGCACCGCGACTGCGGTTACTCAATGCGTCCATGGCGGTTGGTTCCAGGGCCTCCACCTGAACAGCAAGCGCCTTGCGCATCGCCTCAAGGAACATACAGTAGCGCCTCGCGACGCACGGTCGGTGTCGCACGCACGAGTTCCATCGGACCGCCAGCGAATGCCTCGTCGTCCGCGGCAACTTCGTCGAGTGCCACGTAATCCGCGCGAACCAACCCAAGTTCTTCAAGGTTGGGATTTGTGTAGCGCCAGCCACGCCGCTGGTCGGCCCAAACACGATGAGTGAGCACTTCCGCCAAAACACGTTCGGCGTCGATTTGGCCAACCCCTTTCGCTTCAGGGTCATTCATCCATTCAACTCGGCGCGCCCGGTTTTGAGCAACGGGACCGGATGTGCCTGCATAACACGCCGCCCGAACTCATCGGGCGCGAGACCGTCCGCGCCGGCGGCCCGCACGGCGGTCAGTGTCGCGGAACGCAACAGGGTGACGAACAGGAAATCGTTGTAAGTTCCCGGCCTGTAGCGCGGCGTCCTGCCGGTTGTGGGTGAAATCCAGGGTTTGCGACAGCCTTCCCGGTATTGCGCTGCCCTGCTCATTGAACCAGCGCAGCACTGTCGAGACCAACAACGTGGTCGCCGAACTCCGACCCTCCGCCGACAGTCCGGCGAGGTTCCTTTCGCTCCCGCGCCTGTTGCGGTTGGCTGGTCGCCGCAGGTTGGGCAGAACCCGAAGATCATCCCGGAGAAAACCAGACGACGCGACCGGGTGTACCCTCCTGCCCTGACGGCAAGACCTCATATCGAACCGGGGCCAGTTTTCTTCTGTCAGACCTCAGGCGTGGTCCGGACGGCCGCTGTTCAACCCAGTCTTCAGGGTAATCTTCAATTGCTCCGGTGAAGCCAGGATCGTCCGGATCCTCCCCTTGCGGCATCTTAGGTATTCGATAGGTATAGATGCCTGTCCTGGTAGGAGGCCGGGTGTGTCGTCGATAGACCGGCGAAGGAATGCGACCCCCGCCGCCCAG
>CAWBON010000010.1:0-78849 GCA_963790445.1 uncultured Alphaproteobacteria bacterium | reverse complement strand
GGCGCATTGCTGAAGCAGGAGAATATGCTGGTAGTCCCCGCGGCTTTCTCGCCGCTGAAATAATACTGGCCGCCCTATGAAATGACCGCATCGGCCCACGCGCGTCGTGCGATCGAGCAGGTGCGGTCTCCATGGCTATGAACACATTCCAAGCGGCGGCAAACAAGGACCCTGGCCTCACAGGCGTCGCGGATGCGCCATAAGTTGCCGCCACGCAGTACCGGCGAATGGCTATTTCTGCCTGTGGAGCTGAAGGCTCCCGTCCGCCGATAGCCTCGCCAATTCCGGCGCGGCCGGCAATGGCAAGATACAAGGGGGCGGGCATCGATCCCCATGGCTTTGACGTCGGCAAGCTGATCAAAAGCAGAAAGCGCCACACTCGGGTCGACAAGCTCGGTCTGCTGCTGCACGCTCTGGCCACGGCCGCCGACGTGCAGGACCACGACGGCGGTGTGCTGCTGCTGCTGTCCACACTGTTCGGACAGTTCCCGTCCTTGCGGAAGCTGTTCGCGGACAGCGCCTATACAGGACCGATCATCCAGCAGGCCTTCGGCAACATCATCCCCATATTGGCGATCGAGATCGTCAAACGTCGTGACAGCGCCAAAGGCTTCCTCGCCGAGCCGCAACGCTGGATCGTCGAGCGCACCATCGCCTGGCTCAATCGGTATCGCCGGGCTCGCCAAGGACTGCGAAATCGTAACCACAACGCGCTGGCTTTCCTCCCCCACGCCTCGATCCGCCTCATACTCAGAAGGCTATATGATCCCTTATGAAGTTTCCGGACGGGCTAACGCATCAGCGGTGGCCTGCTCTACACGTGGCGGCGTCTTCCGATGGATCCGATCATTTACCACCTCCGCAGGGGAGTGCGCGAATGCCGGGCGTTCCGTGCCGCGAACAGATTTTCAAACGCGAATATATACCGGCGGCCCTCCTGTGCGGGCTTTTCCACGAGGTGCCACGACAGCGCCGCGAAGACGAACGCGACGGGCGTGGCCAAAACCAGATTGACCCACCAGATCCGCGCTAACGGCACCAGCGTGAACAAGGTCTGTTGGACTGGGAAACTGTAGAGGAAGATCGGATAGGAATAGTCGCCGGATCGAAGTAGGCGGACACGCGTCGGCCGAAGAAGGCCCAGCCAAACAGTGACGTAAGCCAACGGCAGCGCGGCATAAATCATTAGCGAGGATGCTTGAAACAACAGCGCAATCGTGACGGGGACCGCGACAACGACCATTCGCACGCTCCACTCAATCCTCTCGCGGTAAAGATAAAAGCCAACACCGAAGAGAAAAGTCGGTATTAAAAGGGGCCAGACATCCAGGTACACGAAACGGGTAAACCGAAGTATACACAGCGGTCGCAACGGTGACCACGACGGCTGCCATGATGAACCAAGCACGTCTGCGGTGTAATCCCACTACCGTCATGATCGTCAGCACCAGGTAACACTTCAGCTCAAAAGGAATTGTCCAGAGTTGCGCGTTGACCGCCGTCGAGGGATCTCAGTGAATACGCCCGGCAAGTAGAAGTGTACATCACCGAACATATTAAAAAAATATTTATAAAAATGGAGGGACAATAAATAGCTATTCAGTGATTGCCCGGTAAGCAGTGGCCCAAGACATAAAGCGCAGAACAATGTATCAATGGCCAAAGCTGGAAAAATTCGAAGAAGTCTGAGGGCAACAAAAGTGACGATCGATCGACTGCGTTCGAGACTGCTCGCCACCAGGAAGCCCGACAGCGCGAAGAACATTGGAACCAAGCTTGCCATCAGCGGACGGGCGATTCCGCGGAACAATTCGGTACTGCGCTTTCGCGCCAAGACAAACAATGATCGAATGATCGACCACAATTAGCAACGCAAGCACGAGACGAAGGTAATCAAATCCAGAAGGTCGATTGTCGGGGGCGAGACGGTCCTGCAGCGAAACGTGTCGGGCTTCGTCCATGAACAGTCCCCCAGATGGGTCGGCGTGGGCAACTCAAGCGGATAAAGACGCGGTCCCTGCCCCCTGATTGGGAACTCCTGCGACCCATCGGAAATCCACAACAGAGCACTTTATACCAGTTTCAATAGCGCTCGGGTCAATAGGGCAAGCGCGAGAAATTCCAACATGCCATGATCTCGACGATAGTTTGTCCACATCAGCCGATGGCCTTCGCGTTCCTGCCGCCGCTGCTCGGCCGATGGATTGGGGGAGTGCATCGACGAGGGACTTCCGATGCGGTAGTGGATCGAGACGCGGTCCAAAAAAAATGCTCCGCAGCTTCGCATCACCCGACAGTAGAATTCCGCGTCTTCCATCAGCCGGACGTGCGGATCGAAGCCGCCGAGACGCACTACACATTCGCGCCGGACGATGCCGCCGCTGCAGATCAGCAAAGCTGACCCGAACAACATCGATCCCGTAAACCCGAACCTCCGGCCGAAACGCGCGCAGCGCTTTGCATGCCGCGCCGCCTCGGCAAAATAGAGACGCTCATGTTGAAGCTGTTCTTCGGGGCAATCGCCAAACGGTTCTATGTGGCCGAACACGAGACCGACCCGAGGATGGCTCTCGAAGGCGGCCTTTACGGCAGCGTAGTGTCCTTCGGGCACGATATCATCGTCGTCAAGGAAATGGATGTAGGCTCCGCCCGCATGCGGCCAACCCAGATTGCGGACAATGCTGGGGACCCCCCCCGATGGCGGACGGTTGCGGAGATAGGTGATGCGTGGATCGTGGAGTTGCTCCACCACGTCCCGCGCGGATCCGTCGGGACAATCGTCGACCACGAACACGTCGAGCGTCACACCGATTTGGCCAAGTACGCTGGCCAGTGCCTGCGCCAGTTGTCTTTGCCGGCGAAACGTCGGGATGATCACCGATATGTCCACCGACATATAATATCTCCTGCCTCTCTCGCTTATCTCAGGAATGCCCGACTGAACGGACATGGGGCGGCACGCGCACGCACTGGATGCCCCAGTGGAGCGTGCGGCAAATTCCGAGCTGGACGTCGAGCCCGTAGCGGTCGGCGGGGCCATTCGCGACCGCTCTGGCGCATCCGAAACTGTTCATGGAGTTGCGGGAGGAACCGGTCTTATCCGGGTTCGTTCCCCCTTGTGTCCCCCTCGGTCTCCTCAGAAAAACGTCGAAGTGTCGTTTCGATAGCCACGCGCAAATGCCTGTTTCATATATTGGATCGCGCCGTAAACGGAACCGGACCGCTGAACGACCATCCGTATTTTCGGCCGTCCGCCGAAATTGCTCAGGAAGCGGGCGGTTCCACTGGAAGAAACACCGTCAAGATCGAAAGTCAGGCCGCGCTTATGCGCCCGTTCGATTGCCGACCAGAGCAACAGACTGATCGTGTTGCTGTCTCCTGTATCCGGACAGCGTGTCGAGAGAAGATAATACATCGTCGCTTGATCCCAGATGAGGAAGATCATCGCGGCGGGCTTTCCGTCGGGCCGATTGGCGCTGAGGAGCTCACCGCATCCCCGGGCATGGGTCTCTGAGAACAAGGCGGGAAATATCTCGAGAGGCAGGAAGCTGACCCGGCCTTGCTTCCTAAGGTTATCGCGATAGAAGCTGACGAAGTGGTTCGGATCCTCGACGGTCGTGATCGAGAATGCCTCTTGGCCGCGGCGAACGTGTTGCCGGGTCTTGAAGTTCATAGCGGTCCAGATCTTGTCCAAATCGACCCGGCAATCAATTTCAAAAGTGTACTGTGAAAGCACCTGAAAGCCGCGATCCTGGAAGGCGAGAGCATCGATGCTCACGTCGCCGAGTATCTGCATAAAATAATCGTTGGGCGGCAATTGGTCGATCAGGGAGCGAATGACCGACAGCCGGCGGCTCAACTGGGTCTGCGGCTTGCCCTTCCCCGGGACCACGGCTGGCCCTAGTACGTGGGTGAACGGCGGCATGAGCAGTAGTTTGAAGCCCATCCATCTCTTTGTGATGTATGGCAATCGTCCAACCACGGTGCCGCCGACGTCGACCGACACTTCATCAAATTGTCCCCCCGTGACGACGTCGAGCCACCAGGGTTCATGAAAGATCGATCCTAACCGGGTGGAATTGCCCGTGTGCTTGGCCGGACGCTTTTGTTCGGCGGAAACACATCCGTCTTTATGTTTTTCTGCAATTGGAGCGTCTGACCGCACAACTTTTCCCGGCTTCAATGAACGAGGTGTATTTTGATATAACTGCCGTAAGCTTGTCCAGGGAGGATGTGCCGCTGGACAAATGCGTCGAGAAGCGAGCTTCCTCGTGACCATCACTTACACGAATCTTACATTATCTGCCAGACAGGATGCACTGGAAATCGGAGCGGCGACGAGATTCGTTCCGCAACCCCGCCAATGGCGACCTCTCCTCCGCGTCTCATCCCTGGCGGCGCCAGACACCCCACCAGCCCGTCGCCGGCGCATCCGTTAACTTGGCGATACGAAGAAAAGTTGCAACGTATGTAACGTCCTTTCCGGCGATTACATCCGGCGGTTAGTGGCGAACGAGTTTTTTTCGCTCGATGCGGCTAGCCAATGATCTCCATCATGCGGCACGACCGGCAATCCGGCGCACGTTCGCGATTAAAATTGTTTGCCGTCAGATGTTGATGCAGACATCGTCCGGATAGGCTATAATAATATTCGGGCTTTCGCGAATGAGGCGATCGATACGCGCATCGTTTCAAAGGAGCCCTCACGCGAAACGTTTAGGGAAATCGTCCGTTCACGGCGGGTATTGGCGGAGGTCATAATGCGGTCGGCGTTGGTTTGCGGAGCCGGAGGTTTCATCGGCGGTCATCTTGTCAAACGTCTCAAGGCGGAGGGCATGTGGGTGAGAGGTGCCGATCTCAAGCGGCACGAATATGCCGAGACCGAGGCGGACGACTTCGTGATCGGCGATCTGCGGGACCCGGACTTCTGCAGGCATGTGGTCGACCGGCGGTTCGATGAGGTCTATCAGCTCGCGGCCGACATGGGCGGGGCCGGGTTCATATTCACCGGCGAAAATGATGCCGACATCATGCACAATTCGGCGACCGTCAACCTCAATGTCCTCGAGGTGTGCCGCAAGCGCCTCGTGAGGCGGATCTTTTACTCCTCCTCCGCTTGCATGTACCCAGCCCACAACCAGGAAGATCCCAATTCGCCGAACTGCGAGGAAAGCTCCGCCTATCCGGCGGCTCCCGACAGCGAGTACGGCTGGGAGAAGCTGTTCAGCGAACGGCTGTACATGAGCTACGGTCGCTGCCACGGCATGATCGTCCGGATCGCACGCTATCATAACATCTTTGGGCCGGAGGGAACCTGGACCGGCGGGCGCGAGAAAGCGCCGGCCGCCCTGTGCCGCAAGGTCGCGGTCACTGAGGATGGCGGCTCGATCGAAATCTGGGGCGATGGGCTGCAGACGCGCTCGTTTCTCTATGTCTCCGAATGCGTAGAGGGTACCCTGAGGTTAATGCGTTCGGACTTCGGCAGTCCGGTCAATATCGGCTCTGAAGAGATGGTAACGATCAACCAGTTGGCCGACATGGTCATGCGAGTCGCTGGTAAGCAGCTCGAGAAGCGACATATTCCCGGCCCGCTCGGCGTGCGTGGACGAAATTCCGATAACCGCCTGATCCGTGAGAAACTGGATTGGGAACCGTCCCAACCACTGATCAAGGGTCTCGAAACGACGTATCGTTGGATAGATACGCAGACCCGATCCAATTCGGCTCGCGCCTTCGTCTGAAGGCGCCGCTCGCCACCCCTCGAGCCTGGCGACGCGCCACCAAATAGCAATTGCTTCGCGAAGTCAGGCTCGCGTCAGTCTGCGCGGCGCTACGTGGTCGCTCGAGTAAGCAACGGACAAGGGTTGCAGCCGCGCCGGGTTGAGCGTGAACAGGTAGGGAAAGCCGACCGCATTGCTCAGATACGCGAGGCAGATCGGCGCGAACATACCAACGGCGGTGCCCAACGTGAGATACGCCAGCGGATCGGTGGCGCCCAGAAATTGCTGTAGCACGATGCGGGTCGCGGATGCAGCGAGTACATGGGCGACGTATATCTCCAGCGACATCACGCCCCAGAACCGGACGACGGCAATTCTCCCCAGACGTTCCGCCAGCACCGACAATGCGATCGTCGCGACGATCCCCCCAATCGCCAGTACCAGCCATAGCACGTCCTGCTCGCCGTCATGTGCGAGCTTGCCGATTGCGATTAGCGCGTAGCCCGCGAGGCAAGTCGCGGCGAGCGCGGCATTACCGCGCGTGGTGAACCAGGCGAGCAGGTCGCCGCGCGAAACGGCGACGCCTGCGGCGAAAAAGATTAGGAACGAGGCGACATCGTGAGTGACGTTCCACTCCACTATGTTCCGACCGGACAGCTCGACCGCGACGCAGACGATCCCCAGTGCGAAAAACGCGATAGCAGACGCGGTGATCCGTCGAAACAGCCAGTACAGGACCGTGATTGCAAACAGCGTGTAGAGGAACCAGTACTGGCCAATGGGCACGTATACTATTTTCAGAAGGACTGTAGGCGCCAGAGAGTGATTGCCGTAATGCGAGGTCTCAAGCAGTCCCTGAAGAAGGGACCAAACAAAATACGGGTATACGAGCGTCGCCACCTTCTTTGAGATAAACCGCCCGAACGGCTGAGATCCGGATTGCCATGCGAACAGCCCCGACAGAAAGAAGAACAACGGCATGTGGAAGGCATAGAGCCAGCCGTCCACGAACCGATACTGAGCTGAATCGCTGACAATCCCGCTTGGCACCAGACCACCGAGCACGTGGCCAAACACGACATAGAAAATCCCGAAGCCCTTGCAATAGTCGACCCACGCAACCCGTGCGTGAGCGTCGGTCTGGCGGTGCATGTCGGGCATGTGCGTGCTCGGGCAATCGAACATGACGGAGCGCATCCAAGCCGGATGCAAAACGAAGTTTACATCCGGCGCTCGATCCAAGTCAATCCATTATTCAAAGTCCGCCGCACCATGCGCGTGTGTGCGCCGGTGAAAATGGCAAGGTCGTGCCATGGTTAGTCGTGTGCCCGACAATTTCATGTCCGACAATTTCATTGGCACATGGATCGATCGGGATATAATGCGCTACGAGATTATTCGACGAGATCCAGGAACGATACACTGGAGCCGCCGGTTGATCCGGCATTCCCCCTTTCCCCGACCGCGAAGAAAGCGACGCACATGGTTACATTCTGGTCACGCACGCAACCAGATCATTCGGTCGCACGTGCCAGAGACCAGGGCTCATTCCTGACCGATCTTCCTTACTTCCTCGCCATTCTCGCTGTCTTCGCCCTTGTGATCGGCGCGTACCACTATCGCGGCGAGTTCAGTGAGGACGACTCGTACGGTGTGCTGGTCGGCCTGCTGAACGGGCAGGCAACGGGACGCTGGTTCGATGTTCCTGCACTCCGATTCGGCTACGGCTATGTCGCGTTGATCTGGTGGCTCGCGGACATGCACGTGTTCACCATCACGCGCGAGAATCTGATCGAGGCGATCAATGGTATCGGCTTCGCGGCGGCCATCGTGTCGGCGGCGTTGTGCATGGTGACGCTGCGCATCATGTACGGCGCGGCCGTGGCGCTGATTGCCACCTCCGTGCTCATCTTCTCACCGGTATTTCTGGAAATGGCCACGTCGGGCCACCAACTTCTTATCGCGCTCACCTTCTTCCTCGCAGCCAATCTGCTTCTAGTCCTCAACGTTCGGGGGACAGCGGCCATAGTGGCGCATGTGTCGGCGATATTGCTTCTCTTCATTGGCCTGACGATGCGGGCCGAGCTCCCGCTCTCCTTCCCGTGGCTCGCTCTCGCGCGGCCGCCTCATCTCAACCCAACGGCCTTGTCCTTCATCCGCGCAACTATGACGCGATGCATTGTCTGCGTGATCGCCTTCGCCTTGTTCCTGATCGTGCTCTACTATGGCGTGCACGCTCCGGGGGCGAACGCAACCAACAATGCGGACGCCATGAACGGCATGTCGACTTTTCTCGGAGCCTTTTACCAGCTCGACAATATCCCACGTGGCTTTGTCATTCTTGCCGTCGGCTGTGGCCTGATGACGGTCCTTCTTGGGCTCGTCTCGTTGGCCGCGCAGGCAGCCTGGCTCGCCCGCGATCCCCACTGGCTGGAGACGCTTCTGTTCGGCGCGAATCTCCTCGCCCCGGTAAGCCTGATCGTGTTCGGAGCCGTGTTCTGGGTTCCAAACCCCAATCCTGCGCGCCATTTCACCTTTGTGCTGCTGGGGCTTTCCGTGCTGACCGCGCTCGGCGTCGCGCGAAGATTCCGCCTCGGCAATGTCGGCGCTCTGGCCGCTGGGATCGCGATCATCCTGGCCAATCAGACCGCGGCAGAAGCCGTGCGTCCAACAATCCTTAGCCATCTGCACTCGCGATATCTTCGGTTTCCGGAACACGATCGCACCACTGGCGCGGTTCCTGTGGGCTTCTTCACCCGCCATCACGCGGCAATCGTGGAACGACGTGAGGTCCTGACAAATCTCGGCCGTGCCATCTCCGCGTCCCACGAGCCCAGGTTGCTGGTGGTCAGCAGCTACCTGTTCCAGTTCGAGAGTCTGTTGTTCGTGCCTGGCGCGGATACGCGAATCACCGGACAGGTCTCGATCGGGCCGTTCACGGGGACCAAGCTTGTCCGAGGTGGTCAGTCCTTTGTGTTCATCGATCCATTTCTGATTTGGCCACAGGATCCGATAGCGCTCATTCTCGCCGACCCGGAGCTCAACGATTATCGTATATTCCAGGATCCTTACAGTCGCTCCGCCGACGACAAGACGCCGGTGCCCGCGGACCGTGCAGCTGTTCTGCCGCCGCATTGACTTGGTCCGCCCGCGGGCGGCCGACCCGCTACCAGGGTGATACGATCGCCGTCAGAACCGGGAGAGCGATCGAGGCAATCCGCCAGCGCTTCCGCTCCGCATCAGTTCTCGCCGCGCGCGCTGATGGGTGGCGATGATCCGTTGCGGATAATCCGCGACATTGTACCGCCGAAGATAAGCGTCCCGTGCGCCCACCCCGATGCGCCGGCGCAATTCCGGATCGGCGACACATTTGGACAACGCGGCGGCCAGACCATCGACATCGCCCGGCGTAACGACGACTGCGGATATGCCATCATCCAGGACCTCGGCGAGCGCGCCCACCGGCGTGCTTACCACGCAAAGCCCATACGCCATTCCCTCCAGCACCGACATCGCCATTTCCTCGGCGTAGGAGGGTAAAACCAGAATGGACGCGGTTTCCAGCAGCCCCTCGATCTCTCCTCTGGGCAGCCAGCCGGGAAAGCTGATCCGCGGAAGAATGCCACGCGCCATCGCCTGTTCCTGATAGCGCTTCTGATCGGGTCCACCGCCCGCCAGGATCGCGCGCCACCGCTGCGCCACCAGTTCCGGCCGGGCAAGCGCGTCGATCAGATCGTGCACACCCTTTCTCTGCTGCAACTGGCCAAGGAACAGAATACACGGCCCGTCCGCCTCGTCGCGCGTGAGACTCGGTGCGATGCGCGACGGTCCCGGCACCGCGTTCGGGACGACTTCGATACGCTCTGACGGCACGCCGATCACACCCGAAATCATCGCCTTCGCCGGGCTTCCCAATGCCATCACCCGACCTGCGCGTAGAAACATCGCCCGTACCAGCCCGCGAGCCCAATCAGGCAAACCGATGTAATACTCAGCATAGGTTGGGTCGTGCAGATGGATCACGTAATCCAGCCGCAGGAGCCGGCCAAGCCAAACCACGGCGAGTTTCCGAATGGTGCTGCAGTTCGCCGCCAGATGGACGTGCAGAATCGGGTTTCGCGGTGCGAAGCGCACGATCTGAAAAAGACAATTCAGCAAATAGAATGGCCAGACCCATCGGCTGAATTTCGGGCCGCGCGTATCGATCACCCGAATCGGTGGCAACGACGCATCGGTCCAGGCGCCGAGCGTGTATCCAACCATACGACCAATACCGCCGCCATGCTCGAGACCGCCCGCAGTGATCATCAGCACCGGCCGACCGGATTCGACGGACTCAACCTCTGTCATCGACCAATTCCAAATCTGAGCTTGACCGGCGCACAGGCCCCGTCTGCCTGTGCTGCTGGATCACATGATCCGCGAGCCGGAACGCGAGAGCGACTGCAGTCAATGTCGGGTTGGCGAAACCGGAGGTAGGGAAAATCGCAGCGCCGCAGACGTAAAGACCGCGCGTCCCCCAGACCTCAGCATTGCGATCGACGACGCCCGAGTGCGGATCGTTGCCCATGCGGACCGTGCCGATATGATGCCCGGCGAGGGCGATGACGGCGCTTCGTATCTTGGGCTGGGGATCCGGACCGAGCGTGAGCGTTCCGAGACCGCTTCGTCCGACCGCGGCTGTGAGCGCCTCATAGGCAAGCGCGACCGACTCGATGTCGGTGTCGCTGGCGCTCCAGCGAATGATGAGCCGCCGGACGCCAAAAGGATCGATCTCCGAGCCCAGAAGCACGCGTAAATCCGGGTTGGGCGACTGTTCGGCGTTGAATTCGAGCGGATAGGTGGCATCGGTGCGTCGCAGGAAAACAGATGGCAACTTACGTGTCGCGAGCGTGCGCCGTCGCAGCCACTTTCCCCCGAAGGCGGCAAGATCGGGGAGTCCGCGCGCGATGTTCACGAAGTGACTTGCCCATGCTGCGCGATGGTTCGTGGCCAGACCGTGGCCGATGAGACGCCGCCCGTACTCCGGAATGATCAGCCTCTTGGCGACGAACATCGCTGACAGCACCGCGTCGCGATGAGAGGCGTCGTCAATCGGTGAAATGGTGGGGCGAAACACGATGTTACCGATCCCCCGGCTTTCACGCACCGACGGTGTGAACTGGATCAGGCGGCGGGCATAGATACCGTCCAGCGTCGTCGCGTAGTCGAACGCCCGAACGGTTTTCGCTTCGGCGAAGCGTAGATGGCCGAAGTCACCCGCCAGATGAGTCATGTAACAACGGCCGACGAGATCGTGCTCATTGCCGAGCCCGCAAACGCGTGTTTCATTCGATGCCAGAAGCAGCCGCGGCGTTTCCAACCCGCCACAGGCCAGAATGACCCGCGAAGCGCGGATGTCGCGGCGTTGATTCGATGGCGTCCGCAGACGCAAGCCGACCACGCGGCCGCCATCACGCGTGGTAATGACGCTGGTGCATGCGCCGTCATGGAGGACGGTTACATTGGTGTCACGCACCAGTGCGGCGCTCCATTTCTTCCACACATCGGTCGGCTCGCTGAACCGCTCAATCTGGTCGATGTCCAATCCGGACGCTTCGCGACACGCCAGCGCCGGGATCGCAGCCAATGCCGTGGTAGCATGAAAATCCGCAGCACCAGCCGCAAGGAATTCAAGGGCGTTCGGGTAGTGGCGGGCAACATCGTCATAGGTGATCGGCCAGCTGGTGCGGCCCTCGGTCGGCGCGAAATCCTCTGGCTGCATCGGGATGCAACGTCCGCCCCAGATCGATGTCGTGCCACCCAACATTCTGCGTCGGTACAGATCTCCGGGCGGGTGGCGATGGTCGCTGACCTCGGCCGCCGCGAAAAATCGCCGCTGTTTTTCCGCATCAAATCGCGCACCACCCGCTTCAACGAGTACGATACGGCCGAACCGATGATCAGCGAGACGCCGCGCGATCGCCACGCCGACGGCGCCAGCGCCGACGATCGCGATGTCGAATTCAGTCGAAGAGTCATGCGGCAGGTTTTCGGCCGGCAAAATCATGGCACGGCCGCTAGCAGTCCATCGAGATGGTGGCGCGTGCTGACGCCAACGATCGCGGCGGTGACGAAATCCGGCGCGAGCGCCGCGGCCAGTGCTGTGCGGACGGCGTCCACGCGGTTTCGGTCACCGCCCGTTTTGGAGAGGATTTCACGAACGAACAGCGCGATACGGCGGTCGCGGACCTGATCGGCGATGCCCAGCTTTCGCATTGCCGTGGCGACCCCGAGCGGTACCTGCAGCATCGTGACGGCGGGAATCGAAAGCGCTGCCTCGATCTCTTCGATCGAGTCCGCCGAAATCCCGACATGGGATGCGACGCCGTCGCGCACGACTTCATGCAAAAAATCAGCGGTCCACCGATGGCGAAGCACAGGAAGTGGCGGGTTGTGCAACAACAGTCCGTCTAACCGATCGACGCCTAGCCGGCGGCGTGAAGCATCAGTGGCGCGACGCAGATGCGCAACGGAAAAATCTTGATCCATCACATGGGAGCGGGCGCGGACGACATTGCTCTGGGCGCGCGAGCGCGATTTCACCAAAAGTCGCAAAAAGGGCTTCGCCGCCCGGATGACATTCGCGTAACGACCATGAGTGAATCCGATCTTGGTGATTATGAAGACGCGCCCGTTGTGGCGGGAAGCGAGGCGACCCAGCACGCGCTCGCTGTCTCCCTGGCCATAGATGTCCGCGGTGTCGAACAGATTGATCCCGGCCTCGACCGCCGCAGTAAGCATGCGTTCGACCTCGCGCATCGACACCGGGTTGTTGAGCGAGCCTATGCGGCCGCCACCGACCCCAAGGACCGACAGGTCGATGCCGCCATCGAACGATCGGCAACGCATGACCGGACTCGCTGCCCCGGCGATTGCGCTCACGTTTTGGCTCCGAACTCAGGCGAATTCTGGGCTCGCGGATCCTCGGCAAGGGCGCTCGACCCATCGGCGAAGGCGGCGGCGCGATCGTAAAGCGCGACAATGCGATCGGGCAGATTGAACTGTCTGGCGCGTGCCATGGCACCGGCGGAAAGACGAGATAAGCGATCAGGTTCGGCAAACAGTTCGCGGATCGCAGCCGCCATCTTCGCCGCGACCTGTCCACTGTTAAGTCCCGCGGTGCCGATGACGATGCCGAACTCCGGCGTCACCACGTCACGCGGCCCACCGAGATCGAGGCAGATCACCGGCATGCCGTGTGAAAGGGCTTCAAGGACGACAAATCCGCCGCTGTCGTGCAGACTGGGGAACAGGAGTACGCCATGGCTCTCATACAAAGCCAACAGTTCATTCTGAGGCAGCCGTGGAATGAAATCGAACTCGATCCTCGATATGGAGTCGTCGGACGTCGCGTTCGAGTCGGGCACGCTCTCGTCCTTCTCCGACGATCGTGAAACGAGCGTTCGGAATGGATTTCGTTACATCGGCGAAGGCACGCACGGCAATGTGCACAGCTTTCCAATAGAGCAGCCGTCCGGCGAACAAAAACCGCGGTGCCTCGTTGCACGAGCGCGCCGCCCCCACCGCGGGTTCACCACGCAGACCCAGTTGCGAGAAAACAACGATCTTCTCGCCCATCCTGCCCTTGAAAATCCTTTGTGTATCCGCTGTCGAGGCAAAAATGACGGCGGCACGTTTCATCCCCGCGCGAACCAGCGGATTGAACGTGATGGTCGCGTTGGAGATATCCCGTATCCGCTCCAGCAGTCTTCCACGCGGCCCGAGTTCGTCGCGTAGCGACCGCGGCGAGGTTTCGCCCCCACCGACCGGTCCGATGATCAAAGGCGCGCCAAGGGAGCCAAGAAATGTCGGCGCGCGGATGCCGGCCCAGGTGAGATGGTGGATTGCGTCGAAGCGGATTGTTGATCGCAGGGCGCGCGCGTGATGCAGAGCCGCCATTTGCCACAACAAATTATACGTCCGTTCCCACCGCGGCTCGGTCCCCGGCGTGAGCCGCCATCCTTTCACTTCGGGAAATGTCCAGTGGATCCCGCCAAGCGCGGGATCGCTTCGGCACGCGGCCTCGATCGCGGCGCGATGTGCTGACGACGCAAAAGCCCAAACCTGATGACCAAGTCGGTGCGCCTCGGTCACCCAGTTCCACCCAACCGCGTGTTCAGACCCGCGACCGGGCGCACAGGCATAGGTCGAGATCAGCAACTTCATCGGACGGTCCGGGCAACCGATCGCAATGGGGCCGCGTCATGCATCACGGGCCACGCGATCATTCGGCCGCCACTGCGTCGACCTTGGACACGGACCTGTCGATCCGATAGCTCGTCCCACCCTCCCAATCGCGGCCGTAGGATCGCAGTCCGGTGACCTGCAGGAACGCATAGCCGATGAAAAGCAAGTTATCGATCAGATACCGCCGGGCGAGCCGACGCGGTTCGCAGATCAGCCGGAACAGCCATTCCAGACCGGTACGCTGCATCCAGCGCGGTGCGCGCAACTTTGTCCCCGCTGAAAAGTCGAAAGCCGCGCCTACGCCCAGAAGCGCGGCCGCCTCAACACGGCCGACATGGGAGGCCATCCACTTCTCTTGCTTGGGCATACCGAGGCCAATCCAAACGTAATCCGGTCGCGTCGCGTTGATCTCCGCAACGACGGCCGCGTCTTCCTCATCGGTCAGCGGGCGGAACGGCGGTGAGCGATACCCCGCGATCGTGAGAGTCGGATAACGTTGTCGCAGGCGCATGACCAATTGCTCGACCGTTTCCGGCGTGCCGCCATAGAAATAATGGCGATGGCCGCGTGCGCCGGCGCGCTCGCACATTTCCTCGAGGAGATCGGGCCCGCAAACGCGGCGCGCGCGCGGCGCGCCGGTCCAGCGCGACCACCAGACCAGGGGGACACCATCTTCAGTCGCCAGGCCGGCGTGATTGAGAGCGTCGCGCACCAAAGGATCCCGT
The DNA here is from genome assembly GCA_963790445.1 of uncultured Alphaproteobacteria bacterium. Classification (GTDB taxonomy): domain Bacteria; phylum Pseudomonadota; class Alphaproteobacteria; order Acetobacterales; family Acetobacteraceae; genus JAMXLO01. Next base: position 64,175 of record CAWBON010000010.1, on the reverse strand, counting down.
TGGGCGGTCACAATGCCATGAACCGATACGCAGCAAACGTAATCACGTGTCCCATCATCCCGCCACCGTTCAAGAGTCGCGACAGCCTGTTCGAGCGTGGCCGGCATCACGCCTACACCGAGAACATTGCTGCGTTGTTGCGTCGCAATCAATTCATGCATCAACTTTCTCCTGTTCCCCCAACGCCCCAGACCGTCTCGCGCGGCATCATGTCGTTTCGCCAAATGCCATCCTCGCGGCCCGGTCTGAGGGGTCTTGTGCAACTGTTCGATCGCCTTCGAAGGCGAACCACTTATTTCCGGACGTTCCGACTCAGATCGGGTCGAACCAGGCGTCGCCGCTCCATCAATATGCGTCGGTATCGACCATCACGAGGGCGACGGTTCGTAAGACGATCCAAAGATCAAGGGACAGCGACCAATTATCAATGTACTGGCAATCAAGGGCGACGCGTCGTCGCAGTTTTGCAGGTAAATCGATCGCGCCTCTGCAACCCTTCACCTGAGCCAGACCCGTGATGCCGGGCTTGAGCCGTTGCCGGGCGGCGTATTCGGGGTGCGCCTCTCTCATCGACAGACCTTCTGTCGTCATACGGAGCGGATGCGGCCTCGGCCCGACGATCGACATGTCGCCGAAAAACACGTTGAGCACCTGGGGCAGTTCGTCGATACTGAACCGCCGAAGCACGCGGCCGACCCGTGTGATGCGATCGTCGTCGCGGGACGTCTGCCGCACCGCCCCGTGATCCGTCGCGCTGTCGAACATGGTCCGGAACTTCCACACGCGGAACACACGGTCGTGGAAACCCTCTCGCTGCTGCCGGAATAACACCGGTCCTCGACTGTCGAGCCTGATTGCTATGGCGACGAGGAGGAAAACCGGCGCCGTCACCAGCAGGATCAGGCTCGCGAGGACCAGATCCTCGGCGCGCTTTAGCGCAAGCTGAGACGCGGTAAGGGGACACAACGAAAAATCAATCGTCGTCAATGTTCCGATGCGATCGACGTTCAACACCCTACCGCGCGATAGCTCGATGTCTGGAATGACGGTCACGTCCACCGTGCTGCGCGCCAGCCGCGCCAGCAACCACCCCGTCTCGCCGCTCGCCGCTTCGAAGCCCGCGATGACGACACGGTCGATCGTTCCGCTTCGGACAGTTCGCTCAATTCGGTCGATTGACGGATCGTCGGATGCCACCGGGATCGCACCCGTGGAAACGATCCCGATCCGGCCACCGCTCTCGCGGCGGATCTCCTCGCCGACAGCGTGCGCGCGATACTCCACGTCCGTCAGCACCATGACCCGTTCGAAACAGCCGCCCTGGCGAAGCATTGCGCTCAAATACTGAGACCAGACGTAGCGCAGACAAGTAAACCAAACCAGCGCACCGAGCGCCCATGACAGAAACCAGACGCGCGACGTGGCGCCGATCAGTTGCGCGGCGAACCCGAGCAGGAGAATGACGCCGAACGCGAACACCCACGCCGACATCACCTTGAGGCAGTGGGCCCGGAGATCAGCGAGAACCGTTTTCTTGTGATAAAGTCCCTGCGTCGACGCTGCCAAAGGCCACGCGACGAAGTAACCACATATGCCGGCCCAGAGTTGCGCGCTGTCATGGTTCAACGGCACCGCATAAAGACGGAACACCACTAACGCGACGATGATCGAACCAATAATGTCACTTGCCGCCATTCCTGCGATGAGCCCGCTCAGCGGCACATGGCCATGGCGGGAAATCGTTATTTCGTCGGCTTCTGCCGCCCGTTTGTCGAGCGCAAGTTCCCCGCCGGGCATAAGATCTGGCACATCGCTCATCTTGTTCGCCTCAAAATTGAGCATTATCTTAGCCTTTGAGAGGCCTCTGGTCATAACTTGCGAAATCGTTGTTAATTTGTCAACAACTCATTAATTTCTTACTGAGATTATCCTCGATTTAGGCGCCAATACGTTGCCACGCGCCGCATCTCTCGAGTACCCTTCGCCAGAAGCCGGCGAAGGGCGATTCTGTCATCCATCATCCCGAAACAGGTCCATGGATGGCGGGCCTAGCCCGAGTTGCGCGCGGCAACCCAACCTAACCAGGGGCACCGCCTTGGTGGCCACCACTCGGGATAAGGGGCCCATCTGCACTAGACGCCTAGCGATCGCTGCTGCAAGCTACTTGCCAGCGCCGCCTGCACGAATACTGAGACAAATCCCTCGAATTCGATCTGCAATCCCTAGCTGTGATACGCTTAGGATTGAACCCGTATGCCACGAATAAAAGAGACTAGGGCCTCTCATCAATTAGCCGATCTTGGTCGGTGGGCGCTACCGCGCACCGTATTCGGCCGGTAAGTCCCGATTGCCACACTTGGGCGTCAATCGGCACCGGGTGATACGTGGCCGATTCCGGCGCGGTGGTTTCTTCGATTCATAGGCGGTCAGCTTGTAGGGGGCTGACCAATGCGGCGGTTCGGACTGCGCGACGATCAATGGGAGCGGATCAAGGGCCTTTTGCCGGGACGCGAAGGCTCGGTTGGGGTGACCGCGGCGGACAATCGGCGGTTCGTAGAGGCGGTGCTGTATCGTTATCGTACCGGGATGCCCTGGCGCGATCTGCCGGAGCGCTTCGGCGACGGGACAAAGGTCCACCTGCGGTTCAGCCGTTGGGCCAAAAGCGGTGTTTGGCAGCGGGTGTTTCAGTATTTCGCCGCAGACGCCGACAACGAATACGCGATGATCGACAGCACCATTGTGCGCGCTCACCAGCATAGCGCCGGCGCCCAAAAAAAGCTGGTGAGGACCAGGCGATTGGGCGCTCACGCGGCGGACTGAGCACCAAGATCCACGCCCTGGTCGACGCGCTGGGCAACCCGCTCGGCTTCTGCCTGACCGGCGGCCAGGCACACGACCTTGCGGGAGCTGACCACCTGCTGCCCACCATGGCGGCCGATACGCTGATCGCCGACAAGGCGTTCGACGCCGATACGCGAGTACCTGAGCCGCTGATGGCCTCTGGCAAGACAGCGGTGATCCCGCCGCGAACCAACCGGTCCTCGCCGCGCGACTATGACCGAGAGCTTTATGCGGCGCGCCATCTGATCGAGAACTTCTTCGCCAAGATCAAGCAGTTTCGTGCGATCGCCACCCGCTACGAGAAGACCGCGCGCAACTTCCTGGCCGCCGTGCACCTCGTCGCCAGCGTCGTTTGGCTCAATTGATGACAGGCCCTAACCATTACCAAACGTCAGCCAACTGTGACGCGCCGCGATCTTGTGTGCCGACCGCCCGGCACGTCGCGCCTGTCTGCGGTTCAGTCAGCGCGTCGCGATTGGCCGCGGAACCAGCCACGCAACCGCCGGCGAACGCCCCGCGGTACCAGCCAGAACCCGAAATAGGTCAACACGTGCCGGACGCGCGGCGCACCGTTCCTAAACGCCTTGAACATCAACAGCCCGAATGCCGGCCAGGCGTGTTCGCCGGCAGCCTGCGGTCCGACCACCGCCAGGCAAAATCCGCTGTATGCCCGCGGCGTCAGGAGCGGCCTAACTCGGTCGATCCATTCCAGCGAAGCCAGCCATGTTCCTGTTCGGCTCAACGAGGGCCGCGCTTCCTCGAAATAGACATTCACAAGGACCTCGGGGATCGTTTCCACCCGCGCGCCGGAAACCTTGGACAGCCGCAACAAAAAATCCCAGTCGTCATGTGGCGTATCAGTCGCGAATGGCGATTTCTGATACAACGCGCGCGGCATCAGATAACTGGATGTTTGAATGAAGCCGGATCCGGCGAATGTTTGCCGCCGGTCAAACAGGTACTCGTCGATTGGAACGACATTGTCGTACACCTCTTCCGGCCAAACCAGCGTCGCGAGCGGCGTGATCACCCGGCTCAGGCAGGTCACAAGCACGTCCTCGTGGCGGCGGGCGACCGCGATCTGCCGTTCGAGCTTTGCGGGCAGCCACTCGTCGTCGTCGTCCAGAAACGCGATCCACGTACCCCGCAACTCCGCGACGCCGCGATTGCGAGCGCCCGCTGCGGTCAGCGATTGCGGGTTCACGAAAACGCGGAGCCGTTCGTCTTTCACCGTTTGAAGCGCCGCTGTCGTCGCTTCATCCGGGCCGTCGACCACAACAACCACTTCGAAATCCGGAAATGTCTGAGCGAGGACGCTGCCAAGCGCACGCATCAGCAGCGGCGGCCGCCGCAGGGTGGGTATTACGACTGAAACGACCGGCGGGTTCGCCATCCGCTTTCCTTACTCATAAGCCGCGCAAGCTTTGCGCCCGAACGCGTCTCCTGGTAAGCGCCTTTGCTTACAAAGTCGCGCTAAATGCGCAAAAATCAGGCGATACATGTCACAATGCAACAGTAATGAACGATGCTTCTCCGGAACCGTCGTGCGTGTTCATGGGCACGATGGCACAACGCACGCCGGCGGGCGGCCGCTCCTGCGTGGAACGCTCTGCTCCTTCGCCGCGTAGTGCTGTCCGACTGGACAAGCGGAACGCGCCATGCGCAAGCAGAATTTCAGGTCCGGGGATGCGCGCCTTTCTGCCCGCGAAACGCACAGCCGAAACCAAACCCCATACGAATTGATTTCACACAATCTTGGCGGAATGTGTGCTAGGATTGAACTTCGGCGTGCGTGAGGCGACCGGCCAAGGGGTGGAAATCTTCTTCGCTGATGATCGGGAGTGATGCTTGCGCAGCCGTGTGATTTTCCTGATTGCGCGGCTGATCCCGGGCGTTCTGGGCCTTGTCACGACGGCGGTGCTGACGCGGATGCTGCAGCCGGCGGAGTACGGACTATACGCTCTGGGCCTGTCGATTGTATTCCTGCTCACGATCGGCACCTTCGAGTGGCTTGGCCTCAGCGTGCTGCGGATAGCGCCGACGACGAAGGCGCCTGATCAGTTCTTCGGCACCGTGGTGACGTGCTTTACCGCCATCTTCCTGCTGTGCATCGCCCTGGCTGTGCTGATCGTGGTCGTGGGTGGCTTCGCGGGCTACGCGATGCTCATCACCGCCAGCTTGATCGCGACCTTCACGTCGGCCTGGGTGGAACTGAAGCAGCGTCTCCAGATGGCCGAGCTGCGCGAAACCGCCTTCTTCCGCACGAGCGTCCTGCGCGGCGTGGCCTCCACGCTCTTCATTTGCGGTACCGCGTATCTGCAACGCAATGCGTCCTCGATCCTGTTCGCGCTTAGTGCCGCGGGACTGCTCGTCAGCATTACCGCCCGCGAGCCGCGCCTCACGATCCTCAGTCACCGCTTCGATCTGGCCGTGTTCCGAAGCCTGATCGGCTTCGGATTTCCACTCTCCGTCAGCGTCGGGTTGGGGACCCTTTTAATGTCCGTCGACAGATGGATGCTGCAGGCCATGATCGGTCCACACGCCGTCGGCCTCTTCACCGCCGCCACTTTGATAACCCAGGCGCCGATCATGACGCTGGCGGGCTGCATCGGCCCATGGGGTTATTCGATGGCCGTGCAGGCAATGAAGTTTCGTTCCGCTGAGGCGATAAGCGGGCAACTCGAACGCAATCTCATCTTTCTGCTGGTGATCGTGGTGCCGGCGACGGTCGGCATCGCCGGGGTGGCCAGCAACCTCGCGCACCTGCTAATCGGCGAGCTCTATTGGGGCTCCGCCGTCCGGCTCGCGCCGTGGTTGGCGTTCGCAGCCGCGGTCGCCAGCGTGCGCGCTTTCTATGTCGATGTCGCGTTCCAGCTCGGCCACCGCACCTCGCCTTTGATCTGGACGTCGCTGCTGGCGGTGGCCGTCAACGTTGTGATGGATTATTGGCTCATTCCGGGGATGGGTCAGGTGGGCGCGGCGGTCGGCAGTTGCACCGCCCTGTCAGTCAGTTTCGTCGTCGCCTCGATCGCCAGCCGGCGCGTGTTCCGCCTGCCCTGGCCGATCGTCGAGATTATGAAGATCCTCGCCAGCGCCGCGATCATGGCATTGGTGCTGTCGCGGTTGCGGGGCTACACGGGTTTCCCGGCGCTCCTCTTGCAGGTCGGCGTTGGCGCCGCCGTCTACGATATCGCCATCATTTCATTCGATGTCATGAGCGTTCGTGCGCGGCACGCGCAAGTGCTGCGCTACATCCGACGCGCGTCAACCGCGTTGGGAAGATAAGGCGGACCGCCCGCGCTGTTCAGTAGGCGCCTATGTTGCGAGTACTCGGTGGCAGAAAGGCGGCCGGCGAGCCGGCGCCAATCACCGGGCTATCCGGAAGCGGCTTAAAGTCGCCATTCGCCGGGTCGGCGAGCCGGGGATCGACGCCGATCAGATTATCCTCGCCGCTGACCGCGATTGCCGGATCCGTCTGTATATCCGCGCCAAACGCAACATTCTTCGTCCATGTACCGCCACTTGCATCGAACCCGTTCCCGAGCGGCAGGCTAACGATTGGCCGGTTGTTGGAAAGCGCGCCCGAACCCGGCACCGCGATCGCAATATTGTTGATCCACGTAATGTTCCGGCTGCCGAGATTGCTCAGCTCGCCGCGTGCGGTAGCGGGGTTCGCGGCGTCCAGGTGGTTGTTGTACACCGTGTTGTTGGCGGCGGTGACGTTCTGACTTAGGAACAGATGGATCCCGCCACCGCCGTTGCGGTAAGCGACGTTGCCCAGCAAAAGAATGTTTCCCGGGTACGGCGTGCCGCAGGTCGGGCATTTGAAGCTGCCGAAGGTCGTATCGATGATGATACCGTTGCCGTCCGTGTGGTTTCCGGCGATCGCCGGACCCTCAACATTGTCATGGACGACGTTGTAGGAGATCTGGATTCCGAAAGGAACGTTGTCCCAAGCCGTCGGCGTGTAAGATCCCGTCGCCAGCGCCTTCGGCTCCCAGATGTTGATCCCCGACACCTGGTAGCGGTTCGTTGAGGACGTGTTGTACACGACGTTGTTGCGCCATATGATGAAGTCGGCGCTGCACGAGCTGAGCCCTGAGCCGCCCACATCGTAAATCATGTTGTTGATGGCGATGAAGTGGTGCGCGATGTTGCCGGGCCCGCCACCATTGGCGCAGCCATCGATGCCGTGGCCGCTGGTGACGGACCGATTGCCGTCCACCTCGAACCCATCGATGATGATGTAGGCTGCCCACAACTGGATCAGGTCTGCCATTTTCGCGAAACCGGGGCTCGCGATCAGATGTGCGCCGCGCGGCTGCGTAGATCGGTAGACGACGTATCCGTTCAGCGCGGCGCGGACACCGCCGGTATGCAGAACGAGCGTCTTCGTCAGTGTATAGGTGCCGGGCAGCACGTTCACGCATTCCCCCGCCGCGGGAACGTTCTTGCCCCAGTTGTCGGCGTTCTGGAGATTTTTCCACGGCGCCGCCCGGGTACCCGGATTGGCATCGTTCCCGGCCATCCCGTCGACATAGAAATTGGTGACGCAGGAATAGGGAGGAGACGCCGACAGGGCGGCGCTGACGCCCGGCACGTTGGCGGCTTCCAGGATCGCCGGCTGCGCCACCGCAAGCCGCGGCGATGCGATCAGGCCGGCAAGGCCGATGATGAGTACAAGACCGAGGTCCATTCGGGGGCGAAAGACGGTCATGGCGGGCACGCCTCTTCCGCCGCGGGTCGCGTGTGGTAGCTGGCACCATGCCAGGCGCCGCTTTCCGCGTCTGGCCGAGGCCGATCTAACGCCGCCGCGCCGGGCCAAGGCGCGGGCCGGAATTCCGCGTCCTGGCGAAGAAACTCGACGATCTGCGCGACCGCGAGGTGCCGCATCTCACTGGTCGCCAACGCGTGGTCCAGTCCGGCGACGATGCGGATCGTCGCACCGGGCGGTTGGCTGCGTCGGAAGGCGTGGTCCAGCACCTTGAGCCCTGAATCGCCCTCGCCGTACAGCAGCAGCGTCCGGGTCCGCCGCGCGAGACGTTTGAGGCTCTTGCGCGCGAACGCCGGGCTGGACTTCGACAGTCCGGCAATGCGTTGCCCCGCAGCCTTGGCCCGCTGCGCGAACCACTGTGGCTTCCGCGCGGCCTCGTCCGGGCCCAGAAAGGCCCGCAGCAGCAGTCTTGGGTTGACGTTGCGCAGGACCTTACGCACCACCGTGGCCCGGCTTTCGGTGGCGACCCCCAGCAACTCGATTGCGTCTCCGTCGCGCCATTGGAACAGCGGCAGGTTGATCAGCAGCAGCCTGTCGATCCTGGGTTCGGCGAGCGCCGCTTGCAGGGCATGATACGCTCCAGAGCACAGCCCCTGCAGCGCGAACCGCCGAAACCCCAGCTCCGCCAGCGCGTCGACCGCGGCGGTGATGTCCTGCCGGCGGTCGGTCTCGAACACGTGGCTCGCGGGACCACCAGCGACACCGCTGTCGCCGAGTCCGTCGAAATCCAGGCGTAGCGTTGACAATCCGACCGACGCCAGCCGGCGCGCTAGGTCGGTTCCGGCTCGCGCGAACCCGTAATGCGGATCCCCCGATGCGTTCGCAATCACGGCCACGAAATCCGCCGTCTTCTCCTGCGCCGGGCGGCAGAGCATGCCGAACAGGTGCTTGTCGGCACCAAAGCGCAGCGGCGATTCGACGCAATCGTTCAGTTCCAATTCGGCGTCCCAGGCAGGAGCCGGGACGGACAGGGTTCCTGGACAAGGCGGAAGCCGCGCACTTAACCACTCAGAGATGCGTGATGTCTGGACCTGCTCTTCATGACTCATGAACGCGGGCCGCAGCAGCGCCGCGAGTCCGCGAAAATCCCTGATCTCGGTTTCAGCGCCCTGTTCAGTCCAGGATGCGGCGCCCTCGGAGAGCACGGGGGAGGCTTCCGGCGCGTGCACCAGGATCCGGCGGACCGTGCCGAGCCGGACCGTGCGCAAATCGACCCGACTGATCGTTTCGACCGTTTCCGCGGGCAACCATAGGTCTTCGAGCATCAGACCGCCCTCTTGTGCGTGCACCGGTCCACAGCTGGTTGCGACGCTGACCTGCCGTATGTAGGTCCGGCCACGCATGACGGGTGCCAACAGGATCAGTCCGGCCACGTCGTCGCGCGCCTGAGCCACCAGCGCAGCCAGAGTGGCACCGAGACGCAGCCCACACAGCACGATCCGTTGCGCGCCGGCATGGCGGCGCAAGTGGCTGGCAGCAGTGTGAATGTTCCGCTGCCATTCCGTCCATGGCTCCGCCATACCGGTATCGCGCGAGTCGCCGGTGCCGTGGTAATCGAACCTCAGAGTCGGGTAGCCCCTGGCGGCGAAGTCGTCGGCCAGCAGTCGGAACGACCGATGCCCGGTAACCTTGTCCTCCTTCAGCCCGGAACACATCACCACCGCGACACCGCCGTCCGAGTGATCCGCGCGACCGTGCAACCATCCGAAGCAGCCGTCAAAGTAAAACGGCTGGGTGCGCAGGTTGACGGGCGCAAGAACGTCGGAGATGTCACCGGCCGCCGGGTTCAGCATTTGCCGGCCTTAGCAGCTCTCGTGGTCATCGGCCCTTCAGGATCCGCCCGCTGGCAATGCGACGGCCAACTCCGCGCCCGCGCGCCGCGCGCATTCGGCCGTCGCTTCCAGTCCCGGAACAAAGTCGCGAAGCAGGTCCCGGAACGCTGTCCAGAGCGGCAGGATGCGATCGTCGGGCGATAGATGCCGGCTCAGCGCTCCATGGCCTCCGTCGGGATCGCTGTCGAAGCGGATATGCTCCAGCAGGAAATGCCGGAAGGCGCGCAACGCTGGATTGGCCACGACGGGCATGCAGCACATCGCACCGAACACCTGCTCCAGACCGCCGTCCTCGTAGCTGGCGATGCTCAGTGCGCGGGTCAGGCGGTCCGTCGACCGGACCTCTGCGAGATAGTCCTGGCCAAGCGCCTCGAATTCGCGCTGGCGGCCTTCGTCGATGGGCGCGAGCAGCAGCAGCCGCCGCATGAATTCGTCATGGTTCAGTTTCTCGCCTTCGGCCGCGACGCCCTCCCACGGAGAGAGGTTATCCGTGTCGCATTCCTCCCGCGCGAGGTGGGCAAGCCGTGCATCATCGGGCAAGAGCTCGCAGGCAATCTCCAGGTTCTCGCGAAACTGCACGGAAAAATAGTAATAAGCCCACGCCACGTCGATGCATTGGTCCTCGAGGAGGTCGTCCCAGTTGAGGCGACTGATCTCGTCAATCACGCTCTGAAATCTGAATGCCACCGCTGATTTGGCGATCGTCATCGTTCACTCTCCATCACTTGATTCGGCCGCCGAAGCGGATTGATTTGATACGTATCGGCGCCGGCCGATTGGATTGCTCATCGCGCGGCCTCCAGCAACTCGATCACGCCGGCGATGTCGGCTTCAGTCGTCTCCCCATTCGTGACGCAGGCTCGGACAACGCGCCGTCCCTCGAAGACGGCGGACGACAGCCAGGCACCGCCAGAGGCGAGGACGCGCCTGACGATCTCCTGGACCTCGTTGGAGCCCGGCGGTGGCACCAGGCAGACCACGGCGAGCGCCGGATCGTTGGCGACGCTCCAGCCCAGATCTTCCGCGCTGCGGGCGAGCAGCCGCGCGAGTTCGGTCGCCCGCTCGACATGGCGCGCGTGTGCCGCCCAGCCGCCGGCGCCCAACGAGAGGAACAGCCGCAGGCCGTTGAACCGGCGAGACCATTGCGCGGTCGTTACGTATGGGTCGGCGGCGGCGTCGTGCGATGGCATGTAGCTCGCCGAGACATTGAACGCGGCCGATAGCAACGGCGGATGACGGGTCAGGAACATCCCGCAGCCCATCGTGACTGCGAACCATTTATGCGCGTCGATGGTGACCGAGTCTGCGCGACCGATACCCGCAAGCAAGCCGCGGAGCCGCTCCGAGGCGATCAGTCCGCCACCCCAGGCGGCGTCAACGTGGTACCAGATGCCATGGCCGCGGGCGATCTCGCCGCAGCCCTCGAGCGGGTCGATCATGCCCGCGTTGGTGGTCCCCGCCGTGGCCACGATCATGACGGGCACCTGACCGCATGCGCGGTCCGCCGCGATCCCCTTGGTCAAAGCGGTCAGCTCCATGCGGCCGGCGCCGTCGGTCGCCACCAAGCGGACGGCGGCGCGGCCGATGCCGGCCTGATGCGCGATCTTGATCCACGCGAGGTGGCTTTCTTTCGAGGTGTAAAATACCGGTTGGCCAGAGAATGCCCGCGCACCGCGCTCGGCGAAGCCTGGTTCCGCCTGGGTCATGGCACAGATCAGGGCGGTGTAATTCGCCTCCGAGCCGCCCGAGGTGAAATGACCGGCGGCTGCTTCGCCCAGTCCGGCTCGCCGAGCCACCATGCGCACGACATGCGCCTCGATCGCGACCGCCGCCGGCGAGGTGGTGGCGGTGGCCAGTTGCGGATTGAACGTGGCAACGATGCGGTCGGCGCAGCGCGCCGGAAAGCTCGGACAAGGGTTGAACAGGCCAAGATAGCGCGGATGGTTCATATGGACGACGCCGGTCTCCATCTGCCGGATTGTCCAGGCGCAGAGCTCTTCGATCGGCATGCGGCGCTCGAAATCGAAGCTGCGCAGCTCCGCGAGAAAGTCGGCGACGTCGATCGAGGGCGTTACCGGACCGAGCGTGACGCGTCGCTCCGCTTCCGCGAGCAGGACGGTCAGGTGATCGTCCCATCTTCGACGGTCATCAGGTGACGGAAAGAGGTCGGTGTGGCGCATCAATACGCCATGCGCGGTCGCGCCGCCGTCTGGGGGCCGTGCTCCGCCAGGTAGGACAGCCAGCGCGCGTACAGGCTCACCGCGGCTTCCCCCCAACTCTGCGTGGCCACCGCGTTCACGGCTGTGTCCCGCGCCGCCAGCAACACCGGATCGCGCCGTCGCGTTGCCTGCTCGCGCAGCGCGTTCAAAGTCGTCGTCGTGTGCTGGTCGAAATAGCTCTCGGGTATCTCGGGGTAGCTCTCCCGCTCCTCGGTGAGAAAGCGCCGAACGTCGCGCCAGGTACTCGCGTGATAGAGATTCCGCGCCATACTCCGGATGGCCCTGCAATATCACGAACAGGCTCTTGTTCTGCTTGACGACCATGTCCGGGCCGACGCGCGGCGAGTGGGAGAGCACCTGATAGCCCTTGCGTGTCAGCGTCGCCTCGTCGAGCCCGTTATGGCGCGAATGCGGAACGGTCCAACGCGGCGGCAGGTCGCGGACGAGGTAGTGATCGGACGCCTTGGTGCAATCGAATACACCCGAAAGCTTCATGGGAAGCCGCTGCCGCGATAAGCCGTCCATATGGTAGACGGCCACATGGCCGGCGAGGCAGGACCACACCGTCGAGATCGTGTTCTCATTCGCCCAGTCGACCAGCCTCGCCATTGCCGGCCACATCGGTTCGTCAGTGATTGCGTCGGCTTTCGGCTCGCTCCCGGTGACGATCATGCCATCAACGGGACTTTCCCGCAGGGCCGCCAAATTTGGCTCGAGCACGCACGTGACCGTTCCACCCTGATCGGATGGCGCGCAGGCTGGCAGCGCGAGCAACTTCACCCGCACGCCCTGGCGGTGGGAGGCGAGGTCCAGCAGGCGCTGGAACTGCATCTCGGTGGTCCGGCTGGCGGCCTTCGACATGTTGTTCACCAGGCCGACCACGAGATCCCGTTGGCCCTTCCCGATGTTATCTCGCCTCGGCATTCTGCCCGCCGTCCGCTCAAGTTTCCGATCGGACCAGCGTGGGCCTGGACGCCGTGGGCTGGGTGCACATGGCGATCTCCAGAGCCTGCGAGATGTCCTCGAGGATATCGTCGACATGCTCGATGCCGACGCTGAGACGTATTGTCTCCGGCGTCACCCCGGCGCGTCTTTGCTCCTCCGCTGTCATTTGCCGATGCGTCGTCGATGCGGGATGGCAGGCGAGGGATTTCGCATCGCCCAGATTGACCAGTCGCCTGATCAGCTTGAGAGCGTTGTAGAATTCCACCCCCACCTCGTAGCCGCCACGCACCCCAAACGTGAGCAGTGAGCAGGCTTCGCCGCCAAGGTATTTGCGCACCAGTGGATAGTGCGGACTGTCGGGAAAGCCGGCGTAGTTAACCCATTCCACGCCCGGGTGCTCGCGCAGCGCCCAGGCCACGCGATTTGCATTCCGCACATGCCTTTCGACGCGCAACGCGACCGTTTCGACGCCCTGAAGCAACAAAAACGCGCTGAGCGGCGACAGCGCCGCGCCCGTGGTGCGAAGGCAGAAGTTTCGGCATCGCTCGATATAGGCCGTCGCGCCGAAATGCTCTGCGTAGACCAGTCCGTGATAGGATGGGTCGGGTTCGTTGAGCATTGGGAAGCGCTCGGCATGACGGCCCCAGGGAAATCTTCCGCTATCCACGATGACTCCACCCAGCGTGGTTCCGTGGCCGCCAAGAAATTTCGTGAGCGAGCAGATGATGATATCGGCGCCGAACTCGATCGGCCGCAGCAGCACCGGCGAGGGCACAGTGTTGTCGACGATGAGCGGCACGCCATGCCTATGCGCCGTAGCCGCCAGCGCTTCCAAATCGCATACGTTGCCTGCTGGATTGCCGACGCTTTCGCAATAAACCCCAATCGTTTTCTTATCGATCAGTTTTTCGATTTCGTCAGGATGGTCACTCTCAGCGAAACGCACCGTGACCCCAAGTCTGGGCAGCACGTGCATGAAAAGCGTGTGGGTCGTGCCATAAAGCTGCGGCACCGAGACGAGGTTCCGACCGACATCCGCAAGACAAACGATGGCGCTGTGCAAAGCCGCCTGACCGGAAGCCACGCACAACGCGCCCACCCCACCCTCGAGTGCGGCCACGCGACGTTCCAGCACCGCCACGGTCGGATTTGCGATCCTGCTATAACGAAAGCCCGTGGCCTCCAGATTGAATAATGCCGCGGCGTGCTCCGCGCTTTCGAACTCATATGCGACGGTCTGATATATTGGCACCGCGACGGCGTGTGTCGTCGGATCCCCATCATAGCCACCATGAACAGCGATCGTCTCTCTTCGCATACGCTTCAGCCATCCCCCGCGAAACAGAACCCAAAAGCCGAAGAATTGAGGAAAGACAAACTAGAAAGTCACGAAAAGCTATTATGGATAGCTAATTGAGACGCCGATGGTGTGGGCGACGCGCACATTGCCTGCTCAGTAGCTGCACGATCCGTCCCACCAACGCTGATCCAGACTATAATGTTACCTGATCACAAATAGTAGAGAAAAATTAAGATTGTAGAATGTTTTTGCATTGCAACTTGCGGTTGGCTGCTCCGCCTTCAGCGCCATGCTAAGCAGGCTTGCGCAACATTCGACGACCAGGGTCACGGCGCGAGACGCGCGCGATGTCACCCACACCCGAGTTGAACGACTATTGTCCGGAAAGGTATCGATCTGCACATGATACGGTCAACAATCCTCACTCAAATCAACCGGATTGCCGAACAGCAAAAGAAGACGCTTGCCGCGCTTACCGACGATCTTCCGCTACTTCAGTCCGGACTGGATTCACTTTGCTTCGCGATGCTGGTGGCTTCACTTGACGATCTCTCGATCTTGATCCGTTCGCCTCCGAAGCCGAGGTCAGCCTTCCCGTTACCCTTGGCGACTTCATCAAGCTGTACGAGAACGCCGCTGCCTGATCGTCGTTCCCTCTGGGACCTGACGGCAGCGGCCGGGCTCTCGCCGGCACGCTTCGTCTCGGATGCGTCTGGCCGAACGTCGCTCTCCCCTGGAACTCCGGCGGAAGCGGCCCTGCGCCCGGGATCGACATGCTCCGGGGCCGGACGGTGCTCATTTCATCGCGACCGGCAATTGCCCGCGCTCCTGGCATTGCTCCTGCTCGACGGAGTCGCGCGTCGCATCTTGCTGTGCCCACCCGATCTCGACCCAGCGCATTTGCCGGTCATCGCTGCCTCGGCAGGCGTTGACCTCATCGTCTCCGACGGCACGGGCCCGGCGGCGCGCGCCGCTCTTGATGTCCCGACCCTCGACTGCCCGACCGTCGTGCCTTCGGCTGTTGCCGAGGCATGGCGGGGCGACACGACCGAGTGGCTGCTGTTCACCTCAGGAACGACCGGGCGGCCGAAGATTGTCGTCCATACGCTGGCCACCCTGACCAGCGCCGCTCGACGACGGCCTGGCAGTGTCGAGCGCTGCGATCTGGAGCACGTTCTACGATGTTCGCCGCTACGGCGGCCTGCAGATCCTGTTGCGCGGGCTGCTTGGCGGCGGTTCGCTGGTGCTGTCGCAGTCCAGTCGAGCCGGTGCGGACTTTCTCACCCGTGCCGGCCAATCGGCGGTCACACATATTTCGGGCACGCCGTCGCATTGGCGCCGAGCCCTGATGAGCGGCGGCGTCAGACCGCATGGCGCCGCGCTATGTCCGCCTATCGGGCGAACTGGCGGACCAGGCGATCCTGAACAACCTCGGCGCATGCGTTTCTCGAACGCCAACGTCGCACATGCGTTCGCCTCGACCGAGGCCGGGCGTCGCCTTTGACGTCCGCGACGGCAAGGCCGGCTTTCCCGCCGCCATCGTCGGCCGAACCGGCACGCCGGTGGAAATGCGCGTCGTGGACGGCAGCCTGCGGATCCGCTCGAACCGCGTCGCCTTGGGCTATCTCGGCGAAGGCGGCGCCCTCGCTGACGCGGACGGCTTCGTCGACACCGGCGATATGGTCGAGCTGCGCGGCGATCGTTACTATTTCGTCGGCCGACGCGAGGGCGTGATCAATGTCGGCGGCCAGAAAGTGCATCCCGAGGAGGTCGAGGCCGTGATCAACCAGCATCCGGCCGTGCAGATCGCGCGGGTACGGGGACGTCGCAGCCCGATCACCGGCGCGATCGTCGTGGCCGATATCGTCATTCACGCCATCGGGCGACTTCGAAACGATCGCCGGCGAGATGCTTCAGACCTGCCGGCACAATCTGCCCCCGCACAAGGTCCCGGCGATGCTCCGGCAGGTCGATCGGCTCGACATCGCCGGCTCCGGCAAGCTGGTGCGCTTCAATGCGTAACGTCCTCGTCACGGGCGGCAGCCGCGGTCTCGGGCTTGGCATCGCGCAGGCGCTGGCCGTCCTCGGGTTTCCGGTGATCGCCATCGCGCGGAATGAAGGCGACGCGCTTCCCGCAGCCAGGGAACAAATCGCGCGGGAGGCGCGCGGCGCACTGCACTTCCGCGCCTTCGACCTCGCCGATATCGACGGACTCGCCGGCCTCGTGAAGATGCTGCGCCGCGAGTTCGGGCCGCTCTATGGCCTGGTCAACAACGCCGGCCTTGGCACCAGCGGCATCCTCGCGAACATGCCGGTCGACGACGATCGATCGAATGACACGGCTGAACGTCGTCTCGCCGCTGACGCTCACCAAATACGTCGTGCGTTCGATGATGACCGGCGAGGGCGGCCGGATCGTCAACATCTCCTCGGTCGTCGCCACCACCGGCTATAGCGGGCTGTCGGTCTACAGCGCGACCAAGGCCGCGCTGATCGGATTCACCGCGTTCGCTCGCGCGCGAACTCGGCCCACTCGGCATCACCGTCAACGCGGTCGCGCCCGGCTTCGTCGACACCGAAATGACGCACGACCATGACCCCGGCGAAACGGAGCGCAGATCGAGCGCCGCAGCGCACTGAAGCGCATGCCGGAAATCGCCGACATCGCCAACGCGGTCGACTTCCTGTTCAGCGATCAGGCACGCAACATCACCGGAACGGTTATGACGGTGGACGCCGGCAACACGGCCTGACGCGGCGCCTGCCCGTCACAAAGGCGTCCGCGTGCGCCTCGATCGAGCGGCAGCAGGTCGCATCGCAGGCGACGAACCGGCCCGCCGACGCGATCATTGAACCAGACCGGATCGTCGGCGTCGGCATAGCCTTCTGCCACCAGTTTGCTCTTCACCAGCTTGAATGTCCGGTGACGTCGAGCGTACGACAGCAGCGCACGAACAGCGGCCGCGCATAGATCGGGAAGCGTCGCCGCGAGATGGGCCTCGCAGTGTCGGCGAGATCGAAACGCGCGTCCGTCGTGATGGCCGCCATGCCGGCTCGGCCTTCGTGCCCAGGAACCGTCACGCCAAAAACCACCGCCTCGGTCACGCCGGGGCAGGCTACGGATCGCCGCCGCGACCTCGGTCGTGGAGACGTTCTCACCTTTCCAGCGGAACGTGTCGCCGATGCGATCGACGAAATAGATAGTAGCCTGCGGCATCTTTGCGCATCAGGTCGCCGGTGCGGTACCACCGTCGCCCGCAGCGAACACGTCGTGCAGCAATCTGGCGGCCGATGCTGCCGCGTCCGTGTAGCCGTCGAATTGACGCATCGGCGAGCCTGCCATGGTCGGCGACCCGTCCGATCGCCTCGCCGGGCTCGTCGGGGTCGCAGGCGATGCAAAAGCCGTTCTGCATCGCGCATCGGCGCGCCGGTGTCTCGACATCGCAGCGGATCAACGCGATCGGAAACCGTGGGCGAGGAACGGCGGCACGCGGCCGATGGCGCCCGCCTGCCCTTCGCAATTGTAGAGCGATACGTTACCCTCGGTCGCGGCGTAAAATTCGAGGATCCGCGGAATGCCGAACCGTTCCTGGAATGCCTCCCAGACATCGCCCTGCAGTCCGTTGCCGCAGGCCAGGCGCAGTCTGGTGCATGCGCTCCTTCGGCCGCGGCGGGCCGGTCACGAGATAGCGGCAAAGCTCGCCGATATACTGGAAGATCGTGCAGCCGCCGTCGACGACGTCGTCCCAGAAGCGGCTGGCCGAGAAAGCGCGCGCGGATCAACACCGAACCGCCCTTGACCAGCATGGCGCCGATCGCGACGACGCCGCCGGTGCTGTGGTACATCGGAAGACAGTTGTATATGCGGTCTTCGCGCTGCGTGTCCATCATGCCGGCGAACCAGAAGCTCCATTCCAGCACGCGCGCATGCGTGATGTTGGCCGCCTTCGGCAGGCCCGTGGTGCCGGACGTATAGATCAGCAAGCTCCGGTCTGACAGGCTGGGCGGCTCACGTTCCGAATCAGAAATAGGCGTCCCGGCGTGAGCCGCCAGTTCCGGTTCGATTGCCAGCCAATCGCCATGCGTCACGGTACCGCTTAGCCAGATCTCGACGTCGGGCGGAAGCTGGTCCGCGACGTCGACGATCGCCGGCAACAGGCTTTCCCCAGCGATGACGCGTCTCGACCCAGCGGCACGGATGCTGTGCAGCAGCGCCTCCCCGGAGAGATTGGTGTTCAGGAGCGCCACCGCACATCCGGCCCGGTTCAGGCCAAGCCAGACCGCGGCATATTCGGGACAATTGGGCATCAACAGACAAATGACCTCGCCGCGAACGAACCCACGCGCGATCCCCCAGTGTGCATAGCGATTGGCACGCGCGGCGAGTTCGCGGAAACTCAGCGCCTCGTTCTCTCCCAGCAGAGCGACGGCATCGCCGTGGGAGGCGGCGAGATCGTCCAGCATCGCGCACAGTGGTCTGGTCCCGCGGTCGTTCAGTACCTTCGTGTTTTCCAGCGCTCTGATCCAGGCGTTTGTCGCCAGGCGGCGCTCCGGGTTCTCCGCGGAAGGTCTGGTATTAGCGGGCATTGTTCGGATTCAGATTTCGGATGAGCGATTATAGCGATCCAATACGTATACGCCGCTCGCGCGGCCATGACCACGGTCGCCTGCGTCGCCCGTCGCGCGCGGTGTCGAAACTCCGTCATGCCAGCTGCTGCACCGCACACGGGGACATGTGTCGTGTTGCTCGTTAGATGAAGAATAGTGCCCGCACGCGGTGGTATTGCCATTTGGAATGAGAAGTCCTGATCGAGAATTCCTCGAATTATGCGGCAATAGATGCGGACTTCAGGCCGAGCGATTGTCGCTCAGCGCCGTCGTAACCCACGGGGGGGGGTTCCTGCTTGGGCAAACGCAAAAGGGGCGGACCCTGCGGCCCGCCCCTTCTGTTCGCAGCGAACGGACTTCGGATCAGAAGTCCATGTCGCCCATGCCGCCACCACCCGGCGGCATCGGCGGGCCCTTCTTCTCCGGCTTCTCGGCGACCATCGCCTCGGTGGTCACCAGCAGGCCGGCGACCGAAGCCGCATCCTGCAGCGCCGTCCGCACGACCTTGGTCGGGTCGATGATGCCGGCCTTCACCAGGTCCTTGAACTCGCCGCTCTGCGCGTCAAAGCCCCAGTTGTACTCGTCACGGTCAAGCACCTTGCCGGCGATGACCGCGCCATCTTCACCGGCGTTCTCGGCGATCTGCCGCAGCGGGGTCTGCACCGCCTTGCGCACGATCTCGATGCCGAAGCGCTGATCGTCGTTGTCGGCCTTCAGCTTGGACAGGATCAGCGACGCGCGCGCCAGCGGAACGCCGCCACCCGGCACGATGCCTTCCTCGACGGCCGCACGGGTCGCGTGCAGCGCGTCATCGACGCGGTCCTTGCGCTCCTTCACTTCCACTTCGGTGGAACCACCGACGCGGATCACGGCAACGCCACCGGCCAGCTTCGCCAGCCGCTCCTGCAGCTTCTCGCGGTCGTAGTCCGAGGTGGTTTCCTCGACCTGCGCGCGGATCTGGTTGCAGCGGCCAACGATGTCGGCCTTCTTGCCGGCGCCTTCGACGATCGTGGTGTTCTCCTTCTCGATGAGCACCTTCTTCGCCTTGCCGAGCATGGCCAGCGTGACGTTCTCGAGCTTGATGCCGAGATCCTCGCTGATCACCTGGCCGCCGGTCAGGATCGCGATGTCTTCCAGCATCGCCTTGCGGCGATCACCGAAGCCAGGCGCCTTCACCGCGGCGACCTTCAGACCGCCGCGCAGCTTGTTCACCACCAGAGTCGCGAGCGCCTCGCCCTCGACGTCCTCGGCGATGATCAGCAGCGGCCGGCCGGACTGCACGATGCTTTCCAGCAGCGGCAGCATCGGCTGCAGGCCGGACAGCTTCTTCTCGTGGATCAGGATGTACGGCTGATCCAGATCGGCGACCATCTTCTCGGCGTTGGTGATGAAGTACGGCGAGACATAGCCGCGGTCGAACTGCATGCCCTCGACGACGTCGAGCTCGGTCTGGATGCCCTTGGCTTCCTCGACCGTGATGACGCCCTCGTTGCCGACCTTCTGCATCGCGTCGGAGATCATCTTGCCGATCTCGGTCTCGCCGTTCGCGGCGATCGCGCCGACCTGGGCGGTCTCCGCCGGCGTGGTGATCTTGCGGCGCTTCTTCTTCAGCTCCTCGACGACGGCGTTCACCGCCTTGTCGATGCCGCGCTTCAGGTCCATCGGGTTCATGCCGGCGGCCACCGCCTTGGCGCCCTCGCGAACGATCGCCTGGGCGAGCACGGTCGCGGTGGTGGTGCCGTCACCGGCGATGTCGTTGGTCTTGGAGGCGACCTCGCGCACCATCTGCGCGCCCATGTTCTCGAACTTGTCGGCGAGTTCGATCTCCTTGGCGACGGTCACGCCGTCCTTGGTGATGCGCGGCGCGCCGAAGCTCTTGTCGAGCACCACGTTGCGGCCCTTGGGGCCCAGCGTGACCTTCACTGCGTCGGCCAGGATGTCCACGCCGCGCAGCATGCGCGCGCGTGCATCACCGCCGAACCTTACGTCCTTGGCAGCCATGTGTCAGTTTCCTTCGAATTGCAGACTGGTTATCCGAACGTTCGCAGGCGACCGGTCAGGCGGCCTTCCGCTTCGCGGCGGGCTGGCCCTCGATGATGCCCATGATGTCGGACTCCTTCATGATCAGAAGGTCCTCGCCATCGAGCTTCACCTCGGTGCCCGACCACTTGCCGAACAGGATCCGGTCGCCGGCCTTGACGTCCAGCGGCACGAGCTTGCCGGCTTCGTCGCGGGCGCCGGGCCCGGCGGCGATGATTTCGCCCTCCATCGGCTTTTCCTTCGCCGTGTCGGGAATGATGATGCCGCCCGCGGTCTTCTCTTCGGCTTCGAGCCGACGGACCACGACCCGGTCGTGCAGAGGACGGAACTTCATGCGGATCGCTCCTTGAGTGATCTCAGCCAATGGGATGGATGGTTTGCCAACGTCGCGCCGTGGCCCCTTGATGGGCACCGCGGCTACGGTTGTTAGCACTCCCCTCGCGGGAGTGCCAGCGATCTAGGCCCCTCCGCTCACGGAGTCAAGAGCGTCCGGCAGCAATTGCTGGATATGAGTGCCAAGTTATTGAATTCACTGCGATTTACTCTTGCATTTGCACCGTGTGCGTATGTCATTCTGTTGTCATCGACAGATCGATCAGGGGACCAGCAGACGGAGACCACTATGAGCCTTGCGTTGCAACTGAAGGACTATCGGCTGACCACCGCCGAAATCCTACTACCATATGCCGGATCATCCGGATGTCCTGCAGACCTATGTCTGGCAGGAACTCGATCATCGCGCCGCGCTTCCCCGAGCTGCGCAAGTTCCTGAACTTCTGGCAGAAGCGACTGGATGGCAAGCTTCATTCGGTGCGGGTCGCCTCCGCCAGGCTGATCCAGCCGGGCCAATGGCGACACGCAGCGCGCTTCCTTAGCGCTGCACTGAAGACCCGGCTTCGGCGGGTAATCAACCCTCCAGGGCCATGAAATGCGCGGCCACTGTGCGTCTGAGGTCCTTGGTCCCGCCGCTTCCGGCCAGGTTGTCCAATCGCCTGACCAAGTGGGTGACCAGGCGGCCGCCCAGCGCGCGTGGCGCTGAGAATGGCCAGCGTTCAACTGACGTCGGCAACACCTCTGGTGATCAAGCCACAGGCGATTGAGCCGCTCTCGCTGTACAGCAGCACCTTCCTTGCAATGACCGCATCATTCAGCTTGATGTACGGCGCTGTCATGATGCGCAGCGCAGCTCCCAGCACTACCACAAACCCAGCAATCAGTATGCACTACGAGGCTGACCCGCCTATATTGGCTTCCCATGCCCTTCGACGTTCGGGACTTTCCCGGTGCTCCCGCCGGAAGACCGTGCGGCCGAGCCGCCAGAACCGCCGGCATGGTGGCGTTTTGGCTGTTCGGCGTCGCCGGCATGGTCCTGGTGATGATCGTACTCGGCGGCGTCACCCGCCTGACCGGGTCCGGACTGTCCATCATGGAATGGGCGCCGTTCCGCGGGACGCTGCCGCCAATGAGCGATGCGGAATGGCAGCGGCTGTTCCATCTGTATCAGCAAATCCCGCAATATGCCCTGGTCAACGAGGGCATTGGGCTCGCCGGCTTCAAACAGATCTTCTGGCTCGAATGGACCCATCGGCTGTGGGGCAGGCTGATTGGCGTCGCCTTCCTGGGCCCGCTGATCTGGTTCTGGGCGACCGGGCGGATCGAACGCCGGCTTCGCCCGAGACTTCTCGCTGCTGTTCATCCTTGGCGGCCTGCAAGGCGCGGTCGGCTGGTTCATGGTGGAATCCGGCTTCCTGCCCGATACGACAGCCGTATCGGCGTACCGGCTGGTCGTCCATCTGGCGCTTGCGCTGGTGCTTTATGCGGCTCTTCTGTGGACCGGCCTGACGGTGTTGCGGCCGCTGCCGGCCGCCGCCGCAACAAGCGCAGTACTGCATCGCCTGGCGGGGCTTTGTTGCGCGTCCGTCGCACTGACGATGCTTGCCGGTGGCTTCGTTGCCGGCACGCATGCCGGCCTCACCTACAATACGTTCCCGCTGATGGATGGTCGGCTGATACCGCCGGGCTACGGCCAGCTCGAGCCATTATGGCGCAACCTGACCGAGAATATCGCCGCGGTGCAATTCGATCATCGGCTGCTCGCGACACTTACGGTTCTGACTGCGGCCTGCACGCTTGTCATTGGCTTCGCCGGCCAGCCTTCCCGCGCGTCACGTTGCGCGCTGGTGGCCTTCGGGATGCGCCGTCGCTGGTGCAATATCTGCTTGGGTGTGGCGACGTTATTGCTGGTCGTGCCGGTTGGATTGGCGGCGATGCATCAGGCGGTCGCCACATTGGTGCTGACCGCAGCGATCGTGCTGCTGCATACCGCGCGCCCGGCCCGTGCCGGGCAGCGGCCATGAATGCCCAGCCGCATCTGCCGCCGCTCCGATGACAGCACTTGGTGCAGGCTTCGGCGCTGACGGAAGCCGTGCTGGAGGCGATGCCCATTGGCGTTGCCGTGGTGGATGCGGACACGCGGCTGGTGCTGTTCAATGCCGCCTATTGCGCATCGCTCGATCTGCCGCCGAACAGTTTCCCGGCCGGTATGCTCGGTAGCGGACGCACTGCGCGTTTCGGCTTATCGCGGCGTCTATGGGCCAGGCGATCCAGAGGCGCAGGTCGCCGCCTTCCTGAAGACCGACCGCACCGCGCCAAGGCCGGTTGCGCCGTCGCACATACAATGGCCGCAGCTTCGACGTGTTGCAGGCGCCGTTGCCGAACGGTGGCTACGTCGTATGCGCCTTCGAAACCACCGCGCTGGTGGCCGCGCGGTCCGATGCAGAGAGCGCGCTGGCGCGGGTAAATTCGGCGCTTGCCACGTTGCGGACCGGGCTCGCCGCTTTCGGGCCTGCCGGCGGCCTGCTGTTCGCCAATCCCCGGTTCGGCGAGTTGTTCGGCCTCGCGTCCGATCGTCCTCCAGACAACGTGCCATTTTCCGCGCTGCTCGATCTGCTGGCGGCACGCGATGAGTTCGCCAGATTCGACGGTGCGGCGTTTCATCGCTGCGCAGCGCAAGGCCGATCGCTCGCGCCCCTTCGGTCTGCGCCGGGTCCGCGCCGGTGGCCAAGTCCTCGACATCATTTCGGATCCGCTGCCGGATGGCGGCTGGACGATGGCGGTCACCGATATCAGCCCGCTGGCTGGCGCCGAGGACGAAGCACGCCGCCGCGCTGCCATGCTGGATTCGATCGTGGACGCGATTCCACATGGCGTTTGCGTCTACAGCGCGGACCGCCGCGTCACGATGTTCAACCGCGCCTACAGCCAGGTGATGGCTGGCGCGCCACTGCGCATCGGCGATCATCTGGAGGAGGTCGTCCGCCGCCGAGCCGAGGCCGGCGAGTACGGCGCCGGCGATCCGGACGCAGATTTACGCGCAGCAGATGGCGTTCGACGTCAGCTCGCCCGCAATCGCGAAAGCGGCGGCGGCCGAACGGCATGACGGTGGACGTCCGCACCTCGCCATTGCCCGATGGCGGCTACATCAGCGTGGTGACCGACATCACCCAGCTCACCGAGGCGGAAGCTGAGGTATCGCGGCGCGCCGAGGAGCTGGCGGTCATGCTGTCCTATATCCGGCATGGCGTGTTGCTGTGGGGACCGGATCGCCGGCTGCTCGCCGGCAACGCGATCGCGGCGGAACTGCTGGGCCATCCGCCCGGCCTGTTGGCGGCAGGGCAGACCGAGGACGCAATCCTGGCGGACATGCTGGCTGCGCGGTCATTTCGGCAACAGGCGAGGCGGCCCGGAATCGCGCGCGCGCGCTGGCCGCGCTGGACCGGTCGAAACCATATCTGCGGCAAATGATCACCCCGGCCGACCGTGTTCTCGATGTCCGTTCAGATCCGACGCCGGGCGGCGGCTGGGTGACGACCTTCACCGACGTGACCGAGGCACGAGCCGCCGAGGATGAACTGCGGCGGGCCAAGGAGACGGCGGAAGCCGCCAACCAGGCCAAGTCGCGCTTCCTCGCCACGATGAGCCACGAATTGCGTACGCCGCTCAATGCGGTCATCGGCTTTTCCGATACGCTGCTGCGCGAGGCGGCCAACCCCACCAGCGGCCGGGTGGCCGAGTTTGCCCAGCAGATCAACGAGGCCGGCCGCCATCTGCTAGGACTGATCAACAGCATCCTGGATGTGGCGCGCATTGAAGCAGGGCGATTCGACCTCGCGTCCGACACCGTCGACGTTGTCCGCCTGGTGCCACATTGCGTGCGTCAGTCGACAGCCGCCGCGCGCGCCGCGGAGGTCTTCCTGGATACCGATCTGCCGGACGATCTGCCGCTGCTCCAGGCGGACGAGAGGCGGTTGCAGCAGGTGCTTAACCACCTGCTGTCGAATGCGGTGAAATTCACCGAAGTCCGGCGGCATGGTGACAGTCGATCGCCGCGGGTCGAACCCGACGGCCGACTGCTTATTGTCGTCAGTGACACCGGCATCGGCATCCCGGTGATGGACCTGGAGCGCGTGTTCGAGCCGTTCACCCAGCTCGACAGCAGCCTGGCCCGGCGGTTCCAGGGGGCCGGCCTCGGCCTCTATGTGTCGCGCGCCCTGGTTGCCGGGCACGGTGGCGAGCTGACGCTGAGCAGCGTGCCCGGCAAGGGCACCGCAGCGGAAATCCGCCTGCCTGCCGATCGGCTGATCAGTCGGTTAGCGGCCAGTGCTGGCGGTCAGTAGCCAAACCGCCCGCCGAGCGCACCATTCTACTGACAGTGATCAATGACGGCCGACCACAGCAAGGAACTCGCCCATGACGCCGCTCGCCGCAACCGACAAACTGTTCTTCGAGCGTGCGGATGCGCAACTCGATCGCGCGGCTGCCGAGGCGTCGCTGGCATCGGCGTTGGCGCGCAGCGATGACGGCGAGCTGTATCTGGAATATCGCGAGAGCGAGCAGATCAGCCTGGATGACGGCCGGATCCGCAGCGCCGGGTTCGACACGTCGCTGGGCTTCGGCCTGCGCGCCGTGGCGGAGAGGCAACCGGCTATGCGCATGCCGGCGAATTGTCGGAGCCGGCGTTGCGCCGCGCCGCAACCAGCGTGGCGGCGGTGGCGGCGGGCCATTCCGGCGTCGCCGCCGAGCCGCCGCGGGCCACCAATGCGCGGCTCTATTCCGACGCCAACCCGCTTGGGTGCGACGGAATTTCCTGCCCGCACCGCACTGCTGGCCGAGATCGATGCCTACGCGCGCGGCAAGGACTCCCGGGTTGTCCAGGTGATGGCCTCGCTCGGCGGCGAGTGGCAGGCGGTGCAGATCATGCGCCAGGACGGCACGCGGGTGGCCGATCTGCGCCCGCTGGTGCGGCTCAATGTCGCGGTCGTGGTGGAGCAGGACGGCCGGCGCGAGACCGGCAGCTACGGCACCGGCGGCCGCTTCGCCTACGACAAGATCACCGCGACCGATGTCTGGCGCGGGGCGGTGGACGAGGCGCTGCGGCAGGCGCTGGTCAATCTGGACAGCGGCCCGGCGCCGGCCGGCGAGATGGAGGTCGTGCTCGGCTCCGGCTGGCCCGGCATCCTGCTGCACGAGGCGATCGGCCATGGCCTGGAGGGCGACTTCAATCGCAAGAAGACCTCGGCGTTTGCCGGCCTGCTGGGCAAGCGCATCGCGTCGCCCGGTGTCACCGTGGTGGATGACGGCACGCTGCCGGACCGGCGCGGCAGCCTGACGGTGGACGACGAGGGCACGCCGACCAGCCGGACCGTGCTGATCGAGGATGGGGTGCTGGTCGGTTTCATGCAGGACCGGCTGAACGCGCGGCTGATGGGCATGCGCGCGACCGGCAACGGCCGCCGGCAGTCCTATGCCCACGCGCCGATGCCGCGCATGACCAACACGGTCATGCTGGCCGGGCCGCACGCGCCGGAGGAGATGATCCGTTCGGTGAAGCGCGGCCTGTACGCGGTGAATTTCGGCGGCGGGCAGGTGGACATCACGTCCGGCAAGTTCGTGTTCTCGGCGAGCGAGGCCTACCTGATCGAGGACGGCAAGGTCACCGCGCCGGTCAAGGGCGCCACCCTGATCGGCAACGGCCCCGACGCGCTGACCAAGGTGGCGATGGTCGGCAACGACATGGCGCTCGATCCGGGCATCGGCACCTGCGGCAAGAATGGCCAGGGCGTGCCGGTCGGCGTCGGCCAGCCGACCCTGAAGCTGAGCGGCCTCACGGTTGGCGGCACCGCAACCTGAGTCAGCGGTCTGCTTGCGGCTATCAATCGGCTTTCGTCTGTCACCGCAATGTCACACGGTGGCGAGGGATTGCGTTGCGCGGCAAGATCGTTAATGCGAGCGATATTATCGCGCTGATCATGAAATTTCGCGCGCAGGTGCTGCACGTTAGCCGTAATATTTGACGCATAATGCTGTCCCGACGCCGCGGCCGTCTGAAACATAAAAAAGCCGGCGGGGAATAATTACTAGCAAATATCTCATATGATGAAACGAATGCGACAGAATCTCGTGTTCAGGGGCATCTTTGGCCGCTCGTTCGCCACGGGTGCGATTTGACGGTGAGATAACGTCAAAACAACGATAAAAAATCCTTAACGTGGAATCATCGCGACCTACGACAAGAGGGGGACTGTGCGGTCCTTCGCGCAAGAAACTGACCACTGAATACAAAAAAGGAAGGGTTCCGAACGATGTTGTTCTCCATCTCTGCTCGTGCAGTTGTCGATTCCGGCAAGGTCCGTCTCGGCGCATTCGCCCCGACGCTGGCGCCGACCGCTGATGCCGGCAAGGTCCGTCTCGGCGCATTCGCCCCGACGCTGGCGCCGACCGCTGACGCCGGCAAGGTCCGTCTCGGCGCGTTCGCCCGGACGCTGGCGCCGATCGCTGATGCCGGGAAGGTCCGCCTCGGCGCGTTCGCCCCGACCCTGGCGCCGACCGCTGATGCCGGCAAGGTCCGTCTCGGCGCGTTCGCCCCGACCCTGGCGCCGACCGCTGATGCCGGCAAGGTTCGTCTCGGCGCATTCGCCCCGACGCTGGCGCCAATCGCTGACGCCGGCAAGGTTCGTCTCGGCGCATTCGCCCCGACCCTGGCGCCGACCGCTGATGCCGGCAAGGTCCGTCTCGGCGCATTCGCCCCGACGCTGGCGCCAATCGCTGACGCCGGCAAGGTTCGTCTCGGCGCATTCGCCCCGACCCTGGCGCCGACCGCTGATGCCGGCAAGGTCCGCCTCGGCGCGTTCGCCCCAACGCTGGCGCCGACCGCTGACGCCGGCAAGGTCCGTCTCGGCGCGTTCGCCCCGACCCTGGCGCCGACCGCTGATGCCGGCAAGGTCCGCCTCGGCGCATTCGCCCCGACGCTGGCGCCGACCGCTGACGCCGGCAAGGTCCGCCTCGGCGCATTCGCCCCGACGCTGGCGCCGACCGCTGACGCCGGTAAGGTCCGTCTCGGCGCGTTCGCCCCGACGCTGGCGCCGACCGCTGACGCGGGCAAGGTTCGTTTCGGCGCGTTCGCCCCGACGCTGGCGCCGACCGCTGACGCGGGCAAGGTTCGTCTCGGCGCATTCGCCCCGACGCTGCCGCCGGCCTGCTGAACGAACAGCAACCACGACAAGCGCGTTCAGCGCCATTACAATTGCCGGACCGGGCACTGTTTGCCCGGTTCGTGGCGTTCTATGCCCCTTGATCAGGATCAGCGCCCTTGTCCGCCGTGAACCACCCGCAAAAAGCCCAGCAACAGCCACCGCCAAAGAAGACGCCTCTCGTCGCTTTTCATCGCTTCATCCCGACGGCCCGCCTGCCGCAGCGAGCCGACCGTTCCGCCGCGGGTTCGCTACCGACACGGGCCTTCCGGTACTGCGAGCCGTCCACCAGCGCATCGGGCTATGGCTATTATATCTTCCCGCCAATCAGCTTCAGCCTGCAATGGGACGGTCGCGACGTGATGTGGACCTGGGAAGGGGCCGGCACGTGGCTGCCGCTGAAATCTGCCCAGTTCCCCAATTTCCGCGACCAATTCGACGCAGTCGCACCAAAAGAGATCCGTGAATACGCACCGCCGTTTCTCGGTGCATTGCAGGAGCCCGGCCTGATCCAGTGCTGGACCGGTCTGGTCGCGCGCACCGCTCCAGGCTGGAGCCTGATGGTTCGCGCGCCGGCCAACATCCCGCGCAGCGGCGCTTACGAGCTGTTCGAGGGCATTATAGAGACGGACCGCTGGTTTGGCCCACTCATCACCAACATGCGGCTCACCAAGACCGACGTGCCCATCGACTTTCGGGCCGACTTCCCGCTGCTTCAGGTGCAACCCATACCGCGCGAGGCCTACGAGGACACGACGCTCAACAACTACGAGCTGGTCCCCGACATGGCACAGCTAACGCCGGAGGACTGGGACGATTATTACGATACCGTTGTGCGTCCCCATGTCCAGGAGGTGCGCCCCCGGGGGCAGTATGCGGCCGCGGCACGCAAGCGCCGTGCCGCCGAGGTCAGTGATAAATTGATCGAATGACGAATTAATGGGCTAGACACGGTTTCTCGCGTATAGTTGAAGACAGTCATGGGAAACGTCACTTTCGATCGGATCGCACGTAGCCTGGGTGTCGGGGCCCTTGCGTTCGGTCTGCTCGTTTTGCCCGGAACACGGGCATTTGCGGCCATTGAGGCGTGTCCGGCAGTCCCGGTCTTCCCCGCCATTGACCTGCCGCACCTCCGGGCCGCGCTCCAGCATAGAGTGGAAGGCCTGGTGGTGGCCCTCGGATCGTCCTCCACGCAGGGGGTCATGGCGTCCGACCTAGCGCATTCCTATCCGGCGTTACTACAGCAGTTGCTGTCGGCCGGACTGCCGCAGGCTCACATCGCGGTAATCAACCGCGGCATTGGCGGCCAGGACGCGTCCGAGGAACTGGCGAGGCTGGACGCCGATGTGATTGCGCTGCGCCCACAGGCCGTCATCTGGCAGGTTGGGGCCAACGGCGCCCTGCATGACGTCGATCCTGCTGCCTTCCGGGAAATGGTCAGCCGTGGCGTGGGCAAATTGCAAGCCGCTGGGATTGACGTCGTCCTGATGGATAACCAGCAATCCCCTCGCCTGCTGGCAATACCTGAGGAGCCGCTGCTTGACCGGGCGCTGGCAGACGTCGCGGCGGACACGGGGGCTGCCCTATTCTCGCGTCGGACATTGATGCGATCGTGGCAGCGGGATGGCGACCCGCTGACGGATTTCATCGCCGCGGACGGGCTGCACCAAAACGACCACGGCTATCTTTGCGTCTCCACGGTGCTTGCCCATTCCATCCTGGCAGGCCTCATTCCGCACCAGCCGCTCACCGCCAGTCGGTAGGAGCCGGTGAATAGCCAGGGATATGTCTGACGCTCTGTAGCCGTCGTTGAACCGGCAGAAACACATCGTCTGCTACTTGGTCGTCAGGCCGCCACCTGACCGGACACGTCGGTCATGATCATATGGGCCGTCCCTAGGTCTTCCGCGGCTGTGCGTTATCTGGTTCGTGTCAGACTGCAGCCGCGGCCAAACTTATTCTGATAGGGGCAGGCCGAGGCAATCGCGACCTTGATCCGTCGCATGCTGAAACGCGCCAAGGCGCCGAACCTGCGGACCTCACTGGCGCGTTGAACCGCATGCCGGCCTGATGAACGAATGGCCCTAATCCTCGCCAAAGAATCGGCGCCGGACGGCCTCGTCGTGAGGTGTATCCGGGCCGAGGCCAATGAAATCCGGGATGCGGCTCGGATCCTCGCCGATCTTGGGCAGGGCGCGTGCGCGTGCCGTGTCGGCCTCCAGACCGATGTCGAAGAACAGCCTACGCCACCAATCATGTACTTCGTGTATGTCACTATAATATCTGTCGTGCTCTTCGGCGTAGGCGTCGGCTGCACGACGCCAGTCATTGTCTGCCAACAGATGATCACGGAGGACGCGCACGTCGCGCAAGCTGAGGGCCAGGCCGCAACCGTAAGTGGGATCGCTGGCCGCGGCCGCATCGCCGATCAAACCAATCCCATTGCGGTAAGGGTGCGGCACCCATGAATCGGCGCCATCATACGATGCCAGTGGACCGATCGCTTCGGCCGCGTCAAACCATTCGGCAGGCGTCCCGGACGCTACACAGCATTGCACGAAAGCGTTCACATCCGCCGTGCCACTCAATCGGACATGTCGGTCATGGCGTCGGGCAAAGTATGAGCGGAATTTGTTCGCCCCGAGCGGGAAGAAAATCGCGAGTTCCTGTTGACCCGGATTGAGAAATACCTCCACTGCGTCGTCGGCGATGGCGAGATTGCGGTGCAGGACTCCTGCAATCACGGTGCACGGCGGATCACGCTGTAACGCAAATCCACCTTTTGTCCGCATCCGGGAGGCGCGGCCATCCGCAGCGACAATGAGACGAGCCAAAATCGTCCGCTCGACGCCTCCGGATCGGATGAGTGCGGATGGCATTTCGCCAGGCACGACCTGGATGACGTCAGCCGGACGCTGGATGTCTGCGCCCGATGCGGCGGCGAAGTCGAGCAGGCTTTGTTGCATAGTCGGATGATAGAAGTCGAGGAATCCATTACCGGACGGGGTAGTGGCGAAAAGATCGCGGCGGCTTTGCGGGGTAGACCACCAGCGGACGGTGGTTCCACAGGTATCGGCCAGATGCCGATATATCCCCAGGCGGCGGGCTTCCTCTACACCCCACGGGATGAGCGCTTCGCCGCGTACCCTATCAGAGAATGTTGAGGTGCGCTCGGCAACAAGCACCTTGGCTCCTTCCCGGGCCATCACTCCCGCGAGGGTAGCACCTGCAATACCGTCGCCGATGACCAGAAGGTCGTAGCTCATTCGGTCCCCCCACCACCGCCCGACGCAAATCAGGATGTTCCTAGCTCGCCCTATGTGTCTAGCTTGGCACTGCGGTCGCTCCAGGAACTGGGGCGCAAGAAACGAGTGTGGCGCACAATGGTTTCATACGCCCGCGGCAAGCCGCCGGGGGTTTCATACGTCCGCGGCAGGCCGCCCGGGTGGCGGGCAATTCGCAATGGCCGCGAGCAGTCATCCAGCCAGTTCTTGCCGGACGATAGCGGCGCCGGTGGCCAGTGCCTGTAATTTCCCGAAGGCACGTTCGCGCGGCAGGTATTTCATGCCACAATCGGGCGCCGGGATCAGGCGCTCCGCAGCGACATGTCGCAACCCGTTGCGTATGCGTGCGGCCACCTGCCCGGCAGTTTCTACATCGGAACTCCCGAGGTCCAGCACGCCGAGCAGGATCTGCTTGCCCGAAAGATCCGTAAGCACGCCGAGATCGAGCTTCGGCTCCGCGGCCTCGATTGAGATCTGTTGCGCTATCGTGTCGGCAAGCTGTGGCAGGAAGGCGTAGCCACTTGGCTTGTTGTGGACGACATGCGCGTAGCCGAAGCAGAGATGAATGATGGTGGGACCGGCGATGCCTTCGAGTGCTCGGTTGATCGCGCGCACGCCGTAGCGCGCCGCTTTGTCCGGCGCGGTGCGCACCCAGGGCTCGTCCAACTGCACCACGTCGACGCCGGTCGCTTTGAGTTCGCGCAACTCCGCGTTCACGGCGGCCGCGTAGTCCATCGCCATCTCTTCTTCGTCCTCGTAAAACTCATTTCTTGCCTGTTGCGACAGGGTGAACGGGCCGGGCAGCGTGATCTTCGTGCTGCGATCGGTCTGCCGCAGCAGGAATTCGACATCGCGCAGCTCCACGGCGGCGCGGCGACGTATCTTGCCGACCACGCGCGGCACCGGCGTGACGCGGCCGGTCTGCGATCGCACTTCACCCGGATGCTCCGCATCGATCCCTTCCAGCGTGAGTGCGAAGCGGTTGGAGTAGCTTTCGCGACGAATTTCGCCGTCCGTGATGATGTCGATGCCCGCCCGCTCCATATCCCGGATCGCCAGGATCGTACCGTCGTCTTGCGCCTGCTCCAGCAATTCACCAGGAATGCGCCAGATGTCCTGGGCATGGGTACGCGGCACGCCGTGCTTTTCCAGCGCGGCGCGATTCACCAGCCAATCGGGCTGTGGGTAGCTGCCGACCACAGTCGTCGGCAGCAGATGCGTCGGGTAGGTCATGCTGAATTCTCCTGGCGGCGAATGCGTGTTACGTTATCAGGCTTGGCCTTGCCATCAAACGAGTACATCGGAAAGCGACAGCAATGGAATTCGGTATCTTCCATGAGTTTCCGTCCCTGCCGGGACGACCCGACGCGGAGGCGTTCGCGCAGTCGTTCGAGCTCGTGGACGGCGCCGAACGCTGGGGCCTCGATGCGATGTGGCTCGGCGAGCTGCATTTCGATCCCGCGCGCTCGGTACTGTCGGCCCCGCTGTGCATTGCCAGCGCTATCGCGACGCGGACGAAACGCATGAAGATCGGTCTCGCCGTGCAGGTGCTGCCGTTGTGCCATCCGCTGCGCCTGGCCGAGGAAGCGGCGACGGTGGATCAGATCAGCAATGGTCGGCTGATTTTTGGTGTCGGGCGCAGCGGCGTCGCGCGCACCTATGAGGCGTACGGCGTGCCGTATGCCGAAAGCCGCGAGCGGTTCGCGGAGATTCTCGACATCGTGCAGAAGGCGTGGACGCACGAGAAGCTGTCGTACCAGGGCAAGTATCATCGCTTCGAGGATGTGGCGGTGGTGCCGCGACCGTTTCAGCAGCCGACGCCGCCGATCCGCGTCGCGGCTACGAGTGCCGATACGTTTGTATCCATTGGCAAGCAGGGCCTGCCGATTTTCGTCGCGGTGCGTTACGAGACATCTGCGGAGATCGTGCCGAGTATCCGCATGTATCGCGAGTCGCTGGCGGCTTCAGGCCATGCTGATAGCGGCGGGGTTTTCCTGCGCGTTCCGGCATATATCGCGCCGACCGACGCGCAGGCTCGCGCGGAGGTGGAACCCAGTTTGATCCATTTCTATCGTCAGCAGGCGGCATTGCTGGCGGACTCGGCGAAGCGCGCCGGCGTGGATGGCGCGGATCGACGCGCTGCGACCGCACGGCGGCTGGCGAACATGACGTATGAGGAGGCGCTGTGCGGCACGGTGCTGATCGGCTCACCGGCATCGGTCGCTGGTCGGTTGGAGGAGTTGCGGCAGGAGCTGGGGTTGGATGGCGTGTTGATGGAGCTGAACTGCGGCGGGAAGATTCCGCATGCGAACGTCATGACCGCGTTGCGACTGCTGTGCCAGGAGGTCATGCCGAAATTCCACTGATGCCGCCTGGGTCGTTGTTCCCGCGCAAGCCGGAATGCAGAGATATAAGTACCGCTGCAAATCCCCGGTGGCGCTCTGGTCTCCTGAATCTGAAATTCGCTACAGGGCGCGAACTCCAGCTTCGAGACACTGGCTGTTTGTTTTCGGTGGCCTGCTCAGGCTCTCCCGCCCGCCGCAAGGAGCGGCGAACTTTGCGGGTAAGACACTAGGGCCTGTCATCAATTAGCCGATCTTGGTCGGTGGGCGCCACCGCGCACCGTATTCGGCCGATGAGTTCCGATTGCCACACTTGGGCGTCAATCGGCACCGGGTGATACGTGGCCCATTCCGGCGCGGTGGTTTCTTCGATTTCATAGGCGGTCAGCTTGTAGGGGGCTGACCAATGCGGCGGTTCGGACTGCGCGACGATCAATGGGAGCGGATCAAGGGCCTTTTGCCGGGACGCGAAGGCTCGGTTGGGGTGACCGCGGCGGACAATCGGCGGTTCGTAGAGGCGGTGCTGTATCGTTATCTGTACCGGGATGCCCTGGCGCGATCTGCCGGAGCGCTTCGGCGACGGGACAAAGGTCCACCTGCGGTTCAGCCGTTGGGCCAAAAGCGGTGTATGGGAGCGAGTGTTTCAGTATCTCGCCGCAGACGCCGACAACGAATACGCGATGATCGACAGCACCATTGTGCGCGCTCACCAGCATAGCGCCGGCGCCCAAAAAAAGCTGGTGAGGACCAGGCGATTGGGCGCTCACGCGGCGGACTGAGCACCAAGATCCACGCCCTGGTCGACGCGCTGGGCAACCCGCTCGGCTTCTGCCTGACCGGCGGCCAGGCACACGACCTTGCGGGAGCTGACCACCTGCTGCCCACGATGGCGGCCGATACGCTGATCGCCGACAAGGCGTTCGACGCCGATACGCGAGTACGTGAGCCGCTGATGGCCTCTGGCAAGACAGCGGTGATCCCGCCGCGAACCAACCGGTCCTCGCCGCGCGACTATGACCGAGAGCTTTATGCGGCACGCCATCTGATCGAGAACTTCTTCGCCAAGATCAAGCAGTTTCGTGCGATCGCCACCCGCTACGAGAAGACCGCGCGCAACTTCCTGGCCGCCGTGCACCTCGTCGCAAGTGTCGTTTGGCTCAATTGATGACAGGCCCTAGCCTCCGAAACGGCTTCCCGCTTTTCGATAGGGCACCGCACGATAGATCGGATCGGTGGGTCGGCGCATTCTGGTCAGTAGCCCGCTAACCTGCCCCGCTGTTATGCGCACCTTGAACTGTTTCGACATACGCATGGCCAATTGTTCGTTGGTCAAACTCTCGGTCAGCAGCTGAATGAGATAATCCGCGTGGTCAGAATTGAAGATCGATGCTCTTGCCATGGCCCGGATGTAAGCGACTCCGGGCGCTTTGCCAACCGCATGACACCGCGGATCAGGGCTGCGACGCGTCCTCAGCTTTCCAGTTCCTCGCGCAACATTTCCAGCGACAGCCAGTGTTCCTCGGCAGCCGCCAGATTGGTCTGCGTGTCGGCCAGTGCCTTGGTAAGTTCAGCGAATTGCGCCTGGTTGCGCCGATAAAGGTCGGGGTCGGCCATAGCAGCATTAAGCTGAGTAATCTCGGTTTGCAGCGCCGCTATACGCCCCGGCAGCGCCGCGAGCGTGTGGCGATCCTTGAATGTCAGCTTGCGAGGGCGCGACGCAGGTTGCGGCCTGGCGGCAGTCGTGCGGCGCGGCTTCACCGCGGACGGCACCAGCACCGCAAGCGGTCCTTGCTGCGCCAGCATGTCGCTATAACCTCCGGCATACTCGATCCAACGCACATTGCTTTCGGCGGCGATCACCGCTGTCACCACGCGATCGAGGAAGTCACGATCGTGGCTCACCAGCAGCACAGTCCCAGGATACTCGGCCAACTGTTCCTGCAACAGGTCGAGCGTCTCCAGGTCCAGATCATTTGTCGGTTCATCCAGCACAAGAAAATTGGACGGCTTGGCGAAGGCAATCGCCAAGGTCAGCCGGCCACGCTCGCCACCGGAC
Organism: uncultured Alphaproteobacteria bacterium; assembly: GCA_963790445.1. Taxonomy (GTDB): domain Bacteria; phylum Pseudomonadota; class Alphaproteobacteria; order Acetobacterales; family Acetobacteraceae; genus JAMXLO01. Next base: position 28,405 of record CAWBON010000010.1, on the reverse strand, counting down.
AGCAGGCCGACCGGTGTGTTGGCTTGTTCGGGGCCGAACAGGAACTCCTTCATATAGCCGATGACGTGCCGCATTCGGCCGCCGACCTCGACCGTATCGCCGGACCCACCGGTCAGTGATTGCTTCAGCGTCAGCGCGGGATCCAGCGATTCGCGCCGCTGATCCAGGGTGACCTGCGCCAGATTGGTCCCGAGACGTACCTCACCTGTGTCGGGCTCCAGCGCACCGGTCAGCAGACTGAGCAACGTTGTCTTGCCTGCACCGTTGGCGCCCACGATGCCGATCCGGTCGCCGCGCAGAATGCGCGTGGTGAAATCCCGTACGATCGGACGGTCGCCATAAGATTTCGAAATCGCATCTGCGGCGACCACAAGCCGGCCGGACAGCACGGCCTCAGTCGCCTCCAGTTGCACGCTGCCGGTGGCGGCACGCCGTTCCTTGCGCTGTTTGCGCAACGTGTGAAGGCCCGCGAGGCGCTTCTGGTTTCGTTTGCGCCGAGCGGTGACGCCGTAGCGCAGCCAGTCCTCCTCCATCGCGATCTTGCGGCCCAGCTTGTGGTGCTCGGTTTCTTCCTGCTCCAGCACCGCATCGCGCCAGGGCTCGAACGCATCGAAGCCGCGGTCGAGCGTTAGGGTGATGCCGCGATCCAGCCAGACGGTGGCGCGTGAAATGCGCTCCAGCAGTCTGCGATCGTGGCTGATCACAACGATGCCCGATCGCATGCCGGCCAGTTCTGCTTCCAGCCATTCGATGCCGGGCAGGTCTAGATGGTTGGTCGGTTCATCGAGCAGCAGGATGTCGGGAGACGGAGCCAGCACCCGGGCCAGAGCGGCCCGCCGCGCCTCGCCGCCCGAGAGGGTTTCCGGATGTTCGTCCCCGGTCAGGCCGAGTTGCTCGAGCAGGTAGCGTGCGCGGTGGCAGTCTTCGTCGGCTTCCGTGTCCAGGCCGGCTTCGACATAGGACAGCGTCGTGGTGAAACCGGATAGATCGGGCTCCTGCGGCAGATAACGGATCGTCGCACCGGGCTGCGTGAAACGGCTGCCCGAGTCCGGCTGCATCAAACCGGCGGCGATGCGCAGGAGTGTCGATTTGCCGGAACCGTTGCGTCCGACCAGGCAAATCCGGTCGTTCGGCGCGACCGCGAGGCCCGCGCCGGACAGCAGTGGCGTTGCCCCGAAAGTGAGGCCGATGTTCTGAAGCAGGAGCAAAGGAGGTGGCATGGGAGTCCATATATGTGCGGCTGCTGCCCTGTCATTGCGAGCAGCGCAGCGACGAAGCGAGCTTGATCGGAGCCCGCACTTCGCACGAGATTGCCGCGTCGCTGTGCTGCTCGCAATGACAGGCGGATCGTGATGACGGATGGATCACAATGACGGATGGGTCGTGATGGCAAGGGATTATGGCACCATCGCGCCCTGCGCATTCAAGTACAGCGCATAGACCGACGTGCTGGCGCACATGAACAGCCGGTCTTTCTTCTTCCCGCCGAAGCAGAGATTGGCGCAGCCCTCCGGCAAATGGATCTTGCCGATCAGATCGCCACTCGGCGCGTAACAGCGCACGCCATCCTCCGCCGGATCGGCCCAGCCCATCGAGCACCAGACATTGCCATCGTCATCGGTGCGCATACCGTCTGTCATGCCCGGCGCGAAATCCTCGGCGAACACGCGCCCATTGCGCAGCCGCGCGCCGTCCACATCGAACATCCGAATATGCGCCGGACCGCCATGCGAGATGCCCGAATCGACCATGTAAAGCAGCCGTTCGTCAGGCGAAAAGCACATGCCGTTCGGCCGGACGAAATCATCGGCCACCACCCTGGCCTGCGCCGTTCACCGGATCCAGCCGATACACGTTGCGCGGCAACTCGGCTTCGGCCTTATGGCCTTCGTACGGCCCGTCGATCCCGTAGCCAGGATCGGTGAACCAGACCGCCCCGTCCGACGCCACCACCACATCGTTCGGCGCGTTCAGCGGCTTGCCCTCGAAGCGATCGATCAGCACCGTGACGCGCCCATCCAATTCGGTGCGCGTGACGCGGCGCGTATCGTGCTCGCAGGTTATCAACCGCCCCTCGCGATCGCGCGTGTTGCCGTTGGCGTAGTTCGAAGGCGCGCGGAACACCGACAGATGCCCGTCTTCCTCCAGCCAGCGCATCATGCGGTTGTTCGGGATGTCGCTGAACACCAGGTACCCGCCGTCGCGGAAATACACCGGCCCTTCGGCCCAGCGGAACCCGGTGGCGATGCGCTCGATCGCCGCGTTGCCCTGCTGGTAGACGAAACGCGGATCAAGCCGCTCGATGTGCGGATCGGGATAACGGGTGTCGGGCAGCAATGCCGAGCGGCAGGGACATGGTTCCTCCTGGTATCATCAGAAACTTGTTGCCAGCCCGGCCGGCGGCGTGTCACGCTGCACCGCAGCATCCCGCAGGCACAGCCGGGGCAGGACGGGGAGTAACGGCCGGAAGCAGCTCTCGAACATGGGGGAGTGTGCCTGATGCTGGAACAACCCGTTGTCAACAAGTTCGCCCACGTCAAGCCCGGCGACACGCCCTGGGTCGCCGAGGGTCTTCGCGACTTCTTCCTGTATCGCGACCTCGGCGTTGCCGATGCCACCGGCGGGCGCGTTCTGGCGCAACTGGTGAAGGCCAACAGCCCGCCGGAGGAAGGCACCGGCTGGCACCAGCATGTCGCCGACTTCCATATCGTCATCATGCTGAAGGGTTGGGCGCGTTTCATGTACGAGGGCGAGGAGCATCTGGTTGCCGCCGGCGACTGCGTGCATCAGCGGCCAGGGATCACGCACTATCTGTTCGACTACTCGCCGGACATGGAATACCTCGAGGTCGTCGGGCCGGCGGACTTCAAGACAGTGGACGTAGCAGGCCCCGTGCCGGTGCCGGCACCTAAACCTTGGAGCAAAATGGCCTGAGCCGATCAGAACTCGACGTCGAGTTCCTCGATCTGCTCCGGCTCGAGCTGCGCCGCGGCCACCCACTCCGCCAGGTCCGGCCAGCCCCAGATGTGGTCGCAATACGTCGCCGACACCGGATCGACCTTCACGTCGTAGCTGCGGAACCGTGTGACGACCGGCGCGTACATCGCGTCGCCGATCGTCGGCCGGCGGCCGAACAGCCATGGTCCCTTCCAAGTCTCCAGGCATTCGCGCCAGATCTCGGTGATCCGGTTGATATCGGCCTGCGCCGCCGACCATAGGGCAGTGCGGCGGCCCTGCGGTCCGCAGATTCATCGGCAGCGACGAACGCAGCGCGGAGAAGCCGGAATGCATCTCACCCGAGATCGAGCGGCAGCGGGCCCGCGCCATGCGATCGCCGGGATACATGCCGGCGTCGGGACAGACCTCGTTCAGGTATTCGGCGATCGCCAGCGTGTCCCACACCGTCACCCCGTGGTGCACCAGGCACGGCACGCGGATCGACGACGCTCGCAGCAACAGTTCCGCCCGCGTGTTGGGATCGTCGGGATCGACCACCTGCTCCTCGAAGTCCAGCCGCGCCAGGCGGGCGAGCAGGAAACCGCGCAGTGACCACGAGGAGTAGTTCTTGCTGCTGATCAGAAGCGTTGCGTCAGACATGTTGCCTCTTGGACCGACCGGTCCATGCTGCATCGCAATATAGCACCCAAACGGGCCTCGCCGACAACCGGATGAATGCAGCAGCGCGCGTGCCGATGATGTATCAGCTCTACCAGGCGCAGGCGGACCTGCTGCATCCGCTGCGGCAGTTTGCCCGGTTTGGCGCCAGCCTGGCGGGGCTGTTCGACGTCGGTCGCTGCACGCCGCCGTTGATGCGGCAGTTCGCGGCCGGACTGACGATCTTCGCCGAGGCAGGCTTGACCCACCAGCGGCCGCCCTTCGGCATCCCCACGGTGACGCTCGGCAATCGAGACTATCGCGGTGACCGAGGAGGCGGCCGACGACACGCCGTTCGGCACGCTGCTGCATTTCCGCAAGGACAGCGCAGTGATCCAGCCGCGCGTGCTGCTGGTGGCGCCGATGTCCGGCCACTTCGCCACGCTGTTGCGCGGCACCGTCGAGGTGATGCTGCCGGAGCACGATCTCTACATCACCGACTGGAAGAACGCGCGCGACGTTCCGCTGTCCGAGGGGCGCTTCGGGCTGGATGAGTTCATCGATCATCTGATCCGCTGGCTCGGCGTGATGGGTCCCGGCAGCCACATCGTCGCGGTGTGCCAGCCGGCGGTGGCGGCGCTGGCCGCGGCCGCGGTGATGGCGGAAGGCCGGCGATCCGGCGCAGCCGCGCAGCATGACGCTGATGGCGGGACCGATCGATACGCGGGTCAATCCGACCAAGGTGAACGAGCTCGCCGCAGTCGCGGCCGATCGAGTGGTTCGAGCGGCACCTGATCAGCGCCGTGCCGTGGCGTTATCCCGGCGCGTTCCGTCATGTCTATCCGGGCTTCGTGCAACTCTCGGCATTCATGAGCATGAACCTGGATCGGCACATCAGCGCGCATTTCGCCCAGTTGCGCAGCCTGGTCGGCGGCGACTGAAGCCAGCGCCGAGGCGCATCGGCAGTTCTATGACGAGTACGGCGCGGTGATGGATCTGCCGGCGGAATTCTACCTGGAGACGGTGCAGCGCGTGTTCCAGGAGCACGACCTGCCGCGCGGCGAGCTGACCTGGCATGGGCAGACGGTGCGACCCGACAGCGATCCGACGCACGGGCCTGCTGACGGTGGAAGGCGAGCGCGACGACATCTGCGCGATCGGCCAGACCATGGCGGCACTGGATCTGTGCAGCCGCATTCCGGTCAACCTGAAGCAGAACCATGTGCAGACCGGCGTCGGCCATTACGGCGTGTTCAGCGGCCGGCGCTGGGCGCGCGAGGTCTATCCGCGCGTCCGCGAGATGATCCAGGTGATGAACTGAAACAACCGTCGTTGCGAGGGGGGAGCGATGACTTATGGTAGCGTCAGCATCCGCCCCAGCGGGCGGCCGGCGAACAGGTGGACGTGGAAGTGCGGCACTTCCTGGCCGCTGTGTTCGCCCATGTTGGCGAGCAGACGATAACCCTGCGCCTCCAGGCCTAGTTCCTTCGCTATCCTGCCGACCGTGCGGATGAAGCCGGCGATCTCGTCGGTGCTCGCGTTCGCGCTGAAGTCGGCGAACGAGACGTAGGCGCCCTTCGGGATGACCAGCACGTGCGTCGGCGCCTGCGGATTGATGTCGTGGAAGGCCAGCGCCCACTGGTCCTCGTAGACCTTCTTGCACGGGATCTCGCCGCGCAGGATGCGGGCGAAGATGTTGGTTTCGTCGTAAGGCGGCAGGCCGCTGACAGCCATCACTGATCTCCCCGTTCGGTCAGGGGATTTTCGTCGTCTCCAGGCCGAACGCAACCGGCAGGCCGCGGGCTCGCGCGGCTTTCTCGGCGATGCCGCTGATGCCCTCGCGCCGCTTCAGTTCCTCCCACACTTCGTCGGGGCGGATGCCGCATGCGACCCACAACACGATCAGATGGTAGAGCACATCGGCGCTCTCGGCGATCACCGCGTCGCGATTACCGGCTACTGCCTCGATCAGGCATTCGACCGATTCTTCGCCGAATTTCTGCGCCACCTTCGCGGTGCCGCGCAGCAGCAGCCTGGCCGAGTGGCTCACCGCGGGATCGGCGTCGCGCCGGCTCATCACCACCGACCACAGCCGATCCAGCACAGCGGCGGCGGGGCCGATCGCCAGCGGCGGCGGTGGACGAGGCAGATCGACCTCCTCCCGCGGGACAGCGACCCGCCGTTCCGGTTTGCGCAGCTTCTTCGGCTTCATCAGCTTCTTGGGTTTCAGCAGCTTCTTGGGCTTCGGCTCGCGCCTGCTCAGGCTGGGCGGTTTATTCTTTTTGGTCGATTTGGCCATGGCGGTTCCTTCAGGCCGCCTGGCGCGGCAGACGCACCGGCAGACCGGCCGCATCCAAGGCCGTTTTTACTTGCACAATGGTGAACGTGCCGAAATGGAACACGCTGGCCGCCAGCAAGCCCGTGGCGCCGGCCTGCGCGCCGTCAACGAAATGCTGCAGCGTGCCTGCGCCGCCGGACGCGATAACCGGCAGCCTGACCGCACCACATACCGCCTGCAACAGCGGCAGATCGAAGCCCACCCCGGTGCCGTCGCGATCCATGCTTGTCAGCAGAATTTCGCCGGCGCCCAGTTCAGCGACCTGACGGCACCACGCCACCGTGTCGATACCGGTGCCTCGGCGACCGCCATGGGTGAACACCTCCCAGCGTCCGGGGGCAGATTGTTTGGCGTCCACCGCTACTACCACACACTGGCTGCCGAATTTCCGCGCCGCCTCGCGCACCAGTTCCGGCCGCGCCACTGCGGCGGAGTTGATGCTGCACTTGTCGGTGCCGGCCAGCAGCAGACGGCGCATGTCATCGGTGGAGCGGATGCCACCACCCACGGTCAGCGGCAGAAACACGCGGGACGCGGTACGGGAGACCACGTCCAGAATGGTGTCGCGGTTTTCATGGCTGGCGGTGATGTCGAGGAAGCACAATTCGTCGGCGCCGGCCGCGTCGTACAGCGCGGCTTGCTCGACCGGATCGCCGGCATCGCGCAAGGCGACGAAGTTCACGCCTTTAACGACGCGGCCGTCCTTTACGTCCAGACAGGGAATGACGCGTAATTTCAACATTCTGGCGTTTCATAGAATAGTCGCGCGTGACCATTGCAAGCACTTATGCACAGGGACAGGCCTGCACAACGCGCCGTATTTGGATGATTGGCGGATTTGTACGGATATGTAGATCGATCAGTCTGCCAGCAACGCCAATGCAGCCGGGGCGTCGACACGGCCATCGTAGAGCGCACGGCCAACTATAACGCCTTCGATGCGCGTGCCCTTGGCGACACGCCGGAGATCCGCCAGGTCCCGCGGTCCACCCACCCCGCCCGAGGCGATCACCGGCGTTGCCACTGCCGCCGCCATGGCGACGGTCTGGTCCAGGTTGAGCCCGGTCAGCATGCCGTCGCGGCCGATGTCGGTGTAGATGATTGCCGCCACGCCGGCGTCCTGCGAACGACAGTGCCAGATCGACCGCGCGAATGGTGGAGGTTTCCGCCCAGCCCTCGGTCGCCACGTTGCCGTCCCGCGCGTCGATCCCGACAACGATGCGGCCAGGAAAAGCGCGGCAGGCCTGCCGCACCAATGCCGGGCTCTTCACCGCGGCGCTGCCCAGGATCACCCGGCGCACGCCCGCGGCGAGCCACGCCTCGATGCCGGCCATGTCGCGGATGCCGCCGCCGAGTTGCACTGGAATTGTCACGGCGCCCAGGATGGCGGCGACGGCGTCAGCGTTCACCGGTCGACCGGCGAAGGCGCCGTTCAGATCCACCACGTGCAGCCATGCGAAGCCGGCATCCTGCCAAGCGCGCGCCTGGCCGGCGGGATCGGTCGAATACACCGTCGCCTGGTCCATCGCGCCGCGTCGCAGGCGCACGCACTGGCCGTCCTTCAGGTCGATCGCCGGATACAGCGTGAGCGCCGTCATCCGGCGTTCTGTCCCGCCTTCCGTGCGTTGGGTTTGCGCAGGCGCTTGTAGTAGAAGAAGCCCGCCACGACCTTGCCGCGCACCAGGGCGTAGTCCGGGTGCACGCCCCAGCGGACGAAGTCGAGCGATTCGTAGAGTTGGATCGCCGCTTCCTGGGTTTCCCGCACGTCGAGGTTCAGGACGTGATAGCCGAGTTCGCGAGCGCGCTCCTCCACGCCCATGGTCAACATGCGCGCCAGGCCGTGGCCGCGCGCATAGGGCGCGATGTAGGAATGCATCAGATGCGCCGCGTGCGCCTGCGCCTCGTTGTTGCGCGGCGGGCGGACCAGATGCGCCGACCCGACGACCGAGCCGTTCAGTCGGGCGACGAACAGTTCGCGTTCCGGCACCAGCAGGATGCCGCGGAAATAGGTCTCCAGCGCCAGCGTGCCGGGCGGGTTGACCCAGCCGAAGCCGCCGCCGTCGATGATCGCGGCCGAGGTCGCCTCGCACAGGCCGTGCAGGTCGTCGTCGGTGAATTCCTTGACCCGCTCGACGAACAGTTCTGCCGGCGGTGCGGCTTCAGGCGCGGGAGCCGGATTGGCGGTGTCGGCCATGGTCTCAGGGCGTCCAGCGCAGGAAATTGCTGAGGATGCGGATGCCGACCTCCTGGCTCTTTTCGACATGGAACTGCGTGCCGGCGCGGTTGCCGGCTGCCACCATCGCCACCACCGGTCCGCCGTAGTCGGTCATCGCGATGGCTTCCTTCCGATCGCCGCCGACCAGGGCGTAGCTGTGCACGAAATAGACGTGGTCACCCGGAAGCAATCCGTCCAGTAGCGGATGCGTTCCCGGCACGAAATCGAGCGCGTTCCAACCCATTTGCGGCAGCCGCAGGCCGGGCGCGCGTCATTTCGGCAATCTCGCCATCGATCCAGCCGAAGCCTGGCGTCACTTCGTGTTCCAGCCCGCGCTCGGCCATCAGTTGCATGCCGACGCAGATGCCGAGGAACGGAGTGCCGGCGATTGTCGCGGTTTCGATCGCCTGGCGCATGCCGGAGACCGCGGCAAGCCCGCGCGAGCAGTCGGCGAAGGCGCCCTGGCCCGGCAGCACGATGCGGTCGGCGTCGCCGACATAGTCCGGGTCCGCGGTCACCGTGATTTCGGCATTTAGCCCGGCGCGGTCGGCGGCCAGCGCGAGCGCGCGCGAGGCGGACGTCAGGTTGCCGCTGCCGTAGTCCACGACCGCGACTTTCATCGCGCGGTTTCCGGCGGCAGGAAGCTGCCCCTGAGGTCCGGGCGGCGGTCAAGCAGGCGTTCCAGTGCGTCGATTTCGTTGCGTGCCGCGACGACCTGGGCGAGCAGGTAGCCGCGATGATCCAGCGACCAGCGGCGCAGGTCCTGTCCCGACAAGCCGAGCAGACAGGACGAGCGCTGTCAGCAGCAGGGCGGACAGGCCGTCCGTGGCGAGGAACAGGATCAGCGACGGTGGCGACCATGCGTCAGCACCGCGGGGATCCAGGCGCGGTGCGCGGCCGAGCCAGAGCGGGCCGAACAGCAGCGCGCCCCAACTGAAGCCCTCGCGCACCAGCACCGGTGCGGTGCCCTGCCGCACGTGGGCGGTCCAGAATTTCACAAGGTCCCCTTGGTGGACGGGATGGCGTCGCCGGCGCGCGGGTCGGGTTCCGCTGCCGCGCGCAGGGCACGGGCGGTGGCCTTGAAGCATGCCTCTGCGACATGGTGCGCGTTCTGGCCGGCGCGGCGGGTGATGTGCAGGGTGAGCAGGGCGTTCATCGCGAAGGCGCGGAAAAATTCCTCGAACAGTTCGGTGTCCATCTCGCCGATTTTCGGGCGTTCGAAGGTTACGTTCCAGGCGAGGAACGGGCGGCCGGAGATGTCGACCGCGGCTTCCGCCAGGGCTTCGTCCATTGGGATCAGGGCGTGGCCGAAGCGGCGGATGCCGCGCTTGTCGCCGAGTGCCTTCGCGAAGGCCTGGCCGAGTACGATGCCGACATCCTCGGTGGTGTGGTGGAAGTCGATGTGCAGGTCGCCCTTGGCTTTCACCGTCAGGTCGAACAGTGCGTGGCGGGTGAGGGCGGTCAGCATGTGGTCGAGGAAGCCGATACCGGTGGCGATATCGGCGGTTCCCGACCCGTCGAGGTTGAGGGTCAGGCTGATGTCGGTTTCGGTGGTTTTCCGCGTCAGGTTTGCCGTGCGGTCCATGGGCGGAGCACTTACTCCGGCGGTGGCGTGGGGTCCAGAGTTGGAGTGGGGCGGCGTGAAGCAAGGATTTTTCAACCACGAATGCACACCGATGCACACGGATGCACGCTGGATGGGGTGGTGCGGTTGGCGTTTACCGCTTCGGCGCCCCAACGTCCGGGCGGTTCTACCACGGGACATGGGGTATTATCGACATTTCCGCGCGCGGCGTGGGTGATAAGGCTTCCAGTGCGAGCGCGGCGGCTATCGCGCGGGCAAGTTTGCATTCAAGCGAGTTGCGTGGCCGGCGCTGCGTAGGGCCGAGCTTTGCCGCCAGGAACCACATGCGGCTGGTGCCACGAGCCTGGCAAGGTCGCGTCGGAAGGCTCGGCTATCCTGGTCCAAGGTAGCCATGACTGGCGCGGGGCTCGATCCGGTGACTCCTCCGAACCGGACACTCGGACAAAGCGGCACCGGCAACGGTGGTGGATTACGGGCACCAGGTCAACGCGGAGCGCGTCCGCCAGAAACCATCGTTCAGAACGACGGAGTGCGTACTCATGGCGAACGCCACCCGCTTCTCAGGACATTCCTTGCCGGGCCGTAATGGCACGAAGACGCCTCCGTTCCACCTCAGCGAATAACTGCTCTCGGGACCGGCCGAGTGTTAACGCGGTCGGAATATGCAGGCTGCGGCCGCCGTTCTGTTGTTATCCTCGCGCTAATGCCCGCGGTGCATTGCAAGGCGGATCTCACCATTCACCGGAATTCACCGGAGCCTTACTGCCCGGCGTTACTGATGATCGGTATAAGATCGCTTGCGTAGAAATTTGCCGAAAGGGTCGGGACGGACATGGCGCCACATCCTCAACGACTGACGGTCACCCGCCGTACCTGGCCGCTCGCACGACCGCTTATGACCGCGCACGGGGCCGAGACCACGGTCGACATCGTTGTCGCCGAAATCTCCGACGTCGAGTCGCGCGGCCGCGGTGAAGGCGTGCCGCTTCCTCGGTATGGCGAGAGCATTGACAGCGTCATCGCCGAGATTGAGTCGATGAAAGGCGCGGTCCTCTCGGGGCTCAACCGCGACACGCTGCAACATGCGCTGCCGCCGGGCGCGGCGCGCAACGCTCTCGACTGCGCATTCTGGGACATCGATGCGAAGCGCGCTTATTGCAGCGTAGCGGAGCTGGCCGGGCTCGGCGCGGTGCCGCCGCTCATGACGGCGTTCACGGTCGCCTTCGATACACCGGACAAGATGGCTGAGCAGGCGGCCGCCAATCGCACTCGTCCGCTGCTCAAATTGGAACTAAGGGGCGACGGCGATGTCGAACGGGTGCGGGCGGTGCGGCAAGCGGCGGCGGCGGCGCGCCTCATCGTCGATGCCAACGAGAGCTGGAATGAGTTCCAGCTTAGCGAATACATGCCGATGCTCATCGATTTGAGGGTTGCACTGATCGAGCAGCCGCTGCCAGCCGATGCTGATGAGGCGCTGGCGCGGTTGGAGCATCCGATCCCGCTCTGCGCTGACGAATCCTGCCGGACGTTTGCCGATCTCGACCGGCTCGACGGGAAATACCAGGCCATAAATATCAAGCTCGACAAAGTGGGTGGGCTGACCGAGGCGCTCGCGCTGGCGAAGGAAGCGAAGCGGCGGGGCTTGCGGATCATGGTCGGTGGCGTGATCAGCACGTCGCTTGGAATCGCGCCGGCGCTGCTCGTCGCACAGCGGGCCGAGATTGTCGATCTCGACGGACCATTGCGCCTGGCGCTGGATCGCGCGGCCGGGCTGCGCTACGACGGCAGCACGATCCATCCGCCCGATCCGAAATTCTGGGGCGGACCCGAGTGATATTGGGGCATACCGGCCCGAATCGAGGCGACCTCCCGCTCGTGGCCGAATTAGCGGGTGATGCCAGAAATCGCCAAGGCTCAGCGTGAATAGGCGGTGTTGCTCCATAGCTGCGGCGGCTTTCCGGTTCCATGTGAAGGGTAGCTTCCAAATCGCCTCGCACGCTTGCGCGGCCCGTCCCATTGAACCTTGCCGAACCGCGTATCCATCATGGTTTCCGCGTAGCAGTGATCGCAACCGGTTGAAACGTTGGTGCAGCCTTCGGGCCGACCGCGCTCGCAGACTGCGTCGTTATGCCAAAAAGGTTAATGAACGGTTGTGTCTCGGCTGGCCGCCGGAGGCACCCCCAACCTGGCAATTCCTCCCGGAGTTTGCCTTGGGCAGTCTCGGCTCTCGTCAGGAGCGCCTCGCCACTCAGTCGCCGTCTCCAGCAGCGCCTGGCTTGCCCGACGGTCGACTATGTCCCCGGCCAAGCGACGGCAGGGTGCCGCCTGCGCCGGAGCTTCGCGGTACCCATTTCGTTTGACTGAGGCCGTCCGGAGCTATCCCAACGCGCCGACGGAGGCTCAGGGATTTCCGCGGCTGGCATGAGACTTGGCGATAATCCGTTTCTTGCTGATTTCACCGCCTTCAATGGGCGGCGGAATGTACTCCCGGCCTGCCCTGCGTGCCGCCCCTTCTGTAGGAAAGTATTCTTGACATCTTTTGATGTTCACTGTATGTTCAAAGAAACTCAACTCGTGGAGCAGCCAAAATGGACGCGCCTCCCACCCACCCGGACGGCGAGAGTGGCGGGCGGCCCGAGGCCAAGGGCGGCGATCTGCGCTCCACCCTCGATGCCTTGCCGCATCCGCCGGAGGGACGCGCCATCGCGATGGGCAAGCTGATGGACCACACGGCGTTCGACCTGCGGGACCGCCAGACTGCGCCGCTGCTGTGGGGGGAAATGGCGCGGCCGGCGGCGCTGTTGCGGGCGGCGCGCTATGATTTGAATCGTATTAATCAATGGTAAACGCGGACGATCTTCAGCGCCGCCTGGACGTGCTGGAAGTCATCGTGAACCAGCAGTATCTCCAAACCGAAAAACGGTTCGAGCACAGCGACGCGGCGCTGCGAGTCGCGCTGGACGCGAACAACAAGCGCCTGGACGGGATGAACGAATTCAGGGACGCCCTGAACGACACGACCAACCGGATGATCACCCGCGTTGAGGCCATCAGCGTTGTGCAGGCGGTTGACCAGCGAAACAACCTGGAAATCGTCACCCTCCGCGACAAGCTGAACGAAAGTTCCAAGCCAAATTACGTGCTGTTCATCACGGCGCTGTCCGCCCTCTTCGCTGTCATCACCGGTATCTGGTTGGTGATTGGGTTGAAAATCGAGAGCACCGTGTCACCGATCACACTCTCGGTGGCCACCTTGCAGTCGCACAACGTCGTTCAGGACCAGGAACTTTCCAGTCTGTCCAACGACTACCACGATCTCCAGGCCACGATTACCGCGAATTCCGTGAAGTCCGCAGCAAGTGATGCGGCCGTCGCCCAACTCACGGTTCGTGTAAGCGCTCAAGCCACCGCGATCCTTGATGCCGAAAAGAACAAGATGCAGCAAGCGGAGGCAGTGTCTGCCAAGATTACCCGCATCAATATTTGGCTGGACTTCATTCACGAAAAGCTATTCCCCGGCCAGCAGATTCCGCTTCAGCAGACGCCGTGATCAGAAGCCGAAGCACTCTCAGGTTCATCAAAACATTGTTCATTCATCAGACGGAGGCCCCGACGGGTCAAAAAATTCATGCCCGCATGCCACCAATATGTATTTAAGAGCCAGGATAAGGGAACGGCAGGCAGTGAACCTCGTCCGAGTATGTTCGAATGTGGCGGATACTTCTGCATCCGTTTGATCCTTGGAATAGCCGCGGCAACGGCGACAGTAACCGGGCTGCATGCTCAGTCTTACGGCAGCACGCCCGACATCCTCGTTCCAAGCACAATCAATCCGAATGCCACAACGATCGCTGCTCCGGCGACACCGTATTCGAACCTGAGTTGGAAGGGCATTAACGTCGTCTTGCCGCCCGCAAGCAACACCATCGATCAAGACCTTTTTGGCATGCGGCCGGCTCTCGCCGATGCAGGCATCGCCTGGTTCGGTTTTAGCCAGAACACAGAATACACGAATGTTCTCCATGCCGCCAGGACGACGGGCGGGCGGCAAGTATACAATGGACAGTCCCCGACAGGTTTGAGCGCCAATTTCCTTGGAATCACCTACGACCTGAGCCGCTATGGAATCCCCGACGGGCAGATCGTCGCCGTCGGCTTTTACACCTCGACCACCTGGACGCCCCTGGGACCCAATTCTCTTAATGTTGGCGCTCTTAGTTACTATCAGACTGCGTTCGACAAGCATCTCGAAATCAAAATCGGACTCCTGAATAATTCATTCGAATATGCCGGGCCTTACGTGGCTGGCAGTCTGAACGCGGGTACTTTTGGTCCGTCCGGGAGTCTGTTCTTTCAGGGCGGACTGAGCAATCTCATCACGCCAACCTACGGCTTCAATGTGACAGTTCATCCGACCGAGCAAATCTATGACAAATTCGGTATCTCACGGGCACTCAATCCGGATGGCGCAGTCTTCGAGCACAACAACAACCCCACCGGGATGAACTGGAGCACGACGAATGCTGGAACCTATTACATCAACGAACTCGGCTATCTAAGGGCTTCCGCACCGGGTGTTGCCCGAATTTGGCTCCGTGGAGGGGCAAGCTCGAGCAGCAGCCGTTATCAGGACCTTGACCATCCCGGGAACCGTGCGACGGGTGACTACACGCTGTACGCGCTCGGAGACCTGCAGGTCCTGCAGACGTCCTCCGCTCCCGGAGAGGCTCGTCGCGGTGTCTACGTTGGCTTCTCGACTGAGTACTCGCCGCCAAGCCTTGCCAGGTTCAGCCAGTATTATGAGGGCCGTATTTATGGCATCGGTCTGCTGCCAGGTCGCCCGGCTGACCAAACGTCATTCCTCATCACGTCGACGACCTTCAGCCAAGACGCAGTGGCCGCCGCGCGTAAGAGTGGGCTGCTCGCTCACGGCGCAAGCCAGGCAATTACCTACTCGTATAGCGCCCTGGTCATCCATGGCTTGTACCTAAACGCCGCAGTCAGCTATATCAATCACCCGAGTGCGATCACATACACAAGCAGCACCGGAAGCGCGCTTAACGTGATCGTGGGGTTCTCGGTCTTCTTCTAGAGCGTGATCGCTTTAGGCGGAATCGTCGTAAAGCGTGAGTCACGCGACAAAACAAAGTGCTGGCGCAGGATGGCCTCGCCTATCAGAGACCATCCTGCTCTTGGTGTAGCGGCGCGCAATAGACGGAGGCCCCGATAGTCACAGTAAAACCTGCTGCACCAAAACCCGTAATCCGGCTTATCGGGCGCCGTCGGCATCTCAGGACGCTTGATCGCCACCTGTCGGCCAGGTGTCCTCAGGCTGCATGATCTCACGATGCACCTCTGTCAGACCCAAGGTCCGTGCGATAAGTGCCGCCGCGTGCAGCACTGAAATTACAGCCACATCAACATGGCGCATCTGCATGTCGCGTTGAGCATCGGAAGGAACGCCCCGCAGGTTAAAGTCACGAGTGCTGCCGCTCGCGACCTCGGGCACCATCTGTCGGCTCCTCTGCCACCTGCCTCACATCGCAGTCATACCGCCGTCCACGAACAGCAGGGCGCCGGTGACGTACGAAGCATCGTCGGAGGCCAAAAACAGGATCGCAGCGGCGACCTCTTCGGCCCTGCCCGGGCGCTTCAACATGGTGCCTTGCGCGGCGCGG
The DNA here is from genome assembly GCA_963790445.1 of uncultured Alphaproteobacteria bacterium. Lineage (GTDB taxonomy): Bacteria > Pseudomonadota > Alphaproteobacteria > Acetobacterales > Acetobacteraceae > JAMXLO01. Next base: position 12,995 of record CAWBON010000010.1, on the reverse strand, counting down.
GCGTTGTATTGCTCAACGGTCTCGCCGGCGGCTGCGATGCGGCGCGCATGGAACGGCGTGAAGATCGGGCCGGGGCCGACAGCGTTGACACGAATGCCCTCGGCCGAGTGGTCGGCGGCGAGCCCGCGCGTCAAGCCCGCGACCGCGGCCTTGGTGGTGTCGTACTGCAGGTTGCCGCCGCCCGCGACGACGGACCGTACGGAAGCGACGTTGACGATGGCGCCGCCCGCATTGGCGCGCATCAGCGGAACCGCCGCCTTGGCACAGAACACGTAGCTCATCAGGTTGACGCTGAGGATCTCGTTCCAGCTTGCCGCGCTCGCCTCGTCTATCTTCTCGTATTTACGGATGCCGGCATTGTTCACCAGGATGTCCAGCCGCCCGAACTTCTCCGCGGCACCGTTGACGAAGCCGAGGCACGCGGCCTCGGTACCAACGTCAGCCTGCGTGAAGGCGACCTTGGCGCCGGCGGTCTCGAGTTCGGCCGCCACGCGCTGGCCGCGCTCGCCGTCCCGATCGCAGAAGGCCACGCTCGCGCCCTCGGCGACGAAACGCCTGACCGTCGCCTCGCCGATTCCCGATGCCCCGCCCGTCACCGCTGCAACCTTGCCGTCGAGCCTTCCCATGTTCGCCACCTTTCATTGCCTTGCGAAACGCGCATCCACGATACGTCGTATCCATCCGGCTGGCACGGCCTTGTTGGCCCGGCCTGGGTGTCCGACCTTAACAGGCCGCGGAAGCTTCAGGCGCCCCCATTCGGGACCTTTCGATGGGCTGACTGGGCCCGACTTGCGTCGACAACTGACGGCGCTTGCGAAGCTGGTCGTGTCCGCTTCCACGGATTGTTCGCCGATAGCAGACCGGCAGTTCACAGCCAGGACGTGCCGTACGGTCGCCAGGCCTGAACGCCCGAGAAGGGGCGTGGGCGGTCATCTACGACGCGGCTATTTTACGACCTCGGCGACGCAGTCTTTGGTGATGGCGCCCGCAGTGGAGGGCTGGACCCTCGCCTCTACGCAGAGGTGACGAGTCGAGGGCGACGAGTATTGCGAGCCGTACCAGCCAGCTGCTATCCGACGTCGTTGCCGTGGCGGCATCGGAGGCCGAGAGCGAGGGTGCGTTATTTCTCTCACTGCTGACGCGCCGGCCCGCCGACAAAGCTCACCGCCTTGCCCGCGCCCGCCGTGGCACCGACAGCAGCATCGCCACCAGCAGCGCGCCGGTGGTCGCCACCTGGGCGATACCGAACGCGTGGGCGTAAGCAACCCGGCCGCCCCCATCGCCCAGCACCGAGAAGAACAGGCTGCCGATAGCCGCCACACTGATCGCCGCACCGATCTGCAATGCCGACGTCAGCACGCCGGCCGCAACGCCTGCCTGATGCGGTGCGACATCGCCCAGCACCGTGTTGAACAGCCGCGGATAGGCGATGCCCTGCCCGAAACCGGCGAGCAGCACCGTCAGCACCACCGGCCAGCCATCGAACCCCGCCACGATCACCGCGGCGATGGCGCCGTAGCCGATCACCTGGATGCCCATGCCGATGGTCAGCAGCCAGGGTCGAAACCGCGCCGGCAGCGGTCCGGTAACCATCGGGCCGACGAACAGACCGATGCCGTACGGCAGGATGGCGAGGCCGGTGTGTAGCGGGTCGGTACCGTAGCCCTCCTGCTGATAGATGCTGAACAGCACGTAGAAGGCGGTGGTGAAGAAAAACAATGTCGCCACCAGCACGCCGCGCCTGAAGCTGGGGATGGCCACAAGGCTCAAATCCAGCAATGGACTGCCGCCGCGCTCGGTCAGTCGGTGTTCGAACCGCAGGAACGCCGCGGCCAGGAATGGGACGGCGGCCAACATGACGAAGGTCCAGATCGGCCAACCCTGCTGGCGGCCCTCGGACAGCGGGAGCACAAGGCAGGCCAGCGCCAGCGAGACCAGCAGCGCACCGCCGATGTCCAGGCGCTGCCGGTGGCTGCTGCTGGTCTCCGGGATCAGCCACCAGCCGGCGAGCATCACCGGAATACCGATCGGCAGCTTGGCCAGGAACACGGTCCGCCAGCCGAGGTCAAACGGGCTCCACTCCACCAGCGCGCCGCCGGAGAACTGGCCGACGGATGAGGCCAGTCCCATCATGATGCCGTAGAAGCTGAGCGCCTTGGCGAGTTCGCCCTCGCCTGGGAACAGCGCGCGGATCGAGCCCAGCACCTGTGGCGCCAGCATTGCGGCGGCTAGGCCCTGGAGAATGCGGCCGATGACAAGCTGCGATGGCGTGCTGGCGAGGCCACAGAGTGCGTTGGTGGCGACAAAGCCGGCCATGCCGATCATGAACAGCCTGCGGCGGCCATACAGGTCGCCGAGCCGGCCGCCAGTGATCAGCAGCACGGCATAGCTGGCGGCGTAGCCAGATACCACGAGCTGCACTTCTGCCGCGTTGGCGCCGAGTGAGATTTGGATGGAAGGCAGGCTGACGTTTACGATGAAAAAATCGACCGATGGCAACAGACCGCCGACAACCAGTACAATGAACGCAAGCCAGCGGCCCGCGTGGGACAGGGAGATGGCCGTCGATATGGCTGGCACGGCACTTTCCTGTCCGTCGGCGACAACGGCGAATTGAGTAGCCGGCCGCCCGGTATGCCACAAGGCAGGTGGCGCGGTGGTGCCTATGGTGCGGCGCATGAATGACGATCCGGCAGGACTGTATGCGAGGCTTGGCGTGGATCCGGCGGCGGCGCCTGCGGCGATCACGGCCGCATTCCGCCTGAAGGCGCGCGTGCTGCACCCGGACGTCGTGGGAACCGGCGACATCACGGCCTTCATCCGCATGAAGGAAGCGTACGACGTGCTGGGCGACGCCAGCCGCCGGGCGGCATACGACCGCGATGCCCGTGCCGCCGCCACCGGGGAACCCAGCGCGCCGGGGTTTGCCGACCCAGTGATACGCGGGCCTCGTCTGTCGGATCTGCCAATCGCGTTGTGGGCGGGGCTAGGCGGCGTGACGTGCCTTGCGGCGGTGATGGCCGTGTTGCAGTTCAACCGCCCCGCGCCGCCGCCTTTGCCACCTGTCGCACGGCCGTTCGCGCCATCGGTGGCGCCCATTGCCCCATCTCCGGTGCCCGCGTCATTGGCGTCCAGCACCCCCGCTGGTGGCATGAGCACACATTATGTCATCCCCGGAAGCGGCGACGCCGTGCTGTGGCGCCGCGATGTGGCGCGCGACGTCTATCTGCCGGTGGGTCGCCTGGCCATGTTCCGTCCGGTGCGGGCGCTGAGCCTGGTTCCGGAGCACGGATTGGTCGAAATCCGTCTGGCCGATGGCGGCAGCGGCTTCGTCGATGCGGCAAGATTGGCGCCCGGTGATGGCGCAGCGGCACATCGGGCGTTCTGTGCTTACAATGCCGGTGCGTCGCCGCAGAATGGTGAAGTGCTCTACCGGCACGGCAGCGGGAGCGCGCAGATACAGATCGCCAACCGCTCCGAGGAGCCGGCGGTGGTCAAGCTGCGCGACGCATCCGGCAGGACCGCCGCCACGGTGTTCATGGCCCCCGGCGATAGTGCCGTCGTGGGAAACCTCGCCTGATGGCAGCTATCGGCCTGAGTTCGCCCTCGGCGAACTGTGGAGCCGTGCGTGCAATGACTTCGCCGCCGGCATGCGGGCACAGCGCTTCAGCGGCTATGCAGCGCTGTCCGCATTGTCGCCGCTGGTGATTCCGCCGCGCCTTTCCGCAGGTGCCTCGCCAGTGGATATTCCCGACGCGGCGTTCGAACGGGATTAGGGGGACGGCGGATGGCGATCAGGCTTCAGGAGTTGTTGCGCGGCGTGTTCTATGCGCCGTTCTACGTGGCGCTGGCGCGCGATGCCTATGCCGCCGAGGGGGTGGAGGTGCAGTTCGTCAGCTCGCCGCAACCAGGCGATGCGGCGCGCAACGTGATGGACGGCACGGTGGATGTCTGCTGGGGCGGGCCGATGCGCGTGATGCAGGCCTATGATCAGATGCCGGACTGCGACCTAGTGTCGTTTCGCCGAAGTGGTGACACGCGATCCGTTTCTGCTGGTGGGCCGCGAGGCGCGCCCGGCGTTTGCGTTGCGCGATCTGCTTGGGCTACGCGTGGCGACTGTCAGCGAAGTGCCGACGCCTTGGATGTGCCTGCAGGAGGATCTTCGTCGCGCCGGGATGATGCCGTCGCATCTGATGCGCGTGGCCGACGCCACGATGGCGGACAATGTCGCGGCGCTGCGGCGCGGCGAGGTGGATGTGGTGCAGGTGTTCGAACCGTTCGCGTCCGAGTTTGCGGCTGAGGGTGCGGGGGCTGTTTGGTACGCGCAGGCGAGCCGCGGGCCGACATCGTACACTACGTTCTACACTCGGCGTGGTCTGCTGGATGCGCGGCGGGACGAACTGCGTCGCATGGTCCGCGCGATCTACCGCACGCAGAAGTGGATTGCGGGTGCTGACGGCGATGCGATCGCCGATGCCATCGCGGGTTATTTCCTGGACGTGCCGCGGGCGGTCATGGCTGCGTCCTGCGCGCGATACAAGTCACTCGGCATCTGGGGCGGCGATCCGCGTATGCCTCGCGCGGGCTACGATCGATTGCGCGCCAGCCTGGTGTCGGGCGGCTTCGTGTCGCCGGGCACGGATTACGCGTACGGCGGTCGACAACAGTCTGGCCGATGCAGTGGTGGCGGAAGACCTCGCCGCACGTTGCAGTGAAGAGGGAGAACAACGATGCCGCATGCAATGACCGATGACGGGGTGCGCCTGTATTACGAAGAGACGGGGTCCGGCGGGCCGGTGATCTTCGTGCACGAATACGCCGGCGACTATCGGAGCTGGGAGCCGCAGATGCGGCATTTCGGCCAGCGCTATCGCGCCATCACCTACAATGCTCGCGGCTATCCGCCGTCGGATGTACCGGAGGACGTGGCGAAGTATTCGCAGGCGCGCGCGGCCGACGACATCAGGGCGGTGCTCGATCATCTGAAGATCGACAAGGCGCATGTGGTGGGCTTGTCGATGGGTGGCTTCGCCACGCTGCATTACGGCTTTCGTCATCCGGCGCCGCGCCTTGTCGCTGTGCGTCGCGGGCTGCGGCTATGGCGCGGAGAAGGGCCAGACTGAGCAGTTCCGCGCCGAGGCGGAGACCATCGCCGCATTCATCGTCGAGCAGGGCATGGAGGTGTTCGCGGCGAAGTATGCCTACGGCCCGACGCGCGTGCAGTTCGAGAACAAGGACCCGCGCGGCTTCGACGAATTCAAGCGCATGCTGGCGGAGCACTCGGCCGTGGGCGCGCGCAACACGCAGTTGGGCGTGCAGCGCGAGCGGCCGTCGCTGTACGACCTGGTCGATCAGATGAAGGCGCTGACGCTGCCGACGCTGATCCTGACCGGCGACGAGGACTGGCCGTGCCTGGCGCCTGGCCTGCTGATGAAGCAGACGCATTGCCAGTGCGGCGCTGTCGGTGATGCCGAACTGCGGCCACGCGATCAACATCGAGGACCCGGACGAATTCAATCGCATCGTCGGTGCGTTCATCGTGCAGGTCGATGCCGGGCGTTGGCCGGTGCGCGATCCGCGCGCGGTGTCGGCGTCGATCACCGGGATGAAGTAGCGACGTTCGGCGGAATGCGCCGTGCCGTTCCGCCCTACGCGTCGAAGATCGCTTCCGGCAGCAGTGCCGACACCACGTAGTTCGGCACGTCGACGACGTTGGAAATGCGCAGATCGACCGCGACGCTGCAGATCACGTAGGCCTGCTGGCGGGAGAAGCCGCGTTCCTGCAGCAGCTCCATCATGTTGAGCACGGCGTTGCGGCAGGCGAGCGTCAGGTTCTCCGCCTCGATCTCGCCGGCCGCGTTGATCGGCATGCCCATGACGCCGAGGAAACGTTCCGGCGCGGCGTAGCGCGGGTCGGTGAAATAGGTGGTGCGCGAGAACACCGGCGCGGTGAATTTGCGTCGCGCGGCGAGGCCCTTGTGCACCTTGAAGCGCACCACGGCGGTGGCGCCCATTTCGACGGCGGTGACGCAGACCTCGCCGTCGCCCTGCGCGAAATGGCCGTCGCCGGTGGAGAACAGCGCGCCTTCCTTGAACACCGGGAGGAATAGTTTCGCGCCCTTGGTGAGCTGCTTCACATCGAAATTGCCGCCGTTCTCGCGCGGCGGCAGCGTGCGCAGGCCGGTCAGGCCGCATGGACCCGCCGGCACCGCGCCGGTTGGCGTCGGGCGGCAGCGCGAAGCCGCCGCGGTCGATCACGCGCTGCTCGCGCGCGGTCCATGCGGCGAGCTGTTCGGCTGGTGGGCGCCACGGCGGAGACGCCCATGAACGGCGCGCCGGGAATGCGCACGCCGGGAATCTGCGCCGACGTGGCCCAGTTGTCCTTGATCTGCCAGTGCACCAGGAACGGCTCGGTCATCACGTCGCGCAGGAAGCCGAGGCCCGGCATGATCGCGCTGAACGCGGTGGGTTGCGGGATGATGTCGGTGAACTCGATCTCCAGGATGTCGCCGGGCTGCGCGCCCTTGACGAACACCGGGCCGGTCAGTGGATGCACCGCGCCGGCGTTGAGCGTGCGAAGTCGGCGACGGTGGTGGCCGGGGTGATCTGGCCGTCGAGCGCATCGCGGGTTTCCAGCGCGATTTCCTCGCCTTCGCCGATTTCGGCGGCGGGCGGCGATGTCGGGGTGGTAGCGGTTGTGGCCGCAGTTCGGCTCCTCGCAAAGCGGCTTGGCGCGGTCGATGCGGATCGCGTGCATGGTATGGGTCCTGAGGTGGCGAGGCCTGCCATATCACCAGAGCGTATAGCCGCCGTCGATCACCAGTGCCGCACCGGTCATGTAGCGCGATGCGTCGGAAGCCAGATAGACGGCGAGTGGACCCAGGTCCTCCGGCCGGCCGAATTCGCCCATCGGGATCTGCTGCTCGAATGCCTCGATGACGTGCGGCGACTCGCGCGCCCAGCGCTGGTTCGGCTCCGTCATGAAGCCGCCGGGCAGGATGGCATTCACCGTGACGCCACGCGGCGCCCAGTCGGCGGCGGTGGCGCGGGTGAACTGGATGACCGCTGCCTTTGCGGTTTCGTAGTGGCGGCCGGCGATGCCGCGGTTGGCGATCAGGCCACTGACCGAGGCGATGTTGATCACGCGTCCGCCCTCGCCACGCGCCAGCATCGCGCCGCCGATCAGCTTGGTGCAGAGGAAGGTGCTGGTCAGGTTCAGATCCATCATCTGCTGCCAGACTTCCAGCGATTCCGTCCTCGACCGGCACGTTGATGCGGCGGCCGCCGATGTTGTTGATCAGGATGTCGATCGGGCCAAATGCCAGCGCATCGCGGCACGCGCGTTCGCACTGTTCGGGGATGCCGGCGTCGGCCTGGATGGTACAGGCATGGCGGCCGATGTTGCGGATATCGGTGGCGGTGCGAGCGAGGCTGTCCGTGTCACGGCCGACCAGCACGACATCGGCACCTGCCTCTGCTATCGCGAGCGCCATCTCGCGGCCGAGCCCGCGGCTGCCGCCGGTGATGAACAGTCGTTTGCCGTCGAGGCGGAAGCGGTCGAGGACGGGCATGGTTCAGGCTCCGGTCGAATTTGTACGGCGAGACAGTACCTGGTATCCCGTGAGGATACAGAACATCTGTCACCGGGGCCCCGCGGCGGCTCATCGAACACGACGACCACCGTGGAGTCCGGCGCGATCTCGTCAATCGGGTGCGGAACATCCTAACGGATCTCTTTGCCGCCGATGACATGGCTGATGTGGTGGGCCCGCCAGACTGGCGCGTTCATCGGCTTGTCGGAGATCGGGCAGGAACGTGGAGCGTCCTCGGTGTCGGGCAATTGGCGGATTACGTTCGATATCGTGGACGGCGGCAACTTCATCCGGGAGGAAATCCTGGACGAACTCGGTGTGTCGGTATCACGAGCGGCCGAGGTACTCGGCATTCGCCGAGCCACGCTGTCGGACCTGGTGAATGGCCGCGCGGCCTTGTCGGCGGAAATGGCGCTGCGAGTCGAAAAAGCGTTTGGCGTGAGCATGGACACGCTTCTGCGCATGCAGACCCGGTACGACGGATATGTCATGCGGCAGCGCCAGCGCGAGGTCAATGTGAAACGGTTTACGCCGAAGACGGCATCCACTGAAGTGCGGCGAGTGGGGCTGAGGGCACAGGAGACCCGACGTGTTGAAGAGAAATTGCCGAGATTAGGCAGCATGGGGCGGTAGCGCAGTTTATCGATACCGCCGATCTGTCTGAGTTAATCCACGCGAATGGTTATTTCTGCTCGCGTTGTTGATACGGCATCAGATGTAAATCGCGCATTGTCTCCGCAGTGGCACGGCAGGTATCAGCACCCTGAACGAACACCAGACCACCGATATGACCGTGGCCATCATCGACAATGCGCTCCAACACTCCGGGAACTTGGCTCCTGTCGGTGATGCTTCCACCGGTCTTTTCGTCCTTGAGAACCCCGCCGGGCTGCTGCTGGATGACCCTTTCGAAAACCATGGGATCCGCGTTTCCCATGGACCGGCACTGGCCGCTGATGCCCACAACCATATACCACGCGTGATCGCCATCCAGGGCGTATGCGACGCAAGTAACCGCAAGCACATTCAGACTGGCCAGAAGCAGTGTCCTCATGCCGGAATTATACACAAGCGGATCGAGGCCGCACACTGTTCCGGCCTGTTCGGGGCGCCGATGCTCCCCGCCGCCCCCCGCCCCTTGGCAGCCGCGACATCGCATCTGGCGCTCAGCCTGAAGTCGACCGTTCTACCCGCCCGGTCAACGGCACGATAGAGGTAACACCACTCGCCGTGGATCCTGACGTATGTCTCATCGACGCGCCATGAGCGGCCGACTGACCGGGCATACCGTTGCCAGCGTTTCTCGAACTTTGGTGCGTAGTGGGCGTTGTTGCATGGATCGGCGATTGGTGAGTTGGGCTTGGCTGGGATAGGACGCACATCCCCATTCCAATCTGGATCAGCCCATGCCTTTCAAGGCCAACGCCGCAGGTCGCCACCATATCCCGAAGCAGAAGCGGACCGTGACCAACTGGTCGGCGTAGATGCCAGCTTGCGGCGGCGCGGCAGCTTGACGATCTGGTTCACCTACGAGGCGATTGCCGGCTGGCTGGTGGCGCCGAGGACAACCCGTGGCGGACAGCCTTGGTATTCGCCGCTGGCGATCCTGACCGCTCTGACGCTCAGGGCCGTGTTTCGGCTGGCCCTGCGCCAGACGGAAGGGTTGATCGGCTCCATCATCGACCTTCTTGGCCTTAACCTGGCGGTTCCTGATCACTCCACCCTCAGCCGAAGGGCCGCGACATTGGAGGTACTGCTGCCGCAATCCAGCGCCCGTGTCGACGATAGACCCATGCATCTGCTGGTCGACAGCACAGGGTTGAAGCTGTGTGGTGCGGGTGACTGGCTGGTCGAGAAGCACGGCACCAAGACCCGCCGATCGTGGCGGAAGCTTCACATTGGAATGGACGCCAATACCGGCGAAATCGTCGCTGTGGCAGTGACCACAAGCGATGTCGATGACGCCTCTCAGGTCGGTCCGTTACTTGATCAGTTGGACGCACCGCTGGCCTCGTTCACCGGCGACGGTGCCTACGATCAGGACAGCCTCTACCGAGCCATAACCGAACGGGATGCAGACGCGCTGGTTATCGTGCCGCCACGCGCCACTGCCGTTCCAAGCGAGACCGCTGAGACCGATCCAACCCAGCGCGACCAGCATCTTCAGGATATTGCTGCAAAAGGCAGGATCGCATGGCAGAAGTCGTCCGGCTATAAGAAGCGAAGTCGTGTCGAGACCACGATCGGTCGATATAAGCAGATAATCGGCGATGGGTTGCGCTTCCACAAGGACGAACGCCGAGGCACAGAAATTCGTGTCGCCGTCCACGTCTTGCATCGCATGTCGAAGCTGCGACGCCCGATTTCCGTCCGCATCGCCTGAAGACGAAGAGGGATGGGGTGGCGCATCTCCTGCGGCGATCCATGTAACAACGCCACGCAAGGGAGCGTATTGATCGGCTCCGATGCCTCCGTCGTCCGCATGTTGGACGAGCTGGCGTCAGTCCCGGGCGTACAAGGGGTGATGCTGACGTTCGACGATTCCATCTCCGGAATGGAGCCGGTTCGGCACGCGGATCCAGCCGCTGATGCGCTCGCGCGCGGAGCTGAACCTTGTCGTGAAACGTCGCTTGAGACACCATCTTCGGCCGCGTCACGCGTGCGTGGAATGGGATGCCGCGGTTCGGGATGCTGCTTCCGGACCGGGCGCGGATGGTCTGAATTCGGCGCAAGACCTCACATCTTGAAAGGGGAAGTGGACGATGAAAGCTGGTGTGGTTTATCCGCAGATCGAACTTGGCGGTGATACAGGGGCGGTCAAGGCGTTTGCCCAGGCGGCGGAAGACCTGGGTTACGACCATATCGTGATCTACGATCATGTCCTCGGCGCCGTTCATGCCGGCAGAGAACCGAAGTTGACCGGCCCTTACAAGGAAAGCGATCCATTCCACGAGCCGTTGGTCACGTACGCTTACCTCGCGGGCGTCACCAAGACCCTGGGATTGGCGACGGGCGTGATCATCCTGCCGCAGCGACAGACTGCCCTGTTCGCCAAACAGGCCGCGGATGTTGACCTGTTCTCAGACGGCCGGCTTCGCCTGGGCGTCGGGGTCGGCTGGAACTGGGTGGAATACGACGGTCTCGAAATGTCCAGACATTTTCGCCGCCGCGGCAAGCGGCAGGAACAGCAGATCGCCCTGATCCGTAAGCTGTGGGAACAGCCGGTGGTCGACCATGAGGATTCGGACCACCGGATCGACAGAGCCGGGATATTGCCGCGCCCGAAACGGAGCATCCCGATCTGGCTGGGCGGTTTCAGCGAGGTCGCGTACGACCGGGCCGCCAGGATTGGGGACGGCTTCATGTTCTCGGGCCGGACCCAGACCGAAGCGGTCCAGATCAAGGCGAAGATCACGGCCAGGCTGCGCGAACTCGGACGGGACGCCGATGCATTTGGCTTCGAGTCCATCCAGCAATACACCCGCGGGGACAACCAATGGCCTAGCGATATCGCGGCGTGGCGCGAAGCCGGGGGAAGCCACATCTCCGTCGTGACGATGGGCGCGAACCTCAACACGGTGGACGGCCACATCGAAGCCATCAGACGTTGGCGCGACGTCTACAACTCGGTCCGACTAGCATTCCGCTGCCCCGTTCTCGGCGACGTTCGGCCGAGACGGAGGGGCACGTGTTTCGTGTCGACGATTGTGCGCAACCCGGTTCACGATGCCGTGCGAAAACGGAACGGCCTATCCGTGCAGGAAGCGCCGCAGCGCCTCACGCGTGTCGTGCTCGGCCTGCTTGGTCACGCGGGCATTCGTCGCGCGATAGAAGCCGTGATAGCGCGCGCGGATACAGGTGAAATTCGACCGGCACTCCGGCGCGGCTCAATCGATCCGCATAGGTCATATTTTCTTCGAGGAAGAGATCGAGACCGCCGACCGAAATGTAGGTTGGCGGCAAGCCCGACACATCCGCCGCGCGCGCGGCCGCCGCATAAGGCGAGACACCGGCCGAACCCGGCTCCTCGCCGAGCAGCGAACGCCAGCCGAAATCGTTGTTCGCCTGCGTCCAGACGAATTCGCCAACGTAAGGATGCAGGTCCTTGCGCACCGCCGTGCGGTCGTCGATCATCGGATAGATCAGATGCTGGAAGGCAAATTTCGGTCCCGGCCTGTCGCGGGCGTAAAGTGCCGCCCCCGCCGCGAAACCGCCGCCGCCGCTTTCGCCCTTGATACCGATGCGGGCGGGATCGAGACCAAGCCGACCGGCATTCGCGTGCAGCCAGACAAACACCGAGTAGATGTCCTCCACCGGCGCCGGGTGCGGCGCTTCCGGCGCGAGGCGATGATCCACGGAATAGATCGCGCATTTCAGTTCCGACGCGAAGAGCCTGTTCTCCACGTCCTTCATTTCCGGCGCGCCCATCACGAAGCCGCCGCCATGGATGTGGACAATGACGGGAAGCGGACTGTCGGACCTGACCGGGCGATAGGTCAGAACCCGGATCGGTTTCGCACCAAACGCACTCTCGACGTAGATCTCGCCCGTCGCGATGTCGGGCAGATCCGGTTTCGGAACGGAGTTCGGCAACGCGAGCACATCGGCGCGCCGCTCGGGTCAAAGTTTCGGCGGTCAGCGGCACCTGCGGCCACGGCGCGAGCGCATCGCGCAATTCGGGGTCGACAAGTTCGATTGTGCTCATGGTTGGCAACCGGGTCGGTTTGGGGCGGAGCAAAACGGTATGGCAGCGACGGCCTGGCGACAAGTCATCGCCAGCAGTTCCGGATCGGCGCGCGACATCTCTGCCCCAGCCCGTTTACCGCCGCTACCCGCCACGTTCGACCCGCTTGACCCCTTCCGGTGCGCGGGGTCAGGTGACGGTACGCGCGTGGCCGACCTTCCGGCCCGGCGGCGAGAGGACTGGCCATGAAAATCACCGATATCCGCACGATCCAACTGTCGTACCGCGCCGCCAATCCCAGCATGAGCGCCGCCAGTTTCAACGCCGCCCGCAACGCGCTGATCGTGGAAATCGAAACCGATGCCGGATTGACCGGCATCGCCGAGGCCGGATCGGCCGGCGGCCCGCCCGCCAGCACCGCCGCTGTGATCGAACATGAACTCAGGCCGCTGCTGATCGGTCAGGATCCGCTGAAGATTGAGGTACCTGTGGCAACTGATGTTCGGCCGATCCCCGCCAGCACGGCCGCCGCGGCATCGTCATGCACGCGATCAGCGGTATCGACATCGCGCTTTGGGACATCGCCGGAAAGGCGGCCCCGGCATGCCGCTCTATCGTCTGTTCGGCGCCTTCACCGACCAGGTGGAGGTGTATGCCAGCGGCGGGTTCTATGAGCGCGACAAGCCTCGACGGTCTGACGCGAGAAGCCGAGAGCTACG
>CAWBON010000009.1:0-16415 GCA_963790445.1 uncultured Alphaproteobacteria bacterium | reverse complement strand
GATCCGGCCGAGGTCTATGGCAATTAAGCCTTTGGTCGTTGCACGATTCCAATTGTGACATCTGCGCCGCGTCGGTCGGCAAGAGCCGGCCAGCTTGGGACTTACACCGGACTGTCGGACGCTGTAGCCTGCACGACTAGGCTGGAACGGAGGAGAAACGGACATGAATGCAGAGGGCGGCGGGCAGACCTGTCTGACGGGCGTCAAGGTCCTCGACCTGACACAGTTCGAAGCGGGGCCGTCCTGTACCGAGGCTCTCGCCTGGCTGGGCGCCGAGGTGGTCAAGCTGGAGAATCCCAAGAGCGGCGATCCGGGCCGCGCACTGGGCGGCAAGCCCGGTGTGGACGATCCGTATTTCTTGTTGTTCAACGCCAACAAAAAGTCGATCACCATCAACCTGAAGGACCCGAAAGGCCTTGCTCTGGTCAAGGACCTTGCCAAGCAGGCCGATGTGATGGTGGAGAATTTCGCGCCCGGGGCGATCGAACGGCTTGGTCTCGGTTATGATGTGATCAGCAAGATCAACCCATCGATCATCTACTGCCAGGTCAAGGGCTTCGGCGAGGGCAGCCCGTACCAGAAGAACCTGGCGTTCGACATGATCGCGCAAGCCTGTGGCGGCACGATGAGCATCACTGGCGAACGCGATGGCCGTCCACTGAAACCCGGCCCATCGCTCGGCGACACCGGCACCGGCATGTTGCTAGCGATCTCCATCCTCGGCGCGCTGTATCGCCGCAAGGAAACCGGCCAGGGCGACCATCTCCAGGTAGCGATGCAGGATGCGATGCTGCATTACATCCGCATCGCGTTTGCCGCCCAGCACCGCACCGGAGACACCAAGGCCGCGGGCCGCGCAGCCGATAGCAGCGTGTCGGGCGCCAATCCGCCGATGGGCACCTTCCCATGCAAGGGCGGCGGCATGAACGACTACGTCTATGTCTTCACCAGCCGCGCCAATCCGGAACACTGGAAGCGTCTGCTCGGCGTGATCGGGCGCGAGGATCTGGTCGGTGATGCGCGCTACGAAAGCCCGGCGGCGCGCGCTGAGCGTCCGGACGAGGTGAACACGATGATCTCCGATTGGACGAAACAGCACACCAAGCACGAGGCGATGCAGATCGTCGGCGCGGCTGGCGTTCCGGCCGGCGCGGTGCTCGACACGCTGGAGTTGTACAACGACCCGACGTTCGAGCAGCGCAACATCATGCAGACCATCCAGCATCCGACCGTTGGTGCATTCAAGATGGTCGGCTGGCCGGTGCGCTTCTCCGGCAACCCGCCACCGGTCAAGCCGGCGCCGCTGCTCGGTGAAAACACCGAAGAGGTGCTGACGCACTGGCTTGGACTGGACAAGGACGCCGTTGGCGGCCTGAAAAACAATGGCGTGATCGGGTAAATCCGCGCGTCCGCGTGGGTGACCACTTCGTGGAAGGAAACCAGCAAGATGGCGGAACTGACAGGCTCTGAAATCCTCGCCAAATGTTTGAAAAAGGAAGGCGTCGAGGACATCTTCTACATCATGGGCGGCCCGATGCTGCTGGTGGAATCCACCTGTATCACCGAAGGCATCCGCATGATCGACGTGCGCCACGAACAGGCGGCGGCCTTTGCCTGCCAAGCGTACAGCCGCTTGAAGCAGGTTCCGAGTGTGTGCATGGCGGCGTCCGGTCCGGGCGTGACCAACCTGATCACCGGCATGGCGCACGCGCTGGTCGATTGCGCGCCGGTGGTGGCGTTCGGCGGTTCCAGTCCGATCAGCCAATTCGGTCGCCAGGTCTTCCAGGAAATCGATCAGGTCGAGTTGATGCGCGGCTGTTGCAAGCATGTCGATCGTGTCTACAACCTGAAGCGCATTCCCCAGCAGGTGAATTTCGCATTGCAGAAGGCGATCAACGGCAAGCCGGGCCCGGCCTACGTCGATATGCCGGGCGACATCCTGTATCAGAAGATCGACGAGAATCAGGTGGACTGGAGTTTCGCTGGCCGCCCGATCATGGACAGCCGTCCACTCGGCGATCCACGCCAGGTGACCGCTCTGGTAAAGGCGTTGGCCGAGGCGAAGAATCCGCTGATTGTGTCAGGCTCCGGCGTGATCTGGTCGCGCGCCTGGGGCGAGATGCAGCAATTCGTCGAGGCCGCTGGCATCCCGTTCTACACCACACCGCAAGGCCGCGGCGTCGTGCCGGACGATCATCCGTGCTCGTTCCTGACCATGCGCAATGCGGCGTTCGCCGATGCCGACCTGATCATCGTGCTGGGCACGCGGATGAACTACATCATCGGCCACGCCGCGCCGCCGCGCTTCGGCGGCAACGCCAAGATCGCGCGCATCGACATCAACTCGACCGAGATCGCCACAGCGGCACGCTACGTCGACATTCCCATCGTCGGCGACTGCAAGATGGTGTTGCAGCAACTGCTCGACGGCATCAAGGGCAAGGTGACGCAGGACAGCTACAAGGCGTGGCGGCAGAAGCTGGCGGAAGGCGAGGCGGCGAAGCGTGCCAGCGCCGGCGCCAATCGCTATGCCGAGGATGGCGACATCCATCCGGTGCGCATGCTCGAGGAAATCCGCAACTTCGCCAAGCGTGATGCGATCCTGTGCGTCGATGGGCAGGAGACGTTGAATTTCGGACGCCAGACGATGCCGACGTTCTCGCCGGGCCATCGGCTGAACTCGGGCCCGTTCGGCACCATGGGCGTTGGCTTGCCATTCGGCGTCGGAGCCAAGGTTGCCTGTCCCGACAAGCAGGTGATCGTGGTGCATGGCGACGGTTCACTCGGCATGAACGCGATGGAGATGGACACCGCGTTACGGCACAAGATTCCTATCCTCATCGTGGTCAGCCTGAATGGTGGATGGACCGGCGATCCGAAACGCGAGAAGCCGGGTCGCGATCTTGGTTACATGCGCTACGACAAGATCTGCGAGGCGCTGGGCGGCTATGGCGAATACGTGACGAAGCCGGAAGACATTCGCCCAGCGTTGGAACGTGGTCAGGCCAAGGTGGACGAAGGCCTGGTGTCACTGATCAACGTGCGCACCGACTACCGCGCACGCTACGGCGGCGTGCGGTTCTCCGATTATTCGACCTGATCGCTGGTCTTCCCCCTCTCCCGCGAAAGCGGGGGAGGCGGGTTGGGAATGCCGCCGGCAGGGCGCACACTGCATCGCGGACCGCCACAGTGCATCCGTGGACGAAGCTCACTCGCCGCGCATCTTCACCACGACCTTGATCGCGTCCTCGACGCGGTCACGCGCGTAGTGCAGCGCGGTCGGCAGTTCGCCAAGCGAAAACGTGTGAGTGTGTATCAGCTTCGCATCGAACCGCCGCTGTGCCATCAAGGCCGCGGCCCGATGGGTGGCACTCTTGCCCTCACCGCAAATCCCAAACACATAAATGTTGTTGCGCACGATGTAGGCGAGATCGACCGAAACAGCCTCGTGTGGAAACGCCGCAAGGCAAATGCGGCCACCGCGGTTCACCATCCGCGCCGCTTCGTTCAGTGCATTGGGCGCACCGGAACATTCCAGGACATACTGCACGCCTTTGCCACCGGTAATCCGCTGCACCGCCACTACGGCATCTTCACGGTTCACATTGACAACTGCATCGGCGCCGAGGCGCTTGCCTATCTCCAGCCGACGATCCCGTGTACCGGTCAGAATGACCGGCTGTGCGCCCAGCGCCTTGGCAACGCCAACGCCCATCAATCCGATGGGGCCTGGCCCGATCACCACGACGCCTTCCCCGGCGATGATGCCGCCCAACACATCCAGGCCGTACATGGCTGTGCCGGCGGTAACGATAAGAGTTGACTCCTCGTCCGTCATGTCATGTGGCACATGAACCATCGTGTTCACGTGGTTCACCGCATATTCCGCGAACCCGCCATCGGTGCTGAATCCGTTGGCGCGATGCCCCTTGCTGTGAAAGCCGTAATTCAGACAGGAAGTATACATGCCTTCGCGACAACGCTGGCACCGTCCGCATCCCGCATGGATCTCGACAGCGATGCGATCGCCGACCGCGAATTCGTCGACGGTGGGTCCGAGTTTGACCACCGTGCCCATGTACTCATGGCCAGGCGTATAACCCTTGTTGAAGGGCAGTCCGCCCTCGATCATGGCCGGCAGCCCGTGCTTGATAATCTCCAGATCCGTCGCGCAGATGGCGACCGCGTCGATCCGCACCAACACCTCCGCGAGACCAGGTTCAGGAACCGGCTTTTCAATCAGCACCAGCTCCTCCGGCCCGCCGAGTACCCAGGCTTGCATGGTCTTCGGGATGCGATAGTCATTGCTGGCTGCCACAGTCATTCCTGCGATCTTTCTTCAATCGGGCACTGAACTCTTGCCAGCGAGCGTATCGTTCGCGCGTGGCGATGACAATCCACCGACAACCGCTCTGTAACCCAACCACCTACTCCGCTACATTGCGTCGCGAAGCAGAACAGGACCCCCATGCACGTCGCCACCTCGTCGGCCTTCAAGGAGAATGCCCATACCGCGCTGGCGGATGCCGGGCTGCAGAAGGCGCTCGCACGCAGCGGCCCCAGCTTCATCGCGCGCCGCACCGCCGCCGTCGCCGCGCTGCCGGAGTTCGAACAGCTCCGCGACATCGCGCGCGACATCAAGAACCACACGCTGGCGAACCTCGACTTCTACCTGGAGGCATGGGAAGCCAGGGTAATCGCCGCCGGCGGCCACGTGCATTGGTGCGCCACCGCCGATGAGGCGCGCGACACCGTGCTGCGGATCTGCCGCGACGCCAATGCGCGCACCGTCACCAAGGGCAAGTCGATGATCAGCGAAGAGCTGGGCATCAACGACCACCTCGAACGCAACGGCATCACGCCGATCGAGACCGACCTTGGCGAATACATCATCCAGCTTCGCCACGAACTCCCCAGCCACATCATCGCCCCCGCGTTCCACCTCAACAAGGAAGACTGGGAAGACAGCTTCCGCAAATCGCACACCGATCTGCCGCCGGACCGCGTATTCCACGAACGCCGTGATATCCTGACCGAGGCGCGCACCAAGCTGCGGCAGAAATTCCTGGCCGCCGATGTCGGCATCACAGGCGCCAACTTCCTGATCGCCGAAACCGGCAGCAGCGTCATCGTCACCAACGAAGGCAATGGCGACCTCACGCAGACCCTGCCGCGCGTGCACATCGCGCTCGCCAGCATCGAGAAAATGGTCCCCACCATCGAAGACTGCACATCCCTGCTGCGCGTTCTGGCGCGGTCGGCGACCGGGCAGGATTTCTCCGTTTACACCACGTTCTCCACCGGCGCGCGGCGCCCCGACGATCTGGACGGTCCGGACGAATACCACGTCGTGCTGGTGGACAACGGTCGTTCAGCAATGCTGGGCACCGACTTCCAGGACATGCTGCGCTGCATCCGCTGCGCCGCGTGCATGAACCACTGCCCGGTTTACGGCGCGGTAGGCGGCCACGCTTACGGCTGGGTGTATCCCGGACCAATGGGCGCCGTGCTGACACCATCGCTGATCGGCATCGACCAGGCCGGCCACCTGCCGAATGCATCGACGTTCTGCGGCAAATGCGAAAGCGTCTGCCCGGTGAAAATCCCCCTGCCAAAACTGATGCGCCACTGGCGAGAACGCGAATTCGAACGCCATCTCACGCCGAACGCCGTGCGCACTAACCTCGCACTGTGGGCCTACTTCGCCCGCCGTCCCGCACTGTATCGCCTCGCCACGCGAGCCGCCGCTGTCACGCTCGGACTACTCGGACGCAAACTCGGACGCTTTCACAAACTGCCGTTCGCCGGCGGCTGGACCGATGGACGCGATCTACCCGCACCCGAAGGCGACACGTTCTTCGCCCGCTACGCCAAAGAACAGCGCGCCGGCCGTCTGCGATGACCAGCCGCGAAACAATGCTGACCGCCATCCGTCGCGGCCTGCGTCGCGGCCCCTTGCCCAACGATCAGGCGGCCATGCTGCGCGGCCAACTCGACCAGCATCCACGCCACCTGATCCCGGCGCGCTCGCGCCTGCCGCATCCGGAACAGATCGCGCTGTTCGTCGCCAACGTGGAGAAGGAATTCGGTTCGGTCGCGCGCGTCCCCGACCTCGACGCAGTGCCGGAAGCAATCGCCGCCTACCTTGCCGCGCAGAACCTGCCAACCGAACTCGTGATGGCGCCGCATCCCGAACTGCAAGCCATCCCCTGGCAAACGCGCCCGCTGCTGCGTCTGCGCGCAGGCCGAGCCGAGGCAACCGATACCGTCAGCCTGCAACATGCCTTCGCCGCCGTAGCGGAGACCGGCACGCTGATGCTGCCCTCTCCCCCAGCGCCCCACCACGCTCAACCTGCTGGCGGATACCGAAATCGTGCTGTTGCGCGCATCACGCGTCGTCGGCGCCTACGAAGAAGCCTGGGACCTGCTGCGCGCCGAACTCGGCACCATGCCGCGCAATGTCATGCTGGTCACAGGGCCATCGCGATCGGCCGACATTGAACAGACACTCGAACTCGGCGCACACGGCCCGCGCCGCCTGCACGTCGTACTGGTGGAGGATGCAGCATCGCGGTGATGCCGCTCTGGCCGCTGATCGCCACGCTCGCCGCGCAGACACTGGCGACCATGGCACTGTTCTCGCTGCCCGCCATCGCCCCCGCGGTTGCCGCCGCGCTGCACGTTCCCGGCGAGCTGGTCGGCGTGTTCGTCTCGGTCGCTTATGGTACCGGCATCATCTCCGCGCTGCTGTCCCCCAACTTCATCCACCGCTACGGCGGCGTGCGCGCCATGCAGGGTGTGCTGATCGCGGCCGCCGCCATGCTGGTGATCGCCGCCGGTGGCAGCGTCGCACTGCTCGCCATCGCCGCGGTCGTGCTGGGCCTGGGCTACGGCGCGGCGGCGCCGGCCAGCACCCATCTGCTGGTGCCGCACACACCGCCCCGCGTATTCAACATGGTGATGTCGCTGCGGCAGATCGGCGTGCCACTCGGCGGCGTACTCGGCAGCCTGCTGCTGCCGCCGCTTGTGCTGCACATCGGCTGGCGCGAGGCCCTGTTGTCCGAACTCCCGCTGATCATCATACTTACCGCACTGCTGCAAATCCCCCGCCGCCGATGGGACGCCGAAACGCATCCAGGACGAAAACTGTTCGGCCGCACCCTGTTGCAGCCGTTCGTACTGCTTCGCGACAAAGCGATGCGACGGCTCTCCATCGCCAGCTTCATCTATTCCGGCATGCAGCTCAGTTTCATCGCGTTCATGACCGTGCACCTGACCACGGTCGCAGGCTTCGACCTGATCCATGCCGGCCGCGCGCTTGCGACGTACCAGATCGCCGGCGCGATCACCCGGCCAATCTGGGGCTGGATCGCCGACCGCTTCATCACGCCTGGCCAGACCCTTGCGATACACGGCTTCGGCATGGCCGCGGCGGGCCTGGCCGCAGCCCAATTCGGACCAGGCTGGCCAGGTTGGGCGGTGCTGGCTGTTGCGATGCTCGCGGGCTGTACCGCCGGCGGCTACACCGGCATCGCCTACGCCGAATACGCCCACCTCGGCGGCGCGCGACGTACCGAGGCCACCGGTCTCGGCACCGCCGTCATGTTTGCCGGCGTACTGCTGATCCCGTCGAGCTTCGGCCTCGTGGTGACCCTGCTGGGCGGCTATGGCGTCGCCTACACTACGCTGGCACTGCTTGCCTTGATCAGCGCCTTGCTGCTCTGTCTCGCGCCATGGATCGACCGCGCCGCAGCCGCCTGACCGACGCCGACCGCGCCGCCTGGGCAAGCTACGCCGGTCGCATCCCTCCCCTGCCCGGCCGCAGCCGGCCGCAGCCGCCCGCAAGCCCCGACCCGCCCACCATCACGCCGCCAGCCAGCGCGCCGCCAGCCATCCTGCCGCCCCGGCCACGCATCCACGCCACCGCACGGGCCAGCCGCATTGCCGCTCCGCCGCTGGCGGTCGGCGACCATCCCGGCGGCGTCGACAGCGCGAGTTGGCAACGCTTGCGCGCCGGCAAGCTGCCGCCCGGCCGCGTGCTCGACCTGCACGGCCAGACCGCACAGCGAGCGTTCCACGCGCTGATGGCGTTCCTGCGCACCGCGCACGCGGACCGATTGCGCTGCGTGGAGGTGATCACCGGCCACGGCAATGCCTCCGGCGGCGGCGTGCTGCGCCGCGAACTGCCGCTATGGCTCAACCTGCCCGACATCCGCCCAATGGTGCTCGCCGCCGCGCATCCGCACGCCACCAACCCCGGCGCCGTCCGCCTGTTGCTGCGGCGTATGCGGTGACACCGTTCGGCGCTCGGCTGCGTGCACTGCGGGCGGAACGTGGCGTGACACTGCATCGCCTGGCAGCCGAATTGCAGATTTCCGCGGCGTATCTGTCTGCGCTGGAGCATGGCAGGCGGGGCGCGCCGAGCGCTGGGCTGGTCCATCAGATCAACGAGTTCTTTGGGCTGATCTGGGACGATGCGGAGGAGATGGCGCGGCTCGCGCGCCTGTCGCATCCGCGCGTGACGGTGAATACCGCTGGGCTGACACCAGAGCAGACTGCGCTCGCCAACCGGCTCGCGCAGAGCATCCACCGGTTGTCGCCGGAGACGGTGGCCACACTGCACGCGGTGCTGGATACGACAACACCGCAACCAAAGCCTCGGCTGCGACGCTCGGCAGGTCAGGGGCGGCGGTCGTGATAGGCGTTAGCTGTCGCCCCGACGCGACGGGTTTCACCATCGCTCCAGCCGACGATGATGATCGTAACCACCAGCCTGAAGCGCAGCTTTGGGCTTTCGATACTTGACCGCAAAACGATTGAACGGCCGCTTTCCGCATTGATTTGATTGATCGCGACGTCCCGTGCCTCCGGCCTCAGCAAACGCACGTGGCGGCCCATGCATCACCGTTCATTGCGATAGCCTCCGAATTTCGCATAGATACGACCTGTGGCCCGGCACGCCGCTGATCGGGTCGACATCGTCAGCGCGAATCGCCGCGTTGTAATTCGCGCTCCCGGCGCCAATCGGATCGTAACCGGGCAACCCCAGTTCAGGGCACGCCTGCCACCAGCCATGCTGTGCCGCGACTACCCGCGGGTCGAAACCGACGCGCAGCCGGGCGCGCCCACGGAACTGGCCATGTGGAGTCTCGATCGCGATCCAATCGCCTTCTTTGACCCCGCGCACCGCGGCCGCTTCAGGGTGAAGCTCCACAAGTGGATCGGGCATCCGACGACGCAACCGCGGCAGATTGCGATGCTGGCTGTGACAGAAGGTCGCCGTCTTGGCGCAGGTCAGCACCAGTGGAAAGCGCTCGGCCACACCGCCGCTGCTGTGTGGACCAAGTGCCGGTTCGATAAAGACCGGCAGTGGCGCCTGCCCATGTTGCAACAATTGTTCCGAATAAACTTCGACCTTGCGCGTCGGCGTAGCGAACCCGGGCGCGGCGCCGGTGCCATCGCCAGCATATTTGCGGTAGCGCGTCCGCAGCGGCGTGCGGATACCTTCGGGCGCCTGACGCAATGCTTCGAGCGAGATACCGGACGGCGCCAGCATGTGGCGATATGCAGCATCGATATCGCCGTCCCAGAACTTCGCACCGAGGCCCAGCCGCTGCGCCAATTCGAACACGATCCACGTGTCGGAGCGGGCTTCGCCGCGCGCTTCCACCACCGGCGCGCGCAACTGCGCAAGGCCCTCCGCGGCCTGGCTGATCTCGAAGCCGATCCGCAGACCCTCACGCTCCCACGCACTCGCCACCGGCAGCACAACATCGGCGAAGGCCGCTGTCGGGGCCATAAACAGATCGGCGTGCAGATAGAAATCGAGTGCGGCGAGTGCGCCGGCGGCGCGGCTTCCATCCGCGTGCGACACTACGAGGTTGGCGCCGAACCCGACGAGGCCGCGCATCGGGTAGGGGCGGCCGGTCAGTATTGCGTCGTAGAGATCGCGGCCGGTCACCCAGCCATCGCGCGGTGGCCCCAACGGCCGTTTGTCGAAGCCGAGAGCCTTGTGGCGCTGCGCAGGCGACATCAGCTCCTGGCCGCGCACGTCGTTGGTCGCGAGGCGATCGAAGACGACGTTGCCGCCGGGCGCGTCGAAGCTGCCGGTCAGCGCGCACACCAAGGCGATCGCGCGGTCGGTCTGGGTGGCGTTGGTGTGCTGCCCAACGCCGGTCCAGCCGTAATACGCGACGGCCCGGCTTTCCCACATCATGCGCGCCATTGCGCGAATGTTCTTGGGATCGACCCAACACAACTCGGCTGCGCGTTCGGCCGTGTAGCGGCTGCATAGCTGGCGGTACAACTCGAATCCGGTCCGGCAGGAAATCCGCCCGCGCGTGGTATCCAGCGTGAAGCAGCCGAGCAACGCCACGTGCGGCGAGGCACCCTTATACGTGCCGCTGGCCGGATCATAGAGAACGGGTTGCTCGCGGACCTCGTCCCACGCAACGAAGTGCCGATCGGACCCGCCGGTGGCAAGATCGGCACCCGTCAGGAAGCGGTCCGTCGCAGGATCGATCAGCAGCGGTCCATTGCTCCAATCACGCATGAATTTGGCGTCGTACCAGCCCTCCTCGATCATCACGCCCGCGACGGCGAGCGCGAGCGCGCCATCGCTGCCGGGGCGAACGCGCAGCCAGAGATCAGCCTTGTTGACGAGACCGGCTGGACGCGGGTCCACCACGATAATCCGTGCGCCGCGCGCCTTGGCCGATAGCGCACCCTCGGCATGCGTCAGCCAGGACGCGCTGGGATTGTGCCCCCACAGCAGCACGCACCCGGTGCGTTCGAAATCGGGTGCGGTGACGCCGACGCCGAAGGTGAATTTGCGCGCATAATCCTTGTGCCAGTTGCACAGTTCGGTCGCGTAGCACCAGTTCGGGCTGTTGAAGGCGTTGATCAGCCGCTCGATCCAAGGGATGGCATCCGACAGCGCAGTGGCGCTCGGGGTGGTCACGCTGAACGCGACACTTTCGGGGCCGCCGCTGTCCCTCAGTCGGCCAAGCGCGCCCACCGCGATGTCGAGCGCCTCATCCCAGCCTATGCGCTGCCATCCGGGATCGGCCTCGCCTTTTGGTCGCGTACGCTTCATCGGGTACATCAGGCGGTCGGGACTATAGACCAGGTCGGGGGCGGCGCGGCCCTTGGCGCAGAGCCCGGCGCCGGTGGGGTGTTCGGGATTGGGCTCGACCGCGACCAGGCGACCGTTCTCGACCACCGACAGGCAGCCGCACCGCGCCCGGCACAACGCGCAAAAGCCGGGAATTTTACGGGTGTGTTTCGTCGTCGAGTGCTTGTCCGGCACAGCGCGATCCCTGCGGTTGAGAGCTGTCGCACTGTTGCAGACGGCTGGCATGGGGACAATTGGGATGCTGCCCGGCAAGCGGCGCCGGTGGTCAGACCTCGGGAGCAATGCTACTGACAGTTGACCAATGAGCGACTCTCCCGCCCCTTCTTCGACCCGCCGGCTTCGAACCAGCAACCGCACTCGACTGACCGCGATGATCGTGGCCTGCGCGATGTTCATGCAGAACCTGGATTCCACCGTGATCGCCACGGCGCTGCCGACCATGGCGAAGGCGTTCGGTGCCGATCCGGTGCACATGAACGTGGCGCTGACCTCCTACCTGCTGAGCTTGGCGGTGTTCATCCCGGCCAGCGGCTGGGTGGCGGACCGTTACGGTACCCGCACGGTATTCCGCGCAGCGATCGCGGTATTCACCATCGGTTCAGTGCTGTGCGGTCGAGCGGATACGCTGTGGTTCCTGGTGGTCTCGCGCGTCCTACAGGGCATCGGCGGCGCGATGATGGTGCCGGTGGGGCGTCTTGTGCTGCTGCGCACCGCGGCCAAGCAGGAGCTGGTGGCGGCGATGGCCTGGCTGACGGTGCCGGCGCTGCTGGGTCCGGTGATGGGGCCGCCGGTCGGTGGGTTCATCGTTACGTATTTCTCGTGGCGCTGGATCTTCGACATCAACGTGCCGATCGGCGTACTCGGCATCGTGTTGGTAAGCTTGTTCGTCGAGGACGTGCGTGACCCGCCGCGTGGCCGGTTCGATGCGCTGGGCCTGCTCCTGTGCGGGGTCGCCTTGTCCGGGCTTATGTTCGGGTTGGAAACCGCCGGGCGCGGTGTGGTACCGCGTGGTCTGACCGTCGCGATGATCGGTGTCGGCCTGGCTGCTATCGTTGGCTATCTGATGCATGCGCGACGGCATCCTTCCCCGCTGCTCGATCTGTCGCTGATGCGGTTGCCGTGCTTCGGCGTCTCGTTGTCGGCAATGATGCTGTTTCGCACAGGCATAGGCGCCATTCCGTTCCTGCTGCCGTTGATGTTCCAGGTGGGCTTCGGCAATTCGGCGGTGCAAAGCGGGCTGATCACCTTCGCCAGTTCGGCCGGCGCCTTGGTGATGAAGCCGGCGACGCAGACTGCGCTGCGGCTGTTCGGCTTCCGCGACACGCTGGTATGGAACGGATTGCTGTCGGCCGTGATGATCGCGCTGTGTGCGGCATTCCGCCCGACCTGGCCAGCGGCGGCGATATATGGCGCGCTGCTGATCGGCGGGTTCTTTCGGTCGTTGCAGTTCACCGCGTATAATACGTTGGCCTATGGCGACGTGCCGCGGTCGCGCATGAGTGCGGCGACCAGTCTGTATGTGACCGGGCAGCAGCTTGCAGCGACGATTGGCATTTCGGCCGGCGCGCTGGCGCTGGAGATCTCGATGGTGGCCACCGGCCATGCCGTGCCGCAGCCGATCGATTTCAGCCACGCGTTTCTGGTCGTCGCGCTGTTCACCCTGGTGGCAGCGCCCATCGCTCTGCTGATGGCGCGCAATGCGGGTGATGATCTGACGGGGCGGCGGTCGGTGGCTGTTGAGCCGGTCCGGCGTCCGGCGGAGTAGCGCTGCGAGGCGCCGCGGGTGCGGCAGTACCATCGCGCGCGTAGGGCTTTGACAGGTGGGTCGTCGCACCTGACCGACAGCGCAGGCCAATCCGCTGCGGACCGCCACCGATATACCTCGGGACACAGATCGCGCCACGCGATAATGCCGACTATCGGGTCTGGGCGCAACTCGGTGTAATGCATGTCTGCGTCGATCCGCCAGGCAATCCGCATGACTGGAGTTTGGATGATCTCAAGCACCGGCGCGAGCATGTGGAGCGGTTCGGGTTGTCGCTCGATATGGTGCAATTGCCGCTGGCACGGCGGCCAATCGAAGAGTCCCAGAGCCCGTACGTGTTGCTCAGCCGCGATCCGCAGCGGCAGCGGCAGCGTCAACTTGATTCCATTTGCATTCTGGTCGACCAGATTGGCGCGGCGGGCATTCCGACGGCAAAGTACAACCTCAATATTATCGGCATTCCGCGCACCGCGCGAAGTAGGGCGTGGCGGATCGCATCACACGGCGTTTCGCTGGCGGAATGTGGACGCCGCTGCCGCGCCGGGTGTAGCCGGCGTGGTCAGCGAGGACGGGAACTGGGACCGCATCGACGCATTTCTCGCAGAGGTGGTGCCGGTGGCCGACGCGGCCAAGGTTCGCTCGGCGTGTCATCCGCACGACCCCTACATGCCGCCCGGCTACAAGGGCGTTATGCGCGTACCTGGCACTGTTGCGAGAATGCAGTGGTTCGTTTCGATGCGCGAGAGCCCGTATAATGGGTTTAATTTCCGCAACGGGATGGTAGCGGAAACGCTGCACGATCCCCACAACAAGATCGACGACGTGATCCGCTAGTGTCCTGCCCTGCAAATATTGACTAATATCTGCGTCGTGGTCGATGAGTTGGGAGGATCACTCGGATGGCACGGCCGATCAAGCGACTTGAGGCGGAAGCGGATATCGTGAAGGAGCTTCGCCGTCGGTCACGTTCGACAACCATCGGGGTGCGTGATCGCGAACGTGCCGCGATTATTCTGCTCCGACTGGACGGTGTGGGTGTTGAAGCGGTCGCCGAGGGATTGAACACGACACCTAAACGGGTGTCGACGTGGTCGAGACGGTTCGAGAGGTTGGGCCTCGCGGGCCTTGACGAGAGGCAGGGACGTGGCCGCAAGTCTTCGATCCCGGCTGACAAGGTAACGCGCGTTGTCACCGAAGCAACCCGCCCGCCGAAGGGCAAGGTCCGCTGGAGTATCCGATCGATGAGCCGTCATGCCGGCATCTCGGCGCGTTCGGTTCAGCGCATCTGGTCGAAGAATGACCTGAAGCCACATCGTTTGAAGACCTTCAAACTGTCGAACGATCCGAAGTTCGAGGCGAAGTTCTGGGACGTGATAGGGCTCTATCTCGATCCACCCGCGAAGGCTCTGGTGCTGTGCTGCGACGAGAAAAGCCAGTGCCAGGCGCTCGAACGCACACAGTTGGGCCTGCCTCTCGCGCCGAAGCGTCCACGTACGATGACACATGATTACACACGGCATGGCACGATCACATTGTTTGCCGCCCTCATCCAGTTGACCGGCAAGCTGATCGCCCGCACCGAAGCGAGCCACACCCATGTTGAATGGCTCCGCTTTCTCAAGCAGATCGATCGTGAGACGCCGCGTGAGCTTGACCTGCATCTGATCGCCGACAACTACGCCACCCACAAGCATCCGAAGGTGCAGGCGTGGCTGGCGAAGCATCCGCGCTTCCACATGCACTTCACGCCGACCTCGTCGTCCTGGCTCAATTTGGTCGAGCGCTTCTTCGCCGATCTGACAGGCGATGTGATCCGCGCCGGCAGTTTTGCTTCGGTCAATGAACTGGTGCGCGACATCAAGCGCTATCTCGCCGAGCGCAACGCCGATCCAAAGCCTTACGTGTGGCGAGCACAGGGCGCCGAGATCCTCGCCAAATCCAGCGCGCTCGCGCAGCCCTCGAACATGCCGAAGCCGCATGAGTTACTTGTCGGCAATTGAGAGTTAGGACACTATAGGTTGGCAGGCGTTGGAGGCTATTCAACGTGTTTTTTCGGATATCAAAGTCGGAAGCTGGATTTCATGGAGGCGTTCCCCGACGAGGGCGACCTGGGTATGGCGCGCTCGATCGCGGTGTATCAGGAGGTAGGTTATCAGTGCGCGCTAGTGCCGGATCATGTGCTGGAGATCGACGAGCGCGATCCATCCGGTGCGGCATTTGCCTACTGCTATGGATATATTCGGGGTTGTTGGAGGCACTGGCAACTGAACAGGCGATTGCCGCATCGCTTCGCTTTCCCGCCAGACACGCTATGCTGTCGCGTAAATTCCGGTTCGGTAGTGAGGCAATGGCACACCCACCGCGCAAGATCGCTTTCATTCTGGCCGCCACCGACCACGGCACGCTGATTGTCAATCGTTTCGACTACCGGATGGTTAGTGCGAGGAGGGTTATGGTGTCGGGTTCTCCTGCTGGAAAGCTCCAGCTACGAACCGCAGGAAGGCTCGGTGGCCATGCAGCTTCTCGGCTTGCGGCGGCAACATTTCGGTGATGGCGTGGTTGCGGTGGATTGCGGTGCGAATATCGGTGTCCACAGCGTGGAATGGGCGAAAGGCATGACTGGCTGGGGCCGCGTCGTTGCCATCGAGGCGCAGGAGCGGATCTTCTACGCGCTGGCCGGCAACATCACGATCAACAACTGCTTCAATGCCCGCGCCATCCACGCAGCCGTTGGCGCGCAGGAGGGATCGCTGCGGATTTCCGTTCCGAACTACCGGGAGCCGGCGAGTTTTGGCAGTCTGGAACTCAGACATTCCGGTGGAAATGAGTTCATCGGCCAGGACATCGATTATTCCGAGCAGCACCTTGCCACCGTCCGAATGATGACCATCGATTTACTGAACCTGCCTCGGCTGGACCTGATCAAGATCGACATTGAGGGCATGGAGATCGAAGCGCTGCAAGGCGCGAAAGGGACACTGCTGCGGTTCCTGCCGATCATCGTCGTCGAACGGATGAAGGTCCCTGCAGACGCGATCGACCGCCGTGTTGGCCTCCTACGGCATGAATGGTTCCCGCTCGGGCTGAACTTCCTGGCGATACATCCCAGTGATCCGGCAAGGCGGCATATCAATGTCGCGCCGCCGAATGAAGCAGCGCAGGGGGTTAGAGATCGTTCCGACTGATTGGAACCGCCGCGCAGGGCTTGCACATCGATCTTGTTGTTGACCACCCAGCACGGGTCAGTCTTTTCCGCGGCGTTGATGCCTCGATCGCCACATTGTCGCAACACTTCTACAGCCCCAGATACTCCCGTTGCACATCAGCCGCTGCGCGCAATTCCGCCGACCCGCGGGACCACACGATGCGACCCTTCTCCAGGATGTTGTGCCGGTCGGCGATCCGCGGCAGCACCTGATTTCAGATGGTCGCCACGGGACAGCGCGCGGAAGATGACCAACATATACGGAACCAACATACTCAACACGAATAGACCAACCAGCAGCCGTGTTTTCA
>CAWBON010000008.1:0-135145 GCA_963790445.1 uncultured Alphaproteobacteria bacterium | reverse complement strand
GCGCTCATGCACAACCGAAAGTGCTGCCATCTTTTCTGCAACGAATAGTACCGTTTTGCCTTCCCTTGCGGCAGTGGCAATGATGTTCGTAATCGTCTGAGACTTGCCCGTTCCTGGTGGACCTTGGACGACCAGATTGCGGCCCGCGCGAACCTCTTCGATAACGCGCGCTTGTGACAGTTCTGCGTCATCGACGTGGAAAAGCTTGGACGGTGGCAACACAGTATCGAGCCTATCCTCTGCACCAAACACCGCAGGCTCTCGCTCGAACCCCTCGTAAAGTAAGCCGCGAGCGAGCGCATGATTTCCCAACGCCCCATCCGGCCAGGCCGCCGGCGCCAGGTCGAGAAACATCAGCAGCTTTGAAAAGGAAAAGAAGCCGAGTTGAATGCCGTTTCGATCAACTACCCAACGCTGCTGATTGGAAATGGCTGCCTCTACCAGCTCGAAATAGCTGGACGGCTGCCATCCATCTTCGACGTCAACATCGGGCAGGTGAATCCCGAATTCGTCTTTGAGACGTTGGTGGAGCGGCAGATTCATGACCAAATCGTCGTCGCGGATTCGAATGTCGTAGGTAGACGTACGCCGGTTTCGCACAAGCTCAACCGGCAAAAGCAATAGCGGTGCCTCGCGCGGTATGCTCGAAGCCTTGTCCTCAAACCATGTGAGGAAACCTAGAGCGAGATAAAGGATGTTTACGCCCTGCTCCTCTTCGGCCGTTTGTGCCTCGCGTGCGATCTTCAGAAGCTTCTTCTGCAGAGCGTCAGGCCCAAGTCGCGTCTCCAGTTCCGCATCGGTGTAGCGACAGAAATCCACTCGCTCGTCGTTCGAGTCAGTCAGGCTGACCGCCTCGCCGGTTTCATCACGATCCGTTCCAAGGGCACGAAAATGCATTGTTTTTCGGGCGGACAGAACCGAGTGGATGTCGTTGGAACGAGCGTTCACGATGTTCAAGATATTGCCGCGCGTATTGGTGCGGTTGACGTGAACCAGTCGGTTACGTGTTCCGGTATCGACCAGTCGGCGTCGCGTGTCCTCGACCAGCCGGCGCAGGGCCTCGCGCGAATCGCCGATCGCCGGGCGTACCCTCTTCTCGCTGTTGGCCAAATCCCTCACCTACATCCCGCTCTAGGCCGACTAATGAAGCACTTTGTGGCGGTCCTCGCCAGCGGGATCGTTGCGGGCGTAGAAGTATAGGGGACATTGTTGGTTAGATATCAGCCCCAGTAGGCCTATTCTTTATTCCTATCAATGTGGTTAATTTCGGAGATGGCCAAGGTATGCCGGCAGCATTAGCCCTTGGTGTCGGTTTCGGGTTTATCGACATTCACTACTTGCCGCAAAGCAGCTGCAACAGATCGGTTTCCGGCAATCAGACCAACCCATTATCCGCCGCCATTCGGCATTGGCGCGGCAGTGTCCGACGTGCGATGACGGGTCAGGCTCCCCAACCACAGCGAATCGCATGGACCAGGTCCGCACACGCCACAGGCCGGCGCCGGTTGCCTCCGCGGAGGCCATCGCCGAACTGATCGCGGTGATCGTCGCCGTCACCGCCGGCGAACCGCGCGTGCTCACCATCGACGGCGGCACCGCCCTGCCATCCGGCCCGTTCGAGCTCACCCACCGCTCGCTGCAAGCCGGCACGCGCTCGTGGGTGGAACAGCAGACCCACCACCCCCTCGGCTATGTCGAGCAGCTCTACACCTTCGCCGACCGCGACCGCACCGCCACCGGCCAGCGCACCGTCTCCATCAGCTACCTGGGCCTCACCCGCGAGGTCCGCGCCGCCGGCGAACCAGGCGTCGGCTGGCAGAGCTGGTATCGCTATTTCCCCTGGGAAGACCGCCGCGCGCCCAACGCCCCGGCGCTGGCGGAAACCATCGACACCAGCCTGCGCGCCTGGGCGGAAACCGCGGACGACACCGCAACGCGCCGCGACCGGCTGCGGCGGATCAGCATCACTTTCGGCCACGACGGCCACGCCTGGAACGAGGAGCTCGTCCTGCAACGCTACGAACTGCTGTGGGAGGCCGGCCTGGTCGCCGAAGCCCCGCAGGCGGCAGGCCCGATCGAAGGCGAAGCCGATGACCCACGACCACCGCCGCATCCTGGCCACCGGCATCGCCCGCCTGCGCGCCAAGATCAAATACCGCCCGGTGGTGTTCGAGCTCATGCCGCCGCGTTTCACGCTGCTGCAATTGCAGCGCACGGTGGAGGCGCTCGCCGGCCGCCTGCTGCACAAGCAGAATTTCCGCCGCCTGATCGAACAGCAGGACCTGGTGGAGGAAACCGGCGACGTCACCACCGAAACCGGCGGCCGCCCGGCGAAACTGTTCCGCTTCCGCCGCGACGTGGTGGCCGAGCGCGCGGTCACCGGCAGCAAGCTGCCCGCTGGCGCGGTAGGTCTCGCGGAAGGACTCCGTCCATCCCGCCCCTTGACATCCTTATGCTCAGCACTAGCATAAGCACATGAAATGCTCATGTAGAGCATAAGGGAGAAGTCCGAATGTCGTTCGCCCAAACCCTGGCGCGCACCGCCCCGTTGTATGACCGTGTAAAGTCTGTCATCCCTGCCATCGAATGGCCAGCCTTCGCCGACGATATCGACGCGATCCTGGCGCTGAAGCGCCGCCGCAACGCGGTTATCCTGGCGCACAACTACCAGACCCCGGAAATCTACCACTGCGTCGCCGACATCGTCGGCGACAGCCTGGCCCTGGCGCGCGAGGCCATGAAGGTGGATGCCGCGGTGATCGTGCTCGCCGGCGTGCACTTCATGGCGGAAACCGCCAAGCTGCTGAACCCGGCAAAGACCGTGCTGATCCCCGATACCCGCGCCGGCTGCTCGCTGGCGGAATCCATCACCGCCGCCGATGTGCGCCTGCTGCGCCAGCGCTACCCCGGCGTACCCGTCGTTACATACGTCAATACATCTGCCGCGGTGAAGGCGGAGTCCGACATCTGCTGCACCTCCGGCAATGCCCGGAAGATCATCGAATCACTCGGCGTGGACCGCGTGATCATGCTGCCCGACGAATACCTGGCGCAGAACATCGCCGCGCAGACCGGCGTGAAGATCATCACCTGGGCCGGCCACTGCGAGGTGCACGAACGCTTCACCGCCGCGCAAATTCGCGAGGCCCGCGCCGACCACCCTGGCGTCGTCGTGCTGGCGCATCCCGAATGCCCGCCGGAAGTCGTGGCGGAGGCGGACTTCGCCGGCTCCACCGCCGATATGGCGGCGTATGTCGGCAAGCACAAACCCGCGCGCGTGGTGCTGATCACCGAATGTTCGATGGCCGACAACGTGTCGGTGCATCATCCCGACGTCGAGTTCGTCCGCCCATGCAATCTCTGCCCGCACATGAAGCGCATCACGCTGCCCAACATCCGCACCGCGCTGGAGGAGATGCGCTACGAAGTGACGATCGATCCCGCCGTCGCAACGCGCGCCCGCCAGGCGGTCGAGCGCATGCTGGCGGTATAGGGGCGCCCGGTCGTTGCCATTCCCGGGCATCTTGTGTCACACCGCGAAAGCGCCGACCCGGGAGTATCAGCATCGGCGCCCGTATCTCTGGCGTCATCTCTGGCTTACCGCTTTTGCGGGACAGACGCGCAAAGCCTGCACAAGGACCACCTGATGATCCCTCCCCTCCCCGCCATCATGATCGAGCCATCAGTGCGCGCAGCACTCCTGGAGGACCTCGGCCGCGCCGGCGATCTGACAACCGACGCGATCGTTCCCGCCGCCGCGCGCACCGAGACCGCGCTGATGGCGCGCCAATCGGGCGTGGTGGCAGGCCTGGACTATGCAACCACCGCCTTCCACCTCATCGACCCCGCGATCGAGGTGCATGTCGAACGGGCGGACGGCACTCGCCTGGCGCCCGGTGACCTGATCGCGATCATCCGCGGCCCCGCGCGTGGCATTCTTACCGCCGAGCGCACCGCGCTGAACTTCCTGTGCCATCTCTCCGGCATTGCGTCCGCCACGCGCGGCATCGTCGATGCGATCAGCGGCTACAAGGCGCAGGTGGTGTGCACGCGCAAAACCATGCCCGGTCTGCGAGCGGCCCAGAAATATGCGGTGCGCGTCGGCGGCGGATCGAATCACCGGTTCGGCCTGGATGACGCGGTGCTGATCAAGGACAACCACGTCGCGATCGCCGGCGGTGTGCGAGCAGCGGTGGAGCGCGCGCGCGCCGGCGTCGGCCATCTGGTGAAGATCGAGCTGGAGGTGGACACGCTGGCACAGCTTCAGGAAGCGCTGACTCTCGGCGTGGACGCGGTGCTGCTGGACAACATGGGACCCGACATGCTGCGCCAGGCGGTCGAGATGGTCGGCAACCGCGCGATCACCGAAGCCTCGGGCCGCATCCGGCCTGATACTGCGCCGGCGATCGCGGCCGCCGGGGTGGATCTGCTGTCGGTCGGCTGGCTGACGCACAGCGTGGCGGTGCTGGATATCGGGCTGGATCACCGCGGGTGAGCAGGTGCGCAGCCAGCTATGCCGCTGCGCAGGACTATTGCTGACGGAAGACGCTTCGTTTGAGATGGCCATTGGTGGGTCCGCGTCGTTGAAATCGGTGCAGAGAATCCCACCGAGGCCTTGGTCTCACTCGGCGCACCAGCGGATGCGATACAAACGCGTCGAGCCATAACCGAGACGTGGAACCACCCCGATTGCCAACTTCCGCCCAATATCGTTGCATCCCGACGGACCGTACGAAAGCAACCACCATGAGCGACAGAGCACGCTGGGACCCGGAAATGCGCGCCTACCAGGCAGCCGCCGAGGCCATCGCCACAAACTATCCGCCGATTAAGCTGGAACTGCCGCTTGAACCGCATCGCCGTGTGAACGACGCAATCAGCCTCGCGCGCGGCGCACCCGGCCCCGACATGGCGGAAACCACCGAACGCTGGGTCGCCGCGCGCGGGCGGCGCATCTATTGCCGCGTGCATCGGCCGCGCACCGACCGTGCGTTGCCGGCGCTGGTGTATTTCCATGGCGGCGGCTGGGTGTGGGGCTCCGTCGACACACATGATTCGGCAGCGCGCGAACTGGCCTCCGCCGGCGAGGTCGCGACGATAAGCGTGGACTACGCGCTGTCGCCGGAAGCCAAATTCCCTCAGGCGCTGGAAGAATGTGCCGCCGTGGTGCGCCAGATCGGGGAACATGGTGCGGACTGGGGCGTCGACCCAACGCGCATCCTGCTCGCGGGCGATTCCGCCGGCGGCAACCTGGCGCTGGCCACCGCCCTGCTGCTGCGTGACACCGGCGGGCCGAAGCTGTCGGGTATCGTCGTAGGTTATCCGGTATGCGACAGCCGCTTCGACACGCCAAGCTACCAGGAGTTCGCCACCGGCCACGTGCTGACGCGCGAGAAGATGGCGTTCTATTGGAGCGTTTATGTGCCGCACGAAGCCGACCGCACGCATCCGTTGGCAGCGCCGTTGCGCGCCGATCTGACCGGGCTGCCGCCGGTGCTGATACTGCTGGCGGAACTCGACGTGCTGCGCTCGGAAGGCGAGGCATTGGCGGCAAGGCTGCGTGAGGCCGCAGTGCCTGTGGAACTGGAGACATACGCCGGCGTGCTGCACGGCTTCCTCCGTGCGACAGACGCGGTGCAGAAATCGCGCGACGCGGTGGCCAGGGCAGGCGCGTGGATCAGGCGGTGCTAGCCAGCTTTACAACGCCAGCCGCAGCGCACCACCGATCTCGCCAATGACGCCGCGGCGGAACGCCAGGACGCAGACCACGAAGATCAAGCCCTGGGTCACTGTGACCCACTCGCCGAACTGCGCCAGGTAGTTCTCCATCGAGGTCACGAGCACCGCGCCCATCACCGGCCCGAACACAGTGCCCAACCCGCCGAGCAGCGTCATCAGCACCACCTCGCCCGACGTCGAATAATGCACGTCGGTCAGGGTTGCGATGCCGAACACAATTGCCTTGGTGCCGCCGGCCACCCCGCCCAGCATGCAGGACAGCACGAACGCGATCAGCTTGTAATCGTTCGTGCGATAGCCGAGAGACGTTGCACGTGGCTCGTTCTCGCGGATTGCTTTCAATACTTGGCCGAACGGCGAATGGATGATGCGGTGGATCAACAGGAACCCCGCCACGAACACCACGGCCACGAGCCAGTACATCGTCATGTCGTTATTGAGGTTGATCACACCGAACAGGTGGCCGCGCGGCACCTGCTGGATGCCGTCCTCACCCCCGGTGAACGGCACCTCGACGCAGAAGAAATACACCATCTGCGCCAATGCCAGCGTGATCATCGCGAAGTAGATGCCGGAGCGCCGGATCGCCAGGTAGCCGAGACAAAGTCCCAGTACCGCGCCCGTCGCGCCGCCGAGGAAGATCGCCACCACTGCATCGACATGCCAAGCCTTCATGGTCCATGCGGAGACGTAGCTGCCCATGCCGAAGAATGCCGCCTGGCCGAACGACAGCAGCCCGACATAGCCGATCATCAGGTTGAACGCGCAGGCGAACAGCGCCATGCACAGCACCCGCATCAGGAATACGGGATACAGCACGTACGGCGATACGATGATCACGGCCAGCATGACCAGAAAGGCGATCTTCTGCGAACGGGAAAATCCGAACATGTCAGGCGCGCCTTCCAAATAAGCCATGCGGCAGAGTCAGCAGCACGATCACCATCACGACGAATACCACGGTGGCGGAAGCCTCTGGGTAGAACACCTTGGTCAGGCCCTCGATGACACCCAATCCGAAACCGCTGACGATCGCACCCAGGATCGAGCCCATGCCACCGATCACCACCACGGCGAACACCGTGTTGATGAAGTTGTCGCCCATGTTCGGATTGACCGAGTAGATCGGCGCGGCCAGCACGCCGGCAAAAGCCGCCAACGCCACGCCGCCGCCGTAGGTCAGCGTGATCACCCGCGGTACGTTGACCCCGAAGGCCTGCACCAGCGGTGCGTTCTCGGTGGCCGCACGCAAGGTGGCGCCGAGTGAGGTCTTTTCGATGATCACCCAGGTCGCAAGGCACACCACCATGGCGGCAACCACCACCCAGGCACGATAGATCGGCAGGAACATGAAGCCGAGATCAGTGGCGCCCTCCAACACGTCTGGAATGCGATACGGCAAGCCGGAACTGCCATAGTAATTGCGGAACAGCCCTTCGATCACCAGCGACAGACCGAAGGTCAACAGCAGACCGTACAGATGGTCCAGCTTGTACAGCCGGCTGATGATGGTTTTCTCCAGCACGATGCCGAAAGCCCCGATGATCAGCGGTGCCAGGATCAGTGATGGGAAGTAGCCGATGCCGGCATATTGCAGCAGCATCCACGAGGCGAACGCGCCCATCATGAACAGCGCGCCGTGCGCGAAATTGATGATGTTCAGCATGCCGAAGATCACCGCGAGCCCGAGCGAGAGCATCGCGTAGAATGCGCCGTTGATCAGACCTAGCAGAAGCTGGCCGAACAGCAGCGGAGCAGGGATGCCGAAGATCATGATCATGCCGCGTTCCCCGCTGTCGTGCTGTCCCATCCGTCATGGTGGGCGAAGGTCGGCCATCCACGCCGTTTTGTTGCGCTTGCCGCAGAGACGTCGATAGCGGCTGTGCGCCCTGCGCGACGTCTGATGCAATGTCCTGCCATGCCGACCACTCGCTATCAGGCCTTGATGAACGGGCAATGCCCGTCGACCAACGGTCGATACGCTTCCGCGCCAGGCGTGGTGGCGATCAGCTTGTAGTAGTCCCACGGGCCTTCGCTCTCGGACGGTGCCTTGACCTCGAACAGATAGGCCGGCGTTAGGTTGCGGCCGTCGTCGCGGATCGTGGTATTGCCGAAACAATCATCATTTACCGGCATCTGCTTCATCCGCGCCACCGTTGCCGCGCCGTCCTTTTTGGCTTCGGCCGCACCCATGTCCGCGATCGTCTTCAAATAGTGCAGCGTCGCAGAGTAGCATCCGGCATGCGCCATACTCGGCCAGTTGCCCGGCGTCTTCGGCCTTACCCGATTGGTGAAGGCGCGGGTGCGGTCGTTCAGGTCCCAATAGAAGCTCTCGGTCAGGTTCAGCCCCTGCGCAGTATCGAGCCCAAGCGCGTGCACGTCGCTCACGAACATCGGCTGCGCCGCAAGCTTCATGGTCTGGCAGAGGCCGAACTCGCGTGCCTGCATGATCGAGTTCACCGTATCGGCGCCGGCGTTGGCCAAGCCCAACACCTTGGCCTTG
Source organism: uncultured Alphaproteobacteria bacterium (assembly GCA_963790445.1). GTDB lineage: Bacteria > Pseudomonadota > Alphaproteobacteria > Acetobacterales > Acetobacteraceae > JAMXLO01. Next base: position 126,903 of record CAWBON010000008.1, on the reverse strand, counting down.
CTGGCCTGCGCCTGCACCAGGAATGAGGAAAAATCCGTGGTGCCTGGGAACGGATAGGCGGACGCCCCGAGCACCTTGCCACCCGCCGCCTGCACGAAACCTGTGGTATCGGCCTGCAACTGCTTGCCGAACGCGTAGTCGGCGGTGAGGAAGAACCAGCTATCGCCGCCGGCCTTCACCATGGCGCCGCCGGTCGATTTCGCCAGCATGTAGGTGTCGTAGGTCCAGTGCACGAAGTTGGGTGAACAGGCCTTGCCGGTGAGGTCCGACGAGGCGGCACCGGAGCAGAGGAAGACCTTGTTCCTCTCGCGTGCCACCGCTTGCACGGCGAGCGCCACCGACGACGTTGGCACGTCGAGCACCATGTCCACGCCGTCGCGATCGAACCAATCGCGTGTAATCGACGCAGCCAGGTCTGGTTTGTTCTGGTGATCGGCGTCGACCACTTCGACGTTGAGTCGCTTGGCGGATACACCGAAATCTTCCAATGCCTGCTTGCAGCAAACGACGGAGGTCGGGCCGCTGATATTCATGCGGGGGCCCGACATGTCGTTCAGCACGCCGATCTTCACGGTGGGCGCGCCTTGCGCACGGAGACGCATGATCGGCATGCCGGCCGCGCCGGTCGCGATTGCCAGAAGTGCGCGCCGTGACATGGTCATGACCGACAATCCTTCCAGTGGAGTTGGTCATTCCCGCGAAGGAGGTGACGCCGGCCTGGGTCGCCTCCTTCGCGAGGATGGCGAGGTAGGACGGTCAGGAGGCACGAACATCATACCCCAAGATACTCATGCAGTTTGTCCATGTTGGCCTCGAGCAGGTGGTTCGGGATCATGTCGATCACCTGACCATGTTCCATCACGTAATGCCGGTCCGCCACAGTCTGCGCGAACCGAAAATTCTGCTCCACCAGCAACACCGTGAAGCCGCGCTGCTTGATCTCGCGCACCGTGCGGCCGATCTGCTGCACGATTACAGGCGCCAACCCTTCGGTCGGCTCATCCAGCAGCAGCAGCTTCGCGCCGGTACGCAGGATGCGCGCGATCGCCAGCATCTGCTGCTCGCCACCGGACAGCCGCGTGCCGTGTGCCGTGCGCGCCCGCTCCTTCAGGTTGGGGAACAGCGCGTAGATTTCGTCGATGCCCAATCCGCCGGGAGCGACCACCGGCGGCAGCAGCAGGTTCTCCGTCACGCTCAACGAGCCGAAGATGCCGCGCTCCTCCGGACAGAACGCGATGCCGCAGCGCGCGACCTGATTGGGCATCAGCTTCACCAGTTCGGCACCGCGGTAAGTGATGCTGCCTTCGCGCCGCGGCACCAGCCCCATGATGGATTTCAGCGTGGTGGTCTTGCCCGCGCCGTTGCGCCCGAGAAGCGTCACCACCTCGCCCTCGCGCACCTCGAAATCGACGCCGTGCAGGATGTGGCTCTCGCCGTACCAGGCGTTGAGACCTTTGACCTCAAGCATGCGGCGTCCCCAGGTAGGCGGCGATCACGTCGGGGTTCGCCGACACCGCGGCATAGTCGCCTTCCGCCAGCACGCGCCCGCGCGTCAGTACGGTGATGATGTCGCACAGACCTTCCACGACCGACAGATTGTGCTCGACCATCAGGATGGTGCGCCCGGTTCGCACCCGGCGGATCAGTTCGACGATGCGCGCGACATCGGCGTGCCCCATGCCGGCGGTGGGTTCGTCCAACAGCATCACCTCGGGATCCAGCGCCAGCGTCGTGGCGATCTCCAGCGCGCGCTTCTGCCCGTACGGCAGCTGCGTCACCACGGTGTCCGCTTCGCCGGTCAATCCCACGTCGTACAGCAGTTCGCGCGCACGATCGTCGTAGACCTGCAGCACCCTCTCCGAGCGCCAGAAGTCGAAGCTGGCGCCGCGCGCACGTTGCAAGGCGAGACGAACATTCTCCAACGCGGTCAGATGCGGGAACACCGCGGAGATCTGGAAACTGCGCACCAAGCCGAGCCGCGCCACCTGGGCTGGCTTCAACCCGGTGATATCATTGCCCTTGAAGCGGATCGTGCCGCTGGTCGGCGGCAGGAAGGCGGTCAGCAGATTGAAGCAGGTGGTCTTGCCGGCGCCGTTCGGGCCGATCAGCGCATGGATCGTGCCGGTGCGCACAGTCAGCGACACATCGTCCACAGCGACGAAGCCGCCGAACTCGCGCGTCAAGTTCACGGTCTCCAGGATGGTGTCACTCACCCCCGGACGTCCCCTTGTTCATAAGGCCCCCTGTAGGCCGCTGATTGCATATCGTTGCCGGGGGCGCAAGATTGCCGCCCAATTTCGTTGCACGAGGCACCCTCATGCGGCTCCGAAGCCCGCTGTTCGCCCCCGGCGATTCCGAACGGAAGATGACGAAGGCCATTGCCTCCGCCGCTGACGCGGTGATTCTCGATCTGGAGGATTCAGTCGCCGCGCCGGCGAAACCCACCGCGCGCGCCATGGTGCCGCAGGTGGTGCGTTCGCATCCTGGCCGCGACCTGATCGTACGGGTCAATCCGCGCGGCACGCCGTGGTATCTGGCCGATCTTGCCGCGGTCGTCCCGGCGCGGCCGACCGCCGTCATGTTGCCGAAGTGCAGTGGGCCGGCGGACCTCGCGACGCTCGACCACCACCTGGAAGTATTGGAAACCGCCGCCGGCGCACCGGTCGGCAGCATCGGGGTAGTTGCCATTGTAACTGAGACAGCGGGCTCGGTTTTCACTCTCGGCGCCTACGCCGGGGTGGCGTCGCGGCTGCTGGCGATCTGCTTCGGCGCCGAGGACCTGTCGGCGGATTTGGGGATCAGTCCGCGACATGCGGACGGTTCGTACCCGGCGCCGGTGATTCTGGCGCGCGCCCAGGTGCTGATTGCGGCCGGAGCGCTAGGAGTACCGGCGATAGATACGCCTTACCCGGATCACAGCGACCCGATTGGGTTGCGCCGCGAAGCCGAAATCGCGGCCGCCGATGGGTTCGCCGGCAAGATCCTGATCCATCCGGCGCAGATCGACGCGGTGAACGCGGCGTTCACGCCGTCGCGGGAACAGGTGCGCTGGGCCGAGAAGGTGCGCGACGCCTTTGCCGCCAACCCGGATGCCGGCGTGTTCGCGCTCGACGGCAAGATGATCGATCGCCCGCACTACAAACTGGCGCAACGCATCCTGGCCGCGTCGGGAGGCGAACCGGAACGGCACCGCTGATCAGGCGGTCGATATCAGTCCTGTTCGTAGCCGTACACCTCCGGCAGGACGAAGATCGCCGCCAGCAATCCGATCAGCGGGAAGATCGCCGTGAACAGCGTCGCATTGGCCTGGCCGATCGCTCCGAACAGCACGGGAAACAGGAAGATCGACAGGAAAGCTGGCAGCTTTACGAACATGTAGGCGAAGCCGCTCGCGGTGCCGCGATATTCGGGTTTGGCCACCATTGTCGGGATGGTCATGACATTCTCGGCGTCCCAATAATGGCCCCACAGCATCAGCGCGGCGGCGAACGGCAGTATCGCCACGTGGTCGCTGTACAGCGCCGCCGCGGCGATCAACAGCGCCACCAATACGATGCCGAACCCGGCGATACTCAGGCCACGCTGGCCGATCTTCGGCGTGATCAGCGGCCCGACAAATCCAGAGATCGCGGCGATAATGTACAGTGCGAGTGTGACGAGGTCGGTGCCGAGGATGCTGGAGACGCCGACCATGACGAACAGCACGGGGATATAGAATGCGAATGTCGAAAATTCGCAGCTCTGCGCAAAGCAGGCGATCCAGCCGAACAATGTGGCGCGCCAGCGGATCGGGTCCTTGCGGATATCGGCCAGGAATGCGCTGGGCCGCGGCTTCTCCATCGGAACGTCTTCGTTCGGCAGAAAGTCCAGGGGGTCGTCGTACATCTGTGCGCTGACTTCTTTCGCCTCGCGGAAGCGGCCACGGCGGATCAGCCAGATCGCGGTTTCGGGCAGGTTGTAGCGCATCACGAAAATGATTGCGGCGGGCACCGCGCCCAAGCCGAGTGTGACGCGCCAGACGATGTCATGCGGCAGTTCCAACACCAGGAGCACAGCGATGATGGCGATGGCGATCACTTCGCCGATGGCGAACATGAACTGCCAGCGGTTACCCATCACCTCGCGCTTGCCAGCGGGCAGATACTCCATGATGTAGGTGTATCCATTAGAGATATCACTGCCGAGTGGAATGCCGAGGATCAGTCGCACAACGACCAGCCAGAACATGTCGGGCACGAAAGCCTGAGCGACTGCGAAGACCACGAACATGACCATGGTGGACAGGAAAATCGCGCGCCGCCCGATGGTATCGGACAGCCAGCCGCCGATCAGCGCGCCGATCAGCGCGCCGCCTTGGGTGCCAGCCGCAGCCAGGCCGAGCATCGCCGGCGACGGATGAAAGATGTCGCGAATGAAGATCAGCACGAAGGCGATCGAGTAGAGATCCCAAGCCTCGATCAGGATCGAGGCGATCATCAACCAGCCAACACGCTGGCCTTTCGGACTGTGGTTTGCCAACAGGTGACGCACGGCGCGGTCCATGACCGCTTGCTGTGATTGCGTTACCATGGTTACGCTCCTCCCCGAGCGAATTGGCTGGATTACGGCCGATGGAATTTGCAACCTAGGGTCAGGATACAGCGCGTGGCAACCAGCATGGTTCGCTCGGACCGTCGTTGCCGCACACCGTCATTGCGAGTTCACCGCGCTGAAACCGCGCACGACACAATCCTTGGCGGAGGCTGTGGCATCCCGCGGACGATCGCCGCCGACCCAAGAGAAGATGCGGTTGCGAACACGACAATTGGCAGCCTGCAACTGATGCACCGGCACACCAGGCGTTGCTTTTTGCTGTCCCACAACGCTCGGTCGATGTTCGCCGTGTCGATGTTCGCCATACTGGGCAGCGAGTTTTGATGGCACAAGCGGTCACGCTTGGCTCTGCCGAGCTTGAGCGGACCGACGCATCGGACCCACAATGCGCCGGGTAAACCGGAGCACCGACCATGAAGAAAGTCGCATTGGCTGCTATTGCGATGTCGATCCTTGCAGCGCCGTCTTACGCGCAAACGCGTATCGACTCGATCAACACGAACTTCCGTTGGCTCGGACCGGACGACAAGATTGTCGTTGAGCGCTACGACGATCCCAAGGTGCAGAACGTGTCCTGCTACATGTCGCGTGCCGAGACGGGGGGCGTCAAAGGCGGGCTTGGACTTGCCGAGGACCCGAGCCGCTTCTCGATCGCATGTCGCGCTGTCGGTCCGGTCGGCATGCCATCGAACCTGCCACGGTCGGAGGTGATCGGCTTCGCGTCCGCGTCGCTGTTCTTCAAGAGCTTTCAAATCCACCGCGCGCTCGACGCGGAAAAGCATGTGCTGATCTACACCGTGGTCAGCACCAAGCTGATCAACGGTTCGCCATTCAACAGCATCAGCGTCGTGCCGCTGGATGTGCGGTAGGGGGTTGGCGGACTGACTGAGGAAGATCGGACCGGGGACGCGCGCCGCTATTATGCGACGACACTTACGCTGACGTCATCCGCCTTTCGCAGTCCGCCGCCGCCAGCCGGTCCGGCTGCAACGCCGTTCCGAGCCCTGCCTTCTGCGACGGATAGACGAAACCATCACGAATGTCGGGCAGGTCAGTCATGACCTCCTTATACCAGCCGCTGGTGAACGCGCGCACAGTCTCCTGCACCAGCGTGTTCGGACAATTCAGCGACACATGCACCGATGCGGTCAGCACCACAGGCCCGGTGCAATCATGCGGCGCGACAGGCCGATCCCACGCCTCGGCCAGTGTGGCGATCTTCTTCGCTTCACCGATGCCACCGCACCAGGACAGATCCAGCATCACCACATCCACCGCATCTGCCTGCAGGAACTCCCGAAACGCTCGCCGCGTCGCGAGCGTTTCGCTGGCGCAGATCGGCACGCCCGTGCGGGCACGCAGGCTGGCAAGCAGATCCGCATTGACCATCTTGATCGGGTCCTCGACCCAGAATGGATCGAACTCCGCCAGCGCCCGCAACACGCGTTCGGCCGCCATAGGAGTCCACAGCGAATGCAACTCGGCCATGATATCCATCTTGCCGCCGACGGCCCGCCGAATTTTACGGAACGGCACCAGCGCCTGTTCCAGATCGGCGGCGGAGATCGATCGCCCTTCCGTTGCCTCTGCCGCGAAATCGAACGGCCAGATCTTCATCGCCGTGATGCCCTGTTCCAACAACGACTCCGCAAGCTCATCCGCGCGATGCAGGAATGCATCGAGGTCCTCGTATGGTCCGCTCGCCGTCGCGGCATCGACACCCCAGTTGTCGGTCTTCTGCCCGCTCGCGGCACGGATATAGCGATAGCCGGCGCAGGTGTTGTAGATACGAACCCGTTCATGCGAGAGACCGCCCAGGCATTGGTAAATCGGCTGTCCGGTCGCCTGGCCGAACAGGTCCCACAGCGCGATGTCCACCGCCGATGCCGCGCGCATCTCCACGCCAGTGCCGGAGAAGCCGAGATACTGGTTCTGCAACGTCCGCGCGTGCCGATCCATCTGCAGCGCCGGCTTGCCAAGCAGCAGGGGGGCCACCGTCTCGTGGATATGCGCCTCGATCGCGCGCGGGCCGAAGAATGCTTCTCCCAGCCCGACCAGACCCTGATCGGTATGGATGTGCAGCCAGAGCAAATTCGGAAACTCGCCCAGCCGAATTGTCTCGATGCCCGTGATCTTCATGGCCTTTCTCCCGGCTGCACTGTCGCGCACAGCGCGATCAGCGTAGTCGATCCACGCGGGGCGGCAACGGACATTCCTTTTATGGGACGCAGACACTTTGCGGGTAACGAATGCGGTACTTTGCTGGTCGAGCCGATGGCATCATACTGAAAGCCGCGAGCCGGCATATATAGATCGAAGTGGAGACACCACTGGCCAAAATACTCGTCATTGAAGACGACGATGGGACTGCCGAGGAAATCGTAACGGCGCTCGACGAGCGCGGGTATGTGCTCGATCGCGCGGCCGATGGCAACCAAGGTCTCGAACGTGCCCGCACGGGCGCGTGGGACGTACTGGTGATCGACCGGATGCTGCCCGGTTTGGACGGACTTGCAGTCATCGAGACGCTGCGTGGAGAAGGTATCAGGACACCTGTCCTGGTGTTGAGCGCGCTTAGCGCGGTGAACGACCGGGTGCGCGGGCTGCGCGCCGGTGGCGATGACTATCTCGCCAAGCCCTTTGCCCTGTCGGAGCTTGCGGCTCGGCTGGAGTCATTGTTGCGCCGCCCGGCGGACCCACGAGAAACCGTGCTACGCGTCGGTCCCCTTGAATTGGACCTGTTGGCTAGGGCGGCGCGGCGTGGTCGACGGGAACTTGAACTTCTGCCCCGTGAATTCCAGCTATTGGAATACATGATGCGACGCGAGGGTCAGGTTCTGACGCGGGCGATGCTGCTGGAAAATGTCTGGAACTATCGATTTGTGCCGCAGACCAATCTGGTGGACGTGCACATCGGTCGCCTTCGCCGCAAGGTAGATGGCCCTGACGAACCGCCAATGATCCTGAGTGTGCGCGGCGCGGGATTCATGTTGCGTGCGCCTGCCTGAATTCATCCATTCGACAACCTTTCGCTGGGCACTGGGTGTCGCGGGCGCCTTTGGCATCTGTACCCTGCTGCTGTTCGGTTTTGTCTACTGGCAGACCGGCACGTACGTAACCGGCAACATCGATGCCACGATCGCCACAGACGTACATCTCGAACAGGACAAGCCGCGCAAGCAGGTGGTGGCTGTCGTCAATGAACACATTCTGGAAGATCCACGGCGCGTCAAGCTGGCAGGACTGTTCGCGCCCGACGGACGCCCGATTGCGGGCAATGTAGCAGCACTGCCGCCGGGGCTGCCGCTCGACGGCATGGCGCATCCCTGCAAGCTCATACGCGTTGATAACCGTGGCAGCGAATTGCAAAACGTACGCGCGGTCGCGCTTCGGCTGGATTCCGGCGATGTTCTTATCATCGGCCGCGATGCGGACGAACTGGGCGAGATCGCCGAGATTGTCGGCCGCGCATTGGCCTTGGGTCTGCTTCCGGCACTCTGCCTGGCACTGCTGACCGGAACGTTGCTCAGCAAGCGGGCACAGTGGCGGATCGATGAGATGAACAGGCGGGTGCAGCGGGTTGTCGCCGGCGAGCTCAAGGAACGGTTGCCGACCGGCGGCTATGACGATCCGCTGAACCGGTTGGCAACGATCGTCAACGAAATGCTGGATCAGATCGAGCGGCTGGTGAACGAACTCGCGAGCGTGGGTGACGATATCGCACATGACCTGCGAACGCCGCTGACCCGCGTCCGAGCAATTCTGGAACGCGGTCGCGATACCGCGGGATCGATGCAGGATCTGTACACAACCACGGATCGTGCGATCGCCGGGCTGGACCAATCATTGACGATTATCACCGCCCTCTTGCGGATTGCCGAAATCGACCACAGTCGCAGAATCGCAGGGATGGCAACGATTCAATTATCAGAGATTCTGCAAGCGGTGCACGAGCTTTATCAGCCGATTGCCGAGGACAAAGGAGTGACCTTGAAGGTTGAGCTCGATGCAGCGACAACGGTTTCGGGCGACCATGATCTGCTGCTGGAGGCAATCGCCAACCTTGTTGATAACGCGGTCAAGTTTACCCCGACAGGGGGCTCGGTGACACTGCGCCTGCTGCAGCGCCCGGACGGACCGATTGTGCGCGTTGAAGATACCGGACCCGGAATTTGCGAGGCCGACCGGGACGCCGTGTTCACACGCTTCTACCGATCCGATAGAAGCCGTCACGCGACGGGGGTCGGGTTAGGTTTGAATCTGGTTGCTGCAATCGTAAAGCTGCATGGCTTCCGCCTGGCAATCACGGACGGCCCCGGATGTCAAATCGAAATTGCCTGTCCCGCGGCGTAAGATTGGGGCGGCGTCGGATTTTTCGTGCTGATGCACATGCAGGCCGACAGCGACACGCGAACGGGGTCGGCACATGGCCGACCCTTTCGCTACACTCCAGTAACGAATTCTCAGCCGCCGTTGGTTTGGCGTGGCATCACCGAAGCTGTGTTGTTCTGGTCGGTGCCGTAGGCGGTCATCGGCGCACCATACCGATCCTGGGCCGCTACATCGTTGGGCGGCGTCCCGGCGGGCGTGGCAACGACCCCAGGAAGCTCGGAGAACCAGGTGTTGGCAATTGTGCCCCCGTCTTCGCCGTCGCCGGCATAGGCGGCCCCGACCCCAATACCAAGTACCGCGACAGTGGCAAGAATGATGGTCTTCATCGATGTATCCCCTTAGTGCCGAAGGCAAACTGCCTTTGAAGCGATCCTCACTTATGAGGCGGCATGGGGGAATTCGATTAAACACGGATTTAGTTGTTTAAATTCGAAGTTAATGCGCGCCGGCATTTGTGAACCGGCGTCAGTTCGTGCCCTGCCAAGCTGTCGACGCCTTGCGTCCAAGCCCGTCGAACAGATCCAGCATGCGTTCGCGCCAGGCAGCGATCGGATCGTCTTTCGCCAACAACTCGAAGCGGCTGGAGCAGCGCGGCCATTGAAGGGTGCCGAAGATGATGTAGTCGGCGTAGCTCGCAGCGTCGCCACCCAGCCATGCCTGCTTTCCCAGGACGAACCGCAGCGGCAACAGCGAAGTGCGGAAGGCCACCACCCTCGTCTCCCGGCCTTCCTGCACCGCCTCCAACGTCATGCCGAAGCGCGCCTCGCGGGCTGCACGGAAATAGGCCTTGTCCTGGGGCGCCACCACATCCAGGAGGTCGCGCAGAATCAACCGGGCGATGCCGCCCAGCATCACGTCGTCGGCCCAGGTATTGATGAAACGGGCATGCGCGCGACCGCCATCGCCGCGGAACAGACTGGGGCGGTCAGGATAAGTATCCTCCAGATACTCCGCGATCGACCAGCTATCGGACACCACGCTGTCGCCGTCACGGATCACCGGCACTCGACCCTGGCCGGAGAATGCCAGTGCCGCCTTATCGGTGAAGCGCCAGGGAACCGTCTCCACCGCCAGGCCCTTGTGTGCCAGCGCCATGCGGGTGCGCCAGCAATAAGGACTGAAACGCAACGCCGGATCGGCGCCTGCCAGATCGTACATCACGATGGCCATCGATCGGTCCCCCTGTTGCGCGGGCCGCGCGGGCCCGGCTGCGAATTTGATGCACAGAAACCCCAGTGGGAGAAGAAGCATTGGATGGGCAGTCTGTCGCCGCGGTTTTCCGAGCATATGGCGGCCAGGATTGGGGGCCCTGCCAGCTACTGCTGCACAACCAGTCACTATTAAAATGACCGGTCGCCGGACCGCCGGCGATGATAAAGGCGTGACAGCGGAACCATTGCGCGGCAGAATCGCCGCGTGAACATCCTCGCACCCCCGAAAGCCCGCCTTGGCATCGAGATCGTCCACGATCTGGTGTGCCCGTGGTGTTTCCTGGGCGTCCGCCGATTGATGCGGACGTTGCGGCGCCGGCCGGACCTGCTGTTCGACCTGGCATGGCGGCCATTTCTGCTCAATCCGGACATGCCTCGGGTCGGGATGTCCCGGCCAGACTATGTAATCCGCAAGTTCGGCGGCGAGGATAGGGCGCGCCGGCTGTACGCCTCCATCGCCGAGATCGGCCGTACCGAGGGCATCCTGTTTCGCTTCGACCGCATCCGCCGCACGCCTTCAAGCGTAGACGCGCACCGGCTGGTACGTTTCGCGGCGCGGTTCGGCAGTGCTGACGCCATGGTGGAGGCGCTGTTCTCGGCGCATTTCACCGACGGGCTCGACATCGGCGACCACGCGGTCCTGATGGCCATCGCCAATGCTTGTGGCCTGGACGGTACCGCGGCGCGCCGCTTCCTGGCAGGAGACGGCGAGACGGACGCGGTGCACGCCGACAACCTTCGCGCGCATCGGCTTGGCATCAACGGCGTGCCCTGCTTCGTCATTTCCGGCCGCCACGCCATCGCGGGGGCACAAGAGCCGGAGGTGATCGAACGCCTGCTGGACGTCGCGGCGGTCGAGGCTGCGGAGGTCTGACGGCTTTGCGCCGGACCCGGTCCAAATTTTTTCTGCCAATCTGTTAATCGTTCGTCGGAGTTGTCGGCTCATAGTCCAGTTAACAAGTCCGGGATGTTGCCTTGAAAGCATTAGTAGGGTTGCGGCCAGGAGCCTTGATCTCGCATCGGGCCAGTGGCGCGCGTGTTCGCTTCGGGCTGGCCGCGATGACGACCACCGGCACCGTATTATTTGCGCTGGATGTCGCGTTCGTGGTGTTGGCTTGGCCGGTTGCACTATGGTGGGCCGGCGGCCCGTCCGGAGCCTCGTTGTCCGCTGCACCATTCGACCTACGCGTTGCCGGCTACCCGATTGCCGACCTGCTGGCGCTCTTTGCGATGGGGCTCTACCGACGCGACATGATACTGGCAGCGCACAAGGCGCTTGTCCGCGTGCCGTTTGTGGTGGGCATGGGTGGATTGCTTGCCCTCCTGGCCTCGGTTGTCTTGCCGGCGTTCGATGGGTCCCTGTTCCTGCGGCCCACTATGCAGGAGCAGGCGATGCTGTTTGCAGTCGCTACGATTTGCCTCAACTTCACCGCGTTCCTCTCCCGCATGGTGCTGAGCGGACTGCTCGAACAGCGCGTGCTGCACCGGCGCCTTCTGGTAGTGGGCGCGGGAAAACGGGCGTGGGATCTGCTGCATATGCTCAGCAAGGAAGGCGGCAATCTGCAGTACGACATCGCCTTCCTGCACGACCCGGCGCTTGGTGAGGTCGATGCCCGGCTCGCCGCCGATCCGGCTGGACGGATCATATCCCGTGAGGGTTTCGCCGTGCTGCGGGCAGCACGCGATGTCGGCGCGGATGAAATCGTGATCGCGCCTGACGAACGTCGGGGAATGAATCTGGAGCGTCTGCTGGAGTGCAAGAAGGCCGGATATCCCGTGGTGCAATATCTGAGCTTCGTCGAGAAAGAGATCCGACGGGTTGATGTGAAGCGCATGGAAATCGGCTGGCTGCTGTATTCCGACGGCTTTTATTTCGGCGCGATCGATCGCTGGCTGAAACGGCTGTTCGATCTGGTGGCGAGCTCGGTGGTATTACTGCTGGTGACGCCGTTGCTGCTCGCGGCGATCATCGCGATCCGCTGGGAATCGTCGGGGCCGGTGTTCTACCGCCAGGAGCGCGTCACGCAGGGTGGCCGGCATTTCTGGATACTCAAGTTACGGACCATGCGCTCCGACGCAGAGCGGGGCGGCGCGGTGTGGGCGACGATCCAGGACAGCCGTATAACGCGCGTCGGCGCATATCTGCGGCGTGCACGGATCGACGAGTTGCCGCAATTGGTGAATGTGCTGAAGGGCGAGATGTCGTTCGTCGGACCTCGGCCGGAGCGGCCGGTTTTTGTCGCGGAACTAATGCGGCAGATACCGTTGTATAATGAGCGGCATACCGTGAAAGCCGGGCTGACCGGCTGGGCGCAGATCAATTACCCTTATGGAGCATCGATCGACGATGCACGCTCGAAATTGAGTTACGATCTGTACTACGTGAAGAATTTCTCGGTGCTATTCGATTTCGTGATTCTGCTGCAGACGCTGCGAGTGGTGCTTTGGCCCTGCGGCGTGCGGTGACGGGCTGATGCCTTCGCGCGTTCAAGCATATGGTGGGGCGGAAAAGCCCGGCGCCTCCACCCTACGCCGCGACGCCTCTGGTCAGACCCCCATCGCCTGCTCGAACACCCCTTGGTAACCGAATAGCCCCACTGCGCCGCCAGTATGCAGGAATACCACCTTTTCGCCGGTGCGGATTTCGCCCTTGCGGATCAGGTCGATCAGGCCCGCCATCGCCTTGCCGGAATACACCGGGTCGAGCAATACGCCCTCCAACCGCGCCAGCATCAACACTGCCTCGGTCATGCCTTCGGTTGGCTGGCCATATCCGGGACCGACATAGTCGCAATTCGCCACCACGGTGCTCGCGGGCAACGCCGCCGCGCATGCCGACGTAGTCCGCAGTGGCCTCCGCCAGCTTGTGCACATTGGCTTCCTGCCGGTCCTTCGGCAGCCGCACGCCAATGCCCAACACGGGGACACCGGCGTTCATGCCCTCCAACCCGACCAGCAGACCGGCCTGGGTGCCCGCACTGCCGGTCGCGGTCACCACGCGATCGATCGTCAGCCCCATTTCGTCAGCCTGCTGCATCAGTTCCTGCGCGCAGGACACGTAGCCCAGCGCACCGACACGATTGGAGCCGCCACCGGGAATGACATACGGCTTCTCACCGGCCGCCCGCAGCGCTGCCCCTTTCGTTTCGGCTTCCGCGTTCATGTCCAGCCCGGCTGGCCGGTACTCGATCGCCGTGTCGAACAGCCGGTCCAGCAGCATGTTGCCGCTGTTCAGGTAGTCGCGGTCGTTGGTCTCGATCCGATGCTCCAGCAGGGCGGTGCACTTCATGCCGAACCGTTTCGCCACCGCGGCGGTCTGGCGCACGTGGTTGGACTGCACCGCGCCCTGTGTCACCAGGTGGTTGGCGCCCTGCGCCTTGGCCTCGCCCACCAGGAACTCCAGCTTTCTGATTTTGTTGCCTCCCGTCGCCACCACGGTGCAATCGTCGCGCTTGATCCAGATCTCCGGTCCGCCAAGATGGCGGCTCAGATTCTCCAATGGCTCCAGCGGTGTAGGGGTAGGAAACATGCGGACACGTGGGAAACGGGCGAGATGCATGAATTCTCCTGCCAATGGCGCGGGCCGGTTGTAATGTTCCCCATCCTGAGGCGCCGGACAATGCAGAAGTGGTCGACGAGCCGCGTCAGGTCACGGTGACAAATGGCACGGACACCCCAGATCTGGCTTAATCGGGCGATGGAGAGACCAATGCATATCATGCGGCGCCGTGGCTGGGAATTGCCGGAGCGGCTGGCAACGCCGGAGGCTCTGGTGATGGGCCGCCGCACGGCCTTGGCGGGAGCGGGGCTGGCGGCAGTGGGGCTGGCGGCAGCCGGCTCGCTGGCCTTCGCCGCGCCCGCCATGGCGCAGGCCGCCGCCGAGCTGACGCCCAATCCAAAATACCCGCCGGGCCGCGCCATCACGCCGGAGAAATACGCGACGACCTACAACAACTATTACGAATTCAGCGATAGCAAGGACCTGTGGCGGGAGGCTCAGGCACTGAAGCAGCGACCCTGGTCGATACAGTTGGACGGCATGGTCAAGCAGCCGCGCACCATCGACATCGATGACCTGCTGAAGCAGGTTCAGGTGGAAGAGCGGGTTTACCGCCACCGCTGCGTCGAGGCCTGGGCCATGACCGTGCCGTGGACCGGCTTCCCGCTCAGCCAGTTGCTGAAGATCGCCGAACCGCTGGGATCGGCGAAATATGTCGTGTTCCAGACGCTGCAGGACAAATCCATGCCTGGCCTGCAGACGCCGTTCTATCCGTGGCCGTATATCGAGGGTTTGGCGATCGACGAGGCGTCGAACGACATGGCGTTCATCTCGACCGGGATGTACGGCAAGCCGCTGCCGCCGCAGAACGGCGGGCCGATCCGGCTGACAACCCCTTGGAAATATGGCTTCAAGTCTGCCAAGGCGCTGGCCAAGGTCAGCTTCACCGACAAGCGTCCGGTGAATTTCTGGCAGGCGATCCAGCCGTCGGAATACGGTTTCTGGGCCAACGTGAACCCTGCCGTTCCGCATCCGCGCTGGAGCCAGGCCCAGGAGCGTGCTGCTGGGCAGCAATGAGATGGTGCCAACGCAGATTTACAACGGCTATGGTGCGTTCGTAGCATCGCTGTACACCGACCGGACGAACGAGAAGCTGTTCATGTGATTGCCCAACGCATCTTTGCCGTGCTGGCTGCCATGCTGCTGGTCGGAGCGGTCGCGCTGGCGATGCTCGGTCCGCCATCGGTGCCGCTCGGCCAGGCGCTGTTCATGGTGGACCACGATCTGATGGATGCCCTGCATAGCGGCGTCGAGCGGCACCTGTCGTCGTGGCTGTGGGACTTCGGCTGCCGTGCCGCTGATGCTGCGTCCCGCCTGGCTGCTGCCGGCCGCTCTGGGGCTGATATGCGCCGGGGTGTCGCTGACACTGTCCACGCGCAAGAAGTCAACGCATCGGTCACACCGGCGGAGTTGAGTGCAGAGCGGCGGACTGCACGGCCATCTCAATTCACCCGCCGCTCCTTGCCCTGCCAGAATGGCCGACGCAATTCTCGCTTCAGGATCTTCCCTGCCCCCGACATCGGCATTGGCGCGTCCCGCACTTCGACGCTGCGCGGGCATTTGTACCCGGCGATCCGGGCGTGGCAGAACGCGATCATCTCGTCGGCATCGACCGTTGCCCCAGGCTTTGGCACGATCACCGCGTGCACTGTTTCGCCCCAACGTTCGCTAGGGATACCGATCACCGCGCATTGTGCCACCGCGGGATACAGCGCCACGACGTTCTCGACTTCGGCGGAATATACGTTCTCACCGCCCGAGATGATCATGTCCTTCACGCGGTCCACAATGTAGACGAACCCGTCCGCGTCCATGTAGCCGCCGTCGCCCGTGTGCATCCAGCCATCGACCACGGCCTTCGCGGTTTCCTCCGGGCGCTCCCAGTAGCCCATCATCACCATGTCGCCGCTGACGCAGATCTCGCCCACCGTGCCATGCGGCACCGGGTTGTCGTCCGCATCGACGATGCGGACCAGTGCGCCCAGGGTGGCGCGACCACCGGAACGATGTCGGCCGAGCTTGCGGCCTTCGCCGACCTGCTCGCGATGGTGCAAGATGGTCGCCACCGGGGATAATTCCGTCATGCCGTAGGCCTGAACGAACTGCGCGTTGGGCAGCGCGGCGACGGCTCGGTCAAGCAGCGCCTCGCTCATCGGCGAGGCGCCGAACACGATACGCCGCAGTGACGACATGTCGTGCGAGCGGATCGCCGGATGGTCCACCAGCATCTGGATCATGGTAGGCACCAGGAGGATTTCATTGACGCGATAATGCTGCACCGCCTGCATCACCGCCTCGGGACTGAACGCCCGGATCACCACATTCGTGCCGCCGCTCAACATCAACGCGTACATCGCCGCGCCGTTCGCCAGGTGGAACATCGGCGCGGCGTGCAGATACACCGCATCGCTTGGAAACAGCCCTTCGGCCAGTACATTGAACGCATCGGCCATCAGGTTGCCGTGGCTCAGCATCACGCCCTTGGATCGGCCGGTAGTACCGCCGGTGTAGAAGATGCCGGCCAGGTCGCCTGATGCGCGCGACGCGTCCGGGACTGGTGTTACAGCTTCGATCAGCGCCTCGTAGCCGGCCATGCCGGCGGGCGTTGCGTCATCGTCCGCATGGATCAAACGCAGCGTGCCGATGCTCTGTGCGAGCTTGCCGCCAAGTTCGGAAAATGCCGCATCGACGACAAGCACATGGGGGCGGCAGTCGCGCAGCACATCCTCGTTCTCCGCGGCACTCCAGCGAATATTCAGCGGCACGACCACGGCGCCAGCCCAGGCAACGGCCAGATAGATCTCCAGATACCGGTCCTGGTTCAGCATCAGGACCGCGACCCGATCGTCGCCGCCGACACCCATTGCGTGTAATGCGCCGGCAAAGCGTGCAACGCGATCGCCTACCTCTGTCCAGGTTCGCTGCCGGTCGCCGAACTTCATGGCGGTGCCGCCTGCGTTGATTTGAAGCATGCGCCGAAGTCCGAGCGTGACGTTCATTTCTCGCGCTCCCATTGGGCTTGTTTTCCGCCCTACGGGCACGAGATTGCCGCGTTGCTACGGTTCTCGCAATGACGATGTAGACAGACGGCGCGACGGACGGTCGCCCGTCACTCCACCAGCCGGCGCGCGATGGCGATGACGCGGTGCGCCTCGCTCCACAGCCCATAGTCATTCAGCGCGTCCAGCTTGGCCCAGACTGCTTCGGTCACGTCCGTGTCGGCAACCGGCTCGCCCGATACCCAGCGAGCGGCGAAGTCGATGATCGTGTAGTGGAAGCGCACGCGGCCGTTTTCATCGCGGCGAATGTTATCGACCGTCGCGGCGAAATACATCGGGCCGACCTCCAGGCCGGTTTCCTCCTGCAGTTCGCGCCGACCCGCGTCCTCCGCTGTCTCGCCGACCTCCTGCGCGCCGCCGGGCAGCGTCCATGCACCGATGTTGGGTGGCTTGCCGCGGCGGACGAGCAAGACGGAATCGCCCTTGATGACCACGATCCCGATCCCGACGATAGGCCGAGTGGGATACTCGCGGTCGCTCATTGTTTGGGTACGGTGCCTGCGTCCGGGCTGGTGCCGGGGGCCGGAGCGGCAGGTTTCTCGGGCGGCGGGGCCTTCAGGTCGTTCATCGTCGGCACTAGCGCCGTCTGCTTCCACGCGCCAAGCTGATAGGTCCAACCGGCGAGCCGCGCATTCAGCTTGTCAGCTTCGGCCTTGGCCTTGTCATTGCCCGTCACCGTGAAGCGCACCCAGATATCCTTGCCGCCGTTGAACACTGTCGCCGTAACCGCCATTCCGTCGCTGGTCGTGTACACCGACTGGCCGATCTCGTCACCAACCGGGTCCTTGGCGGTCTGCACGTCCTGGAATGTCAGCAGCTCCAGCCCGCGGTCGAGATCGTCCAGCTTGTAGTCGTCCAGCGGCGGATGATCCGCGGGCGCCTTCAGCACCAGCTTCTCGCCATCACGTGCGAATTCCAACCTGGCGTCACCACGCGTCACAACCACGCTGGCAATACGCGTGTGGTCGATGTTCATGATGTCACGATCGAGCCAAAGCTGCGGATCGGCGTCCACCTCAAGACTGCCCTCGGCCAGCCAGGTATGGTTGTCGTCCGGACGGCGCACATAGACCTGCTCCGGCACGTTGCCCTGCGTTCGCACGCGCCGATGGCCGACGATCAGAGAAACCATTGGCTTGCCCGATGCATCGAGCACTCGCAGCAGGCTCGACGTGGCATTCTTCTGGTTCGGATCCTCCAGGCCAAGCCGGCTGAACTCTGCCGGATTGGTGGTGCGCGGCTCGACCAGACGCAGTTCGGTCAGCGCGGTCAGCATGCCGCGCAACTTGGATACCTGCACTACATAGTCGCCACGATCCTCGAGTCCCCATACATCGCCATGCCTGGCGATGACCAAGGTCTTGCCCTGGTGGGCTATCTCGATGCGCGTCGCGTCCTGCAAGCGCGCCGCGAGGTCGGGGAACATCAGCTTGCCGCCGTTGTATGCTTCCTGCTCGCTGGGTTGTTGCGCCGTGCCGAAGTACCAGCCACCGGCGACCGCGACCACGCCGAGGACCAGCAGGATCAGCAGCGTGCGCGGTGTCATGCGCGTGCCCTTGCGCGGCGGCGGCTGCGCACAATGCCCAGTACGACAGCCGCGATGGCCAGCAATGCCGGCACCAGCACGATGTTGAAAATGCGGAGTTCGGTTTCCAGGCGGGAGATGTCGCGGTTCAGATCGTACTGCACGACGCGCAGTTGCTGCCTGGTATCGACGATGTCCTTGCGCGCGGCGTCGATCGCGGTGCGTTGTTCGGGTGTGATCACTGCCTGTTCATTGGCCTGGTCGGCTTTACCGCTGGGTCCTTGGCGCAGGGTGCGCAGCTGTTTCTCGGTGTCGTCCAGATGCTTCTGCAACGCCTGCTCGGTCTGGCGGAACTTCGCTTCGGCCTCGCTCTGCATCTGGTTCACCAGAATGAATGGATGGCTGCTGTCACCACGGGAGCGCAGCCCGATCAGCGCGTCGCCACCGGCAAGCGTTCCGATCACGTCGGCGACGAATGGGCCATTGTCGCTGAACGGCGTGGCGGTCTGCTGGCCGAAGAAGTCTGAAACGCGTACCCAGAACCGGTCGGCCAGGATGTCACTGTCAGCGACCACCACGAGATTGGCGGCACCGTCGGTTTGTACCTTGTAGGCCGGGAAATCCGCTGGCCGCTTCTGGCCCTTTGCCAACTCCGGCGGGCCGGTGAACGCCGACTTCAGCACGCCGTGGATCCGTGCGGCGATCACGCGCGGGCCGCCTGACGGTTTGAAGTTCGCCAGGATCTTCGCCGGGTCGGGCATTTTCACCTGATCGACCGGAATCTCGCCGGACTGCGCGCTGCTGCTCAGCAACGGCGTGAATTCGATCGACGCATTCGGGGCCTTGCTGATCGCACCAGCCGACGCCACGGTGACCTGCTGAAGGTCTGCCGTGGCGGGATCGTCGTGATTGATGCCGTCGCGGATGTTGAACCAGGCGACGTAGTTCACCGCCTGCACCTGTTCATCCGAATTGGCCCGCACGCGCCACGCGCCGGTGAGATCGCCAACCACCTTGGTCGGGTCGAATACGATGCCCCAGGCATCGAACAGCTTCTTCAGGTTGGAACTGGTATCGGTTGGCGGCATGCCGGTGGGCGACGGGATCGCCGCCATCGCCTCGCTCCACGGGTCCACCATCACCATCAGCCGGCCGCCGCGCATGACAAACTGATCGATGGCGTACAGCGTTGCATCCGACAGATGCTGCGCCTCTGCCACCAGCAGCACCTGAATGTCGGGATCGATCACCTGTGCATCGGTAGCGACCGACTTCACCTGGTTGGTCTGCCGCAGCAACATCGTCGATGCATAGGGCTGCCCCTCGCCACCACTCTGGCCGCGCATCATCATCATGCGCGGATCGCCATCGAGCGGCAGCGACGACATCACGCCGACCACCGGACGCTTCGGGTTGGACAGCTCGTACACCAGTTTGGTCAGGTCGTATTCCAGGAAGCGCTCGCGCTCCGGCTGGAAGAAGGCGATGGTGCGTTCATCGTCTTCCAGGTCGCTGCCGGCCAGGCCGAAGTAGACTTCGACGCCGCCTTGATCGACCGGGACGCCTTGCAGACCGTACGCCATCGCGCGGTCCTCGGTATCACTGAATGGCTCGGGGTCGTAGAATTCCAGCTTGATCTTGCCGTTGGATACCGCGGCGTATTCGTCCAGCATCTCGCGCACATGATCGGCGTAGCTGCCATAGAGCGGCACCGTACTGCCGAGCCGGCGGGAGTAGAACAGACGCAGCGTGATTGGCTCCTTGAGGCCCGTAAGGATCTGCCGCGTGCCGGGCGACAGCGTGTAGATGTGGTTCTGCGTCAGGTCGACATGCTGGTTCGCCAGTCGCGCATCCGCGAACATGTTGATGCCTATGACGATGGCGGCAACCGCGATGACACCGATGACGGAGAACCAGATGCGCCTATGCATCGGTTCAGTCCGCCTTGCGCTGATCGACAAGGACCGTGTTCACGAACAGCCAGAATCCGATGAAGGTGACGAAGAATATCACGTCGCGCAGGCTGACGATGCCACGGGTGAAATCCTGGAACCGGTCGATCACCGCGATGCGCCGTGCGACGTCGGCGAGCACCGGCAGGTTCTGCGACAGGAAGTCGGTTACGACCGGATAGGATGCCACGGCGAACACAAAGCAGACGGCAACGGCGAGCACGAAGGCGATCACCTGGTTCTTGGTCGCCGCCGACAGAGCCGAGCCCACCGACAGGAACGCGCCGGCGACCAGCAGCGAACCGACATAGCCCGACGCGATCACTCCGTTATCCGGCCTGCCGAGGATGTTGACGGTGATAACGACCGGGAAGGTCAGCAGCAGCGCGATGGCGCAGAACGCCCAGGCGGCGAGGAATTTTCCGAACACCGCCTGCGCCTGCGTGATCGGCAGCGTCAGCAGCAGCTCGATCGTGCCGAGCCGGCGTTCCTCCGCCCAGAGCCGCATGGTGATGGCCGGGACGAGCAGCAGGAAGACCCAGGGGATGAAGGTGAAGAACGGATTGAGGTCGGCCTGACCGCGGTCGAAGAAACTGCCGAGGTTGAAGGTGAGTGAACCTTGCAGCACCAGGAAAATGATGATGAACACCGATGCGACGGGTGTGGCGAAGTAGCCGCCGAGTTCGCGGCAGGCGATGATGACGATGTTGCGCATGGTCAGACGGTTTCCATCGTCAGTTGCCGGAACACGTCATCCAGCTTCCCGGACGGATGCCGGCGTTGCAGTTCGGCTGGCGTTTCATCTGCTACGACGCGGCCTGATGCGATGATGATCGCGCGCGAACACACGGCCTCAACCTCTTCCAGGATATGCGTCGAGATCACGATTGCCTTCTCTGGCGCCATCTGCGCGATCAGCAGGCGCACCTCGTGCTTCTGGTTGGGATCGAGGCCGTCGGTCGGTTCATCCAGCACCAGCACCGGCGGATCGTGCAGCAACGCCTGCGCCAGACCGACGCGTCGCTTGAAGCCTTTCGACAGCGTCTCGACGGTCTGCAAAACCACACCCTGCAATCGGGTCAGCTCCATCGCATGCTCAACTCGTTGCGCCAGGTTCCGGCCAGAGTAGCCGCGCACCCGGGCACAGAATGTCAGGAATCCGGTGACGGTCATTTCCGGGTACGTCGGCGCACCTTCCGGCAGGAAGCCGAGTACCCGCCGAGCCGCTACGCCGTCGGTCTGCACGTCATGGCCGCAGATGCGCGCGGAACCGGCGGTTGGGATCATGAAGCCGGCCAGCATGCGCATCGTGGTGGACTTGCCTGCGCCGTTGGGTCCCAGAAAGCCGAGTACCTCGCCGCGTGCCACATTGAACGTGACGTTGTCCACCGCGGTGAAGCTGCCGAAGCGCTTGGTCAGTCCGGTGATTTCGATCAGCGCAGGTTTGCCGTCGGCAGCCGACACGCCGTGTTCCCCCAGGGTTTTCCGTTGGGCGGCGGGAATAGCGGAATTTCGGGGCAATGCAAGGCGCCGAAGGCTGGATGGAGAAGGCTTAACCTGGCGGATTGACCGCGGCCCGCAGCAATGCTGCACTGCGACAAACGCACCCCAGGAGAGTGCCCAATGCCTTTGGAATCGATCGAGCGGACCATTGATACCAACGCGACCGACGCGGCCCAGTGGCAGGCGCGGGTGGACCTCGCCGCGGCGCACCGGCTTGCCGTGATGCACGGTTTCCACGAGGGCATCTTCAACCATCTGACCTTGCGGGTCCCCGGCACGAACGACCGCTACTACCAGATCCCGTTCGGCCTGCACTGGTCGGAGGTGACGGCGAGCTGTTTCATGGAAGTGGGCTACGATGGCACGCTGCTGGCCGGCGAGGGCGAGATCGAAAAGTCCTGCTACTGCATCCACGCGCCGATGCACCGGCTGCTGCCGCACGGAGCGGCCGTGCTGCACACGCACATGCCATATGCCAGCGCGCTGTCCCGACTGGAGGACCCGCGCATCCTGCCGATCGGCCAGACCGAACTCGGCATCATGATGATCACGGGCTACGACATGACCTACGCCGGGCCGGCGTTCGATCCGGCTGAAGGTGAACGGCTGGCCGGCGTCATCGGCGACAAGAAGGTGCTGATGATGGCGAACCATGGCGTTGCGGTGGTCGGCAAGTCGGTCGCGGAGGCTTACGACATTCTGTATTACGTGGAGCGCGTGGCGCAGGTGCAGCTGTACGCGATGTCGAGCGGGCGGCAGTTGAAGTTCCTGCCGCAAGAGGTGATCGACGCAACGTTCGCAGCGTACCGCAAGGGCGAGAAGTATGGCGGGCGGTCGCCGTACGAATGGCACTTCGATGCGTTGAAGCGGATGCTCGACAAGAGCGAGCCGGATTATAAGGACTGACGCATCAGCGGTTGCGCCGTCATGGCGGGTGCGGTGCTGCTATCCACGAGTTCAGTGTCGCTGCGCTGCTGGCTCTGCGGTGGAAACCGTCAACACTTCGGCAACCATGCGTCGGCAACATCGCGCAAGGAAGGCTTTGAACGCGGATAAGCAGTAGGTGCACGCTGAACACGCGGATGGTGACAGACTGAACGATCTGTCGGGGCATGTGATCGGTTGTGCGTTTACCGTGCTCAATACGTTGGCGCCGGATTCCTCGAAAAGGTCTATGAAAACGCGTTGGCTTACGAGCTGCGTGCCTCAGGCTTCGCGGTTGTGCAGCGGCACAGCGTGCCGGTGCTCTACAGAGACGTGTTGGTTGGCGAATACTTCCCGGATCTGTTGGTGCAGGACGTGCTGTTGGTTGAACTGAAGACCGTCAAAGCGCTGGATGACGCGCGCCGGATGTAATGCACCAATTATCTCGAAGCAACCGGCCTGCGGCTCTGCCTGCTGCTGAATTTCCGCATTGTCGGAAATCAACTTCACTGCTTGCCTCACCCCGCTGCCAACGTCCCCATGGCCGCCCGCTTCTCAAATAGCCGCAGCAGCACGCGCACCGCACGGCCCCGCTCGCTCTCCAGCTTCCGGTCCTTCGCCAGTAGCACTGCCGCATCGCGATGCGCCATGTGCAGCAGGCCCTCGTGCTCGATCGGATCGGCCAGCCGGAATCCCGGCAACCCAGATTGCTTCGTCCCAAGCACATCCCCACCGCCGCGCAGCCGAAAATCCTCGTCCGCGATCACGAAACCATCGTCGGTATCGCGCAGCAACGTCAGCCGCCGCTTCGCCACGTCGTTCACCCACTCCTCGTGCAGCAGCAGACAGAAACTTGCCGCCGCGCCGCGCCCCACGCGGCCACGCAGCTGATGCAACTGCGCCAGCCCGAACCGTTCGGCGTGCTCGATCACCATGACACTGGCGGTTGGCACATCGACGCCGACTTCGACAACCGTCGTTGCCACCAGCAGCCTGCATGCGCCCGCCGCAAACTCCGCCAGCGTACGGTCGCGCACCGCTGCGTCCTGCTGCCCATGTGCCAATCCGACCAGGTCGCCGAACCGTTCGCGCAGTACGGCGTACCGTGCCTCCGCAGCAGCGATATCGAGCGCCTCGCTCTCCGCCACCATCGGGCAGATCCAGTATACCTGCGCGCCCTCGTCCAGCTTGCGCGCCACCGCATCCACCAACTCCGTCAGCGTCCCCAGTGAATGCAGCGAAGTCCGTACTGGCTGCCGGCCGGGCGGCTTCTCGGTCAGGCGCGACACATCCATCTCGCCCCACTGCGTCAGCAGAAGCGTCCGAGGTATCGGCGTCGCGGTCATCACCAGCACGTCGGTCAGTGCGCCCTTGCCGCCCATCAGCAACCGCTGATCGACGCCGAAGCGATGCTGTTCGTCGATCACCGCCAGCGCCAGGTCGTGGTATTCGACACTGTCCTGGAACAGCGCATGCGTGCCGACCACCATGCGCACGCCGCCGTCCTTCAGCCCGCGCAGCAGCGCAGCACGCGCCCGCCCCTTCACACCGCCGGTCAGGATCGCCACCGGTTCAGGCGACAGCCGCGACAGCGTGCGATGATGCTGCTTCGCCAGCACTTCGGTGGGCGCCATGATCGCAGCCTGCGCGCCGGATTCCACTGCGCGCAGCATTGCCAGCAGCGCCACGACCGTCTTGCCCGAGCCGACATCGCCTTGCAGCAGCCGCAGCATGCGCCGGTCGGAAGACAGGTCGCCATCGATCTCCGCCAGCGCCTGATGCTGGGACGCGGTCAGCGTGTAGCCGAACCGGGTAAGCGCCTTGGCGCGCAGGCTGCCATCGCCGATCAGTTTGCGGCCGCGTCTGGCACGAACTCGCCCACGCACCACCGCCAGCGCTACCTGATCCGCCAGCAACTCGTCGTAGGCCAGGCGGGACCGGCTGACGTCGCCCGGTAGTTCCGCCGGCAGCCTGTGCAGCGCGCAACGCCTCGATGAATCCTGGCCACTTCTCGCGCCGCAACAGCGCCGCGTCATGCCATTCCGGCAGCGCGGGCACCTGCGTCACCGCCTGCGCCATGGCATTCGCCACCTGGCGAGGCCATAGCCCGCCGGTCAGCGGCCACACCGGCTGGATCGGCGGCAGCAACTCCGGCCGGTCGGCCGGCACCACATATTCGGGGTGCGACATGGTCCGCCTGCCGCCGAATTGCTCCACCTTGCCGGAAACCAGCAGCTTCGCACCCACCGGCATTTGCCGTTCGCGGCCGGATTTGAAGAACACCAACTCGGCGAAACCGGTGCCGTCGGTCACCACCACCCGCCAGGGCTGGCGCGGGTTGGCGGGTTCCTCGTGGCGCACCACCTCGACTGCCAGCGTCGCGATCTCGCCCGGCTTTGCCAGGGCTATGGTGGGACG
Organism: uncultured Alphaproteobacteria bacterium; assembly: GCA_963790445.1. Lineage (GTDB taxonomy): Bacteria > Pseudomonadota > Alphaproteobacteria > Acetobacterales > Acetobacteraceae > JAMXLO01. The sequence continues at coordinate 101,767 of CAWBON010000008.1, read as the reverse complement.
GTGGCGTCGGTCCAGATACGACTTCGGGCAGGTGAAACAGCAGATCGATTATCCGATTGCCACCGGCCACCTTGGCGATCAGCGCCGCAACCGTCGGACCCACGCCTTTCAGCGTGGTCAGCGGTGCGAACAGGGGTGTGAGCAGGATCGTGGTCCACGGGCTGACATGGGGTGATGACGCGGCTATATGACACCGGGCCGATGACTGAACCAGAACATGCCTCCCTCGATGCGAGGCGCCGCCGACTGCTGTTCCGGGCCACGCATCGTGGGACGTACGAGAACGACATCCTGCTCGGTGGCTTCGTGCAACGGCATATAGCCGCATTCCGCGATTTGGAGATCGTCGCGCTGGAAGCGCTGATGGATCTGCCCGACAACGACCTGGCGGACTGGTTGACCGGCCGCAGTCCGATACCCTTGGACGGCGACACCGAGATGCTGCGGCGTATCAGGGACGCGGCCGGACGGTGATGAGCGGTCAGCACAAACCCGGCCATCGTGTTGCAATGGCGGGAGGGCGCATCGCCGGTAACCCCTCCCCCCAGCCGCCTCCCACAAGCGGAGCGGGAGGGATGTGCGCGCCATGACAGCCACCCCGGTATTCGGCGCCCCCGAGGGTTGGGACGCTTTCCTGCTCGCCCGTCGCCGCGGCGAATTCGCCGGCCCGGTGTTGCACGTCACCCGCGACGATTCGCGCATGGCACGGTTGGCGGAGGCGCTGGCGTTCGTCGCGCCGGAGGCGGAAGTGTTGCGGTTCCCGGCCTGGGACTGCCTGCCGTATGACCGTGTGTCGCCCAATCCGGCGCTGGTCTCCGAGCGCATCGCCACGTTGGCGCGCCTGCTGGAGATGCCCACCCGGCCGCGCATCGTGCTGACCACAGTGAATGCCCTGGTGCAGCGCGTGCCGCCGCGTGCCGCGTTCGCCGGCGCCAGCCTGGAGCTGCGCACTGGCGGCACGGTGCAGCCGGAGAAGCTGGCCCGCTTCCTGGAGGCCACCGGCTATGGGCGTGCCGGCACGGTGATGGAACCCGGCGAATACGCCATGCGCGGCGGCATTATCGACGTTTTCCCGGCCGGCGAGACCGAGCCGGTTCGCCTCGACCTGTTCGGCGACACGATCGAGTTGATCCGCATCTTCGACCCAGCGACGCAGCGCAGTGCCGATCGCCGGCAACGGCTGACCCTCCGGCCGGTGTCGGAAGTGCCGCTCGACCCTGATGCGATCAGCCGTTTTCGATCCGGCTGGCGCGAACTGTTCGGCCAGCCGGCGGCCACGGACCCGATTTACCTGTCGATCTCGGATGGGCGGCGCCATCCCGGCATGGAGCATTGGGTGCCGCTGTTCCATGAGCGCATGGAGACGCTGCTCGACTACCTGCCCGGCGCCTCGGTCAGCCTGGACCATCAGGCGGACGAGGTGCTGGCGGCCCGGCTTGAGATGATCGCCGATCACTTTGCCGCACGCCGCATGGTGCCGCGTGACGGCGAGGTGCCGTATCGCCCACTGCCAACCGGACCGATTGTATCTCGATCAGGCCGGATTGGGATGCCATGCTGGCAGATGGCCCGCTGTTCAGCTTCTCGCCGTTTGCCAAGCCGGATGGCGCGGTCGGCGTCGATGGCGGCGGCCGTCCTGGCCCGGTGTTCTTTCAGGCCGGCGGTGGACCCGGCACGAACGTGTTCGACCAGCTGCGCACGCAAGCCGAGCGTTGGAACGGAGAGGGACGGCGGATCGTCGTCGCCGCCTGGACACGCGGCTCTCGCGAACGGCTCGCCAACCTGCTGCGCGAGCACGGCTTCAAGGATGCCGCGCAGGAAGACGACTGGGCGGCGGTGCGACGCAGGCCGGTCGGTTCGGTGTCGCTGGTCACGCTGGGCGTGGAGCGTGGCTTCGTCGCCGATCAGGTCGCGCTGGTGGGCGAGCAGGATCTGCTGGGCGAACGCATCAGCCGGCCACCGCGCCGGCGCAAACGGGCCGACCAGTTCATCGCCGAAGCGACCGAAATTGCCGATGGCGATCTGGTGGTGCACCAGGAATACGGCATCGGCCGCTACGACGGGTTGGAGGCGCTGACTGTCTCGGGCGCGCCGCACGACTGCCTGCGGCTGATCTACGACGGCAACGAGAAGCTGTTCCTGCCGGTCGAGAACATCGAAGTGCTGTCGCGGTTTGGCAGCGAGACGCATGGCGTCGCGCTGGACAAGCTTGGCGGCGTCGCTTGGCAGTCGCGCAAGGCGCGCATGAAGCAGCGCATTCGCGACATGGCGGATCAGCTCATTCGCATCGCCGCGGCGCGGCAGATTCGCGATGCCGCGATCATGGCGCCGGGCGAAGGCGCCTGGGACGAGTTCTGCGCGCGCTTCCCGTTTGCCGAAACCGAGGATCAGGCGCGCGCCATTGCCGATGTGCTGGAGGACCTTGCGTCGGGCCGGCCAATGGATCGGCTGATCTGCGGCGATGTCGGTTTCGGCAAGACGGAAGTGGCGTTGCGTGCCGCGTTCATCGCAGCGATGTCGGGTGCGCAGGTCGCCGTGGTGGTGCCGACAACGCTGTTGGCGCGGCAGCATTTTCGTACATTCTCCGAGCGCTTTGCCGGACTGCCGGTGAAGGTCGCGCAGCTTTCGCGCATGGTGCCGGCGAAGGAGGCCGCCGAGGTGCGCCGCGGCATCACCGATGGATCGCTCAACATCGTTATCGGCACGCACGCGTTGTTGGCGAAGTCGGTGGAGTTTGCCGACCTCGGCTTGCTGGTGGTGGATGAGGAGCAGCATTTCGGTGTCGCGCACAAGGAACGGTTGAAGCAGCTCAAAGCCGATGTGCATGTGCTGACGCTCACCGCAACGCCGATTCCGCGCACGCTGCAGCTCGCGCTGACCGGCGTGCGCGAGATGAGCCTGATCTCGACGCCGCCGGTCGATCGGCTCGCGGTGCGCACCTTCATCATGCCGTTCGACGCAGTGGTGATTCGCGAGGCGCTTCAGCGCGAGCGGTTCCGCGGCGGGCAGGTTTTCTGCGTGGTGCCGCGCATCGAGGATCTTCCGCGCATGGCGGAGCGCCTGACGGAAATCGTGCCGGAGGCGCGCATCGCGCACGCGCATGGCCGCCTGGCGCCGACGGAGCTGGAACGGGTGATGACCGAGTTCGGCGATGGCCGCTACGACATCCTGCTATCGACCAACATCGTAGAGAGCGGACTGGATATGCCGGCGGTGAACACGCTGGTGATTCATCGAGCCGACATGTTCGGGCTGGGCCAGCTTTACCAGTTGCGTGGCCGTGTCGGGCGCGGCAAGCAGCGTGGCTACGCGTATCTGACGTGGCCGCCGAACCTGCGGCTTTCGCTGGCGGCGGAGAAGCGGCTGACGGTGATGCAGACGCTTGGACGCTCTTGGCGCGGGCTTCACGCTGGCCTCGCACGACCTGGATATTCGCGGCGCCGGCAATCTGCTGGGCGACGAGCAATCGGGGCATATTCGCGAAGTCGGCATCGAGCTGTATCAGCAGATGCTAGAAGACGCGGTCTCGGAGTTGCGCGCCGGCGAGGGTCGCCGCGGCGGCCAGGAACGCGATTGGACGCCAAATATCAGCCTCGGACTGCCGGTGCTGATCCCCGAGGATTATGTGCGCGATCTGCCGGTGCGGCTCGGCCTGTATCGCCGCATTGGTGGGCTGGCGTCGGATGCGGAAACCGAGGCGATGGCGGCTGAACTGGTCGATCGCTTCGGGCCGCTGCCGCAGGAGGTGGAGAATCTGTTGCAGGTCGTGGCGCTGAAACGCGCTTGCCGCGAGGCTGGGGTGGAGAAGCTGGAAGCTGGACCGAAAGGCATGGTGCTGAGCTTCCGCGGCAATGCGTTCTCCAATCCCGCCGGGTTGGTCGCATGGTTGGCGAGCAAGGGCGGCCTGGTGCGCCTGCGCCCGGACCACAAGCTGGCGATCTCGCGCGAGATGGACATTGCCACGAGGCTGCGCTTCGCACGCGACACGCTGGCGGCGCTTGGCGGGATCGTGGTGCAGGCCAAGGCGGCGTAGAGTGGAATATGCGCAGCCATTCCGTCATTGCCAAACCCGGTCGGCGCGATGTGCTGCGCTCTTGCGTCATACGGCACTTGGCGTTGCGGGCCGAAGGCGAAGCAATCTTGCGGAGAAATCACGATGCTCACCAGCGCGAACCGCATTCTGACCACACACACCGGCAGCCTGCCGCGGCCCGCCGAACTGACCGCGCTGTACGTCCAGCGCTCACGCGGCGAGGCAATCGATCCGGCCGTGCTGGATAGCGTCGGCAAAGCGGCGGTCCAAGACATTGTAGCGAAGCAGATCGCCGCTGGCGTTGATGTCGGCAACAACGGCGAGCAGCAGCGTGAAGCGTTCTTCCTTTACGTGCGCCATCGCATGAGCGGTTTCGGCGGCGGCTGGGCGCGCAGGGTATTCGCCGACGTCACGCACTACCCGGCGTTCAGCGCATGGAAAGCAGCGCACGACGCAGTAAACGAATTGATCAGCAACACCGGTGGCGTGCCGGAGGCGGTGGGCGAGGTGCGCTACCTCGACCGCGCGCTGGTCGAAGCCGAGTGCCAGGATTTCCGTGCCGCGCTGGATGCGGCGCAGGGCGGGTTCGCCGAACCGTTCATGACCGCACCGTCCCCCGGCATCATCGCCGCGGCCATGCGCAATGTCTGGTACAACAGTGATGACGCCTACCTGGATGCACTGGGCAGCGCCTTGCAGGTGGAGTACGAGACGATCGTCGCGCACGGCTTCCTGCTGCAGATCGACGCGCCGGATTTGGCTATGGAACGCCACCTGTCGTACCAGGACCGGCCGCTGGGCGACTTCGTGGATTTCGTCGACCGCGTGGTTGCCACGATCAACCGCGCGCTGGTCAATATCCCGCGCGATCGGGTCCGCCTGCACGCGTGCTGGGGCAACTATGAAGGACCGCACGACTGCGATGTTGCGCTGCCGGAGATACTGCCGGCGATCAAGCGGGCAAAGGTGGGCGGCTTCGTGTTGCCGTTCGCCAATCCGCGCCACGCGCACGAGTATCGCTGCCTGAAGGAACTGCCGCTGGATGATGACCAGGTCATTGTCGCCGGCGTGGTCGATCCGCTGACCAACTTCATCGAGCATCCCGAGGTGGTGGCGGACCGCATCGAACAGGTTGCCCGCGTGGTAGGCGATCCTAAGCGCGTGCAGGCCGGCACTGATTGCGGTTTCGATACATCGGCGGGACGCGGGCGCGTGGCGGACGATGTGGTCTGGGCAAAGCTGGCTGCGATGGCGGAGGGTGCACGGATCGCGACGCAGCGGCTGTTCAGGTAAATTGCCGCGACTGGCCGCGCGAGGCGAAGCGGCATCCTGTCATGGCGAGTTCTGCGCCCGGCCGCGCGTCAGTTCGCTTCGCGGTCGCAGAATGGATGCCGATCAGCCAGCGACACTCAGCCCGGCGCACCGCGCAAAATCCGCGCCACGCTCGATATAACTGCGATACACGCCATAGCTCGGCGCGGCCGGCGACAGCAGGATCACGCCGCCACGTGGCGTCATCTTGCGCGCAAGATCGACCGCATCGTGCATTGACTGCACGACATGAACACCAGCCAGTGGCGCAAGAGCGGTCGAAAATCCGCCGACCGCTGGCGTCGAGCAGAATGATCGCGTTAGGCGGTGTCGCCCGGAGCCGTTCCACCAGAACATCCATATGTCGATGCCGCGGTCATAGCCACCAATGATGATAGTGACCGCACGCTCGCGATAAACCTCCAGCGCAGCCACGGCGGATTCCGGCGTCGTCGAAATGCTGTCATCGACGTAGAGTACGCCGTCGATCTCGCCGATCTCCTGCTGCCGGTGTGGCAACGGCCGAAAATCCTCGGCCGCGCGTATCGCCTCGACGCGATCGACACCGAGGTATTCCGCGACCGCCAACGCAGCCGACAGATTGGACAGATTATGCGGCCGCGCGAGATAATCGTTGGCCAGGTGCAAAACCGCCCGCGGATCGAAAAAAGTCGCGGCTGCCATGTCGGTCACGGCGCCGCGCGCATCTGAATTGACGATGACATGCCGGGCATGACGCAGAAGATTGAGCTTGTCCCGCTGATAGGCGGCAACCGAGCCGTGCCAGTCGAGATGCTCCTGAGCCAGCATGGTCAACACCGCCAGATCGCAGCTGCCATCGAAATCCGCGGCTTGGTAGCTGGAAACTTCGATGATCGCGTAGTCCAGCCCCTGGCATGGCAGCTCCGTCACCGGCACCCCGATGTTCCCGGCCAGCGCGGCATTCCTGCCGGTTCCGCGCAGGATGTGCGCGATTAACGCGGCAGTTGTGCTCTTGCCCTTGGTGCCGGTGACGCAGATCGTGCGTGCGGTCGGGTCATCGGCAAACCAGAGATTGAGCAGGGACGTGAAGCGCACGCCGGCCGCCTGTGCCTGGAGCACCAACGGATCGTACAAACTGACGCCTGGAGATTTCACCACGACATCGAAAGCCTCGATCGCTGTGGCGATCGCGGCGCGACCAGCGATGATCGGCACGTCACCGGCACTAACCTGATCGGCGGCATCGTCGAGGACTGTCAAAGCGACATCAGGGATGCGTGCCCGGAGGAAGCGCAGAGCCGCCCTGCCCTCGCGGCCAAAACCCCAGATCGCAATGCGCTTGCCGCTCAGGTGGTGCGCAGCAACGGCGGAATTGACCAACGGCATGCAGACCTGTTTCCCCATCATGGTCGGCAAAGGCGGGCCATCCACGTCGTGGCTGTAGCGCTGGCAGAGCAAGCGTCGACGGCCGGCCTTCGACCATGACGGATGGATGCATCCCAAGCGATAACCGAAGCGGTCACGTGAGCATCGCCATAAAGCGGTCGGGCACCGCATGCGGTGTGCGCGGCGCGAACAGTGTCGCGAAATCCGTGGCACAAACCTGCGGCGACACTGCTTGCACCACGGCGGCATCACGCCAATCCGCCAGCGCTGCGAGGTGATGAAACAAGGCGGCGCTTTCCTCTATCTCTCCGACGCATTCGAACGGCTTGTGCCGGCGCAGGCCGCACAATTCGGCAAAACCATCGATCTGCGCCGGTTCATCCAACAGGTCGCGCCCGAATGTGGCGATGAGCTGCGGGCTTCGCGACAAACGGTGCCAGCGCCAGATAGACAAAGCGACACTTCGGGCAGTTGCAACACCAGTTGGTCGATCGCTGCTCCGCCACCTGGCGGAAGGCGGTGTTGCAACTGCGGAATATCGGCAGATAAGCCGAATATCGAGCAAACCGGCGCGCAATGGCAACTTCGGTAAGCGGGCGCAGCAGCGAGAAATACGCGATACCATCAACAACATACCGCGCAACGTAGCGTTGCAACGCCTGCTCGAACGCGAACGACTTGCTCCACTGGTGGTTCACATCCAGGCCATCCGACGTGATATTCGGCGCGCTAGCGGAATGCTCGTTCGACATCGCGATGGTGTCGAAGCCACAGATGATCGCACAACCCATCACGATCATGCTCAAGATGCCGGTGATCGGCACATGGCCATTCAGCGCGCCGGCGGCATTAAGCTCGAACAGCGTCGGATCAAGCCGCCGCGTTACGTGGATTGCCGGCACACCGGACTGCCGGATCGTTGCCTCGATCGGATCGGCGATGCCAAGCGAGAACAGCACCAGCGGCTCGCCGCCCTGCTTCAGGCACTCCACCGTGACAATGGAATCCTTCCCGCCGCCGACCGGCACACAGGTGCGCCGCGGCAGCGTGAGTCCGATCGCAGACGGCGCGTCGATCGCATCGGCTGCGATGCACAATCGCGACACGAGATCGATGCCGTTGCGATAGGCGAATTCGGCCAGGCCCTTGACGTAGAACTCGGTAAAGAACGCTACAGTCGCCGGGTCCAGCGGAAACGCCCGACAGGTGATGCGATCAGGCGCAAAGGCCTTGTAGTAGCTCACCCCGCAGGCCAGCAGCAGCAGACGGAATATGCGATCCAGCGCGGCGTTTTCCTGTTCGGACAATCGCCTCTCGGCAACGGGAAACACGATCCGCTCCTCGAAGCGAACACCGGTGTCGAATGCATAATGCAGCGCCAGCGTGCCGGTCGCCGGCTCGAACCGATAGGCCTCGCAGATGAATTCATGCGGCTCTGGCATCTTCCTCCACCACTGCGCGGATCGCTCGCAGCCTGGCGTGGTGTACATCGGCTTCCAGGCTATCGACGGTAAGCCCCTGAGTGCGAGTCACGCCATCGACCGCGGGACCTTGGTAAACCGTCGCCCACAGGATCGCGCGATCGAGGTCGGCATCCAGGCACGCAAATAGCGATTCGCGCCAGTCCGGTCGCAGCACCGCCAGCGCACCGATCAGCGCATAGGCGCCCCAGTTCGAGACACCCGCGGCGATCAGGTGGTCAGCCGGCGTGGCGCAGGCAATCGTCTCGCCATGCGCCACATGCGCGCCGATCAGTGCGGCCGGCACCGACCCCATGCCGATCTCGTTGCCGCCATCGCCGATCGCGACGCGCTGCCATGGCCCGGCAACGAACAGATCGTCCAGCAGCGTGGTGAATGCGCTGATGTCCTCACCGCGCATGTTGCGTGGCGCACCATCGGCGCTGCGGCCGCATCGCTCGATCGACAGCGCATGCGTGACGCCGAGCCGACGCCACAGCGCAATGGTATCGCTGACCGATCCACCGAGCGGAACGACATCCAACGCGATGCCTGCTACACCGGCACCGGCCAATGCAGCCGCGCACGCCGATCGGCACGGTTCGTCTGTGACCAGCCGGCACGGCACCGCCACGCGGGAAAGCGCCGCGGCAAGCAGTGCCGCTCCGATCGGACCATCCGTCTCGGCTGCCGGCGGCGTGCCCTTCGGAACGTAGAATCCGGTCATGATGCCCAGAGACAGACGTGGCGCCGCAGCCAGCGCGGACGCGGCATTCCACAAACCGCCACGCGTAGCAGCAAACACACCGCCGATGTTGCGGCCGACCTCCTGATGGATCAGCGCCTCGATGCGATCGACCGTCGTGCGGGTCAAAGAGCCGCCAGCCGGGAGTTGCGCAGGTCGGTGATCATCATCGCCCCGGGTGCGTGGGTGATGCAGAACTCCGGCTTCACCGTCGCGATCGCCGCCTGTGGCGTGACGCCGCAAGCCCAGAACACCGGCAGTTCGTCCGCGCCCATCGGCACCGCAGTCGCCGTAGTCCGGCTTGCCGATATCCTTGATACCGATCTGCTCCGGCAACCCGAGATGCACCGGCGCGCCGTGCACTGACGGAAACCGTGACGTGATCTGGACCGCACGGATCGCATCCGCCGGCTTCAGCGGCCGCATCGACACCACCAGCGGGCCACGGAACACGCCGGCAGGCACGCACTGTATCGACGTGCGGAACATCGGCACGTTGCAGCCGCGCGTGATGTGACGGATCTCGATGCCGTCCTCCAGCAGCGCTTCCTCAAACGAGAACGAGCAGCCGATGGCGAAGCTGACCAGGTCATCGCGCCAGACATGACGAACGTCGACAGGTTCCTCGACCAGTTCACCATGGCGCCAGATGCGATAGCGCGGCAAATCGGTGCGCACGTCGAAACCCTGTGCGAGTGTCGGGAAGGTCGGATCGCCGGGCTCGGACACAGCAAGCACCGGACATGGCCGCGGATTGGCCTGGGCGAACCGCAGGAAATCATTGGCCAGTGCCTGCGGCAGGATCACCAGATTGGCCTGCACGTTGCCGGGAGCGAGCCCCGACGTCGGGCCGCTGAAGGCACCCGCGCGTATCCTCTGCCGCTGTTCGCGACCCAGCGAAAAGCCCCGTTCCACCAATGCGTCCATCGCAACCTCCACGCGAAACCGGCAAGCCGAGTATTATTAGCAGAACTCTGCCCGGTCGTGGCAGCGTTGCAATGCGGGCGCAACCAGTGCCGACCGATACTACCGGCCGGCATTGCAATGGCCCAATCACGTGCAGCCTCAGACGGCTAATCTGCTGGGCCTGTCAATCGGCTTCGTGGTCGGCGGAGGCGCGTTGGCGATCGTTCTGCTCACGACGGGAACGCCCGCGCCGGCATCAGTTCCGCCAACGCCCACGCCAGCGGCAATGACCGCGACCGCGGCTGCCGAGCCGGCACCGGGAGCCCCGGCGCCGGTGGTCCGTCCTGCGGAAATGCCCCGCATCGCGCCGGTATCGCCGTCGCAAGCCGAAACCTTGCCCAACGTCATCTATCCGGACACGCCACCGAACAGCCAGGGAACGCACAAGCCCGGCACAGGTGTCGCCGGCACCGGGTTCTTCGTTGCCTCAGACGGCAGCCTGCTTACCGCGGCCCATGTCGTGTCAGGCTGCCGACAGACCCGCATCGCCTCGGCATTCGTCAAACCGGCGGTAGCGGAACTGGTCGCTTCCGACACCGGGCGAGACATCGCGCTGCTGCGCGCCGCCGATGTCACGCCGCCCGCCACACTGCCGATCGGACGGCCGGCGACGCCGAGTGGCCGACTGTTCGTGTTGGGCTACCCGGCAACCGGTGGACCACTGGTCCCCACCGAGACATGGGCCGAGCTGGAGAACAGCAAGTTACTGCCGGCCCCAGCCGAGTTCGCCGATCCGCGCCGGGTGATCTGGGCCGATGCGCCTGTCATCAACCACGGCTTCAGCGGCGGACCGATGCTCGATCCGCGCAACGGCGAGGTGGTCGGCATTGTGCGCGGCATGGTCGACGGCGCGCGCCTGCACGCGACGCGCGCTGCCATCCCGACAACCGGCATGGTGATCGGCCCAGGGTCCGCACCCTTGGCGGCGTTGTTGCAACAGGAAGGTGTCGATGCCGATGCCATGTCGGTATCAGGCGACGATGCAGTGGAGACCGCGCGTCGCGCGACAGTGCATGTACTGTGCCTGTACTGAACGTGGCGCCTGTATTGAACGTGGCCGCGCTGACTTACAAAGTTCTATCAGTGCGAGCAGCGCAGCGACGCGGCAATCTCGATCGCAGTGTCCGATTGGCCCGCGGGCGGCCCGTCTAGCCGCCAACCTTCTCGTCGGAATGCACCCCCAGCTGCTTCAGCTTGCGGTGCAGCGCGCTGCGCTCCATGCCGACGAACTGCGCGGTCCGGGAAATATTGCCGCCGAACCGCAGCAACTGCGCCTGCAGATACTGCGTCTCGAACAGATCGCGCGCCTCGCGCAGCGGCAGCGACATGATGTCCGCGGTCGGATCGATGTTGAGCAACGCCGGCGCGTTGGCGCCGATCTCCGGCGGCAGCATGTCGGCGCGGATCGGGTCGGCCGGACCGCCCGGCGCCATGATCAGCAGCCAGTCCATCAGATTGCGCAACTGGCGCACGTTGCCCGGCCAGTCGTAGGCCTGCAGCGCCGCCAGCGCATCGGCCGACAGTTCGCGCGCCGGCATCCCGGCGTTCTCGGCCGAGCGCGCGAGGAACTGCTGCGCCAGCGCCGGCACGTCCTCGCGCCGCTCCTTCAGCGCCGGCACCCTCAGCGGCACCACCGCCAGCCGGTAATACAGGTCCTCGCGGAACCGGCCGGCTGCCGATCTCCGCCTGCAGGTCCCTGTTGGTGGTCGACAGCACGCGCACGTCGACCTTCACCCGCGCCGAGCCGCCGAGCCGCTCGAACGTCTAGTCCTGCAACGCGCGCACGATCTTGCCCTGCGTCTCCAGCGGCATGTCGGAGACCTCGTCCAGCAGCAGCGTGCCGCCATGCGCGCGTTCCAGCACGCCGGCGCGGCGCGGCTGCGTCGAGCGGATCGGGGCCGGCCTCCATGCCGAACAGCTCCTCCTCGAAGCGCGCCGGATTCAGCGTGGCGCAGTTCAGCACGACGAACGGCCCGTCGGCGCGGCGCGAGCGGGCGTGGATCATGCGCGCCACGACCTCCTTGCCGGAGCCGGCGGGACCGGTGATCAGCACGCGCGACCCGGTCGGCGCCACGCGTTCCACGCCGGCGCGCAAGCCGCCAATCGCCGCGCTGTCGCCGGTCAGGCCGGTCTCCGGGCCGGCGCGCAGGCGCAGTTCGGCGTTCTCGCGCGCCAGCGCCGCCGCCTCCAGCGCGCGCCGCACCACCAGCAGCAGGCGGTCGGACTGGAACGGCTTCTCGATGAAGTCGTAGGCGCCGTGCTGGATCGCCGCGACCGCCATCTCGATGGTGCCGTGGCCGGAGATCATCACCACCGGCACCTGCGGCTCCTCGCCGTGCAGCGCCTCCAGGATGCCCAGCCCGTCCAGGCGCGAGCCCTGCAGCCAGACGTCCAGGATCACCAGCGACGGCCGGCGCACGCGGAACGCCGCGATCGCCGCATCGGCATCGCCGGCGCCGCGCGTGTCGTAGCCCTCGTCGCGCAGCATGCCGTCGATCAGCAGGCGGATATCGGGCTCGTCGTCGACGATCAGGATGTCATGCGCCATCCGACACCTTCGCTGGGCAGAACGAGCGTGGCCACTGCGCCAGGGCCATCCGGCCTGTCGTCCAACGTCAGCCGTCCGCCATGGTCTTCCATGATCTTCTTCACGATCGCCAGCCCAAGTCCGGTGCCCTTCGGCTTGTGGGTGACATAGGGCTCGGTCAGCCGCGCACGATCCTCCTGCGGCAGGCCGACGCCGTCGTCGGCCACGATGATGCGAACCTCGGCTTCGCCCGCCTGCCACCGACAGGCCGATCGCTCCGCCGCCGCCGCCGGTCTCGCGCGCATCGCCACGGCGTCGGCGGCGTTCTGCAGCAGATTGGTCAGCGCCTGGCGGAGCAGCCGCCGATCGCACGGCGCCACCGGCCCGCGCTCGGGAATGTCGGTGTGCCAGGCGATCTGCGGCCGCGCGGTCCTCTGCAGCACCAGCGCCTCGCGCGCGACGCGGCCGACATCCTCCGGCTTGATCACCGGCTGCGGCATGCGCGCGAACGCGGAGAATTCGTCCACCATGCGGCCGATATCGCCGACATGGCGGATGATGGTGTCGGCGCACTGCGAACGTCTCCGGGTCGGAGGTGATCTCGCGCGCGAAGCGGCGCTTCAGCCGTCTCGGCGGAAAGCTGGATCGGCGTCAGCGGGTTCTTGATCTCGTGCGCGATGCGCCGCGCCACGTCGGCCCAGGCGGCCTTGCGCTGCGCCGATTGCAGTTCGGTGATGTCGTCGAAGGTCACCACGAAGCCGTCGGTGCGCCCACCGGACAGATCGGCGCCGATGCGCACCAGCAGCGTGCGCCGCCGCGTCGCCGGCCCGATCTGGATCTCCGCGGTGCGCGCGCGTTCCGGCGCTGCCGCCGCCTCGTGCAGCAGGTCGGAAAACTCCGGCACCACCTCGGCCAGTTCGCGGCCGATCGCCGACAGCAGGTCGACGCCCAGCAATTCGTCGGCGGCGCGGTTCGGCAGTTCGATCCGGCCCGGCGCATCCAGCCCGATCACGCCGGCCGACACGCCCGACAGCACCGTCTCGGTGAAGCGCCGGCGCTCGTCGATCTGGCTGTAGGCGTCCATCAGCTCGGCGCGCTGCGCGGCAAGCTGGCCGGTCATGCGGTTGAACGCGCGCGACAGCCCGGCCACCTCGTCGCCGGTCGGCGCTTCCGGCACGCGCACCGCCAGGTCGCCGCCGCGCACGCGCTCGGCGGCGTTGATCAGCCGCCCGATCGGCCGGGCGATCTGATTGGCGATCACCAGGCCGATCAGCACCGCCGCCAGCAGCACCAGCAGCGCCACCATCGCGAAGATCCAGGCGAAGGCGACCTGCAGCCAGGACCGGTTCTCGTCCAGCCGCTGGTATTCCGCGACCGCCTGCTCGGTGCGCGTCATGTGGTCGAGGATCTGCGGATCGACCGGCCGGCCGATCATCAGCATCAGCGGCGGCGTCGAATTCAGCTGACCACCGCGCGCACGCGCGTGCCGTCGCCGGCGTCGAGCACCACCACGTCGCCGGTCTGCGCCTGCTCGGTCACGCTCGGCGGCGGCGGCTCCACGCCCAGGCCGGCGAACAGCCCGGCCGAGGCCAGCACCTGGCCGGTCAGCGGATCGTAGATCACCGCCTCGGTCAGGCCGCGCAGCGTGGTCTGCGCGCCCAGCACCTCGGCGAACGCCGACGGGTCGGCGGACAGGAACTGGCCGGCGCGCGTCAGGTCGTTGGCCATCTCCAGCGCGACGGCGCGGATGTTGTTGCGGTGCTCCTCCAGATAGCCGCGCGAGACCTGCAGCGATTCTTGCAGCGCCGGGCGCACCGGGTCGTTGAACCAGGACTGGATGCCGAAGTGGAAGAACGCGACGGCGAAGCAGCGCCACCACGATGGTCGGGCGCCACGGCGACGCCGCTGAACAGCAGCACCAGCCGGACATGCAGCCGCGAGCCGGCCGAGCCGCGCCGGCGCTCGACCCAGACCCGGGTCAGCCGGCCGGCCAGCACGGCGCCGAGCAGCAGCAGCGCCGACAGGTTGGCCAGCACCAGGCCGACGCCGACGCCGGGCTGCAGGCCGAACGGCGCGCCACGCGCCAGCATGATGAAGGTGGCGAGACCGACCGCGAGCGCCAGCGCGGCCAGCACCAGCGTCACCACCTTGCCCAGCAGCATGTCGACGAGCCGGCCAGGCAGCGAACGTGCCCGCGGCACCGCCACTTCGGGCGGCGGCTCGGGCACTTGCTCGGGTCTCAGCGACTCAGGTGGCGGCGCGACATTCACATCAGCCCCCGCACCACCGGGATCTCCAGATCGCGGATCTTCTTGCGCAGCGTGTTGCGGTTGAGGCCGAGCATCGCCGCGGCCTTGATCTGGTTGCCGCGCGTCGCCGCCAGCGTCATCCGGATCAGCGGCCGCTCCACCTCGGCGATCACCCGGTCATAGATGTCGGACGGCGCCAGGCCGTCGTCGTGCGCGGCGAGGAACTGGCGGATATGCCGCTCCACCGCGCGCGCCAGCGGTCTCCGGCCCGGCGGCCGCCGGCGCTTCCGCCGGCGATGGCGCGGCCTCGACCAGTTCGGCGTCGATCTGCTCGGCGCCGATCACCTCGTGCGGGCACAGCGCGGCCAGCCGGCGCATCAGGTTCTCCAGCTCGCGCACATTGCCCGGCCAGCCGTACCGCGAGCCGCTCCACCGCGCCCTGGTCCAGCGTCTTGGCCGGCAGCCCGTCGTCGCGCGCGCGCTCCAGGAAATGCCGGGCCAGCAGCGGGATGTCCTCGGCGCGCTCGCGCAGCGGCGGCAGCCGGATCGGCACGACGTTCAGCCGGTAGAACAGATCCTCGCGGAACTGCCCCTGGCGGATCGAGTTGCGCAGGTCGCGGTGGGTGGCGGCGATGATGCGCACGTTCGCCTTGATCGGCTGGCGGCCGCCGACCGAGGTGAACTCGCCTTCCTGCAGCACGCGCAGCAGCCGGGTCTGCGCCTCCGGCGGCATGTCGCCGATCTCGTCGAGGAACAGCGTGCCGCCATTGGCCTGCTCGAAGCGGCCCTGGCTGCGGTTGGTGGCGCCGGTGAAGGCGCCGCGCTCGTGGCCGAACAGTTCGCTCTCGATCAGCTCGCGCGGGATCGCCGCCATGTTGATGGCAACGAACGGGCCGGCGCGGCGCTTGCCGTAATCGTGCAGCGCGCGCGCCACCAGTTCCTTGCCGGTGCCGGATTCGCCGTTGATCATCACCGTCAGGTCGGCCGTGGTCAGCCGGGCGATGGTCCGGTAGATCTCCTGCATCGCCGGGCTGCGGCCGATCAGCGGCAGCCGCTCGTCGGCGTCGCGCGGTTCCGGCGCGCTGGCGCTGGGCGCCGGCGGCACCGCCAGCGCGCGCCCGACCACCGCCAGCAATTCCTGCAAATCGAATGGCTTGGGCAGATATTCGAAGGCGCCGCGCTGGGTCGCCTTCACCGCCGTCATCAGCGTCGACTGCGCGCTCATGACCACCACCCGCAGGTCCGGGCGGAGCTTGCGGATGCGCGGGATCAGGTCCAGCCCGTTCTCGTCCGGCATCACCACGTCGGTGATCACCAGGTCGCCCTCGCCGTCCTCCACCCAGCGCCACAGCGTCGCGGCGTTGCCGGTGCTGCGCACCTGGTAGCCCGAGCGCCCCAGCGCCTGGGTCAGCACGGTGCGGATCGAGCGGTCGTCGTCGGCGACCAGCACGGTGGGCGGGGTCATCGATATCCTCAGCCATCGGTCAGACGCCTGGATCGGCCTCCTCGTCGGTCAGCACCGGCAGATGCAGGCGGAATTCGGTGCGGCCGGGCCGGCTGTCCACCTCGATCAGCCCGCCATGGTCGCCCATGATCTTGGCCACCAGCGCAAGGCCCAAGCCCGCTGCCGGCCGCCTTGGAGCTGACGAACGGCTCGAACAGATGCGGCCGGATGTCCTCCGGGATGCCCGGCCCGTTGTCGCGCACGGCGACCAGCAGCGGCAGGTCGAGCCGCGTCGTGCTGCCCGGCACCGCCAGCCGCATGCCGTGCTGGAAGCCGGTGGTCAGCATGATCTCCGGATTGCCCTGGCCGCCCTGGGTGACCGCCTCGGCGGCATTCTTCACCAGATTCAGCACCACCTGCACGAGCTGGTCGCGATTGCCCCACACCGGCGGCAGCGACGGGTCGTAGACCTCGTGGAAGCGGACATGCGCGGCGAAGCCGGATTGCGCCAGCTTGCGCACATGCTCCAGCACGCGGTGGATGTTGACCGCGCTGCGCGCGATCGGCTTCTCGCCGAAAATCTCCATGCGGTCGACCAGGCCGCGGATGCGGTCGGCCTCGTCGCGGATCAGCACCGCCAGCTCGCGGTCCTGCGGCGCGACGCTGGCCTCCAGCAACTGCGCGGCGCCGCGAATGCCGGAGAGCGGGTTCTTCACCTCGTGCGCCAGGATCGCCGCCATGCCGGTGACGCTGCGGGCGGCGCCGCGGAACGCAAGTTGCCGGTCCAGCGCGCGCGCCGCCGAGGCATCCTGCAGCACCAGCAGCACCGCTCCCGGCTCCTCCGGCAGCGGCGAGCCCTGCACGGTGATGCCCTGCTTGTTCAGCCGCGGGCTGTCCACCGTCAGGTCGTGATCGGACACCGTGCGTCGCTCTGGCGCACCTGCTCGACCAGCAGGAACAACGGGTTGTCTTCCGGGAACCAGGTCGCGCAGGCGAAGCTGCGACAGCCCGGAGGCCGAGATGCCGAGGAACTGCTCGGCGGCGTGATTGACGAAGCGGAACCGGTTGTCCGCATCGAGCAGCACCACCGGCACCGGCAGGGCGCCCAGGATCTGCGCCGTGTCCGGTGCGCGCCGACGCTCGCACCAATGCCAGCGCGGCGCGGGTGACCGGGTTGCTCACGCTGCTCTCCGCCGGGCATCATCGCGCGAAGTCGTCCATCGCGCATCATCGCGCGCGCGACGCACGCGTGACGCCGCGCGCGATCAGCCGGTCGTAAAACGCATCGATCAGCTGCAGGACCGCCGGGAGCATCAGACAGCCGGTTCACCGCCGCGCGGAACTCTGCCGAGCCGGGCAGGCCGCGCGAGTACCAGGATACATGCTTGCGCGCCAGGCGCACCCCGGCATGGCTGCCGAAATGATCGAGCATCGCGTGGTAATGCTCGCAGATAATGTGCTTTCTGCTGCGCCAGCGGCGGTTCGGGCAGCAGGTCGCCGGTGCGCAAGAAATGCGCCACCTGCGCGAGGAACCACGGCCGGCCGTAACAGCCGCGGCCGATCATCACGCCGTCCGCGCCGGAGCGCCGCAGCGCCTCGGCCGCATCGTCCTCGGTCAGGATGTCGCCGTTGGCGATGACCGGGATTTCCACCGCGTTCTTCACCTGGCGGATGAAGTCCCAGTCGGCGACGCCGGTATAGAACTGCTGGCGGGTGCGGCCATGCACGGTGACCATGCGGATGCCGCAGTCCTGGGCGATGCGCGCCAGGCGCGGCGCGTTCAGGCTGGCATGGTCCCAGCCCATGCGCATCTTCAGCGTCACCGGCACGCTGACCGCGCGCACTGTGGCCTCCAGGATCGCCGCCGCCGCCGCTTCGTCGCGCATCAGCGCGGAGCCGGCCTGCTGACCGAGCGCCACCTTCTTCACCGGGCAGCCGAAATTGATGTCGATCAGGTCGGCGCCGCGATCCACCGCCAGCCGCGCCGCCTCGGCCATCGCCGCCGGCTCGCAGCCGGCGAGCTGGAGGGCGCTGACGCCACCGCAGCCGTCCATCTCGGCCATCGCCATGGTCTTCTGGTTCTCGCGGATCATCGCCCAGGAGGCGATCATCTCGGACACCACCATGCCCGCGCCGAGTTGCTTGGCGAGCCGGCGGAATGGCAGGTCGGTTACGCCGGACATCGGCGCCAGGATCACCGGCGTGCCGATTCGCACGCCACCGCCCAGGTCGATCGGCTTGCAGTTCGCCGGTCGAAACTGTGGTGTCGCAATGACACTTGCCCATCATTTGAGCAATTTACCGACACATATGCCGATGCGCAATGCCAAATGCCAAGCTAACGCCAGGGTAATTGCATTTGGTGCATCGCGGGCTGCGGCGAGAATCACCAATGGCCTTTTACGGCGGCCGCGGCACGGTAGGCGTTTCGCTGCGATATTCCGGTCGCCAGGGAACAAGCCACCGCAGCCAAACCGTGTTGACGCCGCCGGCTCGGCCCGGCAACGGTGCCGGCATGCGAATTGCAGCCATCCTGGTCGCGGCCGGCTCCGGCAGCCGGTTTGGCGCCGAGACCCCCAAGCAGTTCCTGCCGCTGCTCGGGAAACTGGTGATCCGCCATGCCGCCGAGGCGCTGGCCGAACACGTTGCATTTGCTGCTGCCGGTCGGCGATGCGAGCCGCGATCGAGGCCGCGCTTGCCGGCATCGCGCATTTGCCGCCGGTGGCCGGCGGCGCCACGCGACAGGACAGCGTTCGCGCCGGCCTCGAGGCGCTGGCTGCCCCAGGCGCCCGATATCGTGCTGGTGCACGATGCCGCACGACCGCTGATTCCCGCCGGCACCATCCCTGCCCTGCTGGCCGCCCTGAACCATGCGCCTGGCGCAATCCCTGCGCATCCCGGTCGCCGACACGCTGAAGCGGGTGACATGCGACCATGATCACGGCCACGGTGCCGCGCGAAGGCCTGTTCCGCGCCCAGACGCCGCAGGCTTTCCGCTTCGCCACGCTGCTCGCCGCCCATCAGACCGGCTCTGGCGCGCCGGCCACCGACGATGCATCGCTGCTGGAGGCCGTGGGCCAGCCGGTCGCCATCGTTCCCGGCTCCGAGGACAACATCAAGCTGACCTACGCCGAGGACCTGACCCGGCTGGAGCGCGCCATGACCGCCCAACTGATGCCTCGCGTCGGCACTGGCTTCGACGTCCACGTTCTGGCAGCCGGCCGGCGCCTGGTGCTGTGCGGCGTCGCGGTTCCGCACGACAAGGGGCCTGGCCGGCCATTCGGACGCCGATGTCGGCATCCATGCGCTGTGCGACGCGATCTATGGCGCGCTGGCGGAGGGCGATATCGGCCGGCACTTCCCACCCAGCGAAGCAACCTGGAAGGATGCCGACAGCGCCCGCTTCCTTGCCCATGCCGCCGAACGCATCGCCGCGCGGCGCGGGTTGCTGGCCAACGCCGACGTCACGCTGATCTGCGAGCGCCCGAAGATCGCGCCGCATGCCGCGGCGATGGCCGCACGCCTGGCGGCAATCCTCGGCGGTCGATGCGTCGCGCATCTCGGTCAAGGCGACGACCACGGAAAAGCTTGGCTTCACCGGCAGCGGAAGAAGGCATTGCCGCGCAGGCTGTTGCCACCATTCTACTGCCTGGCTGACCGGCTGCCTGACCGGCCTCACCGGGATGGAATTCCGGCGCCAGCATGCACAATTGGTCGCGTGCGCAAATGAGCCGGGGAGGCTCCAGCCAAATGAGATACCGCTCCATCACTGCCGCATTGATCGGCGCCGCCTGGATCCTGGCCGGCTGCACGGCAATCAATCCGCCGGTGCCCGTGCCGGCCCCGATGGCCGAGACAATTCCCAAGCCGCCGGTCAGCGCGGAGCCGCTGATCTGGCAGCCCGGCCACTGGGACTGGACCGGCAGCGCCTATGTCTGGATACCCGGCCAGTACGTGTCGGCGGAAGGGCACGGCAATCGATGGATTTGGGGCTTCTGGGACCAGACCGATGGCGGCTGGGTGTGGCACCCGGCACACTGGATGTAGCATCGGCGGACGTACCATCGGCGAGCAAAACTGGTGCCTTCCCCCGCCTCCGCTCGCAGGAGGCGGGCAGGGGCGAACCATTACCGCCCGGTCCATGTGCTCTTGCGGCTCCGTTGCTGCGGTGTTAGTGCCCGCCCCGCCGTTGCAGGGGCTGATCGATGTCGTCGACCTTCGAGACCGTCGCCGGAATCATTTCCGAAACATGCGACATTCCGCGTGAGAAGATCACGCCGGAAAGCCATGCGATCAACGATCTCGGCATCGATAGCCTGGACTTCCTCGACGTCGCCTTCGCCATCGACAAGTCGTTCGGCATCAAGATGCCGCTCGAGCAATGGACACAGGAAGTGAATGAGGGAAAGGTCTCGTCCGACCAGTATTTCGTCCTGAAGGACCTGTGCGCCAACATCGATAAGCTGGTGGCGGCGAAGGCAGCCTGATACGGCATGAAGCTGGAATACTTCCAGATGGTGGACCGGATCGTTGAGCTCGATCCGGTGGCGCGGATCGTGCGCGCGGATTGCCTGGTGCCCGACGCCAGTCCGGTATTCGAGGGCCATTTTCCCGGCCATCCCGCTGCTCCCCGGCGTGCTGATGATCGAAACCATGGCGCAGACCGGCG
This sequence comes from uncultured Alphaproteobacteria bacterium, assembly GCA_963790445.1. GTDB lineage: Bacteria > Pseudomonadota > Alphaproteobacteria > Acetobacterales > Acetobacteraceae > JAMXLO01. Next base: position 80,995 of record CAWBON010000008.1, on the reverse strand, counting down.
GTTGGCTGGTGCTGGCGGTACTGCGCTTCCAGCGCATGCCGTTCCTGGCCCAGGTGAAAGAGGCCAAGCTGCGCGCCTTCGTCGTCCCCGGCCAGCGGCTGCAAGCCGAGGCACGCCTGGTGCACGACGGCTCGGGTTACGCGATGGTGTCGGGCAGCATGACTTCGGGTGGCAAGAAGGTGGCGGACGCGGAGATCACCTACCGCGTCGTCCCCTTCCCCAACGAGACATTGCGCGCTCAGATGCTGGAAACCGCGCGGCGTGTCGCGGTACCGGAGGCGTTTTTGGATGGCTAGCCCACGCGACGCGATGATCACCGGCATCGGCCTGGTCTCCTGCCTCGGCGATGGGGTGGACGCGCATTGGGCGTCGCTGACGCGTGAGGGCGGCTTCCAGCCGGTCGTAGATGATACCAGCTTCGCGCCCTGGCCGGTGCATCCGATGACGGCGCTGGAGCTCGACAGGCAGATCCCCAAGCGCGGCGATCAGCGGCAGATGGAGGCGTGGCAGCGCATCGGCACCTATGCCGCCGGACTGGCGCTGGACTCCGCCGGCGTGAAGGGCAATGCCGCCCTACTGTCGCGCATGGACATGATCGTGGCGGCCGGCGGCGGCGAGCGCGACTATGCGGTGGATACCGCGATCCTCTCCGCCCTGCCCTCCGCCGCCGATCCCGGCGCTTACTTGAACGAGCACCTGCTGTCCGACCTGCGACCCACGCTGTTCCTGGCGCAGCTATCCAATTTGCTCGCCGGCAATATTTCGATCGTGCACGGCGTGGTGGGATCTTCGCGCACTTTCATGGGCGAGGAAGCCGCCGGGACCGACGCTGTTCGCATCGCCTGTGCGCGCATCGCGGCGGGTCAGGGCGACCTGTTCCTGGTCGGCGGATCATACAACGCGCAACGGCCGGACGTGCTGCTGCACTACGAAATGGGGCAGCTGCTATGGAAGCAGTCGATTCGCCGGTGTTTGGCACCGCCAGGCACAAGGCGGCGGCATGGTCCTGGGCTCGGTCGGCTGTTTCCTGGTGATCGAAAGCCGCGAACATGCCGCGACACGCGGCGCTGCCACCCTGGCACACATCGCCGCCATCGCCACCGACCGCAGCCGCCGACGCCCAGGCGAAGCGACGGCGATCGCGACGCATCAGTTCGATGCGATGCGCCAGCATCTCGATCCGTCACATGCAGCGGTGATTTCGGGCGCATCGGGCGCACCCGCGGCAACGGCGGAGGAAGCCGAATTCCTGCGCGACCTGCGGCTGCCGGTGCGCGCCACGGCGAGCGCGTTCGGCCATTCGCTGGAGCCGTCGTTTCCTGCCAACCTCGCTATCGCGGCAATGTCGCTCGCCAGTCGGCGCTTGTTCCCGCCACTGGATAGCAGCCGATTGGAAGCCCCGATGGCGGCGGAACTGCGCCAGGTACTGGTGACGTCCTGGGGCCACTGGCGCGGCGAAGCGTTGGCCGTGGTCGAGGCGGCGTAGGAGGCACGCATGGCACGATCCGACGTTGACAGTCGCGGCCGGCCCGTCGTCGTGGTGACGGGCACCGGCGTGCTGACCTCTCTCGGCAACGGCAAACAGGACAACTGGCGCGAACTGACCGCCGGCCATTCCGGCATCCGCCGGATCAGCCGCTTTCCGGTGGCGGGACTGCGCACCACCATTGCCGGCACGATCGATTTCGTGCCGGTCGATGAGCTGTCCGCCCCGGCCTTGTCGCAACGCCTCGCCGAATTCGTCATCGACGAAGCGATGAGCGAGGCAGCGATCGGTTCGTCTGGCGATTTCCCTGGACCGCATGTTCCTGGCATTGCCGCCGGTGGAGATGGAGTGGCCGCAACGCCTGGCGCTGGCCGCCGCGTCAGGCGCCAATGAAACGGTCACCTACGACGATCTGTTGCGTGCCGCCGGAAGCGGCAGGTTCGCTCGCTACCATGAACGCTTCCTGTTCGGCTCGGTGGCGGAGAACCTGGCGGTACGTTTCGGCACCAAGGGCTCGCCGGTAGCCACCTCGACCGCCTGCGCCTCCGGCGCCACCGCGATCCAACTTGGCGTCGAAGCGATCCGCCGCGGCGAATGCGAAGCGGCGCTGGTGATCGGCACCGATGCATCCGTCAACCCGGAGAGCCTGATCCGGTTTTCGCTGCTGTCCGCATTGTCCACGCGCAATGATCCGCCCGAGGCCGCCGCACGCCCGTTCAGCAAGGACCGCGACGGCTTCGTCATGGCAGAAGGTGCCGGCGCGCTGGTGCTGGAAAGCCTGGCGCATGCGCGGGCGCGCGGCGCCACCATCATCGGCGTGATCGAAGGCTGCGGCGAGATGGCCGACGGTTTCCATCGCACGCGCTCATCGCCCGATGGCAAGCCGATCATCGCCTGCATGCAGCACGCGCTGGATGATGCCGGCCTGACGCCGGATGCGATCGGCTATATCAACGCGCACGGCACCGGCACGCCGGAGAACGACAAGATGGAATGGGTCGGCGCGTCTGCGGTGTTCGGCGAACGCGCTGCGTCGATTCCGATCTCTTCCAACAAGTCGATGATCGGCCATACGCTGACGGCGGCAGGAACGATAGAGGCGATCTTCACCTTGCTGTCGCTGCGACACGGCCGGCTGCCGCCGACGATCAATTACGACACGCCGGATCCGACGCTGCCGGTGGATTGCGTGCCCAATGTCGCACGCGATGCGCAGGTTGCGCATGCGATCTCGAATTCGTTCGGCTTCGGTGGACAGAATGTCTGCCTGGTGGTGGGCACGCCATGACTGGCCGCAGGCAGCGGGACATATGTCCGTGCTTCGGGGGTGCGCACGCATGGCCGCGACGTCCGGCCCCGCATAACGTACGAATTGTACAGCGACGCCAATGCCCCGTGCCCTGGTGATCGGTGGACGACGCGGCATCGGCGCCGCCGTGGTCAACGCCCTGACTGCAAAGGGCATGGATGTCACCTACACCTATCGTACCCCGCCAGCCGATGCTTCCACGGCAATTCGCTACGGCTCGACCTCGCCGATCGCGCCGCGGTCGAAGCGTTCGCCAAGGCACAGCAGGACGCGCCCGCATGGGATGCGATGGTCCAGGTCGGCGGCACAACCTACGACGCGCTGGCCGTGATGATGGATCAAGACGCCACCGAGCAGGCCATGCAGGTGAACTTCTTCGCCTTCGCCCGCATCGCGCGCGCCGTGGTGCGACCGATGATTCGCGCGCGCACCGGACGCATCGTTGCGATCGGCTCTGTGATCGGCCAGTTCGCCAGCCAGGGCAACGCCGCCTACGGTGCAACCAAGGCCGCACTTCTCGCCTATGTCCGCACGCTTGCAATCGAAAGCGCGCGGCGCGGCGTCACGGTGAACTATGTCGCGCCTGGCTTTGTAGATACCGAAATGCTGGCGCCGTTCGCCGCGTATCGCGGCGCCACCGAGTCGCGTATCCCTGCCGGCCGCTTTGCCCGACCGGAAGAGATCGCGTCCGTTGTCGCCTTCCTGGTTTCGCCGGATGCCGGCTATATCAACGGCGCCTATATTCCGGTCGATGGTGGACTGACCGCTGCGATCGGCATTCCGCGCGCATGATTGTCATAGCAGGTTTTATAACGGCCCTTGCCGACGTGCCGACGCAGAGTATGCCCCGAGCTAAGGCCGGCGCGGCCATCAATGCCGGTTCGATTCGGCGTCGGCCGCCGGCCGTTACGCAACTCGCAATGACAACTACGGTTCACAACAATGCGCGCCCTGCAACTGCTGGCTGACCGCGACATCGCAGCTGGTGCAGCGCGACCCACCGCCGCCGCCCGCGCCAGGCGAGGTGCAACTTCGCGTCCGCGCCGTCGGACTGAACCACATTGACGTGTGGGGCTTCCGCGGCATGGCGTTCGCCAAGCGGCAATTCCCACTGAGCCGTCGGCGCCGAAGCATCGTGCGAGGTCATCGCGGTCGGCGACGATGTCAGCACACTGTCCGCCGGCGATCGCGTCGTGCCCTATGCCGCCCTGGTCTGCGGCACCTGCCACGCATGCCGAACCGGGCGCGAGAACCTGTGCGAGAACGTCGCCGGTGTGCGCGGCTTCCACGTTGACGGCTTCGCGCAGGAACTCACCAACCATCCGGCGCGCCTGGTGGTGAAGCTGCCGGACGCGGTCGACTACCGCGACGCCGCCTGCGTACCCGTCGCCTTCGCTACCGTCGAGCACATGCTGTTCGACAATGCGCGATTGGAACCGGGCGAATGGATCCTGGTGCATGCCGGCGGCTCCAGCATCGGCAGCATCGCCATCCGTATCGCGAAGTCACTCGGCTGCACCGTCATCACCACCGTCGGCAGCGATGACAAAGCAGCGAAAGCGCGCGCGCTCGGCGCCGACCACGTGATCAACTACCGCACCGATCGTTTCGAAGGCGTTGTGCGTCGATTGACCGGCAAGAAAGGCGTGGACGTGGTGTTCGAACACGTCGGCGCCGATACCTGGAGTGGCTCGCTGCTGTCGCTTAAACGCGGCGGCCGACTGGTGACATGCGGCGCGACATCCGGCCCGTCCGGCAGCATCAACCTGATGCAGCTCTTCCAGCAGCAGTACCGCATCATCGGCTCGTTCGGATCGCCACTAAGCGCGTTGGGACGAGCGTTGGATCGCATCGCTGCCGGTGTTCGGCCAGTAATCGACACCGTCTATGGCCTGGAGGATTTCCGCGCTGGCCTGGAAAGACTGGAACATCGCGACGTGTTCGGCAAGATTATTGTCGAACTGTAGAATTCCGTTGAACTGTCAAGCGATGTCGGCCCCCAAATTATGTCATCCCTGCAACATTATGTCATCCCTGCGCGAGCGGGGATGATGGCATAGGCCCGCCGTGACCCGTCGCCTATCGCTTTACGGCGACCGGATACTCGGCCGCATCGTGAAGTACCTGCTGGCCGCGCTGCGCCGAACCAACCCCGATCGCGCATCGGACATTTGCGGTGCGTTGACCCGCCGCATCGGTCCACTCCTTCCAGCGCACCGCATCGGCCGCGCCAATCTGCGCGCCGCCTTCCCAGACAAGGACACTACCTGGATCGAAACAACGCTGCGCGCCGCCTGGGAAAATCTCGGTCGGGTCGCTGGCGAGTACGTGCATCTTGCCCAGTTGTGGGACTACGACCCCGCACAGCCGAACGCTGGCCGCATTGTCACCGACGACGAACAGATTTTCGCTGAACTGAAGGACGACGGCAAACCCGCATTATGCTTCGCCGTGCACCTGGCCAACTGGGAACTGCCCGCGGTGATGGCCGCGACGCACGGCCTGCCCTCCGCCGTGGTCTATCGCATGCCGAACAACAAGGCGGTGGCAAAGGAAATTACCGCGAATCCGCGCGCCGCTCATGGGACGACTGATTCGCAGCCGCGCGCAGGCGCCATTGGAAATGGCCGCCTCACTCGACGCGCGGCGAGCATCTCGGCATGCTGGTCGACCAGCATTTTTCGCGCGGCGTCGACGTGACCTTCTTCGGTCGCCGCTGCAAAGCCAATCCGACCATCGCCCGCCTGGCACGACAGTTTGACTGCCCCGTCGTCGGCGTGCGCGTGATCCGGCTGCCGGATCGACAATTTCGCGTTGCCGCGGAAGGTCCGCTGACATTGCCGCGCGATAGCGACGGCCGCGTCGATGTTCCGGCCACCACGCAACTGATCACTGACGTTGTCGAACGCTGGATACGCGAACACCCCGAACAATGGCTGTGGTTTCATCGTCGCTGGCGATAGACGCGCGTTCAACTTTATATCATCGCGGTTTCGCGCTTTTGGCCATAATTGCGGCACGGGCTGCTCGTAGCCAGATCAGTGATCCGATACCAATAGAAGGAGAACCGCCATGCGTAATCTGGCTCTATCCGCCACCGTGCTGGCCGGCCTGATCGCAACCCCGGTATTCGCGCAAACCGTTACGACACTCACACCGCAAGGCGTTCCCGCAGGCGCCAATCCCGCCACCGGCGCACGGCCCGGTAACGTGATTGGCACTGGGATGTCGCTGCCGATGGGCACCCGGGCGAGCAACATCGATCAGCGTGACACCCACTCCTCGATCGCGCCCAATCTCCCGTCGCCATCTGTCGGCCCCAACGCCTCCTCGGCTGATTATCTGCGGGCCGCGCAGTCCGCGCTGCAGTCCGGCCAGACCGGCGAGGCGCAGCAATCGCTGGAAATGGCGCAGACCCGACTGCTCGATCGGTCGGTGCCACAGGCGCAGACCGACAATCCCAGTGGCAACCCGGCGGTAATGCAGATCTCGCAGGCTCTGAGGGCGCTGGCCGCCGGCGACCGTGCCCAGACCATGGAGCTGATCCAGTCGGCGATTCCGGAAGCCACCGCGATGGCCCGCTAGGTCGAAAGCGCGCGCCGCTTGACGTCAACGCGTAACGTGGGCCGCCGCTGCTAAGGCGGTCCACGCAGATTGCTTGATTGCATCGCTGCATCCGTTCACAGTGTCGGCATTGGCCGGACGTGGACGGAGCAGTAGGCGTGCCCGACGCAGACGAAGACTTTACCGACCGGACCATCAGTTTTCGCCCGTCTGCGGCACCCGTACCCACGGCCCCGACAGACGCGCCGGCACATCTGCTGCTCGTGCTGGCCGAGAATAGCGCGCCCCGACATGTTCCGCTGCACATCCTGCCGCTCACCATCGGGCGGACCGCCCCTAGTGAACTGACGCTCGATGGCAACACGGTGTCGCGCCAGCATTGCCGCCTCGAATGGCAGGGTGACCAGATCTTGCTGACCGATTTAGCGTCCACCAACGGAACATTCGTGAATGGCGAACGCGCCACCGGGCCCATCCTGTTGCAGGATGGCGCGCGGATCGCCATCGGCGAACATCAGCTGGGCTATCATCGACGCAGCCGGCAGGAGTTGGCGGGATGGGAGGCGCTGGATCGCGAACTCGGCGAGGCAAACGACTACGTCCAGTCCATCCTGCCCCACCCGATCACCAGCGGACCAGTGCTCGCCGACTGGTTTTACCAGCCGAGTACGCGCCTCGGCGGTGATGCATTCGGCTACCAGATGCTCGACACCCGCCACTTCGCGGCGTTCATCATGGACGTTGCCGGACACGGCGCTGGTGCCGCACTGTTTTCCATGACTGTGGCAACGACATTGCGCCAGCGCATGTTGCCCGAGGTGGATTTCCGCGACCCTGCATTGGTGATCCGCGGCCTCAACCGCATGTTCCCGATGGAGCGTCACAACAACCTGTTCTTCACCATGTGGTATGGCGTCTACGACATTGTGGAGCGCACGCTGTCCTTCGCCACCGCCGGTCACCATCCGGCGTTCCTGCTGTCGTCAGGCGCATCGCATTCCGTGCCACTCGGCACGCGCAATCCATCGATCGGCATTGCCGCGGACCGCGAAGTTAGCGCCTCACGCGCGCCGATACCGCCCGGCAGTTCGCTCTTCCTGTTCAGTGACGGCGTGTTCGAGATCACCGACCGCGAGGGCCACGTATGGGGCCTATCGCAGATCCTGTCGCTACTGCCGGTGATGTCGGCGCCGGGTGGCCCGCGCCGCCTTTACGACACGGTGCGCGCGGCCGCACGCCCAGGACCGTTGGAGGATGATTTCTCCGCACTGGCTCTCCGCTTCGTCTGACGCAAGGGCACCGCATGGCCAATCTTCCGCTCAGCCTGACCTGCGCTGACTATGCGCGCGTGATGCCTCTGGCGACCGGCGACGTGAAGCCGCGACGGCATCGATCTGACCATGATCCTGGGCCGAGAGGGCTCCTGGCCGATGCGCGCCGAGATGCTGCGCCGGGCAGCAAACGATCCAACCGTGCATGGCGGCGAATTATCGATGGCCGGGCACCTGCGCCGGATCGACAAAGGCGACCGCAGCCTGGTCGGCCTGCCGGTATTCCCGCTGCGCAACTTTACCGCGCGCGACCTTTACGTACGCAAGGATGGATCGGTGAAGTCAGCCATCGACCTGCGCGGCAAGCGCGTCGGCATGTACGACTGGGTAGCCAGCGGATCGATCTGGTACCGGCATTTCCTGCGCTTCATCGGCGTCGAGCCGGAGCACTTGCAGTGGTGGATCGGCGAAGTGGACGAACCGCGCATCACCAATCACGTCTATACTCTGCCGGATGGTGTGCGCGCCGCACCCGTGGGACATGCCTTGTCGGACATGCTGATCGCCGGCGAGCTGGACGCGATCTACAGCCCGCCAAGGCCGCGCCGTTACCATCCCGTGGATGGGCCGATCGTTCGCCTGTTCCCCGATATTCGCACCATCGAGCGCGACTACTTCCGCCATACCGGCATGTTCCCGCCACAACACCTGATTGTGCTGCGGCGGGAGACATGGGAGCGAAACAAGTGGATTGCCGGCGCGCTGACCGATGCGTTCGTGCGCTGCAACGACGTCTACACCAAGGCACAGCGATCGTTCCCGTACGGTTCGCCGTGGCTGGACGCAGAGCTGGAAGAAACCGAGGCTCTGATGGGCGCCGATTTTCATCCCTATGGCTTCGACAGGAATCGCACCACGATCGAGACATTCAACGAGCAGGCATATCAGCTCGGCATCGTTGGGCGGCGCATCACCGCGGCGGAGGACTTCGCGGAGTTCCTGGAGAACTCGTGATGGGGCAAGGATATTTCTTGTCGTCTTGGTCAATCGAAGCCGAACACTAATGACCTGAACGTTGCCGGCAGCGGTTGCGCAGACAGGAACCGGGTTCGCTTCGCGCGAAGCTCGGCAGTAAATGCGTATCCGTGCAACTAGCCGGCTTGATCCGCACAATTCGGGTCGGCTTGATTGCCGTCGGATGACGCCTGGGACAAGCGCACCATGCCATGCAAATGCGGTTGCCCCGATCGGGCGGCGGTAGCCGATTGACGCTGCGCGACGCAGGCGCATGATCCTCGGCTTCTGCTGAACAAGGGAGCAATGCAATGGCCGATCCGATCCTGTTTCCCGGTACCGTGGAATGGTCGGGCGAGAATCCGGGGATATCGTTGAAGGAACGCCCGGACGGACCATTCACCACATTGGCAAGTTTCTTCCGCGTCGTGCTGTCGCCGCATGGCCGCGGTCACGCTCTGGTGCTGATGCAATCGCCGCAAGCAGCGAACCCACCGGCCGATCGTGCCAATCTGTGCCTGACCGACAACGAACCTCTGGCACGCTACCTGGTCGCCAACTTCGTCGCCAATTTTGGTGCATTCAAAGGCATCCCCGGACTGCAAGGCCTGGCCTACCGCAAACTCGACAGCGTGCAGGCATCGGGCGATCCGACCAGCAGCTACAGCGAGATGATGAAGGCCGGGGATATCAACGTGCAGCTAACCTGGAGTGGACTTGGCGAGCCGTTCTGCTTCGCGTTGCCCCCTGACAGGTCGGCCACTGGACAGCACCATATGCCGAGCCTGTTCGTTGGCTGCCAAAATGCGGCCATCACGGTGAATGGGCGCGTGCTGCCGGGCAAACCGATCCCGCGCGATGTCGCCGGTCACGCGATCAGCACAGCCATGCTGGCATTTTCGGAAACCTGGATCCGCGTCTGACAGAAGGCTGGCGCCAGCCCTGACCCGTTACGGTGGGACTTGTCCACGCCTGTCGCGCGCTCAGCGCAAACGCCAGGCGGCCAAGTCAACGCGGCCAAGTCAACACCGGCGCAGTCTGCCTATACTCGCCACCCGAACGAGGGGAACAACAAAATGGACTTTGGCATCGGTATCGCAACATCCAGCGATTCCTGGAAGCTGGCGCAGCGCGCGGAGGAACTCGGGTTCACCCACGCCTGGTTCTTCGACACGCAGATGATCACCGCCGATTGCTTCGTTGCCATGGGCGCCGCGGCAATGAAAACCTCGCGCATCCGGCTGGGCACCGGCGTGCTGGTGCCGTCCAACCGCATCGCAGCTGTGACGGCGAACGCGTTCGCAACACTCAACGGCATGGCGCCCGGACGCATCGATTTCGGTGTCGGTACCGGTTTCTCCGCACGCCGCGCCATGGGTCTCGGTGCAATGAAGCTTGCCGACATGGAGGAATATATCCGCGTCGTCTACGGCCTGCTGAATGGCGAGACGCTGGAGACGAGCATCGAGGGCAAGCGCAAGAAGATCCGCTTTCTCAACCCGGATTTCGGCCTGATCAACACGCGCGATCCGATCCGCCTGCACGTCTCCGCCTACGGCCCGAAGTCCCAGGCGCTGACAGCGAAGCTGAATGCCGGCTGGAAAAGTTTTATCTCGGACGTTCCCGGTGCGATGTCCGCGTTGGGAAGCATGCAGCAAAGTTGGCAATCAGCCGGTCGCAGTCCCGCCGACCTGTATGCCACCGCGTGGGCCTGCGGCTGTGTCCTGCAAGACGGTGAACCCGCCGACAGCCCGCGCGCAATGGCGCAGGCCGGCCCGCGCGCCGCGGTGCTGCTGCATCGCGCCGCCGATCTCGACATGGAAGGCTGGCAGAATACTTCCCCCGTACCATCGTCCGTGGCGGAACAGGTCGAGGGTTACGTGCGGATGGCGCGCGGCTACCAGCCGCCGGATGCGCGCTATCTCACCAACCACCGCGGACACTTCATCTTCGTCAAGCCGGAGGAAAAGAAATTCGTTACCGCCGACCTGATTCGCCACACGACATTCACCGCCACCGAGCAGGAACTGAAGCAGCGCGTGGAGGCATTGCGCAGTGCCGGGTGGAATCAGCTCGTCATCCCGATCACGCCAGGCGAGGAACGCGCGATCGAGGACTGGGCGCGCGTCAAGCGAGCGTTCGACTGAACCTCACGCACTGGGCGTCGGCATCGCGTAGCCGACACGGGTGCATGTCAACTCCACGGCCTGCGTAATTCCGACCGCCCGCATCCACGTCGGCCGATCATGCCGCCGCGTATCGTAGCTGCGATACGTCGTCGGATTGACGCGGAATTCCGCCCATTCGGCGCCGTCGTCGCCAGGGGCATCCGGTGCGTCCGTCAGGTCCTGCTGCTTCGGGTGCCGTTGCAGCCACATCTGGCAGATCAGGGCGGCGAGATCGCCGACGCGGCGCAAACCTTCCTGCACCGATTCCACCAGTTGATAACCGCCGGTAAAGGGATTCCACACCTCGAAGATAAAGCCTTCAAACTCCGTCCGTCCCAGTGGGTGGCTGATCTTCAGCGACGGCCGACTGAGACGCTGTCTGTTCAAGCAACCTCCTTATCGTGGCCCGGGACGATTTCAAGCACATCGTCGTCGATCTCCTCATCCGGCTCGGGTACCGGGTCGGTGTCTTCCGCGTCGGGATCTTCAAGGTCAGGCGCTGCGGCAGGTTCCGCTTCCTCCGCGGCAAACACCGGATCCGGTTGCCGAAACAGGCGTCTTGTGCCGAACGAGGTGCGGGACGGCCGAACCGCACGCGGCTTCTCCGGCGGCTGTTCAACGCCGCACTTCGGGCACGTGCCCGGCGTCCGGTTCAGATCGTAGAAGCGCTGGCCGCAGCCCGCACAGGTGCACTTTGTACCGAGTTCCGCTTTGCTCATCATTTATCCCAGTAAAAAATCTGCCTTCATTCCCGCGCCAGCGGGGAACCAGTGATATCAGTACGGTGTCCCGCCCAGCCCGCCCGTATCCGCGGGTAGGGCAAGTGCAGACGACGCCCTACCGTCAGCCTGCCTTCTCCGCATGGAGTTGGGCCGAACACGCGCGCGCAAGTGCGTCGTCGCCGAACTTCGCGCTGCCGAGTGTCGCCCAGCCAGCCTTCATCACCAGGTCGCTACGCGAATACGACGATTGCTCGGCCTGGAATTTAACCAGCGTGGCATGATCCGGATCCTGCTGTGCCTTGGCAACGCAGAATGGCACCAACGCCGCGACGACAGCCGTGTCGGCGCGATCCTGTGCCAGACTATCAGCCGAACTCGGCGTGTACCAGCCGAGCTGCGAAAAGCCGAGGATAGTGATTGCCACCGCGCCAACCGCCGCGCCCCACAACCCGGGCTTAATCCATACAGGGGTTCGCATCGGATTTTCTTTTCGCTGTGTCCGCTGTGGGAGGACTGCTCTCCTCCCATCCGCACGGTAGACCAAGCACAAAGATGGGGCATCGGGCTGGCCATTACATCGCCTGGAGCAAAATATCGCGCCGCATGAGCCTACTGGATTTGCTGTCATTCCGACCGATCGGCACCATCGCGGATCGCCGTGCGGCGGAATACGTCTTGCTTTTACTCAGTATCCAGGCGATATAGACGATGCCTTCCGTGAATGCGTGATTGGTGTTCCGGCCGTTTGGCGGGGCGCCCTCCCGGAAATCTCCATTTTAATGCGTTCGCCCCATTGTCGCGCGGGCAGGCGAACATCAAGGCGCCGGATTTCGTCCGCAGGCAACAGCCGCGGCGACCAGCGCTGGAGCCATAATACTCAGTGTCATCGATTACCTTTGCTGATCTCGGCCTGGCCGAGCCCCTGCTGCGCGCCCTCGACAGAGAGCGTTTCCTGCCAACCAACACCCATCCAGGCCAGTGCCATGCCGCCCCTGCTCCAGGGCCGTGATCTACTCGGCGTCGCGCAGACCGGCACCGGCAAGACCGCCGCATTCGCGCTTCCCATGTTGCAGCATCTGGCGGCCAACCCGACGCAACCGCACCGCTACGCCACGCGCGCCCTGATCCTGGCGCCTACGCGCGAACTCGCGCTCCAGATCGAGGACCACCTGCGTCGTCTTGGCGGCGACTTGAAGCAGCGCACCGTCGCCATTCTCGGCGGCATGAGCCGCTCCATGCAGGTGCAGCGCATGCGCGGCGGCGTCGACATCGTGGTCGGCACGCCCGGCCGCATCTGCGATCTGATGGCAACCGGCGAGCTGAAGCTGAACGAAGTCCGCCATTTCGTCCTGGACGAAGCGGATCGCATGCTCGATCTCGGGTTCATTCGCGACATCCGACGCATTGTCGCGGCGCTACCCGTGAACCGGCAATCGGCGTTGTTTTCGGCAACGATGCCAACTGATGTCGGCAAGCTCGCCGAAACACTGCTGCGCAATCCGGTGCGGGTTGAAATCGCCCGCGCCATATCGGGCGATCTGCCCATCCGGCAGCATGTGCATTTCGTCGATCCTGCCGCCAAACGGGCATTGCTCGGTCGGCTGCTGGCCGATCCCGCCATGTCCCGCGTCATCGTCTTCACCCGCACCAAGCGCGGCGCCGATCGCGTTGCCGAAACGCTCGACATGGGCGGCGTTCAGGTCAGCGCCATTCACGGCAACAAAAGCCAGCCGGCGCGCCAGAAGGCGCTGGAACGCTTCCGCAGCGGGCGGGCGCGCGTGCTGGTGGCGACCGACATTGCCGCGCGCGGCATCGACGTGACGGGGATATCGCACGTCATCAACTTCGATCTGCCCGCCCAACCCGAGGATTACGTTCATCGCATCGGCCGCACAGCACGTGCCGGCGCCAGCGGTGTCGCGATCTCGTTCTGTGACGCGGCGGAGCATGGCACCTTGCGCGCCATCGAGCGTATGACCGGCGTCACGATCGACGTCGCAGGCGGATCGCCACCAACCGCACAGCTGCAGCAGACGCGCCAGGCGGCAAAATCAACGCCGGCGCATCGCCCCTCGAACTGGCGCCAGCAGGGATCGCGTCGCCGCACCGGCTACCGACCGGCGGCATGACCGATGATCGACCTCCCCGTCGGCCACGATCCGTGGTATCATTTCGCTTCCACCCCCCGGACAGGAATCACCCGATGAACGCGGGTAGACACAACCACGCGGACGACATTGCATACCCGTCGAGCATCGGGTTCGTATTGGTGCATCTGGGATGCCTCGCGGCATTCTGGACCGGCGTGACACCAGGCACAGTTCTGCTCGGGGTCGCGCTGTATTTGGTACGGATCTTTGCCATCGGTGCGGGTTATCACCGCTACTTCTCGCATCGCGCCTACCGCACCAGCCGCGTGTTCCAGTTCATCCTCGCATTCCTGGCACAGTCGTCGGCCCAGCGTGGCGTTCTATGGTGGGCCGCCAACCACCGCATACATCACAAATACTCAGATACCGAGCTCGATGTGCACTCACCAATTCAGCGCGGCTTCCTGTATTCGCATGTCGGCTGGATCTTTGTGCCTCGCAACAACGACACCGACTATGCGGCGGTTCGCGACCTGAGCCGGTTTGCCGAGTTGCGGTGGCTCGATCGACAGCCCTACCTGCCGGCAGCGGTGCTTGGCGTGTCAACGTGGCTGATCGCCGGCTGGCCAGGGCTTGTGGTCGGCTTCTGCTGGAGCACCGTGGTGCTATGGCACGCCACGTTCAGCATCAATTCGCTCGCGCATCTGGTCGGCCGGTCACGCTACGTCACCGGCGATCAGTCCAGGAACAACTGGCTGCTGGCGCTGCTGACCATGGGCGAAGGCTGGCATAACAACCACCACGCGTACCAGGCGTCCGTCCGCCAGGGCTTCCGTTGGTGGGAATACGACCCGACCTACTACACGTTGCGCGCCTTGTCCTGGCTCGGCATCGTCTGGGACCTGCATGTGCCGCCGAAGACCGTGCTCCGCGGCGAACAGAAGTTGGGACGCCTGGTGATCGACAAGGTCGCCAGCCAGCTCGCCGCTTCCTTTCCGGTCAACAGCATCGCCAATCAGGTGCTCGAGGCCCTGGCGCACGCACCCGGCTGGACGGATGTGAAGTCCCGCTTCCTTTCGGCACGCGTGCAGGCGGAGATGTTCTGGGCCGAAATCGATCTGCCGCAAGTGCCGACGCTCGATGAGGTGCGTCGCTATGCGCGCGCGCGGCTGGCTCAGACGCCTTCCCTGGATGAAATCGCCGTTTCCGCCCGCGAACGCCTGCTGGAGCTGGTTTATTCGCGCCTGATCGAGGTTTCCGCGGTGTCCGCTACCGGAGCCGCGTCACCCACCAGCTAGCGCAACATGGCCCGGCGGTGCCACCATCCGCGGCTGCGACCGTTGTCGGCGACAACCTGGGCAAATGCACTCCGCGCAGCGGCGTCGGCTTCACGCCCTTGCTGCGCGGCACCATGCCGCGAACTTCGCGGGATCGATGACCACGCGCACGCTCCCGCCAACCGGCTCGCCATAGCCTGACCGCGCCAGCCAATCGTCATAGGTCACGGGAAGCCCTGTCGGATCAAGCGCGCGATGCCGCGGATAATTTCGACGCGTGAACCAGGCGATCGCGGGACGCCGCATCACCGCCCGCCGTCAGAACCCGCGCCACTTTCGGCCGGCGGGTGTTCGGAATGGATCGGCCGAATCCCATAGCCGCTTGTCTTGCGCGACCCACCCCCTGGCCTCCGCCTCTGTGGCAAAGCCCGCTGCGGTTTGCGGCAGCACTCCGGTCCTTGCGACTTCCACCGCGAAGCTGTCGTCAGGGCGCTGCACGATCCGGTACGTTCCATCGGTCATTCTCACCATATGGCACGCAGGCCCGCTGAATACACGGTCCGCACCTTATTCGTCGAACTGCAACGAATCCCGGCGACATAGAACGGAACCTGTCGGGCGGTACTACCAACGCGCTGCGATCCGTCGTATCGTAACCCCAGTTCCCGCCAGAACCGACCACAGAGGACAGCTTTACCTTGCGAGCACCCAGGAACGACCGGCAACGGCAACCTCGCCGTCGCGGCTTCGACGATGACAATTTCTTTGGCAACACCCCCACCCCGGTGACCTTTCCCGGGTTCACGCCCAGTTCGTCCGCGCCCGAAGCACAGGCGACGGTGAAATGGTTCAACGCGCGAGAAAGGCTACGGATTCGCGGCTTTGGCCGATGGCTCGGGCGACGTGTTCCTCCACGTGAACACGCTCGCAGGCCGCCGGCTTCCAGACCGTCAGTCCAGGAGCCACGCTTAAAATCCGCGTAGGCCAGGGGCCCAAGGGGCGGCAGATCGACCAGGTTGTCTCGGTTGACGAGAGTACGGCCGAACAGCCGGCCGCGCGCCGGCCGCAGTTCGCAGGCGCACGGCCACGCACGCAGGACGGTCCCCGCCGCCAGGTCGACCTCAGTTCCGCGATCGAGACGATGGGCACGGTAAAGTGGTACAACCCCGACAAGGGGTTCGGCTTCATCACCCCACAGTCCGGCGGCAAGGATGTGTTCATCCATGCCACGGTGCTGGAGCGTGCCGGACTCGGCCCGTTGCAGGAAGGTCAGTCGGTGCGCATGGGTGTTGTGCAAGGCGCCAAGGGGCCAGAGGCAGGCTCAATCAGCCTCGAGTAGAGCGAGTGACCGGCGCCTGTCGTCGCTCGGAGTGCAGCGCTCGGGCTGCAGCCGCCATGTCCGGGACTGGTCCTGGGATTGAGTCCGGATACGGCCATGACGCCAAAATATGCCCTGCGTACCCCTAAGGATCGCAGGGGCGCCAGTCAGCCATCCACCGCGAGATCGCATCGCTGCGGGTCCAACATGAAACCAGCTTGGCGCACGACCGACCCCACCCGATCACTCCGATAAAGGTCGGCAACCACAGCTGCGCCAGGTGTGCGTGCAGCACAGTCGTGGATGGCCGCAGGTGTGGAGCTCACAAAGATAGTGGCAAGCTGCGCCCCTGCCGCGACAGACGTTGTAGCGGCTACATCGCCAGCACTTCCTCCTCCCAGGCGCCACGCACGAAGCTGGCCACCTCGAAGCCTCCGTCATCCGCCCAGAGAATGCGTAACACCCGTGTTCCGTGCCACACGTCAAGCCCGTACGGCAGATCAGGCTGCGTGTGCTGGCGCTCGATCGCACGTCGATAGCCGGGCGAGGACGCCTCATCCGAGGTCAATTCATTGAACGGCGTCCAGTGGCGAAAAATCCACTGCGCCTGCCTCAGTTCAATGACCCGGACCGTATCGCGCTGTACCTCCAGCGCGCCATGCCCCCGCAGCAACGGCAGCACGTGGTCGCGGATTGCTAATGCACGGTCATCGCTCGATGCTGCCAACCGGAGGTTCACGCGCGGTACATGCTCCTGCTTAGTGGGCGCTCCTGATCAGTGGGCGCTCTTGCTTAGTGGGCCTTCCGCGTCTGTACCAGATCATCACCGTTGAGACAGAAGACGACCTCACCGCCGCGGATGGTCCCGATAACATCGGCATAAACATAGGTGACTGCGTTGTGCGTCACCTCGAAAGTAAACATCTGTCCCGTCGGGTGCCCGTAGTCTTTGCAGAACTCTTCGAAATCGTATGCGATCTGACCGTCGAATCTGGTTCCCGCTTGCATGATTGCTCCGCGTTTGGTGGCTGCAGATCGATTTTGGGCCAGGCTCCGCTAGCTACTGCGAGCGGCATCCGCATCAGCCGCATCGGAAACGAGCCCCGCGGCCCGCTGCACGGTCGTGTCCTTCAACACATGCACACCGCCCGCAGTCGTCGCCAACTTGACTGCGCCTTGTTCGTCATAGATCGCCACAACATGGTTCGGCTGCACCACCACCAGACCTCCTCCGGCGGCTTCAAATGTGACCCAGGTCACCTGGCACCACGGGCAATCATGTAGGTTATATAATCCGCTTCCGTGACACCGTCGTACGACATGCTAAAAGGCTTCTTCCCCGTCGCCGCCGGCTTGACGTCCGGCACCGTGGGCTTCGCCCGCTTCACCCGCTTGACCAGTTGCGCGGCGGGCTTCGCCATCTGGACGCTAACTTCAGTAACCTTCAGGGCCGACTCTTCAGACCGCGCCGCCGACCACGATGCGACATCCTTGCGCAGTTGATCCTTCATTGCGTCCGCCTGCTCGTCCGCTTCAACGTCCGGCGTTTTTCTCGTCGTCGGTGGGCACGGTGCTCATTGCTTTTTCCCTACTTGCGAATGATCGCCAGGCACGGCGCTACTCGAACGAGGCCACGTCGCTGCCATCAGGTTGCGTAGGCGGCCCCGACTGCAGCATCGCAACGCCAGCGAAGGCGACCAGCAACGCGATGCAAACCAGCGCCGCAATAATCCGGCTGCCCGGCCACCGGGCGGTCGCCAATTTCGGCCCTCTCCCCGGCCGTGGCGGCAACAGACCGATCAGACCGAACCGCGATCGCCGCAGCAGCGGGAAGATCCCACAGACTACTCGGCATGCCAGCGATCGTCCGAGCAAGACTGTCGGTGGCTTCCGCCTTCGTCAGCTCTGCCAGTCGTCCCGCCTCGCCCCACGGATCACGGCCCTGGCGAGCCAGTACCGATACAACGCTCAATGTCATACCGTTCGCTTCTGTCCCTACGTCAGCAAACAGAAATGCGTTCAGATCCGACCGCTGTACGGCAGTCACATCAGGCGATGCCACCCAAATTATCCTAAAATTGTGCAAGTGATCGCAACAGGATGTAAGCACGCTGCCAAGTTAATACAAGCCGCCGCGATTCTGCGGGCAATCGCACGACCTCTACCGCAACATCGCTCCGCGCCGGCGGTTGACCGATATACCGCTCTCCAGTCAAATGAATGCTGGTGTCTGCATGGATCGCGAAATATATCCGCGGCCTTGGCGTGTATCAGGCGACAGCCGCGCCATATGGATGAAATGGCGCAACCCACCCAGTGGACCATCTCAGGTCATCGGCCGTGATTATCGACACTGCGGCGTGGCTTGTGCTTGTTCCGATCATCATTGTCGGTCTGGCCGTTTGGCGCGTCAGGCCATAGCGTTCCGCAGGCTGTCACGCATCCCCAAATGGCGCCGGCAGCCGTCCGCACTTGAATATGATCGTCGGTTCCTCGTCGTAATCTCCCAATTCCGCATCGCCTGAAGTTGCGAATGCAACGACGCCTGCCTTCGTCTCGGCCAAATCTTCTGCTCGCCGGAGCGCCGATGCCGACGATTTGCACCGAATTGGCGCGTCGGCGCTCAGGCGATTCCCCTTGCCAGGTTCAAACGCCTGCACGAAATAAATGGTCTCACGCGTCATGGTGACAGGTTCCAATCGAGATTTTACCGGCAGGGCATAGCATGCAAATCCGCGTCGGCTACGAATTGAGTCTACGACTGTCCGCAGCCGACGCCGATGCTGCTGATGCTCCACATCCATCATTCGCGCGCCGCCGACATCGTCGTTCCCGACCAACTGACGACGGATCCATCGGTGCCGATCACCAGCTATCGCGATGGGTTCGGCAATTGGTGCAGCCGCATCGTGGCGCCGGCCGGGCGCATTCGGATCGCCAGCAACGGCGTGCTGAACGACAGCGGCATGCCCGATCCGGTATATCCCAACGCCCAGCAGCATTTGGTGCAGGATCTGCCGGAAGAGACATTGGTCTTCCTGCTCGGCAGCCGATACTGCGAGACCGACCTGCTGTCCGAGACCGCGTGGCACCTGTTCAAGGATGCGCCACTCGGTTGGGGTCGCGTGCAGGCGATCTGCGATTTCGTGCATAACCACATCGTGTTCGACTACGCGAACGCCCGGCCCACCCGCACGGCGTGGGAAGCATTCAACGAGCGAACCGGCGTTTGCCGCGATTTCGCACATCTTGCCGTGGCGCTGTGCCGCTGCATGAACATTCCCGCGCGCTACTGCACCGGCTATCTCGGCGATATCGGCGTGCCTCCGCCATATGGGCCGATGGACTTCGCGGGCTGGTTCGAAGCCTACCTGGGCGGCGCCTGGCACACCTTCGATCCGCGCAACAACGTGCCCCGGATCGGGCGCGTGCTGATGGCGCGTGGCCGCGATGCGGTCGATGTGCCGATCAGCAACACGTTCGGCCCAAACACGCTGGTCAACTTCCAGGTATTCACGGACGAGGTTTCGGCGCCGTCGGCGTAGCGGTACGGCTGGCGGCGTCGGCCGTCACTTCGGCCGAGATCCGCGCCAGCATGCCTTCCAGACCTCGGACCCGACGTCGTGTTCAGCTCCTCGGCCGCACGACGCAGTGCCTCGCGCCGCAACAGCCGCGCCGTCATCGCGTCGAATTCCGGATCCGGCTTGTCGTCGGCCTCGCGTTTATCGTCATTCTCGCGATGGCGAGAATCCAGGGGGACCGACACCGGTCCTTGTATCCGTGGGTTACCGCCGTCGCGCGAATGACGATCAAAGGTCAAAGCCGTGGCCGTCCTCAGTGATCCAGATCACCCATGCCGCCAGCCGATGCACCCGCCTTCTCCGGTCGCTCCGCGACCATCGCTTCTGTAGTGATCATCAGCGATCCCACCGATGCGGCATGTTGCAGCGCTGTCCGCACGACCTTGGTCGGATCGATGATGCCGGCCTTCACCAGGTCCTTGAACTCGCCGGTCTGCGCGTCAAAGCCCCAGTTGTATTCATCCCTATCCAGCACCTTGCCCGAAATCACCGCGCCATCCTCGCCGGCGTTTTCGGCAATCTGCCGCAGCGGCGACTGCACCGCCTTGCGCACGATCTCGATGCCGACGCGCTGATCGTCATTGTCCGCCTTCAGCTTGGCCAAAATCAGCGACGCACGCGCAAGCGCAACACCGCCGCCAGGCACAATGCCTTCCTCGACCGCCGCGCGCGTCGCATGCAGTCCGTCGTCCACGCGATCCTTGCGCTCCTTCACTTCCACTTCCGTGGAACCGCCGACGCGAATGATCGCAACGCCGCCGGCCAACTTCGCCAGCCGCTCCTGCAGCTTCTCCCGGTCGTAGTCCGAGGTGGTCTCCTCGACCTGCGCGCGGATCTGCTTGCAGCGCGCGACGATGTCGGCCTTCTTGCCGGCACCTTCGACGATCGTGGTGTTGTCCTTGTCGATCAGCA
Organism: uncultured Alphaproteobacteria bacterium; assembly: GCA_963790445.1. Taxonomy (GTDB): domain Bacteria; phylum Pseudomonadota; class Alphaproteobacteria; order Acetobacterales; family Acetobacteraceae; genus JAMXLO01. The sequence continues at coordinate 60,283 of CAWBON010000008.1, read as the reverse complement.
CCCGCTTCGTCTTGCCAAGCATCTCGAGCGTGACGTTCTCCAGCTTGATGCCGAGGTCTTCGCTGATCACCTGGCCACCGGTAAGGACGGCGATATCCTCCAGCATCGCCTTGCGACGGTCGCCGAAGCCTGGCGCCTTCACCGCGGCAACCTTCAGCCCGCCGCGCAGCTTGTTCACCACCAGCGTGGCAAGCGCCTCGCCCTCGACATCCTCAGCCACGATCAGCAGCGGACGCCCCGATTGCGCCACCGCCTCCAGCAGCGGCAGCAAAGGCTGCAAGCCCGGACAGCTTCTTCTCATGGATCAGGATATACGGCTGCTCCAGCTCGACGGACATCTTCTCGGCGTTGGTGATGAAGTACGGCGACATGTAGCCGCGGTCGAACTGCATCCCCTCGACGACATCGAGTTCGGTCTGGATGCCCTTGGCCTCCTCGACCGTGATGACGCCCTCGTTGCCGACCTTCTGCATTGCCTCGGCGATCATCTTGCCGATCTCCGCCTCGCCGTTGGCGGAGATCGTGCCGACCTGCGCCGTTTCCGCCTGCGTGGTGATCTTCTTGCTGCGCTTCTTCAGTTCCTCGACCAGCGCCGCAACCGCCTTGTCCACGCCGCGCTTCAGATCCATCGGATTCATGCCGGCGGACACCGCCCGGGCGCCTTCGCGCACGATCGCCTGAGCCAGCACGATCGCCGTCGTGGTGCCGTCGCCTGCGATATCATTGGTCTTGGATGCAACTTCGCGCACCATCTGCGCGCCCATGTTCTCGAACTTGTCGGTCAGCTCGATCTCTTTCGCGACCGCCACACCGTCCTTGGTGATGCGCGGTGCGCCGTAGCTCTTGTCCAGGATCACGTTGCGACCCTTCGGGCCAAGCGTAATTCTCACCGCTTCGGCCAGTATATCGACGCCGCGCAGCATCCGCTGGCGGGCATCGCCGCCGAATCGCACGTCCTTGGCTGGCATTTGCTATCCTTCCTGAATTCAATGCTATTGGGAATATATCGCCCCGACTGGCGTTTGGCGGTTGACCTCGAGCGCCGCCAAGCAAAGCATTTCGCCAATAAAATTACGATTAGCACACTCGACGGTAGAGTGCCAGCGCTGTTATTGGACACACGTGGCTGTCATGGAGCAAGCGGTGGCTGAAGCACCAATGGGCGACCCACGGTTCTTCGCCCATACTGGCCCACATGCGCTGGCAGCCATCGCGACACACGGCAAAGGGCACGGCGCCCACTGGTCGAAAAGATGTTCTCCGGCGTCGCGCCACTGCAATCGGCGGAGCCCGATCAGGTCAGCTTCCTCGACAATCGCCGCTACGCATCCGCGCTGGAACACACCATGGCTGGCGCGGTGATCGTGCATCCGGACATGCTGCAAGCCGCGTGCCGGATACGACCATCGCGATCGTCACGACCGCGGTGTACGAAGGCTGGGCACGCGTCGCCGCGCTGTTCCATCCGGCGCCGCCCAGTCTGCCCCGGCATCCATCGTTCCGCCATGTCGACGCAGCCGCACACGTCGATCCATGCGCGGAAATCGGCCCCTATGTCGTGGTGGACGCCGGCGCGGAAATCGGCCCGCGCTGCCGCATCGGCCCTTCGTATCGATCGGCAAGGGCGTCACGGTCGGTCCTGATTGCCGCATCGGCGCCCACGCCAGCCTGTCGCACGCTCGCTTCTGGGATCGCGCGTCTATATCTATCCGGGCGCGCGAATCGGCCAGGAAGGCTTCAGCTTCGCCACCACCAAATCGGGCTTTCTCAGCATTCCGCAACTCGGCCGAGTGATCATCGAGGACGATGTCGAAGTCGGCGCCAATTCCACAATCGATCGCGGATCGACCCATGACACGGTCATCGGCGCCGGCTCGCGCCTCGATAACCTCGTGCAGATCGGCCACAATGTTCGGCTGGGACGCTGCTGCGTCATCGTCGCCCAGGTTGGCATCGCCGGGTCCACGGTGCTGGAGGATTTCGTCCAGGTCGGCGGCCAGGCCGCGATGGCCGGCCATCTGCGCATTGGCGCCGGCAGCCAGATCGGCGCGCAGGCTGGCGTGATCTCGGATACCGCCGCGGGATCGATCCTGCTAGGCAGCCCCGCGCAGCCCCGGACAGATTTCTTTCGCCAGGTCGCCACTCTGAAGCGCATCGACCCGCAAGCCCAAGTGACCCGCGCTCAGCCGTGGCACATGATTTGTCTGGCAACATTGCTTCCGGCTCCCTATCTACCGCCAACGGCGCTTTTCGGCCTGGGCTGCTTGTGCCTGCTTTTGCGACATTGTCGCATCCGGTGCTCCCAAAATTGAAAAGCATTCCGGTCCACGCGGTGTGGACCGCCGGTTGCATAAAGAGAAATGTTATGGCGCAAGGTACGGTCAAATGGTTCAACGCGCAGAAGGGCTTCGGCTTCATTCAGCCGGATGACGGCTCGAAGGACGTCTTCGTCCATATCTCCGCGGTAGAGCGCGCTGGTCTCGGTCACCTGAACGAAGGGCAGAAGGTCAGCTTCGATATCGAGCAGGGGCAGCAGGGCAAAAGCTCCGCGACGAACCTGAAGTCAGTCTGAGTTTCGTACCCGGTGCCGCCAACGGTGGCACCGGCTGAAACGGAGGACGTCATGACCCAACACAAGTTCGCCATCGGCCAGGCAGTCGACTTCATGCCCGGGCCGGGCGACGCTAATGTGCCACGCGGCAAATACAAGGTCCTGCGCTTGCTTCCCAGCGAGACGCGGGACTTGCAGTATCGCGTGAAACACACTGAAGATGGGCATGAACGGGTCGTGCGGGAAAGTCAGCTTACCGCACGACAGGGTATTCTCGGCTGAACATTGGGCCGAACATTGGACTGAGGGTCAGCGCTCTGTCCTGAAGCGCGCAGGAGGGAATGATGGCGTTCAAGCCAAATTACAATCAGCAGCGGGCCGAGCGAAACCGCCTCAAGCAGGCGAAGAAGGATGCCAAGTTGCGCGAACGCGAAGAGGCCGTCACGCGCCGCAAGGCCGAACAGGAAGACGCCTCGTCCGTCGCCCCGGCATCTGATGAGCCACGCGATCCAGTAATCGCGTCGGCCAACCACAGGATCCGTGTCATGAAGCGTCGCGTAGTGAACAGCTTTGTGCTGTTCGATGTCATTTATACTGACGGCAGCCGCAGTTCCAACCGCAAGGTTCCGCGTTCGGTGGTCGATGGACTGGACGGACCGGATGCCGTCAAGGCCGCAATCGAGGCACAGGATCGCGACATCGCTCTCGCATCCGGCCGGGCCCAGGCCGACGTCAAATCAGTGACACGTTCGCGGAGCTGAGGCTCGTGCTGCACGGATGCCGCTGATCTCCGATCACTTCGACGGACGTCGATTCTTCAATCCGCACGCTCCGCAGGGCAAGAGTCTGCCGCGATGTCTGCCGTTGGCGACGCACGCGCCAACAGGAGCCATGGCCGGAGCATATCGAGGATGTGCCGCTACCGCCCCCTCCGCGCGCCGCACGCGACCAAATCGCGGTGACGTTCATCGGGCACTCGACATTCCTGGTGCAGATCGGCGGCCTCTGCGTGCTCACCGATCCGATCTGGTCCGACCGCTGCAGCCCGGTTTCTTTCGCCGGACCGCGTCGCGTGCGGCCACCTGGCCAAAGCCTGGATTCGCTGCCCGGCGTGGACCTGCTGCTGGTCACGCATAACCACTACGACCACATGGATTTGCCGACACTGCGCAAGGTGCGGGCACGCTGGCAGCCGAAGTACGGCAACCGGCCTTGGCAACGCGCGCCACCTCGCGAAGGCCGGCATCCGGTCGACAGTCGAACTCGATTGGTGGCAGACCACCGAACTCGCGGGCGCACGCGTGACCTATGTACCTGCGCAGCATTTCTCCGCGCGCGGCTTGCACGACCGCAACCGCAGTCTTTGGGGCGGCTTCGTCGTCGAAGCCCACGGTGCTGTCGTCTATTTCGCGGGCGATTCCGGCTACTGCCCATACTTCGCCGAAATCGCCAGCAGGTTCCCGCGTATCGATCTTGCGTTGCTTCCCATCGGTGCCTACGAACCACGCTGGTTCATGCGTCAGCACCACGTGAACCCCGAGGAGGCGGTGCAGGCACATCTCGACCTGCAGCCGCGCCGCAGCGTCGGCATGCATTTCGGCACCTTTCAGTTGACCGACGAAGCCATCGATGCGCCGATATCGGCGCTGCGTCAGGCACAGGCCCGTGCCGGCGTTACCCACGCGGAATTCGACGTCCTGGGATTTGGGGAAACCCGGCAATACGCCATGGCATGAAAGCGCCGCCCAGGATCAACTGCGTCTGACCACATGCCCCACCAAACCGTCAACCAATCGCAACGCCGCCGTCCATGTCCTTACGCCGGCTGCGCGCCGAACATCTCGAGCTGCCAGCCAGCAGCGGTCAGCGGGAATGTCTTGATCGAGCGTCGCACCCCGATCTGGTAGATCGGCTGGAACAGCATGAACAGATTGGCCTGATCCACCATGATCTGCTGATATTGCCGCCACAGCTCGATCTGCTTCTGCTTGTCCGGTTCGGCCGCCGCACGATGCACCAGCTTCACCACATCGTCTGGCGGCACCCAGTGCACCCGCTTCGCCACGCGCTCCACCGTCGCCGCCGCCCACAACTCGCTTTCAATCGCTGGAGGATTCCAGAACGTCAGCGCGGACGTCGCCTTGTAAGTCGTGTACTGGGTCCGGAACGTCACCATGTCGAGCGGCGCCAGCTTCGCCATGATGCCGACGCGCGCCAGATCGGACTGCAACTTCTGCGCCAAAACCGCAAACGAGGTCCCGGTAATCGCGCCGGTGCCATATTGCAGGTCGAACTCGAAACCGTTCGGCAAGCCCGCCTCCGTCAGCAGCTTCTTCGATCGGTCGAGGTCCTCGTGATAGCCGATCTCGCGCGTCAGCTCTTCGGTCGAACCCGTGGTGCCGATCGGCAAAAATGTAACTGGCCGCACCGCATTGCCAGCCAGCAACGAATTCTTGATGCCGTCATAGTCGATGGCATAGCCCACGGCCTGCCGCGCCGCCCTGATGCCGAGAGCCTTGTTGAATGCAGCTTCCGACGTCAACGCCAGATACACGAAATCCGTGCTGATCAGCCGATCGATCCAGATGTCCTTGCTGTCCTTCAGGATCGCGACCTGCTCGGGTATCAGGTTGAATGCCGCGTCGATGTCGCCACGCTGCAATGACAGAAGCTGCACGGCGCTGTCGGGAATATGACGCAGCACAACGCGATCGAACGGCGGCTTGCCTCGCCAATAGTTCGGGTTCGCCACCAGTTGGATCTGCGAATTCTGTTCCCAACGCACCAGCCGATATGGCCCGTCCCCACTGAATTCTGGTTCAGCCAGTCCAGCGCCTTGTCCTTCGTCTTGGCATCTGGACTCGCGTCCGCTCCATGTTCCTCCAGAACCTTCTTCTCGCAAACCACGAAGCTTGGCGCTGCCAGAATGGTAAGGATCGGCTCGGCCGGGATTCTTCAGGATCACGTCGATGGTCTTGTCGTCAACCTTGTCGAAGCGGATCACATTCGACAGATATTGCGATGGCTGATCGCCGATATGCAGCTCGCGATCGAGCGAGTATTTCGCATCGTCCGCGGTCATGACGTTGCCACTGGAGAATTTCACGCCGTCGCGCAGAGTGAACCGCCATCCACTGCCATCCGGCGTGCGCTGAAACGAAGACGCGAGCGCCGGTTTGACGTTGACGTAGTCGTCCGGCGTCATGGTGACCAGGCATTCATAACAGGCAGCCACGATCAACGGCGCCATATAGTTCGAACTCATGCGCGGGATCGAATGTGACCGTGTCGGCGAAATCGATCGCAAGAACCAGTGTGCCCTTATGGCTTTGCGCATAAACCGGTGGACCGGCAAGCTGTGATGCAACAAATCCCGCACTGCCGATGCCAAGCATACGCAGAACCTCGCGACGATCGATCATGCTGCCAATTGGTTCGCGCATTCTTGGAATCCCCCACCTCGATTGTTGCCATAACTATAGAGGGGAGCAGACACGCGGTAAATCATCGATGGACCGACTGGTTTGACAGCCCAAATCCGATGGTCGAGTTTGCCGCGGCGTTTGGCTGCACCTCGCAATGCGGTGCGTCACAATTCAAAAGGGGGAGGATGGCGCGCCGATGCTACGCTTTCTCGTCGCGCGCGTGGGCGCAATGCTGGTGATGGCGCTGCTCGCGACACTGGTCGTGTTCCTGATCACGAATACCGTCCCCGGCGATCCCGTGCTGGCACAACTCGGCGATCAGGCCGCCTCCGATCCCGCGATCGTGGCCGAGTGGCGCCACCAATACGGCCTCGATCGTCCGTTATGGGAACGCTATGTCATCTTTCTGAACGATCTGCGACATGGCGACCTGGGGCGCTCCATCCGCTCGCGCCGCCCGGTACTGGACGACGTGGAGGAGTATGCTCCGGCAACCCTGGAACTCGCCACAGTCAGCTTTGCTCTTACCCTGATCGTCGGCATCCCGCTTGGCATCCTTGCAGCGGTGAAACGCGATACATGGGTGGATCATCTGGCACGAGCAATCTCGCTGCTGGGCGTTTCGTCGCCCACGTTCTGGCTTGCGTTTATCCTGCTGGCGATTTTCTACGGATGGCTGCAAATCGCGCCCGGACCAGGAAGGCTCGATACCATCGCACTGCCGCCGCCAACCGTCACCGGCTCCTATCTTATCGATTCGGCGCATCGCCGGTGACTGGGATACTTTCCAGGACGCCGCGGCGCATTTGGTGCTGCCATCGATCGTGCTGGCGGCTGCAACGATAGGGCTGATCACACGCACGACGCGCGCCAGCATGCTGGAATGCATTCAGCAGGACTATGTCCGCATGGGCCGCGCCAAAGGATCGCGCGAACGCCGGGTGATCCTGCGACACGTGCTGCCAAATGCCCTGGTACCTGTGGTCACGCTCGGTGGCCTAGCCTACGCAAACCTGCTGACCGGCGCAGTGCTTACGGAAACCGTCTTTTCCTGGCCCGGCCTGGGCCGTTACACCTTCCTCAGTGCATCGGCGCTGGATTTTCCGGCCATCATGGCGATCACGCTGCTGGTCGCAATCACTTATCTGGTGATCAATCTGCTCACCGACATCAGCTACGCGATGCTCGACCCCAGGGTGCGGCAATGAGCGGCACCGAACTGTCAGCCACACTGCGGCTTCCGGCATCGCGATGGAGTCGCTGGCGGCATCAATATGCACTGGCCGCAATAGGTGCGGTGATCGTTCTGCTGTGGATTGTCGTCGCCATGGCGCGCCCAGGCATTGGCACCCTATGCACCGAACGCAGTCGTTCTGTCCGCGCGACTGCTGCCACCCGGCGCACAGCATCTGCTGGGTACGGACGAGCTCGGCCGCGACGTGCTGTCGCGCTTGATTTTCGGCGCGCGGATCTCGCTGGTAACGGGCGTGGTGGTCGTGACAGTGGGCGCGGTCATCGGCACCTTGCTGGGCGGCATCGCCGCTTATGCCGGCGGACTGCTCGAAGAAGCGATCATGCGCCTTACCGACCTTGTATTGTGTTTTCCGCCGATCATCCTCGCACTGGCGATCGGCGCTGCGCTGGGCATCGGCACCACCAACACGATCATCGCGATGCTGGTGGTGTGGTGGCCGAAATTTGCCCGCCTGGCGCGAAGTCTCGTGTTGCAGCAACGTTCATTGGAATATGTCGAAGCTGCGTTGGTCGCCGGCTACGGACCGGGACGCATCCTGTTGCGGCACATCATTCCCAACTCGGTCGGCCCGCTGATCGTGCTGGTCACCCTCGATGTCGGCAACGCGATCATCATCTTTGCCGGCCTGTCCTTCCTCGGTCTCGGCGTTGTGCCGCCGACACCCGAGTGGGGCTCGATGATCTCCGAAGGCCGGGAACTGGTCGCCCAATGGTGGGTCGCCAGCTTCCCCGGCATCGCCATCCTGTCCATCGTGCTGGGATTCAATTTTCTGGGCGACGGCGTTCGTGACTGGCTCGATCCCAGGTCACGACGCTATTGAGATGACAGCCGCAACACCGCCCGTGCTGGAGGTCGATGACCTCCGCACCTGGTTCTACACCGACCAGGGCATCGCGCGTGCGGTCGACGGCGTCAGTTTCTCCGTCCATGCGGGAGAAACAGTCGGCATTGTCGGCGAATCCGGCTGCGGCAAGAGTGTCACCGCGCTGTCGATCATGCGTCTGCTGGAAGAACCCGCGCGCATCGTCAGCGGTGCGATACGCTTCCGCGGCCGAGACGTTTGCACCATGCCAGCCGCGGAACTGCGCGCGATGCGTGGTGGCGACGTCGCCATGGTGTTCCAGGATCCGATGACCTCGCTCAATCCGGTGATGCGCATCGCGCAGCAACTGAACGAGGCAATGACCATCCACGGTCGCGCTCGAGCCGAGGCAAAAGGGCGCGGCATCGACCTGCTGGGAAGCATGGGGATAGCCGCGCCGGAGCGCGCGATGACCAGTTATCCCCATCAGTTCTCTGGTGGCATGCGCCAGCGCGTCGTACTGGCAATGGGCATGAGCAACGAACCGGCGCTGCTGTTGGCTGATGAACCGACAACGGCACTCGATGTTACCATTCAGGCACAGATCCTTGACCTGCTGCAGGATTTGAACCGGGATTTCGGCACCGCGATCGTGTTGATCAGCCACGATCTTGGCGTTATCGCCACGATCTGCACGCGGGTGATCGTGATGTACGCCGGTGAAGTGGTCGAACAGGGACCCACAATCGAGGTGCTCGCCAATCCACGGCACCCCTACACCTGGGCATTGTTGAATGCGCGTCCCGGGCTGGACACCAATCGCGGCGACCGACGATTGACCACGGTCGAAGGCATGCCGCCCGACCCATTGGACCAGCCGCCCGGTTGCCGATTCGCGCAGCGCTGCCCATTCCGACAGCCGGTGTGCGACGAGCATCCACCGTTGCTCGACATCGGTCCTGATCGGCTTGCGCGCTGCTGGCTTGCGCGCGACGACGACCAGCCGTTCGTGCGCCGCGCGCGTGTCACGCGTGAGGCAACTTTGCAAACTGTCGCCTCACTCGTCCCGATCATGGAAGTGACAGGGCTGGTCAAGCACTTTCGCCTGCGCGGTCGCCTGCTGGCCGGATCACGCATCGTGCACGCGGTGGATGGCGTCGATCTGACCATAGAACGCGGCGAAATACTCGGCGTAGTGGGTGAGTCCGGCTGCGGCAAATCCACCCTGGCGCGTACACTGCTGCGTCTGTATAAGCCGGACAGCGGCAGCATTCGGTTCGATGGACAGGAAATCGCCAACGCTTCCGCCGCTGTGATGCGCCCGCTGCGCCGCCGCTTGCAGATGGTGTTCCAGAACCCATACGCCAGCCTGAATCCGCGGATGACGGTCGATGCCATTCTGGCAGAACCGCTGCGCTACCATCGCCTGACGCATGGCGCCGACGAAACTCGGCGGCGGATAGACGAGTTGCTGGGGCTGGTCGGGCTGGGTTCAGCCGCGCGCGGACGCTATCCCCACGAATTCTCCGGTGGTCAACGCCAGCGCATTTCGATCGCGCGCGCCCTTGCGGTGCAGCCCGACTTCATCGTCGCCGACGAACCAATTTCCGCACTGGATGTCAACATCCAGGCGCAGATCGTCAATCTGATGATCGATCTGCGCGAGCGCTTCGGCCTTACCTATCTGTTCATTGCGCATGACCTTGCCGTGGTGCGTCACATTTGCGATCGCATCATGGTGCTGCATCTCGGCCAGGTGGCAGAGATCGCGCCCGCGGACGATCTGTTCACCGCGCCGCTGCATCCCTACACGCGTTATCTGATTTCCGCACAACCGTCGCTGTATGGGCCGCTGTACGGTACAAGTCGGCAGAAGCTTACTGGCGAGCCTGCCAATGCGATCGATCCACCATCCGGCTGCCGCTTTCACACGCGCTGTCCGATCGCGCGGAAGATTTGCGCCGAACAAACGCCGTTGCCGCGCATGCTGCGACCGAAGCATGCCGTTGCCTGCCACTTTGCCGGCGAATTCCAATGACGGCGAATGCCAATGACGGCTTGACGACTGTTCCTGCTCGGTTCCAAGCTTTCTAGCGAATGTCGCAGAAGATCATGAAGGGAGCCCGAGAGTGACCGCATTGGTTCGGGAAATACGTCCAGGTTTTGTTGCCGAGATCGCCAACATCGATCTCCGGCAACCGATTTCGCCAGACGACGTCACGCTGATCCAGGAAGCGGTCGACAATCATCCCGTCCTGGTATTCCACGGTCCGCCGATCAGCAACGACCAGCAGATTGCGTTCAGCCGCAATTTCGGGACGCTGTCTCGTGCCACTGAATATCAAAAGGATCCGACGAAGCGCCGCCTGGGTGGCGAGATGACGGATGCGTCGAACCTCAGTGAGGACAGCCAGGTACTTGGCGCCGGCGATCGCCGTCGGGTCAACAACCTGGGCAGCAGACGCTGGCATACCGATGGATCCTACAAGCTGCTACTCAGGCAAATATTCGCTGCTGTCCTGCCATTCCGTGGTGACGGATGGCGGGCAGACCCAGCTGGCCGATATGCGTGCCGGCTACGACGCATTGCCGGAAAAGATGAAGCAGCTTGTGGACGGACTGGTGCTGGAACACAGCATCTTCCACTCGCGCGCCGTTGTCGGCTTCAGCGGGTTCTCGGCCGAGGAGCAGGCCAGTCTGCCGTCAGCCAAACATCCGCTCGTGCGCGTGCACCCGGCATCCGGCCGCAAGTCGCTCTATCTGTCTTCGCACGCCTCGCATGTCGTCGGCTGGCCAATTCCGGAAGGGATCGACCTGCTGCTGGAGTTGACGGAATGGGCGACCCAACCCGCCGGTGTGTACACGCACCAATGGCAGTTGGGCGACATTGTGATGTGGGACAATCGTTTCACCATGCATCGAGCGCGTCGGCATTACCCGGAAACCGCGGTGCGTGACATGCGCCGGACGACAATTGAGGAAGCCGTGCCACCACTGGAACAGGCCGCATAGTACAACGCCTCAAGCGCCAACATCGTCACGCTATGGTTCTCGGTGAACTGGGCGCACTGCTGGACGCGGTCACGGAATCCACCTGCCCGAAGCTCCAATAGTAGAACGCCAGGTAGGCGCCCTGGAACGCCGCGCCGATAAGGAACGGCAGCGTGAGATCGCCGGCCGCGAACAGAAACCCGGTCAACACCGGACTGACCGATCGCGGCACCTGCATCGATACGTTCGCCATGCTGGCCGCGAACCCGCGTCGCTGCGGCCGCACGATGCTGATGTTCAACGCGCTGCGCGCACCCGTCGTGCCCCGGTTGAACATCGCGCGAAGGACATAAAACGTAGCTGCCAGCCCGAAACTCGGCGCAAACGGCAGCGCGACAAGCAACACCAACCCCACCAACCGCATCGCAATCACCGAGCGCACGATGCCAAGCCACTTCGACAGCCATCCGGCCGCGATCGATGCCACCGCCGCCATCAGGAAGCCACCCGCCATCAACGGTCCGATCTCGGCCGGCCCTTCGCCGAACCGCTCCGCGAACCAATAGGCGATCAGCGGCCCGGTCGCACCGACGCCCGCCCCGTTCATCAGGTTGGCGATCATCAGGCGCAGCACCAAGCGGTTTTCCTGCCGCACGACACCCTCCGACGCCGGTTCCGCCACCGCGGCGCCATGCGCCCGAACCGCCTCGCTGTCCGGTGTCCGCAGGATCAGCGCGCAGCATAACAATGACCCGACGGCGGTCAGAAGGAACAACGGCCGATACGAAACGGCGCCTGGCAGCACGGTTTCCAGGCGAGCCGGCAACGCCGCGATCAGTGCCCCAGCCGCGTTGCCCAGAAAGCCCAGCGCCGCGTTCAAACTGTAAACCGGCCCGCGGCGCAGCGGGCTGACCGACTGCGCCAGCCACGCCTGCTCCACCGGGGAGAACGGACCGGCAGCGCCATTCCCGCCACGGCCAAAGCCGCCCACCATTGCCGCGACGTAAAGGAGCGCAGGTTGCGCCGACAGTAGCGCCGACAGCCCGGCAACACATTGCGCGGCTTCGTAGGCAAACAGGAATCGCCGACGCCCGCCGCGGTCGCTCAGCGGGCCGGCGAACAGCGTCAGGACAACGCCCACCAGCAGCGCCACGCTCAGCACGACGCTGATCGACACGGCCGACCAATTCAGCGCCCGCAGATACAGGCTGAAATCCACCGCGAGCGCACCCTGACCGATGCTGCGGATGAAGCGCGTCGTAAGCAGCAGCCGAGTGGTGCGGGCGCGGTCGTCAGCCATGTCTCTGTCTTTGGCCGATGTCGCCGGATGGCACAACCGCCGGCGCCGAGCGCACGGGACGTTGCAGCTATGCCGCCAACGTTGACGCCGCGCACCCTTTGGATTGCAACAGCTTCACCCAGAGAAAGCCCGCCCGTTGACCCGCATGCTGATCGCCGTCGTGGCGATGTTCCTGCAACAAACCTGCGGCTCGGTCGGCCGGGTGCTGCCCGCCGTGCTTGCCCCGCTGATCATTCTCGAACTGCACGCCGATCCGTCCTGGGTCGGTGCCTATTTTGGTCTGGTGGCCATCGCCGCGCTGATCGGCCAACTCGGATCGGGCGGCTTCATCATCCGCCACGGCGCCATCCGCATGAGCCAGATCGCGCTGTTGTCCACCGGCGCCGGGATGGCGGTCGCAGTCATCGGCGGCGCGACGGGTTTCGTGCTGTCGGCGCTGATCGGCAACGGCATCGCCGCCGTCGCGACGCCTGCCAGTTCCCAACTTCTCGGCCGATGGGCGATCAGGCGATACGCACCCTTCGCATTCTCTGTCACGCAGACCGCGATCCCGGCTGGCATCCTTCTCGGCGGCTCACTCGGCCCAATGCTAGCCCAGTCACTCGGATGGCGCGGCACGATGCTGGTCAGCGCCGGCGGCTGCTGGTTCTTCGCCCTTCTGCTGCAACCGCTGCACGGACGGCTCGACACCGATCCGCTGCCGACCCATGCGATTCACCTGTCGGATTTCCGCACGACGATCACCGGCGTGCTGGCGGTGCGCGAGCTACGCGCGCTGTCGTTCGCCTGCTTCGCATTCAACGGCCTTCAGGCGGTCTTCATCGCCTATATCGTGACCTATCTCGTGGCACTCGGCTACGACCTCGTGGCGGCGGGCGCGCTGTTCTCAGCGGTCATCGCCATCGCCATCCCGTGCCGCATCCTGTGGGGCTGGGTTGGCAGCTTCTACGTCGCTCCGCAGCGCGTGATGTCCGCGCTCGCGTTCGGCATGGCGGCGAGCGTAGTACTGATCGGAGCCTTCACCGCGGCATGGTCCAGCCTCGCGATCGGCTTGGTCACCGGTGCGCTAAGCGCCACCGCGATGTCCTGGCACGGCATTCTGTTGTCCGAGGCCGCTCGGCTCGCGCCCACGGGTCGAGCGGGCGCAGTGACCGGTGGCGTGCTGTCGTTCGGCCAGATGGGCGCGTTCTTGTGTCCGTCGGTCTTTTCGCTGTTGCTGCGCATGACCGGCGGCTACGCGGCCGGCTGGGCGGTCTGCGCCATTCCGGCGGTACTGGTGGGGATGGATCTATTAAGTCAGACAAAGCAAGACACGCCGGTATCGAAATGAAACACTAACCGGCCACCGATAATGCATGAGGCCAGGTCGCGGAGCGCAGCGCGATGATCGATCCCTGGAACGCGGGCGAAGTTGCCGAGCAAGTTGGCTAGGCCGCCAATGATCGGCGGTGCGACTGCATTCGTGCCATGGACGGCATTGTCGCCGAGACGGACGCCGGCGTTGCGATCAGGGGCCGCTGCGCCCTGAAGGCTCTGGAGATGGTCAGCGATTCCGAGAGCGACGCGCACGATCTTGCCCGTTCAGTTCTGGCCAAAGTCGCAGCGGGGAGAGCCGGAGCATGAACACGACTGCACCGCCCGGAACCGACTGCCATGGTCGGTCGCCGACATCGAGCCGGTTGTTTGCGATTTGAAGGCCGCGGTCGGCATCCTCGGACACCTGATCATCACGAACAGCAGTCCAGACAACGAGGTGGATGACGATGCATGGCGAATGGTCGAGCGCGATCTGATCAGCCTTGCGGACCGTGCAGATGAACTCTGGCACACCGTCTGGCGGCAGCGTTGCGACGAACAACGTGCGCACGAGGGACCCTGGCCGCAGTGAGGGCAGAAAAACGGCGCCCGGTAGTCCGGAGGACGTAAAGAGCGCCAAGTCTATGTGGCGGATGGTCCGCGTCGCGATGGAGCAACGCCTGATTTTCTGCAACGAAGCCGAGACACAGGCATAGGAGGGGGAGCCAGTGTCCACCTGCGCCCAACCGCAGCGTGTGACACCGCGCAAGGCTGCTCGCAAAGTGACCGCCAAGCGCCGCGCCAATGCGGCCTGACCTGCCGCCCGATCTGGACAGAGGCCTCCCGAAACGACGTTGTAACCGTCGACGTGTTTTTTGACGAGGCGTGCCTGTCCTACCTGGCCGCTCCAGCACTCACCCCTGGAGCGGCCTTTTCGTTGCAGCGGACGTTGGCGAGTCCGCCGAGACCACACGGTGACGTCAGGGCTGACGGCATTCCCACCGCAGATAAAGTGACGTGATGCGCTGGCCGCCTGAGTAAATTCCGATTCTATCGCTGCCGTTCCGACACGGGCATGCTTCCGCCGTTAACGACCCCTATTACTCGGGCGCGTGCCGCTCCCCGGTGCGCGCCCTTCTTTTATCCCCCGGCGCCAAAGTTGCCCGACCTGCCGTAGCCCGGATCTGGACAGGAGCGCCCCGTAGCGAGGCTGTAACAGCCCGCGTGCTTTCTGATCCTCGCGCCGCCGATAAGGCGTAACCTGCCTACCTGGCCGCCCCGGCCTCTCCGCTGGGGCGGCCTTCTTCGTTGCGGGTTGTGGCGCCCCATACATTACCACTTGATTAACGCTAATTTAACGTGCTCAATGTTCGGGCTACACAGACTTGGCCTTAGGGCGCGTACCCCCAAAGTGCGCGCCCTTCCTTTAAGCGGTCAGCCGATGCCGACATCGAATATCTCCATGTAATGGGCATGTCGAACGCCAGGTATTGGTCACGACGCGCTGCGCGGATGAGGCAGCGTGCCGAAAATGTCGCCGATCTGGATCAGCGGGTAGGAATGCTGGAGACGGCCCAGCACTACGAAACGCTGGCTCATTACAGCCGCGAGACCACCCCATCCGAGGCGGTAGAGGAGAAAGCCGACCCGAAACCTTGGGTATAAAGTAGAAAATTGGCGGCTGGGGCCTTGGAGCGGCCTTTTCGTTGCATCTGGCGGCGCGTCATTTGAAATAAGCGCGGTAGGCGTAGCCGTGTCCCCAGGCCAGGGCACAATGCATGCCGTGCGGAAATGCGGGCTAACCTTCCGGCGGCCTTACCAGCACCTTTGCCTTGTTATTCGCTATGGGAAAACAAACCCGCCGCCGGGCGCGAAATTCGACTGCATCGATCCCTCGAAGCCAAATGAGCGCCCGCTCGTTGCAGCCAGCAACACCACAGACGACAGCTGAATTTGGGTATCCAACCGGCTCTGCTGAGATTTGAAACGACCCTGCACTATTCGGTGAAGCGGCGAGACAATCGGGGCAACGCACGATGACCATTCCGGGCCGCAAACCGCGCACGGTTTCTTGTGCTTGACCATAGCTCTACGGGTGACAATTGAGTAATCAGGACTGTGGTGCGGCTTTGGTAAGCCTGTGGCGCGTGGTGTTTTTCGCCCACCGCCAGCGCCAGCGGCTTCCGAATGCCGCTATCCTGGCGTTGGTTTCGGCGAATGCTCCAATGCGTCGACAGGCGTTAGCTCATCTGCATCGGTTTGCACCAAAGCTCCGCCAGCGAACCACGCCTGAGCTTCATTCCCTGCCATGATGCCCACGACGGTCATCGAAATATCGCCAGATTTGAGCTTCACGACATCACTGATCTTCAGCAAGTCCGCTATGACGTTTTCTCCAGAACCGTTGCGGACACTGTGCAGACGTGTTTCGGGATACTTTCCATTCGTTCCGCCCATGTCGCTTTATGTCTTTGTTATTTCGGTACTTTCGTGGCGCGCCCTACTGGACTCGAACCAGTGACCCACAGCTTAGAAGGCTGTTGCTCTATCCAACTGAGCTAAGGGCGCTTCGCACCTTAATACTGTCGCCCGCCCCAGATGTCATCGCGAACGCACCACCTCACCGCCCGTCGCAACCGCCGACCGAATATCGGTTTCGCGCCGACCGCTCAAGGATCAACGCATTCGGCCGATCGGGAACGCGATCGAGCTCACATTCAAACATCCACCTCCTCAACCGTCTTCGCCCGCTCCTGAATGAACGCGAACCGCAGCTCCGGGCGTCGCCCCATCAAACTCTCCACCAATTCAGCGGTTGCCGCCCGCTCTTCCGGTGCCGCCACCACCTTCAGCAGCGTCCGCTTCGCCGGATCCATCGTGGTCTCCTTCAACTGCGACGGCGGCATTTCCCCCAGCCCCTTGAACCGGCTGACCTCCACCTTCGCCCCAGCCTTGAACTCCCGACGCGTCTTCACCTCGCGATCGGCATCATCCATCGCGTAAACCGACTTTGCGCCTTGCGTCAGCCGGTACAGCGGCGGTTGAGCCAGATAGATGTGCCCATACCGCACCAGTTCCGGCAGCTCCCGATAGAAGAACGTCATCAGCAGCGAGGCGATGTGCGCTCCATCCACATCCGCATCCGTCATGATGATCACCCGCCCATAGCGCAGTTTTGCGCGATCGAACCGATCACCGACCCCGCACCCCAACGCCTCGATCAGGTCTTTCAGCTCCTGGTTCTGCCGCAGCTTATCGGCGGACGCGCTCGCCACATTCAGTATCTTGCCCCGCAGTGGCAGCACCGCCTGCGTCTCCCGATTACGCGCCTGCTTCGCCGATCCTCCCGCGGAATCGCCCTCCACCAGGAAGATCTCTGTCTCCGCCGCATTCTCGCGAGTGCAATCGGTCAGCTTGCCAGGCAAACGCAACCGCCGCGTGGCAGACTTCCGAGCGGTGTCCTTCACCTCCCGCTGCCGCAGCCGCTCCTCCGCCCGCTCGATGACGAAGGCCAGCAGATTGTCCGCCTGGGTAGGATCGCCAGCCAGCCAGTGATCAAACCGGTCGCGCAGCGCCGTCTCAACCAGGCGCGTCGCCTCCATACTCGTCAGCTTCTCCTTGGTCTGGCCCTGGAACTGCGGCTCGCGCAGGAACACCGACAATTTTGCCGCGATCGGATCGAGCAGATCGTCCGGCACCATCTGCCCCGCGCGGCGGTTACCCCGATGCTCGCCCCACGCCCGTAGGCCTTTCATCAGCGCGGCGCGAAAGCCCGCCTCATGCGTGCCGCCCTGCGTGGTAGGGATGGTGTTGCAGTACCAGTGAACGAACCCCTCGCCTTCCTCAACCCAGGACACCGCCCATTCCAGGCGGCCGGCGGCCTGGCCATCCGCTCCCGCAGGCAGATCCGCCTCCCCTGCCCAAGGCTGCGGCAGTACCAGCGCCCGCTCACCGATATCCGCCTGCAGGCTGTCGCGCAGCCCACCCGGAAAATGCAGCACCGCCTCTGCCGGCGTCTCGTCCTTGGCGCCCCGAACCAGCGACGGATCGCACGCCCAGCGGATTTCTACGCCGCGAAACAGGTAAGCCTTCGATCGGCACAACCGATACAGCCGCGCCGGACTGAACCCGACCGCGCCGAACACCTTCGGATCCGGCTGAAAACGCACCGAGGTGCCCCGGCGATTATGCACCGGCCCACCATTGATCAACTTCGTCGTCGGCTTGCCGCGCGCGTAACTCTGCTTCCACAGGACGCGGTCGCGTGCCACCTCCACCTGCATCGCGGCGGACAGCGCATTCACCACCGAACTGCCCACGCCGTGCAGCCCGCCCGACGTCGCATAGACCTTGCCGCCAAACTTTCCACCCGAATGCAACGTCGTCAAAATCACTTCCAACGCACTGAGATTCTTGAATTTCGGATGGGGGTCCACCGGTATGCCGCGACCATTGTCGCGCACCGTCAGCCAGTTCTCAGGTTCCAGCGTCACCTCGATGAAACTGGCATGCCCCGCCACTGCCTCGTCCATCGCATTGTCGACCATCTCAGCCGCCAGATGGTGCAGCGCTGTTTCATCGGTGCCGCCGATGTACATGCCTGGCCGGCGGCGAACCGGTTCGAGTCCTTCCAGAACTTCGATGTCCTTGGCGGAATAGCCGTCAGACCCCTTCTGGTTGCCACTGAACAGATCGTTCATGCTGTGTTCTCTGATGCCCGGCCGCACCCTACCCGTCCTGCAGGAGTCAGGGCAACCATCTGCCCAGGCGGGCCGTGCACAATCGCTGATGGCATCGATGCGTCGCGTGGTCGCGATTTACGCCGATCTGCACGCCCTCAAAGCAGGTAATATGAATGTTTTGCCGTGTCGCCTGGCAAACACATACGGTTGCGACAGAATTGCCGGTCAAGCATCGTTCGGCGAATACGACCTCGTGGGGAAGCCTCGCCGCGGGTCGTGCGTGTGGCAGCATTCGGACCCTGTCCTTGGCGGCATTCTGGCAACGATCCCTGTGGCGCAGGCTTGCTAAACTGTGATCTGGTCCACATCATCCGCCAGATTTTCCGGCGACTATTGCGCACTTGGAAACGATCGGGGGCGGTGCAATGTCCAAATCGAAGGCCCTCTGGTCTCTCATCCTGTTTGGCCTTGTCCTTGCCGGGTGTCAGACCGCGCCGACCGGGCCGGCGCAGGATTTCGTTGCGGCGACAAACTCACTGGCTCAAGCCGAATCCACCTATTTCGACCAGATCCAAGCTGCCTCGGATGACAGTCATGTCCTGATCGCGAGCGCCGTATATGTCCGTCACATAGGCGCCTTCTCCACGATCGCGGGCGAACTGACGAAACGGGATGATTTCTCGAAGGCCAAGGCCGCGCGGATGGCCGCCATGGCGCAGTTGCAGAACTATGCGCAGCAGATCACCGCAATTTCCGCCGCCGCCACCGATACCGCAGTCGCCGGCCAGGCAACAACCACCGCGGCAAACGTGACCAAGCTGCTGACCGACCTGAAGGCCGCCAAACTCACTCAGCAACAGGCCGGCCTGATCCAAACCGCCGTCAGTAAACTGGCCCAGGCAATCATCAACGCGGCGGCAGACAGGGACCTGCAAAGCCTCGCCAAGGAAGCCAGACAGCCAATCGCCGACATCGCAACAATGGTTTCCCAGGACACTGCGAATATTGAGACGGACAACTTTGCCCCAGGACTAGTGGCCGATCAGCAGGCGGCTATGCTGAGCATTCTGAGCAAGATCTATGAGGACCCGAGCGCGAACAGCAGCCAGCGGCTGGCGGCGGTTACGGCGTGGCGCAGCTGGAAACCTTCGCTTGTCACCGAGGGCAAGGCCATCAACGACGCGCTTGCCAAACTAACGAAGGCCAACGATGCGCTTGCGGCCGGACAGCCGTTCGCCGCGGGCATGTTGGCACAACAGGCACTTGCGTCGGCGCAGCAGGCGCTGGCCGCCCCTACCGGCACGAAATAAGGAGGCACCTAAATGCCGACAAACGCAGATGCCGTCGCCGACTTCGAAGCGGCGAAAAATGCCCTGGAGAAGCAAGTCCCCGCGGCAATCGATACGACCGCGGACAAGCTTCTCCTCGCCATTCAGAGCATTGCGGACGAAGTTGGAGCGTTGGAAACCGTCCTGCTCACACATGCCTATGTTCCGCAAACCGACGCCTTCAAGGCTGCGACCAATGATGGAAAGACTTTTGTGGCGAGCTTGAACAGCCTCAAACAGGCACTGGTAGTGGTGGCCGGTCTCGCCCAGATCCTCGACAAGGTGATCAGCTACATCAAGTGACACAATGCCGCTGACTGGCGTCAGCGTCAGGGCGACCGGGACGCGGTATCGATCGCTTCAGCGTCGACATGCCGACACCCGTCGGCATGACGGAAAAATCGTGGCCGTTGTCGGGTATAACCTTGCAGGCCTACGTCAAACTGGCCACCCTCCGCCACGGAACCCGACCAATGGGAAATGTCCTATCAGCATGGGAGTGTAATCATGGCGGTTATCAGGGTGCGCGACCTCGCATACGCCCGGCTCCGGTCGCCTGACCTGGATGCACAGGAGGAATTTCTGACCGCGTTCGGTATGGTACGCGCGGCACGAACACCGACGGCGTTGTATATGCGCGGGACCGATCCGGCGCACCATATCCATGTCACCGAGTTGGGCGACGCCAAATTTATCGGCTTCGCATGGACGGTTGCCAGCGAGGACGAGCTCAACGCGATCGCCAGGTTGCCCGGCGCTTCCGGGATCGAGAGCATCGACGAGCCCGGCGGCGGCAAGCGGGTCCGCGTGACGGAACCCAATGGCTACACCATCGAGATCGTACACGGGATGGCAGCTGTGCAGCCGATCCAGGTCGTACGTCAGCCGCTCAACTCCGGCTTCGAGCCGTTGAAGCGCGCGGGTGAGGTCATGCGTTTTGCCTCCGGCCCATCCAGTGTCAAGCGCATCGGCCACGCCGTACTCGGCTCGCCAAAAAACCAGGAAACCGTTCGCTGGTTCCGCGACACCCTTGGCCTGGTCTGTTCCGACGACGTTTACGCCGGCGACAAGGAAAACATCATCGGACAGTTCAGCCGGATCGATGCCGGCGATGATTATGTCGACCACCATGCGTTCTTCTGTATGAAGAACGAGCGCGCGGGCCTCAATCATTTTTCCTTCGAAGTGCAAGACGTGGACGACGTGTTCATCGGCCACGAGTACCTCGACAGTCTAAGCAAATACGAACACATGTGGGGCATCGGCCGCCACCTGCTCGGCAGTCAGGTGTACGACTACTGGGCCGATCCCTGGGGCCGCGTCCACGAACATTGGGCAGATACCGATCGGCTCAACGTCCATAACGGTGGCAACCTGGTTCCGGCGGAGGAAGGGCTGCGCTCGCAATGGGGCACCAGGCCACCGGAGAAGTTCAGAGGCCACGTCAGTTCCTGAGGCACGGCGCGCAGACCGGCTGTCCGGGCTGAAACTGCTTCCCGACGCAACGCCGCCCCAAAGCTGCGCCGACCGAACACCGGGGTCAGCGTCCACGCATTGCGCTTGCTGCGATCAGCAGCGACGCGGATGCCGATCCAGCCTGCCGGCCACGCCAGCCTCTCGTCAAACGCGATGCGATGAACATCGACGGCCGCCGCCGTGTCGGCGCTAGCAGGTTGCTGTGGCATCCATGATCATTGCTCACCGTCCCCGGGGGTCGAGCGCGTCGCGCAACCCGTCGCCCACCAGATTGAACGACAACACGGCAAGGAAGATCCCCAGACCGGGAAACACCGCAAGCCACGGCGCCTGCGAAAGGAAGCGCTGCGCCGAGTTCAGCATCGAGCCCCAGGACGGGTCCGGCGGCTGCTGACCCAGGCCGAGAAAAGACAAACTCGCCTCGGCGATGATCGCCGCCGCGATCGCGAGCGTGCCTTGCACCATGATCGGCGGCACAATGTTCGGCAACACGTGGCGGACCGCGATACGCCAGGCCGGATTGCCGATGGCGCGCGCCGCCTCGACATACTCGTTGCTGCTGGCATCCAGCGTCGCAGCACGGGTGACGCGCATGAAGCGCGGCGCGGTTGAGACGCCGATCGCAATCATCGCATTGGTCAGGTCGGGCCCGAGAAACGCCGCCAAGGCGATCGCCAGAATGAGGAACGGACAGGCCAGCATCGCATCGACGATGCGACTGAGCACCACGTCGGTCCAGCCGCCGGCGAAACCCGCCAGCAACCCGGCCGGCACGCCGATGCCGGCGGCGATCAGCACGGACACCACGCCGGCCAGCAAACTGGCACGCGCACCGAAGATAACGCGGGACAACACGTCGCGCCCGTCTTCATCCGTACCCATCCAGTGCACCAGCGACGGCGACTTGCGGATCGCAGTCCAGCTCGTTGCGATCGGGTCGTATGGCGCGATCAGCGGGGCGAAGATCGCCACACCAATGAACAGCACGATGACCGCGAGCCCTGCGACGGCAACCGGTCGATGCAGGAAGCGTTGAAGTGCAAGCTGTGTAGGGCTGCGCGGCATGGCAGCGGTCCGGGCGAGTGCGGGCGTAGCGATGGTGGTGCTCATGGCAGCAACCTGTTTGACATTGGCGGGTTGGCTCATGCCCCCCTCAGCCGCGGGTTGATCACCACGTACAGCACATCCGCCAGCAGATTCAGCATGACGTACAGAAATGCCGTCACCAGAACGACGCCCTGCACCACCGGATAATCCCGATTGAATACCGCATCGACGATCATCTTGCCGAAACCCGGGATGCTGAACACCTGTTCGGTCAGCACAGCGCCGGAAAACAGCGTCCCCAGTTCCAGCGCGCCCAGCGTCACCACGGGGATCAGCGCATTGCGCAACGCATGCCGCAGCACCACGACGAATTCGCGCAGTCCTTTCGCCCGTGCCGTCCTCACATAGTCCTGGTCCAGCACGGTCAGCATGGCGCTGCGCGTATGTCGCATCAGGATCGCGGCGATCGCATTGCCCAGTACGAACGCTGGCATGATCGTGGTAGCGAGCGACTGTCGCCAATTCTCCGCCAGCGACACGTAACCCGACGGCGGCAGCCAACCCAGATCCACCGACACCAGCAGAATCAGCATGATGCCCAGCCAGAACGTCGGCGTGGATAGCCCGGCCAGCCCGATCGCGTTGGCGACATAGTCCCAGAACCGGTTGCGCTGCACGGCAGCGACAATCCCCGCCGGTACGCCGATCAACACCGCGATGGCGAACGCCATGGTGCCGAGTTGCAGCGTCACCGGCAGCTTCTCCAGGATCAGTTGCGACACCGGCTGGCGAATGCGCCACGAATATCCCAGGTTGCCCTGCAGCACATTGCCCATCCAATGCAGGTACTGCACCGGCAGCGGTCGATCCAGCCACAGCTCGGCTCGTATCTGTGCCAGTACCTGCGGATCGCCGCGTTCCTCGCCGGCCATCACCAGCGCCGGATCGCCGGGCATCAACTGTTGCAGGCAGAACACCAGCACGCTGACTAGCAGCAATGTCGGGATGATCTGCGCAATGCGCGTGCCGAGAAACCCGCGCACTACTTCGCCATCTCCAGGCCCTGCAAGCGGATCATGCCGTCGGGGATTGGACGAAATCCCTGCAATTTCGCCGACATCGCAACGATGTTGCGCGTGCTGTAGAGATACGTCAGTGGCAGGTCACGCCGCAACACGGGCCAAAGCTGTTGATAGGCCGCGCGCCGCTTCGCCATGTCGGTCGTACCGCGCCCTTCTTCAAGCAGCTTGTCCACAATCGGATTGCTGTAACCGCCGACATTATTGCCCTGGCCGGAGTGCAGGAATTGATAGGTATTGCCATCGATATCCACGCGTCCGGACCAGCCGATCAGGTAGGCCTCGAACTCGCCGCGCACGGAGGCCGCCAGTGACGAGGCAAACTCCATCGCCTGGATGTGCACGTCGAACCCGGCCTCCGCGGTCATCGACTGGATCACCTCGGCCTCTTGCAGCACGTCCGGCTGATTCGGCGTCAGCAACTCAACTTTCACGGGAAGGCTGACGCCGGCCTGCTTGAGCAATGCCTTGGCCTTCGCCAAATCGCGCGGTGGCGGCGGCAACGCGGTGTCGTAGAATGGCGAGCTTTTCGATACAGCCTGCACAGTCGGCGTGTTCATGTCGTTGAACACGACCTTGACCAATGCGGCACGGTCAATTGCGGCGTCGAATGCCTGACGCACCAGCGCATTCTTGCCATAGGGCGTGTTGGAACGTACGCCATTGTTCAGGTTGTTGGTGATGCCGGAATAGCCGAGAGCATCGGATACCACCAGCCTGAGCTTTGGATCGGCCTTCACCGCAGCGACGTCAGTAGGCGCGATGTACTCGGTCAGGTCAGCTGGTGCCAGCCTGTAGATTGGCCAGGCGCACCGATGAATCCAGAAATACCTGATAGACCACCTTGTCGAAGTGGATGTCCTTGGCATCCCAGTAGTCGGCAAAGCGCTCCAGCGTTACGTGATCCTGCGGCACGCGTTCGACGAACTTGAACGGGCCGCTGCACACCGGATGCGCGGTGAAATCCTTGCCCTCCGCCTCGGTCGCCTTTGGCGGTAGAATCATGCCGGATCGATCGGTCAACTGTGCCAGGAATGCGCCGGACGGAGCTCTTCAGCACGACGCGCACAGTTCCGGGGTCCACCACCTCCACATGGTCGATCGAACTGATCTCGCTTTTGCGGAAGCTGCCCTGCATCGTCAGGTAACGGTCCAGCGTGTATTTCACCGCCGCCGCGTCCAGTACCTCGCCATCCTGGAACTTCACGCCGGGACGCAGGTGGATCACCAGCGTCTTGTCGTCGGCCCATTCGTAGCCGGTAGCTAGCTGTGGAACGATGTTCAGCTTCTCGTCTATGTCGAACAGCTTGTCGCACAGGCCGGCGAACACGATGCGGCCGACATAGGTGGTCGAGGTGGCAGGATCCAGCACGTCCAGATCCTGCCGCAACGAAATTCGCAACGTCTGCGAGAACGCTGGCCCAGGCACAGACAACACAGTCGCCAGCATGCAGGCGGTGGCCAGCAGGAAACGTCGCATCGTGAAGCTCCCAAATCTTGTTTTTATGCCGGTCAATTAAAGCGGTGGTTTGCGCTCGTGCGCAATCACGCGATCCATCACCGCGCGATCGAACACGCCGCACGGGCTATCGGTCCCGGCGAGTGTCGTGCCACGGAAGGCCTGAGGCTCCGCCCCAGACCCCGCCAAGAGGCTCTGCCTCTTGGAACTCCGCTAAGGGCGTAGCCCTTAGAACCCGTACGTTTGGATGCCAAGGGCTGTGCCTTTGGACTGGGTTTAGGGGACAAAGTCCCGCCGTGAGTTGCAGGGCGAAGCCCTTTGCCTGGCTGACACATGCGCCGCATCCTTGCCGCTCCGGCAACTCGCCGCAAGCGGCTAGCATCCGCAAAATGCAGTCCCGGGCACCGATCGCCACCGACCTCATCCTGCTGGGCGCCGGCCACGCGCATGTCGAGGTGCTGCGTCAATTCGCCATGCGTCCGGAACCCGGCGTGCGGCTGACGCTGATCGGTCGCGAGCCGGAAACACCGTATACCGGCATGCTGCCGGGGTTGATTCGCGGCGAATACAGCTTCGAGGAAGCACATATCGACCTGGCGCCACTCGCCGCCAGTGCTGGAGCGCGCTTGATCCTGGCGGAGGCGACGGATATCGATCTGGCGGCACGCCGGGTGACGGTGACGGGGCGTCCGACCGTACCCTTCGACCTGTTGTCCATCGACGTCGGCGGGCAACCGGCGATGCCACCTGGGGCAAAAATACGCTCTCGGGCACTCGATCCGGCGGTGCCGGTCAAGCCGATCGGCCAGTTCCTCTCTCGGCTGTCCGCATTGGAAGCGGAACTGACTCCTGGTGCGCGCATTGCCGTGGTTGGCGGTGGCGCCGGCGGTACGGAACTGGCGCTGGCCTTGGCACACCGCTACCGCGATCGCGCGCGCATCGTGCTGATCTGCGACGCATCGGAACCTCTGGCGACAGCGCCCAGGTATGCCCGGTCCGTCGCTCGCGCTGCCTTGGTCGATGCCGGCGTGGAACTGGCCTGCGGGGTGCGGGCGGGTGCCTGGGCCGACGGCCGGTTGGCATTATCCGACGGCAGTTTTCTGGAGGTCGCTACCGCGCTTTGGGCGACCGGAGTGGTGGGGCCCGCGTTGCTGGCGGCTTCGGGGCTGGACTGTGACGCAACAGGCTGCGTGCGGGTGGATGCGACCCTGCGCAGCGTCAGCCACGGTTTCGTCTTCGCCGCCGGGGATTGTGCCGCGGTCGAGGCCAATCCTCGCCCGAATGCCGGTGTATGGGCGGTGCGGGCCGGCCGGCCGCTCGCTGGCAACCTGCGACGATCGGCCCGTGGTCGCACGCTGCGCCGCTGGCGGCCGCAGTCGCAGGCACTGGCGATCCTGGGCCTCGGCGACGGACGCGCGCTGGCCTGGCGCAATGGCGTGGCGGTGTCCGGTCGGCTGGTGTGGTGGTGGAAGGATTGGATCGATCGGCGCTGGATGCGGATGTACCAGGAGCCGATGGCGCCGATGGCGGGGGATGACCCGATGCGTTGCGGCGGCTGCGGCGCGAAGGTGGGCGCCGAGGTGCTGGCGGGGGCGTTGTCGGAATTGCCTCAGCTACGGGGGGCGGATGTGCTGATCGGGCTCGATGCGCCGGACGATGCCGCGGTCATGCTGCCGCCCCCGGGGTTCGCCGTCGTCCAGAGCGTCGATCATTTCCGTGCTTTCATCGACGACCCGTTCGTGTTCGGCCAGATCGCCGCGGCGCACGCCTTGTCGGATCTGCACGCGATGGGCGCCCGGCCGTGGACAGCGTTGGCAGTCGCCGCGGTGCCATACAGTTCCAGCGAGAAGATGCGCGTGGAACTGGCCGACATGCTGCACGGCGCGAGCGGCGTTCTGGCAGCGGATGGCTGCACGCTGGTCGGCGGCCACAGTGCGGAGGCGGCGGAGCCAGCGCTGGGTTTCGCGGTCACCGGGCTGGCCGATCCGACAAAGCTGCTGCGCAAGTCGGGACTACGTCCGGGGGATACGCTGGTGCTGACCAAACCTCTCGGAACCGGCATCGTCCTGGCGGCACATATGCGCGGGCTGGCGCGCGCGGCGTGGCTGTCGGCGGCCATCGACAGCATGCGGACGAGCAATGCGGTGGCGTCGCGGATTTTGCGCGAGCATGGCGTTGCGGCGTGCACCGATGTTACAGGGTTTGGGCTGGTGGGGCATTTGCTGGAAATGCTGCGCGCTTCGCGTGTCGGCGCGGTGCTGTGGCCTGATCGCGTGCCGATACTACCAGGAGCGCTGGAACTTGCCGCCGTGGGGGTGGAGAGCACGCTGGCGCCAGAAAATCGGCGATCGCTGCCGGGCGTTGGGACGGATCCGCGCACGGCGCTGCTGTTCGATCCGCAAACCTCGGGTGGATTGCTGGCGGGTATTGCAGCGGAACGTGTGGATGCATGCGCGGCCGCCTTACGCGCAGCAGGGATCGACGGCAGCGCTTATCGGCACAGTCGAACGTGGCGCAGCTGAAATCCGGCTCAGCGCAACATAGTGGATCATGTCCGGATGATCGCCGCCGTGCATCGTCTGCCGCAGTCAAATGCCGGCGAGCCGCGCGTAATGGCATAAAACCGCACGGAAACTGGAGCATTGAAAACGCAGCTTCTTTGCGTCGCGAATCATAGCGGCAGAATCGCGTCGTGATCTTTGTATCGGACGCGGGCAGCTCACCAGGATCCGCGATTGCTCGTCACTGCTGGTGGTTGATCACTTTCCATGGATCCTTGACCATCGGGATGGTCTCGAATTCCACGTTCTCAAGCTCTCCATTCACCTTCTCTACCCGCCGAATGTATTCGGCAAAGTCGTCCACGCATCTCTCTACACCGCGGATAGAGCCGATCAGCGCTATCGCCGACACTGTCGGCGGTTCACGGCGCGTCGCGTTACCCGTCAGCGGATCCGGCTACCCGCTTGGCATTCGCCCAGCCTCCCATCGACCCCTCAAACATCAGGTGCCGACACATGAATCCGCATGTCGTAGCCGAGGGAAGACCTCAGTTATTCAATTACGATTCCCCTGATCGCCCACGTCAGGAGATCATTCTTACCTAACAACGTCGGCGGCCGACGCAGCAAACTCAATGGCACAGCGAAATCCAGGCTCGTCATTTCCAGCACGTCCTTGGGTCGGATGATCGCCGGCTGCTCCGGCCAGGTAGCATCCTCGCCCCGATTTCTCGGCCAGAACGCGGTTGACGTTTTGGGTGCGCCGATGTAACGGCCGCCGCCGACGTTGCCAATGCGCGCCGCGCGCGATACCTCCTGGGAAAATCGAGGGCACGCCCCATGCGTCAGCACCGCATCGCCTCCATCCCAGCCGACGGAATCGGCCCCGAAGTAATCAGCGCCGGCCTCGAGGCACTGGATGCCGTGGCCGCGCGCGACGGCGGGTTCACTCTGATCATCGACCACTATGACTGGGGCTCGAACTGGTACCGCAAACACGGACAGTTCATGCCGCCGGACGGTCTCGCCTGGCTGCGCACCGCGGATGCGATCTACTTCGGCGCCGTCGGCGATCCCGATATTCCAGACCACGTCACCTTGTGGGGACTGCGACTGCCGATCTGCCAGGGCTTCGACCAATACGCCAACGTCCGCCCGACCCGGATCCTGCCCGGCGTCACGTCGCCGTTGCGCGACGTTGGACCCGGCGACCTCGATTGGGTGATCGTGCGCGAGAACAGTGAGGGCGAATACTCCGGCCATGGCGGCCGCGCGCATCGCGGCCTGCCCGAGGAAGTCGCCACCGAGACCGCCATCTTCACCCGCCGCGGCGTCGAACGTATCATGCGCTTCGCCTTCGACATCGCGCGCAGCCGCCCGCGCAAGCTGCTCACCGTGGTGACGAAATCCAACGCACAGCGCCACGGCATGGTGTTCTGGGACGAGATCGCCGCGCTGGTGTCGCACGACTATCCCGACGTGACGTGGGACAAGGAATTGGTGGACGCGATGACCATGCGCATGGTCCGCAAGCCGCGTACCATCGACACGATCGTCGGCACCAACCTGCACGCCGACATTCTTTCCGACCTCGCCGCCGCGCTGGCCGGATCACTCGGCATCGCGCCTACCGGCAACGTCGATCCGGAACGCCGCAACCCGTCGATGTTCGAACCGATTCATGGCTCCGCATTCGACATCACCGGCAAGGGCATCGCCAATCCGGTCGCCAGCTTCTGGACCGGCGCGATGATGCTGGAACACCTGGGCGAGAAACCGGCGGCGGAACTGCTGATGCGCGCCGTCGAACAGGTGTGCGCGGCCGGGATACTGACGCCCGACCTCGGCGGCAAGGCGACGACGGCAGAGGTGACACGCGCGGTGTGCGAGGCGGTGCGCGGCATGAACCGCTAGGGCGTCGCAGTTGGCTATTGACTGGGCGGGACGATGCCAGCGACTGACGACACACAACTCACCGACGTTGAGAGTGCGTTGCTGGAACAGGCACGCGCCCTGGTCCCGGCGCTTGCCGAACGCGCGGCCACCACCAATCGCAGGGCGCGACGTATCAGCCGAAACCATCGCCGACTACCACCGCACCGGCATCCTGCGCATCATCCAGCCGCGCCGGTTCGGCGGTCTGCAGCTCCGCTTCTGCCTGTTCTCCCGCATCGTCGAAGAGCTCACCGAGGGCTGCACATCCTCCGCCTGGGTCTATGCCGTACTCGGCGAACACCAGTGGCTGCTGGCAGCATATCCGTTGCAGGCACAGATCGACGTCTGGGGCGAGAACCCGCCCGCGGTCGCGTCATCCTCGCTCGCACCGCGCGCGGTAGCGACGCGCACGCCGGCGGCTGGCGACTATCCGGACAGTATTCGTTCTCCAGCGGCAGCAGCCACGCCCACTGGGCGATCGTCGGCGCGTTCCTCGGCGAGGCCGGGCGACCAACGAAACGTCGCCTACCTGTTGGTGCCGTTCACCGACATCGAGATCATCGACGATTGGCACGTGCTGGGACTGGCGGGAACCGGCAGCCGCTCGCTGCTGTTGCGCGACGTATTCGTGCCCGAGCACCGCTGCGTCCTGCTGGCCGATCTGCTGGCCGGCACCGCGCCTGGCGCACTGGTGCATCCGGATTATCCGCTGGTGCGCGCGCCGCGAGGACTGCTGGTGAACTACTCGCTGCCGCCGGTCGTGATCGCCCTGGGCCGTCGTGCACTGGCCATAGCACTTGCCAGCCTGCGTGGCCGCGTGTCGCGCGGGATCACGCAGATGGCGGCAAGCGAGTTCGTGCAGATGACCGTTGCCGAAGCCGCCGCGGCGATCGATGCTGCCACGCTGACCATGTGGACCGGCCGCCAGACGGCGGAAGAGTGGGTGGCCACAGGCAGGCCGATTCCGCCGGAAGCAGTGCTGCGCACGCGCCGCGACATGACCCATGCGCAACACCAGGTGCAATGGGCGGTCGAACGTCTGGTCGAGGTCTGCGGCGCGCGATCGGTCTACGACACGGACCCGCTCGCGTCGATCAGACGCGACGTGCTGACCCTGCTGACGCACAACATCGCCAGCCGGCAAGCCGCGATGGGCGCTTGGGGCAAGTGTATCTTGTCTGGCGCCTAAGGTGCCTTATTTTGATAGGAGATGGGAATAGTGCCGATCTTCGCCGGGTCTTCGATGTCGGCCGTATCCACGATTGATGTGTCGTCATCGGTACAAGCACTCGCGTTGGTGACGGCATTCGCGGTTTGGTAGTTTTCCACGCAGCTCTCGTTCGACTGAGCGACCTCATATACGAACTGCACATCGGAAACGCTCGTGCCAGGCGGCAGCGCGACACTCTGCGAACCACTGAACGCGCTCAGCAACGCCTTCATGCTGCAAAATCGATCGACGTCAGGTTGTTCGGGACCACCGCAGGAACTGCTCAGGTTGACGTTGAATACTTCCGCCGATCGACACGTGCCGAGGCTTGAATTGCATGCGACATCCCTGATGGCTACGCGGAACGACGCCAAACCACCGCTGACATCCCCGCCTCACATCCCGAACCGCAGCGTCAGCAGCCCCAGGCTGCGCGAATAGCTGCCGGTCGTCATCAGCGTCGGATTGCTGGTGGCATGCTGATCGGTGAAATCATACGTGGCGGATAACCGCACGTTTCGGTTCAGCAGCCATGTAGCCCCGCCACCCAGCGTAACCCCGGTCGACTGGCCGCCGCCCTGCAGGAAATCGGCACGCTGCATTCCGGCGGAGACCTGCAGCAGCACATCGCGGCGATACTCATGATCCAGCACCAACCGCGCCCGGTGTAGGTATATCCGACGATGCCCTCCTGCGCGGCATCTTCGATGCTGCGGGTCAGTGTCGCGGTAACGTCGTCATGCCGCTCGGTGACCAGATCAGCGGTCGCCTCGGCAATCGGCGCCTGATGCGCGGAATACTGCGACGCGGCGAAATCACGCACCTCCCAGCCCAGCAGCACGCGATAGCGCCACACCGCATCAGCATCATTGGCGAGCCCCATCAGCGTCTGATACCCTGTGGAATTGCGCGTCGGCGTGTCCAACTGCGGCGCCACATAATGCGAATCCAGGGCACGGATAACCACCAGCAGATTGCGCTGCGGCGCGAGCTCGTAGCGTGTGGTGACGGCACCCTGACGACGTCGCGATCACGATACGCCTGCGACGTGGGCACACCGAGAATCGTCGTGCTGTCGTAGTGATAAGTCGAGATATGCCACACTCGGCGTCACCGACATGCGATTCAGCGCGATCGTATAGGCACGCCCGCACATCGTTCACCTGATAGCCGACAGGCTCGTCGGACGGCAAAGCGTCCAGGTCGGTACTCGCCTGATGCAAATCGAAATGCGCCGCCGACAGCGTGAGCTGATCGCGTCCCACCGCAACGAACCGCCCATCGAGGCCGTCCAGTTGGTCGTGCTCTGCCTGGGCTGGTCCAGATAGTGCTCGTCATCAGCCGCGAAATAGGCACCCAGACTGTCGCGCGACCAATCGGATGCCACCAGCAATGAAGGATGCGTGCCAACAAGCCAGCTTCCGCGCTGCGGCGACCCGCCGAATACATTGCTGTCGTAGCCCAGCCCCTCATCCATTTGCGGATGCAGCAGGAAGCTGTCGATGCGGATGCCGAGCCGGATCGAAATCCGGCCGTGCGCGCGATGCCACAGTGACCCCAGGCGCGTCGCCATAACCTGGCACGCCCTCGGGAAAATACGTCGACAGTTCCTGCGCCCGCACACTGCCGCATGCAAGAATGCCGCCGACGGCGACGCCAGCGACGATGCGACACAGTTGTGCGTGATGCTTCCAGCCTGCCATGGCGCGTAGCCATGACTGAAACGGCCTTCAATCGTGTTAATGCGGCACTACAACTTCGGCGCACCCAGCGGTGACAGATCGTCGTTGGCCGCCGGCATTTGCGTCTCCCAGCCGCCGCCCAGCGCCTTGTACACCGCCACCAGGTTGTTGGAGACATTGGTCGTGGCGATGGCAAGCTGCTGCTGGGTGGACAGCAGGTTCTGCTGCGCCGTCAGCACCTGCAGGAAGTCGGCCACACCATCCTGGTAGCGGCTCTGCGCCAGCCCCAGCGCGCGCTGGTTCTGCGCCACCGCCTGCACCAACTGGTCGCGCCGCGCCTGCTCGGTCTGATAGGCGGTCAGCGCGTTGTCCACGTCATGCCAGGCGCTGAGCACGATCTTCTGATAGTTGATCGCGGCCTCCTGCTGCTGCGCCTTCCGCAGTTCAAGCGTGGCCTTGAGCTGACCGCCCTCGAAGATCGGAATGGTGATGCCGGGACCCGCGGAATATTGCCGCGCATTGAAGTTGAACAACTGCCACGGTTGCAGCGACTGCAACCCTACGCTGCCACTCAGCGTCACCGACGGATAGAAGTTCGCAACCGCCACGCCGATATCGGCCGTCGCCGCATGCAACTGAGCCTCGGCCTCGCGGATGTCCGGGCGGCGTCGTGCCAGCTCGGAGGGCAGACCCACGGGGATGCGTGGCGGCAGCGGCGGCACCGGCTTGGGGTCGATCAGCTCGGCCTGCAATGCGTTCGGCGGTTGGCCAAGCAGCAGGCTGATGGCGTTGATGTTTTCCGACACCTGCTGTTCAAGTCGAGGGATTTCAGCGGCCGTGGTGCGGTACTGCGCGGCGGCGTTGGCCACGTCCAGATCAGTCGTCACGCCGCCGGTGGCGCGTTGCTGGGTAAGTTGCAGATTTTGCTGCGCAGTCTTCAAATTGTCCCGTGCGATCTGCACTAGAGTCTGGTTGCCGCGCAGTTGGATATAGTCACGCGCCACTTCGGCGAGGCTGGAAACCAGAGCGCGCGCGCCTGGCCTCGGCCGATGCCTCGACCGTTGCCTTTGCGGATTCCACCGACCGCCGGACCTTGCCCCACAGGTCGAGTTCCCAGGATGCATCGAAGCCCACCTGATAGACGTCGAACGGATTGAGCGGCCCGCTGCCAATGCCGCCCGCGGTATTGCCGGAGGCGCCGTTGGCGCCGAGCGGATTTGGCGCAGTGGCGAACTCGCCGATATTGCTCGACTTCTGCCGCGTGTAGGAGCCGTTCGCATTGAAGCTGGGAAACTGCGCCGCGCCGGCGACGCCAAGCTGCGCGCGTGACTCGGCAAGGCGCACGGTCGC
The DNA here is from genome assembly GCA_963790445.1 of uncultured Alphaproteobacteria bacterium. Classification (GTDB taxonomy): domain Bacteria; phylum Pseudomonadota; class Alphaproteobacteria; order Acetobacterales; family Acetobacteraceae; genus JAMXLO01. The sequence continues at coordinate 26,914 of CAWBON010000008.1, read as the reverse complement.
CACCTGCACGTCCAGGTTCTCGCCGGCAACGCGATGTTCCAGCGCGGTCAGCTCGGGGTCGTGGAACAGGTTCCACCAGTTGGGATCGGCCGGCGCGGCGACCGGCAGGCTGGGCACACGGGTGATCGGCTCCGCCTTTTTGGCGAACCAGGAGGCTGGCGACACCCAATCGGGTGCCGTGAAATTCGGTCCGACAGTGCAGGCGCCAAGTGTCAGCAACAGGGATGCCGCGGCAGGTATTCGTCTCATCGGCCGGTTCTAACGCGGGAATCGTACGCGAGGCCAGAGCGGGTGGCCGACCAAGAGACGCAGGCCCACCAAGGCGCTAGCATGTCCGCTGCCAATCAGGGAGGTGGCTCTATGGCCCGCATTCTGTTCAGGGATTGCCGCGTATGGGACGGCTCTGGCGCGGCGTCCTACCCCGCCGATGTGCTGGTGGAAGGCGAACGCATCCGCGCGGTCGCAACCCAGCGCGGCCAGCTTGAGGCGGCCGGCGCGGAAGTGATCGAGGCGCGCGGCATGACCCTGATGCCCGGCCTGGTCGAGGGCCACGCCCACATCACCTTCATCAACGGCGCGCGCCCGACCGACCTCGGCGACACCCCACCCGAGGAGCACACGCTGATCGCCGCGCGCAACGCCCGGCTGCTGCTGGATCATGGCTTCACCAGTGCCTACAGCGCGGCCAGCGCCAAGCTGCGGATCGATGTGGTGATCCGCAACGCGATCGAGGCGGGCGATCTGCCGGGACCTCGCATGCGCGCATGCGGGCCGGAGATCACCGTGACCGGCGGTCTGGGCGACGAACGCCGCGCCCACCAGTTCCGCGACAGCTTCGCGATGTTTGCCGACGGGCCGGTGGAGGTGACGAAGCTGGCTCGGCTTTGCGTGCGCGAGGGCGTGGACAGCATCAAGCTGAATATCTCCGGCGACGATCACACGCGCACCGGCGCACTGCCCCGCACGGTGATGAGCGAGGACGAAATCCGCGCCGGCGTCATGGTCGCGCGCGATTTCCACCGCATGGTCAACGCGCATTGCCGAGCGGCGGAGAGCGTGAAGCGCGCGGTGCGGTGTGGGGTGGACGTGATCTACCACTGCGAGCACGCGGACGAGGAAGCGCTGGACATGCTGGAGGCGGTGAAGGACCGCGTGTTCGTCGGCCCGGCGATCGGTCTGTTGCACGCCGCGGTGCATGAGGCGCCGGAGGGCGCGCTGCATGCCGGCGTGCGCCACGGCATCGAACTTGGCCTGGCCGCCGCGTCGCGGGCGTATCCGGAGATGAAGAAGCGCGGCATCCGCGTGGTCATCGGCGGCGACTACGGGTTTGCCCGCACGCCGCAGGGCGAGAATGCGCGCGATATCGAGCATTTCGTGCGCCACCTCGGTTACTCGCCCGAGCGAGGCGCTGGTCTGCGCGACCCGGTATGGCGCGGAGCTGATGGGGATGGGCAACGAGGCAGGGCAGGTGCGCGAGGGGTTCCTGGCGGATCTGCTGCTGGTGGATGGCGATCCGGTGGCGGATGTTGCGGTGCTGCAACACAAGGACCGGCTGGTGGCGATCCTCAAGGGTGGCGACGTCTACAAGCTGGATCGGGTTGCGCTGGAGCGTCGGGCGGTGCGGGCAGCGGAGTAAGTAGGCATCCCGGGAGCAAGTTCGCCCTACGGCGCGACGGCACTTTTGGGCATTGCCGTGTTTTGCATATCCATCGACATGGCCGGGCCTGTCGTAACCATGCCGCCGTTCGCCATGAAGCTGGGGAGCGCCTGCGGCGCGGCCAGCACCACCGCACCATAAACCACGAGAGCGGCGGCTGTGGCGCGGGCTACGGCGCGCCCCCAGGGCAGCGTCTTCTCGGCGAATACCACGAGCGTGACAACCGCCGTGGCGGCGATATTCATGACGCCGAGTGGCAATAGGATAACGAACAACAGCCAGCAACAGCCGAGGCAGTAGGCGCCATGGAGCAATCCCATGCGCACCGCGCCCGGCATCCCGTCTTGCCACGACATCAAGACGAAGCTGAGCGGCGTACGACACTTCGACAGGCAAAGGTCCTTGAACGGCGTGAGTTGATAGATGCCGGCTGCACCCAATACCGCCCCGCCAATCCGTGCCGCAGTGGCTGGCGAAAGAGCGGCACGAGTGGCAACCGCTTCGGCGGCAAGCGCACCGACATAGGCAATTATACCAGACAGCGTCCACACCAGCATGTACCCTGCCACGAACACCCAGGTTGCGACGAAGGCCTCGCCGCGCTGTCGTTTGCCTGCCTGCACCTTGTGGAAGGTGAGGATCATGGGCGCAGCGGTCGGGAACATCATGGCCACCATCATCACGACCCAGATCAGCAGGAACAGGGGCGCGCGCATGCCCATGGTCAGCGATGTCGTCGGCATAGCCATGTCGCTAACAGACCATTGCCACACCAGCACCGCCCATGCAGCCGCGGCCAGCAACAGCAGCAGTGCCAGGATCACATTGCGTTGCATCAAAATCAGGCTGGATTGGGCGCGTTGCATGACAGATCTTTCCGCGCGCAAGTTTACAACCAATGCCGGCGTTACCCCACGGGCGGCGGTTCGATTACTGCTCCGGTGTACATCTCGACGAACACCAGATGGTCGATCACCTTGGTCACACCCGGGGTATTCTCGGCGATTACGCAGAGCGCGCGGCGTTCCGGTTCCTTGCTGATGGTGCCCCACAGATCGACCACGCCATTCAGCACGGTGACATTCAGCGTCGTCTTCGGCGCCCATGTCTCCTTCACGAGTGTATCCAGGATGTGGTCTCTTATTGCTTTATCGTCTGGCGCGGTCCCGCCGTGACCGCGCGCCGCAACCGATAGTGCGCGCAACAGGTCTGCACGACTGACCACGCCCACCACGTGGTCGCCCCGCAGTACCGGCACTCGCTTGATGCGATGCGCCTCCATCAATCCGACAATGTCCTCGAGTGAAGTATCCGCGTTTACGCTGAGCACATCCGGCGTCATCACGTCGGCGACCTTGCGACCATGCGTGCGGGTGAAATCGGCTGCCTGCCGACCGGGCGAGGCAAGCAGTCGGAGCCACCAGGACGTCCGACGTTCCGTGCCCAGTTCATCGCGACGCAACAAATCGCCCTCGGTTACGACGCCGGCCAGCGTGCCACCGGAATCCACAACGAACAGACCGGAAATGCCGCGGTCCAACATCAACCCGACGGCATCTGCCACTGTTGCATCCGGTGCGACGGAGATGACATTGCGGGTCATGACATCGCTGGCATTCATCAGCCTGGTCCCCTTGTCCTGACGCCTGGCCGGTCGATGCGAAGGCGTTGGCAATCATTGGCTGGCTGCATGGCCGTCAGGCAGACCACACCAACGGCTGCCAGGCCACAGCGCCGCACAGCGGGACGATGCCTCGACTACCCTCCGGCGAACTTGGCCAGCAACCGCGCGTGCGAACGGATACCGTGATGGAAGCAGCGCTGTTCGAACTTTTCGTTTGGGCTGTGCACCTGGTCATCGTCCAGGCCAAACCCCATCAGCAGGCTATCAATGCCGAGTACGGTTCGCAACGATGTCACCACCGGGATCGAGCCGCCGCATCCCATCAGCACTGCCGGTTTGCCGTATTCCTCAGCGAGTACCGTCTGCGCGGCGCGCACCCAGGGGCTTTCCAGATTCATCTCGATGCCGGGCGTGCGCGTGTGGCCTTCGTATTCCACGGTTGCACCTAGTGGCAGTCGATCGGCCACGAAACGCTCGAATTGCTCCATGACCTCGTCGGGATCCTGGTTTGGCACCAAACGGAACGACACCTTCGCCGATGCTTCCGATGGGATCACGGTCTTGCTGCCAACCCCGGTATAGCCACCCCAGATGCCGTTGATGTCCGCGGTCGGTCGCGCCCACAGCCGCTCCAGCGCCGAATAGCCGCGCTCACCTGCGGGAGCTGTCGAGCCCGATCTTGCCGAGGAATGCATGTTCGTCGAAGCCGAGAGCGTCCCACTGCGCGCGCTGCGCGTTGGAGACAGGTTTTACCTTGTCATAGAAGCCAGGCAACTGAATGCGGCCGTTCGCATCCTGGAGTTCGCCGAGGATCCGGGTCAGCGCGTTAATCGGGTTGAGCGCCGAACCGCCGTACAGTCCGGAATGCAGGTCGCGGTTGGCGGCCTTCAATGTCACCTGCGCGTAGGTCATGCCGCGCAGCATCGTGCTGATTGCTGGCGTATCGACATCCCACATGCCGGTGTCGCTGATCAGCGCGAGGTCACTGGTGAGCTCTGCCTTGTTTGCCGCAAGGAAGGGTTCCAGGCTGGGACTGCCGACTTCCTCTTCGCCTTCCACAAGCATGGTGATGCGGGCGGGGATGCCGCCGGCGGCTTCCTGCCATGCGCGCATTGCTTCGATGAACATCATCGCCTGGCCCTTGTCGTCCACGGCGCCACGCGCGACGTAACGCTTGCCATGCGGGCCATCGACGAGCTGGGGATCGAACGGCGGGCTCTTCCATAATTCCAGCGGATCGACCGGCTGCACGTCGTAGTGCCCGTAGAACAGCACGTGCGGGCCCTGGTAGTTGGCCGGACCGGCGTGATGCGCAACAACGACAGGATGACCACTGGTCGGTCGCACCTCGGCGCGGAAGCCAAGGTCGGAAAGCTGATCGCGCACCCATTCGGCGGCGCGCACGCAGTCCTGCCTGTGCGCCGGCTGCGCACTGATGGAGGGAATGCGCAAAAGATCGAATAACCGCCCTCGCGAGTCTTCAAGCGATGCATCGACGCGGCGCAGCACGGTGGCGATTGTATCGGACGAAGGCGTGGGCATTGGCTGCATCCTATGTAATGGTCAGATTGCGGTCGGCACCATTCCCTCACGCGGGTCGATCGGCAGCAACTTGTCCAGGCCGATAAGCCGCTCAAGCAGCGCGGCGGATGCCAGCGCGCGCGCTTCCTGGCGGATCGGCGCCGTTATCTGTAGTCCTACGGGGCGTCCAAACCGGTCGAACCCGCACGGCACCGCGACGGCCGGACAGCTTGTCATGGTCACCGCGGCGTTCAACGTCGATGCGCCCATGTAGTCGGTAAGCTTCCTGCCGTCGACGTACTCTGGAAAACGCAAATTCACGTCGAACGCCGGTGTGGCCGCGCTGGGTGAGACGAAGATGTCGAAGGTCTCGAACATTTCGGCGAATCGGCGGAAGAACGCAGCGCGCTCACGGTCCGCCCAGGCGAGCCTACTCGGGGTCTGCGCCAGACCCTTTTCCGTGTTCCAGATGATGTCGGCCTTGATCAGGTCGCGATGGGTCTCGAGTTGAAGCTCGCGGTCGACGACAAAATGCTGCGAGCGCAGCACCATGAATGCCTCCTCGATCGCGCCGAGGTCGGGGGCGAATTCCTCGATCACGCAGCCCAGTTCCTCGAAGCGGCGCACCGTGCGTTCGCAGATGTCGCGCGTTTCCCGATCCACCGTCAGTCTGCCGCCATAGTCGGACGTGTAGGCGATGCGGCGCGGCGGCTTCGCCGCGGCTACCGCGCGTGTGAATGACACCGCGGGCATGTCGAACGTCAACGGATCGTGCGGACACAGGCCGGCCATGGCGTCGAGAAACAGCGCCAGGTCGGGGACATTGCGTGCCATCGGTCCGTGCACCGACAGCGGCGACCACAGATTGTTCGACGTGCCGCGTGTGACGCGTCCAGGTGACGGGCGCAATCCGACCACCGAACAGTACGTCGCCGGCCGACGCAGCGATCCGCCATGGTCGGTGCCATGCGCGAGCCATACCTCGCCGGTCGCCAGCGCAACCGCGCCGCCGCCGGTGGATCCGCCACAGGTCAGCGACGTGTTCCACGGATTGCGCGTGCGGCCGAAGACCTCATTGAACGTGCTGCCGCCGGCGCCGAATTCCGGCGTGTTGGACTTGGCGATGACGATGCCGCCCTTGCGTTCGATGCGCTCCACCACCGGATGCGATCTCGCAGGCACGTGATCGCGGAAGATCGGCGAGCCATAGGTGGTGCGGACGCCCGCGACGTCGGTCAGGTCCTTGATCGCCACCGGCAGCCCGCCTAGCCAGCCCGCCTCGGATTCCGCCGCCCGGCCGCGCGCCATTCATCAGCCGTTGCGCGTGTTCGCGCGCGCGATCGAGGCACAGCGTCGGCAGCGCGTTCACCGCCGGTTCGACTTCCGCGATGCGCGCCGCCGCGGCCTCGATCAGGTCCAGCGGCGAGATCTCCCGTCGTTGCAGCCGGCCGACGGCTTCAGTTGCGGTCAGTCGGATCAATTCGTGGCCCATGCGGCATGTCCCAATCAGGCGTCCGTGATCGCCCCTGGGCTCGAACCGTCGCGCCATCCGCCCTTATTGGCAATCGGGAGGGGACTTGCACGCCTCGTGGAGGGCCGATGGACGACCTGCATCCCATTGAAAATCACGATCGCGCGACATGGCAGAGCGAGGCGGAGAAGCAGTCGGAACACAAACCGCGCTGGCGGCGTGCGTTTGGCCTCGTTCTTGCCGTCGTGGTCGCGGCGGCGCTGGTCGCGGCCGGCGTCGTCTGGTGGCTCAGTGCGCGCCACTTTGAAAGCACCGACGATGCCTTCATCGACGGCTACGTCACACAGATGGCGTCGCAGGTGTCCGGTCGCGTGGCGCAACTGCTGTTCGTTGACAATCAGCACGTCGCCGCCGGGCAGATCCTGCTGCGGATTGACCCCCGCGATTACCAGGTGAAGCTCGACCAGGAGAAGGCGCAGCGCGTCAATGCGCTCGCCATGCTGCAACAGGCCGATGCGCAGACCGTAGTGCAACAGGCAAATGTCGATCAGGCGGATGCGAATGTACGCGTGGCACAGGCCGACCTGCTGCAGGCCCGGCAGGACTACGATCGATATACATCGATCGATCCGCACGCCGTATCGCGACAGCAGGTGGATAGTGCCACGGCGACCTTCCGGGCATCCCAGGCGAAGCTGGACGCGGCACGTCAGGCGGTGAATGGTGCAAATGCGCAGCTGCAGGCGGGCCGCGCGCAGGTGGTTGCCGCGCAGGCGCAACTGCAGCAGGCAGATGCCAATATTGCCGCTGCGGAATTGCAGCTTTCCTATTGCACGCTTGTCGCACCGGTAGCTGGCCGGATCGGCCACCGCAACGTCGATGTTGGCAATTACGTCAATCCGGGCCAGGCGCTGTTCGCCATCGTGCAGGACGACCATTGGGTGACAGCGAACTTCAAGGAGACCCAGCTTTCGGCGATACGTCCCGGTCAACCGGTTGATATCTATGTGGACGCGATTCCATCGGTCACTTTCCACGGCCACGTCGACAGCTTTCAGCCTGGGACGGGGAGTGAGTTCAGCGTACTGCCGGCCGAAAATGCCACCGGCAACTATGTGAAGATCGTACAGCGACTGCCCGTGAAGATCGACTTCAATGACGACCGATTGAAGAACTATCTGGTCGAACCAGGCATGTCTGTGGTGCCGTACGTCCGGGTGAAGTAACATGCCCGACCCGAGCCTGCCGCGCTCCGCCGCCGGTGACCGCAGTCCATGGCTGATTGCAGTGATCGTTTCGGTTGCAACCTTTATGGAGGTGCTGGACGTCACCATCGTCAACGTCTCACTGCGTCACATCGCCGGCAGCGTGGCGGCCAGCCTCGACGAAAGCACCTGGATCATCACCAGCTACCTGGTGTCCAATGCGATCGTGTTGCCGATCAGCGGCTGGCTGGCCAACGTGATCGGCCGCAAACGCTTCTACATGGGCTGCGTCGCGCTGTTCACCGCAAGTTCGGTGCTGTGCGCGATGTCGACCTCACTTTCGATGATCCTGATCGCGCGGGTTATCCAGGGGATCGGCGGTGGCGGACTGGCACCGACGGAGCAATCGATTTTCGCCGATACATTTCCGCCGGAGAAGCGCGCGCAGGCTTTCGCGTTGTATGGGCTGACTGTGGTCACCGCGCCGGCGGTTGGTCCGACGTTGGGGGGATGGCTGACCGACAACTTCTCCTGGCATTGGTGTTTCCTGATCAACTTGCCGGTCGGGCTGCTATCGCTCGCGCTGGTGCAAATGTTTGTGGTCGAGCCAGACGCGCTGAAGCAGGATCGCAAACGCCTGATCGCCGGTGGCCTGAAGGTGGACTATATCGGCTTTGCACTCGTCGGTACTCGGCTTTGGCGCGCTACAGATCATGCTGGACCGTTACGAGGTCGATGATGGATTTTCGTCCGATTTCATCGTCAGCCTCGGCGCCATCGCCGCTATCAGTCTGCTAACACTCGTCGTTTGGGAGTTGTGGCATCCGCAGCCCGCGATGAATGTGCGGCTGCTGCGGTCGCGTGCGTTCGCCGTCTCCTGCCTGGTGATGTTTCTGTTCGGATTCATGCTGATCAGCACGACGCAGTTGCTGCCGCAGCTTACCCAGACGCTGCTGAACTACAATGCGACGACGGCCGGATTGACGCTTGGTGTTGGCGGATTGGTCACGTTGATCATCATGCCGCTGGCAGGGGCCATCACCGGGCGGCTGGTGCAGCCGAAATGGCTGATCCTTATTGGGCTCGCCGGGACCGGCTGGGCGCTCTACTCCGGCGCCTGGCTCGACCTGGATATCAGCTTCTGGAACATCGCGATGCTGCGGCTGACGCAGGTGGTTTGGCTGCCGTTCGTCTTCATCCCGCTGAGTGCTGTTTCCTATGTAGGTGTGCCGCCGAACCGGACCAATGATGCATCGGCGATGATCAACCTGATGCGCAATCTGGGCGGTAGTGTCGGCGTGTCGTTCACTACGACGATGCTGGAAGACCGGCTGCAGTTTCATCATGAGCGGCTGGCCGAGCACATCACCGCATATAATGGTTACGGCTGGAACACGCCGCTGGCGCCGATCGATGCGATAATACAGGCACAGGCCGGGATCATGAGCTATCTCGACATATTCTGGCTATTAGGCATGCTGGGGCTGTGCATCTGGCCGCTGGCGCTGCTCCTACCACGAATGCCGAAGGGGGCGGCGCCGGCGCATTGATCTGGGGAAGGGCGCGTCATGGCGTTGAAAGACCACATTGCGTTCGGCATGTCGCTGCCACACCGCTCGCCTGACAGGATCGACATGAAGGTTGTCCGCGCAGTCGCGCAGCGCGCCGAGGCGCTGGGGTTTCGCGATCTGTGGGTAACCGAAAACACTCTGGATCATGTGACGTGTTTCGATCCTGTCGTGGTACTGACCTATGCGGCGGCGGTTACCAGCCGAATTCGTGTCGGTGCATCGGTTGTTGTGCTGGCGATCCACAGCCCGATGATGGTGGCACATCAATGGGCGACGTTGGATACTGTCAGCAACGGGCGCGCGATCCTCGGGGTTGGACTGGGGCGCGAGCATCATTACCGGGAGTTCGCTGTGCCTCGAGGAGGGCCGGGTGCGGCGGTTCCGCGAGGAAGTGGAGCTGATCAGGGCGCTATGGACACAGCAGACGGTGGATTACCGCGGCAGGTTCTACCAGTTGGAAGGCGCCACGATGTCGCCCAAACCGGTGCAACAGCCGCTGCCGATCTGGATGGGCGTCGGCCATCCCGACGCAGTACGCCGAGCAGGTACGATGGCTGATGGGTGGATGGGATCGGGCGGGTCGAGCATCGCCGAATTCGGCCGCTCGGTGCCTGTGCTGCGTGAGGCACTGGTGCACGCAGGTCGCGATGTTGGGAGTTTTCCGATCTCGAAGCGGATCTTCATGGCGGTGGACGAGCGGCCGGAGGTGGCGCGCGCTGAACTGAATCGCTGGTTCACCGAGGTGTATCATAACCGGCGGGCACCGATGCATCGGGTATCCATGGCACGCCGGAACAGGTCCGCGAGAAGTTGGAAGAAGTGGTTGCGATGGGCGCCAATCACCTGCTGCTGAACCCGGTGTCACGGCACGTGGAGCAGTTGGAGGCATTGGCAGAGGTTGTTGGGTTGGCATAGGGGGGAAGACGATGGAAACGATTGTTGGAAGTGGCAAGCACACCTACAAGGTGCACGAGGATTGGGCGCACGCACCGGCGGAAGTCGACCTGAAGCCGGCAGCGGTTGCGGTCGGACCAGAGGACCGGGTGTACTGTTTCAATCGGGTCGCAGACCATCCGGTTGTCGTGTTCGATCGGGACGGCAACTTCCTGTCGTCATGGGGCGCGGGGATGTTCCGGTTTCCGCACGCGATCCGTTTCGACGCACAGGGTTTCGCCTGGCTTACCGACGAACATCATCAGCAGTTCATGAAGTTCACGCCTGAAGGGAAACTGCTGCAAACCATTGGCGTGAAGGGACATCGATCGGATACCGGCGTGCCGGGTGACGACTTCAGTTCGGTGGCATGGAAGAAGGTGACGCACGGCGGTGGGCCGTTCAATCTGCCAACCGACATCGCATTTGCACCGGACGGTTCGATGTTCATGAGCGACGGTTACGGCAATGCGCGGGTGCACAAGTTCTCGGCTGATGCGCAGTATCTGTTTTCATGGGGTGAGCCGGGCAACGCGCCGGGGCAGTTCAACCTGCCGCATGGCGTGTGGATTGATCGGCGCGGCCGGCTGCTTGTGGCCGATCGCGAGAACGATCGCGTTCAGGTCTTTGATCAGGACGGCAAGCTGCTGGAGGTCTGGCCTGTTGAACTGATCGGGCCGGCGTTCTTTTACGTCGATGACGATGATGTCGTGTACATCGCCGAGCATAATGGCGGCATGATCAGCATCCTGACGCTCGATGGCGAGCGGCTGGCGCGTTGGGGTGATCCGATCCACCGCTCGTGCCATGGGATCTGGGGGGATTCGCGAGGCGATATCTACGTCGTGCAGCCCGGCGAGTGGGGACGTGTGCGACGTGTTGTGAAATTCGAGCGGGTGTAGCTCCGGATCACCAAGCGCATCGATCATGCGGGTAGGGTCAGCGAAATCAGCTCGCGCGCGGCTCCATCGATGTGATCGAGCTTACGGCAGGTGTCGATCAGTCTCGCGAACTGTGTTGCGGGAATGCCAAGTCCGGGAGCAACGGGCTGGATGCGCCTCGCTTGCTCTTCGAAGTCCCAGATGAACTCGCGGCCAGTGCCTTCTCTGGTGAAGCTGCGTCCGTCTTTGGTGAAGATGGTGACGCGTGGGCCGAACAAAGTTCGACCAACTGTCGGGATCAGCGTCACCCGATGCATCAGGTCCAGCACTTCCGGCGGGTCCGTTTCGCCCGGCGCCGGTTGGCCGCCGCGCAGCATAGGATAGCCGCGCGTCACGGCGCCGTACGCCGAAAAATACTGCGTGCTGCCGACGCGCGGCTGGCCGTCGCTGCCGGGCGTGGGGAAGGCGGGGCTTGGGTATTCTGTCTCGAGCCAGTTCACCACGGCCTCGATGCGATCGATGTCGGGGTAGATAAGGTTGTGTTCCGCGCACAGCTTCGCCGTCACGTCGACATGGGCGATATTGTAACCAGCGGTCGAATAGATGCGGTAGAGCGTTTCGAGAAAAATCCAGTCCTGGCCAAGGTTTTTGGTGATGCTGTTGAGATCGGCACGGTTGTGGCCGGTGTAGCTGTAGCGCAGCTGACCGAGATTGTTGCCGGCGTAGGCGTGGTAGAATCCGGCATCGCCTTCCAGCGTTGTTTCGCCGCCGGGCGTGCCGTGTTTTGCCATTGCCACGGCGAGCAACGCATTGCGGACGGCGCCCCCCTCGCGCAGCGACCGCCCGCCGCTGCGCGCGCCCTCCAGGTTGCCGGCTGCCAGGTTGACGCACTGAGCGATCGCGCTGTTGACTTGGTCGGCGTCGAGGCCCTGGATTTTCGCCGCCGCGACCGCCGCGCCGAAGATGCCGAACACGGGGCCGGCATGGAACCCGCGCGACATGACTGTCGGGATGAATTCCGCGGCCATGCGTTCCATAACCTCATAGCCTGCGGCGACTGCGGTGAGGAATGTCGCACCGGAGCACTGGGTTATTTCCGCCGCGACGAGGGCCGCGGGAAGGATCGCCGTGCCGGGGTGGGTGAGCATGCGGAACGTGTCCCACTTGCCGCCGGCGAGGATCATTTCCGCATTGACGAAAGCGGCGCCGCTTTTGGTCAGTTTGCTGCCGCTGCACAGCGCCGTCGCTATGCCCCCGCCGCCGGATTCTTCCTCCTGCATCAGGGCCAGGGCTTGTCTGCTGGCAGACATGTCGTGGGCAACCAGCGCGGAGGCCAGTGCCTGGAGCGTGACGCCCTTGGCGCGGTCCACGACCTCGGGCGGCAGGTCGGCGTATTGGAGGTTGGCGACGAATGTTGCGAACTGCCGGCTCAATGACATGGCCGCTTTCCTTTGTGCAAAGCGCTATTGCGATGTAGCTTCGGACCGGCCAAGGACTTTGTCTAATCGCAGCGAACGGTGAATTTCGCCAGGATGGTATACGCTGGTCCATTCGCTGCCACAGGGAGGCCTGATGAATATTAAATTCGACGGCAAAACCGTCGCGATCACCGGTGCGGGACACGGTTTCGGCCGGTGCATGGCACAGACATTCGCGCATCTCGGCGCGCGCGTGTTCGCTACCGACATCTCCGCCGTGGAACTCGATGAGACCGCGGCAGCCGGCGGCATCACCACGAAGGTCGTCAACTTGCGGGACCGTGCCGCAGGCACCGCCTGGATACGTCAGATCGAGACCCTAACCGACGGTCCCCTCCATGTGCTGGTCAACAACGCCGGCGGCGTCGGCGGACAGGGGCCGAAACCACTGGAAGACGTGTCCGATGAAGACTGGAACGTGCTGTTCGACATCAACGTCAACGCCGCATTCACGCTGTGCCGGGCGGCGGCGCCGGCAATGAAGCGCGCTGGCGGAGGGCGCATCGTCAACACCAGTTCAGGCGCAGGACTGCAACCGTCGCTGACCGGCATCCAGGCCTATTGCAGCGCGAAGCATGCGGTGGTTGGGCTGACACGCCAACTCGCACACGAATTCGGGCCGTACAACATCACGGTGAATTCCGTTGCCCCGGGATTTATCCGCACGAATGAAGCGACCGAGAAGCAGTGGGAAAGCTACGGCGCCGACGGACAGAAGGCATTGGTACAACGCATCGCCATGCAACAACTCGGCAGCGCACAGGACATTGCCAATGCCGTGGTGTTCTTCGCCTCCGACCTGGCCGGATTCGTCAATGGTCAAATCCTGCAGGTTGACGGCGGCCGCTAATCTTCTACCGCCGTGCCACCGTCGGTGATCACCGACATGCGCATTTGGTCGCCCTCACCGGCGATGACCATGACGTCGGTCGGCGCACCGCCGCTCTTCACGTAGTTGCCCAGAGCGGTGCAAAAATAGCTGTTGCACACATCGGATCGAAGAGAGCGGTCCAGCGTGCAGCCCTGTGCACCATGGAACACGCACGAGCCGTCGTAGCCGGCCGCGGGCACTCGCTCGACGTACAGCCGCAGCACCGCGCGCGCATCCAGTTCCTCATGCGCACGCCGCACGCGCGCCATCGTGCGTTCGTCGAGGTAGCCATGATCGCCGCCGCCCTTGCAGCACCAGCCTCTGCACAAGGAGCAAGCGGTGCGTGCGCCACCTGGCCAGTGAAGCCATCGGGCTCCGGCCGCAGCGGAGAGGCCGAGCCTACGGGGTCCCTCATCGTGCGCATCGCACGCAGCGACGCGACCAGATGCTTGCGCAGCCGCCGGACACGCTCCGGCGATGTCGGCGCCAACGCCTTCTGATTGAGCGGTACAATCGACCGCCTGGCTGCCGTCGGTCGAGGCGGCGTCGCCCGCGGTGAATGTGAAATGTGTGTCGCCATGCGAGGTTCCACTGCGTACGCTTACGGTGGCATCCTGCTCCCCCCAGGCAAGGATCCCGCTGTGCCGATCCCGATCATTCTGGACTGCGATCCTGGCACCGACGATGCGTTCGCCTTGCTGCTTGCACTGGCATCACCGGAGATCGAACTGCTTGCGGTCACCGTCGCTGGCGGCAATGTCGGGCTGGATCGCACGCTGCCCAATGCGCTGGCCCTGGTCGCGCTCGCTGGCGCGAACGTGCCGGTCTTCGCAGGCGCCAACCGGCCGCTGCTCGGCGCCTTCGTCAACGAGACACGCGTGCACGGCATTGATGGCCTTGGCGGCATCGCACTGCCGCAAGTCGGCGAACCCGCGCCCGGCTCGCCGCCGATGCGATCCGCGACCATCCTGCGCGACGCCGCGCGAGCCGGTGACGCTGGTCGGCATCGCACCTGCCACCAATCTCGCGCTCGCGCTGATGACCGAGCCGGCACTGACAGCAAAGATCGAACGGATCGTGCTGATGACCGGCGCCTGGGGCGAAGGCAACGCGACTCCGGCAGCCGAATTCAACGCGCTCAACGACCCCGAGGCGCTCGCCGTCCTGCTCGCCTGCGGCCGTCCCGTCGTGCTGGCGACATTGGAACTGACCGCGCAGGCGCTGTGCACGCCGGCACATCTGGCGCACTGGCGCGCGGCCGGTACCGGCCGTTGCCTGCGCACGCTGTGCGACATCCAGGCGACGGTGCCGCTTGGCCCGCGCTTCGCCGGCACCGGCGCGGCGCTGCACGATCCCTGTGCGGTCGCCTGGCTGATCCGCCCCGATCTGTTCACCGACGCGCGATTGCGCCGCGACGCGTCGATCTCGGCCCCGGCCCGAGCCGCGGCCGCACCGTCATCGATCGCTGGCGCCGCACCGGCGCGCCGGCCAACGTCACGATACTGGAGACGCTGGACGCCGTTGGCTTCTTCGAATTACTCCGCGACCAACTCGCAGAGTTATGTTGACCGCGTCCATCGCACTTGTCACCGCTTGCAGCGGAGGTTTGGGCTGCCGGCCACCGCATGGCACTGTCCTGGTCACTTCGTAACGGAGAGCACCATGGACCCGAACGCCCTGCCCTTCGACGCCGACGCCATGCTGGACGGGCTGCGCACCTGGGTCGAATGCGAAAGTCCCACCTGGGACGCCGCCGCGGTCAACCGCATGATGGACATCGCGTCGCGCGACCTGGTGATCGCCGGCGCGCGCATCGAGCGCGTCGCCGGCCGCATGGGCTTCGGCGATTGCGTGCGCGCCACGTTTCCCGCATCCGACGCCGAACGTGCCCGGCATCCTGGTGATGGGCCATCTCGACACGGTGCATCCGATCGGCACGCTGGAGACACTGCCGTTCCGTCGCGAGAACGGCGCGCGCCTGGGGGCCCGGCATCCAGGACATGAAGGGCGGCAACTACATGGCGCTGGAGGCCATCCGCCAGCTCGCGCCGCGCCGGCCAGCAAACCAAACTGCCGATCACCTGTCTGCTGACCAGCGACGAGGAAGTCGGCAGCCCATCGACGCGCGACCTGATCGAGGCAGAGGCATCGCGCCATCGCTACGTGCTGGTGCCGGAACCCGCGCGCCCCGATGGCGGCGTGGTCACCGGCCGCTACGCCATCGCACGCTTCAACCTGGAAGCCACCGGCCGCCCGAGCCACGCCGGCGCGCGCCCCGGCGAAGGTCGCTCCGCGATCCGCGAAATGGCGCGCAAGCTGATCGAGATCGAGGACATGACCACCGAGGACTGCACCTTCTCCGTCGGCGTGATCCATGGCGGGCAATGGGTGAACTGCGTCGCCACCACCTGCACCGGCGAGGCGCTGTCCATGGCCAAGCGGCAGGAGGACCTCGATCGCGGCGTCGCAGACATGCTGGCGCTGTCTGCATCGTCCAATGACGTGCAGTTCAACGTGACGCGCGGCGTGACGCGCCCGGTGTGGGAAGCCGAACGGCAAGGTGATGGCGCTGTACGAGACCGCGCGCGGCATCGCCCGCGGCCTCGGCTATGACATCAGCGCGCAGAGTTCGGGCGGCGGATCGGACGGCAATTTCACCGGCGCGATGGGCATCGCAACGCTGGATGGCCTGGGCGTGCAGGGCGCCGGCGCACACACGCTCGACGAACATATCATCGTCGACAGCCTGGCCTATCGCGGCAAGCTGATGGCCGGCCTGCTCGCCGCGTCTCGGCTGAACATGGCGCTCAGCGATCGCGGCGTGTTGCGCTGGTGCTGGCAGGTCGTCCGCGGCCGGCCACGGCTGTTCATCGGCCTGCTGTGCGGCCTCGTCAGCCGCGCCGTTGCTGCCGGAGGGCATCAGCGGGACGACCCGCGCCATCCTCGCCTGGGATTTCGGCGTCATCGTCTACCTGGCGCTGATCCGCCTTCCTGTTCACCACCGAACGGCTGGACCGCATGGCCGCGGATGCCGCCGCACAGGAGGAAGGCGAGTGGACGATATTCTGGCTCACCGTTGCCGCGGTCACGTTCAGCTTTGCCGCGATCCTCGGCGAGTTCGCCGACACCAAGGACATGCCGCCGGCGCAGCGCAACCTGCATGTCATCCTGGTCGCAGTGACGCTGTTCGTGTCCTGGCTGATGACCCACACCAGCTTCGCGTTCCGCTACGCGCATGAATTCTACGAGATCGATCCGGCTGGCGCGGGCATTGCCGGCGGGCTGGAATTCCCCGGCGAAAAGCGGCCGGATTATCTGGATTTCCTGTACTTCTCGCTGGTGCTGGGAATGACGTTTCAGGTGTCCGACGTGCAGATCACCGCGCGGAAATTTCGTCGTCTGGCGGCCGTGCATGGGCTGCTGAGCTTCCTGTTCAACACGATCATCCTGGCATTGACGGTGAACATCGCCGCCGGGCTGCTGTAGTGGTGCGATAGCAAACGACCATTGCCGGGGCGAGCCGATCATGACGCAGGAGAGCCGACAAGATGCTCGCAGCCGAACAGAAGGCTTTCGTAGCAGCGCAGGGATCGGCCGCCTGGCAACCGCGGACGCGCGCGGCAATCCGCATGTCGTGCCGGTCTGCTTCGCGATCTCCGACGACGCGCTGTACATCACGATCGACGAGAAGCCGAAGCGCGCCGGCAGCCGGCCGCTGAAGCGGCTGCGCAACATGCTGGATAATCCGTCCACCGCCTTCGTCGCCGACCGCTACGACGAGGACTGGAGCCAACTCGGCTGGGTGATGCTGCGCGGGCACGCCGAAATCCTGGCCGACGGACGCGGAACATGACCGCGCACAGGCCCTGCTGCGCGAACGCTATACGCAATATCGCGCCATGCAGCTTGCGGACCTGCCGGTGATCGCGCTGCGCATCGAACGCGTGACAAGCTGGGGCAACCTCGCGGTTTGCATCATTCAGCTGTCATTGCGAGGAGCGAAGCGACGCGGCAATCTCCTGACCGAGCGCAGCGAGGCCGTAGATCGACCGCGTGTCCTCGGGCATGACCGCAGGTTCGCTTCGCTCCTCGCGTGGACAGTGTAGCGGGAAGGAAACAACATGGACCTGAATCTCAACGGCAAAGTCGCGCTGGTCACCGGCGCCAGCCGCGGCATCGGCGCGTCGATCGCAGCCGAACTGGCACGGGAAGGCGTGCATGTCTGCCTGGCCGCGCGCGACAAGGCAAAGCTCGATGAAGTCGCCAGCGGCATCGCCGCCATCTCCGGCAGCAACCGCGACCAGCCGTCATCGCCGGCGATCTGCGCGAACCCGCCGCCGGCAAGGCCGCGGTCGATGCGGCGATCGCGGCGTTCGGCCGGCTCGATATCCTGGTCAACAATGCCGGCGCCACCAAGCGCGCCGACTTCTTCACCCTCACCGAGGACGACTGGCAGGACGGCTTCGCACTGAAATTCCACGGCTATGTCCGCGCGACGCGCGCCGCATGGCCGCATCTGCGCGAGAAGCGACGGCTGCATCGTCAACATCGTCGGCATCGGCTCGCGCGCGGGTTCAGCCGAGTTCACCATCGGCGGTTCGGTCAACGTCGCATTGCTGAACTTCACCAAGGCGATGGCCGATATCGGCGTCAAGGATGGCGTGCGGGTGAACGCGATCAATCCTGGCCTGATCGAAACTGAACGCTTCGGCCGCAACATCGAACGCGTCTCGCGCGACCACGGGCTTCAATCGCGAGCAGGCGATCGCCTTCCTGCTGTCCTCGCACGGCACAACGCGCGTCGGGCGGCCGGAGGAGATCGGCTGGCTCACTGCCTATCTCGCGTCGGACAAGGCCGACTTCATCCAGGGTTGCGTGATCGATATCGACGGCGGCGCGACGCGTTCGCTGTAAGGGAGCAAGCAGTCATGGCCAACGCATTCGTCAACACGGCAGGCGATGTCACATCGCGCCTGACCGACTACATCGTCGCGGCACGCTGGTCCGATCTGCCCGCAAACGTGCGCCACGAAGCGCTGCGCTCGTTCTTCAACATCCTGGGCTGCACGATTGGCGGCGCACGCCACGCGGTGGTGGAGATCGCCGACAATACGCTGGGCGAGTATGCCGGAGCGCCGCACGCCACGGTGATTGGCCGCGGACACAAGGCCGATGCGCTGCACGCCTGCCTGATCAACACCCTCTCCTCCAGCATCTATTCATATGACGACACGCATGCCGAGGCGGTGGTGCATCCATCGGGTCCGGTTGCCGTCGGCGGTGCTGGCGTTAGCCGAAAAGCGCCCGACAAGCGGCGCGGATTTCCTGCTGGCATTCGCGCTTGGCGTAGAAATGACCTGCCGACTGTCGAAAGCGATCTCCGTGCCGCCGGCGCAATGGGACAGTTGCCTGGTCGCAGACCGGCATTGCCGCGGGCATCGGTGCAGCAGTCGCGGCCGCCAAGCTGCTGCGTCTGGATGCGACGCGGCTGCAATATGCCATCGGCATTGCGTTGTCGCAGGCGGCGGGTTTCCGCGTCATGCACGCGACGATGGTTTCGTCGTTGATGCCGGCGCAGGGTGGTCAGACCGGGACTGCGCGCAGCCTTGCTGGCCGAACGCGGCTTCACCGCATCGCCGGTTGCGCTGGAAGGCAAGTACGGCTTTCTGGAGGTGTTTGCCCAGCAGGCAT
This sequence comes from uncultured Alphaproteobacteria bacterium, assembly GCA_963790445.1. Classification (GTDB taxonomy): domain Bacteria; phylum Pseudomonadota; class Alphaproteobacteria; order Acetobacterales; family Acetobacteraceae; genus JAMXLO01. The sequence continues at coordinate 8,011 of CAWBON010000008.1, read as the reverse complement.
ATCTGCCAGCACTGGTCGGCGGACTTGGCGAGCAGTTCGAAATTCTTCGCAATACCTACAAGCCGTATCCCTGCGGAATCGTGATCCATCCCATCATCGATGCCTGCCTGGAGTTACGGCGCGAACATGCGATCGAGGCGGCGGATGTGGACATGGTGCGCATCAAGGCTTCACCTGGCGCGATGGCGTTATGCGACCGCCGCAATCCGCAGAACGAGCTGCAGGCGCATGTCAGTCTGTATCACTGGACTGCCGCCACGCTGATCCGCGGCACCGCGCGCATCCAGGAGTTGCAGGACCCGACGGTGCAGGACCCTGTGATCTCTGCATTCCAGGACAGGGTCGAAGTCGTGGGCGATAGTTCGGTGGCGGCAGACGCGGCCGAAGTCACGATCACGCTGAAGGACGGTCGCAGCCACACCTGCCGTATCGATCACTGCATCGGCAGCGCGACCAATCCGATGACCGACGCGCAACTGACACGAAAATTCTCCGAACTTGCCGAACCTGTGATCGGCACAGTGCGAAGCACGACACTGGTCGATCGGAGCTGGGCGGTCGAAACAATGGCTGATGTGGGCGATCTGGCGCGCGCGTGTGCATAGAACCATCCCGTCATTGCAGGTTTGGCACCGCCATCCTCGTCTTCGATACGTAGGAAGTCGTTACTTCCCCATCGCCCGACGCTTCCACAAATCCCACGGCCGATCCACCAGCCCATCGTTCGTTTTCATCGCGGCTTCGGCTTCCCCATCATTCAGGAACATGGGATCGCCGAGGCGCAACGCCTCGCTTTCCATGCGCGCGTTCACCTCGGTGTAGATCGCGCGGAACGTGACGTGACGGACCGACTGCGCCGCCGCCACCGAACCGTGCCCTCGCATAAGCGCGACCGGATGTTGCCCCAGCGTCGTCGCCAGCGCATGGCCGAGTTTCCCGTTACTGATCAGCATATTGGAAGCGGGGCCTGCGACGTCGCGGATTTCGAACACCGGCACGCCGCCCCCGAGAAAACCAGCGATGTGGTTCATCGGCCGAAGCGGCACCTTGGTATTGGCATAGGGCAGAACGGCCGGCGAATGACTGTGCACGATGGCGAGCACATCGGGCCGCAGTTTGTAGATCTCGCCATGGATGAAACGCTCAAGATAAACGGCTCGGCCACGCTGATCCACCGGCGTGCTGTCGAGGTCGAATTCCATGATGTCGTCCGCGGTCACCAGTGCGGGCGCCATGCTGCGGGCGAGCAGATAGCGGTTTGGATTCTTGTCGTGGCGTGCGCTGACGTGGCCGAAACCATCAACCACGCCTTGGTCGTACAGGATACGATTCGACGCCACGAGGTCGTCGATCATCGCAGGATTCGCCGGGCCGGCGGACGCGGGCAATGGCGCCTGCGCGTCCACCGCGGTGGCCATCAGCGCACCCAGAAAGCCCCGCCTGCCAAGATCGTGCACCATTCCGCAGAAGCAGGTCACCATGCCGTCCTCCCATGATCAGTTGCGCGAATCCTAGACGAGCTTGCCTTTGCCCGCCACGCCCGGCACGCTCGCCGCCACATCTGCGGGAAGGAGATGGAACATGAGCGACCCGATCCGCAATTCGCTGTGCGAGGCCGTCGACGGCGCCGTTCTGATGGGCCACATGCAGGAGCTTGCCCGGTGGGTAAAACTGTCCGGCACACCAGACGAACTGCAAAGCCTGCGTTACTTTCAGGCAAAACTCGACGAGTACGGATATCGCACCAGTCTCTTTATGCACGACGCCTATATCAGTCTGCCCGGCAAGGCGAGAGTTGACGTTGACAACCAGGCACTCACCGCCATCACGCACTCGTTCTCGCGCAGCTCTCCGCCGCAGGGTGTAACCGGGCGGTTGGTCTATGTCGGCGACGGTGACGCGTCCGACTTCTCCGCGCGCGATCTGCGCGGTGCAATCGTGCTGACAGAGGGCATCGCCAGTCCCGGCCAGGCCGCACGCGCATCGCACGCCGGTGCCGTGGGTCAGGTGCAGATCAGCCCACATGAACATCTGCACGAGATGTGCGTGTCACCGGTGTGGGGCAGCCCGTCGGGCGAGACGCAATCCGAACTGCCCACCACCGTCGTCTGCACCGTGTCGAATGCCGACGGCAGCGCGTTGCGCGAACGCCTGGCGCGCGGCGAGCAGCCGAAGGTGACGCTGCATGCCGAGGTCGATACCGGGTGGCGCCAGACTCCGATCCTGCAGGCCGACATCGACGGCCCCACCGCGGATGGTCCGTTCATCCTGTATTCCGGCCATCACGACACCTGGTACTACGGCGTGATGGACAATGGCGCGGCCAATGCCACCATGCTGGAGGTCGCACGTATCACCGCGCGCGAACGCAGCCAATGGCGGCGCGGTCTGCGGCTGTGCTTCTGGTCGGGGCATTCGCATGGCCGCTATTCCGGCTCGACCTGGTATGCCGACCAGCACTGGGACGAACTGGAAAGACGCTGTGCGGTTCACGTGAATGTCGATTCCACCGGCGGCGTCGGCGCGACGGTGCTGAAGAATGCCGCCGCCGCGCCGGAGCTGATCGGACTGGCCGGCGACGCGATCGGCGAGCAGGCTGCGTCGGAGTATGCCGGCAAGCGCATGTCGCGATCATCCGATCAGTCGTTCTGGGGCATCGGCATTCCTGCGATGTTCGGCGCACTGAGCGAGCAACCACCGGCGCCGGTGAAGATGCGCAACGCGCTCGGCTGGTGGTGGCACACGCCGCACGATCTGCTGGACAAGATCGACGAGAAGAACCTGGTGCGCGACACGCGGGTTTATGTGCACACGCTGTGGCGCCTGCTGACCGATCCGGTGCTGCCGCTGGATTTTGCCGCGCATGCACGCGTGCTGCTGGAGGAACTCGGCAAGCTGCGCTCATCACTCGGCGATCGCTTCTCCGTCAGCGACCTGATCGCCGCCGCGGAAACGCTGCGCGACAAGGCCGCGGGCGGCGGACATTCCGATGCGGCACTGATGCGTGCGTCGCGCGCACTGGCCCCGGTGTATTACACCAGCGGCGATCGCTTCGCGCACGATCCTGCACTGCCGCTGCCAGCCTGGCCGGTGCTCGATCCGCTGCGCAAGCTGGCGAAGGTGGCGCCAGGCACCGACAGCGCGCGCTTCCTTACTGTCAGTGCGACGCGTGGCCGCAATCGCCTGGCGCACGCATTGCGAGAGGCAACGGAGGCGTTTGCCGGATAGTGTGGCGGCATATACTACGAATGCGCGAGGGCGAAACAAACGCCAGCGCGTTCGATCGGCAGCGTGGCGCTACGCGACGTCGCGGCACCGCATCAGGTTCATCGGCCTTCATGCTCATCACCACTTCGTCGCTTCTGGTTCAGCACTTCAACCAGGCTGCGCACCATTCCGCGATCCGGCTTGGAACGTGACCGGTTTGCCTCCAGCACAGTCACCCGCACGCGCAGCCGATCACCCGGCCGCACCGGCCGCACCCAGCGCAGTTCGTCGATCCCCGGCGAAGGCAGTGTCGCCACCTTCGACAGATAGTGCTCGACGAACAGACCGCATCATCATGAGCCGCGTGTGCCAGCCGCTGGCGATCAACCCACCGAACGGACCCTGCGCCTGCCGCCGACCGGATCGACATGCATCGTCTGCGGATCGTAGCGCTCGGCGAACTCGACGATCTCCTTGGCCGTCACCGCGACTTCGCCGAATTCGCTCACCATGCCGACGCGGATAATCCTCGAAATACCGGTCGGCAGGCGGAACCAGTAACTGCTCCATCCATCTTGGTCTAAGCTTCGATCTTCACATACTCGAAGTCGCCCGGCATGTTGTCGATGCCGATGCGAGGCGGCGCGATCCACGATGCGAAGACGCCGGGCGCGGAACCGACTGCATCAGGCTTTCCACAAACCGATTGTCGTCGGCCGATGGCAGCATCGTCTCCTTCCGCGCCTGCCATTGCTCGGCCGTCAGCAACGCGGCCATCGGTATCAGCGTGGATCGCGGCAAACTCGCCGATGCGGCGGTTGAATGCGACGTGCGGCAGACTGAGGCGAAACGGAATGCCCGCCCGCTCGATCACCCGATTCCACCGCGTCACGCCAGCGTTGGCGTCGTCCACATAGTCGTCGCGCAGCCGCATGTTCAGCGCCGACAACGCCGGCACGTCCTCCTGCACCATCGCCCCGTCCCGCAGTCGCAGACCGGATAGGTCAGCGTTGCTCAACACATGGTCATCCGTCAGCTTGTCCTCGCGATACCGTCCCTTCAGCCCCGCGTTGAACGCATTCGCCGCGTTTGTGCTGATCTCGTTCCCGAACAGATCCAGCGTCAGCGAGAAATGCAGGTTCGCCTTCCGCTGCAGCGTCGGCAGATCGATCACGCCCAGCGCGCGCACCCGCTCCACATCCGCCGGATCGTCGATCCCTGCATCGCGCATCGCCTGGCAGGTACGCTGCACGATGCGCTGCACGCCGGTCTCGCCGACGAACATGTGGTGCGCTTCCTCGGTCAGCATGAACCGGCAGGTGCGTGACAGCGGATCGAACCCCGACTGCGCCAGTGCCGCCAACTGCATCTTGCCGTCGCGGTCAGTGAAGAACGTGAACATGAAGAACGACAGCCAGTCCGGCGTCGTCTCGTTGAATGCACCCAGCATGCGCGGGCTGTCCCGATCGCCGGAACGCCGCCGCAACAGTTCCTCGGCTTCCTCGCGCCCATCGCGGCCAAAGTATTTCTGCAGCAGATACACCATCGCCCAAAGATGCCGGCCTTCCTCGACGTTCACCTGAAACAAATTGCGCATGTCATACTGCGACGGCGCAGTGCTACCCAGATGCCGCTGCTGCTCCACCGAGGCCGGCTCCGTGTCGCCCTGGATAACCAGCAGTCGCCGCAGCATGGCGCGATATTCGCCGGGAACCTCCTGCCATGCCGGCTCACCTTTGTGCGCGCCGAACGGAATTTTCCGCCCCTCCACCGCGGGCGCCAGCAGTACACCCCAGCGATACTCCGGCATCCGCACATAGCCGAACTTCGCCCAACCCTCGGATCCCACGCCGACGGCCGTGCGCAGATAGACCAGCCGGTCCTGAAAGCCCTCCGGCCCCATTTCCTGCCACCAATTGATGTAACCCGGGATGCCAGGTCTCCAACGCCTTGCGCACGCGCAGATCGTCGGCCAGCCCGACGTTGTTCGGGATCAGCCCGTTGTAGTCGACCGCAGTTCCGTCCGGCATCGTCCGTCTCCTGTCACACCCGCTCTGCGTCGAAATTCGGCCGTTGGCCACTGCCATATAGCTTCAACGACCCCTCGGCGCCCACCGCGTTCGGCCGCTGAAAGACCCAGTTCTGCCACGCGGTCAGACGCCCGAAAATCCGCGTCTCCATCGTTTCGGGCCCGGCAAACCGCAAATTCGCCTCCATCGCGGTCAGCGCATCGGGCGAGAACGACGCACGTTCCTCCAGCATCATTCGCACTTCGTCGTCCCAATCCGTCTCGTCGATATGCGAACGTCACCAATCCCAGCGCCTCGGCATCTTCCGCGTTCAGCGTCTGTCCCGTGCGCGCTCGCGCTGCCGCAAAGCTATCAGGCTCGCCGAGAAAACGCGTCGCCAGACGTGTCAGACCATTGCCCATCGGATATGCACCGAAATTCAAATCCGACAGATGCAGACTGGCAGGTCCACGATTGTCGCCACTGCGCGCGCCCGCAAACATCACCGACCGATCGGCCGCGAACAGCAGCTCGGCAAGCGTGCCGGCAAAGCAGCTTCCCGGCTCGATCAATGCGATCAGGCTGCGCGACGTCATGTCAACACGCTTGAACACGCGCTTCAGATACAGCCGGATTTCGCGCACCAGCCAGTCGTCCTTATGCGCCTCCAGCAATTCGTCAGCCGCCAGCACCGCCGCCGGATCGCCCTCCGACCGCAGCACGATCAGCCCCAATGTCGGTTCATTCAGCCGCAGATGCAGGATCGCGTCGTCCAGTTCGCGCGCCAACGCAAGCGGCCAGAACGCCGCACCAGCCGCATGAACGCCCGCAACATCGTCGCGGCAACTCCTCCGCTGGCCCCAGCACCGTCAGCGTCGCCAACCGCCGCGCGCGATCGAACGCCACGCGCACATGCGAATACACCACGCCCTCATCGCTGAACTCTGCGCTGCAACGGCGTCAGCACGATGCCCTTCGCATCCGCCGGCCGATCCGACGCCGCGGCCAGCAGCCAGCGCACGCTCATGCAGCTTCGCCTCCCACGCCGACGGCGGCACCACCTCGTCCACCAATCGCCACTCCACCGCACGACGTCCGCGCACGCCTTCCTCGGTGGAGCAGAACACATCCGCGCGGTCGCGCCGCACCATCCGCTTGTCGGTCAGCCGCGTCAGTCCACCGGTAGCCGGCAGCACCGCCAGCAGCGGCAACTCCGGCAACGCAACGCCAGAGCGGCGATCGTCGATCAGCATGATGTACTCCGCCGCCACCGCCAGTTCGTAGCCGCCGCCGGCCGCACTGCCGCTCACCGCCGCCAGCCAGCGTTGGCCGGAATTCGCACTGGCATCCTCGATCGCCAGCCGCGTCTCGTTGGTGAACTTGCAGAAGTTCACCTTGTGACCATGCGACGCACGGCCGAGCATGCGAATGTTGGCGCCGGCGCAGAACACGCCTTCCTTGCCGGAACGCAGCACCACGGTACGCACTTCCGGATGCTCGAACCGCAGACGCTGCACCGCGTCAGCAAGTTCGATATCCACGCCCAGATCGTACGAATTCAGTTTCAGCTCGCAGCCTTCGAACAGGCTGCCGTCCGGATCGACATCCATGAACAACGTCGCCACCGGACCGTCGAACGCAAGACGCCAATGCCGATAGCGGCTTGGATCAGTCTGGAAATCGATGCGTTTCATGCCGCCGCCTTCATCAGAACGCTTCCGCACGAAAGGCACGATCGCCGCCAGCGTTGCCTCCTTCGCTTCCAGTTGCGGCGAATGACGCGCATCCGGCATCAACCGCGTCTCCACCGGCACGCGTCGCCACACGCTCCAGCACGCGAAGCTGCTCCGGCGTGCCATACGGATCATCCGCGCCCTGCAACGCCAGAACCGGCACCCGGATCCGCGCGACATGATCCGGTGATGTCGAACGCACGGAACCGCGGATCAAGCCAGGCGTCGTTCCAGCCACGGAACGCCACGTCCACATCGCGATGATATTTCGCCAACCGCCGTCGCAGATCGCCCTGCTCGTAGCTCGCCTTGATCGTCCGCGATGCTGGCGATGTTGATCTCCTCGACGAAGAAATGCGCTGCGATCAGCACCACGCCCGACCACCCGTGCATCCTGCACCGCCCCGGCATAGATCGCCGCGATCGACCCACCATCCGAATGGCCGATCAGCACCGCGCGCCGCACCCCCGCCGCATCCAGCACTCGCGGCAGCACACTCCAGCGCCTCGTCATGCATATAGGTCATCGGCCGAGGCAGCGTCACGGGATCCGACGCGCCATAGCCGAACCGCGAATACGCGAACACGCCGCAGCCGGTCGCTCGAGGCCAACGCCTCGGGAAAATCCCGCCACAGGGCGACGCAGCCCAGCCCCTCATGCAGCAGCACCAGCGTCGGCGCCTGATCGGCGCCCGGCCCCCACCACTGCGCCTCGATCGCCCGCCGTCGATGATCACGGCGACACACGCAACCGAAAGCGCTGGATCTTGCCGGTCGCCGTCTTTGGCAGGCCATCCACGAACTCGATCCAGCGCGGATATTTCCACACGCCGATCCGATCCTTCACGTGCGTCTTCAGCAACTCCTTCACCGTCTCGGCATCCTGCTGCCTCGCCGCATCCTGCAACACCACGAACGCCTTCGGCTTGGTCAGCCCATCGCGGTCCTGCGCGCCCACCACGGCCGACTCCAGCACCGCGGGATGCGACACCAGCGCCTCCTCCACCTCGAACGGCGACACCCACACGCCGCTCACCTTCAGCATCTCGTCGGTGCGGCCGC
>CAWBON010000007.1:0-31408 GCA_963790445.1 uncultured Alphaproteobacteria bacterium | reverse complement strand
TATGCCTCGCCTCGTCGTGGCGATCCTGGCGTGACCCTCGAGCGGGCCAAAACTGAGGGCGACTTGCAGCTCCCAAAATAAGGCGCCCTGCTCGCGGGCGACCTCCCGCCCAGCCAAAGTGTGAATCGGCGTGGAAAAAGGACCCCCTTGGAGGGGTGATCGGCGTCCAAAAGGGACCCCTCTGACGGCGGGGTTCACGATGGCTCTCGTGGTGCACGGGGGCCTTGATCGGGATGCTGGTTGTGGAGACGGTCGCGAAGATCCGGCGGGCGTATTTTGTTCAGGGCAAAGCGATCAAGGCGATCTGCCGTGAGCTGAGGGTTCGCGGAAGGTTGTCCGGAAGGTTCTGCGGTCGGAGGCGACGGAGTTTCGCTACGAGCGCGAGGAGCAGCCGCTGCCGCGGCTTGGGCCGTGGCAGGAGGCGCTTGATCGGATGCTGGCGGTCAACGAGGCGAAGCCCAGCCGCGAGCGGCTGACGCTGATCCGGGTTTTCGAGGAGCTGCGCGGGCTTGGCTACGAGGGCGGCTACGATGCGGTGCGGCGCTATGCGCGGGGCTGGCAGCGCGATCGGACGGCGACCTCGGTCGGTGCGTTCGTTCCGCTAAGCTTTGCGCCGGGCGAGGCGTATCAGTTCGACTGGAGCCACGAGATCGTGCTGATCAACGGCACGACGGTGACGGTGAAGGTCGCGCATGTCCGGCTGTGCCACAGCCGGATGCTGTTCGTGCGGGCGTATCCGCGCGAGACGCAGGAGATGGTGTTCGACGCCCACGACCGGGCGTTCGCCTTCTTCAAAGGCGCCTGCACGCGCGGCATCTACGACAACATGAAGACGGCGGTGGAGACGATCTTCGTCGGTCGCGAGCGGGCCTACAATCGCCGCTTCCTGCAGATGTGCAGCCATTATCTGGTTGATCCGGTGGCGTGCACACCGGCATCGGGCTGGGAGAAGGGCCAGGTCGAGAACCAGGTCGGGCTGGTGCGCGAGCGCTTCTTTACGCCGCGGCTGCGGGTGAAGAGCTACGAGGAGCTGAACGCCTGGCTGCTCGACCAATGCGTCGCCTATGCCAAGGCGCATCGTCATCCCGAACTGCGCGAGCAGACGGTCTGGGAGATGTTCGAGGCGGAGCGCCCCAGCCTGGTGCCGTATGCCGGCCGCTTCGACGGGTTCCACGCGGTGCCTGCGTCGGTCTCCAAGACCTGCCTCGTGCGGTTCGACAACAACCGCTATTCGGTGGCGGCGAACGCGGTCGGCCGGCCGGTCGAGATCCGTGCCTATGCCGATCGGATCGAGCTGCGCCAGGACGGTCGAGCCGTCGGCGAGCATCGCCGCTGCTTCGGTCGCGACCAGACGGTGTTCGATCCCTGGCACTACGTGCCGGTGCTGGCCCGCAAGCCTGGCGCGCTGCGCAACGGCGCGCCGTTCAAGGACTGGGTGCTGCCGGCGGGTCTGGAGCGGATCCGCCGCAAGCTCGCCGGCTCGGCCGACGGCGACCGCCAGATGGTCAACATCCTCACCGCGGTGCTGAGCGACGGGCTGCCGGCGGTTGAAGCCGCCTGCCTGGAAGCGCTGCGCGAAGGCGTTCATTCCGCTGACGTCGTCATCAACATCCTGGCCCGGCGTCGCGAGCCGGCGCCCCCGATCACGATCATGACCCCGGATGCGCTGCGGCTGCGCCACGCGCCGACCGCCGATTGCGCCCGCTACGACAGGCTCAGGAGGGCCATCTGATGGAGCGTTCCGAGATCCTCACCGCCATGGCCGAGCTGAAGCTCTATGGCATGAAGGCGGCATTCGACGAGATCATCACCACCGCGGTGAAGCGCCAGCACGAACCGCAGCGCATCGTCGGCGACCTGCTGACGGCGGAGATCACCGAGAAGCAGGCGCGCTCGATCCGCTATCAGATCAGCATCGCCAAGCTGCCGCTGGCCAAGGACGTCGACGACTTCACCTTCGACGACACGCCGATCAACGAGACCCTGGTGCGCGACCTCGTCGGCGGCAACTTCCTGGCGCATCAGCGCAACGTCGTGCTGGTCGGTGGAACCGGCACCGGCAAGACGCATCTTGCCATCGCGATCGCCCGCGCCTGCATCCGCGACGGCGCCCGAGGCCGGTTCTTCAACGTCGTCGACCTGGTCAACAAGCTTGAGGCCGAAGGCCGCTCAGGCCGCCAGGGGCGTATGGCCGAGTATCTCTGCCGGATGGAGTTCATCGTGCTCGACGAACTCGGCTATCTGCCGTTCGCTCAGTCCGGCGGCCAGCTGCTGTTCCACCTGATCAGCCGCCTCTACGAGCAGACCTCGGTGATCGTGACGACCAACCTGGCGTTCGGCGAATGGCCCAGCGTGTTCGGCGACGCCAAGATGACCACCGCTCTGCTCGATCGCCTGACCCATCACTGCGACATCGTCGAGACCGGCAACGAGAGCTGGCGCTTCAAGAACCGCGCCTGACCCCGCCCCGGCCCCATCCCCGCGCCTTGCACCGGTGGGTCCACAGGAACCCCCCACGCGCCGCTGCGTCAGCCTCCTCGTGGGGCACTCCGCGGCGCGCGGGTCCCCCCTATGGACTACCGGCACAAGACGCTACCAGAGGGGTCCCTTTTGGACGCCGATAGGGGGTCCCTTTTGCGCGCCGATTGACAGCCAAAGCAATCTTCGGCCGCTGCGGCGGCCTCATCCGAGCCTTTCTGGAGCACATTTCGCCCTTGATGCGGAAGAGTTCCGCATCATACCAGCGCTCGCCGCTGTTCTCGGCGCGAACGAGCGCTCGACCATCGTCGCCAGAGCCTCATCGAGCCTTCCAAGTCCTGTCAATCCTAGTGCGAGATCTCCGAGGAACACCGCATTATTGGCCTGCCAGCCGGTCCGCTCGCACAGATCGAGCGATTTGCTCAGGAGCGTCGTGCTCTCTTCAAACTCACCGCGCTCGAGATGCAGTTTTCCTTCCAAACAACTTCCGACGATCTTCCAAAGCGCCGCATCAAGCTGTATTGCGAGGTCATTACTGTAATGATTGCCAGGGCTTCCTCCGCGGCCCTGATATCGCCCGTCATCAGCGCGACCGGGTACAGCCCATTCTGCAGCACCCAGCACAAGGTGAACCCGTCGGACGCCTGCGCCTCCTTGAAGGCGAGACGGGCATGTTCCGCTGCCCGTTCAGCATAGCCCTGAAGACAGAGCACGCGCGCCAGCATCGCTCGGGCCAACAGCCGCTGATCCAGCTGGAACAGCATCATGCCGTACCGCATCTGGTCGCGCATGACATAGAGTTCGAGCATCGTGTTCGTAGCTTGTCCTGACGCCTCGCGTTCTGGCCTGCCGTGCATGGAGTAGCGTAGTGCCGAGGAGCGTTCGCCGATCCAGCACCGGCGGCATTGGTCGCCGGCGTCGCCGGCGACAGCGCGGAGAACTCCTCGCGATCAATTAGAGTTGCCCGAGTATTCGCCGATGTTGAAGTGCACGCACCACAGCGCCCAAAGCACCCGCAGCTGGGCCTCCAAGTCGTCCAGGCTTTCGGCCAATTCCGCGCTTTTGCCAGATGCCCGCCTTGGCGCTTTCGACCGAGCCCCAGCGTCAGCCCGAAGCGAAAGCCCGAGTGCCAGTGCAGCTGCAGTCCGAACGGCGATGCGCTCAGCTTCGAAATGCCGGGTCACATGTGGTCCAGCGCGCGCTCGGCGCGCTCGTGGCATTCGACGAGCAGCGACAATGCAGCCATCGGGCGCGAAGCGGCCGTCAGGATACGCCGACCGCCGCATCGCCGTCGGGCGAGAAGACCAGTCGAGCGCCGCGCGCAACATTTTCGATCTCGCGCCTGTAAGCGGATCACGTCTCCGCGGTCGAGGGCCGCAGACGCGAGCCGGCGCGGCCGCGGCGAACGAATCCCGATAATATCCGCGTGGCGGCGCGCGGCCTGTTGGCCTCGCCGCTCTGCGCCAGCTTTTCGAGCGCATACGCCCGTATCGTCTCGAGCAGCCGCCACCGGCCGACCGGCGCCAATCCAATCCCGTCCGAGCGATTTGGCGACGAGGTTGGAGATGCCCGACGACCGACGACACGGTCGCAACGCGTGTCCGACGGCGCTTGCCGCGACTCGAGCGTGAATCCACCGGGAAACGCCAGTCGGCGCAGCAGGCGCGTTCGGCCTCCGGCAGCAGCCCTAGCTCCAGTCGAGCGTCGCGCGCAGCGTCTGATGCCGCGGCAGCGCCGTACGGCGGCCGACGGTCAGCAGCCGAAACGATCTTCCAGGCGCGCGGCGACCTGTGGAACCCCCAGTGTGGCGGCGCGCGCCGCCGCCAGCTCGATGGCGAGCGGGATGCCGTCGAGATGCCGGCAGATCGCGGCAATCGTCGCAAGCTGCTCCCCGTCGGGCGAGAAGTCCGGCCAACGCGCCGGTCCTGGCGATGAACAGCTGCACCGCGCTGTGTCCGAGGAATGACCGGGCTCCTGGCGCTGCGCCGGCGGCACTTCCAGCGGCGGAACGCGATAGACGTATTCGCCCTCGATCCGCAGCACCTCGCGGCTCGTCGCCAGTACGGTCGCGCCCGGACACCGGCGCACGACCGTTTCCGCCAGCCGGGCCGCCGCGTCGATGACGTGCTCGCAGTTGTCAGAGAACCAGCAGGAGTTTTCTGCCGCCGACGGCCCGAGGCGACGGTTTCGGCGGAGATGTCGCCGCTCCAGCCTCAGGCCGAGGACGCCGGCGACCGCGGTCGGCACCAGACCGGCGTCCGCCACCGAGGCCAGCTCGACAAGCCAGCCGTCGCCCTCGAAGGTCGGGAGCACGGCTGCGGCGGCCTCCACGGCCAGCACGTCTTTCCGATGCCGCCGGGCCCGGTCAGCGTACCCCGCGCGATCGGCGGACAGCAGATCCCGCACCTGCTGGACGGCAGCGTCCCGGCCGATCAGGTCCGAGGCATCGGCGCCGGAAATTGCTGGGGAAATGACGGGACCCGCGCAATGGCGCCGCCGCAACGCGGTGGAGCAGGCTCTTTGATGTGCCGCGCTCCGGGCCGTCCAGGTTCCGAGTAGGCGGTAGCCGCGACCGGAGGCCGTCTTGATGAAATCGCGATCAGTGTCCCAGCGCCTTGCGGACCGTCGAAATCTGGAACGTGAAGTTGTTTTCCTCGACGATCGTCCCCGACCAGACGCGGCGCATGAGCTCGTCCTTGGTGACAACTCGGCCCCCCGCCTCGACCAGAGCGATGAGATATCGAAGGCCCGGCCGCCGATAGCGACGGCTAGCCCGTCCGCGAAGCTCACGGCGGTGCGCATCGAGACGAAAGCGGCCAAATTCCACCAATTTCGTGCTTCCAACGACCCCGGGTGACGGTCTCCTTTGAACTTCTTAGAAAATCTAAGGAACTGAAGATTCTCTCGTCACCCTCCAAGATGTCAAGCCGACGCGGCGCGCTTGTCGAGGCCGGCGCGGATGTCGAGAGCGCGCGAGTTGTCCGCCTTACGTAGCGCATGAAATGTCCGAAACGTTCGTGGCCTGTTCTGGAGGTTGCGGATGCGACGAACTCGAGTGCTATGGGAGGTTTATGTGACGCGTTTCGAGGAAGCTCTGGATAGCTACAAACAACATCGTTTGAGCGCGGAAGAAGCGGGTGAACTGCTCGGCCTGTCGGGTCGGCATTTCCGCCGTCAGTGCGCGCGCTATGCATCGGCGGGGATCGACGGACTGCGAGTCGTCGTCTGGCCGATCGCCGCAAATCCCGGCGCAGCAGCATCGCCATCACTACGTCAAGGCAACGGTGCGGGTGCATGAGTATCCCGACGGGCAGCTCGCCGTGTTCGACGGCCCGCACTGCCTCGCTGCGGCTGGCTGCGGGCTCGTTGTCTTGTCCCGACTGGTGCGTAGCTGAACGGGTAGTGCCGCGCATACGCCTCGACGGCCACCGCCGCCTCCGGCAGCGGGAAATGCTCGGCGCGGAACGACGACACGACCAGCAATTCGCTGCCGGGTTCGGTGAATTCGGCGACCGCGACCGAGTTGCCGAACACGTCGTGCAGCCAGCGCACCGACGCAGCCGGCGAAATGGTGAGCGCGGTGTCGATCAGGCGCAGATCATGGCTGTCGCGTGGCCGCATCATCATGCGGTGCGGACCGAACTCGACCGGCTCCGCGTAACGGTAGCGCGTGCGGTGAAGAACATTCAGGATCGTCATCGGAGCCATAGCAACCCGTTTCGACGATTTCGGCTCCATCACGTATGCGCGGGGAAGCCAATTGTCACCCAGCCTCGGCGGCTTCCACCAGTTCGACCTCGACCGAAAGCTTCTGATCCCCGCCGCCCAGGATGACGCCGCGCAACGGTGTGACGTCGCCGAAATCGCGGCCCCAGCCCAGCACGACGTGCTCGTCCCGCACGACGATGCCGTTGGTGGGATCGAGATCCAGCCAGCCATGCTCCGGCCCGAGCCAGGCGCCGACCCAGGCATGCGACTGATCGGCGCCGAGCCGCTGCGCCTTGCCCCGCGACGGTCGTGTGCGGATATAGCCGGACACATAGCGCGCCGGCACGCCGAAGCTGCGCAGCACGCTGATCATCAGATGAGTGAAATCCTGGCACACGCCTTCGCGCCGCCGCAGCACCTCGGCGATCGGCGTGCTGGTCGTCGTCACGCCGGCGCGAAAGGTGAAGTCGCGCCGGATGCGGGCGTTCAGTTCCAGCAGCGCCGCCAGCACCGGACGGCCGGGCGGAAAGCAGTCCGCCGCATAGGCCCTGGCACCGCCGTCGGCCGGCGCGCGCGGGCTGTCGAACACGAACTCCGCGGCCTGCCAGGCACCGGGCGCCGGCTTCCCAGGCGCGCCGCGCGACCGCTTCCCACGGCGGCGTCGCCGCGGGATCGGGCGGCGCGGGAAAACCCACATCGACGATCGCATCGGCGATCACCTGGAACGCCGCGTGCGCGACATCGAGGAACAGCCAGGTCACCTCGTTGCCGAAATGATCGCTGCCGTCGCGCCGCCACGACACCGCCGGCGCGGCATGCACGCCGGCGCGCAGCATCCGCTGATACGGCAGCGGCGCGCGGCCGCAGATGCGCCAGATGCGCGCCGAGATCGACCGGCGTCTGGTAGTCGTACCGCGTCACGTGCCGCACGCGGTAGATCACGCCGCACCTCGCGATCGATCGGGACGGCGCCTCGACGCCGACGGTGCGGGCGGTCGGCAACAGCGCGAAATAGCGCCGCGACACGCGATCCGACAACTCGGCCACCGCATCGCGCAACGCGCGCAGCCGCGCCGGCAGGAACAGCGCGGCCACCGACTGATCCGCGGCTTCGCCGACCATGCGGACCATCGCCTGCGGTTCGTCCTGCAACGCGGCGGCGGCAGCGGCGAGCGAATTGTCCCCGCCACTCGGCGATCTCGCTCAGCAGCGCGCGCATCGCGGCAAGCTGGAACGCCAGGCCGCGCGGATTGCCATCGTCGGCCAGCATCAGGTCCAGCGCCGGCGCCGGCTGCAGCACCGTCAGATAGCGGCTGCGATAGGTGATCGACGAATTCGCACAATTCCAGCGCCAGGCGCAGCCCATGCTCGACGCGCGCCGGCTGCTGCGCGGCGCCGGGGAACTCCAGCGTACAGGCGATCTGGTCGGCCACCGCCTGCGGCCCGCTCCACCCGCCGCCCGAGATCCAGGAACAGCCGGCCGCCGCCGCGCACCATGTTCTCCGCGGCCAGCCCCGACAGGGTCGCCGAGAAGGCCAGCACGCGCGACATCGCCTGCGAAGTTGCATCCAACGCCTGCCCGTCGCGCCGTGCTGCGATGTGGCCGAGCGCATCCTCCACCTCGCGCAGGCCGCGCGCGGTGACGGCGTGCATCTCCCCTGTCACCTGGTCGCGCAGCAGGCCGGTCATGCGCGAAACCCGGCCGAGCAGGGCGTGGATCGCGCCCCAGCTTCCGGCGGCGCGCAGCAGCGCCTGGCCCAGACCGGCGGTGCCCGAGCCCGTGCAATCGGCTCTCGGCATTGAGCAGCCCGGCCTGCGTCAGGCAGGCGGTCAGCACCTCCAGTTCGGCCATCTCATGCGGCGTCGGTGCCGGCGCGGCTGGCGCGGCCGATGCGCGATCAGCAACAGGCGCGCGGCGCCCTCCAGCCGTTCCAGGTAGCGCCCGAGCCAGAAGAAGTTGTCGGCGACCCGGCTCGGCATGTCGCCTGCCGTGCGGCGGATCGCCAGCGGCGCCGCGTCCGGTGGAAGCACGGCCCCTCGATCGCGGCGGGATTCTCCGGCCAGCACCCAGACATCCTTGGCGAGCACCGGCCCGGCGCTGGGCCACGCCTGCGCATCGTCCTGCAACACGCAGCCGAGTCCGCCCGGCATGGCGCGCCAGCCGGCGCCGATCGCGGACCAGGAACATGCGGACCAGCACGGGACGCGGCACCAGCTGTTCGCCGTCAAGGCACGGCGCCACCGACGGCGTCAGTGGCGTGTTCGCCGCGAAACGCCACGGCGCGGCGGCCACGCGGCCGAGCATGGCACGCCGGTTCGCCGCGGCCATCGCCGCCAGCGAGACTGCGCGGCAGCCCGCTGTCGAACGCCGGCCGAAGCCGCCAGTCGCCCGGCTCGCGCAACACGGTCTCGCGGGCGGCGGCATTGCCCAGCCACACTGTCGGCACGCTCGGCAGCGCAAGCTCCTGGCCCAGCAGTCGCTTCGCCAGCGTCGGGCAGGAACGCCGCCAACGCCGGCGCCTCCACCAGATCCGCTGCCTGGGTTGTTGACGATGCGCACATGGTCGCGCGACGCGGCGAGCAGCCCGGACACGCCGATGCCATCGGCTTCGAGTTCCAGCGGATCGACCGACCTGCCATCGATGCCGCGCAACAGCACGCCGATCCGCTGCAGGCCGCGCAGCGTCTTCAGGAACAGGCCGCCGTCGCGCACGGTAAGGTCGTCGCCCTCCACCAGCGCGCAGGACAGTTCGCGCGCCAGCAGCACATGCCCGTACCAGGCGGGGTCCTCGTGGCCTGGGGTCAGCAGCGCGGATCGTCCGGCTTCGCCCGTATCCATCGGCGCGATTCGCTGGATCATGTCCAGGCAGATTTCGACGAACGGGTCGATGTGGCAGAGCAGCTGCGAGGCGAACAGTTCCGGCAGGACGCGCCCGAGCCGCCGGCGGTTCTGCAACGCGTGGGCGAGGCCATCGGCGAGTCCGGTGCGATCCGCCAGCACATGCCACGTCGCCGTCCGGCGCGCGCATCAGGTCGGCGGCATAGAATTGCAGCAGGTCGTGCGGCTGGTCCGCGCCGATGTTGCGGCATGGGCGCAGGAATGCCGGATTGGCATAGACCAGTGCCGGCGGCATCGCGCCATCGGCCAGCAGGCGTTGCGGGCCGTAGACATCGGCCAGTATCGCATCGAGCAGCCGCGCGCGCTGCGCCAGTCCCGCTTCGAGTTCGGAAAATTCCGCTTGCGGCAGCGGCAACGGGATCGGATCGAAACGCCACGGATCGGGCGGCGAGCCAGGCAGCAGGCTGGTGACGCCTTCCTCCTCCATCACGCGGTCGAGTCGCGTCGCGCGTTCGGCCAGGACGCCGTGGCCAAGTCCGGCAAGCACGCCGAGCAGACCGCGCCATTGCGGGCGCAGCCCCCCCTTGCCGTCCACCATCTCGTCGCGTGCCATGCGCGAAGGCTGACCAGTCAATCGTTGCGGCGCAAGTCCCCCACGCGGCGCAAATCCAGCGTGCGCGGATGCTCGCGCGAACGCGCCAGGCCGGCTCGGCCATGCTGCCCGGCGTGTGGCCGATCGGGAAGAAGCGCGATCGACGGCGGGCCTCCGCTTCGTTGGCGTTCACCGGGAAGTGCTCGTAGCTACGTCCGCCGGGATGCGACACGTGATGCGTCATCCCGCCCAGGCTGCGGCCGGTCCAGCGGTCGTAGATGTCGAACACCAGCGGCGTCTGCGCCGGGATCGTCGGGTGCAGCGCACTGACCGGCGGCTGCCATGCCTTGAAGCGCACGCCGCCGACGTATTCGCCGGCGCGTTCGGTCGGCGTCAGCGGCACCGCGCTGCCGTTGCAGGCCAGCACGAAGCGTTCGTCCACCCAGCCGGATACCAGCGCCTGCACGCGTTCCACCGAGCTGTCGACGAAGCGCGCCGTGGCGCCGCCGGCGGGCTCCTCGCCCAGCACGTGCCACGGCTCCAGCGCATGGCGCAGCTCCAGCTGTCGTGCCGTGCAGCGTGACCTCGCCGATGCGCGGGAAGCGGAACTCGAAATGCGGCGCGAACCAGGCGGGATCGAAGCGGTAACCATGGCCGCGCAGTTCCTCCAGCACGTCGGCGAAATCCTGCGCGACGTAGTGCGGCAGCAGGAATTCGTCGTGGATGCGGGTGCCCCAGTGCACCAGGCGCCGCTCGTACGGGCGCTGCCAGAACGCTGCCACCGCGGCGCGCATCAGCAGAAGCTGCGCCGCCGCCATGCGCGCGTGCGGCGGCATTTCCAGCGCGCGGAATTCCACCAGCCCGAGCCGGCCGGTGGCGGTTTCGGGCGCGTACAGCTTGTCGATGCAGAACTCGGTGCGATGCGTGTTGCCGGTCATGTCGGCGAGCAGATGGCGGAACATGCGATCGACCAGCCAGGGCGCGACTTCCTGCTTCGGCGCGATCTGCGAGAACGCGATCTCCAGTTCGACCAGGCTGTCCTGGCGCGCCTCGTCGATGCGCGGATGCTGGCTGGAGGGCCCGATGAACAAGCCGCTGAACAGGTACGACAGGCTGGGATGGTTGTGCCAGAAGCCGAGCAGCGACTTCAGCAGATCGGGGCGGCGCAGGAACGGGCTGTCGGCGGGTTCGGCGGCGCCCATCACGACGTGGTTGCCGCCGCCGGTGCCGACGTGGCGGCCGTCGAGCATGAATTTTTCCGTGGCCAGGCCGACCTGGCGCGCTTCCTCGTACAGTTGCTCGCCGCGCTGCACGATCTCCGCCCAGTTCGACGCGGGATGCACGTTGACCTCGATCACGCCGGGATCGGGTGTCACCGAGAAATGCAGCAGGCCCGGATCGCGCGGCGGCAGATAGCCTTCCAGCACCACCTTGCGGCCGAGTTCGCCGGCGATGTCCTCGACCGCGGCGACCAGCGCCAGCCAGTCCTCGGCGGCGATAGAGCGGCGGGAAGAATACGTGGATCATGCCGTCGCGCGGCTCGACGCACAGCGCGGTGCGCACCAGGTCGGGTTCGCCGCGGCCGACCACCGGCGCATCCTGCGCAACCGGGCGGAAGCCTTCCGCGCCGGCGCCCATGATAGTCGGATGGCGGCAGCGGCGGCGCGGAACGCTCTGGCGCGGCGGCAACGGCTGCGTGCGGCGCGAACGGATCGGGCTCGATCTCGTGCTCGATTGCTTCGGGGTCCGCCCAGGGCAGGCTGTCCAGCGGCAGCCGATAGCCGATCGGCGAATCACCGGGCAGCAGGAACAGCGCATCGCCGCGGAAGAACCATTTGCCGCTCTGCCAGATGCGCACATCGTCGTGCACGGCGCGGCGCAACGGCAGCACGCGAACCGACAGGAGCGCCGAGACCGTGGCCGAACACGCGCGCCAGCCGCGCACGCTCCATCGGATCCGCAGCTTGGCATCTTCGGCCAACACATTCGCCGGCAGGCGATGCTCGCGCCATAGATGATAGTGGATGTCCTCGTACGCCGGGTAGATCAGCGAAGGATCGACCTGCAGCCGCTCCGCCAACGCTGCGCAGAACTGTGCCGCATCCGTCGCGGTGGCGCAGTCGGTGTCATCGGCGGCGGCCAGCAATTCGGGCACGCGCCACACCGGTTCGCCATCCTTGCGCCAATGCGCATACAGCGCCCAGCGCGGCAGTTGCTCGCCCGGATAGTGTTTGCCGGATACCGTTCTGCAGCGCGGACCCCGGCGCCCAGAGTTCGCGCAGCCGGCGCATCAGCCGGTCGGCCAGGCGCTGCTTGGTGGGGCCGAGCGCGTCGGTATTCCATTCCGGTTCGTCGAAGTCGGTGGCGGCGACGAAGGTGGGTTCGCCGCCCATGGTCAGCCGCACGTTGCCCGCGGTAAGCGCCCGATCCACCGCGGCACCTGTCGCCAGGATGTCCTGCCATTGCGCTTCGGTGTACGGCTTGGTGACGCGCGGTGTCTCGCGCACCCGTGCAAGATGCATCTCGAAGCCGAATTCGGTCTTGCATTTCTCGACCGCACCGGTGATCGGCGCGGCGGATTGCGGATCGGGCGTGGCGGCGAGCGGGATGTGGCCCTCGCCGGTCAGCAGGCCGGAGGTCGCATCCATGCCGACCCAGCCGGCGCCCGGCAGATACGCCTCCGCCCATGCGTGCAGGTCGGTGAAATCGGAGGTCGGGCCTTCCGGGCCGTCCAGCGGCTTCACGTCGCCGACGAGTTGGATCAGGTAGCCGGAGACGAAGCGCGCGGCGTAGCCGAGGTTGCGCAGGGCGTGCACCAGCAGCCAGGCGGAATTGCGGCACGAGCCCTTGCCGGCCGCCAGCGTCTCTTCCGGCGTCCAGACGCCGGGCTCCATCCGCACGATGTAGGCGACGCGGCTCTGCACGATGCGGTTGAGCGCGACCAGCATATCCACCGTCGGCTGCTCGCCGCGTGGCACTGCATCCAGCAGCGCCTGCAGCAGAGGACCAACCGGCGCGGGCCTGCGGAAGGGCGCCAGTTCCTGTTCCAGCAATGGGTCGTAGCTGAACGGCCAGGTCTCGGCTTCGGGTTCCAGGAAGAAGTCGAACGGATTGATCGTCGCCATGTCGGCCACGAGATCGACCGTGACATCGAAATTCGTGACGCGGTCGGGGAACACCACGCGGGCGAGGTGATTGCCCTGCGGGTCCTGCTGCCAGTTGATGAAATGCGGCTTGGGTTCGATGCCCAGCGCATAGGACAGGATCGGCGTGCGCGCATGCGGCGCAGGGCGCAGACGAATGGTCTGCGGGCCAAGCGATATGGGCCGGTCGTAGCGATAGGTGGTGCGGTGGGTGAGGGCGACGGAAAGCGGCATGTGCTGGGTTTCACTGGAATTTCTTGCGGCAAGGCAGGCGCATTGTGCCGCCAATTGTGCGATGCAGCAAGGAACGGTTGTAGGGCGGCGGGGACAGGCTATGATCCGGCGGCCCCAACCGCCGGAGCACCTGCATGGAGATCAACCGCCCCGAGGTCCGTGCCGAAGTCGAAGCAGCGTTCGCGCGCTACGAGACGGCGCTGGTCAGCAATGATGTTGCCGCCTTGCAGGCATTGTTCTGGCACAGCGCGCACACCATCCGCTATGGCATCGGCGAGAATCTGTATGGCAGCGACGAGATCGCCGCGTTCCGTACCGCGCGGTCGCCGGTCGGTCTGGCACGGCGCATCTTTCGCACGGTCATCACCACCTACGGACAGGACTGTGCCACCGTTTCGACCCTGTTCTCGCGCGATACCATGCCCGGCAAGATTGGCCGGCAGATGCAGACGTGGTCTCGGATGCCCGAAGGCTGGCGGGTGGTCGCCGCCCATGTGAGTTTGATCGACAATCATTGACGCGTCCACCGCCTCCCCTTGTGGGAGGCGGTGGGGGGTGTCTGGTTTACCGCACCGCCTACGCAGCTTGCTGCAAAACGAGTGTCGGGCGTCGCTTGCGTGTGGCGATCGCGGTTTCATAGGCGTGGCCCGCCTTGAACAGCACCGGTTCCTGAAATGGCTTGGCGATCAGTTGCACGGAAACCGGCAATCCGCCGGCACCGAAGCCGCTGCACACGCTCATCGCCGGATAGCCGGTGAGATTGAACGGCATCGTCAGCGACGGCTTCTCCATGGTTGCCCATTTCGGCACTTCGGTAATCAGCGGCGCCTCGGCCACCTGCGATGCCGACACCAGGATGTCGAAGCCCGACATGGCGGCCTTCAGTTCCTCGCACAGCGTGCGCCGACGCCGCAGCGCCTGCACGTAGTCGGTGGCGCGAATGAAACCGCCGAACGCAAGCCGGTCGCGGAACAGTTCGCCATAGTCGTTGAACCGCGTCTTCAGCCACGGTTCATGGATCGCATAGGCCTCCGACGTCAGGATTATCGAGCCGCAGGCATGGTAATCAGCGAGTGGCGACAACGTCACGTCGCGCACATCCGCGCCAAGATGTTCGAACACATCGAGCGCGTGGTTGATGCCTTGCAGCGTCGCGGGGCTGACCGGATTGTCGATCTCGAAGAAGTGCCGCACCACGCCGATGCGCAGTCCCTTCACACCCTTTGCGATGTCGGCGGTGAAGTCGGGCACCGGACGATCGGCGCTTGCGGGATCGACCGGATCGTAGCCGGCCATCGCCTGCAACAGCAGCGCGCAATCTTCCACGGTCCATGCCATTGGTCCCGCATGATCCATGCTGAACGACAGCGGCAGCACGCCGGCGCGGCTCACCAGGCCGTAGGTCGGCTTGATGCCGGCGATGCCGCACAGCGCTGCCGGTCCGCGGATCGAACCGCCGGTGTCCGAGCCGGTGCCGCCAAGAATGAAGCCCGCGGCCACCGCGGCTCCGGTGCCGGACGAAGAGCCCGCGGTGAAATGTTCGGGGTTCCACGGATTGCGCGCCGGCGGCCAGGGCAGATCGAACGACGGGCCGCCCATGGCGAACTCGTGCGTGGACAAGTTTGCCCATCAGCACGGTGCCGGCTTCGGCCCATTTGCGTACCGTCGTGGCATCGCGTTCCGGCACGTTATGTTCCAGCAATCGCGAATGCCCGGTGGTACGGATGCCGGCGGTGTTGTAGATGTCCTTGTGACCGATCGGGATGCCATCGAGTGGGCCGCGCGACAGCCCCGCCATGATGCGTGCTTCGGCCGCGTGCGCATCAGCCATGGCGCGCTCCGGTGTGGGCAAAATGAACGCATGCAGCATGTCATCCTGCTGCCTGGCACGATCGAGGCAGGCAGCAGTCAACTCCACTGGCGAAAGCTGCTTTTCCGCGATCAGCCGGGACGCCTCGGCGATGGTCAGAAATTCATCCATCATTGCATCTCCGGGATGAAGATATGTGCGGGCTCCTGGTCGAGCGGCATCGGCTGGTTGACCAGCTCTATCATGCCTTCCAGCATCCAATAGGCATCGTACAGCGTGGCTTTCTGCTGCGTACTGAGTGGCAGGCCGGTCTGTGCCACCATGACTTCGAATTCCGCTGCGGTGATGCTGGGCTTCATGCGGACACCTCGTTGGTTGCCTGGGTGGAGATTGGGGCGACGGCGCGCACACAGCGGACCATGGCGCCGGTCGGCGAGATCACCACCGGCACGTCGTCGCGCGTGCAGGCATCGACGGCGTAGCGGCAACGCGGTGCGAACGCGCAGCCTGGCGGAATCTGCGCCAGATTCGGCGGTGCGCCGGGAATGGTTTCGAGCATCCTGCCGCGCAATCCGCCATGCACGGTCGAAGCGAGCAGTCCCTCTGTGTAGGGATGGCGCGGCGTACGCATGATCTCACGCGCGGTGGCGGTTTCGACAAAGCGGCCGGCATACATCACTGCGATGCGATCGGAGATTTCCGCCGCCGCGCCGACATCGTGGGTGACGAACACGATCGCCATGCCGAGTTCCTGCTGCAATTGACGCAGCAGCATCAGGATCTGGATCTGCACTGATACGTCCAGCGCGGTGGTCGGTTCGTCGGCCAGCAGCACGGTCGGCGAACAGGCCAACGCCAGCGCGATCATCGCTCGCTGACGCATGCCGCCGGACAGTTCGTGCGGGTAGTTCTTCAGCCGCCGGGCGGCCGAGGGGATCTTCACATGATCGAGCAGGTCCAATGCGCGGTGCATCGCCGCGCGCTCTGCCAACGCCTTCGTGCTGGACGATGGTCTCGGCGATCTGCTCGCCGATCGTATAGACGGGATCGAGCGCCGCCATCGGCTCCTGGAAGATCATGGATATCTCGCCGCCGCGCAACTTCGCGAGTTCCGCCGGCGGCATATCCAGGATGTCCTTGCCGTCCAGCCAGATGCGACCCTCGGTTTCTGCATAGGCGGGCAGCAGCCCCATCAGCGCCTTCAGGCTGACGCTCTTGCCGGAGCCCGATTCACCGAGGATTGTCAACGTTTCGCCGCGCGCCAATGCGAACGACACGCCATTCACCGCGGCCACGTCGATGCCGCGGCGGCGAAACCGCACCGTGAGATCTTCGACGCGCAATACCGGCGGTTCGGGCGGCATGATGTCAGGCATGGTGCACCATGCGTCCCGACTGCGCGGCCGCCAGATGGCAGGCGACGAGGTGGTCCGCCGACCCACTGGCCGCATCAGTCAGCGGTGCGGCAAGCGTCGGCGCAATCTCGGCGCAGATCGCCTGGGCGAACGCGCAACGGGTTCGGAAACGGCAGCCGGACGGCGGGTTGATCGGGTTGGGCGGATCGCCGGTCAGCGGCATTTCCGTGGTGCGGCGATCCGGATCGAGCGTCGGCTTGGAGGCGAACAGCGCGCGCGTGTAGGGATGCCGGGGCCGCTTATAGATTTCCTCGACCGGGCCGGTTTCGACCACGCGGCCGAGATACATCACCAGCACGCGATCGCTGACATACTCGACGACGTTCAGGTCGTGGCTGATGAACAGATAGGTGAGGTTGAAGCGTTCCTTCAGCTCGGTCAGCAGATTGAGCACCTGCGCCTCGATCGACTTGTCGAGCGCCGAAACCGCCTCATCGAGAATGACCATCCGCGGCTCCAGCGCAAGCGCGCGGGCGATGTTCACTCGCTGGCGTTGACCGCCGGACAATTCATGCGGATAGCGCCGCGCATATTGCCTCGGGTTGAGTCCGACCTGCGCCAACAGTCCTTCCGCGCGCTCATTCGCTTCCTTACCGGCCAGGCCATGCATCCGCGGCGCGTAGGCGATGCTTTCCGCCATGGTCATGCGCGGGTTTAGCGACGAATAGCTGTCCTGGAACACCATCTGCATCTGCCGGCGCATCGCATTCACGGTGATGCCGTGCCGGTCGGCCACCGGATCGCCGTCGAACACGACGTCGCCGGCATCCGGTTCGATCAGCCGCATCAGCAGGCGCGCGGTGGTGGATTTGCCGCAGCCGGATTCGCCGACGATGCCAAGGGTTTCGCCCTTGCGGACCGAAAACGATACGTCGTCCACCGCCTGCACCGTGGCGACCCGGCGGTTCAGCAAACCGCCGCGGACGGGGAAATGCTTGCGCAGTCCTCCACCATCAGAAGTGGCTGAGCGGGACCACCGCGGTCGCGAGGATCAACCGTCATGGCACGTCTCCCCTGACCGTGCAGGGGAGGAAGGCGGAGGGGGCCGGATATCCGCCGGCCTGGGCGATGGGAACCCCTCCCCCTGCCCGCTCCCGCAAAAGGTAGGGCAGAAATTTGGCGGCTATCCCATCGCGTGAGTGGCGCGGGTAAAATTCGGTGGTTGCGAACGTCACTTGTTCAGCCTCACATCCATTGCGCTGCGAAACCCGTCGCTCATCAGGTTGAAGCACATCGAGGTGATGAAGATCATCGCACCCGGCAGCGCCGCGACGTAGGGTTGCACATAGATCGCCTGGCGCAGCGAGTTCAGCATCAGGCCCCATTCGGCTTGCGGCGGCGTGACACCGAGACCCAGAAAGCTCAGGCCGGCGGACAGGATGATGGAGACGCTGATCAGGCTGGTGGCGTAAACCATGATCGGCCCCAGCACGTTGGCCAGCACGTGATAACGGATGATCTGCAATGTCGTGGTGCCCGAGGCGCGCGCCGCCTCGACGAAATCCAGTTGCCGCGCCTGCGTGGTCACGGTTTCCGATATGCGCACCATCGGCGGAATGAACACCACCGATAGCGCGATCACTGAATTCGACAGCCCGTTGCCCAGCAATCCGCAGATCGCGATGGCGAGCAGGATGGAGGGGAACGCGTAGAACACGTCCATCGTGCGCATGATCAGCGTGCCGACGATGCCGCCGGCATAGCCCGCCAGGATGCCGAGAAAGCCGCCAATCAACAGCGAGATCGTCACCGGCAGGACGCCGGCAAGCAGCGACAGGCGGCCGCCGTAACACAGCCGCGTCCACAGATCGCGGCCGGTTTCGTCGGTGCCCAGCCAGTGACCTGGCGTGCCGATCGGCTTCAGCCGCGCCAGCACGTTGCCGGCGTACGGATCAGTGCCGCCGGTCACCAATGGTGCGCCAAGCGAGATGAAGATGATGCCGAGCAGCACCAGCGTAACCGCGATGGTGACGCGGATCGCGCGCCAGACGCTGCGCGACAGACTTCCAGTAGCCTGGTGCCGGCGCCACGGACAGCACGTCGGCGGAAGTCGGCAGCTCGTGTCTGACGAAATCGACTGTTGCCTGGGACATGGTTGGCTCCCGTTCAGCGCCGGATGCGCGGATCGATCGCCGCCTGGGCGATATCGACCAGCAGATTGAGCACGACGAAGAAGGCGGCGAGCACCAGGATGGTCGCCTGCAGCACCGGAATGTCGCGGCGGAAAATCGCGAGGTTGAGCAGATTGCCAGAGCCCGGCCAGTTGAACACCGTCTCCACCAGGATCGATCCGCCGAGCAGGTAGCCGAATTGGAGGCCCATCAGCGCGAGCACCGGCGGCGCGGCGTTCTTGCAGATGTGGCGGATCACCGGCCAGCGCGTCAGGCCTTTGGCGGTCAACGCGCCGACGAATTCCTGGCCGAGGATTTCCAGCACGGTGGCGCGCACCAGACGGCCGATGACGCCCATCGGGATCAACGACAGCGTGATGACGGGCAGCACCAGATATTGCAGCCGATCGTACAGCGGCAGGGAATCATCGCCCATGCCCTGCGCGGGCAGCCAGTCATGCAGCACCGCGCAGGCCAGGACGAGGACGATGGCGCACCAGTAATGCGGCAGGCTGACGCCGGTGGTGGCGATGGCGGAGAACAGCTTGTCCGGCCAGCGACCGTGGTACATCGCAGCGACCAGGCCGCAGACCATGCCGAGTGAAAAGCCAAGTACGGCAGCGAAGATGGCGAGAACGAACGTATTGCCGAGTGCGGTGACGAGTTGCCCCCACACCGGTGTCGCATTGAACACCGAGAGGCCGAAGTCGCCGTGCAGCGCTCGGCCGAGCCACAGCAGGTATTGCACATAGAGTGGTTTGTCGAAGCCGAAGGCGGCCTTCATCTGGGCGATGACGGCGGGCGAGGCTTCCGGCGGCATCAGCATGTCGATCGGGTTGCCGGGGACGATGTGGACCAGCCCGAACACGACGAGCGAGACGCCGAACAGGATCGGGATGGCCTGGAGAATGCGTCGGGCGGCGAAGACGAGCATAGCGACTCGGGCTCCTCGTAAGAGGCGTCGTTATGCTGCGACGCAACATTTATGCGCATCATTTATCGCATTCTGCGGCCATGTCCATCCAATTCAGGGCTTAAATTATAGTCATTTGCATTTTTGATCGACATATGGTTCAAATGGTGCGATCGCACCATGATTAACTTCCGAGCAGGCGAGGGCGATCATGCACAACCCAGCAATCCATCCCGACGTGGTCCGCCGTGCCACCGAGCGACGCGGACGGTTGCGCGTCTTCGACAGCCTAATCACACCACAGACCGCCCATATCGTCGTCGATCTACAGAATGGCTTCATGGCGCCCGGCCAGGTCGCTGAAATCGCCACGGCGCGCGACATCGTGCCGAACGTCAACCGTATCAGCGCCGCGGTTCGCCACGCCGGGGGCTTGGTGGTGTATATCCAGAACACCTTCGACGATGTCGCCGTCGCGACATGGTCGACGTTCTTCGAGCATTTCTGCAGCCGCGCAACGCCGGCAGCGCATGATCGAGGCGTTCACGCCCGGCGCCTTCGGCCATGCGATCTGGCCCGGACTCGATGTGCTGGCGCAAGACCTCCAGGTGCGGAAGCGCCGCTTCGGCGCCTTCGCGCCTGGCTCGTCCGACCTGCACGCGATCCTGCAGCAGCGCGGCATCGATACGCTGATCATCACCGGCACGGCGACGCAGGTCTGCTGCGAGTCCACCGCGCGCGATGCGATGATGCTGAATTACAAGGTGTTCTTCATCGCCGACGGCAACGCGACGTTCAACGACGACGAGCACAACGCGACGTTGTCGGCGATGGCGCATGCGTTCTGCGACGTGATCGATACCGATACGATGGTCGGCATGATCGAGCGCGCCGGCGCCCCAGTGATGCCGGAGGCAGCAATGGCATAGCAGCCCACGCAATTCGCTGCTTCGACGACCCACATGCAAACAATGGATGGCACCATGTTCACCAGGCGTGGCTTCATGACTGCCGCGGCAGGCGCCGCGGTAATTCCGGGACTTCCGGCAACCGCCGCCACGGCGCAGATCCTTCGCGTCGGCATGACCGCGGCGGATCTTCCCACCACCCACGGCATTCCCAACAACGGTGGCGAAGGGTTCCGCTTCCTCGGCTATCCCGCTTACGACTCCATCGTGAACTGGGATTTCACCCATACCGACAAGCTGGCCGATATCACGCCGGGGCTGTTCACCGCGTGGCACGCCGACGAGACCAATCCACTGCGCTGGGTTTGCGAGGTCCGCCAGGGCGTGAAATTCCACGATGGTTCGGAGTTCGACGCCGATGCGGTGATCTGGAATTTCCGGCGTATCTACGACGACAAGTCGCCGCAATATGATGCGCCGGCCGCACCGATCGTGCGCGCCACCGTCTCGATGATCGACAAATTCGAAAAGGCCGATGACAAGACCATCGTCCTCACGACGCAATACCCGTTCAGCTTCCTGCCCTATCTGCTGACCCGCATGCTGATCGCCAGCCCAACACAGTGGGAGAAGGTCGGCAAAACCTGGGCCGCGTTCGCCAAGGAGCCGTCGGGCACCGGACCGTTCAAGATCACCAAGGTCGTGCTCGGGCAATACGCCGAGATGTCGCGCAACGAGGAATACTGGGACAAGGCACGCGTTCCCAAGCTGGAGAAGATGGTGGTGTATCCGATGCCGGAAGCCACCACGCGCGTTGCCGCGCTGCGATCGGGCCAGGTGGACTGGATCGAGGTGCCGCCGCCGGACGCGATCCCGTCGCTGAAACAGGCGGGCCTGCAGATCAGCCTGTGGCCGTATCCGCATACCTATCCCTATTGCCTGAGCTGCCTGGACAATTCGCCGTTCAAGGACGTGCGGGTGCGTCAGGCGATCAACTACGCGGTCGATCGCGAAGGCATGTGCAAGATGCTGAACGGCACGGCGAAGCCCGCAATGGGGCTGTACCCGCCCGACAGCCCGTATTTCGGCACGCCGAAGAACCGCTACACCTATGATCCGGAACGCGCCAAGGCGCTGCTGAAGGACGCGGGCTACGGGCCCGACAAGCCGATGAAGGCGAAGATCATGATCTCCACGTCGGGTTCCGGTCAGATGGTGCCGATCCCGATGAACGAATTCATGCAGCAGAACTTCAAGGCCGTCGGCATGGATATCGATTTCGACGTGGTGGAATGGGGCACCATGCTGGTGGCGATCCGCAATTCGCCCACCGCGCCGCAGTCGCACGGCGACGACGGGATCAACATCAGCCTCAGCTTCACCGATCCCTCGTCGATGTTCCGCTACTACGCGATCGATAGCTTCTCGCCGATCAACTACAACTGGGGCCATTGGAGCAACCAGGAGTGCACCGATCTGCTGAAGAAGGCGCAGGCAACATTCAATCCAGCCGAGCAGATGACGCTGCTGACGCAGAGCGCACGCGATCGTGGTGGATGAGGCGCCGTGGCTGTTCATCGTGCACGACCTCAATCCGCGCGCGATGTCGAAGTCGGTGAAGGGGTTCCATCCGGCACAGAGCTGGTACCAGGACTTCACCCAGATCAGCATGGCATAGCGGAGGTCCACGTACATGTTGTCCAGACGCAACCTGCTGCCCACCGCGGCGGGTGCCGCCTCGGTTCCAACCTTGGCGGCGGCCGCGCAGGGCCAGAATGTGTTGCGAATCGCCATCACCGCGGCCGATCTGCCGTCCACCCACGGCATTCCCAACAACGGCTTCGAGGGCTATCACGTAACAGGAGCAAAACCCCGGGCATTGTTTGAGATTTTGCTTGCGCCGACGCGGGTGTGGTCGATTCAACCTGACTGTGAGCACCCCGACTGACATTGAAGGCCTGTCGCTCGAAGCGCTGAAGGCACAGGTGGTGCAGTTGCTGGGCAAGGTCGCTGACCAGAAGCGTTTGATCGCAGAGCTGCGGGAAGAGAACGCGCGACGTAAGGGCCTGAACGGCCGCCCGCGGATCAAGCCAAACGGCATGGAAGACGCGAGTGAGCCGAAGCGGTCCGACAAGCGGGGCCAACATCGGCGGCGCGGGAAGATCGTGTCCCGCGTCGCCATCGAGGATCGGGTGATCAAAGCGCAGGTGCCGCCAGGCTCACGCTTCAAAGGCTAGGAGAGTTTCGTGGTGCAGGACATCGTGCTGCGTGCCGAGGAGAAATAGTTCTCCATCTCGCCGCGGGCGCAGTAGACCGTCTCGTAGAGAGACCGGGCACCGACCTCGGCTGGCTTCAGCGAGGTGACGACAAACCGCGGATTGGCCTCGCCTCGGGTCACCTCGGCCTTGCCGACGACACGACGGCGGCAGCTCCAACTGTCCAGCGTCGACCAGGTGAAGTCCTTGAAGCACCGCGCCGGCCTGCCGGTCCGGAGGCTCTCCAGCGCCGCGGTCATCAGTTCGGACTTGATCGCCTCCTCCAGGCGCTCGTTGCGCGCCAGGCCGAACAGGAAGTCGACACGGTTCGCCTCGCACCATGCCATCAGCGCCTCGCGGGCAAAGCCGGAATCACCGCGCAGCAGAATGCGCACCCGTGGCCAGCGCCGGCGGATCTGCGCGACAATGCGGGCCACTTCCTCGACCGCTCCGGCAGCACCGTCGATGTTCGACCGGCGCAGCTTCGCCGCCAGCAGGTGACGGCCGCAGAAGATGTAGAGATGGGGTAACGGGCCGGCGCCAGGTTAGCTGGTTTGAGTGGCCGTCCCTCAGAGTGATGGTGTCACTGGCGGAGTCAGGATGTCCCTGCTCCGAACATCATCGAGGGACGACCATGGAGCAGTATGCGGGGATCGATGTGTCGCTGGAAAGCGCGAGCATTTGTGTCGTAGATGCGAATGGACGGATTGTGCGCGAGGTGAAGGTCGCGAGTGAGCCTGAGGCCTTGATTGCTTGGTTCCGTATGTTGCAGGTCACCCCGACACGGATCGGCCTGGAGGCAGGCCCTCTGTCGCAATGGTTGTATGCGGGCATGCGGGAGGCGGGGCTTCCGGTTGAGCTGCTGGAAACACGGCACGTACGTGATGCGTTCAAGGCGATGCCGGTGAAGACGGATCGCACTGATGCGCGGGGTATTGCGCAACTGATGCGGCTGGGTTGGTTCCGGTCTGTGCATTGCAAATCGCTGCCGGCCCAGGAACTCCGTGCGATACTGACGGCCCGCAAGCTGGTGCAGAGCAAGCGCCATGATCTGGAGATGAGCCTTCGGGGCATCCTGCGGGGCTTCGGGTTGAAGGTGGGGCAGACCACACCGCGCAGCTTCGAAGCCCGTGTCCGTGAGCTGACCGATGGGCATGTCACGCTGCTCGCGGTGGCCGACGCCCTGCTGTCGGCTCGTGCGGTACTCGCCGAGCAACTGGGCAGGTTGCAGAAGCGCCTGGTGTCGCTTGCTCGCCAGGACACTCGGGCACGGCTGCTGATGTCGACGCCGGGGGTGGGCGTGCTTGTTGCGCTGACCTATGTCGCCGCGATCGACGACCCCGCACGGTTCAAAAGCTCGAAAGCCGCGGGCGCACATTTCGGACTGACGCCAAGGAAATATCAGTCAGGAGAGACGGACGTCACCGGCCGGATCTCCAAGATCGGAGATGCAAGCGTGCGCACTGTGCTTTACGAGGCAGCCAACGTCATTCTGACCAGGCCGGTCAAAGGTTCATCGCTGAAGAGCTGGGCGATGCGGGTGGCCAAGCGTGCCGGCATGCGCAAGGCAAAGGTGGCGCTCGCCCGGAAGCTCGCCGTGGTCTTGCACCGGATGCTGGTCGACGGAACCGAGTTCGTCGCTGCCAGGGCGGCCGCCAGAGCATAGACAAGGAGAAAGATCACGAGTTCGGGCGGACACGCACCAAACGCCCGGAGCAGGTCCCGTCGCCGGGACGATGGATCAGGTCAGGCCGCACCTGCCGGAGCAGCTCGCAAGAGGACTGCGCGTTTTAGAGCTTGGTCGACCGATCCTCATCAGACCCCATCAGGTGGCGGCCGCGCGCCGACCCCGGACAGAAGCAAGACACCGGCGACAGGATCACACTCGAAAGGGATTGACACAGGAGGGCCCGTTACAGAAGCGGCAGGTAGCAGTAACAGTCATAATAGCCATGGAAGAACCGCCCTTCCTGCTGGCCGTGCAGTGGGTCGTCCGTGGCATCCAGGTCCAGGATGATCTGCTCCGGCGCACGCCGATGTGCCGCCAGGAACAGATCGACGAACAGCGTCTCGATCGCCGCTGCGTTGTGGCTCACCTTGTGATAGCGCGTCGGCTCGGGGCGGCTCAGCTCCAGCCGGTTCAGCGTCGACTTCCCCGCCAGCGGTGCGCAGTCCGACCGGTGCGCCGCCAGTTTGCCGGCCAGCACCGCCAGTATCGGATCGTGCCGCAGTTCGTCGTGGTCGATCAGGTCTTCGTAGCCGAGTGCAATACCGATCACCCGCTGCGTCAGCATCGTGCCGACGCTGTGTTCCACCAGTTCCGCCGCACGCGTGTCGGTGAAGCACCTCGAAAATCGCTCGGTCAGACGGATCGCTCGATCTGCCTGACCCAGCAGCAGCGCTCCGGCGTCCGAGGTGATTGCCCCGCCATCGAACGCCGCCACAACCCGGCGTCCTTCAACAGGTGCAAATTCAAACAATTCCGGGTTACACTCTGTCGGCATTGGGGAACTCCTCTGCTTCGACAAAAGGCTTTGTCGCAGAAGAACTTTCGCCGAATTCAGAGCCCCAATGCACCGACATAGTTTGAGAAATGCGGGCTTGGTCGCACGGCCTCGCCCCTTCCCGATGCTTATCGACCCAGAGGATCTGCACTGCGTTCGCAACGCCACAGCCCGAACTCAATCGCAACGTTGCGCATCTGCCTCGCACGGACTTTGGCGCACGCATTGCCCCGATGTCCTTGTTGCGGACACAGACCTCAGAACGCGGTCAAGCAGATTGAGTGACGCAGTAGGACTAACCCGAAATCGGTTTCGTCATCGTGCCAATAGAGGACACCAGCGAATTGGAGCCTGGCTCTATTCTCCAGACAATTCCCGCCGGCGCCGGTCCAATTCTTCACTATACCGGCGCAGCGCGTATTGCTCCGTCAACAGTCCGATCACCTGTCTGGCCTCTGCACTATCGACCACGGCCAATGCATCGCTTTCGGCGTTCTCGAACATCGCCACTGCCTCCTTGATGGTCATTTGCGGCAGCAGCACCGTGTCGGTGTAATGAAGAAGGTCCCGCACCCGATGGTTCTCATCGGCATCCGCATGCACTTCAGCCGGCAGAACAATGCCGGCGTAGCGATCATCCTCCTCCAATACCACAGCGCGCTGATGGGCGCCCAGCGGGAAGTCGCGCTTGAACGCCGCGATCGGCGTGTCAGCGCGTACCGTGCGCATCTCGCGCCGCATCATGCGACCGACCGTCAGATTGCGCATCCAGCCGATGTCGACAGCACTGCGGATTGCCTCACCACGCAGATGGAAGCGCCAGGTAGCAAACGAGTACCCGAATGTCCGGCGCACGGTCAGCGACGAAACCACGCAGGCGGCCAGCACGGCGACGGTGAGTGGCAGGCTACCGGTGGCCTCCAGCGCCAGGAAGCCCATAGTCAACGGCCCGCCGATGATTGCTACTGCGAGGCCGCTCATGCCGACCAGTGCGCAGACAACCGGGGACACAGCATGGGCTGTGCCTGACCGCGGCGAGCGATCCAGCGAACAGCTTGCCGAGCAATGCGCCGAGGAACAAGGAGGCGAAGAATAGACCACCGCGGAAGCCGGAGCCAATCGAGATCGCCGACGCGATCGACTTCAGCACCACCAGTAGCGCCACATGTGTCAGACTATAGGGCGCCTCGATGACGATGCCCAGCGCACCATGTCCGGAGGACAGTACCGCCGGTGTTGCCAACGCCAAAGTGCCCACGGCAAGGCCACCACACATCGGGCGCAACCAGACCGGGACGCCACTCTTGCGGAACAGGTCCTCCGTCAACGTTACACCGCGCATGATGGCGATGCCGACGAGGGCACAGACCATGCCGAGGGCGAGAATCGGAATGTAGTCGAGTGCATCAACGCGCGTGGGCACCTGTAGCACAAGGTCGAACGGTGCGCCACCGAAAGCATTCACCACGGACACCGCGACGATGGAGGCAACCGCAACCGGGGCGAATGTGCCAAGTGAATAGGTGCCGATCACCAGTTCGAAGGCATAGAAGGCACCCGTCAGCGGCGCATTGAATGCGCCGGCGATGGCCGCCGCCGCGCCGCAGCCCACCATCAGCCGCAGGTCGCTCCGCCGGACACGGAACATGCGGCCGAAGCGGGAAGCCAGCGCAGCGCCTATCTGGGTATAGCCGGCTTCCAATCCGATCGAGGCGCCCGCCCCGTTTGACATGATGGTCTGGATAACGACGATCAGGCTATCGTTGAACGACATGCGCCCGCCGTAGAGCGCATTAGCCTCAATTGGATCAACAGCGCGGCGCGGCCGGAAATACACCACCGCCAAGCCGACCAAACCAAGTACCAGTCCACCCAGCGTTGGAACTACCACAGTGCTGATCGGGTCGAGTTCCACCATTGCACTGAGCCGCTCGCCGGCGGAGATGCCGAAAAGCAGTTGGTGGACCAATTGGGTCGTCTCGGTCATCATCCAAACTGCAACACCGGCCCCGCAGCCGACGATCGCGGACAGCACGACCAACCAGATCTCGTCAGTGCGGACCAGTGCCCGCAACGTCTGCGGCGCATGCATGACTGCGTCGCCAAAAGCGCGGCGGGGGCGATGTGGGCGTCCGGGCGCAGATCGCCCAGCGTGCGGGACTGCCGGAGCGCCCACGAGGGTTGAGTCGCTAGGTAGTGTGGACATGAGCGACGTCCAGCGGGCCAGCAACATGCGATCGCCCTTTTGGAACTTGTGCGCCGCAGGATCAACCGGCGCGAGGCCGATTTGCGATTGAGTGTGGTAAATTAATCGATTGTGAGATGAAAGAACAGCCCGCGCTGCGGTCCTATTTCAAATCATAACATCCCCCGCTCCGCACGGGTGGCGGCCAGATCATCCTCTACGAATGCCTGGACCACCTCGATCAGCGGCTCATGCGTCGCGAAACCTAGGGTGCGCGCACGCATCGTTTTGAAAGCTGCGGGCCATAGCCGGACGATATTGGCAATGTCCTTGTTCTCCGTGCGTTGCACCAAAGCCGATGCACCGGGCTTTACCTCTTCCAGTGCTTGCAGCAGATGGGCCATCGTGGTGCTGATGCCCGGCGGGTTGACGCTGCGATCGAGGCCCATGAACGACGTGTCCATCGCGCCTGCATGTTGCAGCCAGTCTACCGCGCGACGCGGACTGCATAGCCAGGCTGTAAAGGCATCGGCCATCGGCAACTCGGCGGGTAAACCGAGCAGCGGCTCGCGGATGATCGCCGACAGGAAAGAACTGGCTGCGCGATTGGGCCGACCAGGGCGGACTATGACTGTTGGCAGCCGAATAGCCACTAGGTCAAGGAAGCCGCGGCGCGAGGCATCTGCCAGGATCAGTTCAGCCGCCGCCTTCTGTGCGCCATAGGTATTCGCCGGTATCTGGCGAGAATCGTCCGACAGATGCGCGTCCTGGCCGCCGCTAAAGCTCGCCACCGACGAGGTGAACACGACACGGGGCGGCTCGCGGCCGGCGCCGACCAAGCGCCTGCAGCCGTCGATCACGGCGTCGGTTCCGCGCAAATTCACCTGCCGTCCGAGGTCATAATCTGCCTCGGCCTGGGCCGATACCACCGCAGCCAGGTGGAAAATGACGTCGGTGTCGGGTGGAATCGCCGCTACCGGCAGGTTGACCAGATCGCCCGCCACGGCAGTAACGGGGAATGCGGCCCTCAGCTTCGGTGGTTCGTCTAGGTCGAACAGAGTCAAACCCGTGACCGGCTTATTTCCCATTGTACCATTTTTCGCGAGGTTGGCCGCGATCTTACGCCCTAGAAACCCGGCGCTCCCAAGAATGGATATCTTCATGCTCCCCCATCACTACCAAAACACGCTACCGTACTGGAATGCTTGACCCGGTGCACGAATAAAATCGGCTGAAAACGCAACCGTTCGCCCAGGCTGGCGAAAAAGTTGTCATTCCAGACAATCGATAGAATCTAGCCCGAAGCTACCCATTCCCCGCGACAAAGAGGCTTGATCCTGGATAATGCGTCAATGGCGGTGATTTACTGCCTACAGCCGGGGCTGCACGGAGAGGCTTTCGAAGGCGCGAATCTGTGTTGGAGTGCGTTGCGGGTAAAGCAGAAAGGTGTCGTGCGGAGCACGCCGACATGGCGATGGTGTTGCGGGTAAAGGTGGCGAGTTCCGCGAGCAGGGATTGGAAGCCGTGAACCGGCAGGCCATCATCGGCACTGTGGCGGTCATGCGACGCGCGGCTTTGGAGCCTGCACGGGAGCGACGATCGAGGTTCGCGCGGCGGCCGCCTCGGGCGTTGGTGGTTGTCGAACAAGATCGGAGCGAGCGCCTGGCGCATGTGCCATTCGAGATAGTAGGCGAGCATGCACAGCAGCTCGTGAGCACGGACGCGGCCGGACAAACGGTAATGGATCGGCCGGATCTCGAGATCGACAATCTTGATCGAACAGAAGGCGCACTCGGCCTGAACTTAAACCCTGACAGACCCGCACGACATCGCTGGCAGCCAGCATCGGCGGTGCGGGCGGCCGGGACGATGGCGTCAACCCGCGCGTCCAGCGTTTTCTCATCCACGGCCGAGGCCGGAACCGGGTAAGTCCCGTATGCAGCCAAAGCCAGAACCCGCTCTTTGTACGTCACGTGCAGCCGGCCATCGGTGAAGAGATGCACCGACACCTACGCGCCCCGCATCGCGGTGCTCGGCCCGGCGGTCTTCACACAGTATTTCGTGCCGCAGTAGCTGAACGTCAGCGCTTTCGACAGAATTCGATCCTCCCGTCGCGCCAACAGCAGGTCCAGTTCGTCGTTCGTCCTTGTCCACGGCCGATGCGCCGGGACCTTGTCGCTCGGATCAACGGCGAACTTCTCGTTCCACCTCAGCATGAATGATGGAAAAAATGCCTGCGCCGCTTCCATCGAACTGATGTCGCGTAATCGCATCTCTTTGATCAGCCGGTCCTGCAAGGTCTGGTTCGCCCGCTCCACTTGCCTCTTGGCCTGGGCGTCAACGCATTGATCAGCGCGATGTACAAACGTTCCACGACTGGTCGAATTTCGTCTTGCCGTCACCGCTTTCCACGTCCTTGGCGTTGACCCCGAAGATGCCATGACGGTCCGAGTAGAAGGCCAGCGGGCGGCCGTGGGTCAGAACCTGATCGCGCATGTGTCCAGATATGCCTAACCCGACTCCACCAGTGCGAAACGCAACGCGGTCAACCGGCTCGTCGCGTCGTCGATGAAGACGATCAGCGCGCAACGCGGCGCGCGGCGTTCAAACCAGTCGTGCGGGCTGCCGTCGATCTGGATGAGTTCGCCGAACCGGGGCCGGCGTTCGCGCAACTGAAACACCCGCCGCGCTCGTCGCGTCTTCGGCCGCCAGAGGCGAGGCCAATCTGCATCCGAAGTACCATCTCAACCAACACCTTGATTCCGTCCAGCTGCAACAACTTCTCCGAAGCCAGAATCGCGCCGAAGTCCGCATACTTCTCCTTCAGCAAGCCACCGATCCGGGTCCGCAGCGCTTCATTCATGCGCCGCTGCGACGGTCGGCCGCGCTGGCGCGAGACAAGACTCGCATCACCGTCAGATCTCCAGGCGCGCACCAGTCGTTTGAACTGACGAACGCTGATCCCAAGGCGTTACGATGCCTCGCGCTGGACCACACGGCCCTCCACGGCCTGACGCACCAGAAACGCACGTCTCGCTCCGACCCACTCATCAGTAGAACCCCTGGCCCCGGCAATTGCATTTGGAGCCAGGAGTTCCACGAACTTGATCCGTCCCGAGATTTCGTGCGCGGCTACACGTTCGAGTTCTCTTGCGGCCAGAACCAGGTGATGGCCGCCGTGCACGGCATACAGATCGGCCGCCTGCCTTGGGGCGCCGACCACCACAACGCCTACCGAGAATTGTTTCGTTACCGCACCGTCATGGTGGCGATCTGCGAGGACCTGCCGGAAGAACACAACGCCGTCGCGCTCGATCCGGTGCTGAAGGACTCCAACGGCATTCCGCCGCCGAAGATCACCTACACGCTCAGCGACAACAGCCGCCGCATGCTGGATCACGCGGTGGCGCGCGCCAGCGAGATTCTCCGGCCTGCCGGCGCGCACGACATCTGGCACGAGGCGCCGCTGGCCGATGGCGGCTGGCATCTGATGGGCACCGCGCGCATGGGCACCGACCCGGCGCGCTCCGTGGTGAACGAATGGGGCCGCAGCCACGACGTGAAGAACCTATTCATCGTCGATGGCAGCATCTTCGTCACGTCCGCCGGCGTGAACCCGTCGCGAACAATCCAGGCGCTCGCACTCTACGTCGCGGACAGCATCAAGCAGCGCCTGGCCAGCTTGTTCGATTGAGATGAGATGCGATACCTCATCGTCGCCCCGCGCGAGCGGGAACCCAGGGTCGCAAGTCCAGTGCCGATCGCCTGGGTCCCCGCCTTCGCGGGGATGACGGTGCGTTCGCGGCAAATATCACACCTCGTGAAACACCAGTGTCCTGATCTCGATGCTTTCGCGCGGCAGTCCGTTTGGCGAAGAGGACATCCAGAAAATGAAATCTTTCATGTCCGGGGCTCCGCTGATTGCGCTAATGGGCGTCATATGTGTGACAACGCTCTTCATTGGCCTCGGTTTCGTTTTCCCGGTTAGCAGTGGAGTTGGAGATTTATTCGATTTCTTGGCAGTCGCATCGGGTATGTTTTTCATTGGGCTACTCGATGACGGAAAGCCAGATCGTCCTATGGTGAGAGAACTTGATCCGCGGATATCATCAGCATCAATCCGGATGCCATTATATTCGGGAGCTCGAGCGCATGCATTGGGGCGAGATGGCTCGGAAAGGCGGCGTGCCGCCCGACCGTGTGCTGGACGCCATGCGGCTCGCGAAGCTTCTCCGCCACCTTCGACGGACGCGGCAAACCGCCAGCCGCGCGCCTAGCTGGTCAGGGTCGACCTTATCATCAAAGTTGGCACT